>NZ_JBIVPH010000009.1:0-260217 GCF_044754545.1 Streptomyces sp. NPDC093071 | reverse complement strand
GCTACGAGATCCGTACCGCCGCCGTCGCCCGCGGCGTCCCGTGCCTGACCACCGTCCAGGCCCTCGCCGCAGCCGTCCAGGGCATCGACGCGCTCCGGAACCTCCCGGGGGAGGTCCGGTCGCTCCAGGAGCACCACCGCGTGGTCCGCCGCGACGAGGACCGGGACCAGGGCTGGAACCAGGACCCGGGCGCCGGTGTCACACACCGCGTGGACCTGGTGGACCGGGTGGTCCTGGGGCCGGGGTCCGGGCACGGCGCCCTGGCCGCCGGGCTGGAGACCGCGCTGACGCTCGACCCGGCGCCGAGGTTCCGCGAAGAGGCGGCGCTCGGCGCACGATGAGCCCCGGCGCCCGCACACGCCGCCCCTCCCGCCCCTCCCTCCCCCAGCCGCCGCACCTCCCGGGAATCCCCTGCCATGAACACGTATGTCGTCACCAGCGCCCCTCCGAGCCCCGACGCCGACCCGCACCTCGGGCGGCTCGCCGGTCCGTTCCTCGGCGCCGACGTGCTCACCCGCCATCTGCGCCAGCGGGGCCACCACGTGCGGTACGTCGGCTACTGCGACGAGTACTCCCCCCGGGTCGCCTCCCGCGCCGCCGAGGCCGGGGTCACGCCGCACGCCCTCGCCCGGGTCGTCGGCGACCGGATCGGGGACGCCCTCGCGCTGGGCGCGATGCGCCCCGACTGGTTCACCCGGCCGCTCACCGACGCCGCGCACGCCCAGTGGGTGCGCCGGTTCTTCCTCGCGCTGTGGGAGGCGGGCGAGCTGGAGGCGCGGGAGCTTCCGGTCTTCCGCTGCGCCCCCTGCGACCGGTACCTGCACGGGGCCGACGTGCGCGGCGGCTGCCGGCACTGCGCGGCGCCCGTCGACGGCGCGTCCTGCGGGTCCTGCGGGCTCCCGCAGGGCCCGGGGGAGCTCGTCGAGCCCCGGTGCGCCGACTGCGGGACGGTGCCCGACACCGTCCTCCGGCGCCGGATCGCCTTCCCGCTGGAGCGCCACCGCGAGCGGCTCGTCGCGCACTACGGCGGGGCCCGGGACCGGGCCGGTGCCTTCCTGGACCGGCTGATGGCCACCGGACTGCCCGTCGTCCCGGTCAGCGGGGTGGCGGACCACGGCATCCCCGTTCCGCTGCCGGAGTGGGAGGGGCACGTCCTGGACACGGCGTTCAGCGGCGTCTGGGGCCTGGTCGCGGCCACCGAGCGGCTGGCCGAGGCGTACGGCGAGAAGGACGGGGCGCTGCCGCTGTGGTCCGACCCGGACACCCGGATCGTCTCCTTCACCGGTGTCGACCAGCTCTTCGCGCACGTCGTGCTGTGGCCCGCGCTGCTCCTCGCCGAGGGCACGCTCGGCCTGCCCGCCCGGGTGGTGGCGGGCGAGGACGTCCGGCCGAGGGACGCGGAGTCGAGCGCCGTGTGGGGCGCCGACTTCCTGCGCCGGACGAACGCCGACGCCCTGCGCTTCCACCTCTGCCTCACCGCCGCCGAACGAACCGAAGACGATCCCTCCCCGGCCGAGTTCTCCCTCGGCGAGTACGCCGACACCGTCGCCACCGTGCTGGCCGGCGGCCTGGAGACGTGGACCGACACCGTCCTCGACCTGCTCGCCGAGGACTTCCGACGCACGGTCCCCCCGGCCGCGCCGGCCGGTCCGATGACGGCCGAGCGGCGCGACCTGACCCGGCGGGTCGCGGACGCCCTCGCGCCCGGGGCGTACGCGCCGGCGCGCGCCGCCGAGGCCCTGGCCGCCGTCGTGGAGCGGGCGCTGATCGACGTGCACCGGCTGCGGGTGCTCCGCGACGCCGGGCAGGAACGGGAGTACGCGACCGGACTCGCCGCCCACGTCGAGCTGCTCGCCGCGTTCACGGTGGCGGCGGCGCCGCTGATGCCCGGCTGGTCCGCCTTCCTCGCCGGGGAGCTGGGCATCGCCGTCGACCGGGAGACCCGGCTGCCGCTCTGGGCCGGCGAGGACGAGCGCCTCGTCCCGGCCGGGACGGTCCTGCCGGAGTCGGTGCCGGTGTACTTCCACGAGCAGGGGTGAAGGGGCGGCCGACGCGCGACGGCCCGGGGCCGCCGCACCCGGTGTCGGATGCGGCGGCCCCGGGCCGTCGAGGGAAAGGAAGGAGGAAAGCGGAGGAGCCGGGGGCGTCAGCCCCAGATGGGCTCCTCGTTCGCCGCCGCGGGCTTGGCCGCGAAGCCGACCGCGAACGCCGGGCCGTCCTGCCGCTCCGTCGCGGTGGCCGTGCCGCCCAGGGAGACGAGGGCGAGGACGACGGCGGTGACGGTGGTGGCGACGGCGGCGCGCAGCATGGGAAATCCTTTGTTCGCTGGGTGACGGTTCGTGACTGCCGGTGTTCCCCGGCGGTACCGATACTGCCGCCGGGCCGGGCGTGCCGACAGAGAGATCGGCTGGCACGAACCGCCCCGGCACAACCGTGTCACCGGAGGCCGGACGTCCGCCCGTTGGACGTGCGTTGCGCCCTCGCGGTCCGTAACCGACACTGCAGTGCGGCGTGAACGAACGCCGTCGACGGGGGTCGCGCCGCACGACGAAACGAGGACTCGTACGTCTCGGGCGGCGACCGCCGACGACGCCGGTCCGCACCGCCCGTCGCAGCGCTGTGAGTTGTGGGGGAGCTGTCCACGTGCTGACTCCGTTCGGTCTCACGGAAGGGGCCGACCGGCTCTACCGGTTCGTCCTCGCCCAGCCTGGGTGCGACGCGGCGAAGGCCGCGGGGGAGTTCGGCGGTTCGGCGGACGCGCTGGACGAGGCGCTCCGGGAGCTGACGCGCCGGGAACTGCTCACGTCGGACGGGCCGGACCACGGCCGGCTGTACGTCGTGAACCCCAAGGCCGCCCTGGACACGCTGCTCGCGTTCCAGCAGGCCGAGATAGCCGAGCGCAACCGCACCCTGGCCCGCAGCCAGGCCGCCGCCGAGATGCTGCTCGCCCAGTACGCCGCTCAGCACGGCGGCGACGAGGAGCCGGAGGTCGAGCAGCTCCGCGGCGCCGAGGCCGTCCGGGCCCGGATGACCGACCTGGTGCCGGCCATGCGCAAGGAGTCCCTGGCCTTCGTGCCCGGCGGCGCCCAGACCCCGGAGGTCCTCGCCGCGAGCAAGGTGACCAGCGCGGAGCCGCTGGCGCGCGGGGTGCGGATGCGCTCGGTGTACCTGGACTCCATCCGCAACGCCCCGGGCACCCTGGAGCACGCCCAGTGGCTCACCGAACGCGGCGCGGAGGTCCGTACCGTACCGGCGCTGCCCATGCGCCTGTGGATCAAGGACCAGGAACTGGCCATGGTGCCGATCGACCCGGCCGACAGCGCGGCCGGCGCGGTGCTGCTGCGCCAGCCCGGCGCGGTGGCGGCGTTCCTCGCGCTGTTCGAGGCGGTGTGGGCGTCGGCGGTCCCGTTCGGCGAGGCCCCCCGGCGCAGCCTGGAGGACCCCGGCTCGCAGCCCCGCGAGCTGCTCCGCCTCCTGGCCCAGGGCTACACGGACGAGGCCGCCGCCCGCCGCCTGGGCATCTCCCTGCGCAGCGAGCGCCGCCTGATCTCGGAGCTGATGGAGAAACTGGGCGCCCAGAGCCGCTTCCAGCTGGGCCAGCGCGCGGTCGAGAACGGCTACATCTGAGCACGTCCGGCCCGCGCCCCGGGCGCCGCCGTACCGCCGCACCGGTCACTGTGTGGAACGCCACGTCCGGATTCGGCCGACGCGGGCGGTACGGGGGAACTCCGCGTCACGGGCGGCCCTCTTCCCCCACGTATCCTCGACTGCCGGGGAAAACGGGGGAGCGTGATCGCGGAGGTGTGAAGGTGGAGTTCCGGCTGCTCGGCTCCGTTGCGATGGTGACGGAGGACGGGGACGTAGCCCTGGGACCCGCCAAGCGGTCCAGCCTCCTCGCCATGCTCCTGCTGCGCCCCAACAGCGCGGTGAACGTCGGGCAGTTGACCGACGCCCTGTGGGAGGAGGAGCCTCCCGTCCACGCCAAGACCGTCCTCCAGGGACACGTCTCGCGGCTGCGGGCCCTGCTCGCCGAGCACGGGGCCGGGGCGTACGGGGTCGAGCTCGCCACCCAGGGTTCGGCGTACGTGCTGCGGATGCCGGAGTCGCTGGTGGACGTGCACCGCTTCGAGGAGCTGGTGGGCCTCGCCGGGGTGCAGCGGCAGCCCGCCGACGCGGTCCGGATGCTGCGGGAGGCGCTGTCGTACTGGCAGGGCCCGGCGCTCACCGGCACCGTCCACAGCCGGCCCCTGGAGGCCGCCGCCACCGGGCTCGAAGAGCTGCGGCTCGCCACCGTGGAGGCGCTGGCGCAGGCGTACGGGCAGCTCGGCGAGCACGCCAGGGCCGCTGCCGTCCTGCGGACCGAGGCCGTCGCCCACCCCCTGCGCGAATCCCTCGCGGCCGCCCTGATGCTGGCCCTCGGCCGCTCGGGCCGCCAGTCCGACGCGATCGACTGGTACCACAGGACCCGGCGGCTGCTCGCCGAGGAGCTGGGCGTCGACCCCGGCGAGACGCTCAGCGAGGCGTACGCGACGCTGCTCCGCTCCGCCGAGCCCGCCCCCGTGGCCCGCCCCGTCGCCCCGCCCGTCGAGGTCCCCGCCCCGGAGGGCCTGCCCCGGGCGCCGCGCGGCTTCACCGGGCGCGGCGCCGAGCTGGCCGCGCTCGACCGGGCGGTCCGGGGCGGGGACGGGCCGGTCTGCCTCGTCACCGGCCCCGCGGGCGTCGGCAAGACCTCCTTCGCCGTCCACTGGGCGTACGAGCGGCGCGCCGACTTCCCCGACGGGCGGCTCTTCGCCGATCTGAAGGGCTTCAGCGAGACCCCGGCGCCGGAGACCGCCGCCGTCCTGCGCGAGTTCCTGCTCGCGCTCGGCGTCCCCGCCCAGCGGATGCCGGAAGGGGTCGAGGCGCGGGGCGCGCTCTTCCGCTCCCTGACCGCCGGGCGCCGACTGCTCGTCGTCCTCGACAACGCCCGCTCCTCCGGGCAGGTCCGGCCGCTGCTGCCCGGCGGCGACCACTGCGCGACCCTCGTCACCAGCCGCGACCGGCTCGGCGGCCTGATCGCCTCCGACGCCGCCCGGCCGGTGCCGCTCGGCCACCTGCCGGAGGCCGACGCCGCCGCCCTGCTCGCCACCGTCCTCGGCGAGGACCGGATCGCGGCCGAGCCGGACGCCGCCGCGCGGCTCGCCGGGCTCTGCGACGGGCTGCCGCTCGCGCTGCGGGTGACGGCGGCCCGGCTCGCCGAGCGCCCGGCCTGGACCCTCGGCGCGATGGTCGGGGAACTCGCGGACGAGCAGAGCCGGCTGACCCTCCTGGACGTCGAGGACCGGGGCGTCTCCGCCGCCCTGCGGCTCACCGTGCAGCAGCTCCCCGACTCCGCCGCCCGCATGTTCCGCGCGCTCGGCCTGCACACCGGCGCCGACCTGGACCGGTTCGCGGCGGGCGCGCTCGCCGGGACCTCGCCCGCGCAGGCCTCCGCCGACCTGGACCGGCTCGCCGCCGCGCACCTGCTCACCGAGGCCGTCCCCGGCCGCTGGACCCCGCACGACCTCGTGCGCCTCTACGCCCGCCACCTCGCTCCGCGGGCCGACCCCGAGGGGCTGCCCCGCCTCCTCGACCACTACCTCTACACCGGGCTCGCGGCCGACGCCGCCGCCGAGCCGGGCTCCCAGCCCTGTTACGCGCTGCCCGCCGACGCCCGACGGCCCGCCGCCACCAGGGAGTTCGAGGACCGCACGGCGGCCCTGGAGTGGTACGCGGCCGAGCGCGCCGCCCTGGAGGGCGCGGTCGCCGCCGCGGCCGCCCTCGGCCTGCACGACCGGGCCTGGCGGCTCGCCCTGGTCCAGTGGCCGCTGATGCTCATGCGGATCGGGGACGGCTGGACCCCGCTCCTGGAGGCCGGGCTCGCCTCCGCCGAGCGGGTCGGGGACGTCGACGCGCAGTCCCGGGCGAGGGCGCTGCTCGGCTGGATCCTGCACGCGGAGGGCCGGAACGCCGAGGCGCTCGTCCACCTGGAGAAGGCGCCCGGTCTGGCCGCCCGCGCGGGCGACGCGATCAGCGAGGCCATCGCCCACGTCAACCACGCCGCCGTCCTGGACGCCACGGGCGAGCACGAGCGGGCCGGCCTGCTCATGCTGCACGCGGTCTCGCTCGCCGACCGCACCGGCCACCCCTCCACCCAGGTCCTCACCCTCCAGCACCTGGCGGGCCACTGCCTGAAGGCGGAGGAGTACGAGGCGGCGCTCGCCCACACCCTGCGCGCGGAGGAGCTCGTCGCCCCCGACGCGGTGGTCGTGCGGGCCCAGCTCCAGATCGTCCGGGGCGAGGCGCTGGCCGGGATCGGACGCCTCGAAGAGGCCACCGACCAGCTGGAACGCGCGATCGTGGCCTCTGAGAAGGCCGGTTTCCCGGAGGGTTCGGCGCGGGCCGCGGACCGCCTTTCGCGCCTGTCAGCCGATCGTTAGCGGCACGCAAGCGGGACGGCAGTACGGAACGGAAAGCTGGATACAGCACCGATCGACGAACCGGTGCGCACGCACCGAAAAGGTGCACCGGCGTGCGGGCACCGCGCACGTGCCGGCCGACCGCTTCCCGGGGGAGAACCACCATGCGTCACCACCACAAGAACACCGTCCTGGCCGCCGCCGCCCTCGCCGCCCTCTCGCTGGGCCTGACCGCCTGCGGCGGCTCCGACACCGGCGCCAAGGACGCCGGGAGCGCGAGCTCCGCCCCGCGGGCCTCCGCCGGCACGGGCGACGGCGCGACCTCCGCCGGGAGCGGCCAGGACGCCACCGGCGGCTCGGCCACCGCGACCGGAGGCTCCACGACCGGGGGCTCCGAGACCGGCGGCTCCACGACCGGTGGCGCCACCGCCGGCGGTTCCACGGGCGGCGGCAAGGGCACGAACGCCTCCACGGCGTCCACCGGCTCCGCCACCGGCGGCAAGACCGCCGCCAAGGCCCCGGCCTGCGCGTACGGCGACGTCAAGGTGACGGTGGAGAAGGCGGACGAGGTCCCGACCGAGCACGTCGTCCTCACCGCCACCAACGTCTCCGGCCGCTCCTGCACCCTGCTGAAGCACCCGCTGCTCGCCTTCGGCCCGATCCAGACCGCCAAGGACGTTCCGGCCGTCGAGAAGAGCAGGTCGACCGTTCCGGTCGTGATCGGGAACGGCGACTCCGCCTACGCCAACGTGCGGATCTCCCTCGGCGGCGTCCACGAGGAGAACAAGGTGGTGAAGGAATTCACCGTGAACCTCTTCGCCCCCGACGGCCCGGCCGAGGGCAGCGTCGTCGTCAAGGCCCCGGCCGGCGGCCTCGCGGTGAACGAGGCCGTGGCGAAGACGGGTTACTGGACGTACGAGCTGCGCAACGGCGCCGACGAGTTCTGACCGGTACGGGGACGGGGGAGCCGTCTCAGGGCGCGAGGCCCGTCTTCGCCCCCGCCCCGCACAGCGGCACCACCGTGAGCCCCGGGCGCGGCGGGGCCGCTTCCACCGCCGCCCAGCAGGCCGTGCCGGTGGCCTCCACGAAGAGGCCGCGCCGCGCCAGGTCCCGCTGGGCGGCGCGGATCCGCTCCTCCGGCACCGTCAGGAACGTGCCGCCCGTCGCCCGGACCGCCCGCAGGATCTGCCGGGCCCGGGGCGGCGCCGGGATCGCGATCCCCTCGGCGAGAGTGGGGCGGACGGCGGCGGGCCCGGCGATGTCGTCCGCGCCCGCGTGGAAGGCCTCGGCCAGCGGGGACACCGCCTCCGCCTGCACGGCGACGAGCGCGGGCCGGGTGTCCACGAGCCCGTGGCGGTGCAGCTCCTCGACGGCGAGGGCGGCGCCGAGCAGCAGGGTCCCGTTGCCGACGGGGACGACGATCGTGTCGGGCAGGCGCCCGCCGAGCTCCTCCCACAGCTCGTACACGTAGGTCTTGGTGCCCTGGGTGAAGTACGGGTTGTACACGTGGGAGGCGTAGAAGGTGCCGGGCCCGTCGGCGGCCTCCCGGGCCGCGCGGGCCGTCGCCTCGCGGTCGCCGGGCACCTCGACCACCTCGGCGCCGTGCGCCCGGATCTGCTCCAGCTTCTTCGGGGACGTGCCCCCGGGGACGTACACGCGGCAGTCGACTCCGGCCCGCGCGCAGTACGCGGCGGCGGCCGTGCCCGCGTTCCCGCTGCTGTCGGCGACGACCCGGTCGAGGCCGCCGGCGCGCGCGAGGCGCAGGGCGTGCGCGGCGAGCACCACCGCGCCCCGGTCCTTGAACGACAGCGTCGGCATGAGGAAGTCGAGTTTGGCCGCGACGGATCCGGTGAGGGGGACGAGGGGCGTGCGGCCCTCCCCGAGGGTCACCTCGGGCGCACACGGCAGCGGAGGCAATGCCTCCTCGTAACGCCACAATGAATTCACACGTGACGCGAGTGACGGGAGGGAGACCGGTTCGCTCGCGAAGTCGAGGTCCCAGGGCCCCCGGCACTCCGGACAACACCAGGTGAGCGCGGACACGGGCGAGGAAACGCGGCAGCGGGGGCACGTGTAGGCGGTCATGATCCCCAGGATGGCAGCCGTGTGGCACGGACGTTGCGGGGCGCCGGGCACCCTTGTGCGATTCCTATGGATCCGCCAATCTTTCGCTCGACAGCCGGACGTTCGAAACGGCGCGGACACCTCGTGTCGTCTTGTCATGTCCCTGTCGCACCCCCACAGCAGCGCACCACCAATGAGGAGGACCCCTCACATGTCAGTGATGCGTGACTCGCGTCGCAGAATCGCCGCCGCCGCCGCCGTGGCCGTCGCCGCACTGAGCCTCGGCTCGCTCTCCGCCCTCCCGGCCACCGCCGCCCCGGCCGCCCCGGAAGGCGTCATCGAGAACGCCGGAGCCGCCGACGCCGTCCCGGGCAGCTACATCGTCACCCTCCACGAGTCCGCCCCGGCGGAGACCGCGAAGGGCCGCGCGATCCCCGCCAAGTTCGGCGCGAAGATCAAGCGCACGTACACCTCGGCGGTCAACGGCTACGCGGTCGAACTCTCCGAGGCGCAGGCGAAGAAGCTCGCCGCCGACCCGGCCGTCAAGTCCGTCGCCCAGGACCGCGTCTTCACCATCTCCGCGACGCAGCCCTCCCCGCCGTCCTGGGGTCTCGACCGCATCGACCAGAAGGCCCTCCCGCTCAACCAGAGCTACACCTACCCGGACGCGGCGGGCCAGGGCGTCACGGCGTACGTCATCGACACCGGCGTCCGCATCAGCCACGCCGACTTCGGCGGCCGGGCCTACAACGGCTTCGACGCCATCGACAACGACAACGTCTCCCAGGACGGCCACGGCCACGGCACCCACGTCGCCGGCACCGTCGCGGGCACCTCGTACGGCGTCGCCAAGAAGGCGAAGATCGTCGGCGTCCGCGTCCTCAACAACCAGGGCTCCGGCACCACCGCCCAGGTCGTCGCGGGCATCGACTGGGTGACGCAGAACGCCGTCAAGCCGGCCGTCGCCAACATGAGCCTCGGCGGCGGCGTCGACACCGTCCTCGACGAGGCCGTCCGCAGGTCGATCGCCTCCGGCATCACCTACGCGGTCGCGGCGGGCAACGACGGGGCCAACGCCTCCAACTACTCGCCGGCGCGCGTCGCGGAGGCCATCACCGTCGGCGCCACCACCAACACCGACGCCCGCGCCAGCTACTCCAACTACGGGACGATCCTGGACATCTTCGCCCCGGGCTCCTCCATCACCTCGTCCTGGAACTCCAGCGACTCCGCGACCAACACCATCTCCGGCACGTCGATGGCCACCCCGCACGTCGCCGGCGCCGCCGCGCTCTACCTCGCCGCCAACCCCACGGCGACCCCGGCCCAGGTCTCCACGGCCCTGACGACCGCCGCCACCCCGAACGTCGTCACCAACCCGGGCACCGGCTCCCCGAACCGCCTCCTGTACGTCGGCGACGGCGGCACCACCCCGCCCCCCGGCAAGAACTTCGAGAACACCACGGACTACGCCATCGCGGACAAGGCGACCGTCGAGTCCCCGATCACCGTCACCGGCGTCGCCGGCAACGCCCCCGCCGCCCTCAAGGTGCCGGTGAACATCGTCCACACCTACATCGGTGACCTCCAGGTCCAGCTGATCGCCCCCGACGGCTCGGCGTACACGCTGAAGGCCTTCGGCACCGGCGGCAGCACGGACAACATCAACACCACGTACACCGTGAACGCCTCCTCGGAGGTCGCCAACGGCACCTGGAAGCTGCGGGTCACGGACAACGCGACCTACGACACCGGCAAGATCGACTCCTGGGGCCTGCAGTTCTGACCCGAGCACCCGGGCCTCCTGAGCGCTGAACACCGAACGACGAGGGGGCGGTCGCCTGCGGGCGGCCGCCCCTTCCGGCACGCGAACGCGCACGAACGCGCGCGACGGCGCGCCGCCCGACCGCGTACGATGCGCGCTCGTTCACCTGTTCGCATCACCGCCCCGCAGGAGCACCCACCCGTGGACCCGATCCAGCCGACCCCGCCGGTCCCGCCGTCCCCCGGGGGCCCGCAGCCGCAGGGGTGGCCCGCCCCGGGGCCGTACACCTCCCCGGGAATGCCCTACGCGGCAGGACCCTACGGCGGCCCGCCCGGCGGCCCCGGCCCGGGTCCCTACGGGCGGCCCGCGCGGCCCACCAACGGGCTCGCCGTCGCCTCCCTCGTCTCCGGCCTCCTCTGCTGTGTCCCGCCCCTCGGCCTGGTCCTGGGCCTGATCGCCCTCCCGCAGATCAGGAAGAAGGACCAGGCGGGCCGGCCGCTCGCGATCACCGGCATCGTCTTCTCCGTGCTCAGCTCCCTGCTCCTCGTCCTCGGTCTGGTGACCGGCGGCTTCGCCTCGGCGTGGAACGGCTTCAAGGAGGGCGTCGACGAGGCCTCCCGCTCGAAGTCCCCGCTCTCGCTGCGTACCGGCCAGTGCTTCACCGACCGGGACAAGCTGGAGGAGTACACGACGGAGGTGACCGTCGTCGACTGCGCGCGCCCGCACGACGGCGAGGTCACCGGCGGTTTCAAGGTCACCGGCTTCACCTCCTGGCCCGGCGAGGACGCGATCGACGCGATCGCGGAGAAGCGCTGCGAGGCGGTCAACCAGGCCTACGCGATGGACACCTGGCTGATCCCGGAGGACGCCTGGGCCTACTACTACCTGCCGAGCAGCCAGAGCTGGCGGTTCGGCGACCGGACCGTGACCTGCGCGTTCGCCACCGAGGAAAAGCCGTTCAGCGGCTCGGTGCGCGCCGACGCCACGACCTTGAACGCCGGCCAGACGCACTTCCTGAAGGCCGTGAACCCGATCGAGACGGTCCTCTACCAGATACCGGAGGACGACCCCGACGAGGACCTCGCGGCGAACAAGGCCTGGGCCGCGAAGGTCCGAACGGCGATCGACGCGGCGCACGCGGACCTCGGACGGCGCTCCTGGACCGGCGCCGCGGCGGAGCCCGTCGCGGCGCTCCGCAAGGACCTGGCGGCGGCCTCGAAGGAGTGGCGCGAGCTGGCGGCGGCGGCCGACGCCGACGCGTACTGGGAGGCGTACGACAAGGCCCGCGACCCCCTGCCCGGAAGCGCGTCGGCGCGGACCGCGCTCGGCCTGACGGACACCCCGCCCGAGGGCGGGGGCACGTCGGCCTGAGGCGCGGTCCGCGCGGGCGCGGCCGGGCGCGGGATCAGCGCCGCTTCAGGCCCCGGTCGATGGCGGTGATCAGCTCGCCGTCCGGGGTGTCCCCGTCGAGCGACCAGACCATCGCGCCGCCGAGCCCGTTCTGCCGGACGTAGGACGCCTTGGCACGCAGCACGGTGGGGTCGTCGTAGGTCCACAGGGTGGTGCCGTCGAAGAGCCAGGCGTGCCCGTTCCGCACGTCCCGGTGCAGCGTGTACGTCCCCGACTCCGCGAGCCGCTTCAGGAACTTGTAGTCCTCGGAGCCCGCCGTCCAGGTGGCGGGGGCGGGGCCGGTCGCGGGCTTGCCGAGGCCGTTGCCGCCGCCGGTCACGCCGGTCCAGCCCTGGCCGTAGAAGGGCATCCCGACCACGAGCTTGTGGGCCGGGGCGCCGCGCCGCAGCCAGGCCCTGACGGTCTGGTCGACGCTGAAGTCGTCCTTCGCGTACAGCGCGGACTGCTGGTCGGTCCTCGGCTCGCCGGAGACGTGGAAGTCGTAGCCCTGGAGGTTCACGAAGTCGAAGTCCCGCATGATCTTGGCGACTTCGAAGCCCGCGTCGATCTTGGCGGGGGCGGTGGGCACGTACGCGCTCAGCTCGTAGTGCTTGCGCTTCTTCAGCGTGCGCCCGTAGGCGTCGAGCTGGACGCGGAACTCCCGGACGAGCTTGGTGAAGTTGGGCTTGTCCTCGGGGCGGATCACGTTCCCGGGGGCGCCCTCCGAGCCCGGCCACTCCCAGTCGAGGTCGATGCCGTCGAAGACCCCGGCGGCCGCCCCGGCGCCGCCCCGGGCGCCGTCCACGGGCAGGTTGCCCTTGATGTACGTGTCGATGCAGGAGGCGACGAGGGTCTTGCGGCCGGCCTCCGTGCGCACCGCGTCGGAGAAGTGCGCGGAGCCGGTCCAGCCGCCCAGCGAGATCATGACCTTGAGCCCGGGGTGCTTCGCCTTCAGCTCGCGCAGCTCGTTGAAGCTCCCGGCCAGGCGCTGCCCGTCGGCGTCACCGACGCCGTCCACGGAGTTCGCGGCGTCGACCGGGCGCACGTAGTCGGCCCAGGGGTCGGAGCCGGGCGCGTTGCCCATGAGGCACTTGCCGTCCGTGCCGATCACGCCGAAGGCGTAGTTGATGTGGCTGAGCTTGGCGGCGGTGCCGCTCGTCTCCAGGTCCTTGACCTGGAAGTTCCTTCCGTAGATGCCCCATTGGGTGAAGTAGCCGATCCGCTTCAGGGACTGCCCGTGGGCGGGCTTGTGGGCGGACCCGTGCGGGGCCTGGTGCGCGTCGGCGGCGGGGGCCAGGGTGGCGAGGAGACCGAGGGTGACGGCGGTGGCCGCGCCGAAGGTCAGCTTGGACAGGGCTCTGGGGCGCATGGGCTCGTTCCTGTGGAGGCGGGATGGAGCGTGCGGGATGGAGCTGCGGGGAGGAAGGTATTGGTCTGTACCAATAGAGGTCAAGAGATCCGGCCGCATCCGTCGGCGGGCGATCCCCGGTAACCGGGGTGGGAATCCGGGGCTTCATCACTTCGGGTGAAACTTTGGCCCATGCTTGCGGTCTGCGACCCACGGTTGCCACGCTGTTGCTGACAGTCAACCTGAGGGGAGTGTCCAGTGACGTTCGGTGAGCAGCCCGCCTACCTGCGCGTGGCGAGCGATCTGCGGGAGAAGATCGCCGACGGCTCGCTTCCGCCTCATACCCGTCTCCCCTCGCAGGCACGCATCCGCGAGGAGTACGGGGTGTCGGACACCGTCGCACTGGAGGCCCGCAAGGTACTGATGGCCGAGGGGCTCGTCGAGGGACGCTCGGGCTCCGGGACCTACGTGCGGGAGCGCCCCGTGCCGCGCCGGATCGCCCGCTCCGGCTACCGCCCGGCCTCGGGCGCCAGCCCCTTCCGGCAGGAGCAGGCGGCCGAAGGGGCCCGCGGCACCTGGGAGTCGAGCAGCGGGCAGGAGCCCGCGAGCCCGGAGGTGGCCGCCCGGCTCGGCATCGAGCCGGGGGAGCGCGTGATGCGCACGCGGTACGTCTACCGGGACGGCGGCGAGCCCATGATGGTCTCCACCTCCTGGGAGCCCCTCGCCGTCACCGGCCGCACCCCGGTCATGCTCCCCGAGGAGGGGCCCCTCGGCGGCTGCGGGGTCGTCGAGCGGATGGCCGCCATCGACGTCGTCGTGGACAACGTGGTGGAGGAGGTCGGCGCCCGCCCCGGCCTCGCCGAGGAACTCCTGGCGCTCGGCGGGGTCCCGGGCCACGTGGTGATGGTGGTCGAGCGGACCTACTACGCCTCGGGCCGGGCCGTCGAGACGGCCGACGTGGTGGTCCCGGCCGACCGCTACCGGATCGCGTACCACCTGCCGGTGAGGTAGCGCCCCGCCGGCGACGTGCCGCCCCGCCCGTGCTCCCCCGGCCCGTCGCCGGTCCGGGGGCGGGCGGGGCGTTTCCGGTGCCGTGGGCGGCCGTGCGCCGTCGGGGCTTTCGGCTCGGGGGCGGGTGGTCGCGTGCCTGTGGTCGTACTCCTGCTCCTGCTCCTGTGAAGTGACGGGCCGTCGGGTCGGGGCGCCGGCCTGCCGTTGTGGTGTCGGTGCCCGTCGTCCCGGCGGTGGTGGCCGGGGCCTTACTTCGGCCTCCCTCCGTCGGTAACCGGCCGAACCGTGCCTCTTTGTGCAAACCCGTATCCGCTGTGTGAAGGTCAGGCGTAAGCTCCGGCATATGCGGATTGCGGTTTCCCGGAGATCCATGAGGGCACCCGGACCGGCGGAGGGAGAAGCCCGATGACCGACAGCGGCCCCGTGCTCGCCTGGCTCGTCATTCGTCAGGACGACAACGGCAACCGCTACCGGGTGGGGCGGTACGCGACCCGGGACGAGGCGCAGAAGATCGCGGACAGCCTCGACGACCGCGGCCACAAGCAGCTCTACTGGGTCGAGCGCGTCGGCAGCCCGGCCCTCTGAACCGCCCGGGGGCGGCCCGGAGCGGCCAGGGAACGGCCTCGGAGTGGCCCCGGAGCGCGGGTTACGCTCGCGCCCATGACGGAACGCATCACCACCGAGCCCCACCACGACCGCGGCCCCGTGGTCGTCGTCGCGGGCGCCCTCTACGACCGGGGGCGCCTGCTCGCCGCGCGGCGCAGCGCCCCCGAGGAGCTCGCCGGC
This sequence comes from Streptomyces sp. NPDC093071, assembly GCF_044754545.1. Taxonomy (NCBI): domain Bacteria; kingdom Bacillati; phylum Actinomycetota; class Actinomycetes; order Kitasatosporales; family Streptomycetaceae; genus Streptomyces; species Streptomyces sp. NPDC093071. The sequence goes on along the minus strand of NZ_JBIVPH010000009.1, from coordinate 245,417 downwards.
CGCTGGGAACTGCCCGGCGGCAAGCTCGAACCGGGCGAGAGCCCCGAGCAGGCCCTGGTCCGGGAGCTCCGGGAGGAACTCGGCGTGGAGGTCGAGCCGGGGGAGCGCATCCCCGGCGAATGGCCGCTGAAATCCGGTTACGTCCTGCGGGTGTGGACCGCCCGGCTGCTCTCCGGCGAACCGCGCCCCCTGGAGGACCACGACGAACTGCGCTGGCTCACCCGGCCGGAGCTGGACTCGGTCGACTGGCTCGACCAGGACCGCCCGGCCGTCGCCGAGGCGGGGCTGAGGTTTCCGGAGGGCTGAGCCCTCCCCGGCGCTGGGCCTTCCGGAGGGCTGGGCCTTCCGGGGTGTCGGGCCCGTGGTGCGGCGGCTCCCGGAAGGGCGTCCTCCGCGGGGGCGCGCGGGCGGCTCCCTACGCCGTTCGTGCCACCGTGCGCCGGTGACCGCCCCCGGCGGGATAACTTGCCCCGAATGGTGGGTATGTCCCCATTGGTACCTCGCAAGGGGACGTGGGCCTTCCTGCTGACGCACGGCTGGGGAAGTGATCGGGTGTGATCTACACCGACGGCGACCGCGCCGAGTGGAGCTTCCCGGCCGAGGCGAACGCCGTGCGCACGGCCCGCCACGCGGTGCGCGAGACCCTGCGCTCCTGGGAGCTCGACGGCCCCCTCGGCGACGTGACCGTCCTGCTGGTCAGCGAGCTGGTGACCAACTCCCTGCGGTACGCCTCCGGACCCATCGGGGTCCGCCTGGTCCGCGTCCACCCCGACGGCGCCGACCCCGCGCACGCGACCGCCCTGCTCGTGGAGGTCTCCGATCCGCTTCCGGATCCGCCGACCGCGAAGGCCCCCGGACCCGACGACGAGGGGGGCCGCGGCCTCGCCCTCGTGGCCTGCACCGCCCGCCGCTGGGGGATCAGGAAGGGGACCGTCGGCAAAACCGTATGGTTCGAGCTGGCTCTCCCTGGTGAGTAAACAGGGTGGGACAACGATCACCGGTACTCGGCGCGGAGCGAACGAGACCACCCTGTGATCGTGAACGTCGTACCGCCGGAGCCCGCCGTATTGAATACTGCGGGCATGGCCGGTCCGGTGCGGTGAGCTGGAGGGGACGGTCGCGTGAGCGAGATACCTGAGACGTCGGGCGGCGGCGTCGTGTGGCAGAGCAGCCCGCCCGGCTCCATCTACGACTACATCCGGGTGGCCTCCTTCTCGATCGGGCCCGACGGCCTGGTCGAGCAGTGGAGCCGAAGGGCCGTGGACCTCTTCGGAGTCAGCGCGGAGGAGGCCAGGGGCAAGGACCCGGTGGAGGTCTTCATGCCCGCCGACCTGCGCGAGCGCGGCCACCGGCGGGTCAAGGAGATCCTCGACGGCAAGGAGTGGACCGGCCTCGTCCCGTTCCGCATACCCGGCGAGGAACGGCCCCACGGCATGGCCGAGATGTACGTCATGCCCACCGAGACCGAGAGCGGGGAACGGGCCGCGCTGTGCATCGTCGTCGACGTGCGCGCCCTCCGCCGCATCGAGACCGACCTCGCCGCCTCCCAGGCGATATTCGGCCAATCCCCCTTCGGCTTCCTCCTCTTCGACACCGACCTGACCGTCCGGCGGGCCAACCGCCGCTTCGCCACCGTCTTCGGCGGCGACGCCGACGACCACCGGGGCCGCACCGTCCACGACTACCTGGGCCGCCCCGAGGCCGAGCGGATGACCACCGCCCTCCGGAAGGTCCTGGAGACCGGCGAGTCCGTCACCGACCTGAGGATCGTCGGCGCCGCCCCCGGCGCCAGGGACCGCCGCCACTGGTCCATCAACCTCTACCGGGTGCACAGCGGCTCCGGCCGCCCGATCGGCGTCGCGGGCCTCGGCATCGACGTCACCCGCCGCCACAACGCGGCCAGGGAGGCCGCCAGCGCCCGCCGCAACCTCGCCCTCCTCAACCAGGCCGGCGCCCGCATCGGCAACTCCCTCGACCTGGAGGCCACCGCCCGCGAACTCCTCGACGTCGCCGTCCCCGGCTTCTGCGACCTCGCCTCCGTCGACCTCTACCAGGGCCTGCTCACCGGCGACGAGGCACCGCCCGGCCGCTGGGGCAGCTCCCACGACGTCGGCTACGGGGCCGGCAGCGCCGAACTGCGCCGGGTCGCCTTCGCCAGCGCCGTCTCCGACACCCCCCGCAGGGCCGACGGAGGACACGCCTCCGACCCCGGCCGTCCGGGCACCGCGCCCATCGAGGTCGGCGCCGTCCACCGCTACCCCTTCAACTCCCCGTACGCCGGAGCCCTCCGCACCGGCCGGATCCGCACCGTCTCCGGCGACGACGGCGACCTCGCCCGGTCCACCCTGGTCGTCCCCATGACCGCCCACGACACCGTCGTCGGCCTCGTCCAGTTCTCCCGCGCCAAGGGCAGCGAGCCCTTCGGCGAGCGCGACCGGGCCCTCGCCGCCGAACTCGCCGCCCGGGCCGCCGTCTGCATCGACAACGCCCGCCTCTACCGCCGCGAGCACGAGCGGGCCCTGATCCTCCAGCGCAGCCTGCTCCCGCCCGGCGACCCCGAGGCCGCCGGACTCGACATCGCCTGCCGCTACCTCCCCGGCGCCGACGCCACCGAGGTCGGCGGCGACTGGTTCGACGTCATCGAACTCCCCGGCCACCGCACCGCCCTCGTCATCGGCGACGTCATGGGCCGCGGCCTGCGCGCCGCCGTCGCCATGGGCGAACTCCGCACCGCCGTGCGGACCCTCGCCCAGCTCGACCTGGAACCGGCCGAGGTCCTCTCCCACCTGGACGAGATCGCCCGCGGCCTCGGCGCCCCCATCGGCACCCAGCAGTCCCGCGCGCACAAGAACCGGGGCCCCGAACTCTCCGAGGTCTACCTCGCCACCTGCGTCTACGCCGTCTACGACCCGGTCACCCGGCGCTGCACCTTCGCCAACGCCGGCCACCTCCCGCCGGTCCTCGTGGAACCCGGCGAGGCGGCCCGGCTGCTCGACGTGCCCCCCGGGATGCCGCTCGGCGTCGGCGGCGAGCCCTTCGAGGAGGTCGAGGTCGAGATCCCCGAGGGCGCCCTCCTCGCCCTCTACACCGACGGCCTCGTCGAGTCCCGCGACCACCCGCTCGACGAGGGCCTCAGCGCCTTCCGGCGCGCCCTCACCGACCCCTCCCGCCCCCTGGAGGACGTCTGCGACCGGGTCCTGAGCAGCCTGAACACCGGGCACGGCGAGGACGACATCGCCCTCCTCATGGCCAGGATCCAGGGCCTGCCCGGCGAGGCCGTCGGCGACTGGCGGCTGCCCAGGGAGCCCCGCTCGGTCGGCCGGGCCCGCGAACTGGCCCGCGCCCAGCTCGCCGCCTGGGACCTCGAACCGCTGGTCGACACCGTCGAACTCCTCGTCAGCGAACTCGTCACCAACGCCCTGCGCTACGGCGAGGGGGAGATCCGGCTGCGGCTGCTGCGCGACCGCACCCTCGTCTGCGAGGTCTGGGACGCGGGCCTGGTCCAGCCGCGCCGCCGCCGGGCCAAGGACACCGACGAGGGCGGCCGCGGCCTCCAGCTGGTCGGCCTCCTCAGCTCCTCCTGGGGCTCGCGCCGCACCCCGCGCGGCAAGACCGTCTGGTTCGAACTGGCCCTGCCGGAGGGCGGGGAGGCGGCGGAACCCACGGTGGAGCAGCTGCTCAGCATGTTCTGACCCGTACGCGTACGGGGGCGGCGCCCGGTCAGTCCTTGAGCGCGGCCAGCCGGGCCTCGATCTCGGCGTCGTCCCCGAGCGCGTCCAGCTGCTCGAACTGCGCGTCCAGGGAGGAGGCCGCCAGCTCCTGCTTGCCGAGGGCCCGCGCCTCCTCCCGGCGCACCTTGTCCTCGAAGCGGCTCAGCTCGCTGGTCGGGTCGAGCACGTCGACGTTCTTCACGGCGTCCATCATCGTGTTCTGCGCACGCGCCGACTTCGCGCGGGCCACCAGCTCGTCCCGCTTGGCCTGGAGCTCGGCGAGCTTCGCCTTCATCTGGTCGAGCCCGGTCCTGAGCTTCGCGACCACCTCGGTCTGCGCGGCGATCGTCGGCTCCGCCGTCCGCGCCTCCTTCTCCGACTGGAGCTGGCGGCCCAGGGCCACCTTCGCCAGGTTGTCGAAGCGGTCCGCCTCCGCCGTCTGCCCGCCGGCCCGCAGCTCGTCCGCCTTCCGGCTGGCGGCGAGCGCCTTGCCGCCCCACTCCTTCGCCGCGTCCACGTCCTCCCGGTGGTCCTGCTCCATCAGCCGCAGGTTCCCGATGGTCGCGGCCACCGCCTCCTCCGCGTCCGCGATGTTGTTCGCGTAGTCGCGGATGAGCTGGTCCAGCATCTTCTGCGGATCCTCCGCCTGGTCCAGCAGGGCGTTGATGTTGGCCTTCGCCAGCTGGGTGACCCGGCCGAGGACGGTCTGCTTGCTCATGGGGGTTCTCCTTGGATCCTTGAGGGGGGAGGGACGGGGAGGGTGCGGAAGGGACGGGGAGGGTGCGGGGACGGACGGGGAGGGGGCAGGGACGGACGGGAAGGGTGCGGGGACGTCCCGGGGTCAGAAGCGCCCGCCGCCGCCCAGCCGGCCGCGCGTGCCGCTGCCGCCGAAGCTGCCGGGCCCGCCGCCGGAGCCTCCGCCCCCGAAACCCCCGCCGCCCCCGCCGAAACCCCCGCCGCCGAAGCCTCCGTGCCCGCCCCTCCCGCCGCCCCCGCCGAACAGGCCGCCCAGGATGATGCCGCCGAGCACCGCCCCTCCCAGCCCGCCGCCCGCGTTTCCCGCCGTCCCGCCCGGGCCGTTCGGGTTCCCGTAGGCGCGGACGTCCCGCTCGGCGAGCTCCTGCGCCCGCCGGGCGAGCGCGTCCGCCTGCCGGGCCTCCGCGAGGGCGGACTGCGGGTCGTCGGCCGCGAGGGCCCGCGCCTTCTCCCAGCGGCGCCCGGCCTCGGCCAGCCGCGTCCGGGCCTCGCTGCCCACCGCGCCCCGGTGGGTGGTGACGTAGTCGGACGCCGCCCCGATCGCCGAACGGGCCGTCAGCATCGCCTGGTCGAGCAGCGCGCGGGCCCGCCGCGTGCCCGACTCGCGCTCCCTGGCCCCCTCCAGCGCCTCGTCGAGGGCCGCGTCGGCCTCCTCGACCCGGCGCAGCGCGCCGATCGGGTCGTACCGCCCGGCCTCCGCGCTCCGCCGCACCTCGGCCGCCACCGCCTCGGCCCGGGCGATCCGCCCCTGGAGGTCGGCCGTGGACACCCCGGCGGCGGTCCCCTCCAGCAGACCGCGGGCGTCCGCGAGGTCCGCGTCCGTCTCCGCCAGCACGCCCGGCAGCCGGCCCACGGCCTCGGCCAGCTCCTGCGCCCGCCGGTCCACCGCCTCGATCAGCCGGGCCGCCTGGTCCACGGCGCCCTCGGCGGCCCGGACGTGCACGGCGGCCGCGCCGTTGTCGCCCGCCTCGATCCGCTGCCGGGCCCCGTCGGCGTGCGTCCCCGCGAAGACCAGCCGGTCCTTCGCCTGCTCGACGTCACCGGCGACGGGCTCGGACGCCGTCTCCGCGTACCGCTCGCGCATCGCGGTCAGCGCCGCCTCGGCCGTGCCCATCCGGGCCGTCTGCTCCCGCAGCGCCGCCTCGACCGCCGCCAGCGCCTCGGGAGCGGTCCGCTCCAGGGCGCGCAGCCGGTCGAAGGACTCGGTCTCGGCGTCGAGCCGCGCGTCCGCCTCCCCGCAGCGGCGCAGGATCTCCTCCAGCATGGACCGGCGGGTCGCGTCGTCCTCGGGGAAGGCGTCGTCGAGCTTCTGCCGCAGCCGGAACGACGCCGTCAACTGCTCCCGGGCGAAGGCGAGCGACTCGGTGAAGGGCCGCACCGCCTCCTCGCCGAACTGCGCCGACGCGAAGCCCAGCTCCTCCTGGCTGGTGCGGACGGCGTCGTCGGTGGCGACCAGGGTCCGGCGCGCCTCCCCGTCCAGCTCGTCCAGGGTCGGCGGCGCGGGCTCCTTCGGAGGCCCCCAGCCCTGCCCGCCCCCCGGCGTGGTGCGGGTCGCGGTCCGCCGGCGCCGCCTGGTGTACGCGTAGGCCGCCACCGCCCCGGCGCCGCCGACCAGCACCGCGGGCAGGATCAGGTCGGAGCCGGAGGGGCCGTCGTCGGCCGCGTGGCCCGGGTCGGCGGGCCCGGGGGTGATCGGGGGAGCGGTGACGGGCCGGCCCGAGAGGACGGCGGCGTAGCCGTCCGCCGCGCCGATGGCCGCGCCCGCCCAGTCGTTCTGCCGCAGCGCCGGTTCGATCGCGGTCCGCGCGACCTCGTCCAGGCGTGCCTGGGTGAGGCCGGAGCCGGGATCGGCGGAGTACCCGTACCGCCGGTCGTGGGTGGCGACGGCGAGCAGCAGGTCGTCGGGACCGAACCCGTTGCGCTCGGCGGTGGCGTCGGCCCAGTCCTGGCCCGGGCGCCCGGAGAAGTCGCGTACGTAGACGACGAAGAGCTGGACGCGCTCCTCCTCGTACAGCCGGTCCAGGGCCTGCTCCACGGAGGCGCGGCGGTCGCGCAGCGCGCCCACCCGGTCGGTGATCTGTCCGTCCCGGGACAGGACGACGGGGTCGTCGGCGCGGGCACCGTGCACGGCGGGGACGACGAGCCACCACGCCGCCACCAGTACCGCGAGGAGGGCTCGGGTGGCTGTTCGCGTCACAAGCGTGAGGCTATGTCCGGGTATGTCCACCCGCGACCGGTCCCGTGCGCCGGGGGTCGGGGGTTGGGCCGCCCGAGTGGCATCTTCCGGCCATTCCGCCGTGTCGTCATGGCCGGATCCCCTTCCTCCTTTTCAGTGGATGAGCAATAGGTGTGATCATCTCCAAATGGAATGAATCTGGACGAAGGGGTACAAGACATGTCCCAGATCGGCGCCCCTCACGGGGGGACATGCCCCAAGAGCCCCCGCTCCCGCACGCTCCGCACCGTCGCCGCCCTCAGCAGCGCCGTCCTCGCCGTCACCGCCCTCGCCGGATGCAGCGCGGACGACGAGACCGACGCCGCCCCGCTCGCCGCCCAGGACAACGCGCCCGCCCCGCGCGACCGGGTCGCCGACGGCGGCACCCTGCGCTGGGCCGTCGACGCGGCGCCCACCACCCTCAACGCCTTCCAGGCCGACGCCGACGCCACCACCTCCCGCATCGCCGGAGCCGTGCTCCCCGCCCTCTACACCCTCGACCGGCGCGGCCGGCCGCAGCTGAACCCCGACTACCTGGAGTCCGCGCAGGTCGTCGAGACCGAGCCCAAGCAGGTCGTCCTCTACAAGCTCGACCAGCAGGCCGTGTGGAGCGACGGACGCGAGATCGGGGCGCCCGACTTCGTCGCCCAGTGGCGGGCCCTGAGCGGCCGCGACACCGCGTACTGGACCGCCCGGAACTCCGGCTACGAGCGGATCGAGAAGATCGAGCGGGGCAAGAACGACCTGGAGGTGCGGGTCACCTTCGCCAAGCCCTACGCCGACTGGCAGTCCCTCTTCACCCCCCTCTACCCGAAGCAGGTGATGGGGTCCCCGGACTCCTTCAACGACGGCGCGCGCACCGCCCTCAAGGCCACCGCCGGACCCTTCCTGCTGAAGAGGGTCGACTCCAAGAGCGGCGACGTCACCCTCACCCGCAACCCCCGCTGGTGGGGACAGGCCGCCAAGCTCGACACCGTCGTCCTCAAGGCCGTCCCCCGCGCCGACCGGGCCGAGGCCCTCGCCGCGGGCACCCTCGACCTGGCCGAGATCGACCGCTCCACGGCCGACCGGATCGCCCTGGCGCTCCGGGACGCCCGCGCCGGCCGGAACGGCGCGCAGGCCGCCCTCGCCCACGGCCCCGGCTCCTCGATCACCCCCTCCAAGGCCCTGGCGTCCTGGGCCCTCGCCCACGGCTCCGACGAGGAGAAGGCGGAGGAGGTGCGGGCCGCCCGCAAGAAGAACCAGGAGGCCGTCGCCCGGTACGCGAGCGCGCAGGACACCCTGGCGAAGTACGCGGTCCGCAAGTCCCTGGAGCCCGCCTACACCCAGCTCTCGCTGAACGGCGAGTCCGGGCCGCTCGCCGACGAGCGGGTGCGGCGCGCGGTGGCCCGCGCCATCAACCGCCAGGAACTGGCCGAATCCGTGCTCAAGCCGCTCGGCCTCCCGGCCCAGCCCCCCGGCAGCCACCTGGCCCTCGCCGGCCAGGCGGCCTACAAGGACAGCAGCGACGCCCTCGGCGGCCAGGACACCCAGGAGGCGCGGGCGCTCCTCGCCGACGCCGGCTGGGTCCCCGGCGGCGCGGTCAAGCAGCCCGCCGGCACGAAGGCGGGCAGCGAGGCGGAGAAGGCCGAGAAGGAGAAGAAGGGGGAGGCGGGGGAGGAGGCCGAGAAGCCCGCGAAGGGCACCCCCACCGCCGACGCCAAGAAGAAGAGCGACGACGCCTCCGGGGACGCCCCCTCCGACGAGGGCCTCTACATCGTCGGCGACGACAAGCCGGGCGACCGCCGCACCGCCGCCTCCGCCCCCGTCGCCGCCCTCCGGGCCGAGGCCCTCGACACCGGTACGGGCTCCGCCGCCCGGGTCGGCGGCCGCCCGGCCGTCAACCCCGACCAGGGCGTGGCCGGGGCCTACGCCCCCCGCGGCACCGCAGCCCCCGCCGCCGTCCCCGGGGCCGGCCAGGCCCTCGGCAAGGACGGCAAGGCGCTCAGCCTCCGCTTCGTCCTGCCGTCCGGGCCGGGCTCCGAGTCGCTGCGGGCGGTGGGGGACCGGATCGTCCGGATGCTGGACGCGGTCGGGATCCGCACCGAGGTCACCAAGGTCTCCGACGAGAGCTTCTTCAAGGACCACATCGCCTCGGGCGACTACGACCTGGCCCTCTACTCCTGGCCCGCCTCCGCCTTCCCCGCGACCGACGCCCGGCCGATCTTCGCCAAGCCCGAGCCCGCCTCGGACGGCTCGCTCATGGTCGAGCAGAACTACTCCCGGGTCGGCACCGACCGCATCGACCAGCTCTTCGACCAGGCGGCGGGCACCCTCGACGAGGAGGAGGCCCGGGAGCTCGTCCGCCAGGCCGACGCCCGGATCTGGGCCGCGGCCGGCTCCATCCCGCTCTACCAGCGCCCCCAGCTCGTCGCCGCCAGGGCGGACCTGGTGAACGCGGGGGCCTGGGGCTTCGCCGCCCCCCGCTACCAGGACATCGGCTTCAAGAAGGCCGAGACCCCCAAGGGATCCGAGCGGAACCGATAGAACCACGGCACGAAACCGCTGAAACCACCGAAAGCTCTGAAAGCGCAGGTCACAACCTCAGAACCAGCTCAACTTCCTTGCCCGCCGGCGTCCCCGGCGGGCAGGATCGCGTCGGCCCCTTGACCCGGCCGCACGACCTCCCCCACACCCTCGAAACCTCCCAGTAGACCCTCTCGGAACCCGGGCGGGGAAGCCTCTTGCGCGGCAGCCCCGTACCATGGGACATAGCCGTGGCGCGTCCGCCCGGCGGGCGTAAGAGGAACTGACGCCGATTCCCACGATCCGAGAGAAGCGCAAGCCACCCATGCCCACGCGCCACGACATCCGCAACGTCGCCATCGTCGCCCACGTCGACCACGGCAAGACGACCATCGTCGACGCCATGCTCAAGCAGGCCGGTGCCTTCGCCGCCCACCAGCAGCTCGACGACCGCATGATGGACTCGAACGACCTGGAACGTGAGAAGGGCATCACGATCCTCGCCAAGAACACGGCGGTGAAGTACCACCCCAAGGACGGCGGGGCCCCGATCACGATCAACATCATCGACACCCCCGGCCACGCCGACTTCGGCGGCGAGGTCGAGCGCGGTCTGTCGATGGTGGACGCGGTCGTCCTCCTCGTGGACGCCTCCGAGGGTCCGCTCCCGCAGACCCGCTTCGTGCTCCGCAAGGCGCTCCAGCAGCGCAAGCCCGTCATCCTCTGCATCAACAAGACGGACCGCCCGGACTCCCGGATCGACGAGGTCGTCAACGAGACCTACGACCTGTTCCTGGACCTGGACGCGGACGAGGACCAGATCGAGTTCCCGATCGTCTACGCCTGCGGCCGCGACGGCATCGCCTCGCTGACCAAGCCGGAGAACGGCACCGTCCCCGCGGACAGCGACAACCTGGAGCCGTTCTTCAACGCCATCCTGGAGCACGTCCCGGCCCCGGTGTACGACGAGGAGGCCCCGCTCCAGGCCCACGTCACCAACCTGGACGCCGACAACTTCCTCGGCCGCATCGCGCTGCTCCGCGTCGAGCAGGGCGAGCTGCGCAAGGGCCAGACGGTCGCGTGGATCAAGCGGGACGGCACGATCTCCAACGTCCGCATCACCGAGCTGATGATGACCGAGGCGCTCACCCGCAAGCCCGCCGAGGTCGCCGGCCCCGGTGACATCTGCGCCGTCGCCGGCATCCCCGACATCATGATCGGCGAGACCCTGGCCGACCCGGAGAACCCGATCGCGCTCCCGCTGATCACGGTCGACCAGCCGGCCATCTCCATGACCATCGGCACCAACACCTCGCCGCTCGTCGGCCGCGGCGGCACCGGCAAGGGCGCGGACGCCAAGTCCGCCGTCAAGAACCGCAAGGTCACCGCCCGCCAGGTCAAGGACCGTCTGGACCGCGAGCTCATCGGCAACGTCTCGCTCCGCGTCCTCGACACCGAGCGCCCGGACGCCTGGGAGGTCCAGGGCCGCGGCGAGCTCGCGCTCGCCATCCTGGTCGAGCAGATGCGCCGCGAGGGCTTCGAGCTCACCATCGGCAAGCCGCAGGTCGTCACCAAGCTCGTCGACGGCAAGGTGCACGAGCCCGTCGAGCGCCTCACGGTCGACGTCCCCGAGGAGCACATGGGCGCGGTCACGCAGCTCATGGGCGTCCGCAAGGGCCGCATGGACAACATGTCGAACCACGGCTCCGGCTGGGTCCGCATGGAGTTCGTCGTCCCGTCCCGGGGCCTCATCGGCTTCCGTACGGAGTTCCTCACCAACACCCGCGGCACGGGCATCGCCCACTCGATCCACGAGGGCCACGAGCCGTGGTTCGGCACGCTGACGACCCGCAACAACGGTTCGCTGGTCGCCGACCGCGCCGGTGCCGTCACCGCCTTCGCGATGACCAACCTCCAGGAGCGCGGCGTCCTGTTCACCGACCCCGGCACCGAGGTGTACGAGGGCATGATCGTCGGCGAGAACTCGCGCTCCGACGACATGGACGTGAACATCACCAAGGAGAAGAAGCTCACCAACATGCGCTCCTCCTCGGCCGACTCCTTCGAGGCGATCGTCCCGCCGCGCAAGCTCTCCCTGGAGCAGTCCCTGGAGTTCTGCCGCGACGACGAGTGCGTCGAGGTGACCCCGGAGGCCGTCCGCATCCGCAAGGTCATCCTCGACCAGAACGCGCGTGGTCGCGCGTCCTCCCGCGCCAAGAACGCCTGATCGGGGGCCGGTTCGCCCGGCCCGCGCGCACGACCGAGCCCCGCCGGCCCCGGCGGGGCTCAGTCGTGCCCCCGGCCGCCGGGAGCGGGCCCCGGGAGCGGCCCCCGGGCCGTCACGGGGCCGTCGCGGGGCCGGTGGAGGAGGGCGGCTCGCGCACCCGCCGTCAAGTCGAATTCAGCGACCCGGCGTCCGGATACCGGTCATCGCTCTCCGGAACGTGTATTAACAGTCCGTTTCGGGGGTGTCTGTCTGGACTCACTTTGTCCGGATTTCGGTACCTCGGGGCAGGGTGATGTTGTCAAAACGAGACCACTTAAGTGTGGTTTACGGCCCGGACGTACTTAATAGTTGGCTCCATTGAGCTCGGGTCAATGGGTCACGCACTGTGGGGAGTGCCGACTCACGAGCACACTCGGGGCACTTGAGTGCATAGCCGTCAGGGGTGTCGGCGAAACTCGGAGTGCCCCTCTTGTAGTGACAAAGTGGACTCATGAGGAGGAACCCATGCGCGGTGCCAAGAGCGCCAAGTGGGTAACGGGCGCGATCATCGTCGCCCTTGCTGCGACCGCCTGTGGCGGGGGGAAGAGCGACGGCGGCAGCGACGCCAAGGGCGCTGTTGACCCGAACGGGATCTTCTCCATCGAGCTCGGTGAGCCCGAGAAGCCCCTGTACACCGGCGACACGATGGAGTCCAACGGCTCCGCCGTCATGGCCGGCCTGTTCTCGACCCTGGTCGACTACAAGGCCGACGGCTCGCTGGAGATGATCAACGCCGAGTCGGTCACCACGACGGACTCGAAGACGTGGACCGTCAAGCTCAAGCCGGGCTGGACCTTCCACGACGGCACCCCGGTGACCTCGAAGTCCTACGTGGACGCGTGGAACTGGAACGCCAACGTCAAGAACGCCATGGGCCTCAACTCGTGGTTCGCCGACATCAAGGGCTTCGAGAAGCTCAGCCCGGCCGAGGAGGGCGCCAAGCCCACCTCGGACAAGCTGGACGGCCTGAAGATCGTCGACGAGAACACCTTCACCATCGAGCTGTCGAAGGCCGTTCCGTACTTCGGTCACAAGCTGGCCTACATCGTCTTCGCCCCGCTGCCCGACGCGTTCTACAAGGACACCAAGGCCGCCGGTCAGAAGCCGATCGGCAACGGTCCCTACAAGTTCAAGAGCTGGGACCACAAGAAGCAGATCGAGATCGTCCGTTACGACGACTACAAGGGCCCGAACAAGGCGAAGAACGGCGGTGTGGTCTTCAAGAACTACACCACCCTCGAGGCCGCGTACGAGGACCTGAAGTCGGGCAACGTCGACGTCCTGCGTCAGCTCGCCCCGAAGGACCTCCCGGTCTACCGCCAGGACCTCGGCGACCGTGCCGTCGACCAGGCGTACTCCGCGATCCAGACCGTCGCCGTGGCCTTCTACGCCGACCAGTGGAGCAAGCCGAAGCAGGTCGACCCCAAGGTCATCCAGGGCATCTCGATGGCCATCGACCGCGCCACCATCACCAAGACGGTGCTCCAGGGCACCCGCGAGCCCGCCTCCGGCTGGGTCGCCAAGGGTGTGCTCGGCTATCAGCCGAACGCGGTCGACGTCACCAAGTTCGACCCGGCCAAGGCCAAGGAGCTCATCAAGGCCGGCGGCGGCGTCCCCGGCAACAAGATCTCCATCCAGTTCAACGCCGACGGCGGGCACAAGGAGTGGGTGGACGCGGTCTGCAACTCCATCACCCAGTCCACGGGCGTCGCCTGTGTCGGTGACGGCAAGCCGGACTTCCAGGCCGACCTGACCGCTCGTAAGAACAAGCAGGTCAAGTCGTTCTACCGCTCCGGCTGGGTGCTCGACTACCCGGTGAACGCGAACTTCATCTCGGACCTGTTCCGTACGGGTGCGGCGGGCAACCAGGGCGGCTTCTCCAACAAGGAGCTGGACGCCAAGATCGCGAAGGCGGACTCCGCTCCCACGCTGGACGAGTCGGTCAAGGAGTTCCAGGCCATCGAGAAGGACCTGGTCAACTACATGCCGTCCATCCCGCTCTGGTACTACAAGGTCAACGCGGGCTACTCCGAGAAGGTTTCGGGCGTGGCTTACGGCCAGGACGGCGACCCGATCCTGACCGGCGTCGAGGTCCACAAGTAAACCCGAAAGCGTAGTCCGCAAGCCGTCACGGGACTGACGGATCGTCAGTCCCGTTTCGGCGCCTTACGCAGCGGCTGGGGGGCCCTTCCACGGCATCGTGCTGCCCGAATCCGGGCAGTACGTCGGGGGAGGGCCCTCGGCTGCGGCCGTCACATCTCAACGGAGGCATGATGGGGCGCTATGTCGCACGACGACTGCTCCAGATGATCCCGGTTTTCTTCGGGACAACCCTGCTGATCTTCCTCATGGTCTACAGCCTGCCCGGTGACCCCGTGGCCGGTCTGTTCGGAGACAAGGGGGCGTCCCCCGCGACCATCGCGGAGATCAGACACAAGCTCGGTCTCGACCAGCACATCCTGAAGCAGTACTGGGACTACATCAGTGGAATCATCTTCCACTTCGACTTCGGTACGCAGATCCGCAACGACCGGCCTGTGACCGAGGTCCTGGGTGACGCGTTCCCCGTCACGATCCAGCTGGCGGCCCTCGCCTTCGCCTTCGAGCTCGTCTTCGGCCTCGGCCTCGGCATCATCGCCGGCCTCCGCGCCGGCCGCATGGCCGACAACGCGATCCTGATCTTCACCCTGCTGATCATCTCGATCCCGGTCTTCGTCCTCGGCTTCCTGATCAAGATGGTGTTCGCCTTCCAGCTCGGCTGGATCGAGCCGAACGTCAGCAACGACCAGCTGCTGTCCGAGATGATCGCCCCCGCCATCGTCCTCGGTGGTCTCTCCCTTGCCTATGTGGCGCGGCTCACCCGCACCTCCATGGCGGAGAACCTGCGCGCCGACTACATGCGCACGGCCGTCGCCAAGGGCCTGCCGAAGCGCCGCATCATCGGCGTCCACCTCATGCGCAACTCGATGATCCCCGTCGTCACCTTCCTCGGCACCGACATCGGCGCCCTGATGGGCGGCGCGGTCGTCACCGAAGGCATCTTCAACGTCAAGGGTGTCGGTGGTCTGATCTACGAGTCGATCAGCCGCCGCGAGGGCAGCACCCTCGTCGGTCTCGTCACCGTCCTGGTGGTCGTCTACCTGATCACCAGCCTGCTCATCGACCTGCTGTACGCGGTCCTGGACCCGAGGATCCGGTATGCCTGACGTGACCAAGACCGCCGCCGCCACGGCGCCGGACGCCGTAGCCGCCTCCCCGGCGGCCGCGCCCGCCCCGCAGGGCAAGCCGGAGAAGCCCCGCTCGCTCTGGGGCGACGCCTGGCGCGACCTGCGCCGCAACCCGTACTTCCTCGTGTCGTCGGTGCTGATCTTCTTCCTGCTGCTCATCGCGGCGTTCCCGGGGATGTTCACCAGCGCCTCGCCCACGGCCGGCGACCTCGTCAAGCACTACGTCGGGAAGCCCGAGCTCGGCAACATCGGCTCGCCCGGCTGGCTCGGCTACGACATCCAGGGCCGCTCCGTCTACGCCCGCCTGATCTACGGCACCCGTGCCTCGATCATCGTCGGCGTCTGCGTCACCCTGATCGTCACCGTCGTCGGCGGCGCCATGGGCATGATCGCCGGTTACTTCGGCGGCTGGGTGGACGCGGTCCTCTCCCGCCTCACCGACGTCTTCTTCGGCATCCCCTTCCTGCTCGGCGCGATGGTCGTCCTCCAGGCCTTCGTCGAGCGCACCGTCTGGGTCGTCGTCTTCGCCCTCGCCTTCCTCGGCTGGACGCAGATGGCTCGCGTCATGCGCGGTGCCGTGATCACGGTCAAGCAGGCCGACTACGTCCACGCCGCCAAGGCGCTCGGCGCCGGCACGGGCCGGATCCTCTTCCGGCACATCCTGCCGAACGCCATGGCCCCGGTGATCGTCGTCGCCACCATCGCCCTCGGCGGCTACATCTCCGCCGAGGCGACCCTGTCCTACCTGGGGCTCGGCCTCGCCGCCCCGACCGTCTCGTGGGGTGTCGACATCTCCGCGGGTGTTCAGGCGATCCGTACGTCGCAGCACATCCTGCTGTACCCGTCGATCATGCTGAGCCTCACCGTTCTGGCGTTCATCATGCTCGGCGAAGCCGTCCGCAACGCCCTCGACCCCAAGCTGCGCTGAGGAGGGCGTAAAAGATGAGCATCATCGACAAGACCGCGGCCGTCCCGGCGCCGCGCGACGGGTCCGGCACCGGCCCGCTGCTCGAAGTCCGCGACCTGCACGTGGAGTTCCACACCCGTGACGGCGTGGCCAAGGCGGTCAACGGCGTCAACTACTCGGTGAACGCCGGCGAGACCCTCGCCGTCCTCGGCGAGTCCGGCTCCGGCAAGTCCGTCACCGCCCAGGCCATCATGGGCATCCTCGACATGCCCCCGGGCAGGATTCCGCAGGGCGAGATCCTGTTCCGCGGCCAGGACATGCTGAAGATGTCCGAGGAGGAGCGCCGGAAGATCCGCGGCCGCAAGATCGCGATGATCTTCCAGGACGCGCTGTCCTCCCTGAACCCGGTCCTCAACGTCGGCTACCAGCTCGGCGAGATGTTCCGGGTCCACCAGGGCCTGTCCAAGAAGGACGCCAGGACCAAGGCCATCGAGCTGATGGACAAGGTCAAGATCCCGGCCGCCAAGGCCCGGGTCTCCGACTACCCCCACCAGTTCTCCGGCGGTATGCGCCAGCGCATCATGATCGCCATGGCGCTGGCCCTGGAGCCGGACCTGATCATCGCCGACGAGCCCACCACGGCTCTCGACGTGACCGTCCAGGCCCAGGTCATGGACCTCCTCGCGGAGCTCCAGCAGGAATACAACATGGGCCTGATCCTGATCACCCACGACCTCGGCGTCGTCGCCGACGTCGCGGACAAGATCGCCGTGATGTACGCCGGCCGGATCGTCGAGCAGGCGCCCGTGCACGAGCTGTACAAGCGCCCGGCCCACCCGTACACCCGGGGTCTGCTCGACTCGATCCCGCGCCTGGACCAGAAGGGCCAGGAGCTCTACGCGATCAAGGGCCTGCCGCCCAACCTGCTCCGCGTGCCCACCGGCTGCGCCTTCAACCCGCGCTGCCCCAAGGCCGACGACATCTGCCGCACGGAGATCCCGGCCCTGACGCCGGTCACCGAGCGGGACGGCACGGACCTCCCGGGCCGCAAGAGCGCCTGCCACTTCTGGAAGGAGACGATCCATGGCTGACATCGGCAAGAACGACGAGGCCGTGGCCGCCGCCAACGAAGAGGCCCTGGTCGCCGCCATCGAGGCCCCCGTGGTCCGCGGCGAGCCGATCCTCCAGGTGCGCGGTCTGAAGAAGCACTTCCCGCTGACGCAGGGCATCCTCTTCAAGAAGCAGGTCGGCGCGGTCAAGGCCGTGGACGGGGTCTCCTTCGACCTCTACCAGGGCGAGACCCTCGGCATCGTGGGCGAGTCCGGCTGCGGCAAGTCCACGGTCGCCAAGCTCCTGATGAACCTGGAGCGGGCCACCGCGGGCGAGGTCTTCTACAAGGGCCAGGACATCACCAAGCTGTCCGGGCGCGCGCTGAAGGCGGTCCGCCGGAACATCCAGATGGTGTTCCAGGACCCGTACACCTCGCTCAACCCGCGCATGACGGTCGGCGACATCATCGGCGAGCCCTTCGACATCCACCCCGAGGTGGCCCCGAAGGGCGACCGGCGCCGCAAGGTGCAGGAGCTCCTGGACGTCGTCGGTCTGAACCCGGAGTACATCAACCGGTACCCGCACCAGTTCTCCGGCGGTCAGCGCCAGCGCATCGGCATCGCCCGCGGCCTCGCGCTCAACCCCGAGATCATCATCTGCGACGAGCCGGTCTCGGCCCTGGACGTCTCCGTCCAGGCCCAGGTCATCAACCTGATGGAGAAGCTCCAGGACGAGTTCAACCTCTCCTACCTCTTCATCGCGCACGACCTGTCGATCGTCCGGCACATCTCGGACCGCGTCGGCGTCATGTACCTCGGCAAGATGGCCGAGATCGGTACGGACACCGAGATCTACGAGCACCCGACGCACCCGTACACCCAGGCGCTGCTCTCCGCGGTGCCGGTGCCGGACCCGGAGGCCCGCGCGCACCGCGAGCGGATCATCCTCACCGGTGACGTCCCCTCGCCGGCGAACCCGCCGTCGGGCTGCAGCTTCCGCACCCGCTGCTGGAAGGCGCAGGAGCGGTGCGCCCAGGAGGTCCCGCTCCTCGCGGTGCCGGCGCACTTCCAGGGCCAGGACACCCCGGCCGCCCACTTCTCGGCGTGCCACTTCGCCGAGGAGAAGCAGGTCGTCCCGGTGCACTGACACCCCGCGCGGTTCTCCACGGCCGGCTCCCGGCGCCCCCCGGCGCCGGGAGCCGGCCGTTTTCGCGCGCCCCCGCCGTCGCACTGATGGGCGCGGAGAACGTGCAGGCGTACTGATGCGGGGTGATATTGGGGCTCTCAGTGCGAATCGGTACATACGGGAGGCACTCCATGCGCGGAGCCACGCACGCCAAGTGGGCCGCTCTGGCCACCGCCGTCGCCCTCGCGGCGACCGCCTGCGGCGGCGGTGACAGCGGCGGCGGCGGCGGAGGGGCCGACGGCGTCGTGTCCTCCTCGTGGGGAGACCCGCAGAACCCGCTGGAGCCCGCCAACACCAACGAGGTCCAGGGCGGCAAGGTCCTGTCCATGATCTTCCGGGGGCTCAAGCAGTACGACCCCAAGACCGGCGAGGCCAAGGACATGCTCGCCGAGAAGATCGACACCACCGACTCCACCAACTTCACCGTCACCGTCAAGGACGGCTGGACCTTCTCCAACGGCGAGAAGGTCACCGCCAAGTCCTTCGTCGACGCCTGGAACTACGGCGCCCACCTGAAGAACAACCAGAAGAACGCCTACTTCTTCGGCCAGATCGAGGGCTACGACCAGGTCCACCCCGAGAAGGGCCAGCCCACCGCCGAGACCATGTCCGGCCTCAAGGTCACCGGGGACCGCACCTTCACGGTCAAGCTCACCCAGAAGTTCTCCACCTGGCCCGTCACCCTCGGCTACGCGGCCTTCGCCCCGCTGCCCCAGTCCTTCTTCAGCGACCACGCCGGCTGGCTCTCGAAGCCCGTCGGCAACGGCCCGTACACCATCGACTCCTACTCCAAGGGGTCCCAGATGGTCCTGAAGAAGTGGGACGCCTACCCCGGCAGCGACAAGGCGCAGAACGGCGGCGTGACCCTGAAGGTCTACACCGACAACAACACCGCCTACACCGACCTGATCGCCGGCAACCTCGACCTCGTCGACGACGTCCCCGCCGCCCAGCTCAAGAACGTCGAGGCCGACCTCGGCGACCGGTACATCAACGTGCCCGCCGGCATCATCCAGACCCTCTCCTTCCCGTTCTACGACCCGAACTGGAACAAGCCCGGCCAGGAGAAGCTCCGCCAGGGCCTGTCACGGGCGATCGACCGGAACCAGATCACCGAGACGATCTTCCAGAAGACCCGCACCCCCGCCGTCGACTGGACCTCGCCCGTCCTCGGCGAGGAGGGCGGCTTCAAGGACGTCTGCGGCGACCTCTGCACGTACGACCCGGCCGAGGCGAAGAAGCTGGTCGCCGAGGGCGGCGGCATCCCCGGCGGCACCATGAAGATCTCGTACAACGCCGACACCGGCAGCCACAAGGAGTGGGTGGACGCGGTCTGCAACTCCATCAACCGCGCCCTCGGCAACGACCGCGCCTGCGTCGGCAACCCCGTCGGCACCTTCGCCGACTACCGCAACCAGGTCACCACGCAGAAGCTCACCGGCCCGTTCCGCGCCGGCTGGCAGATGGACTACCCGCTCATCCAGAACTTCCTCCAGCCGCTGTACTACACCAACGCCTCGTCCAACGACGGCAAGTGGACGAACCCCGAGTTCGACAAGCTGGTGAACCAGGCCAACGCCGAGGCCGACACCGCCAAGGCCGTCGGGATCTTCCAGCAGGCCGAGGAGGTCCTCCGCGACGACATGGGCGCCCTCCCGCTCTGGTACCAGAACGGCAGCGCCGGCTACTCGGAGCGCGTGAGCAACGTGACCCTGAACCCCTTCAGCGTCCCGGTCTACGACCAGATCAAGGTGAACTGACGCCGTAGCAAGGCCGACGGCACACGGCCCGGCCCGCGGACCTCCGCGCCGGGCCGTACGCCTTCCCGCATCCCTTCCCGGAGCCAACCCCCGGAGTCCCCCATGGGTCGATACGTGATCCGGCGACTGCTGCAGATGATCCCGGTCTTCTTCGGCGCCACGCTGCTGATCTTCCTGATGGTGAACGTGATGGGCGACCCCGTCGCCGGACTGTGCGGCGACCGCCAGTGCGACCCGGCGACCGCCGCCCAGCTCAAGAAGGAGTTCGGCCTCGACAAGCCGGTCTGGCAGCAATACCTGACCTACATGGGCAACGTCTTCACCGGGGACTTCGGCACGGCCTTCAACGGCCAGGAGGTCACCGAGCTGATGGCCAACGCCTTCCCGGTCACCATCCGCCTCACCATCGTCGCGATCCTCTTCGAGATCGTCATCGGCATCAGCCTCGGCGTCCTCACCGGCCTCAAGCGCGGCCGGCCCGTCGACACCACGGTGCTGCTGCTCACCCTGGTCGTCATCTCCGTCCCCACCTTCGTCACCGGCCTGCTCGTCCAGCTCCTCTTCGGCGTCAAGTGGAAGTGGATCGACCCCTCGGTCTCCTCCGACGCCACCTTCGACGAACTGATCGTCCCCGGCCTGGTCCTCGCCTCCGTGTCGCTCGCCTACGTCACCCGGCTCACCCGGACCTCGATCGCCGAGAACAAGCGCGCCGACTACGTCCGCACCGCCGTCGCCAAGGGCCTGCCCCGCCACCGGGTCATCACCCGGCACCTGCTGCGCAACAGCCTCATCCCCGTGGTCACCTTCATCGGCACCGACGTCGGCGCCCTCATGGGCGGCGCCATCGTCACCGAGCGGATCTTCAACATCCACGGGGTCGGCTACCAGCTCTACCAGGGCATCCTCCGCCAGAACACCCAGACCGTGGTCGGCTTCGTGACCGTCCTCGTCCTGGTCTTCCTGGTGGCCAACCTGCTCGTCGACCTCCTGTACGCCGTCCTTGACCCGAGGATCCGCTATGCCTGAGATGCCCGAGCACCACGACGAAGGGTCGGCCATCGCCTCCACCGGGGCCGGCGGCGCCACCGACCTCGCGATGTCCGAGGCCGAGACCCTGGAGAAGGCTCCCGGCGGCCCCGACGGCACCGGCCCCGACAAGAAGGCCCGCTCCCTCTGGTCCGACGCCTGGCACGACCTGCGCCGGAACCCGGTCTTCATCATCTCCGGCCTGGTCATCCTCTTCCTGGTGGTCATCGCGATCTGGCCGCAGCTCATCGCCAGTGGCAACCCGCTGGACTGCGACCTCTCCAAGGCCCAGGAGGGCTCCCAGCCCGGCCACCCCTTCGGCTTCAACGGCCAGGGCTGCGACGTCTACACCCGCACGGTCTACGGAGCCAGGGCCTCCATCGAGGTCGGCGTCCTCTCCACCCTCGGCGTGACCCTCCTCGGCTCCGTCCTCGGCGGCCTCGCCGGCTTCTACGGCGGCGCCTGGGACGGCTTCCTCTCCCGGATCACCGACATCTTCTTCGCCATCCCCGTCGTCCTCGGCGGCCTGGTCCTCCTCTCCGTCGTCAGCAACAACACCGTCTGGCCCGTCATCGGCTTCATGGTGCTGCTCGGCTGGCCGCAGATCTCCCGCATCGCCCGCGGCTCCGTCATCACCGCCAAGCAGAACGACTACGTGCAGGCCGCCCGCGCGCTCGGCGCCTCCAACTCCCGGATGCTGCTGAGGCACATCACGCCCAACGCCGTGGCCCCCGTGATCGTCGTCGCCACCATCGCCCTCGGCACGTACATCTCCCTGGAGGCCACGCTCTCCTTCCTCGGCGTCGGCCTCAAGCCCCCCACCGTCTCCTGGGGCATCGACATCTCCGCGGCCTCGCCGTACATCCGCAACGCCCCGCACATGCTGCTCTGGCCGGCCGGCGCGCTGGCCGTCACGGTGCTCGCCTTCATCATGCTCGGCGACGCCGTCCGCGACGCCCTCGACCCCAAGCTGAGGTAGGGATCCATGCTGCTCGAAGTGCGCGACCTGCACGTGGAGTTCCACACCCGGGACGGGGTGGCCAAGGCGGTCAACGGCGTCGACTACTCCGTCGACGCGGGGGAGACCCTCGCCGTCCTCGGCGAGTCCGGCTCCGGCAAGTCCGTCACCGCCCAGGCCGTCATGGGCATCCTCGACATCCCCCCGGGGAGGATCACCCGGGGCGAGATCCTCTTCCAGGGCCAGGACCTCCTGAAGCTCAAGGAGGACGAGCGGCGCAAGATCCGGGGCGCCAAGATGGCGATGGTCTTCCAGGACGCGCTCTCCTCCCTCAACCCCGTCCTCAGCGTCGGCGACCAGCTCGGCGAGATGTTCCAGGTCCACCGGGGCATGTCCCGCAAGGACTCCCGGGCCAAGGCCGTCGAGCTGATGGACCGGGTCCGCATCCCCGCCGCCAAGGAACGCGTCGGCCAGTACCCCCACCAGTTCTCCGGCGGTATGCGCCAGCGCATCATGATCGCCATGGCGCTCGCCCTCGAACCCGAACTGATCATCGCGGACGAGCCCACCACCGCCCTCGACGTCACCGTCCAGGCCCAGGTCATGGACCTGCTCGCGGAGCTCCAGCGCGAGCTCAACATGGGGCTCATCCTCATCACCCACGACCTCGGCGTCGTCGCCGACGTGGCCGACAAGATCGCCGTGATGTACGCGGGCCGGATCGTCGAACAGGCCCCCGTCCACGAGATCTACAAGGCCCCCGCCCACCCCTACACCAAGGGCCTCCTCGAATCGATCCCGCGCCTGGACCAGAAGGGCCAGGAGCTGTACGCGATCAAGGGCCTGCCGCCCAACCTGCTGCACATCCCGCCCGGCTGCGCCTTCAACCCGCGCTGTCCGATGGCCCAGGACGTCTGCCGGACCGACGAGCCCCCGCTGTACGAGGTGACCGAGTCCCCGGTGCCGCGCGCCAGCGCCTGCCACTTCTGGAAGGAGTGCCTCCATGGCTGAGGCGATTCTCGAAGTCCGGGACCTCCACAAGCACTACCCGCTGACCCAGGGCATCCTCTTCAAGAAGCAGGTCGGCGCCGTCAAGGCCGTCGACGGGGTCGACTTCGACCTCGTCGCCGGCGAGACCCTCGGCATCGTCGGCGAGTCCGGCTGCGGCAAGTCGACCGTCGCGAAGATGCTGGTCAACCTGGAGCGGCCCACCTCCGGCACCATCCGCTACAAGGGCGAGGACATCACCAAGCTCTCCGCGCGCGCCCTGAAGGCCGTCCGCCGCAACATCCAGATGGTGTTCCAGGACCCGTACACCTCGCTCAACCCGCGCATGACGGTCGGCGACATCATCGGCGAGCCGTACGAGATCCACCCCGAGGTCGCGCCCAAGGGCGACCGGCGCCGCAAGGTCCAGGACCTCCTGGACGTCGTCGGCCTCAACCCCGAGTACATCAACCGCTATCCGCACCAGTTCTCCGGCGGCCAGCGCCAGCGCATCGGCATCGCCCGCGGCCTCGCCCTCCAGCCCGAGGTCATCGTCGCGGACGAACCCGTCTCGGCCCTCGACGTCTCCGTCCAGGCCCAGGTCGTCAACCTCCTCGAACAGCTCCAGTCCGAGTTCTCCCTGTCGTACGTCTTCATCGCCCACGACCTGTCCATCGTGCGGCACATCTCCGACCGGGTCGGCGTCATGTACCTCGGCCGGATCGTCGAGATCGGCACCGACGCGCAGATCTACGACCACCCCACCCACCCCTACACACAGGCGCTGCTCTCCGCCGTCCCCGTCCCCGACCCCGAGGCCCGCGCCCACCGCGAGCGGATCATCCTCACCGGCGACGTGCCCTCCCCGGCCGACATCCCCTCCGGCTGCCGCTTCCGCACCCGCTGCTGGAAGGCCCGGGAGCGCTGCGCCCAGGAGGTCCCCCTCCTGGCGGTCCCGGCCGTCTTCCGCCTCACCGACAGCCCGGCCCGCCACGACTCGGCCTGCCACTTCGCGGAGGAGAAGCACGTGGTGGCCGAGGAGCACCGGGCGGTCCTGGAGAAGCCGGAGGACACGCCGGGGGCCGGCGCCCCGGACCTGGAGAAGGGCGCCCCGCCGCCCCCGGGCGGCAGCCACCTCCTCCGCCCGGACGACGAGAACCCGGAGACGGACCCCCCGGAGACGGACCCCCCGCCCCCCGGCACCCCTTAACACCGGGGCAACCCGCCCGACTCGGCTCCGATATACGGACACGGCAGGCTGCACACCGTACGGCCGTGCGGGTGCCGTGGGCCGGCCGGGACGCACCGAGCGCCCCGGCCGGCCACCCCGCCCCTCCGGATATCCGGAACCGCTTGTTTCGGCCGGTCGCGACCGTGAGTATCGAAGCCGTGACTGTGACACGACCGGCACGACTCACCGGCGCCGCCCTCTGCGGCGCCCTCGTCCTCGTCGCCGCCGTGTGGATCCTCAAGGACCTCGCCGCGCTCGGCGCGCCCGCCGACCTCGCGTGGTACTGGGCCGGGGACCGGTTCTTCCTGGCCCGGGGCCGGGCCGCCACCTCCCTGGCCGACCCGGTGCTCCTCGTCGCCTCCGCGGCCACCGCCGTCGCCGCCCTCCGCTCGCGGCACGCCGCCTCCGCGCTCGCCGCCACCGGCACCGCCACCCTCGCCCTGCGCCTGCCCGGCCTCTGGGCGCCCGGGAGCGGGGCCCTCGTCACCGCCCTCCTCGAACTGGCCCTCGCCGCCGGCCTCGTCCTCGTGGCCGCCGTCGGCCGCCGCCCGGCGGACACCCCGTACGAGCCGCTGCCCGGCCGCCCCCGCACCGGCCCCGCCGTCACCGCCGGGGTCCTCCTCGCGGCCGCCGCCGTCACCGTCACCGTCTGGGAGCTGTACTGGGGCGTCCGGCTGCCCGCGGAGATCACCGTCGACCGGTTCACCGGCGGCCGGTCCGTCGTCAAGGCCACCCTCGCGCCCCCGCCCGGCTGGCTGTCGGCGGTCCTCGTCGCGCTGTACGCCACGGCCGCCGCCTCCGCCGTCGCGCGGGCCCGCCACGCCCGCGCCTTCGGGCTGCTCGCCGGGGCGTTCCTGGCCGCGGGCGGGCTCGCGGGGACGGCGGGGGCCCTCCGGTACGGAACGCTCGTCCAGCTCGCGGACCTCCCCGGCCCGCACCGGGCGGACGTCCTCACCTCCGTCCTCGGACTGCTCGCGGGCCTCGTCGTCCTGGTCCTCCTGGCCGGGCGCGGCGCCCCCGCCGCCGCGCCCGCCCCGTACCCGCCGGCGGGGGCGCTGCCGCCGCCCCCGCCGCACCCCCGGCCGCCCGGCTGGTGAACCGGCCCGGTCCCGGCCCCGCTATCCGTCTCGCCCTCAGCCCCGGTCGAGCCCGAGGGACCGCTTCAGGAAGTCCACCTGGAGCAGGAGCAGGTTCTCCGCCACCTGCTCCTGCGGCGTCATGTGCGTCACCCCCGACAGCGGCAGCACCTCGTGCGGCCGGCCCGCCGCGAGCAGCGCGGAGGAGAGCCGCAGCGCGTGCCCCACCACCACGTTGTCGTCCGCGAGGCCGTGCACGATCATCATCGGCCGCGCCGGCACCTCCGGGGACGACAGCCCGTCGTCGGTGAGCAGCGACTGCGCCGCGTACACCTCAGGGTCGTCCTGCGGGGTCCCGAGGTACCGCTCCGTGTAGTGGGTGTCGTAGAGCCGCCAGTCCGTCACCGGCGCCCCGACGACGGCCGCGTGGAAGACGTCCGGCCGCCGCAGCACCGCCCGGGCCGCCAGATAGCCGCCGTACGACCAGCCCCGGACCGCCACCCGGCCCAGGTCGAGCGGGAAGCGCCCGGCGAGCGCGTGCAGCGCCTCCACCTGGTCGTCGAGCGTCGGCGTCAGGTCGCGCAGGATCGCCTTCTCCCAGGCGGGGGAGCGGCCCGGCGTGCCGCGCCCGTCCGCCACGACCACCGCGAAGCCCTGGTCGGCGAACCACTGGGACGTCAGGTGCGGATGGTGCGCGGCCACCACCCGCTGCCCGTGCGGGCCGCCGTACGGGTCCATCAGGACCGGCAGCGGCCCGTCGCCCTCCGCGTACCCCGAGGGCAGCAGCACCGCGCACGGGATGCGCCGGGCCCCGGCCTCCGTGAGCCGGGGCCGGGCGGTGATCACCGGCTGCTGCGCGTACGAGGCGACCACCGCGACCGGTTCGCCGTCCCGCAGCACCCGCGCCGTGCTCCCCGGCTCGTCCGGGCGCGCCGACACCAGGACGGTCACCGCCCCCGCGCGCACCGCGCCGTGCACGCCGACGCCCCCGGACACCCGCTCGGCGCCCTCCTCCGTCACCCGGTACACATGGATCTCGCCGGTCTCCGGCGCCGCCGCGCCCGTACCCGCCGAGGCCGACACGAGGAGGTCGTCCGGACCGGCGTCGAGCACCGCCCGGACGTGCAGCCGCCCGTCGGTGAGGACCCGGTCCCCGACGGCCAGGACCCGCGTCCCGCCGTCGCCCGTGTCCACGTCGGAGCCGCCGTCCGCGACGTCCGCGATCCGGACGAGCCGCCCGTCCGCGCTCCACGCCGGCACCCCCGGGAGCAGCTCCAGCCACGCCGGGTCCTCCTCCACCCGTACGACCGAGGTCGCCCCGGTCGCCGGGTCCACCGCCAGGTGCGCCTGCTCCCGCTGCTCCCGGGTCTGGACGAGCAGCAGCGGCGGCCCGGCCGCCGACCAGTGCACCCGCGCCAGGTACGGGTACCGCTCCCGGTCCCACGCCACCTCCGTACGGGACCCGTCGAGGCCCACGAGGAACAGCCGCACCTCCGCGTTGTCCGTCCCCGCCGCCGGGTAGCCCACCCGCTGCGGCTCCCGCTCCGGGTGCGCCGGGTCCGCGATCCACCAGCCCCGCACCGCCCGGTCGTCCACCCGCGCCACGAGCAGCCGGTCCGAGTCCGGGGACCACCAGTGGCCGCGATACCGCCCCATCTCCTCCGAGGCGATGAATTCGGCCAATCCGTAGGAGACGTGCGGGTCCTCCGGGCCGGCCAGCTCCCGGTCGTCCGAGCCGTCCGCGCCCACCACCCGCAGCGCGCCCTCCGCCGCGTACGCCACGAGCCGCCCGTCCGGCGAGGGGCGCGGGTCGATCACCGGGCCCGGCACCGGCAGCTCCCGCGCCGTCCCCGCCCGCAGCTCCGCCGCGAACAGCCGCCCCGACAGGGCGAACGCCGCCAACTCCACGGCCGCGTCCACCGCGTACGCCACGATCCCGGAGGAGCCCTCCCGGCTCCGCTCCCGGCGCGCCCGCTCCCGCGGGGACAACTCCTCCTCCGCGCCCGCGAGCAGCGCCTCCGGGTCGGCGGCCACCCGCTCGGCCGGCGCGCCGTCCCGGGGCAGGTCGAGCACCCAGAGCCGGTGCGAACGGTCCGTGCCGGAGCCGGATCTGACGAACACCACGCGCTCCCCGTCGGGGGAGACCGAGAAGCCGCGCGGGACTCCCAGGGCGAAGCGCTGGGTCCTGGCCTGCTGGCGGGGGAAGGAGAGTCCGGCCGAGGGTGCGGCGGACCGCTGTCGAGACGAGGTCATGAGGCCGAAACTAGCGCTGTGCGCCCCCCTCGTGCCTCCGTCCGCCGATCGATGCGATGGCACGGATAGTTATGATCCGTAGCGCTGGGTGGGTATGCATCCGTCTGGCACATGCTCTCTGCTCCATGCCCGAACCGCTCCGGGCGAACCGACCGAAGAAGTCCGACCGAGAAGTGTGGAGGTGAACCGCCGTGGCACTCTCGATCTCCGTGGTGGTGCTGCTGGCGATCGTCGTCTTCCTTCTGATCCGGAAATCCGGACTGAAGGCCGGACATGCGGCGGTCTGTGCCCTCCTGGGCTTCTACCTGGCGAGCTCGTCCATCGCCCCGTCCATCAGCACCCTCACGACCAACGTGGCGGGCATGATCGGCGGCCTCAAGTTCTGAGCCCCCGGACCCGGGGCCTCCTCCCGGTCCGGCCGCGCGGGGTCTCGTAGGGTGGGGGCATGTCCGATCTCCCCGCCCGCCGTCTGCTGCTGGTGCACGCGCACCCGGACGACGAGTCGATCAACAACGGCGTCACCATGGCCAGGTACGCGGCCGAGGGCGCCCTCGTCACCCTCGTCACCTGCACGCTCGGCGAGGAGGGCGAGGTCATCCCGCCCGGCCTCGCCCACCTGGCCCCGGACCGGGAGGACCGGCTCGGCCCGCACCGCGTCGGCGAACTCGCGGCCGCGATGGCCGAGCTGGGCGTCACCGACCACCGCTTCCTCGGCGGCCCGGGACGCTTCCGCGACTCGGGGATGATGGGCGCCGAGCAGAACGGCCGGGACGGCGCCTTCTGGAGCACGGACGTCGACACCGCCGCCGCACACCTCGTCGAGGTCGTCCGCGAGACCCGCCCGCAGGTCCTGGTCACCTACGACCCCGACGGCGGCTACGGCCACCCCGACCACATCCAGGCCCACCGGGTCGCCACCCGCGCCGCCGAACTGGCCGCCGACCCGGCCTTCCGCCCCGACCTCGGCCCGGCCCACACGATCGCCAAGGTCTACTGGAACCGCGTCCCTCGCCCCGTCGCCGAGGCCGGCCTCGCCCGGCTGCGCGCCGAGGGCTCCGCCTTCTCGGCGGTCGCGGACGTCACCGACGTCCCGGGCGTCGTCGCCGGGGACCGGATCACCGCCGAGATCGCCGCGACCCCGGAGCAGGCGGCCCGCAAGGCCGCCGCGATGGCCGCGCACGCCACCCAAGTCGCGGTCGACGGGCCCTTCTTCGCCCTCTCCAACGACCTCGGGCAGCCGATCCTCACCACCGAGTACTACGAGCTGGTCCGGGGCGTCCCCGGAGCCCCCGAGGGCGAGCGCGAGACGGACCTCTTCGCGGGGGTGACCGCGTGAGCCCCTCCTCTTCCTCCCCGAAGCCCTCCCCGAAGCCCTCGTCGAACCCGCTGCCGCGCGGGCGCGCCGCCTCGTCGGACCGCCCCGACCGCTCCGCCGCCCCCGGCCGCCCGGCCGCCGCGCCGGACGGCTTCCCCGTCTCCCGTACCGCCCGATACGTCTGGTACGGCCTCCTGTTCGTCCTCGGCCTCCTCGTCGGGACCGCCGGGGCCCTCGTCCAGGCCGCCTGGCTCCCCGCCGGCCTGCTCCTGGCGCTCCTCGCCGCCGCCGGCCTCTTCTACGGCGGGCTGCGCGCCACCGGCACCCAGATCGGCGTGGCCGCCGCGGGCGGCGGCTGGCTCGTCGCCGTCGTCCTGCTCAGCTTCGGACGCCCCGAGGGCGACGGGGTGTTCGGCGGGGGCGTCGGCGAGCTGCTCTTCCTCTTCGGGGGCATGGGCATCGCTGTGATGTGCACCACGCTGGCCCGGCTGCCGCGTCCGGCCCGGTGAGCAGGAGGACTTGAGGTCGGAGACGTCCCGACTTCGGCCGGATTGCCCGTCGTCGGCGGCCCGGGGGTCGGGTGCGTGACGGCGGCGGCCAGTATGGTGGTGCGCGCCGCCGAACCGCCCGGGTCACACGAGCACACGAGCATCAGCAAGAGCGGGCGGTGGAGCCAACCGGGAGATCCTGCTTTGAGTCGTGAAACTGGTCGAGAGACTGACAGTTCGTCCTCCGGCGCCCAGGGGCGCGGTGGAGCCGCATACCCCTCGGGCACCCCGCCGTACGGTTCCCGCCAGTATCCGTCGCTCCACCCCTCGCAGGACGCGCCGGAGGAGACCGCCGCCGCGTCCGCGCCGCCGGAGGAGCCCAAGACCGAGACGACGCTGACGACCCGGATCCGGATCAACATCCCGGGTTCGCGTCCGATTCCGCCGGTCGTGGTCCGCAAGACGGTCAACGAGACGCCCGCCCCGGAGCCCGAGCCGGAGCCCGCCCCCGCCGTGGAGCCGGAGCCCGAGCCGGTGGCGGCCCCGGAGCCGCCGAGGGCCGAGGAGGCCGCTCCGAAGGCGAAGGAGACGAGCGACTGGTTCGCCCCCCGCAAGTCCTCCGCGCCCGCGCCGGCGCCCGCTCCGGCTCCCGCGCCGTCCCCGGCCCCCGCGCCGGGCCCGAGGCGGACGGCTCCCGGCCCTGACGCCCCGGGCACGGGCTTCGCGGGCTCCGCGACCTCGGGCGTCCCGACGGTCGGCAGCACCCCGTCGAGCCGCCCGGTCACCCAGCCCGGCCCCGGCCCCGTCCCCGACAACCCGCTCTACGAGACCGGCACGCCGGCGGGCGGCACCCCGGCGTACGACGGGACCCCGGCGGGCGGCACTCCGCGCTACGACGGCACCCCCGCCGGTGGCGTGCCGCGCTACGACGGGACCCCCGCGGGCGGCGTGCCGCAGTACGACGGCACTCCCGCCGGTGGCACCCCCCTGTACGACGGCACCCCGGCCGGCGGCACGCCCGTCCACGGGGGTCCGGCGGCTCCGACCGGTCCGACCACCGGCCCGGCCAGCGGCATCGCCTCGCTCGGCGGCCCCGGCGGCGCGGGCCAGGGTCCCTTCCCGGGCCAGGGCCTGGGCCAGGGACAGCCGCAGGGCCCGGGGCAGGGTCACGGCGGTCCGGGCGCTCCGGGCGGTCCGGGCGCTCCGGGCGGTCCGGGCGCTCCGGGCGGTCCGGGCGCTCCGGGCGGTCCGGGCGGTCCGGGCGCGGGTTCCCCGTTCCCCGGCGGCGCCCCCCGCCTGTCCGACGACACCGCGGTCCTGACGCCCCAGCAGCCCGCCCCGGCGCCCGGTCCCGGCCGTGGCCCCGGCCCGGGCGGCCCGGCGGCCGGGGGCGGCGGTCACGTCTCCGGCGACACGCTCACCAGCGGCATCCCCGTCGTCCCGCCGACGGCGGCCCGCCCGGACCTCACCCCGAGGATCGAGGAGCGGCCGGCCCCGGCCCCCGCTCCCGCCCCGGCCGCGCGCCAGGCGCCCCCGGCGGGCCGGGCCCCGGCGAAGAAGGGCCGCTCCAAGCTGGTCCTCCTCGGCGCCGGAGTCGTCGGCCTCCTCGGCATCGCCTACGGCGCGGGACTGCTCCTCAACCACTCCGACGTCCCCAAGGGCACCACGGTGCTCGGCGTGGACATCGGCGGCGGCACGAAGGAGGAGGCCGTCAACAAGCTGGAGAAGGCCCTCGGCAAGCGCGCCCAGGCCCCGCTCCAGCTCTCCGTCGCGGGCAAGAAGGTCCAGCTGCCGCCGGACCGGGCGGGCCTGTCCCTCGACAGCCAGGAGACCGTCCGGGGCGCCGCGGGCAGCGACTACAACCCCGTCTCGGTCATCGGCTCCCTCTTCGGCGGCGAGCGGGTCGCCAAGCCGGTCTTCCCGGTCGACGACGAGAAGCTCGCCGTCGCCCTGACCGACCTGGCGGGCACCTCCGGCTCGGCGACCGAGGGCACGATCCTCTTCGCGCCGAACAAGGTGACCCCGGTCGAGGGCAAGCCCGGCAAGGGCCTGGACGTCCGCCGCGCGATGTTCTCGGTCAAGGACGCCTTCCGCGCCCAGGTCGAGACGGGGCGGAGCAACCTGGTCGAGCTGCCGGTCACGTCCCGCCAGCCGTCGGTCACCAAGGCCGAGCTGGACCGGGCCATGAAGGAGTTCGCGGAGCCCGCGATGTCCGACCGGATCACGATCAGGGCGGGCGGCAAGGAGATCCAGTTCGGCCCGGCGCGGTCGCTGCCGCAGATCCTCTCCATGAAGGCCGTCGACGGCCGGCTGGTCGAGGTCTACGACAAGAAGGCGATCGAGCGGCTCCTGGACGGCGCCTTCGAGGGCATCATGATCACCAAGGGCGACGGCACCAAGCACGAGGTCTCCGCCGACGACGTGGCCTTCGTGATGCGCGACGCGCTGCTCGGCAAGACGCCCGCCGAGCGGACGAAGACGATCGACCTGTCCGGCCAGGGCTGACCGGCCGGGGCCGACCGCCCGGGAACGAACGGTCGTGGGGGGGGGGGGGGGGCGCCCGCGCCCCCCCCCCCCCCGCCGCCCCCGCCCCCCCCCCCGGGCCCCCGGCCGCGCCCCCCCCGCCCCCCCCCCCCCCCCCCCCCCCCCCCCCCCCCCCCCCCCCCCCCCCCCCCCGGGGGGGGGCGGGGGGGGGGGGGGGGGGGGCGCCCCCGGGGCCCCGGGGGGGGGGGGGGGGGGGGGCCCCCCCCCCCCCCCCCACGACCGTTCGCGGGCCTCTGCCCGCCGGGTGGGCCTCAGTTCAGCCGGGCCCGTGCCGCCAGCGCCCGGCGTCGGATCGTGGTCGCCGCCTCCGGGTCCACCGCGTCCATGACCTGCGCGTACGCCTCCATCTCCACCGCGCCCGTCAGGAAGTCCCCGCGCCGCACCAGCAGCTCGGCGCGCTCGTAGCGGAGCCTCGCCGGGTGGGAGGGGAGCAGCAGGGCGAGCTCGACCGCCCACAGGGCGACGCCGGAGCGCTCGGGGCGGGGGGCCGCCCAGGCGCGGATGTTGTTGAGGACGCGCAGCACGATCGCACCGGGCTCGGCCGGCCGGAGCATCGAGCGGTCGAGCGCCTCGCCGGTCGCGCTCGTCACCAGCAGCTCGGCGTCCGCGCCCGTCATGGCCCGCCCGCCCGCGAACGGGTCCGCGAGGTCCAGGTCGGCCGGGTCGCCGAAGCCGACGACGAAGTGGCCGGGCAGCCCGAGCCCGTACACCGGCGCCCCGGCCCGGCGGGCGACCTCCATCCACACCACCGAGAGCAGGATCGGCAGCCCCCGGCGCCGCCGCAGCACCTCGTGGAGCAGCGAGGACTCCAGGCGCTGGTAGTCGGCGGGCACGCCCTCGAACCCCTCGCGGCGGCCGAGGAGCGCGGCCAGCGCGGCCGCCCAGTCGCCGGTGACCCGGGTCGTGTACGGGACGAGCCCGGCGAGCCGGTCGAGTTCGATCTCGGCCGCGTCGAGGTCGTGCCGGGTGACGGCGGGGTCGGCCACCGCCCCGATGAGCAGGCAGAGCCGCGCGAGGTCGGGCCGTTCGGCCCGCGCCTCCTCGGCGAACTCCCGCCGCCAGTCGGGCGGCCCGGGGGCCTCGTCCTCCGGGTCGTCGGCCGGGTCGCCGAGGGGGTCCTCCCGCGTCACGACTCCGCCCGCCGGTAGTGGTGGTAGTGGTGGTGGGGCGCGAAGCCCATGCCGTCGTACAGCGCCCGCGCGCCGTCGTTCCCGGCCTCCACCTGGAGCCAGGCCGCCGACGCGCCCTCGTCCAGGGCCCGGCGGGCGAGCGCGGTCATCACGGACGTGGCCAGGCCCCGGCGCCGCAGGTCCGGGTCGACCTCGACGGCCATGAAGCCGGCCCAGCGCCCGTCGACGACGCAGCGGCCGACGGCCGCCGGCACCCCGTCCGCGCCCGCCGCGGACGCGAACCACACGCTCGGGCCGGAGGCGAGGACCGCCCGCGCCGCCGGGCCCGGCTCCGTGACGTTCCGGTAGCGGCGCAGCCACCCCTCGTCGGCGGTGCGGGAGAGGCGGACGGCGGACACGTCGGCGTCCTGGTCCCCGATCGGGGCGAGCGCCGCGATCCGCACCTCGGCGGACACCTCGCGCCGCCAGCCGAGCCGTTCGAGCTCGGCGCAGAGCAGTTCCTGGGTGCCCTCGGCGCCGGTCGCGGCCTGGACGTACGCGGGCAGCCCCCGGTCCGCGTACCACTCCCGCACGCGCGCCAGCGCCTCGGCGACCGGCAGCCCCGGATCGCCCAGGGGGAGCACGGAGTTGGCCCGCCGGGTGAATCCCACCCGTCGCCCGGCCACCGCCCCTCCAGGACGCCCTTCGGGCGGCACCTCCTGGAACGAGGCACGCAGGACCCACTCTCCGAGCGCCTCGCTCTCGACCGGCTCCCACGCGCGCGCGGTGGCCCGCGCCAGCTCCGGGAAGGTGGCCGAGGGACCCCGCCGGCGGGCCGGCGCGGCGGGCACGACCTTGCCCGCCACCAGGCGGGATTCCGCGATCCGGACGGCCTCGCCGCTCCTTCGTGTGATCAGCAGCACGCCACCGTCCCATGATGTGAGAACCCCGACCGCGTCGGTGAACATGCCGCCCGCCTCGCCCGAGTCGGTCACGTACCGAACGGAGACACGTTTTCCCACGTCAGCGCTGGTGACACGGATCTCAAGGCGCCCACCGCCGGTGAATTCCACTGCTTCTCCACCCCTCCTGTTCGGATCGCCCCCGAGAACGGAGATACTAGGTGCGGGCATCGACGACGCCGCGCTCCCGCGCAGACCAGCCCTATCGAGGAGGAACGACAGCGTGACCTACGTCATCGCGCAGCCTTGTGTCGACGTCAAGGACAAGGCGTGCATCGAGGAGTGCCCCGTCGACTGCATCTACGAGGGCAAGAGGTCCTTGTACATCCACCCGGACGAATGCGTCGACTGCGGGGCCTGTGAGCCGGTTTGCCCGGTCGAGGCGATCTTCTACGAGGACGACACTCCGGAGGAGTGGAAGGACTACTACAAGGCGAACGTCGAGTTCTTCGACGAGCTCGGTTCGCCCGGTGGTGCCTCCAAGCTCGGCGAGATCGAGCGCGACCACCCCTTCGTCGCCGCCCTGCCGCCGCAGAACGGCTGATCGACCGCATCCGGTCCCGTACGGCGTCGAGCGCCGTGCGGGGCCGACGCGTTTCCCCCGACAGCCGGTCCGAGTCCACCAGTCCGTACGGGCCCGCACGCGCCCCTACGAGGAAGTGAGCCAATCCGTGAGCGCAGTCTCCTCGCGCCTTCCCGTCTTCCCCTGGGACAAGCTGGAGCCGTACAAGAAGACGGCCCTGGCGCACCCGGACGGGATCGTGGACCTGTCCGTCGGCACGCCCGTCGACCCGGTCCCCGCGCTGATCCGGGAGGCCCTGGTGGCGGCGGCGGACTCGCCGGGCTATCCGACGGTGTGGGGGACCCCGGCGCTGCGGGACGCGCTCACCGGCTGGTGCGAGCGGCGCCTCGGCGCGGTCGGGTTCGTCCACGAGAACGTCCTCCCGGTGGTCGGCTCCAAGGAGCTGGTGGCCTGGCTGCCGACGCAGCTCGGGCTCGGCCCGGGGGACGCGGTCGCCTACCCGCGCCTGGCCTACCCGACGTACGAGGTCGGCGCGCGGCTCTGCGGCGCGACCCCCGTCGTCTACGACGACCCGGTGGCCGACCTCGACCCGGCCGCGGTCAGGCTGCTCTGGCTCAACTCCCCGTCCAACCCGACCGGGAAGGTCCTCGGCAAGGAGGAGCTGACCCGGATCGTGGCCTGGGCGCGCGAGCACGGGATCCTGGTCTTCTCCGACGAGTGCTACCTGGAGCTGGGCTGGGAGGCCGACCCGGTCTCCGTCCTGCACCCGGACGTCAACGGCGGTTCGTACGAGGGGATCGTCGCCGTCCACTCGCTCTCCAAGCGCTCCAACCTGGCCGGCTACCGGGCCGCGTTCGTCGCGGGCGACCCGGCCGTGCTGGGCGAGCTGCTCCAGATCCGCAAGCACGGCGGCATGATGACCGCCGCCCCGGTCCAGGCGGCGACGGTCGCGGCGCTCGGCGACGACGCGCACGTGGCCGAGCAGCGCGGGCGGTACGCGGCCCGGCGGGCGGCGCTCCGGGCGGCCCTGGAGGCGCACGGCTTCCGGATCGAGCACAGCGAGGCGAGCCTGTACCTGTGGGCGACCCGGGACGAGCCGTGCTGGGAGACCGTGGCGTACCTGGCGGAGAAGGGGATCCTGGTGGCGCCCGGCGACTTCTACGGCGAGGCCGGGGAGCGGTTCGTGCGGGTGGCGTTCACGGCGACCGACGAGCGGGTCGAGGCGGCCGTCAAGCGCCTGGGCTGACCGGAAACGGCACACGGAAGGGCCCGGGGAGCGACGCGCGCTCCCCGGGCCCTTCCGGCGTTCCGTGCGGAGGTCAGCCGCCGAGGGGCAGGCCGCCCAGCGTCTGGCCGGTCGGCAGGCCGCCGAGGCCGCCGCCCAGGGCGCCGCCGGCCGGGGCCTCGGTGCTCTCGGCGGCCGCGCCGGCGGTCTTGCCGAGGGCCTCGCCCGCGCTGCCGGCGGTGTCGCCCGCGACCTTCTGGGCGACCGGGGCGGCGGCCTCGCCGGCCTCGCCGACGACGCCGGTGGTGGTCCGCGAGGCGCTGTCGACGGTGCCGCCCGCCTCGGCGGAGTCCAGGGCGGACAGGGTGCCCAGGGCGCCGGTCGGCGCGAGGCCGTGGTCGAGGGCGCTCGCGGAGCCGGCCGCACCGACCACGGGGGCTGCTCCGGCCGCGAGGATGAGGGCGGCGCGGGCGATCCGGCGGGTCAGGGGGAGGGACATGGTGCTCCTTCGACGAGGTGCGACGTGTGCGTTCGGACGCAGTGACAACCGGCTCCGGGGAGGGAGAGGTTGCGGCGGTCGAAGGTAAAGAATTGGCAATGCGTCCTATTGTCGGGCGGGGAGGAAAATGGACGAAGGCGTCATCGCGGGGGCATCTGGCGAACCGTCACTTCCCTTGTGGGGCAAGGGGATTGAGGGGTGGGAACGACACCCCGGAAATGCGCTCCGAAGACGTGCCGAATTCCCCGCGCTCCGGACCCGGGCCGTGCCACGGGCGGGTGAGGGGGGGAACGGCCGTGCGGGAGGTTCCGGCTACCGCGCCAGCCGGATGCGGACGGACTCGCCGCCCGCCGCCGGGGCGCCCGAGGGCTTCGACCAGCCGCCGAGGGCCTCGCCCGCGCGCCAGACCCGGTCCCCGTACGAGACCTCCGTGATGCGCAGGCCCTCCGCCCGCGCCACCGCCCACTGCGCCAGCTCCCAGCCGCGCCGCTCGTCCGCGCCGGCCCCCGCGCCCGCCACCGGCCGCACCGGCACCACGAGCACCGGGGGCTCCGCCGCCGACCGGCCCGCGCTCGGACCGCCGGTCACCGCCGTCGGGGCCGCCTTCTCGCCGAAGGCCCGTATCAGCTCCGCGCGCACCTTCCGCGGATCGCCCGGCCGGCCCTCCTCCGGGTTCGCCGTGCAGGAGAGCCCGGCCGGCGTCCGGCCCGTCAGGGCGGCGGCGAGCAGCGCGGCGTCCGGCTCGTGCTTCGCGTACGCCTGCGGGAAACCGCTCTTCTGCACCTTCTGCGCCGCCACCGTCAGCGGCAGCCGCGAGTACCCCGGGACCTTCTCCAGGCCCGCGTAGAACCTCCCCGCCGAGTACACCGGGTCCATGATCTGCTCCGGCGTCCCCCACCCCATCGAGGGACGCTGCTGGAAGAGGCCGAGCGAGTCCCGGTCGCCGTACCCGATGTTCCGCAGCGCCGACTCCTGGAGCGCCGTCGCGAGCGCGATCGTCACCGCCCGCTCCGGCAGCCCCCGGGTGGTGCCCACGGCCGAGATCGTCGCCGCGTTGGACGCCTGCTCCGGAGTGAACTCGTACCGGTGGTCGCCGCTGCCCACGCTGCACCGGGGAGTGCCCTTGCTGCCGGTCATCTGATGGAGACCGACGTACGAGGCAAGGCCGAGGAGCACGGCGAGGGCGGCCGCGGAGCGGGCGAGGCGGCCACGGCGGGCGGGGCGGATGGGCTCGGACACGGGCCCACCGTACTGGAGGCCGGGTTAGGGTCGGCATATGGCTGACATCACCCCGCTCGACGCCCCCCTCGACCTGTCCCTGGACGGGGCCGCGCTCACCGCCGCCCTCGTCGACTTCCCGTCCGTCAGCGGGACCGAGCGGCCCCTCGCGGACGCGATCGAGCGGGCCCTGCGCGCCCTGCCGCACCTCACCGTCGACCGGTACGGCAACAACGTCGTGGCCCGCACGACGCTCGGCCGCGCGGAGCGGGTCGTGCTCGCCGGCCACATCGACACCGTCCCGATCGCCGACAACGTGCCCTCGCGGCTCGACGGGGACGGCGTCCTGTGGGGCTGCGGCACCTCCGACATGAAGTCCGGCGTCGCCGTCCAGCTCCGGATCGCCGCCACCGTCCCCGAGCCCAACCGTGACCTCACCTTCGTCTTCTACGACAACGAGGAGGTCGCCGCCGACCTCAACGGCCTCGGGAAGATCGCCGCCGCGCACCCCGAGTGGCTGGAGGGCGACTTCGCGGTCCTCCTCGAACCCTCCGACGGCCAGGTCGAGGGCGGCTGCCAGGGCACCCTCCGGGTCGTCCTGCACACCGCCGGCGAGCGCGCCCACTCCGCCCGCTCCTGGATGGGCTCCAACGCCGTCCACGCCGCCGCCCCGATCCTCGCCCGCCTCGCCGCCTACGAGCCGCGCAAGCCGGTCATCGACGGCCTGGAGTACCACGAGGGCCTCAACGCCGTGGCGATCGCGGGCGGCGTCGCCACCAACGTCATCCCCGACGCCTGCACCGTCACCGTCAACTACCGGTACGCGCCCGACCGCTCCCCGGCCGAGGCCCTGGCCCACGTCCGCGAGGTCTTCGCCGACTGCGACATCGCCGAGCTGGTCGTCGACGACGAGAGCCCCGGCGCCCTGCCCGGCCTCTCCCACCCCGCCGCGGAGGCCTTCATGAAGGCCGTCGGCGGCAGCGCGCACCCCAAGTTCGGCTGGACCGACGTCTCCCGCTTCAGCGCCCTCGGCGTCCCCGCCGTCAACTACGGGCCGGGCGATCCCATGTACGCGCACAAGCGGGACGAGCACGTCGTCGTCGAGCGGATCCACCACTGCGAGGCACGTCTCCGCGACTGGCTGACCGCCCGACTTCCGTAATTTCGCGTTTCGTCACCTGTGTCGTCCTACCCTGACCGGACCAGAAGATCAGTTGGCGGTCCACGGCGGGCCGCCGATCGGCGGAGGGAGCAGGCCATGGGCATTCCCGAGGGAGTGGCGAAGCCCGAGGAGCAGCGTCAGGGCCCGGTGCTCAGGCGCAGGGACCAGGTCCAGCCGGGCACGGCGGACCAGCGGCTGCTCGACACCGAGGGTGACTCGGAGTGGGTGCACACCGACCCCTGGCGGGTCATGCGCATCCAGTCCGAGTTCGTCGAGGGCTTCGGCGCCCTCGCCGAACTGCCGAGCGCGATCAGCGTCTTCGGCTCGGCCCGCACCAAGCCGGACTCGCCCGAGTACGAGGCGGGCGTGCGGCTCGGCCGGGCGCTCGTCGAGGCGGGCTTCGCGGTCATCACGGGCGGCGGCCCGGGCGCCATGGAGGCGGCCAACAAGGGGGCCAGCGAGGCCAAGGGCGTCTCGGTGGGCCTCGGCATCGAGCTGCCCTTCGAGCAGGGCCTCAACCCGTACGTCGACATCGGCATGAACTTCCGGTACTTCTTCGTCAGGAAGACGATGTTCGTGAAGTACGCCCAGGGGTTCGTCGTCCTGCCCGGCGGCCTCGGCACCCTGGACGAGCTCTTCGAGGCGCTCACCCTGGTGCAGACCCGCAAGGTCACCCGCTTCCCGATCGTCCTCTTCGGGACGGAGTACTGGAAGGGCCTCGTCGACTGGCTGCGCGACGCGGTCGTCGCGGGCGGCAAGGCCGCGGAGCAGGACCTGCTGCTCTTCCACGTCACGGACGACGTGGAGGAGGCGGTGGCGCTGGTGAGCAAGGAGACCGGCAAGTAGGACCGGTCCGCTTACGGGGGGCGCCGCACCGCGGCGCCCCCTCTCGCTTCTCCGGAGGCCGTACGGGAGGGGCTACGCCAGCCCGCGCCGCGCCACGGCCGGCGGGCGGTGGCCCGCGATGGACGCCACCATGTCCAGGACCTGCTTCGTCTCCGCGACCTCGTGCACCCGGTACACCCGGGCCCCCAGCCACGCGGACACCGCCGTCGTCGCCAGGGTGCCCAGCAGCCGCTCCCGCACCGGGCGGTCCAGGGTCTCGCCCACGAAGTCCTTGTTCGACAGGGACACCAGCACCGGCCAGCCCGTCTCCGCCATCTCGCCGAGCCGCCGGGTCGCCTCCAGGCTGTGCCGGGTGTTCTTCCCGAAGTCGTGCCCCGGGTCGATCATGATCGCGTCCCGGCGCACCCCCAGCGCCGCCGCCCGCTCCGCGAGCCCCACGGTCACCCGCAGGACGTCGGCCATCACGTCCTCGTACTCCACCCGGTGCGGCCGGGTCCGGGGCTCCGCGCCGCCCGCGTGCGTGCAGACGAGCCCCGCCCCGTACTTCGCCGCCACCTCCGCGAGCCGGGGGTCGACCCCGCCCCACGCGTCGTTCAGGACGTCCGCGCCGGCCTCGCAGACCGCCTCGCCGACGTCCGCCCGCCAGGTGTCCACGCTGATCACCACGTCCGGGTGGCGCCTGCGGACCTCGGCGACGAAACCGACCGTGCGCCGCGCCTCCTCCTCGGCCGTCACCTCCTCGCCGGGGCCCGCCTTCACCCCGCCGATGTCCACGATCGCCGCCCCCTCGGCCACGGCGCGCTCGACCCGGGCGAGCGCCGGCTCGTCCAGGAAGGTCGCGCCCCGGTCGTAGAAGGAGTCCGGCGTCCGGTTCACGATCGCCATGACCACCGGCTCGTGCGGCCCGAATTCACGCCGTCCCAAGCGCAGCATCCCTTTTGTCCTCCCTCGCGTCCGTTCGCCTGCGACCCTAACCGTCGGTGACGCATGGCACGATCGGCACCGGACGGTTTCCACTCCGGGAAGAGGCGCGCAGGTGTTCTGGTTTCTGCTCATCACGATGGTCGTGGTCGTGGCCGCGGTGACCCTGGCCGTGGTCGGCGGCGGCGACAGCGAGGTGCTGCCCGACGTGGCGCCCGAGCAGCTCGTCGACCCCCTGCCGGTCACCCGGCCCGTCGACCGCGCCGACGTCGAGGCGCTCCGCCTCCCCGTCGCCGCCCGGGGCTACCGGATGGCCGACGTGGACGACGTCCTGGTCCGCCTCGGCGCCGAACTCGCCGAGCGGGACGCCCGGATCGCCGAGCTGGAGGAGGCGCTCACGGGCGCGGGCGACGGCCCCGGCTTCGGCCCGGCCCCCGGCTTCGGACCGGCCTCCGGGCCCGGCCGCGCTCCCGGGCCCGCCTCCGGCGGCGAGGACGACCGCCCGTGACGGCCGGCGGGACGGTCACCGGCCCGGACGGCCTCGCGCGCTGTCCCTGGGGCCTGTCGGCCGAGGACTACGTGGCGTACCACGACGAGGAGTGGGGCCGCCCGGTCCACGGCGACGACGCCCTCTTCGAGCGGCTCTGCCTGGAGGCCTTCCAGTCGGGCCTGTCCTGGATCACGATCCTGCGCCGCCGCGAGGGCTTCCGGCGCGCGTTCGCCGGCTTCGGCATCGCGGCCGTCGCCGCCTTCGGCGACGAGGACCGCGAGCGGCTCCTCCTGGACGCGGGCATCATCCGCAACCGGGCCAAGATCGACGCCACCCTCGCCAACGCGAAGCTGCTCGCCGGCTGGGACCCGGGCGAGCTCGACGCCCTGATCTGGTCCCACGCGCCCGACCCGGCGGCCCGCCCGGTCCCGCGCACGCTCGCGGACGTCCCGGCGGTCACCGACGCGTCCACGGCCCTGTCCAAGGCCCTCAAGAAGCGCGGCGTCCGCTTCGTCGGCCCCACCACGGCCTACGCCCTGATGCAGGCCTGCGGGCTCGTCGACGACCACCTGGAGGACTGCGTGGCCCGGGGCGGCCGCCTCGCCGCCCCGCAGGACGCCTCCTAGCGCCCCAGGTACACCGGCTTCTCCTTGGCGACGAAGGCGCGGACCGCGATGGTGTGGTCCTCCGACGCGCCCGCCAGGTTCTGGAGCTCCTCCTCCTTGCCGAGGGCCTCGGAGAGCGAGTGGTCGGCGCCGTACGCGAGGGACTCCTTCAGGGCCGCGTACGCCACCGTCGGGCCCTCCGCGAGCTTCCGGGCGGTCTTCTCGGCCTCGGCGGCCAGGTCGGCGGCCGGGACCAGACGGTTCGCGATGCCCAGCTCGTACGCCTCCCGGGCGCTGATCGAGCGCGGGAAGAGCAGCAGGTCGGAGGCGCGGCTCGCGCCGATCAGGCGCGGCAGGGTCCAGGACACGCCCGAGTCGGCGGTCAGCGCCACGCCCGCGAAGGAGGTGTTGAAGGAGGCCGTCTCGGCGACCACCCGGTAGTCCGCCGCGAGGGCGAAGCCGAAGCCGGCCCCGGCCGCGACGCCGTTCACGCCCGCCACCACCGGCTTCCGCATCCCGGCGAAGGCCCGGACGATCGGGTTGTAGTGGTCGCGGACCGTGTTCATGGTCTCGCGCGTGCCGGACTCCTGGTCCGCCAGGAGCAGCCCCACGTGCTCCTTCAGGTCCTGCCCGACGCAGAACGCCCGGTCCCCGGCCGCGGTGAGCAGCACCGCCCGTACGGCGGGGTCCGACGCGGCCGTCTCCGCCGCGTCCCGGAGGGCGACCTTGGCCGCCACGTTCAGCGCGTTCATGGCCTCGGGCCGGTTGAGCGTGATGGTGGCGAGCCCGTCGCTCACCTCGTACAGCACCGTGTCGGCCATGGGTTTCCTCCGCCTCGTCGCGTGGTTGACCAGCACAGCATGGCGGAGATCACCCCCGTCGCACATGTGAGCTGCGTCAAAGAACGAGGGGGTCCCGCCGGACGCCGGGCGGCGAAGTATCGCAGGCCGATCGCCGAAATGTGGGGTTATGAGAGAGCGCGTTGCGCAAGCGATGCCATTCGATGTTGGTCATCGGGTCCTGCCATGCGGGATAATGACCTGGAAGCAATGTGTTCGAAGCCGGTGACGCGTGCTCCACATCAAGGAGCTGCCCGGTTGTCTATGGGCTGGTTTCAGGAAGGGGAACAAGCATGGCGGCCATGAAGCCGCGGACGGGTGACGGCCCGCTCGAGGTGACCAAGGAGGGGCGGGGCATCGTCATGCGCGTTCCGCTCGAAGGCGGCGGTCGGCTTGTCGTCGAGCTGACCCCGGACGAGGCCGAGGCGCTGGGCGACGCACTCAAGAAGGTCGTCGGCTGACCCTCTCTCCACGCTTTCCGCCGCTGCCCCGGTACGGTCCGCCGTGCCGGGGCAGCGGTGTCTCCGTACCCCCACGGCGTGTACGGCCGGCTGTACGGCTCCGGTCAGCCGCGGCGCACCGCGCACAGCAGGCCGTCGCCCACCGGCAGCAGCGAGGGCACCAGGTCCTGGCTCTCCCGCACCGCGCGCAGCAGCTCGCGCACCCGCTGCACCTCCGCCGGCTGCGCCGACGAGTCGATCGTCCGGCCGTCCGC
Source organism: Streptomyces sp. NPDC093071 (assembly GCF_044754545.1). Lineage (NCBI taxonomy): Bacteria > Bacillati > Actinomycetota > Actinomycetes > Kitasatosporales > Streptomycetaceae > Streptomyces > Streptomyces sp. NPDC093071. The sequence continues at coordinate 202,844 of NZ_JBIVPH010000009.1, read as the reverse complement.
GAAGACGCCCTCGAAGCAGACCAGACCCCCAGGTCGCAGCAGGCGCAACGATTCAGCGAGGTAGTCCAGGTACTCGAGCCGGTCGCCGTCGCAGAACACGAGGTCGTACCCGCCGTCCGCGAGCCGGGGCAGCACGTCCAGGGCGCGGCCGGGGATGAACCGGGCCCGGTTGCCCGCGAAGCCCGCAGCCCGGAAGGCCGTCTTCGCCAGCTGCTGCCGCTCCGGCTGGAGGTCCACCGTCGTCAGGACCCCGTCCGGCCGCATCCCGAGCAGCAGATAGATGCCCGACACGCCCGTGCCGGTGCCGATCTCCGCCACCGCCTTGGCGTCCGCCGTCGCGGCGAGCAGGCGCAGCGCCCCGCCGGTGCCCGGCGACACCGAGGGGAAGCCCGCCTCCAGGGCCCGCTCGCGGGCCCAGCGCAGTGCTTCGTCCTCGGCGACAAAGGCGTCGGCGAACGCCCAGCTCGTCTGCCGGTTGGCGGTAATGGCCCTCTCCTGTCCCCGTAGTTGACGCAACGGTGACTGTATCCGCTGCCGGCGGGAACCCGCAGATGGGACCGGGCGTTCACCAGGGGAGGGACGCGACGGAGGCAGCCGGGCGAGCCGGTTCCAAATTCGCGTAAAGATTCTTATCCGGAACTAACGGGCGAGGTGGCTATGGTAGGGGCTCCACTGGACACCACCAGAGCCGACAGGGGAGGTGCGGCTGCGCCTGTGGATCGGGGAGGAGTGCTTCGGCGTCTTCTCAGGTCGGCGGGTGAGCCGAAATCCGTGACCGACACCGCTGACCGTTTCCGCACCGCCGACTCCGCACCCACCACCGCGACCTTCGCATCGGATGCGGAATCGCAGGCGTGGACCCCTCCCACGTGGGAGGAGATCGTCAGCACGCACAGTGGCCGGGTCTACCGCCTCGCCTACCGCCTCACGGGCAACCAGCACGACGCCGAGGACCTGACCCAGGAGGTCTTCGTCCGCGTCTTCCGCTCGCTGTCGACGTACACCCCGGGCACCTTCGAGGGCTGGCTCCACCGCATCACCACCAACCTCTTCCTCGACATGGTCCGCCGCAAGCAGCGCATCCGCTTCGACGCGCTCGCCGACGACGCCGCCGAGCGGCTGCCCAGCCGCGAGCCCTCGCCGCAGCAGGCCTTCAACGACACGCACTTCGACGCCGACGTGCAGCAGGCCCTCGACACCCTCGCGCCCGAGTTCCGCGCGGCCGTCGTCCTCTGCGACATCGAAGGACTGTCGTACGAGGAGATCGCCGCCACCCTCGGCGTGAAGCTCGGCACCGTCCGCAGCCGGATCCACCGCGGGCGCTCCCACCTTCGCAAGGCGCTCAAGCACCGCTCGCCCGAGGCCCGGGCGGAGCGTGCGCTCGCCTCCGTCGGATGGGAGGCGGGCACAGCGTGAGCGGCACACTCCCCACGTCACCGACCCCCGCGGAGCACCACCTCGGGGACCGGCTCGCCGCGCTCGTCGACGGCGAGCTGGGCCACGACGCCCGCGAGCGGGTCCTCGCCCACCTCGCGACCTGTGCCCGCTGCAAGGCCGAGGCCGACGCGCAGCGCACCCTGAAGAGCGTCTTCGCCTCCGCCGCGCCCCCGCCGCCCTCCGAGGGCTTCCTCGCACGGCTCCAGGGCCTTCCCGGAGGACCCGGTGGACCGTCGGGAGATCCCGGCGCCCCGGGAGACCCGGGGGACCTCAGGGGCACGGGGGGTCCGAAAAGCCCCCTCGAAGAGCTCCTGGGAGCCGGGGGGCTGAAGTCGGACGGCTTCGCCACGGCGGCGGTCGTCACCCCGCACCCGGTGCGGCCCGTCACCGGCTTCCGCATACACGAGGTGGGTGACCGCCCCTCGGGCTCCGGCGGCCGGGGCCGGCGCTTCGCCTTCGCGGCGGCCAGCGCCGTCTCGTTCGCGGCCATCGCCCTCGGCGGCACCCTGCCGCTGGACGCGTCGGTGAACGCGGGCGGGCGCGGTGGCCAGGGCACGGGCAGCGCGGTCACCCCGCTGCGCGCCGCCACCGGCGGCACCGGCACGGGCAGCACGTCCCTCGGCCGCGGCACGCGTTCCGGCGAGCGCACGGGCGCGCAGGCCGTCGCCGCCGAGCCGCTCGCCGCGGTCACTCCCGCGGCGGTCCCGCAGGCGCCCGTGGCGGCCGCGGTCCCGTTGATGGCGCGCTCCTTCACCCCGCCCCTGGTCGCCGTGGGCCTCTCGTACCCGCCTTCCCGATCCCTACTCCCCCTCGCGCCGTACGTCCGGCAGACGGGACCGGCCCTGCCGCCGGCCTTCGCCCCCGGACCCAGTCCGGCGCCGAGCCCGACGACCGCGCCTCTCGGCTCCCCCCGTTGACCCGCGACCTGGTTGAATCCAGGGACAGTCGCGCCCGATCCAGGGGCGCGGACGGGTCAGCGGTTGCGGGGAGAGCATGAACAACGGGAAGCCGAACTGGTGGAGCCGTCCTTCGAGCACACCGGAGGCGGCGCGGATACCCTCGCCGCCTCCGTCCGGTGACGGCGAGGGCGACTTCCCCCTGCCCGCGCCGCAGCCGCAGGCGACCCCGGAACCGCCGGTGGCGGCCGCCCCGGCCGCCCCGGCCGCCCCGGCCGAGCAGCCCCCCGCGCCCTCCGTCGTCCTGACCAAGGGCGACCCGCAGGGCCAGGAGCGGGACCGGGGACAGGAGCGGGACCGGGGACAGGACATGGACCAAGGCCAAGGCCAGGACCGGGGCCAGGTGCCGGAGCAGGCCCAGGTCCCGGCGCCCGAGCCCGTCTCCGCGCCCCCCGCGCCTCCGGCGGACCCGGCCCCCGCGCCGCAGGCACAGGCACAGGCGTCACAGGCGCAGCCCCTGCACGCCCCCGACGAGTACCGGACGCCGCCCTACGGCGAGCCCGGCCCGTGGGCGCCCGCGCCGCCCGTGCAGCGCCTCCCCGGCCCCGTACCGCCCCAGCAGGGCCCCGGGCACCCCGTACCCCCCGTACCGCCGCAGCCGCAGGGCCCCGCGCCCTGGGGGCAGTACGACCCCTGGGGCGTCGGCGGTCCCGCGCTTCCGCCCGCGCCCGCGAAGAGGTCCCGGAAGGGCCTCGCCGTCGCGGGAGCGCTCGTCTTCGCGCTGCTCACCGGCGTCATCGGCGGCGGGATCGGCGCCTACGTCGAGCGGAACGGCGGGCTCACCACCGTCGAGCTGCCCCAGGCCGCCGCCGAGGACACCGGCCGCGCCCCCGACAGCGTGGCCGGGATCGCCGCCAGCGCCCTGCCCGGCGTGGTCACCCTGCACGTCAAGGGCAGCGGCTCCTCCGGCACCGGCACCGGCTTCGTCCTGAACACCAAGGGCCACATCCTCACCAACAACCACGTCGTGGACGGGGCCCGGTCCTCCGCCGACATCTCGGTGACCTTCTCCAGCGGCGAGACCGCCCGTGCCAAGCTCGTCGGCAAGGACACCGGCTACGACCTGGCCGTCGTCCAGGTCACCGGCGTCTCCGGCCTCAAGCCCCTGCCGCTGGGCAACTCCGACAACGTGCGCGTCGGGGACCCCGTCGTCGCCATCGGCGCCCCCTTCGACCTCTCCAACACCGTCACCTCCGGCATCATCAGCGCCAAGGAGCGCCCGATCACCGCGGGCGGCGAGAAGGGCGACGGCAGCGACATCAGCTACGTCGACGCGCTCCAGACCGACGCCCCCATCAACCCCGGCAACTCCGGCGGTCCCCTCCTCGACTCCAAGGCCCGGGTCATCGGCATCAACAGCGCGATCCGCGCGGCCGGCGGCTCCGGCGGCGACGGCGAGGGCGGCGGCGCGAGCCAGCCCGGCTCCATCGGCCTCGGCTTCGCCATACCGATCAACCAGGGCAAGCGGGTCGCCGAGGAGCTCATCAGGACCGGGAAGGCCACCCACCCGGTCATCGGCGTGAGCCTCGACATGCAGTACGACGGCGACGGCGCCCGCGTCGGCGAGAAGGGCAAGGACGGCACCGCCTCCGTCACGCCCGGCGGCCCGGCCGCCAAGGCGGGACTCCGCCCCGGCGACGTCATCACCAAGGTCGACGGCCAGCGCGTGCACAACGGCGAGGAGCTCATCGTGAAGATCCGCGCCCACCGCCCCGGCGACCGCCTGGAGCTCACCCTGGACCGCGACGGCAAAGAGCTGACAAAGACGCTGACGCTCGGCTCCTCGCAGGGCACCTGAGCGCCATGCGGCCGACACCACGAGGTACCCGCCCGGCGGTTTCGGCGGGTACCGTGGACCGGGCCCCGGACCGGCGTGAAGGAGCTATCAGGTGTTCAGCGACATAGGCGCACTCGAGCTGGTGACGCTCGTCGTCCTCGCCGTGCTCGTCTTCGGGCCGGACAAGCTCCCGAAGGTGATCCAGGACGTCTCCCGCTTCGTCCGGAAGATCCGCGAGTTCTCCGACAGCGCGAAGAACGACATCCGCAGCGAGCTGGGGCCGGAGTTCAAGGACTTCGAGTTCGAGGACCTCAACCCCAAGACGTTCCTCCGCAAGCAGATGGAGAGCAACGAGGACCTCCGGGAGCTGAGGGAGCTGCGCGGCACCTTCGACCTCAAGAAGGAGATGAACGAGGTCGCCGACGCGGTCCACGGCCGCGAGACCCTGCCCGCCGTCAACGGCTCGGCGGGCGCCGGAGCACCGGTCGGCGGCGCCCCGGCGGGCACCCCGGACCTCCTCAAGAAGCAGGACAAGCCGGACGCCGGCGAGCGGCCCCCGTACGACTCCGACGCGACCTGACGACGGGCTGTCACCGATCCGGCGCGCCCCGGTGGCTATCCTCGCTCTGTTGACGGAACGAGGAGGCGGCCTAGATGGAGACCACGAGCCGGGTGGAGGGCACGCCCGCGGCCCGGCGGATCGACGAGGGCTACCTGCGGGCGCCCTTCGCCTGGTACGGCCTCGACGAGGCGTTCACCGGGCCACGTCGGCTGATGCAGGTCGGCACGGCGGCCGACGGCAGCGTGCAGCACGGATCGACCGGGCACGGTGACGTGCCGTCGATAAAGTCGGACGCGAGCGCGGCGGAGAAGGAGCGTTTCGCCGTCGTCGTGACGGTCGCGGCGAGCCCCGTCCGGCGGACCGGCGACGGGACGGGCGTCCTCGACGCCACCACGGTCTCCTCCGCCGCCTGGCTGGCCGGCTCCGGACTGCTCGTCCACACCTGGCCGGCCTCGCTCGACCACGTGACCCGCGACCACTGGCTGGACCAGCAGACCGAGACGGCCTTCGAGCTCGCCGACGACCTCGACGGGCCCGCCTGGACGACGCTCTCGCTGCCCGTGGACGGGGTGCCGGTGCCCTTCCACTACCGCGAGTCCGAGTTCGGCTGGGTCCTGGCCGGCTCGGCTGCGGGCGTCCACCTGGGGGCGTACGGGCGGGGGATGAGCGCGTACGGGCTCGGGTTCTCGCAGATCAAGGACCTCGACGCGTACGCCTGAGGACGGCGGAAACGGCGGAAGGGCGCCCCGGCGAACCGGGGCGCCCTTCCTCTCTTCACGAACGGCTCAGAATTTCGCGAACCGCCCAGATCTTCGCGAACCGCTCAGAACTTGTTGCGCGGCGTGATGCCCAGGCTCATGCCCGACAGGCCGCGCTGGCGGCCGCCCAGCTTGCCCGCGATGGCGCGGAGCGCCGCGCCGGCGGGGGAGTCGGGGTCGGACAGGACGACCGGCCTGCCGTCGTCGCCGCCCTCGCGCAGCCGCACGTCGATCGGGATCGAGCCGAGGACCGGGACCGTCGCGCCCGTGGTCTGCGTCAGCCCGTCCGCGACCTTCTGGCCGCCGCCCGTGCCGAACACGTCCACCATCTCGTCGCAGTGCGGACACGGCAGGCCCGCCATGTTCTCCACGACGCCGACGATCTTCTGGTGCGTCTGGACGGCGATCGAACCGGCCCGCTCGGCGACCTCGGCCGCCGCCTGCTGCGGGGTCGTGACGACCAGGATCTCCGCGTTCGGCACGAGCTGCGCGACCGAGATCGCGATGTCGCCGGTGCCCGGCGGCAGGTCGAGCAGGAGGACGTCCAGGTCGCCCCAGTACACGTCCGCGAGGAACTGCTGGAGCGCGCGGTGCAGCATCGGGCCGCGCCACACCACCGGCGCGTTGCCCGGGGTGAACATGCCGATCGAGATGACCTTCACGCCGTTCGCCGACGGCGGCATGATCATGTTCTCGACCTGGGTCGGACGCCCGTCCGCGCCCAGCATCCGGGGCACGCTGTGGCCGTAGATGTCGGCGTCCACGACGCCGACCTTCAGCCCGTCGGCGGCCATCGCGGCCGCCAGGTTGACGGTCACGGACGACTTGCCGACGCCGCCCTTGCCGGACGCCACCGCGTACACCCGGGTCAGCGAGCCCGGCTTCGCGAAGGGCACCTCGCGCTCGGCGCCGGTGCCGCGCAGCGCCGCCGCCAGCTCCTTGCGCTGCTCGTCGCCCATCACGTCCAGCGACACGTCGACGGCGGTGACGCCCTCGACGCGGGACACGGCATCGGTCACCCGCTGGGTGATGGTGTCGCGCATGGGGCATCCGGCGACGGTCAGGTAGACCGTGACGGCGACCCTGCCGTCCGGTTCGATCTCCACCGACTTGACCATGCCGAGCTCAGTGATCGGCTTGTTGATCTCAGGGTCGTTCACCGTCGCCAGTGCCGCGAGCACCGCGTCTTCCGTAGCCATACCGACGATGGTACGGCGCCGACCACCGCCCCATGAAAGGGCCGTCAACGGTCGGGTACGTCACTTCCCCGGCCGCCGCCGGACGGGAATAGATCCCGGCGCTCCTCCATCTCCTTCAGGAGGTCCTGGAGCTCCGAGCGGATCCAGTCGCGCGTGGCGACCTCGCCCAGGCCCATGCGCAGCGCCGCGATCTCCCGCGTCAGGTACTCGGTGTCCGCGATCGACCGCTCGTTCTGCTTCCGGTCCTGTTCGAGGTTGACCCGGTCCCGGTCGTCCTGCCGGTTCTGGGCGAGCAGGATCAGCGGCGCCGCGTACGAGGCCTGGAGGGACAGCGCGAGGGTCAGGAAGATGAACGGGTACTCGTCGAACTTCAGCGCCCCCGGCGCGAAGATGTTCCACAGCACCCAGACGACGATCGTCAGCGTCATCCAGACCAGGAACCGCCCGGTCCCCAGGAAGCGGGCGATCCGCTCCGACATCCGCCCGAAGGCCTCGGGGTCGTACTCCGGCAGCAACCGGGCCCGCCGCTCGCGCGGCAGGTCGAGCCGGATCCGGGGCACGGACCGCTCCCGGTCCCGCTCGCGGTCCTGCGTGCGTTCAGCGGCCATGCCCGGCCCCCTCCTCGTGGAACTCGGTCTCGCGCCAGTCGTCCGGCAGCAGGTGGTCGAGCACGTCGTCGACGGTCACCGCGCCGAGCAGGGAACCGCTCTCGTCCACGACGGGCGCGGCGACCATGTTGTACGCGGCGAGGTAGCTGGTGACGGCCGGCAGCGGGGTGTCCGGCCCGAGCGGCGGCAGGTCGCTGTCCACGATCGAGCTGACCAGGGTGAACGGCGGGTCCCGCAGCAGCCGCTGGAAGTGCACCGTGCCCAGGTACTTCCCGGTCGGCGTCTCGTCCGGCGGCCGGCACACGTACACCTGCGCGGCGAGCGCCGGGGACAGGTCCTGCTGGCGGACCCGGGCCAGCGCGTCCGCGACGGTCGCGTCCGGCCGCAGCACGATCGGCTCCGTCGTCATCAGACCGCCCGCCGTGCGCTCCTCGTACGCGAGGAGGCGGCGTACGTCCGCCGCGTCGTCCGGCTGCATCAGGGTCAGCAGCCGCTCCTGGTCCTCCTCCGGCAGCTCGGACAGCAGGTCGGCCGCGTCGTCCGGATCCATCGCCTCCAGGACGTCGGCCGCGCGCTCCTCCTTCAGCTTGCCGAGGATCTCGATCTGGTCGTCCTCGGGCAGCTCCTCCAGGACGTCCGCCAGCCGGTCGTCGTCGAGGGCCGCGGCCACCTCGGCGCGCCGCTTGGGGGAGAGGTGGTGCAGCGCGTTGGCCAGGTCGGCCGGGCGCAGCTTCTCGAAGGTGGCGAGCAGGTTCTCGGCGCCCTGGCCGTGCTCCTCCAGGGAGAAGCCGGTGACGGCCGACCACTCGACGGTCAGCGTCTCGCCCTTGCGGCGCAGCGCCCCGCCCTTGCCCTTGCGGACGAAGACCTTGTCGATCTCCCAGTCGCGGCGGGCGGGCAGCTGCTGGATGGCGACGTCGAGGACGGTGACCTCCTCGCCCTCCCGCCCGTCGGTCCCCACGAGCCGGACCCGCCGGTCGAGGAGCTCGCCGAGGACGAGCCGCTCGGTGGGCCGCTGCTCGAACCGGCGCATGTTGACCACGCCGGTGGTGATGACCTGCCCGGACTCGACGCCGGTGATCCGGGTCATCGGCACGAAGACCCGGCGGCGGCTCAGCACCTCCACGACCATTCCGAGCAGGCGCGGGGGCCGGCGGCCGACCCGCAGCATGGCCACCAGGTCGCTGACCCGGCCGACCTGGTCGCCGACGGGGTCGAAGACCGGAACCCCCGCCAGGTGGGAGACGAAGATCCGGGGGGCGCCTGCCGCCATGCCACGCGCCTCCTCGGTGCCGCACGATTCGAGTCCTCGCAGCGCCCGGCCGGTGATCGCGGAGCGCTACCGGTTCAGGCTAGCCCGTGCCGTTGTGCCCCGCTCCGGCAGTGCCTCCGTACGGCTGCCTGCGGGGGCCGCCGGCCGGCCCGGGTACGCTGCGGTCTGCTGTTACCCCGGTACCGGAGCCGGAACCCCCGGTACCGCCGGCGGTACCGGACCCCGCCCTTCCGCCCGGCCGGGGCCCGGCGCCGTACGCCCGCACGACACGAGAGGCAGCGCAGATGACCGTCCGCACCCCGTCATCGCGTATCCGCGGGGCCGTCGTGCCCCTGGCGCTCTGCGCCGGACTGACGGCGGGGCTCACGGCCTGCGCCGCCGACCCGGACGAGGGGACCAACGGGGTCGGGCGGCTCGCCGCCCCCGACATCGAGCGCGAGGCGCGGACCGTGGCGGACGCGGCGAAGGCGGTGCGCCTGGCCGGCACCCTGGTCAGCAAGGGCGGCACCTTCAAGCTGAACATGCGGCTCAAGCAGGGCGGCGCCACCGGTTCGGTGACGACGAGGAACAGCACCTTCGAGCTGATGCGGGTCGGGGACACGCTCTACCTGAAGGCCGACGCCGGCTTCTGGTCCCACGACAAGGGCGACGACAAGCCGACGAAGGCGGACGCCGAGGCCGCCGAGAAGCTCGACGGCAAGTACGTGAAGGTGCCGCAGGACGACCCCTCGTACAAGCAGCTGCGCGGCTTCACCGACATGAAGCCGCTGCTCGACGGGCTGATCGGGCTGCACGGCGAGAAGGTCAAGGGCGACCGCACCCGGGTCGGCGCGGTCCGCACGATCAAGGTCAAGGGCGGCGCGGACGGCGAGGGCGGCGTCCTCGACGTGGCCCTGGACGGCTCCCCGTACCCCGTGCAGTTCGCGCGGGGCGGCGGCGGGGGCGTGGTGATGCTCTCCGACTGGAACAAGGACTTCCCGCTCGCCGCGCCGACGAAGGACGAGACCGTGGACTACGGCAAGCAGCTGCCCCGCGCCTGAGGGGGAAGCGGGCTCCCGGCTTCCCGGCTCCAGGCTTCCCGGCTCCCCGGCTTCTCAGCGGCGCTTGCGGCGCTTCAGGAGCAGCCGGGGGAGCGCGGCCGGCGCGGGACGCCGGGTCGTGGCCCCCGTCGGCAGCGGTACGGCCGCCAGGGAGCCGTCCGGCAGCTCCGCGGCGATCTCCCGGGGGTCCAGCCGCACCACCCGGCACTCGCGCGCCCAGCGGCCCGGCATCGCCTCGCCGTCGGGCGCGTTGAGCCGCTTGCCCTTCAGCTCCGCGACGGCCGCGTCCCACTCCTCCGTACCGGCGGCGAGCTCGCGCACGGCGGCCGTCCAGGCGACGATCCGGCCACCCTTGTCCTTGCTGCGGACCGTCACCTCGGCCGTCCCGCCGTCCACCAGGCCCGGCAGCGGCTGCTCGCCGGGGCCGTCGCCGACGACGAACGCGGCGCCGTCGTGCCAGACGTGCCAGAGCGCGCGGGCGGGCCCGGTGCCGCGCACCCACACCAGGCCGGACTTCTTGGTGGCCTCCTCGACGAGGGCGGGCCCGAGCGACTGATCGGTCATGGCCGCAGCCTATCCACCCGGGTCCGGGCTACAGCCAGCCGTTGCGCTTGAGGGTGCGGTGGATGGTGAGGCAGACCACGACGATGCCGGTCAGCACCATCGGGTAGCCGTACTTCCAGTGCAGCTCCGGCATGTGGTCGAAGTTCATGCCGTACACCCCGCAGACCGCCGTGGGGACGGCGACGATCGCCGCCCACGAGGTGATCTTGCGCATGTCTTCGTTCTGCGCGACGGTCGCCTGCGCCAGGTTGGCCTGGAGGATCGAGTTGAGCAGCTCGTCGAAGCCGACGACCTGCTCCTGGACGCGGGCGAGGTGGTCCGCGACGTCCCGGAAGTACTTCTGGATGTCCGGGTCCACGAGCCGCATCGGCCGCTCGCTGAGCAGCTGCATCGGCCGGAGCAGCGGGGTGACGGCCCGCTTGAACTCGAGGACCTCGCGCTTGAGCTGGTAGATCCGGCCGGTGTCCGTGCCGCGCGTGGAGCCCTTCACGGCGGGTGAGAAGACGTCGATCTCCACCTGGTCGATGTCGAGTTCGACGGCGTCGGCGACCGCGATGTAGCCGTCGACGACGTGGTCCGCGATGGCGTGCAGGACGGCCGAGGGGCCCTTGCACAGCAGCTCGGGCTCGCCCTGGAGGCGGTGGCGCAGGTTGCGCAGGGAGCCCTGGCCGCCGTGCCGGACGGTGATGACGAAGTCGGGGCCGGTGAAGCACATGACCTCGCCGGTCTCGACGACCTCGCTGGTCGCGGTGAGTTCGGTGTGCTCGACGTAGTGGATCGTCTTGAAGACGGTGAAGAGGGTGTCGTCGTACCGCTCCAGCTTGGGCCGCTGGTGGGCGTGGACGGCGTCCTCGACGGCGAGCGGGTGCAGCCCGAACTCGGCCGCGATGCCGGCGAATTCGGCCTCGGTCGGCTCGTGCAGGCCGATCCAGGCGAAGCCGCCCTTCTCCCGCACGCGCCGCATCGCGCCGCGCGGGGTCAGGCATTCGTCGTCCTCGGCCCGGCGCCCGTCGCGGTAGACGGCGCAGTCCACGACGGCGGTGGACGCCGAGTGGTCGCGGGTGGGGTCGTACGCGGTGTACGTGGTGGGGGTCTTGCGCAGGGGGTGCCGCAGGCTCGGACGGACGGCGGCGCGCAGGTCACGGATCATCGACATGGGCATGCTCCTTCACGGAGAGGCCGTCGGCGAGCGTGGCACAGCCCGGAATGGGGACGTGGAGCTACGTCGTCCACAAAGCGGGCGGCACCGGAGGATCGCGGTGACGGCGTTCGCTACAGACATTCGCTACGGACAAGCGAGGGCGAAGTGCTCTTCCGTCGTGCGAGATGCCGGAGAAGGGGGTCGCGGGTCCGTACGGACCGGAGGATCGCGCGGTCCTGGAATCGCGTACCCGGAATCACCGGGAGGAAAAGCGCACCGGGCTGGGGTGCGGGGCGGAAGAGCCGCTGGTACTGCCCGACCGACTTCGGTCCATCGCAGCCCCACCTCCTCCGGCCGGTCCCCCGTGGGGGATGACGTGTGACGAGTGGTCGGGGGATCCAGCACTCCCGGCCAGCGGCCAAGGCTATCAGCCGACAGAGGGTCAATCCTGTCCTTTGCCCGTTCCATACGCGCTTTATGCTCAACCCATGGGAGAAGTTCTTGCTCTGGTCGAGGCCCGGTTGCGTACGGCCCTGGGGGAACCGGACGCGCGCGCCGCGGTGACGTTCCTCGGCACGGACCGGATCGAGGTGCTCCGCTTCGTCGAGGGCGATCTCGTGCGGTACGCGACCCTCGGGATGTCCGCGCAGCCGATGGCCGATCCGACCGCCGCGCTCGCCGATCCGGTAAAGGGCCCGCGCGCGGAACTCGTCCTCACCGTGCGGGCCGGGCTCGCCGACACCGACAAGGTGCTGCGCCCGCTCGCGGTGCTCGCCGCCACCCCGCAGGTCGAGGGCGTGATCGTGGCCCCCGGCGCCTCGCTGGACGTGGGCGACCCGCTCTGGCCCGGCGCCCCCTTCACCTCGGTCCTGGTGGCGGAGTCCGGCGGCCTGGTCGAGGACCTGGACCTGGACGAGCCGATGGACCCGGTGCGGTTCCTGCCGCTGCTGCCGATGACGTCGAACGAGGCGGCGTGGAAGCGGGTGCACGGGGCGCAGGCCCTGGAGGAGCGCTGGCTGGCGCGGGGGACGGACCTGCGGGATCCTCTGCGCGGGTCCGTGCCCCTCGACTGAGGGTCCCCGACTCCTTCGTGCCGCCGGTCAGTCGGCGAAGACGCCGACACCGTCCTCGGTGGCGTGTCCGGGGGCCAGCTCCTCGGCCTCGTGGGTGAGGGCGGTGCGGCGGACCACGACGACGGCGGCGCCGAGCAGCGCCGCCGCGCCGGCCACCAGGAACGGCACGTGGACGTCGGTCCACTCCTCGATCTTCGGGGCGAAGTACGGGGCGGCCGCCGCGGCGAACCAGCGGACGAAGTTGTAGCCCGCGCTCGCGACCGGGCGCGGGGCGTCCGAGACGCCGAGGGCCAGCTCGGTGAAGACGGTGTTGTTGACGCCGATGAACGCGCCCGACAGGACCGTGCAGACGATCGCGGTGGTGTGACCGCCGTAACCGAGCACCACCACGTCCGCCGCGAGCAGCACCAGCGAGCCGGTGAGCACCGTGAGCGAGCCGAACCGGCGCTGGAGCCGGGGTGCGACGAGCACCGAGAAGACGGCGAGCAGCACGCCCCAGGCGAAGAACACCGCGCCGGACTTGTACGGCGTCATGTTCAGCACGAACGGGGTGAAGGCGAGCACGGTGAAGAACGCGTAGTTGTAGAAGAACGCCGCCGCCGCGGCCGAGGCGAGGCCGCCGTGGCCCAGCGCCCGGAGCGGGTCGAGCAGGGAGGTCTTCCGGGCCGGCTTCGGCTGCTCCTTGAGGAAGACCGTGATGCAGAGGAAGCCGATCGCCATCAGGGCGGCGGTGCCGAAGAAGGGGTAGCGCCAGCTCGCGTCGCCGAGGACGGCGCCGAGCAGCGGCCCGCAGGCCATGCCGAGGCCGAGCGCCGACTCGTAGAGCAGGATCGCCGCCGCGCTGCCGCCGGCCGCCGCGCCGACGATGACGGCGAGCGAGGTCGAGACGAAGAGCGCGTTGCCGAGGCCCCAGCCGGCCCGGAAGCCGACGAGCTGGCCGACGGTGTCGGAGGTGCCCGCGAGTCCGGCGAAGACGACGACGAGCGCGAGTCCGGCGAGCAGGGTTCCGCGACCGCCGATGCGGCTGGAGACGAAGCCGGTGACCAGCATCGCGACGGCGGTGATCAGGAAGTACGAGGTGAAGAGCAGCGACACCTGGCTGGGGGTCGCGTGCAGGCCCTGGGCGATCGACGGCAGGATCGGGTCGACGAGGCCGATGCCCATGAAGGCCACGACCGAGGCGCCGGCCGTGGCCCAGACGGCCGGGGGCTGGCGCAGGAGGCTTTCGCCGGTGGGGGCTTCTCCGGCGAGCGCTTCTCCGGCGAGGACTTCTCCGGCGGGCGCTTCTTCTCTCTCCATGGGGGTCGTTCCTCCGTCGTGTCCGGATGGGCGCGTGATGGTGGGGGCGTCCACAGAATAAGTTAGACGGCCTAATAAGTGCAAGCTACACTTATATGGGGAGGCGAAGTGCGGGTATAGCGGAAGGGATGTGCGAGTGGGCGGCCCGTGTCGGACGGGTGATCGTTCGGGGTCGTCCTTGACGCGGGACGGAAGGGGTAGGACCGTTGAGCCCTATGAGGGGCGAACCCAGTTGCCCGAAGTGCGGTGGCCGGGTCAGAGCGCCCGGTCTCTTCGCCGACTCCTGGCAGTGTGACGCGCACGGCTCGGTGCACCCGCTCCAGCCCGTCGTCCCGCCCAGCGTCGAGGCCCTCGGCGTCGTGGCGCACCGCTCCCAGGTGCCCGTGTGGATGCCGTGGCCCCTGCCCGTCGGCTGGCTCTTCACCGGAGTCGCCTACGCGGGCGACGACCGCAGCGGCGGCCGCGCGACCGCCGTCGCCTGCTCGGGCCCCGGCCCGCTCGGCGGCATCGGGGAGCTGCTCCTGGTCGCCGAGGAGCTCGGCGTCGGCCTCGGCGCCCGCTACGCCGGCATCGACGGCCTCGACCCCGCCGCCGGCATGGCCATCGAGAAGCCGCCCCAGACGAAGGTCCTCGCCGCCGGCCGCCCCACCCCCCTCTGGCACGTCAGCGGCGCCCCGCACGACCGCGCGGTCTTCGCGGGCGAGGCGCGCGGCCTCTGGCTGTGGGCGATCGTCTGGCCCGAGCAGTCCGGCCTCCTGATGTACGACGAACTGGTCCTCACGGACCTGCGCGACGCCGGCGCCGAGGTCGAACTCCTGCCGTGCGGGGCACTCACGCCGAGGCTGCTGGGCTAGGGCCTGTCCGGCGGATCATGGCCGAAGCCGCGACGCCTGGCACGGCACCTCGCCGCGTTGCCGAAACGGCCCGACAGCTCCGCCATCGAACCGCTCCGGCGCCTTGCGATGCTTCCCCTGGGCCCTGCGGGCCCGGGGAGGCCCCATGCACCAGACGCCGCGGCCTACCCGACCCTGATCCGCCGGACAGGCCCTAGGGCACGCCCCAGGAGGCCCCGGGGCCGGGGCGTTCCTTCCGTGCGGTCGTGTTCGATTCGCCCGTTATGCTGGAGCGTCCCTCGTCCGTCCCGAGCCCCCGGAGTACCGCGTCGTGCGCATCGATCTGCACACCCACTCCACGGCCTCCGACGGCACGGACTCCCCGGCCGAACTCGTGCGGAACGCGGCCGCCGCCGGGCTCGACGTCGTCGCCCTCACGGACCACGACACCACCCGCGGCCACGCCGAGGCGATCGCCGCGCTGCCCGAGGGGCTGACCCTGGTCACCGGGGCCGAGCTGTCCTGCCGGGTCGACGGGATCGGCCTGCACATGCTCGCGTACCTCTTCGACCCGGAGGAGCCCGCGCTCCTCGCCGAGCGCGAGCTCGTCCGCGACGACCGCGTGCCCCGCGCCCGCGCCATGGTCGGCAAGCTCCGGGACCTCGGCGTCCCCGTCACCTGGGAGCAGGTCGCCCGGATCGCCGGTGACGGTTCCGTGGGCCGCCCGCACGTCGCCGAGGCGCTCGTCGAACTCGGGGTCGTCCCCGACGTGTCCGGCGCCTTCACGCCCGAGTGGCTCGCCGACGGCGGCCGGGCGCACGTCGGCAAGCACGAGCTGGACCCGGTCGAGGCGATCCGCCTCGTCAAGGCGGCCGGCGGCGTCACCGTCTTCGCGCACCCCCTCGCCGTCAAGCGCGGCCAGGTCCTCCCGGAGGCCGCGATCGCCCGGCTCGCCGAGGCCGGTCTCGACGGCATCGAGGTCGACCACATGGACCACGACGAGGCGACGCGGGCGCGGCTGCGCGGGCTCGCGAAGGAGCTCGGTCTGCTGACCACCGGCTCCAGCGACTACCACGGCAGCCGCAAGACCTGCCGCCTCGGCGAGTACACCACCGACCCCGAGATCTACGGCGAGATCACCCGCCGCGCGGCGGGGGCCTTCCCGGTCCCCGGCGCCGGGGGACCCGTCACCGCCTAGGCCTCCGGCCCCGCCGTCCGGGGCCGTACCTCCACGGAACCCGCCCGTCCGTCCGGCCCCGGCCGGACGGCACGTCCGCGCGCGTCCACAGGCCTCCCCCTTCCCGGTCCACCCCCGCACGGCCGCGTGCCGCGCGCGGGGCGGCACACCCCCTGCCCCGCTGCCGGAATCCCGCATTCCGCTGCTCGCGGGCGACACCCCACCGTTCCACCTCTCCCCCAAGGCACCCCACCGTGTTCGACGTCGCCGTCTTCGGCTCGCTGTTCCTGACCCTCTTCGTCATCATGGATCCCCCCGGGATCACCCCGATCTTCCTCGCCCTGACCTCCGGCCGCCCGGCCAAGGTGCAGCGCCGGATGGCCTGGCAGGCCGTCGCCGTCGCCTTCGGCGTCATCACCGTCTTCGGCATCCTGGGCCAGCAGATCCTGGCGTACCTGCACGTCTCCGTCCCCGCGCTGATGATCGCGGGCGGACTGCTCCTGCTGCTCATCGCGCTCGACCTGCTCACCGGCAAGACCGACGAGCCCAAGCAGACCAAGGACGTCAACGTCGCCCTGGTCCCGCTCGGGATGCCGCTGCTCGCCGGGCCCGGCGCGATCGTCTCGGTCATCCTCGCCGTGCAGCACGCCGACGGCGCGGCCGCCCAGATCTCCGTCTGGGCCGCCATCGCCGCCATGCACGTCGTCCTCTGGCTGACCATGCGGTACTCGCTGGTGATCATCCGGATCATCAAGGACGGCGGCGTCGTCCTGGTGACCCGGCTCGCCGGCATGATGCTCTCCGCCATCGCGGTGCAGCAGATCATCAACGGCGTCACCCAGGTGATCCGGGGCTCCTGACCCGTCCCCGGGCGGCCCCGGACACCACTGCGCCCCCGTACGGATTCCGCTGTCGCGAAGTCCGTGCGGGGGCGCGGTGCGTGGGGTGGACCCGACCTGTTACGAGGCCGAGGTCTCGGCGGGGCGGATCCAGATGCGCTGGCCGATCGAGGCGGCCTGCTGCACGATCCGGTTGACGGAGGCGGCGTCCACGACCGTCCGGTCGACGGGCGTGCCGTCGACGTCGTCGAGTCGCAGGATTTCGAAGCGCATGGGCTTCTCCCTTCGTCTGAGTTGATCCTCCTGGTGGAGAACTGCGTTACATGCCTGTACAACGACGTGCACCCTGCAAACATTCCTTACGCTAAGGAAAATTTTCGGATGACTAAATACTGACGAGTAAGAGGGTGTGGCGGCCGGCCGGACGGCGGCGGACAATGAGCCGCGTATGAACGACGCAGACACCCCACAGGTGACCGAGACCGACACCCGCCTCCGCGCACTCGACGCACGCCTGGAGCACACCAACGAGCTCCTCCGGCGGATGCTGGCCGAGGTCGCCAAGACCCCTTCCACCCACGCCATCTTCGTCGACGCGGGTTACGTCCATGCTGCGGCCGGGTTGCTGGTCGTCGGCACCGAGGACCGGCGCTCCTTCGACCTCGACGCGGAAGGGCTCATCGAGGCCTTCATCGACAAGGCCCGCACGATCTTCGCGGACAGCAGGCTGCTCCGCGTCTACTGGTACGACGGCGCCCGCCGCCGCATCCACACCCCCGAGCAGCAGGCCATCGCCGAACTCCCCGACGTCAAGGTCCGCCTCGGCAACCTCAACGCCAACAACCAGCAGAAGGGCGTCGACTTCCTCATCCGCACGGACCTGGAGTCCCTCGCCCGCCACCGCGCCATCAGCGACGCCGCCCTCGTCGGCGGCGACGAGGACCTCGTCTCGGCCGTCGAGGCCGCCCAGGGCTACGGCGCCCGCGTCCACCTCTGGGGCATCGAGGCCGCCGAGGGCCGCAACCAGGCCGAGGCCCTCCTCTGGGAGATCGACAGCCAGCGCACCTTCGACCTGGACTTCTGCCGCCCGTACGTCACCCGCCGCCCCGTCACCACGTACGAGAACGAGGGCGAGCCGCCGCCCTCCCGCGAGGAGGTGCGCTTCGTCGGCGCCCAGATCGCGGCGACCTGGCTCGCCGAGCGCGGCCGGGACCGGCTCGCCGAGCTCCTGCCGGGCGCGCCCTACCTGCCCGGATCGGTCGACCAGGACCTGCTCGTCGAGGCGGAGCGCCTGCTCAGCCGCTCCCTGCGCGGCCACGCCGCGCTCCGGCGCTCCCTGCGGGACGGCTTCTGGCAGCACCTCAAGGCGCAGTACTGACCTCCCGGGAGGCGGCCACGCGCTCCCAGAAGCCGAGGAGACGGGCCGTCAGCTCCTCGGGGTGCGACACGTTGGGGGAGTGGCCCGCGCCCGCCACCACCGTGTGGTGCGCCCCGGTGCGGGCCGCCGCCGCGGCGAGGTCGGCCGTCGACCAGACCATCTCGTCCGTCCCGTACGCGAAGTGCAGCGGCGTCCGCAGCGCGAGCAGCTCCTCCGTACCGTCCTCGCGGTCGAGCAGCAGCCGCCCGGCGCCCCTCAGCTGGGCGATCCGGGTGCGGTTCCAGCGCCGCAGCAGGAAGTCCGCGAGCCCCGGCACGTCGGAGGTGTCCGGCTCCTCGCCCCGGCTGTCCAGCCAGCACATCGCCCGCCACACCCGGTCCTTCGACAGCAGCGCGAGCCCGGCCCGCAGCGCCCGCACCCGGACCCGCTGCGGCCGGGAGACCCGCCCGACGCCGGAGGAGAGCAGGGTGAGGGAGCGGAAGGCGTCCGGCGCGACCGCCGCCGCCGCCCGCGCCACCAGACCGCCGAACGAGTGCCCCACCAGGTGCACGGGGCCGTCCCCGAGCGCGGCGGCCTGCGCCACCGCGTCGAGCGCGAGCGCCCGGCGGCGGTAGGCGGCCCGGCCCCGGGGACCCGGACTGTCGTGCTGCCCGCGCCCGTCCACGGCCACCGCCCGGTACCCGGCGTCGGTCAGCGGACCGAGGAGGGCCAGGAAGTCCTCCTTGCTGCCGGTGTACCCGGGCAGCAGCAGCACCGTGCCCCGCCGCTCCCCGTCCGGCTCCGCGTCGAGCACGGCGAACGGCCCGCGCACGGTGTCGAGACGGCGGACGCGGGTGCGCGGCGGCAGGGCCAGGGACCTGGGCTTACTCATACGGGGACTGTAATCCCCGGGGCGCGGGACGGCGCGGCCCGGGGACGCCGCGACGGCCCGACCCCCGGGAGGGGGGACCGGGCCGTCGCGGCGGTACGGGGCGGGGCTCAGCCCTCGGCCGGGGCCGCCGCCGCCTTCTTGGTGGTGCGGCGGCGCGGGGCCGCCTTCTTCGGCTCCTCGGCCACGGCCGCGGCCTCGGCGGCCGGCTCCGCGACGGCCTTCTTCACCGTACGGCGACGGGCCGGAGCCTTCGGCGCCTGCGGCTCGGAGGCGTCGGGCGCCTCGGCGGCGACCGTCTTCTTGGCCGCCCGGCGACGGGGAGCCTTCGGGGCCTCCTCGGCGGCCGGGGCCTCGGTCGCCGGAGCGGCCTCGGCGACGGCGGCCTCGGCCACCGCCTTCTTGGTGGTGCGGCGGCGCGGGGCGGCCTTCTTGGGGGCCTCCTCGACGACCGTCTCGACGGCCGGGGCCTCGGCCGCCGCCTTCTTCGCGGTGCGGCGGCGCGGGGCGGGCTCGGGAGCCTCCTCGGCCACCGGCGCCGGCGTCACGGCCGGTACGACGATGATCGCGGCGGCCTCGGCGGACGCCGGGGAACCGGCGGCCCGGGTGGCCGCGCGGCGGCGGCGCGGGGCGGGCGCCTCCTCGACGACCGGGGCCGCGACCGGCTCGGCCACCGGCTCGGCGGCCGGGGCCTCGGCGGTCACCGGCGAACCGGCGGGCCTCCGGGCGGTACGGCGACGGCGCGGAGCCGGGACCTCGGCCGGGGCCTCGGTCACGACGGCGACGGGCTCCGCCACCGGGGCGGCGACGGTCTCGACGGCCCGGGGGGCCTCGGCGACCGGCTCCGCGACGGCCTTGCCGGCCGCACGGCGGCGCGGGGCCCTCTTCGGCTCCTCGGCCCGGGGGGCCTCGGTGACGACCGGGGCCGGGGCCCCGGTCTTCGGGGCCTCGACGGCGGTCTGCGCCCGCAGGGCGGCCGCGGCGGTCTCGGGCGTCTGGAAGGAGACGGTGTCCTCGACCGGACGGACCCGGGCGCGGCGGCGGCGCACGGCCGGAGCCGGCTCCTGGACGGCGGGGGCCGCGGGAGTGCGGACCGCCGGAGCGGCCTGGGCGGCCTCCGGGCGTGCGGCGCGGGCGCGACGACGGGGGGCCTTCGGCTCCTCGGTCTTCGCGGCCTCGGCCTTCCGCTCCTCGGTCTTCGGAGCTTCGGCCTTCGCGGCCTCGACCTTCGGCGCTTCGGTCTTCGGGGCCTCGGTGACGACCGGGGCCGGGGTCTCGGTCTTCGGCGCCTCGGCGACGGCGACCGGAGCGGCCTGGGCCGTCTGCGCGACCGGCACGGAGCCCTGGACGCCGACCCGGGTGCGACGGCGGCGGCGCGGCGTGCGCGGACCGGACTCGGTCCGGGCCTCGTCACCCGCCGGTCCGGCCTGCCGGGTCTGCTCGGCCTGCCGGGTCTGCTCCGACGGAGCCGGGGCGTCGACGCTGTCGCCGCCACGGGTGCGCCGGCGCTGGCGCGGGGTCCGGGTGCGCTCGGGGCGCTCCTCGGTCCGCTCGGCCGCCTTCGGGCCGCGGCCACGGCGTCCGCCGGGCTCGCCCAGGTCCTCCAGCTCCTCCGCGCCCAGACCCGCGCGGGTCCGCTCGGCGCGGGGCAGGATGCCCTTGGTGCCCGCCGGGATGTCCAGCTCCTCGTACAGGTGCGGGGAGCTGGAGTACGTCTCGACCGGGTCGTGGAAGTCCAGGCCGAGCGCCTTGTTGATCAGCTGCCAGCGCGGGATGTCGTCCCAGTCGACCAGGGTCACCGCGGTGCCCTTGGCGCCCGCGCGGCCGGTGCGGCCCACACGGTGGAGGAACGTCTTCTCGTCCTCCGGCGACTGGTAGTTGATGACGTGGGTGACG
Organism: Streptomyces sp. NPDC093071; assembly: GCF_044754545.1. Classification (NCBI taxonomy): domain Bacteria; kingdom Bacillati; phylum Actinomycetota; class Actinomycetes; order Kitasatosporales; family Streptomycetaceae; genus Streptomyces; species Streptomyces sp. NPDC093071. Next base: position 182,166 of record NZ_JBIVPH010000009.1, on the reverse strand, counting down.
CCCTCGACGTCGATGCCGCGCGCGGCGACGTCGGTGCAGACGAGCACGTCGACCTTGCCGTTGCGGAAGGCGCGCAGCGCCTGCTCGCGGGCGCCCTGGCCGAGGTCGCCGTGGACGGCGCCGGAGGCGAAGCCGCGGCGCTCCAGCTGCTCGGCGATGTCGGCCGCCGTGCGCTTCGTACGGCAGAAGATCATCGCGAGCCCGCGGCCGTTGGCCTGCAGGATGCGGGAGACCATCTCCGGCTTGTCCATCGAGTGCGCGCGGTAGACGTGCTGCTTGATGTTGGCGACGGTGACGCCCTCGCCGTCGGGCGAGGTGGCGCGGATGTGCGTCGGCTGCGACATGTAGCGGCGGGCGAGACCGATGACCGCGCCCGGCATGGTGGCCGAGAACAGCATGGTCTGGCGCTTCGCCGGAAGCATGTTCATGATCTTCTCGACGTCGGGCAGGAAGCCCAGGTCGAGCATCTCGTCGGCCTCGTCCAGGACGAGGACCTTGACGTGGGAGAGGTCGAGCTTGCGCTGGCCGGCCAGGTCGAGCAGGCGGCCGGGGGTGCCGACGACGACGTCGACGCCCTTCTGCAGCGCCTCGACCTGCGGCTCGTACGCGCGGCCGCCGTAGATGGCGAGCACGCGCACGTTGCGCACCTTGCCGGCGGTCAGCAGGTCGTTGGTGACCTGCGTGCACAGCTCGCGGGTGGGCACGACGACGAGCGCCTGCGGGGCGTCGGTCAGCTGCTCGGGCTTGGCCCGGCCGGCCTCGACGTCCATGGGGACCGTCACGCGCTCCAGGATCGGCAGGCCGAAGCCGAGGGTCTTGCCCGTGCCGGTCTTGGCCTGGCCGATGACGTCGGTGCCGGTGAGGGCGACCGGGAGGGTCATCTCCTGGATGGGAAAGGGGTTCACGATGCCGACGGCCTCGAGGGCCTCGGCCGTCTCGGAAAGGATTCCGAGCTCTCGGAAAGTCGTAGTCAGGGTGCTGCCTCTTCTGTGAGACGCGGCGCGAGGCGAACGAAGGGGGTCGTACCGTGCCGGATCGCTGTCGGCGCGATCGGGAAGACCGCTGCCGGGTGGCACGGGACCACTGCCGTCGCTCGAGCGTCGTACCGCTGAGGGTGACCCCTCCGCGGGTCCGCCGGAAGGGCTGTCGGGCCGGAGCCGATCGGGCCACCGACCGGGCATCCTCATTCATGAGTCGGCCCACCGGATACGTCCGAACGTGCGAAAGCATGTCCGCATAATCAGCAGGCGCCTTACCACTGTACCCCGGAATCACGCAGGTGTGTCGGGAGAAAACGTGATGAGGGCACGGTCACACTGACTGACCAGGGCCTTACCGGGCCGCGCGGGCGGGCTATTGTGCGCTCCATGGAGACGCCTGACAACGCCACACCCACCGGGATCGCCGCCAAGGACTGGGCGACGGCTTCCGCCGAGCCGCAGTACCGCGCCGCCGTGATCGACCTCCTCGGCGCCCTCGCCTACGGAGAGCTGGCGGCCTTCGAGCGGCTCGCCGAGGACGCCAAGCTGGCGCCGACCCTCGCGGACAAGGCGGAGCTGGCGAAGATGGCCTCGGCCGAGTTCCACCACTTCGAGCAGCTCCGGGACCGCCTCGCGACCGTCGAGGCGGAGCCGACGGCGGCCATGGAGCCCTTCGCGAAGGCGCTCGACGACTTCCACCGCCAGACCGCGCCCTCGGACTGGCTGGAGGGCCTGGTCAAGGCGTACGTGGGCGACTCGATCGCCAGCGACTTCTACCGGGAGGTCGCGGCCCGGCTCGACTCCGACACCCGCGCGCTCGTGCTCTCCGTGCTCGACGACACCGGCCACGGCAACTTCGCCGTGGAGAAGGTGCGCGCCGCGATCGACGCCGACCCGCGCGTCGGCGGCCGGCTCGCGCTCTGGGCGCGCCGGCTGATGGGCGAGGCGCTCTCCCAGGCCCAGCGCGTGGTCGCCGAGCGGGACGCGCTCTCCACGATGCTGGTCGGCGGCGTCGCGGACGGCTTCGACCTCGCGGAGGTCGGCCGGATGTTCTCCCGGATCACCGAGGCGCACACCAAGCGCATGGCCGCGCTGGGACTCGCCGCCTGAGGACGTCCCGAAGAGGACGTACGGAAGACGTACGGAAGAGGACGTACCGAGAAGCACGTACGGAAGAAGAAGGCGTACGGAGGAGGGTGGCGGCGCCAGACGCCGGCGGCGTCAGACCGTGGCTGATCGGCGCAGTCGGCGCGAGGCCGGGCGGACAAGGAGCGAGAGCAGGACCGCCGCCACCGCCACCGCGCCCACCAGGGTCGCGAGGGAGTGACCGGGGCCGAGCGCCCCGTGGGTGACGAACGCGCCGAACACGCCGCCGAGCGCGCCGGCGGAGAGGACGAGCCCCCGGCCGGGGAGACGGTCGGACAGCCGGTGCAGGGCGGCCCAGGCCAGAACGAGACCGAGCAGGGCGGAGCCGAGGACTTCCAGGTACATCGGGGAGATCACCTCGCGAGGGGTGCGGGGCGGGTGGTGCGGTCGAGGTCCTACCTACCCGTGGCGCTCGGCGCGCAATCCTCCCGTACCGCCCGACGTGGACATACGGGTACGCGAAGGGCCCGGTGGACCGAAGACGGTCCACCGGGCCCTTTCCGCAGATCCTGGGCTCAGATCGCGCCGAAACCCACGCGGCGGACGGCGGGCTCGCCGAGCTCCACGTACGCGATCTTGTCGGCCGGGACGAGGACCTTGCGGCCCTTCTCGTCCGTGAGGCTGAGCAGCTGCGCCTTGCCGGCCAGCGCGTCGGCAACCGCGCGCTCGACCTCCTCGGCGGACTGCCCGCTCTCCAGAACGATCTCCCGGGGCGCGTGCTGCACGCCGATCTTGACCTCCACGGCTATGTCCCTCCGAACGGTCAGCGTTGCGCGATTCATCCGCGCCGTACGCTGCACACATTAGCCCGGTGAGGGGACGAGCACGGCGCGGTCGCCACACGCCAGGAGCGAACACGTTCCGGGGGTGAACACGCTCCGGACGGGAACCGGCGGCGCGGGGTCAGTGGCCCTCGGCGCCCGGCTGGCCGTCGACCGGGTGGAGCGGGAAGCCCGCGATGCCGCGCCAGGCCAGCGAGGTCAGCAGCCCCACCGCCTTGTCGCGCGGGATGGGGGACTCGCTCGACAGCCAGTAGCGGGCGACGACCTGCGAGACGCCGCCGAGGCCCACGGCGAGCAGCATCGACTCGTCCTTGGACAGGCCGGTGTCCTCGGCGATCACCTGCGAGATCGCCTCGGCGCACTGGAGGCTGACCCGGTCCACGCGCTCGCGGACGGCCGGCTCGTTCGTCAGATCGGACTCGAAGACCAGCCGGAAGGCGCCGCCCTCGTCCTCGACGTAGGCGAAGTACGCGTCCATGGTCGCCGCGACCCGGAGCTTGTTGTCCGTGGTGGAGGCCAGGGCGGTGCGCACCGCCAGGAGGAGGGACTCGCAGTGCTGGTCGAGCAGGGCCAGGTAGAGCTCCAGCTTCCCCGGGAAGTGCTGGTAGAGCACCGGCTTGCTGACGCCCGCCCGCTCGGCGATGTCGTCCATGGCGGCGGAGTGGTACCCCTGGGCGACGAAGACCTCCTGGGCCGCGCCGAGCAGCTGGTTCCGTCGGGCACGTCGCGGCAGGCGCGTGCCCCGAGGGCGTGCTGCCTCTGTCTGCTCGATGGCGCTCACGCGGCCTCCAAAGATTCGATCCATGCGCGCTGTAGCGACGCGCCGCCATCGTACTTTTGGGTAACCCGGCTGTGCGCGGTGCGGACGCAGAATTTCACGGACCGGACACCGGGGTCGACAGCCGATTCAAGATTGAACCGAACGAATCGGCGGGAAGCGCGGTCCGGCGGCCGCCGCCCCCGCGTTCCTCCGGGCGTTCAGCGGTAGTCGTCCTCGTCGAGGGCGATGACGCGCGCCTGCTCGGACGCGTCGGCCTCGTTCGCCGACTCGCGTTCCACGTGGGTCAGCGGCTCGTCCTCGCGCGGCCGGAGCTCGGCGTGCTGCTCGGCGGCGTCGGCCTCCGGCGTCTCCTCGTCCAGCTCGACGGCCTCCTCCTCGGCGAACGTGTCCGGCTCGGTCGGATCGACGGTCATGCGGCTCCCTCCGGTACGGGGTCGAGGCCCCTCCCCGACGGCTTCCCTTCGAGCGTAGGAGTACACGCGCCCCGCCGCACACGGACTTGTGACCGCACCCACACGCGGGGGCGCGTGATCGTCTCGTAATATTGCGGCCATGTCCTCGACCGAGCTGCCGGAAACCCGGACCGCCGCCGCACCACCCGCGTCGCGGACCCGCGCCGTACGGGTCGCCGACGGCGAGGAGCTCCGCTCCGTCGCCCTGCCCGGCCTCAGCCTGACCGTCCGCTCCCGGCCGGGCACCCGGCCCGGACTGCCGCCCGCGCTGTACGTCCACGGCCTCGGCGGCTCCTCGCAGAACTGGTCCGCCCTGATGCCGCTGCTCGCGGACGTCGTGGACGGCGAGGCCGTCGACCTCCCCGGCTTCGGCGTCTCCCCGCCGCCCGAGGACGGCGACTACTCGGTCACCGGCCACGCCCGCGCCGTCATCCGGCTCCTCGACTCCGAGGGGCGCGGACCGGTCCACCTCTTCGGCAACTCGCTGGGCGGCGCCGTCGCCACCCGCGTCGCCGCCGTCCGGCCCGACCTGGTCCGCACCCTCACCCTGGTCTCGCCGGCCCTGCCCGAGCTGCGCGCCCAGCGCACCGCCTGGCCCACCGCGCTCCTCGCGCTGCCCGGCGTCTCCTCCTTCTTCGCGCGGCTCACCCGGGACTGGACGGCCGAGCAGCGGGTCCGCGGGGTCATGGCGCTCTGTTACGGAGACCCCGGCCGGGTGACCGACGAGGGCTTCCTGCACGCGGTCGAGGAGATGGAGCGGCGCCTGGAGCTCCCGTACTTCTGGGACGCGATGGCCCGCTCCTCGCGCGGCATCGTCGACGCGTACACCCTCGGCGGGCAGCACGGACTGTGGCGGCAGGCCGAGCGGGTCCTCGCCCCGACGCTGCTGGTCTACGGCGGGCGCGACCGGCTCGTCTCGTTCCGGATGGCCCGGAGGGCGGCCGCCGCCTTCGGCGGCTCGCGGCTGCTCACCCTGCCCGACGCGGGGCACGTGGCGATGATGGAGTACCCCGAGACGGTCGCCCAGGCCGCCCGGGAACTGATCGCCGATCACGGCGGGAGCTGATCCGGGGCGTGGGACGACACAGTCGCAAGGGCGCCGCGCCCTCACCGGCCGACACCGGCCGGCCGCCGGCCGCCGGACAGCAACGGACCGGACAGCAACGGACCGGACCGGAACCGGCCGCGTCCGGACCGGCCCCCGGCACGGGCCGCCGCCGCAGGAGCGCGACCGCGGCCGACGACGGCCGGGACCCGACGGGCACACCGCCGCGCGGGACGCCGCCGTACGGAAAACCGCCCCAGGGGAAACCGCCGTACGGCGCTCCCGGCCAGGGCTCCCCGGCGTACGGGACACCGGCCCACGGCACTCCGATGTACGGGACGCCCGCCCACGGGACCCCGGTGTACGGGACACCCGCGCACGGCACCCCCGCGCACGGCACTCCGGTCCACGGCACCCCGGCCCATGGCATCCCGGTCCACGGGATTCCCGCCCACGGCGGCCCTCCGCAAGGGCCCCCTGGCCGCCGGGTCCCGCGTCACGGTGCCCCCGCCCCGGCCGCCCCCGCCCCCGCGTCCGTCTCCGACACCCCCGCGCACGGCACCCCCGGCACCCCCGCCCACGGCATCCCCGTCCACCGGGCGGCCGCCGTGCGGGGTGGGCATCCGCAGCACGACGAGGGGGGTGCGCGGCCCGTGCCCTACGGCGGCCGGCGCGGGCGGACCCTGCCCGTCGATCCCGAACGGGCCGACGAGCAGGGGCCGTTCGTCCCCGGGCCCCGGCACGAGGACGAGCCCGAAGCCGAGGTCCCGGCCGGCCGGGGCGGGCTCGGCCGCACCCTCGCCGGGGTCGCGGCCGCCGCCGTCGCGACCGTCCTCGCCGTCGTCGTCGCCGGACAGGTCACCGGCCAGGAGGAGCCCACGGCGGCTCCCCGGGCCGCCGGGGAAGCGGCCGAGCGGGCCGTGGACGAGTCCTCCGCCTCCCGCTCCGACGACCGGATCACCCCGACGCGCCCCGTGCCCCGGAAGCCCGTGGTCCTCACGTACGAGCAGCTGATGACCCATCAGTTCCCCATCGATCCCGAGCTGAAGGGGTCCGGGGCCTTCGAGGCCGTCCAGGGTTTCCAGAAGGCGCCCGGCAAGGGACGGCTCATCCGCTACCGGGTCGACGTCGAGAAGGGCATCGGGCTCGACCCGAAGCTCTTCGCCGACGCCGTGCAGAAGACCCTCAACGACCCGCGCAGCTGGGCCGGCGACGGCGCGATGACGTTCGAGCGGATCTCCAGCGGGGAGCCGGAGTTCGTCATCACGCTCGCCAGTCCCGGCACCACCGGCGACTGGTGCCGGAAGTCCGGACTCGACACGACGATCGACAACGTCTCCTGCGACTCCGCCTCCACCGAGCGCGTGATGATCAACGCGTTCCGCTGGGCGCGGGGCTCCAGCACCTTCGGCCCCAAGGCCATGCACGCCTACCGCCAGATGCTCATCAACCACGAGGTCGGCCACCGGCTCGGGCACAACCACGTGACCTGCCGCACTCCCGGCGCGCTCGCCCCCGTGATGCAGCAGCAGACGAAGTCCCTGAACATCGACGGCGTCCGCTGCCGTCCCAACCCCTGGGTGAATCCCGGGAGTTGAGGTCGCGTCCGGTCAGCGGACACCCCGTGGCCGATCGTATGCCGAGACGCTTGTCTCAAAAGCAATGCGAACCGCGTTGACATCGCTCGCGTGTTCGTCCATATTTCTCGGCATGTCGCCCCGTCACGCCGTTTCCGAGTGCGCCGCCATCGAGCTGGCGCTCATCGGCGTGTCCGGACATGCCGTGTCCGACGTTCTCTGTCGCTGACCACCGCCCGAGCGCACGTCGGCCCCCTCGTCTTTCCCGCACCGGCCGATGCCTTTCCGCGCCCGGGTTCCCGTCCCCGTGGGCGCGGCTCCTCCGTGTGTCAGGAATGCTCGGCAATTCCCTGAAAACACCGTCTCTCGCCGCTGCCCGCGAGGAATTCCCCTTCCTTCCGCCGCAGTTCTCCGAGAGGTCTTCTCCGATGCGTCAACCGTCCGTCATTTCCCGCCGCGTGGCAGCGGCCGCCGTCAGTGTCGTCCTGGCCTCGGGCGCCGCCGCCTGCGCGGGACCCGAGGACGCCGGCACCGAGAGCGGCACCTCCGGCAAGGGCTCCTCCGCCCCGCAGAAGGGCGGCACGCTCACCGTCCTCAACGCCGAGGCGCAGACCGACTTCGACCCCGCCCGCCTCTACACCTCCGGCGGCGGCAACGTCCCCTCGCTCGTCTTCCGCACGCTCACCACCCGCAACCGCGAGGCGGGCGCCGCCGGCACCCAGGTCGTCCCCGACCTGGCCACCGACATCGGCCGCCCCAACAAGGACGCCACCGAGTGGACGTACACCCTCAAGGACGGGCTGAAGTTCGAAGACGGCACGCCCATCACCAGCGCCGACGTCAAGTACGGCATCGAGCGCTCCTTCGCCGCCGAGCTCTCCGGCGGCGCGCCCTACCTGCGCGACTGGCTGGTCGGCGGCGACACCTACCAGGGCCCCTACAAGGACCCCAAGGGCCTTGCGTCCATCGTCACCCCCGACCCGAAGACCATCGTCTTCAAGCTGCGGAAGCCCGAGGGCGAGTTCCCCTTCGTCGCCACCCAGACGCAGTTCGCCCCCGTCCCCAAGGCCAAGGACAAGGGCGCGAAGTACGAGGAGCACCCCGTCTCCTCCGGCCCGTACAAGGTCGTGAGCAACGAGAACGACGGCGAGCGCCTCGTCCTGGAGCGCAACGAGCACTGGGACCCCAAGACCGACGAGGAGCGCAAGGCCTACCCGGACAAGATCGACGTCCGGTCCGGGCTCGACGAGGCCGTCATCAACCAGCGCCTCGCCACCTCCTCCGGCGCCGACGCCGCCGCCGTCACCACCGACACCAACCTGGGCCCCGCCGAACTCGCCCAGATCGGCTCGGACAAGGCGCTCGCCGCCCGCGTCGGCACCGGCCACTTCGGCTTCACCAACTACATCGCCTTCAACCCGAAGGTGAAGCCCTTCGACAACCCGAAGGTCCGCCAGGCCATCTCGTACGCGGTCAACCGCACCAGCGTCGTCAACGCCGCCGGCGGCTCCGCGCTCGCCGAGCCCGCCACCACCTTCCTGCCCGAGCAGAAGGCCTTCGGCTTCACGCCGTACGACCACTTCCCGGCCGGCAAGACGGGCAACCCGGAGAAGGCGAAGGAGCTGCTCAAGGAGGCCGGCTTCCCCAACGGGCTCACGGTCACCCTGCTGCACTCCACCGCCCAGAACCGCACCACCAGCCCCGAGATCGCCACCGCCGTCCAGGAGGCCCTCGGCAAGGCCGGCATCACCGTCAAGCTCGACGGCCAGGAGCCCAACTCCTTCAACGAGAAGCGCTGGAGCGTCAAGGACGCGCCCGGCTTCTTCCTCTCCCGCTGGGGCGCCGACTGGCCGGCCGGCGGCCCGTTCCTCGCGCCGATCTTCGACGGGCGCCAGATCGTCACCAACGGCTCCAACTACAACCACGCGCAGCTCGACGACCCGGCGGTCAACAAGGAGATCGACGAGATCAACAAGCTGACCGACCTCAAGGCCGCCGCCGCGCGCTGGGGCGCCCTCGACAAGAAGATCGGCGAGCAGGCCCTCGACGTGCCCCTCTTCCACCCGGTCTACAAGCGGCTCGTCGGCAAGGACGTCAAGAACGTCGTCATCAGCGACTGGACCGGCGTCCTCGACGTCTCGCAGGTCGCGGTCAAGTGACCACTTTGACCGACACGTCGGCGCCCGTGGCGGGCATCCCCGCCACGGGCGCCGCCCGGCAGGTGTGGCGACGGCTGCGCACCCGCCCGGCCGCCCTCGCCTCCCTCGCCGTCCTGCTCCTGCTCGTCCTCCTCGCCCTCGCCGCGCCGCTGCTCGCCGCCCTGGAGGGCCAGGACGCGTACGCGTACCACGACGACCTCGTCGACTCGGCGCGCGGCGGCGTCCCGTACGGCTCCTTCGGCGGCGCGAGCGCCGACCACTGGCTCGGCGTCGAACCGGGCACCGGCCGCGACCTGTTCGTCCGGCTCCTGTACGGCGCCCGGATCTCGCTGCTCGTCGGCATCGGCGCCACCGTCGTCCAGATCCTCATCGGCGTCCTCGTCGGCCTCGCCGCCGGGCTCGGCAACCGCTGGGTCGACACCGTCCTCGGCCGCGCCACCGACGTCCTCGTCGCCCTGCCGATGCTGGTCCTCGCCATCGCGCTGACCGCCGTCGTCCCCCGCGACTTCCCCCGGCCGCTGCTCCTGATCCTCGTCATCGGGTTCCTCGGCTGGGCCGGCACCTCCCGGATCGTGCGCGCCCAGACGCTCACCCTCAAGAGCCTCGACTTCGTCGCCGCCTCCCGCCTCGCCGGCTCCGGCCGGTGGCGGACCGCCCGCCGGGAGCTGCTGCCCGCCCTCGCCGCCCCCGTCATCACCTACGCGGCGATCCTCGTCCCCACCAACATCGTCGTCGAGGCGTCCCTCTCCTTCCTCGGCGTCGGCGTCACCCCGCCCACCCCGTCCTGGGGACAGATGCTGTCGACCGCGCAGACCTGGTTCCGCGCCGACCCGGCGTACGTCCTGCTGCCCGCCGGACTGCTCTTCACCACCGTGCTCGCCTTCACCGTCCTCGGCGACGCGGTCCGCACGGCCCTCGACCCGCGCGAGGCGAGCCGGCTGCGCGTGGGCACCCGTAAGGAGTCCTCCCGATGACCCGCTTCGTCCTCAAGCGGCTCGCGGGTGCCGCGCTCGTCCTCCTGGCGCTCTCGGTCCTCGTGTACGGCCTCTTCTACCTGGCCCCCGGCGACCCCGCCCGGCTGGCCTGCGGCGAGCGCTGCAACCCCCAGCAGATCGCCCAGGTCCGCGAGCAACTCGGCCTGAACCAGAGCGTGTTCGCCCAGTACCTGCACTTCCTCCAGGGCGTCTTCACCGGCCGCGACTACTCCACCGGCACCTCCGTCGTGCACTGCGACGCGCCCTGCCTCGGCCTCTCGTACCAGAGCGACCAACAGGTCACCCAGCTCGTCCTGGAGCGCCTGCCCGCGACCGCCTCCCTGGCCCTCGGCGCCATGGTCGTCTGGCTGCTCGTCGGCGTCGGCACCGGACTGCTCTCGGCCCTGCGCCGGGGCGGGATCACCGAGCGCGTCCTGACCGTCCTCACCCTCGCCGGCACCGGCACGCCCGTCTTCATCCTGGGCCTGCTCCTCCTCATGGCCGTCTGCGCCTACCTCCAGTGGCTGCCCTTCCCCAGCTACGTGCCGCTGGGCGAGGACCCCGAGCAGTGGGCCTGGAACATGCTGCTGCCCTGGATCACCCTCGGCTTCTTCGAATCCGCCAAGTACGCCCGGCTCACCCGCAGTTCCACCCTGGAGACGCTCGCCGAGGACCACATCCGCACCTTCCGCGCCTACGGGGTGGGGGAGCGGTCCGTCGTCACCCGGCACGCCCTGCGCGGCGCCGTCCCGCCGGTGATCGCGATCAGCGCCGTCGACCTCGGCTCGATGTTCGGCGGGGCCGTCCTCACCGAATCCCTCTTCGGCATCCCCGGCCTCGGCAAGACCCTCATCGACGGCGTGCGCCAGATCGACCTGCCCGTGGTCGTCGGCGTGGTCATGGTGATGGGCACGGCCGTCGTCCTCGCCAACGTCGTCGCGGACCTGCTGTACGCGGCCGCCGACCGAAGGGTGGTCCTGACGTGACCGCGTCCGAGACTCCGGCCCCCCTGGTCGACGTACGGGACCTGTCGGTCTCGTTCGCCCGCGACGGCGACCCCGTACGGGCCGTCGACGGGCTCTCCCTCACCCTCGCCGAGGGCCGCGCGCTCGCCCTCGTCGGAGAGTCCGGCAGCGGCAAGTCCACCGTCGCCGGCGCTCTCCTCGGCCTCCACCGGGGCACCGGCGCGCGGGTCACCGGCACCGTGCGCGTCGGCGGCGTCGACGTCGCCACCGCCGGCCCCGCCGACCTGCGGCGGCTGCGCGGCGGAATCGCCGCCATGGTCTTCCAGGACCCGCTGTCCTCCCTCGACCCCTACTACGCCGTCGGCGACCAGATCGCCGAGGTCTACCGGATCCACGCCGGGGGCTCGCGGAAGGCCGCCCGCGCCCGGGCCGTCGAGGTCCTCGACCGGGTCGGCATCCCCGACGCGGCCCGCCGCTCCCGCTCCCGCCCGCACGAGTTCAGCGGCGGCATGAGGCAGCGCGCCCTCATCGCGATGGCCCTCGCCTGCGAGCCCCGGCTCCTCGTCGCCGACGAACCGACCACCGCCCTCGACGTCACCGTCCAGGCCCAGATCCTCGACCTGCTGCACGAGCTGCGGCGCGAGACCGGCACCGCGCTGCTCCTCGTCACCCACGACGTGGGCGTGGCCGCCGAGAGCGTCGACGAGGTGCTCGTCATGCGCGACGGACGCGAGGTCGAACGCGGCCCGGTCGGCGCCCTCCTCGGCGCGCCCTCGGAGCCGTACACGCGCACGCTGCTCTCCGCCGTGCCCCGGCTCGACGGACCGGTCGGGACACCGCCGGAGAAGGCTTCCCCGGAGGGCGAGGTGCTGCTCGAAGCGGTCGGCCTGCGGCGGGAGTTCGGGCGCGGCAAGCGGACCGTGACCGCCGTCGACGACGTCTCCCTCACCGTCCGCGCGGGCGAGACCCTCGGCGTCGTCGGGGAGTCCGGCAGCGGCAAGACCACCCTCGGCCGGATGCTGGTGCGGCTCCTCGACCCCACCGGCGGGCGGCTCCGGTACGGGGGCGCGGAGATCGGCGCCCTGTCGGAGCGGGAGCTGCGCCCGTACCGCCGCGAACTCCAGATGGTCTTCCAGGACCCCGTCGCCTCCCTCAACCCGCGCCGCTCCGTCGGCGAGTCGATCGCCGACCCGCTGCGGACGGCGGGGGAGCGCGACGAGCGGCGGATCCGGGACCGGGTGCGGGAGCTGCTCGACCGGGTGGGGCTCGACCCCGACCGGTACGAGGCCTATCCGCACGAGTTCAGCGGCGGCCAGCGCCAGCGCGTCGGCATCGCCCGCGCGCTCGCCGCCGAACCCCGGATCGTCGTCTGCGACGAACCCGTCTCCGCGCTCGACGTCACCACCCAGGCCCAGGTGACCGCGCTGCTCGCCGAGCTCCAGGCCGAACTCGGCCTCGGCCTCGTCTTCATCGCCCACGACCTCGCCGTCGTCCGGCAGGTCAGCGACCGGGTCGCCGTCATGCGCGACGGCCGGATCGTCGAACAGGGCACGGTCGAGGAGGTGTACGGGGCGCCCCGGGACCCCTACACCCGGCAGCTGCTCGCCGCCGTCCCCTCCCTCGACCCGGTCCTCGCGGCGGCACGCCGGGAGGAACGCCGGGAACGGCTCCGGGAAAGGGACCAGGAGCTGGCCGTCGCCTGACCCTCCGTGACCGTCCTGCCGCTTACCGCGACAGAACGCGACCGGGGTGGGAAAGTTACGAGCATTCACCCCTTCCGGTGGTGGGGGGGGGGGGGGGGCGGGCGGTGGTGCGACACACGTCCTTGTTGTGGGCCCGGGAGGGCGGGCCCGGGGCCCCGGTTTGTTTGGCGGGGGGCGCTTTCGCGGTGGGGCGGATCGCCGCGGCGGGGCGCGCCCCCCCCCCCCCCCCGCCCCTCCGCCCCCCCCCCCCCCACACCCGGCGCGGGGGGTGTAAAACAAACTCCAAGGGGCCCCCCCCGGGGGGGGGCGCCCCCCCCCCCCCCCCCCCCCACCACCGACTTCTTTGTTTACGTTCTTCCCGCTGCGAGTCACCGGACCAACGGTGGCCGCCGTCAAGGGAGATCGGGGGTGCACGCGTGCGGATCGCACTGCTCACGGAGGGTGGCCACCCGTACGCCGTCGGTGAGTCCGGGGTCTGGTGCGAGCGGCTCGTGCGCGGACTCGGACAGCACCGGTTCGACCTGTACGCCGTCGGCCGCCCCTCCTCCACCGGCGCCTCCCTGCCGCTTCCCCCCCACGCCCGGCTCGTCCGCGCGGCCGACCCCGGGGGCGCCTCCGGGAACCTCCTCGAACGCGCCGCGCTCGGCGCGCACCGCGCCGCCCGCCGCGCCTACGGCCGCCGCGACCGCCGCCGCTTCACCGAGGCGTACGAGCTGCTCGCCACCGGCCTCTGCGCGGAGGAGGGGGAGGAGACCGGCGCGGACCTCTTCGCCGAAGGGCTCCACGCGCTCGCGGAACTCGCCCGCGAGCGCGGCGGACTGCCCGGCGCGCTCCGCTCCGACGACGCCGTCCGCGCCCTCGAAGCCGCCTGCCGCGCGCCCGGCGCACGCCGGGGCGCGGCCGCCGCAGGACTCCCCGACCACCTCGCCTTCGCCGAGCACCTGGAGGGCGTCCTGCGCCCCCTCTCCCTCGACTGGTACGAGGAGGACGCCCTCGGCGCCGCCGACCTCTGCCACGCCGCCGCCGGAGGCACCACCGCCCTCCCCGGCCTCCTGGCCACCCGCTTCTTCGGCACCCCGCTGCTCGTCACCGAGTACGGCGTCCCGCTCCGCGCCCACTACCTCTCCTCCGCCGGCGCCGACCGCTCCGCGCCCCTGCGCACCCTGCTCGCCGCCCTCCACGGACGGCTCGCCGCCGAGGTCTACCGGCAGGCCGCCCTGCTCACCCCCGGCAACGCCCACACCCGCCGCTGGCAGGAGAGGTGCGGCGCCGACCGGGCCCGCATCCGCACCGTCCACCCCGGCATGGCGGCCGAGCGCTTCGACGGCGTCGGCGAGGACGAGGAGAGCGGCGACCCCACCACCCTGGTCTGGGTCGGCCGCCCCGAACCCGCCAAGGACCTGATCGCCCTGCTGCACGCCTTCGCCGAGATCCGGGCCCGACAGCCCGACGCCCGGCTGCGGATCGTCGCCGTCCCCGCGCGGGACCCGGGCGACGACGCGTACCTCGCCCACTGCAAGGGCTTCGCCGCGCAGCTCTTCCCCGACGAGGCCGCCGGGGCGCACGCGGTCGGGGAGAACCCCGTCTCCTTCGAGGAGCTCGGCGGCCCGGAGGCCCCCACCCTGGAGGAGACGTACGCCTCCGGCGCGGTCGTCGTCCTCTCCAGCGTCGTCGAGGGCTTCCCGGCCGGCCTCGTCGAGGCGATGTTCTGCGCACGGGCCACCGTCTCGACCGACGTCGGCGCGGTCGTCGAGATCATCGGCGGCACCGGGCTCGTCGTCCCCCCGCGCAACCCCCGGGCGCTCGCCGACGCCTGCCTCGCGCTGCTGCGCGACCCCGGACGGCGGCACCGGCTCGGCGCCGCCGCCCGCGCCCGCGCGCTCGAACTCTTCACCGTCGAACAGAACCTGGCCGCGTTCCGCGACATCTACCTCGAACTCCTCTCCCGCGCCCCCGTGCGCCACCGCCCCGGCGACGGAGCCCTCTTCGCCCACCCCGCCGAGGCGCACGTGCCGGGCAGCTGGAACCCCGGAGCCGTGACCGCGGGCACAGGAGCCCCCGATGCCTGAAGGAGACGACCCCATGCGCGGCTCCGCCGCCCCGCCGGGCCCCACCGCCCGGGACGCCCGCTCCGAGGTCCTCCTCGGCGCCCCCGCCCTCACGGCCGGCACCGTCGAGGACGCCCCGCCCGCGATAGCCCAGGCCGCGGCGCCCCCCCTGCGGCCCCACCCGACCGCCCCCGCCCTCCGGGAGGACCAGGAGGAACGGTCCGCCGAACCGCCCCGGCCGCCGACCGCCCACGGGGGCGGAAGCGGGGACGCGTACGAGCGCGGGAACGGGGGCGAGGACCAGTACGGGAACCAGTACGGGAACAAGGACCAGTACGGGAACCAGGGAGAGGACCAGGACAAGGACCAGCACGGGAACCAGGACGAGGACCAGGACGAGCCGTCGGCGGTCCCGGACGCCCCTGAGCCCGCCCCGGACACGCCGCCCGCGCCCCCGGCCGCGCAGGCCGCCCCGGCCGCCCCCCGACCCCGCCACGGCACCGCCGATCCCGTCAAAGTGCTCATGCACCGGCACCGGGAGCTGTGCGAGCGGGCCGTCGACCCCCTGGAGGTGGCCGCCGGGCTCGAAGCCCGGGGCTTCACCGACCGGACCGCCGCGCGCTACCGGCACCGGGACGTCTTCTCGCTCGCCGAGGAGCTGTACGCGCGCGTGCCGCGCGGCCGGGAGGAGACCGGGACCGCCGCCGTCGCCGTCCGGACCGAGCCCGTCGCCCCCTGGGCGCTCGCCGTGCTCGCGCCCGGCGCCGTCGCCGCGCTCGCCGGGCTCGGACTCGCCCTCACCCACGGGCCCGCGCGCACCGCTGTCGGCGCCGCCGGGGCCCTCGGGCTCGGCGCGGCGCTGTTCCTCGCCGTCCGGCGCGGCCCCCTCCGCGCGCCCGGCGGCCGGACCGTGCCCGCCGCCCGCCTCTGGACCCTCTGGCTCCTGGCGTACGCGGCCGGCGGCGACGGACTCCTCGCGGAGGTGCTCACCGGCGGCCCCGACGGGCCCTGGGACCTCACTCCCGGCCCCCTCCTGGGCCTCGCCCTCGCCGTCGCCCCCGCCGCCTGGTGCGCCCACCTCTTCGCCCGCCGGGCCCGCCGCCGGATCGCCGACAGCCGGGGCCTCGCCGACTTCGCCGCCGCCGTCCGGCCGCTGCTCCTCGGCACCGTGACCCTCCAACTCCTCGCCCTCGCCGCCCTCCTCGCCCCCACCGGGGCCGGTCCGGGGGCCTTCGCCCTCGGCGCGCTCCTCCTGCTCGCCCGGCTCCTGACCGTCCACGGCCACCCCGAGACGGCCTCGGGCGCCCTCGCCGCGGCCTGCGCCGCCGAGGCGCTCGCCCTCGCGAGCGTCCTCTCCTCCCGCCTCCCCCTCCCCGGCTTCGACGCGCTCGCCGTCCCGGTGCGCGCCGTCGTCGACGCCTGGGGCCCCGGGGCCGTCCCCGCCCTCGTCTGCGGCGCCGCCGCGCTCGGCCTCCTGGCCCACGCGACCGGCTCCCTCGCCCGGGCCTCGGCCCACACCACCCCGTGAACCCCCCGCACACCCGCGGAGCCGACGCCGCGGGCGTGCTCCTCCGCCCCCCTCACCACCCCTCTCACCACCCCGCAAGGAGAACAAAGAACATGACCCCGCAATCCCGAGGAACGGCCGGTCGGCACGAAGGGGCCGCGCGATGAGGGTGCTACTGCTCGGAGCCAACGGCTTCATCGGCCGCTTCGTCGCCGACCGGCTGCTCGCCGACCCGGCCGTCCACCTCACCGCCCTGGGCCGGGGCGACGACGCCGACGTGCGGTTCGACCTCGCGTCCGGCAGCCCCGGCGCGCTGACCCGCTTCCTCGACGCCGTCCACCCCGGAGTCGTCGTCAACTGCGCCGGCGCCACCCGCGGCGGCGCCCGCGACCTGACCCGGCACAACACCGTCGCCGTCGCCACCGTCTGCGAGGCCCTGCGCCGCAGCGGCTGCGGCGCCCGGCTCGTCCAGGTCGGCTGCGCCTCGGAGTACGGGCCGAGCCAGCCCGGCTCCTCCACCGCCGAGGACGCCGTGCCCCGCCCCGGCGGCCCGTACGGCGTGTCCAAGCTGGCCGCGACCGAACTCGTCCTCGGCTCGGGCCTCGACGCCGTCGTCCTGCGGGTCTTCTCGCCCGTCGGCCCCGGCACCCCCGCCGGCTCCCCGCTCGGCCGCCTCGCCGAGGCGATGCGCCGGGCGATGCAGGCAGGGGACGGCGAGCTCAAGCTCAGCGGACTCGGCGTGCAGCGGGACTTCGTCGACGTGCGGGACGTGGCGCGGGCCGTCCACGCGGCCTCGCTCTCCGCCGCCCAGGGCGTCGTCAACATCGGCACCGGCCGCGCGGTCCGGCTCCGCGACGCCGCCGCCGTCCTGGCCCGGGTCGCCGGCTACTCCGGCAACCTCAACGAGCTGGACGCCCCGCACGGCATTCCGCAGCGCCCGATGATCGGCGCCCCCCGCAGCGAGGGGACCATCGCCGACCAACTGGCCTCCGCCCCCTACCCGTATCCCGACGGCTGCGGGCCCTGGCAGCAGGCCGACGTGCGCACCGCCCGCGACCGGCTCGGCTGGCGCCCCCGGATCAACCTGGAGGAGTCGCTCGCCGACATCTGGATGGAGGCGGCGTGTCGCATCTGACGACCCCCGCGGCCACCGGGGCGGTCCAGGCCCTGGGGGTGGGCGTCCCCGGCTACGCCCACCCGCTGCTCGCCCCCGTCGAATGGGCCGAGCTGACCCGCCCCGGCACCCCCCTCCACTGGGCCGTGCTCAACGTCGCGGACGGGCCGGGCAGCCGCCCCGACCCGCACTGCCTGGAGGCGGCCGGGAAGCTCCGCGCCGCCGGGGTCAGGGTCCTCGGGCACCTGGACGCCGCCCACGGCTCCCGGCCCTTCGGGGAACTCGTCACGGACGCCCACCGCTTCCTCGACTGGTACAAGGTGGACGGCTACTACCTGGACCGCTGCCCCGCCGACCGGGCCGACCTGGCCGGGGTGCGGCGGGTCTGCGCGACCCTGGAGACCGTCCTCGGCGGCGAGGCCCACCTCGTCCTCGGCCACGGCACCCACCCCCACCCGGGGTACGCCGAGACCGCCGACCAGCTGGTGACCTTCTCCGGCGCCTGGACGGACTACCGCTGGTCGCAGGTGGCCGAGTGGACCGCCGAGCACACGGAGACGAAGTTCGTCCACCTCGTGCACGGCGTCCCGCGGACCCACCTCGACGAGGCCCTGCGGATCGCCCGCTGGCAGGGGGCGGGGACGATCTTCTTCACCGACCGGACGGGGCCTCCGGGACAGACCGTGCCATTCCACTCGCTGCCCGGCTACTGGGACGAAATCGTCTCGCGGATCGGACCGGGTGTCTCGGAATGAGAAGGGGCGTGGCAGTGTTACGGGGAGAACAACCGTACTGACATACCGACCACCGGAGTCCCCGTGTCGCTGCCACCCCTGGTCGAGCCGGCCGCCGAGCTCACCGTAGACGAGGTCCGCAGGTACTCCCGCCACCTGATCATCCCGGACGTCGGGATGGACGGGCAGAAGCGGCTGAAGAACGCCAAGGTGCTGTGCGTCGGCGCCGGCGGCCTCGGCTCGCCGGCGCTGATGTACCTGGCCGCCGCCGGCGTGGGCACGCTCGGCATCGTGGAGTTCGACGAGGTCGACGAGTCGAACCTCCAGCGCCAGATCATCCACAGCCAGTCCGACATCGGCCGCTCCAAGGCCGCGTCGGCGCGCGACAGCGTGCTCGGCATCAACCCGTACGTGAACGTGATCCTCCACGAAGAGCGGCTCGAGGCCGAGAACGTGATGGACATCTTCAGCCAGTACGACCTGATCGTCGACGGCACCGACAACTTCGCCACCCGCTACCTGGTGAACGACGCCTGCGTACTGCTCAACAAGCCGTACGTGTGGGGCTCGATCTACCGCTTCGACGGCCAGGCGTCGGTCTTCTGGTCCGAGTACGGCCCCTGCTACCGCTGCCTCTACCCGGAGCCCCCGCCGCCGGGCATGGTCCCGTCCTGCGCCGAGGGCGGCGTCCTGGGCGTGCTCTGCGCGTCCATCGGCTCCATCCAGGTCACCGAGGCCATCAAGGTCCTGGCCGGCGTGGGCGACCCGCTGGTCGGCCGCCTGATGATCTACGACGCCCTGGAGATGCAGTACCGCCAGGTCAAGGTCCGCAAGGACCCGAACTGCGCGGTCTGCGGCGAGAACCCGACCGTCACCGAGCTCATCGACTACGAGGCCTTCTGCGGCGTCGTGTCCGAGGAGGCCCAGGAGGCGGCGGCCGGCGCGACGATCACTCCGAAGCAGCTCAAGGAGTGGATCGACGACGGCGAGAACATCGACATCATCGACGTCCGCGAGCCGAACGAGTACGAGATCGTCTCCATCCCCGGCGCCCGCCTGGTCCCCAAGAACGAGTTCCTGATGGGCGCCGCCCTCCAGGACCTCCCGCAGGACAAGCGGATCGTCCTGCACTGCAAGACGGGTGTCCGCAGTGCGGAAGTCCTCGCCGTGCTCAAGTCCGCGGGCTTCGCGGACGCGGTGCACGTCGGCGGCGGCGTGATCGGCTGGGTCCACCAGATCGAGCCCGAGAAGCCGGTCTACTGACCGACCGGCCGTCGCGCTTTTCGGGGGCGGTGCGGAAATCCACGGGTTTGATTCCGGGAATCCGAGAGAGACGGAGTGCAGGGCCGGTCGGACAACCGGACCCGATGACCCCGGACAACGCATTCGTCTCAGGAGGATTCTCGTGACCACCCCCGAAAACAACGTGTGGAACTACGGATCGGCCTCCGGCTACGACGCGGGGACCGACCTGACGGGCTACCGCGTCGAGGCGACCGACGGCCACATCGGGAAGGTCGACAAGCACTCCAACGACGTCGACTCGCAGTACCTCGTGGTCGACACCGGCGTCTGGATCTTCGGCAAGGAGGTCCTGCTGCCGGCGGGCACCGTGAAGCACGTCGACACGGCCAACGAGACCGTGTACGTCGCCCGCACCAAGGACGAGATCAAGAGCGCCCCCGAGTTCGACAAGGAAAAGCACCTCGGCAACCGGGACTACCACGACCAGGTCGGCGGCTACTACCACGGCCACGGTCCGCGGATCTGACCTCCGGGTCGGGGCCCGAATTTCCCCGGAATCGCCCGCCGGCCGGAAACCTCGAAGGTTTCCGGCCGGCGGGCGATTCTCTTTTTCTTTTCCGCGATTTCGCCGTCCTGGGATTCCGCGCTACTTGCAGACGGTCCCGGACTTCGGCACGTTTCCGTCCAGCAGGTACGCGTCCACCGCCTTCTTCACGCACGCGCTGCCGCCGTTGTAGGCGCCGTGCCCCTCGCCCTCGTACGTCAGCTCCACGCCGACGCCCTTGCCGAGCGCGTTCACCATCGCCCGGGCGCCCTCGTACGGCGTGGCCGGGTCGCCGGTGTTGCCGACCACCAGGATCGGCGCCGAGCCGGGCGCCGAGACGTCCGGGTGCTCCCAGGCCCCCGCCGCCGGCCACTGCGAGCAGCCCGCGAGCGACCAACCCATGAAGTCCCCGAAGACGGACGAGGCCTCGCGGAACTCGCCGAGCCGCTCCTTCGCCTGGCCCAGGGTGTAGCGCTCCTTGAAGTCCACGCAGTTGATGGCGGCGTTGGCGGCCTGGATGTTGCTGTACGAGCCGTTCTGGCTGCGCCCGTTCATCGAGTCGGAGAGCGAGAGCAGCAGCGCCCCGTCGCCGCCGTCGGCCGCGTCGAGCCCCTGCTCCAGATAGGTCCAGAACTCCTTCGAGTACAGGGCCTGCGCGATGCCGTTGGTGGCCTGCGTCTGGGTCAGCTTGCGGTCCCCGATCCCGGCGATCGGCTTCTTGTCGAGGGACGCCAGGAGGTCGGTGATGAAGGTCTCGATCTCGCTGACACTGGAGCCGGGCAGCGTGCACTCGTCTCCCCGGTCCACGCAGTCCTGGGCGAAGTTGTCCAGGGCCAGCTGGAAGCCCTTCGCCTGGCCGAGGGCGCCGTCCTCGACGCCCGCCTCCGGGTCGACGACGGCGTCGAAGACGGCCCGGCCGACGTTCTTCGGGAAGAGGTGGGCGTAGACGCCGCCGAGCTCCGTGCCGTACGAGATGCCGAAGTAGTGCAGCTTCTCGTCGCCGAGGACCTGGCGCATCAGGTCCATGTCCCGGGCCGCGTTCTCGGTGCCGACGTGCGGCAGGGAGGGGCCCGAGTCCTTCTCGCAGCCGGCCGCGTACTTCTTCTGCGCGTCGGACAGCGTCCGCTCCTCGGCCGCGTCGTCGGGCGTGAAGTCCAGGGCGTAGTACGCGTCCAGCTCCTTGTCGCCCAGGCACTCGACGGGGTCGCTGCGGCCCACCCCGCGCGGGTCGAAGGAGACCAGGTCGTAGCGGCCGCGCAGGGTCTCGTAGTCCTCGGCGAAGCTCGGCAGGCCGGTGATGCCGGAGCCGCCGGGGCCGCCGAAGTTGAAGACCAGCGAGCCGATCCGGCGGGAGGCGTCCCGGGCGCGGGCCCGGATGAGGGCCAGTTCGATGGTCTCGCCCTCCGGCTTCGACCAGTCGAGCGGGGTCTGGAGGAAGGAGCACTCCCAGGAGCCGCCGCCGGGGAGCGCGGACGGCGCGGGCCCGCCGCCCTCGGCCGCGGACGGCGGCGGACAGGGCGCCCAGGACAGCTTCTGCGCGGTCAGCGCCGGGCGGCCGCTGGGGCCCGACTCCTTCGGCGGCTCCGCGGCGTCGTCCCCGCCGTCCGAGCACCCGGCGGCGAGCAGCACGGCGGTGGCGGCGAGCAGGGCGGCGCGGTGGGCTGCGGAGGTCGGCATGGATCCATGGTGGGCCGTCGCCCGCGCGTTCGCGCGGGAGGGGGGCCAAGCGGGTGGCCCGGGCGTGTCGGGCCGCCCGGGACGGCCCTCGCGTCACGGCGTCCGGTGCTTCCCCCCGGCGCTCACAGCGCCTCGCGCCTCGTCAGCCAGTTGAAGCAGAGCCAGCCCGGCAGGACCGGCAGCCACAGGGTGAGGAGGCGGTAGAGGAGCACCGCCGGGGTCGCGACCTCCAGGGGGAGGCCCACCGCCACCAGGCCGAAGGTGAGCGCGCCCTCGACCGCACCGACACCGCCCGGCGTCGGCGCCGCCGAGCCGAGCGCGTTGCCCGCGAGGAAGACGACGGCCACGCTCGCGTAGCTGATCGACTGGCTGTCGTGGCCGAAGGCCCGGATCGAGGCGTCCAGGCAGAGCACGAACGCGCCGGTGAGCAGCAGCATCCCGCCGATGCCGGTCAGCAGCTTCACCGGCCGCTGGAGCACGTCCAACATGCGCGGCACCACGCCCGCGAAGAGCGAGCGCAGCCGGGTCGACACGAACTTGCGCATGAACGGGATCGCCGTCACCACCAGGACCAGCACCGCGACCGTGAGCAGCCCGGCGATGACCGTCCTCGACGGGGTGAAGGACTGCGACTTCTCCGTCCCCGTCAGATAGCCGAAGGCGAGCAGGAGCAGGATGTGCGCCCCGAGCCCGAAAAGCTGCGAGGCGCCCACGCTGGCCACCGCGAGCCCCGGCCGGACCCCCGCCCGCTGGAGGAAACGGGTGTTCAGGGCGACGCCGCCGACCGCCGCCGGGGCGACGATCTTCACGAACGAGCCGGCGACCTGCGCCACCACCGTCCGCCAGAACCCGACCCGCTCGGGCACGAAGCCCAGCAGGCTCATCGCCGCCGCGACGTAGCTCAGAGCCGAGAACAGCACCGCCGCCGCCACCCACCGCCAGTCCGCCTGGCTGATCGTCGACAGCGGGGTGCTGGCGATCTGCGAGAGCAGGAAGTACGCGGCGACCGCGCCCGCGATCAGGCTGACCAGGGTCCGCGGCTTGATCCGCTCCAGGCGCACCGGCTCCACCGGGGCCTGCGGACGGATCAGCAGCACCTGCTGCCGGATCTGGGCGAGCAGGTCCTCCTCGCGGGCCTCGTCGAGCGCCGTGTCCAGGGCCCGCTTCTCGGCCTTCTTGTCCGCCTTCTTCTCGGCCTTGGTCTCGGCCTTCGTCTCCGTCCGCACGACGCCCCGGTCCGCGACGGCGGCCCCGGTGGCTCCGGCGGCCTCGGTCTTGGCGAGCTCCCGCTCGCGCTTGGCCGCCTCGGAGGCCGCGAGGACGGCCTCCCGCTCCCGCGCCGACCGCTCCCGCGCCAGCTTCCGCAGCGTCGCGCGCGTGGAGCGGCTCAGGGCGATCGGCTGGAGCAGCGGCAGACAGTCCGCGACCGTGTCCGGGCCGAGCACCTCGACGGCCGCGGCGACCGTCCGCTCGGCCCCGACCCGCAGGCCGAGGGTGGTCAGGAGCTGGGCGACGTCCATCCGCAGGACCAGGTCGCCGGCCGCGATCTCGCCGCCCCGCAGATCGGTGAGGACCACCCTGCCGGAACGATCCACCAGAATGGCGTCGCCGGTGAGCCTGCGGTGCGCGATCCGCCGCGACTGGAGCGCCTTCACCTGCCGCCAGGCGCTGCGGACCAGGTCGTCGGTGATCTCGTCGTCGTCCAGCGCGTCCAGGCTGCGGCCCCCGATGTGCTCGTACACGAGCATCACGGCGTCCGGGCCGAGCTCCGAGGTCGCGATCAGCTTCGGCGCGTTCGCCCCGGCGGCGATCGCCGCGTACGCGAGGAGCGCCTCCTGCTCCAGGGCCTGGCGCAGCGAGACGATGGAGCGGCGGGTGGTGATCGTCCGCAGGGTGATCCGCCGCCACGCGCGGTAGAAGAAGCCGTGCGCCTGCTGCTCCCGGTCGACGACGGTGACGTCGAGCGGCGGGCCGTCCTCCAGGGTCACGATGTACCGGCGGCCCCGGTCCCCGCTGTCGGCGGCGTCGGGCACGCCCTCCGCGCGCAGCGCCGTCACCGGCCGGAAGCCGACCCGGCGCAGACCGGCGAGGAGGGTCTGTCCGGTGGGCCGGACGTTCGGCGAGCCGACCGCGTACAGCGTGCCGTACGCCACCGTCCAGCCGATGAGGACGGTCAGGGCGATCGAGAGGGCCGTGGTGTAGCCGGCCACCAGCATGGTGAACGCGTCGAGCAGCAGCACCACCCAGAGCGACACCCGCCAGCGGGGTCTTCGGGCCATCCCGACGGCGGTCATATACGCGATCACCGGGGCGAGGTAGTTGTGCACCGGGTCGGTCAGGCCGCCCCCGGACTGCGGCTGGGTCAGCGCGTCCCGGATCGTGCCGGGCGCGGCCTCGGCGACCCAGAGGTCGGTGGCGAGGGTGACGCCGTGCGCGAGGACGGCGGCGAGCACGCCGTCCGCGATCCGCAGCCCGTCGCGTTTGATCAGCCGCTCGATGGCGAAGGCGACCGGGACGAGCAGGACGGCGATGGAGGAGACGAGACCGGCGATCCTGACGAAGACGTCCGGGGCGCCGCCTGCGCCCTCGTTGATGTCCTTCTCCAGGCCGGAGGTGGTGGCGTGGGCGAACGCGGCGACAGCGAGGACGAGCCCGATCGCGAGCAGGCCGCCGAGCAGCCGCATCAGGTCGGAGGGCCGGTGGACACGGGCCGCGAGCAGCGGTTCGTCGCCGGAGACCCGCTCGGGCACGTCGGCCCTGCCCTCCTCGGGAGGCTGCGTGTCCTGCCCCATCACCATGTCCGTCTCTGCCCGCGCGCCGTGTCGTTCTCGTTCTCGTACGCGTTCCCGTACGTGTCGCTCTCGTCGCTCTTGATCTCGTATCACCAGTCACCGCCCGCACGATGGTGGCACGAAGAGCCGCCGGGCGGAGGCATCAGGGCCATGTCGGTGGCGTGAGGCAGGATGGGGCGCGGGAGCCCGGAGGGGCCCGTGGGACGGGACGGACGAGGGTGGAGGGGCCCGTGGGGAAGACCGGAGGAGCGCCGGAGGGACTGCCCGGGGACGTGGAGGAGCTGCCCCCGTACGCGGAGCGGGTGCTCGACGTCGCGGACGCGATCCCGCCGGGCCGCGTGATGACCTACGGGGACGTCGCCGAGTGGCTGGACGAGGGCGGACCGCGCCAGGTCGGCCGGGTGATGGCCCTGTACGGCGGGGCGGCGCCGTGGTGGCGCGTGGTCCGCGCGGACGGCACGCTGCTGCCCGGCGCCGAGCTCCGGGCCCTGGCCCACTACCGCGAGGAGGGCACGCCGCTGCGGCAGGCGGGTCCGGCGTCCGAGGGGCACGTGCCCAGGATCGACATGCGGCGGGCCCGGTGGGACGGCGTCACGGACGCGGCCGGGAGCGACGCCGGCGGTGCCCCCGGGGGTGCCGGAACTCACACGTGAGGGCATCGGCCCAGGAGGCGCGGGCCGGGCGGGACGGACGGACCGGACGCGGTACGGGAAGCGGTGCGGAGTACGGCTCGTCGCCCCCCGGCTTCGCGTAACGTCGTCGTTCGCGTCTTCCGGGGCGGCCACGGCACACGGCCGCCTCACCCGCACCACCACACCCACCAGGACCGGCGATCCACGTGAGCTCCTCCTCCACCACCCGGCGTACGCCGCCGCACCAGGGACAGCCGCACCCGGGTCCGGGACGGCAGCGGACCCCGGGCGCGTACCGACTGGTGCGCACCGCGCCGGCCCCGCTGGATCCCCCTCGACTGGACGCGGCCCAGCGGGAAGTGGTTGAGCACGACGGCGGACCGCTCCTCGTCCTCGCCGGACCCGGCACCGGCAAGACGACCACCCTGGTCGAGGCGGTCGCGGCCCGGATGGAGAAGGGCGCCGACCCCGAGCGGCTCCTCGTCCTCACCTTCAGCCGCAAGGCCGCCGTCGAACTCCGCGACCGGATGGCGGCCCGGCTCGGCGGCCGCCGCCCGCCGCAGGCGACCACCTTCCACTCGTACTGCTACGCCCTGATCCGCGCCCACCAGGACGCCGGGCTCTTCGCGGAACCGCTCCGCCTGCTCTCCGGACCCGAGCAGGACCTCGCGGTGCGCGAGCTGCTCGCCGGCCAGATCGACCTGGAGAAGAGCGGCCTCGGCGGGGTCCGCTGGCCCGACGAACTGCGCGCCTGCCTCACCACCCGGGGCTTCGCCGACGAGGTCCGGGCCGTCCTCGCGCGCTCGCGGGAACTGGGCCTCGAACCGGACGCCCTCGCCCGCTTCGCCGACCGGGTCGGCCGCCCCGACTGGAAGGCGGCGGCCGGCTTCCTCGCCGAGTACCTCGACGTCCTCGACCTCCAGGGCGTCCTCGACTACACGGAGCTGGTCCACCGGGCCGTCCTGCTCGCCGGGAGCGTCACCCTGCCCCGGTACGACGCGGTGTACGTCGACGAGTACCAGGACACCGACCCGGCGCAGGTCCGGCTCCTCCACGCGCTCGCGGGCGGCGGCGGCCGGGACACGGTGGTCGCCTTCGGCGACCCGGACCAGTCCATCTACGCGTTCCGGGGCGCCGACGTGAACGGCATCCTCGACTTCCCCGCCTCCTTCGGCGGCGCGCCCGTCCGGGTCCTGCGCACCTCCCGGCGCTCCGGCGCGCGGCTCCTCGCCGCGACCCGGGAGCTCGCCCGGCGGATGCCGGTGCCCCGGCTGCCCGCCGACCGGGTCCGCGCCCACCGCGAGCTGACGGCGGTACGGGACGGGGGCCGGGCGGAGGCGTACACCTACCCCACGGCCTCGGCGGAGGCCGAGAACATCGCGGACCTGCTGCGCCGCGCGCACCTGGAGGACGGCGTCCCCTGGCAGGACATGGCCGTCCTCGCCCGCGCCGGCGCCTCCCTGCCGGCCCTCCGCCGCGCCCTCACCTCGGCGGGCGTCCCCGTCGAGACCGACGCGGCGGGCACCCCCCTCCGCCACGAACCGGCGGTGGCCCCGCTGCTCCTCGCCCTCCGGGCGGTGTCGGGGGCGGGGGTTCCTGCCGGGGCGGGGGAGCGGGGGGGCTCCGAGCTGGTCGGCTCCGGTGCGGGCGGCTCCGATCCGGCCGGCTCCGAGCCGGGCGTGCCGGTCCCGGCGCCCGGCGCCCCTGCGGAGCCGGTACGGGGCGACGCGACCGCCGATGCCGGGGACGCCGTTCTTGCGGAGGGCTCCGGGGGGGATGGGGCTCGGGGCGGGGCCGCTCCGGGCGGGATCGTGCCTGATGGAGCTGTTCCTGACGGGGTCACTCCGGATGGGGCCGCTTCGGACGGGACCGAGCCTGACGAGGCCGCTCCGGACGGGACCGCACCTGACGCGGCCGTTTCTGACGGAGCCGCGCCTGACGGAGCGTCAGGCTCGGGTGCGGGCCCCGGTCGCCACGGTGACGGCGGGTGGCTCGACACCGAGACCGCGCTCGCGCTGCTCGCCTCGCCGCTCGCCGGGGTCGACCCGGCGGACCTGCGGCGGCTCGGGCGGGCGCTGCGGGACGAGGAGCGGGCCGCCGGGAACAAGGTGCCGCCGCCCTCCGACGTACTGCTCGCCCGCGCGCTCGCCGAGCCCGAACGGCTCGTCGCCCACGACTCCGCGTACACCCACGGCGTGCAGCGGCTCGGCAGGCTCCTGCGGGACACCCGGACGCTGCTTGCCGCGGGCGGCACCGCCGAGGAGGCCCTCTGGGAGCTCTGGAAGGGCACCCCCTGGGCCGGCCGCCTGGAGCGCGCGGCCCTGCGCGGCGGCCCCGCCGGGCGGAACGCCGACCGCGACCTCGACGCCGTCTGCGCCCTCTTCGAGACCGCCGCCCGCGCCGAGGAGCGCGTCGGCGGCCGGGGCGTCGTCAACTTCCTCGAAGAGCTCGACGCCCAGGACATCGCCGCCGACACCCTCACCCGCCGCCACACCCGCCCGGACGCCGTCCGCCTCATGACCGCGCACCGCTCCAAGGGCCTGGAGTGGAGCCTCGTCGTCGTCGCCGGGGTCCAGGAGGGCCTCTGGCCCGACCTGCGCCGCCGCGGCTCCCTCCTGGAGGCCGACCGCATCGGCCGTGACGGCCTGGCCGAACCCCTCACCCCCGGCGCCCTCCTCGCCGAGGAGCGCCGCCTCTTCTACGTCGCCGCCACGCGCGCGCGTGACCGGCTCGTCGTCACCGCCGTGAAGGCCGCCGCCGAGGACGGCGACCAGCCCTCCCGGTTCCTCACCGAGTTCGGCGAGGAACCGAAGGACGTGCCCGGCCGCCCCCGCCGCCCCCTCGCCGTCTCCGCCCTGGTCGCGGAGCTGCGCGCCACCACCGTCGACCCGGACGCCTCGCCCGCGCTCCGGGACGCCGCCGCCCGGCGCCTCGCCCAGCTCGCCGCCCTCACCGACGACGAGGGCCAGCCGCTGGTCCCGGCCGCGCACCCGGACCGCTGGTGGGGCCTGTTCGAGCCGACGCGCAGCACGGCCCCGCTCCGCGAGCGCGACCGGCCCGTCGCGCTCTCGCCCAGCTCCCTCGACAACCTCGTCAGCACCTGCTCGCTCCAGTGGTTCCTTGGCCGCGAGGTCAAGGCCGCGGAGCCCGCCACCGCCGCCCAGGGCTTCGGCAACGTCGTCCACGTCCTCGCCGACGAGGTCGCCTCCGGACGCACTCCGGCCGACCTCGACGTCCTCATGGCCCGCCTGGACTCCGTCTGGGACGCCCTCGCCTTCGACGCCCCCTGGAAGTCGGCCCAGGAGAAGCAGAACGCGCGCGTGGCGCTCGAACGCTTCCTGAGCTGGCACGTCATGGACCGCGCGGGCCGCACCCCCGCCGCCTCCGAGCACGACTTCGACGTGACCCTGGAGGCGGGGGAGTACGAGGTCCGCATCCGGGGCTCCATGGACCGCGTCGAGACCGACGCGCAGGGCCGCGCCTACGTCGTCGACTTCAAGACCGGGAAGTCGGCCCCCACCAAGGACGAGGTGGCCCGTCACCCGCAGCTCGCCGTCTACCAGCTCGCCGTCCGCGAGGGCGCCCTCGACGAGGTCTTCGACGGCCGCCGCCCCGAGCCGGGCGGCGCCGAGCTCGTACAGCTGCGGCAGGCCGCCGCGAAGAAGGAGGGCGGCGACGCCCTGCCGAAGGTGCAGGCCCAGGAGCCGCTGTCCGGCGAGTGGGTCGGGGAGCTGCTCGCCGGAGCCGCCGGCCGGGTCCTCGACGAGCGCTTCACCCCCACCACCGGCCAGCACTGCGCCACCTGCTCCTTCCGCGCCTCGTGCAGCGCCCGGCCGGAGGGCCGGCACGTGATCGAGTAGCGGGACCCGGCCCCGGTACGGCCCACGGCCACGCGCGCGAAGCCCCTCGCCGGGGCTGGATCCGCCCACGCGCGAGTGAAGCCCCGCCGATGTGGTCCACGGCCACGCGTACGTGAAGCCCCCGCCAGGGCTGGACCGGCCACGCGCGCGTAAAGCTCTCCGCCGGTGCGGTCCACGGCCACGCGTACGTGAAACGCACCAGGACCGGACCGGCCACGTGTACGTGAAGTCCGCCAGGACCGGACCGGCCACGCGCGCGTGAAGCCCCCGCCGGTGCGTCCACGACCACGCGCGCGTGAAGCCCACCGGCCCTGGACCGGCCACGCGCGTGCACCCCCCACCCGTCCCGGATCCGCCCACGCGCGTGACGCCCCGTCCGAAAGAGAGGTCGGTCACGCGCGCGTGGGCACGGCACCCGCGGGCTCCGGCGCCCCGCGCCGGAACTCCCGGCGGCGGACGCCCGTAACTCCCGGTACGGGGCGCCCCGGCCCCCCGGCGGAGGAACCCCCGTACGGGCCCGCACTGTCGGACCACCCCGCTAGCCTCTTCCGGTGACCGCACGCATCAGCGACCCCGAGGAGCTCAAGGAGCTGCTCGGCATCCCGTTCACCCCGGAGCAGACGGCCTGCATCACCGCGCCGCTCGCCCCGCAGGTCGTCGTGGCCGGAGCCGGTTCCGGCAAGACGACGGTGATGGCCGCCCGCGTGGTCTGGCTGGTCGGCACGGGCCAGGTCGCCCCCGAGCAGGTCCTCGGCCTCACCTTCACCAACAAGGCCGCGGGCGAACTCGCCGAGCGCGTCCGCACCGCCCTCGTCCGCGCCGGCGTCACCGACCCCGACGTGATCGACCCCGACAACCCGCCCGGCGAACCCCGCATCTCCACCTACCACGCCTTCGCCGGACAGCTCCTCACCGACCACGGCCTCCGCATCGGCCTGGAGCCCACCTCCCGGCTCCTCGCCGACGCCACCCGCTACCAGCTCGCCGCGCGCGTGCTCCGCGAGGCCCCCGGCCCGTACCCGGCGCTCACCCGGTCCTTCCCGACCCTCATCACCGACCTGCTCGCCCTCGACGCCGAACTGGCCGAGCACCTCGTCCCGCCCGACCGGCTCCGCGCGTACGACTCCGACCTGCTCACCGCCCTCGCGGGCGCCAAGCTCAGCAACGCCGAGCTGCGCAAGGTCCCCGAGGCCGCCGCCGCCCGCCGCGAGCTGCTCGACCTCGTCGTCCGCTACCGCGCCGCCAAGCGCTCCCGCGACCTGCTCGACTTCGGCGACCAGATCGCCCGCTCCGC
The DNA here is from genome assembly GCF_044754545.1 of Streptomyces sp. NPDC093071. Lineage (NCBI taxonomy): Bacteria > Bacillati > Actinomycetota > Actinomycetes > Kitasatosporales > Streptomycetaceae > Streptomyces > Streptomyces sp. NPDC093071. Next base: position 152,155 of record NZ_JBIVPH010000009.1, on the reverse strand, counting down.
CGAACTCGCCACCACCCGGCCCGAGGTCGGCACGATCCTGCGCGAGGAGTTCCGGGTCGTCCTCCTCGACGAGTACCAGGACACCTCCGTCGCCCAGCGGCTGCTGCTCTCCGGCCTCTTCGGCCAGGGCACCGGACACGCCGTGACCGCCGTGGGCGACCCCTGCCAGGCCATCTACGGCTGGCGCGGCGCCTCCGTCGCCAACCTGGACGACTTCCCCGAGCACTTCCCGCACGGCGACGGCACCCCCGCGAGCCGCTACGCGCTCTCCGAGAACCGGCGCAGCGGCGGCCGCCTCCTCGACCTCGCCAACGGCCTCGCCGCCCCCCTGCGGGCCATGCACGCGGGCGTGGAGGCGCTGCGGCCCGCCCCCGGCGCCGAGAACGACGGCACCGTACGGATCGCCCTGCTGCCCACCCACGCCGAGGAGCTCGACTGGCTCGCGGACTCCCTCGCCCACCTCGTCCGCACCGGCCGCGAGCCCGGCGAGATCGCCGTCCTGTGCCGCACCGCCACCGACTTCCCCGCGATCCACGCGGCCCTCGTCGCCCGGGACGTGCCCGTCGAGGTCGTCGGCCTCTCCGGCCTCCTCCACCTGCCCGAGATCGCGGACCTCGTCGCCGTCTGCGAGGTCCTCCAGGACCCGGGCGCCAACGCCTCCCTGGTACGGCTCCTCACCGGCCCCCGCTGGCGGATCGGCCCCCGCGACCTCGCCCTCCTCGGCCGCCGCGCCCGCCTCCTGGTCCACCGGGGGAGCGGCGAGACCGACCCCGAGCAGCGGCTCGCCGCCGCCGTCGAGGGCGTCGACCCGGCCGAGGTGATCTCCCTCGCCGACGCGCTCGACACCTTCCTCGACTCCGGCGGCACCCCCGACGACGGCCTGCCCTTCTCCGCCGAGGCCCGGGTCCGCTTCGCCCGCCTCGCCGCCGAACTGCGCTCCCTGCGCACCTCCCTCGCCGACCCCCTCATGGACGTGCTCCACCGGGTCCTGAACACCACCGGCCTGGAGGTCGAGCTCTCCGCGTCCCCGCACGCCCTCGCCGCCCGCCGCCGCGAGACCCTCGGTCACTTCCTCGACGTCGCCGCCGGCTTCGCCTCCCTCGACGGCGAGGCCACCCTCCTCGCCTTCCTCGGCTTCCTGCGCACGGCCGTCCAGTTCGAGAAGGGCCTCGACAGCGCCCTGCCCGGCGGCGAGAACACCGTCAAGGTCCTCACCGCCCACAAGTCCAAGGGCCTGGAGTGGGACGTCGTCGCCGTCCCCGGCCTGGTCACCGGCCAGTTCCCCAGCGCACGCGCGCGCGAGGCGTGGACCTCCCAGCCGCAGGTCCTGCCGCACGCCCTGCGCGGCGACGCCGCCACGCTGCCGCCGATCGACGCCTGGGACGCCAAGTCCCTCGCCGCCTTCAAGACCGACATGCGCGAGCACCAGCACACCGAGGAACTGCGCCTGGGCTACGTCACCTTCACCCGCCCCCGCTCCCTCCTCCTCGGCTCCGGCCACTGGTGGGGCCCGAGCCAGAAGAAGCCCCGCGGCCCCTCGGACTTCCTCCTCGCCCTGTACGACCACTGCGAGGCCGGCCACGGCGAGATCGAGGCCTGGGCGGATGCGCCGGAGGAGGACGCGGAGAACCCGACCCTGGCGGCGGCGGACCGCGACGAGGCCTGGCCGCTGCCCCTGGACCGGGAGTCCTTCGCGCGCCGCCGGGAAGCCGCGGAGCGGGTGACGTCCCTGCTGTGGGCGGGCGCCCCGCAGGACGGAACGGAGGCGAGCGGCCCCACGGGCGCGGCGCCCGCCCTCCGGGCCCCGCGCCCCGAGGAACCCTGGGAGGACGAGGAGCCGGTCTGGGACGAGGAGCCCGTCTGGGACGAGGACGAGGAGGCCCTCCCCGAGGACACCCACGCGGACGCGGTGCCGGGCCCGAGGGCCCCGGAGCCCGAGAAGCCCGAGGAGCCCGCGGAGCCGGAGTCGGAGACATCCAGGGCCCCGGAGCCGGAGGCACCCGAAGGACCCGAGCCCCCCGAGGCCCCGGAAGACCCCGGCGCCCTCACCCCCGAGGACGCCAGGACCATCGCCTCCTGGGACCGCGACCTCACCTCCCTCACCACCGAGCTCCGCCGCGCCCGCGCCACCACCCGGGACGTCCTGCTCCCCCCGTACCTCTCCGCCTCCCAGGTGCTGCACCTCGCCGCCGACCCCGACGGCTTCGCGCGGGAGCTGGCCCGGCCGCTGCCGAAGCCGCCGCAGCCCGCCGCCCGCCGGGGCACCCGCTTCCACGCGTGGGTGGAGTCCCGCCACGAGGAGCTGCCGCTGCCGTTCCTCGGCCCGGAGGAGCTGCCCGGCGGCGAGGACTTCGCGGGCGAGCCCGAGATCCTCGACGAGCGGGACCTGGACGAGCTGAAGGAGGCCTTCGCCCGCACCCCGTACGCCCGCCGCACCCCGTACCGCGTCGAGGTCCCCGTGCACCTCTCCCTGGCGGGCCGGGTCGTCCGGGGCAGGATCGACGCCGTCTACCGGGACCCGGAGACCGGTGCGTACGAGATCGTCGACTGGAAGACCAGCCGGACGCGCAGCGCCGACCCGCTCCAGCTCGCGATCTACCGGCTCGCCTGGGCCGAGCAGCACGGCCTCGCGCCCGAGGAGGTGGCCGCCGCCTTCGTGTACGTGCGGACGGGCGAGGTCGCCCGGCCCGCCCGGCTGCCCGGCCGCACCGAGCTGGAGGCGATCCTGCTGGGCGGGGCACCCCCGGACGGCGGATAGGCTCATATGTATGAGCGAGACCCCGGACAGCGCCGTCCACGCAGTGCGCGCGTACATCGAGCGGCACCGCGCCGCCTTCCTCGACGACCTCGCCGAGTGGCTGCGCATCCCGTCCGTCTCGGCGCAGCCCGAGCGGGCCGGTGACGTGCGGCGCAGCGCCGACTGGCTCGCCGCCAAGCTCAAGGAGACCGGCTTCGCGACGGCCGAGGTCTGGGAGACCGCCGGCGCCCCCGCCGTCTTCGCGGAGTGGCCCTCGGACGACCCCGGCGCCCCGGTCGTCCTCGTCTACGGCCACCACGACGTGCAGCCCGCCGCCCACGAGGACGGCTGGCACACGGACCCGTTCGAGCCGACCGTGGTCGACGGCCGGATGTACGCGCGCGGGGCGGCCGACGACAAGGGCCAGGTGTTCTTCCACACCCTCGGCGTCCGCGCCCACCTCGCCGCCACCGGCCGCACGGCCCCCGCCGTCCACCTCAAGCTCCTGGTCGAGGGCGAGGAGGAGTCCGGCTCCCCGCACTTCCGCGAGCTGGTCGAGGCCCGCGCGGAGCGGCTCGCCGCCGACGCCGTGATCGTCTCCGACACCGGCATGTGGTCCGAGACCACCCCCACCGTCTGCACCGGGATGCGCGGGGTCGCGGACTGCGAGATCGAGCTGTACGGCCCCGACCAGGACGTCCACTCCGGTTCCTTCGGCGGCGCCGTGCCGAACCCGGCGACCGTCGCCGGCCGGATCGTCGCCGCCCTCCACGACGCCGACGAGCGCGTCGCGATCCCCGGCTTCTACGACGGCGTGACCGAGCTCACCGACACCGAGCGGGCCCTCGTCGCCGAGCTGCCCTTCGACGAGGCGGCCTGGCTGCGCACGGCCAAGTCGCACGGCACCCTGGGCGAGGCCGGCTTCTCCACCCTGGAGCGGGTCTGGGCCCGCCCCACCGCCGAGGTCAACGGCATCGGCGGCGGCTACCAGGGCCCCGGCGGCAAGACGATCGTCCCCGCCTCCGCCCACCTCAAGCTCTCCTTCCGGCTCGTCGCCGGCCAGGACCCGACCAAGATCGAACTCGCGGTACGGGACTGGCTCGCCGGACTCGTCCCGGCCGGGATCCGGTACGGAATCGTCTTCGGCGCCCCGACCCGCCCCTGCCTGACCCCGCTGGACCACCCGGCCCTGAAGGCGGTGGCCGGGGCCATGAGCCGGGCCTTCGACGGCGCCGAGGTCCGCTACACCCGCGAGGGCGGCTCGGGTCCGGCCGCCGACCTCCAGGACGTCCTGGAGGCACCCGTCCTGTTCCTCGGCATCTCCGTCCCGTCCGACGGCTGGCACGCCCCGAACGAGAAGATCGAGCTCGATCTCCTCATGAAGGGCGTCGAGACGACCGCTCATCTCTGGGGCGACCTGCCCGTCGCCCTCCAGGCCGCCGAGCGCTGAACCCACCACACCGAACCGGGGGAGTTGGAAGCAACCTGTGAGCACCTTGAAGAACGCGCCGGCCCTGAACAACGCGGCGGCCCCGGAGAACGCGCCGGGCGCCCCGGCCCCGGCGCACGCGTCGGCGGACCGCCCGATCTCGCTCACCGCCCCGAGCGGCATCGACCGCGCCGCCCACCACCGCCTCGACGAGGCGTGGCTCGCGGCGGCCTGGAGCCACCCCACGACCCGGGTCTTCGTGGTCTCCGGCGGCCAGGTGCTGATCGACGACCGGGCCGACGGCACCACCGAGCTGGTCATGACCCCGGCGTTCGAGGCCCCGGTCACCGAGACCCACCGCTACTTCCTGGGCACCGACGCCGACGGGGTCTCCTACTTCGCGCTCCAGAAGGACTCCCTGCCCGGCCGCATGGACCAGTCCGCCCGCCCCGCCGGGCTGCGCGAGGCCGGGATGCTGCTCTCCGACCGGGACACCGCCCTGATGGTGCACGCCGTGGCCCTGGAGAACTGGCAGCGCCTCCACCGCTTCTGCTCGCGCTGCGGCGAGCGCACGGTCATCGCCGCGGCCGGGCACATCCGCCGCTGCCAGGCCTGCGGCGCCGAGCACTACCCGCGCACCGACCCCGCAGTGATCATGCTGGTCACGGACGAGCACGACCGGGCCCTGCTCGGCCGCCAGGTCCACTGGCCGGAGGGCCGCTTCTCGACCCTCGCCGGCTTCGTCGAGCCGGGGGAGTCCATCGAGCAGTCGGTGGTGCGCGAGGTCTTCGAGGAGGCGGGCGTCACGGTCGGCGAGGTCGAGTACGTCGCCAGCCAGCCCTGGCCCTTCCCGTCCAGCCTGATGCTGGGCTTCTTCGCCCGCGCCACCTCCTCCGAGATCACCGTGGACGGGGAGGAGATCCACGAGGCCCGCTGGTTCTCCCGCGAGGAGCTGGCCGCCGGCTTCGAGAGCGGCGAGGTCCTCCCCCCGTACGGCATCTCGATCGCCTCCCGCCTGATCGAGCGCTGGTACGGCAGACCGCTCCCGAAGCCGGGCGACGTGATCTGACCCGCGCGGCCTTTCGCGCGCGTGAAAGAGCCCCTGCCGGACGGCGTGTCCGGCAGGGGCTCTTTTCGGCCACCCCGAAGGGGCGACGGAGGCTCAGGCGCCGATCTTCTGCTTGACCTGCGCGAGGCTCGGGTTCGTCAGGGTGGAGCCGTCCGGGAAGAGCACGGTCGGCACGGTCTGGTTGCCGCCGTTGGCCTTCTCGACGAACGCCGCCGAGTCCGGGTCCTGCTCGATGTTGATCTCCGTGTACGCGATGCCCTCGCGGTCCATCTGGCTCTTCAGCCGACGGCAGTAGCCGCACCACGTGGTGCTGTACATCGTCACAGTGCCCTGCATGGCCAGGCGCTCCTCTGGTTCTTCGTTCGCGTTCGCTGACGGGTCCGCACAGGAGAACGTACGACCCCTCCGTCCCATTCCCGCATTCGTACGACCGCAGCCCTCCGCCTGTGGACAACCCGGCGCACCGGCCCCGGGGGACCTGGCAGCATGGCGGGGTGACAGCAGCGACGCACTCCACTCTCTTCCCCCAGGTGCCGGAGACGGCCGACGCGGTGCTCGACGGACTCGACCCCGAGCAGCGCGAGGTCGCGCTCGCCCTGAGCGGCCCGGTGTGCGTCCTCGCGGGAGCCGGCACGGGCAAGACGCGGGCCATCACCCACCGGATCGCGTACGGGGTGCGGGCGGGCGTCCTCCAGCCCGCCGGCGTGCTCGCCGTCACCTTCACCAACCGCGCCGCGGGCGAGATGCGCGGCCGGCTCCGGCAGCTCGGCGCGGGCGGCGTCCAGGCCCGCACCTTCCACTCCGCGGCCCTCCGCCAGCTCCAGTTCTTCTGGCCGAAAGCAGTCGGTGGCGACCTGCCCCGGCTCCTGGAGCGGAAGGTCCAGCTCGTCGCCGAGGCCGCCGCCCGCTGCCGCATCCGGCTCGACCGGAACGAGCTGCGGGACGTCACCGGCGAGATCGAATGGGCCAAGGTCACCCAGACCGTCCCCGCCGACTATCCGGCCGTCGTCGCCAAGTCCCTCAGGGACGCCCCCCGCGACCCGGCCGAGATCGGCCAGATTTACGCCACGTACGAGCAGCTGAAGCGCGACCGCTCGGTGATCGACTTCGAGGACGTGCTGCTGCTCACCGTCGGCATCCTCCAGGACCGGCACGACATCGCCGACCAGGTCCGCCGCCAGTACCAGCACTTCGTGGTGGACGAGTACCAGGACGTCTCCCCGCTCCAGCAGCGGCTGCTCGACCTGTGGCTCGGCGACCGCGACAACCTCTGCGTGGTCGGCGACGCCAGCCAGACGATCTACTCCTTCACCGGCGCCACCCCCGACCACCTGCTGAACTTCCGCACCCGGCACCCCGGCGCCACCGTGGTCAAACTGGTCCGCGACTACCGCTCCACCCCCCAGGTCGTCCACCTGGCCAACGGACTGCTCTCCCAGGCCCGCGGCCGGGCCGCCGAGCACCGCCTGGAGCTGATCTCCCAGCGCGACCCCGGCCCCGAGCCGGTCCACACGGAGTACGCCGACGAGCCCGCCGAGGCCGAGGGCACCGCCCGCCGCGTCCGCGACCTCATCGCCGCCGGCGTCCCGGCCGGCGAGATCGCCGTCCTCTACCGGATCAACGCCCAGTCCGAGATCTACGAGCAGGCCCTCGCCGACGCCGGGGTGCCCTACCAGCTCCGCGGCGCCGAGCGCTTCTTCGAGCGCCAGGAGGTCCGGGAGGCGGGCATCGCCCTGCGCGGCGCGGCCCGCGCCGGGGGGAACGACTCCCTCCTCGACGACGCCGAGGACCTGCCCGCGCAGGTCAGGGCGGTCCTCTCCACCAAGGGCTGGACCACCGAGCCGCCCGCCGGCTCCGGGGCCGTCCGCGACCGCTGGGAGTCCCTCGCCGCCCTCGTCCGGCTCGCCGAGGACTTCGTCCGCGCCCGACCCGGCGCCACCCTCTCCGACCTGGTCGCCGAGCTCGACGAGCGGGCCGCCGCCCAGCACGCCCCGACCGTCCAGGGCGTCACCCTCGCCTCGCTGCACGCGGCCAAGGGCCTCGAATGGGACGCCGTCTTCCTGGTCGGCCTCACCGAGGGCATGATGCCGATCACCTACGCCAAGACCGACGAGCAGGTCGAGGAGGAGCGCCGCCTGCTGTACGTGGGCGTCACCCGGGCCCGGGTCCACCTCACGCTCTCCTGGGCCCTCTCCCGCTCCCCGGGCGGCCGGGCCTCCCGGCGCCCCACCCGCTTCCTCAAGGGCCTGCGCCCCGGCTCCGGCCCCCTCGGCGCCCCGGGACACGGCGGCGGCCCGGCCTCCGTCGAGCGGGGGACCGGCGCCGCCCGGCGCAGGCCGCGCGGCCCCGTCCTCTGCCGGGTCTGCGGCGCGACCCTCACCGAGGCGGGCGCGATGAAGCTGATGCGCTGCGAGGACTGCCCCTCGGACATGGACGAGGGCCTGTACGAGCGGCTCCGCGACTGGCGCGCCGAGCGGGCGGGCGAACTCGGCCAGCCCGCCTACTGCGTCTTCACCGACAAGACCCTCATGGCGATCGCCGAACGGGTCCCCGCGACCGGCGGAGAGCTCGCCTCGATCTCCGGCGTCGGGACCCGCAAGCTGAACCGCTTCGGAGCCGACGTCCTGGCCATCTGCGCAGGTGAGGAGGGAGGGAAGGGGGTCGGCGAGCTCTGAGGAAAACTCGTCGTAAAAATAGTTTGCGCCCGCCCCGTCAAGCCCCATAGGTTCTTAACCACGGAAACGGCGGCTTCTTCGAAGCCCTGTCTTCGTGCTGTACTTGTCCAAATAAACATGAGGGTCCGGCTCGCACCCGAGCCCTCCGAGACGCCGAGAGGAGGCGATTCCAGTGATCAGCTACACGATTCAGACCAGCACCGCCAGCTTCGTCAGCACCGCCAAAATGACCGATCGCTCGGTCGTCTCCGCCTGCACGCTCGGCCTCTCCGCCTCGGCGTTCATTGGCACCGGTCTGCCTACCACCGGTCTCTCCGGCCTCGGTATGCCCGGCGCCCTGGAGCTTCGCCCCTCCGTGGGCCTGCGCAACGAGCGACCGACCAAGGCACTGGAAGCAGGAGCAGCGGGCAAGGCCAAGGCCTATGCCTTTGCGGCGACCGGTGCCGGCACCCAGCAGCAGACGACGCACCACACGATGTGGGCCTTCCGTGGGCTCGAACCCTGGAGTGATCCAGCCTGATCCAGGATCAGGCAGGCGCCTTCAGGGCCGCGGAACCCCACCCGGGATCCGCGGCCCTTCTGTTTGTCCCCGAACGGGGACGGACGGGCGAAGGGGCCTCGGGACAGAAACACCCGGTACCAGCCGAAAGCCCGGCCAACAGGCCGGAACGACCAGACGAGGAAAGAACACCGTGCAACTCGAAGCGCACGCCCCGTCCGTACCGCCTTCCGCACCGCTCCCCCAGCCCGGCCGCCCCACGGAGGACCCCGCTTTGACCCCCCTCACCGCGCTCACCGCGCTCGACGACGCCATCGAGAACCTCGGCGTCCCCGTCCCCTGCCGCTCCTACGACCCCGAGGTCTTCTTCGCGGAGTCCCCGGCCGACGTGGAGTACGCGAAGTCCCTCTGCCGCACCTGCCCGCTCATGGCCGCCTGTCTCGCCGGCGCCAAGGAGCGGCGCGAGCCGTGGGGCGTCTGGGGCGGTGAGCTCTTCGTCCAGGGCGTGGTCGTCGCCCGCAAGCGGCCGCGTGGCCGTCCGCGCAAGAACCCGGTCGCGGCATGAACGCCACCGGAACCATCGACCGCCCCCACACGCACGATCCCCAGAAGCAGGCCCCGATGACCTCTTCCACCAGCGAGCCCGCCGGCTCCGCGACCCCCAGCTTCTCCCCCGCCGCCGCGCCCGTGGCGCGTCAGAACAGGACCCGTGAAATGCAACTCATCCCAGAAGCCCTGGCCCGTGCCCATATGCACGACCGACGGCGTGAGGCCGACGCGGAACGCCAGGCCGTGCGCCTGGTCGCCGCCCGGCGTATGCAGCGCCGCGCCGAGCGCGTCTCGCTGCGCGCCCGCCGCGCGCTCGCCATGGCCGTCATGCACTGAGAACCCGCGCCCTCCGGGGCGCCGTCGCGGGGGCCGGTCCTTCAGGACCGGCCCCCGCGGTGCGTGGTGCGGGACCGCGGGCGCCCGGCCGGGCTATCGTCGCAAGGGTGAACGACGCCGGTGCACCCGAGGAGCCCCTCACCTGCGCGCGCTGCGGCAGGACCGCCGACACCCTGCCGCTGACCTGGACCCGCGCGGTCGAGGACGGCCGCCGGGTGTACTTCTGCGAGGACTGCTCCCGGGCCAACCTCCGCGCCATCGAGGGCAGGCTCGACTCCTCCTGGTGGTGACGCCTCCTAGTCGACCTCGACCTCGACCTCGACCTCGGCCTCGGCCTCCGGTTCCGCCTTTGTCTCCGGCTCCGGCTCCGCGAAGCCCGGGAGCCACTCGTCCAGTTCGTCGCGCAGACGGACCGTCGCGTTCAGCTGGCACAGCACCCCGATGGTGCTCAGCGTCACCCGGTGTATCAGCAGGTACGAGGGCGGCAGGTTCAGCTGCTTGCCCAACTGGTGCGCGGGGGAGCGGGGGTCGGCGATCCGGGCCGCCTGGGTCCGCATCCAGGAACGGGTGAAGACGAACGACTCCGCCTCGGCCGGCTCGATGATCGGCAGCAGGTACTCCAGGACCGCGTCCGGATCGAGCGAGACGGTCTCCTTGACGAACCCCTCCGCGCGCAGCAGGTCGTGAACGGTCTCGGCCTCGCCGGCGAGCGTCATCCGCAGACAGGTGCCGATCGTCTCGGGCAGCCCGCCCGGCAGCCGGTCCACGGTGCCGAAGTCCAGGACACCGAGCCGCCAGCCCTCCGGGTCCCCCTCCCCGTCGGCTCCTTCGTCCTGCCCGGTCCCGGGCAGCAGCCGGAAGTTTCCCGGATGCGGATCGGCGTGCAGCAGACCGGTGCGCGCCGGGCCGGAGAAGAGGAACCGGGCGAGGAGCTGACCCGCCCGGTCCCGCTGCTCCCCGGTGCCGTCCGCGATCACCTCCGCGAGCGGCAGGCCCTCCATCCACTCGGTCACCAGGACCTGGTCCGACTGGTGCACCACCGCCGGGACCACCACGTGCGGGTCGTCCGCGAACTCCTCCGCGTGCTTCCGCTGGGCCGCCGCCTCCAGGGCGTAGTCCAGCTCCTCCGAGACCCGGTCCCGCATCTCGGCGATCAGCGGCTTGATGTCCATGCCCGGCACCAGCGGGCCGAGCAGCCGGGCGAAGCGGCTCAGCTGCGTCAGGTCCGAGAGCAGTGCCTCCCCGGCGCCCGGGTACTGCACCTTGACCGCGACCTCGCGCCCATCGTGCCAGATGGCCCGGTGCACCTGCCCGATCGAGGCCGCGGCCGCCGGCTTGTCCTCGAACTCCAGGAACAGCTCCCGCCAGTCGGCGCCCAGCCGCTCCTCCAGGACCGCGTGCACCGTCCGCGTCGGCATCGGCGGCGCCGCGTCCTGGAGCTTCGTCAGCGCCGCCCGGTAGGGCCCGGCGACCTCCTCCGGCAGGGCCGACTCGAAGACGGAGAGGGCCTGCCCGAACTTCATGGCCCCTCCCTTCAACTCCCCGAGGACCTTGAAGAGTTGATCGGCCGTGCGTTGCTGGAGCTCGCGGGCGACGATCTCCGCGGACCTGCCGCCGATCCGCTTGCCCAGGCCCCAGGTGGCCCGGCCCGCGAAGCCCAGGGGCAACGCGGCCAACTTGGCGGTCCGGGTGACCGCCTTCCGGGGAAGATCAGACATGCGCCCCTCCATAACCCAGACTGCCGTGCCGCGCGGGACCGTTACCCCGCCATTGTGTCGTGCGCGTCCAGCACCGCCGAGGCGCGCTCCCCCTCTCCTCCGCGCGCCGCCCCGCAGGGGCAGGCCGGATGGGGTCTCAACCGCTCCGACCGCCACTCCAGGAACGGCAGCGACGCCTCCCAGCGGGTGCCCGTGCTCGCCGGCAGGTCACCGTCCAGGAAGGCGAGGGCGTGCGCGGCGGTCAGTCCCGCCACCGCCGTGGCCAGCCCCAGGTCGCAGGCGGGCAGCGGATGCGGGGCGCCGGAGCGCCACTGGGCGAGCAGCCGGGGCCGGACCGGGTCCCGGTCCGTCCGCTCCTCCTGGAGGCAGCGGGCGCAGGCCGTGCCGCCCGGCAGCACCAGCGGCCCGACCACCCCCGTGGCCTCGACGACCCCGGCGTACAGGTGGGGGGTGCCGGTGGAGACCCACCACTCGGCCGGGAGCGGATCGGGGACGTACGCGCCGAGCCCGTCCCTCGGCGTCACCACCACGAGTGAAAGCCCGGCCCCACCCCTCCCTTCACCCGCGCCACCGTTTCCCCCGCCCGGCCCGCCGCCCACCCCGCTCCTTCCTTCGCCCGCCCCGGCGCCGCCCCCGCCGCCCCTTCGGCCCCAGCGTGCGGTGCCCCGTGACCAGTGGCCGACCAGGCGCCGGGCGGCCGTCGCCCGGCGTTCGCCGACGGCCTCGGGCGGCAGGCCGCCCGGGGCCGTCTCCCAGGGCTCGACCCGGCCCGAGTCCAGCACCTCGACCCGGCCCACGCCCGCCGCCGCGAGCAGGGCCGCCACCGTCGCCCCCACCCGCCCCGCGCCCCGCACCTGGACGCGCAGGGCCCGCCGGGCCGCCAGGACCCCCGCCGCCCGCTCCGGCTCGGGGTGGACCACGGACAGGGAGGCCAGGTCCGCCCGGAGGGGATCGAGGGCCGCGTCCGCCGCCCCGGCGGCCGGACCCGCCCGCCCGGGCCGCCCCGTCGCCCCGTCCGTGAGCAGCCCGGCCGACTCCAGGCGGCCGAGGAGCGCCTCCAGCCGCCCGTCCGGCAGACCGCGCGCCCGCGCCTCGGCCCGCAGCAGCTCCACCCCGCGCGTCCCGTCGAGCAGCCCGAGCACCGCCTCCGTCTCCGGGCCGACCGGGTCGAGCACCACGGCATGGGCCGGAGTGACCCCGAACTGCACGCACCGCAGGCTCCGCCAGGCCCGCCGCAGTGCCGGTTTCACCATCGGATGCATTTCCCCGCCCCCGTCCGCACTCATGGCCCGCGCCCATGATCCGCACGCGCGATCCGCATTCATGATCGACAACGGATTTCCGCCGTCACGGGAGTGAGAATGCCCCCGCCGCCCCGACCCGTGCGGAAAGTTGTCCACAGGCCGGGGGATTAGTCATTCAAATGGGGCGCGGTGCGGCCGGACCGTTCCCGAAACCGTCCCGGCAACGGGTAACGTCGGGGCCGTGCCCGCCGACCCACGACGCAGCGTCACCAGCAAGCCGCCCCGCGACCCGGGGCCGAGCGCGGTCGAGGTCCGCAGGAGCGCGCGGCGCAGCAGGACCGTCTCGGCCTACCGCGAGGGCGACCGGACCGTCGTCCTCATCCCCGCCCGGATGTCGGAGGCGGAGGAGCGGCGCTGGGTCGGGGTCATGCTGGACAAGCTCGCCGCCAAGGAGAGCCGGAGCGTCCTCGGCGACCGCGAGCTCACCGAGCGGGCGCTCCGCCTGTCCGGCCAGTACTTCGACGGCCGGGTCCGCCCCGGCTCGGTCCGCTGGGTGACCAACCAGAACACCCGCTGGGGCTCCTGCACCCCCTCCGAGGGCAGCATCCGCCTCTCCCACCGGCTCCAGGGGATGCCCGAGTACGTCGTCGACTACGTCCTCCTGCACGAGCTGGCCCATCTGCTCGTCCCCGGCCACGGTCCCCGCTTCTGGCGGCTCCTGGAGGCCTACCCCCGCACCGAGCGGGCCCGGGGCTACCTGGAGGGCGTGGTCGCCGCCGACCGCCTCCCCCACTTCCCGGGCCACCCCGGCCGCCCGGACGACGAGGGCCTCTCCGACGCTCGCGAGGAGTGACGGCGCCGCCACGCCCGGGCACGCGGATTTCCCGATTCCGTACCGAAAACGACCTGGCCTGTCTCAATGTCGCACGCAGCGGTTAGCCTGGCGCGAGCATTCGCCATTCGGGATGGGGGACGGTCGTTACGCATGGCCAGGGAATTCCAACGCGGCCACAAGGCCAAGATCAGTGATCTGACCGCGGGGACCGATCTGTACGTGGGCGTGCAGATCGCGGCGCCCGGACTGACTTTCGACATCAGCTGCTTCGGCCTCGACGCCGACGAGCGGCTCTCCGACGACCGCTACTTCGTCTTCTTCAACCAGCCGAAGTCGCCCGAGGAGTCCATCCAGCAGCTCGGCGCCCAGGCCGGTGACACCGAGTCCTTCCGCGTCACCCTCGACCGCATCCCCGCGCACATCCACAAGCTGTCCTTCACCGCCACGATCGACGGCGCCGGCCAGATGTCCCAGGTCGGCCCCGGCCACCTGCGGATCGTCGCGGGCGGCGAGGAGGTCGCCCGGTACGCGTTCACCGGAGCGGAGTTCTCCACCGAGCGCGCGGTGATGCTCGGCGACTTCTACCTCAAGGACGTCTGGCGGTTCGCCGCCGTCGGCCAGGGCTTCGACGGAGGCCTGGAGGCGCTCCTGCGGAACTTCGGCGGCGAGGTCGCCGAGGAGGAGCCCGCCGCCCCGCAGCAGCAGGCGGCCGCGCCCGGCTTCGCCCCGCCGCCCCAGGCGGCGGCGCCCCCGGCCTTCGGTGCCCCCGCCCCGGCTCCGGCACCCGCCCCCGCGTTCGGCGCCCCGGCGGCCCCGCCCGCCCCGGCACCCGCGCCCGTCCCGCCGGCGCCGCCGGTCCACACGGCGCCCACGATGGTCGCGCCCCTGGCCCCGGCCCCCGTGCCCCCGCCCGCCCCGTACGGGCAGACCCCGCCCCCGTACGGGCAGGTTCCCGGGCAGACCCCGGGCCAGTACCCCGGCCACGGCCAGCCGCCGGGGACCCCGCCCCACGGCCACCAGCAGCCGTACGGCCAGCAGCCCCCCTACGGGCAGACCCCGCCCCCGTACGGCCAGCAGCCGCCCGCGTTCGGGCAGCAGCACGCGGGCGTGCCCCAGGGCGTCCCCGCCGCCGGCGCGGGCCTCGCCGCCGCGCTCGCGCCGTACAAGGAGACCGCCACCGGCTCCCGCTGGACCCCGCAGAACCAGCAGCTCATGCGGGTCGACCTCGCCATGGGCGGCACGCCCGTCCTGGCCCGGCAGGGCTCCATGGTCATGTACCAGGGCAAGGTCGACTTCGGCTACAAGGGCGCGGGCTTCGCCGGCCGGATCGTCGGCAACGCCACCGGCCAGGAGATGCAGCTGATGCGCTGCACCGGCCGCGGCCAGGTCTTCCTCGCCGAGGAGGGCGCCCAGCTGCACCCGATCGAGCTCCAGGGCGACGGCATCTGCGTCTCCGCCGAGAACGTCCTCGCGTTCGACGAGACCCTCCAGTACGAGATCCGCCGCATCGAGGGCCACGGCATCCCCGGCGGCGCCCTCTTCACCATGCAGTTCCAGGGCAGCGGAACGGTGGTCGTGAAGACCCGCGGCATCCCCGTGGTCCTCCCGGTCACGCCCACGACCTTCGCCGACTGCAACGCCGTCGTCGCCTGGTCGTCCGCCTCCCAGGTCATCCTCTCCAGCCAGGTCCGCCTGCGCCGCAACGCCTACCCGGGCCACAGCGGGGAGACCGTGAACCTGCAGTTCCGGGGCGCCCCCGGCAACTTCATCGTCGTCCAGCCCTACGAGGTCTGAGGGAGCCCGAAGCCATGAACCAGCAACTCGCGGGCTACGTCCCGACCCCCGTCGCGGCCCGGATGGAGAACCACGGCAGCGCCATGCTCAAGGTCGCCATGGCGAGCGGCCAGGACCTCTACGCCCGCTCGGGCTCGATGGTCGCCTACGAGGGCTTCATCACCTACGAGCCCAACCCGCCCGCCGTCCGGCAGTACGCCCAGCAGTGGGCCACGGGCGAGGGCGCGCCGATCATGAAGTGCTCCGGCGACGGCCTGCTCTACCTCGCCGACTACGGCGCCGACGTCGTCGTGATCAACCTCAACAACGACTCCCTGTCGGTCAACGGCACCAACCTCCTCGCCTTCGACGCCCACCTCCAGTGGGGCGTCGAGCGGGTCAAGGGCCTCGCCAAGTTCGCCGGGCAGGGCCTGTTCAACGTGACGATCGCCGGCACCGGCTGGGTCGCGCTCACCTCGCGCGGCACCCCGATCGTCGTCGACTGCGGCCGCGGCGAGGACGAGACGTACGTCGACCCCGACGCGCTCGTCGCCTGGTCGCCCGCGCTCAAGGTCAAGGGCAAGCGCAGCTTCAAGGCCTCCTCCCTCATCGGACGGGGCAGCGGCGAGGCGTACCAGATGGCCTTCTCGGGCCAGGGCATCGTCGTCGTACAGCCGAGCGAGGACAGCACCGACCGCCTGCGGGTCCGGGGCTGAGGGGGAGCGAGAACACACCATGCAGAGCCCGCTTTTCAACCACGCCGAGCAGCAGAGCCAGGAGCGGTACGTCGTCCAGAACCCGCAGCTCCTGCGGGTCAGCCTGACCGGACAGGACGACGTCCTCGCCCGCAAGGGCGCCATGGTCGCCTACCAGGGCCTCATCGACTTCGACGGCGAGTACCAGACCGCGAACCAGCGCCGGGCCCGCGCCCGCACCGGCGAGGGCCTCGACCTGATGCGCTGCTCCGGGCAGGGCACGGTCTACTTCGCCAACCTCGCGCAGTACGTCCACGTCGTGGAGGTCGAGCAGGAGGGCCTCACCGTCGACAGCGCCTACGTCCTGGCGCTCGACTCGACCCTCCACACCGAGGTCATCGCCGTCGACAGCCAGTACGGCGTCTCCGGCTCCGGCAAGTACCAGCTCAACATCTCCGGCCGCGGCAAGGTCGCCCTGATGACCTCCGGGCAGCCGCTGATGATGCAGGTCACGCCCGAGAAGTACGTCAGCGTCGACGCGGACGCGATCGTCGCCTGGTCCACCGGCCTCCGCGTCCAGATGCAGGCGCAGACCCACAACTCCAGCGTCCGCCGCCGACGCGGCGACACCGGAGAGGGCTGGGAGCTCAGCTTCCTCGGACAGGGCTTCGCCCTCGTCCAGCCCAGCGAGGTCATGCCCCCGCAGCACGCGGCCATCGGCCAGGGCATCGCCGCCCAGTACGGGGCCGGACAGCACGGCGTCCACGGCCAGAACCAGAACAACGCCTGGAACTAGGCAGGGGTACGGAGGAGGGGGCGGGCGCCGGTCGGGCGCCCGCCCCCTTCCCGTCTCCTCACAGCCGCGCCAGCGTGCCCTCCAGGAGACGGACCACCGACGCGTCCGCCGTGCCCGCCACGTCCTCGTACGCGAACCAGCGCAGGTCCAGCGACTCCTCGCTGATCCGCTCCACCGCGTCCGCCGGGGCCAGGGCCGCGTACTGCACGTCCAGGTGCCAGTGGCAGGGCGGCGGGATCGGGTGCCGGTCCAGCCGCACCGGGCCGCCCGGCAGCAGGACGAGCCCGGGGATCCCGGACTCCTCCGTCGCCTCCCGCAGCGCGGCGGCCTCGACCGTCGCGTCGCCCGGCTCGCAGTGGCCGCCCATCTGGAGCCACAGGCCCAGCTTCTTGTGCAGGGTCAGCAGCACCCGGCCCCGCGAGGGGTCGACCACCAGCGCGCTGGACGTCAGGTGACCGGCCGAGCAGGGCTTGTACATGCCGTCCGGGTGCGCGTCCAGGTGGTCCAGGTAGACCTGGCGCAGCTCTTCCTGGCCCCCGTACTCCTTGAGCACGAGGACCGCGTCGTCGTGCAGGGTCACTCCTTGCCGTCCCCGCCGCCGCTGCCGCCCTTGTCCCCGCCTTCGGTCCCGTCCTCCGGGGCGTCACCCTTCGGGGCGTCGCCCCGCGCCGCCTCGCCCAGCATCTTGTCCAGCTCGGAGAAGTCCAGGTGCTCGCGGTGCACGAAGCCGTCCGGGTCGTCCAGGTCGGTCGCCGTCGGCAGCATGTCCGGGTGCTCCCACAGACCGTCCCGGCCGTCGACCCCGCGCGCGTCGGTCAACGAGGCCCACAGGCGCGCCGCGTCCCGCAGCCGCCGAGGCCGCAGCTCCAGACCGATCAGGGTCGCGAAGGTCTGCTCGGCGGGACCGCCCGACGCCCGGCGCCGGCGCAGCGTCTCGCGCAGCGCGTCCGCCGAGGTCAGACGGGTCTTGGCGGCCTCGTGGACCACCGCGTCCACCCAGCCCTCGACCAGCGCGAGCGCCGTCTCCAGACGGGCCAGGGCCGCCTTCTGCTCCGGGGTGTCCTCCGGCTGGAACATGCCCTGCTGGAGCGCCTCCTGAAGCTGCTCGGGATGCGTCGGGTCGAGCTGGCCCACCGCCTCCTCCAGCTTCGAGGTGTCGACCTTGATCCCGCGCGCGTACCCCTCGACCGCGCCGAACAGGTGCGCCCGCAGCCACGGCACGTGCGCGAAGAGGCGCTGGTGGGCCGCCTCGCGCAGGGCCAGGTAGAGCCGCACCTCGTCCGAGGGCACGCCCAGGTCCTTGCCGAAGGCCTCGACGTTCAGCGGCAGCAGCGCGGCACGCCCGGCCGGGCCCAGCGGCAGGCCGACGTCGGTCGAGCCGACGACCTCACCGGCGAGCGCGCCCACGGCCTGCCCGATCTGCTGGCCGAACATGGCGCCGCCCATGGAGCGCATCATGCCGATCAGCGGGCCCGCCATGGCCTGCATCTCCTCCGGCAGCACGTCGCCCATGGCCGTGCCGACCCGCTCGGCGACCGGGTCCACGAGCTGCTGCCACGCCGGCAGCGTCGCCTCGACCCACTCCGCGCGGCTCCACGCCACGGCGACGTTCGCACCGGAGGGCAGCGAGGTCACCTGGTCCAGCCAGAGGTCGGCCAGGCGCAGGGCCTCCTGGACCGCCGACTTCTCGGCCGGGCCCACGCTGGCGTCCTTGGTGCCGTCGGGGGTGCCCTGGGCCACCACCTGGCGGGCGATCTGCTTGGCCATGTCCCAGTTCACGGGACCGCCCTCGTAGCTCAGCATCTGCCCGAGCTGCTGGAAGGCCGCGCCCAGGTCGTTGGGGTTCAGCGAGCCGAACATCGCCGCGAACGGATTGTCCGCGCCGCCCGGTCCTCCCATGCCCGGCAGTGCGCCGAAGCCGAACGGGTTCGCCCCGAACGGGTTGCCGCCCTGGCCACCGGACCCCTGGCCACCTCCGGCGGGGTCCTTCTTCTTGCCCTCGTCGCCGTCCTCCGGCTCCTCCGGCGGAAGGCCGAATCCGAATGGGGTGTCACTCACAGGTTTCCTCGGCTCGTAGGGCCGCCGGCCTCCTGCCGACGGCGACTGCCCGACCAGAGCCTGCCCACGACAGGCTCCGCACACCACCAGCGTAGACATCCGGGCCGGAAACGGGCTCGGTGCTCCGCCGGGGCACGGCCTGCGGCAGGATGGACGCCACCTGGTCCGTACGTCGTGCGGCGTACGTACTGAAGACAACCGCTGGAGACGCCCGGTGAGTTCCCCAGATCCACAGGTTCGCGGAACGCGAAACCACTCGACCCGGTCCACCGCGCGCGGGCCCGTCGTCGCGGTCACCGGCGCCGCGTCCGGCGTCGGCGACCTGCTGACCAGGCGCCTCGCCGCCTCCGACGAGGTCAAGCGGGTCGTCGCCATCGACGAGCGCCGGGGCGAGGTCCCCGAGGCCCAGTGGCACGTCCTCGACGTGCGCGACCCGGCCATCGCGGAGAAGCTGCGCGGCGCCGACGTCGTCGTGCACCTCGCCGTCGACCTCGACCTGGAGACCGACCCCGCGGCCCGGACGGCCTACAACGTGCGCGGCACGCAGACCGTCCTGACCGCCGCCGCCGCCGCCGGCGTCCACCGGGTGGTGCTCTGCACCTCCGCGATGGTCTACGGCGCCCTGCCCGACAACGACGTCCCGCTCTCCGAGGACGCCGAGCTGAAGGCCACGGCGGAGGCCACCGGCGTCGGCGACATGCTGGAGATCGAGCGCCTGGGCCGCCGGGCGCCCCGCGCGCACCCCGGCCTCCACGTCACCGTGGTCCGCCCGGCCGTCCTCGTCGGCGGTACGGACACGGCGCTGACCCGCTACTTCGAGTCGCCCCGGCTGCTCGTCGTCGCCGGCTCCCGCCCCACCTGGCAGTTCTGCCACGTCGAGGACCTGGTGAGCGCCCTGGAGTACGCGGCCCTGGAGAAGGTCGACGGGGAGTTCGCGGTCGGCTGCGAGGGCTGGCTGGAGCAGGAGGAGGTCGAGGAGCTGTCCGGGATCCGGCGCATGGAGCTGCCCTCCGCCGTCGCCCTCGGCACGGCGGCCCGCCTCCACCGGATCGGCCTCACCCCGTCCCCGGCGGGCGACCTCGCGTACACCATGCACCCCTGGGTGGTGAGCGTCGGACGCCTGCACGACGCCGGCTGGCGGCCGAAGTGGACGAACGAGGAGGTCCTCGCCGCGCTCCTGGAGGAGGTCGAGGGCCGCCACACGGTCGCCGGCCGCCGCCTGGGCCGCAAGGACGCGACGGCGGCCGGGGCGGCCGGCGCGACGGTGGCCCTGCTCGGCACGGCGGCGCTCGTCCGGCAGATGCGGAAGCGGCGCGGGATCTGACCCGCGCCCGGGAGGGGGCCTTCCGGCGGACTGTAGGACCCTCCTACGGAGGGTCCCGAGCGCCGGTCGAAACCGCTCTTCCGGGTTGTCGGCGGCGTACGGCACGATGGGCTCATGGCACTGACGTTTGACCACCCCGGCGAGCAGGCCTCGGCCGACCCCATCAAGCTCCTCGCGATCCGGGAGACCCCGCTCTCCGTCGACGAGGTCTTCCGGGCCGTCGGGGACGACGCCTCCGGCGGCACCACCCTCTTCGTCGGCACCGTGCGCAACCACGACGGCGGCGCGGACGTCGACGCGCTGGGCTACTCCTGCCACCCCACGGCCGAGGCGGAGCTGCGCCGGGTCGCCGAGAAGGTCGTCGCGAACCACCCGGTCCGCGCCCTGGCCGCCGTCCACCGCGTCGGCGACCTGAAGGTCGGCGACATCGCGGTCGTCGTGGCCGTCTCCTGCCCCCACCGGGCCGAGGCCTTCGAGGCCTGCCGCAAGCTGATCGACGACCTCAAGCACGAAGTACCCATTTGGAAGCACCAGACCTTCTCGGACGGAACCGAGGAATGGGTGGGTGCCTGCTAGGGGCGCCCGGGAAGCAAGGCGACGCGCCGACGGGGCGTAGCCGAACGCCCGATTTGCGTAACCGACCCCCGCACGCGAGCGTTGACGACACGGATGAAACAGTCTGCTGATCAACTCACTGGGGATGGGAGGTCGGGATGGCAGCGCTGGCCTGGTTGCTGATTCCGCTTTTCGCAGTCGTCGGCGCGGCGATATGGGGAAGCTGGGCTTCGAGGAACAAGACCATAGGCGACGTGGCCGAGCTCGCCGGCTACGCCCGCTTCCGGGACGCGATGGAACGCGCCCACCCCGCGCCCTCCGAGGCCGCGCACCCCGCGTTCCCCGAATCCGCCCGCCCCGAGCGCGAACCGGCCGCGGCCGCCACCGCCGTCACCCCCTCCTCCTCCGGCTGACGCGGGCCGCCCCGTACGGACCCGCCCCGGGGGTGCACCCACAGGCGAGTCCCGTACTGTCGTTCCATGCCACGCCGCACCGCGACGATGCTCGCCTCCACCCTGGTCCTGATCTGCCTGCTCATCGCGGGCGTTCTGATCCCGGTGCCGTACGCGGAGATGAGCCCCGGACCGACGGTCAACACCCTCGGTGACGCCCGCGGGGAGCCCGTCCTGCAGATCTCCGGACGCAAGACGTACCCGACCGACGGCCACCTCAACATGACGACGGTCCGCGTCACCGGCGCGGACTACCGGATGAACGCCGTCGAGGCCGTCTACGGGTGGCTCGCCCACGACAACGTGGTGGTGCCGCACGACACGCTCTACCCGGACGGCAAGACCGAGGAGCAGTCGAGCCAGGAGAACGCCGAGGAGTTCAGCCAGTCCCAGGAGAGCGCCAAGGTGGCCGCCCTCAAGGGGCTGGGCATCCCGGTGGTCTCCCGGGTCGTCGTCGCCACGGTCGTCAAGGGCGCCCCGGCCGAGGGCAAGCTGCACGCCGGTGACGTCATCAAGGCCGTCGACGGCGTGGCGATCACCGAGCAGAGCGGCGTCGCCGCGCAGGTGGTCAAGCGGAAGCCCGGCCAGAAGGTCGAGTTCACGATCGTCCCCGCCAAGGAGGCGGCCGCCGCCGAGAAGGCGGGCAAGGAGCCGACCGCGACCCGCGAGGTGGTCATCACGACCACCACCTCCGAGGAGGGCGACCGGGCCGTCGTCGGCATCCAGGCCGGCACCGACCACGTCTTCCCGTTCACGATCGACATCAAGCTCGCCGACGTCGGCGGCCCCAGCGCCGGGCTGATGTTCGCGCTCGGCATCATCGACAAGCTGACCCCGGACAGCCTCACGGGTGGCCGGTTCATCGCCGGCACCGGCACCATCGACGACAAGGGCGAGGTCGGCCCGATCGGCGGCATCGAGATGAAGCTGGTCGGCGCGCGCAACGCGGGCGCCGAGTACTTCCTCACCCCGGCCGACAACTGCGCCGCGGCCGCCTCCGACATCCCCGACGGCCTCACCCTCGTCAAGGTGGACACCATCGACGACGCCACGAAGTCCCTGGAGAAGCTCCGCAAGGGCGACACGGCGTCCCTCCCGAGCTGCACGAAGGGCTGAGAAGCGGGAGTCGGCCCGCGCGGACACGAAAAGGGCGGCACCCCGGCCGGGGCGCCGCCCTTCCCGTACGGACGGGTCCTCAGCCCTCGAAGGTGGCCGCGAGCGCCTCGGCGAGCCCCGGCACCAGGTCCGGGCCCGTCAGCACCTCGGTCGCCGAGTCCTTCTCGCGCAGCCGGATCGCCGCCTCGCGCGCCCCGCTCCGCAGCACCGCCACGGTCATCCGCACCTCCTGGCGGTCCGGGTGCCCGGCCACCCACTTGGCGAGCTGCTTCTCGCCCAGCCCCTGCGGCACCTGGGCCTCCGCCGACGGGGGCAGCATGAGCCGCTCCACCGTCATGGCGCAGCCGGCGACCGCGTCGGGCCAGGCGATCGTGCCGAGGAACTCGTCGAGGGGCTTCCCGCGCGGCAGCTTGTCCTGCTCGATCGGGGTGTAGGAGGTGGAGTCGTCGCCCAGGCCGAGCTGGGAGGCGAGCTTGGGCTCCTGGGCGCGCAGCCGGGCGGTGTCGACCAGGGCGAACAGGCGGGCGGGCTGGTCCCAGCCGAGGCCCGACGCGTACTCGTCGATCTCGAGCACGGTGCGGGTGAGGGGGCTCGCGGCCATCGCCGGGCCGGAGGGGGAAACGTTGGACATGACCAATATCCTGCCTCCTCTTTCCCCGAAGCCGGGAACTAGGTAAAGCCTCGGTAAGTTGCATCAGTGGGCCCTACGATCGCGGGGCCTGCTTCAGACCCACCCGTACACGTCGACACACCGACACCGAGACGCATCAACATCGAGGGGCGCACGTTGGCTTTCCAGATGCCGGACCGCGGCGGAGGCCCGTCAGGGCCAAGGATGAGAGTCGGCCGGCCGTCCCGGCGGGCCCGTACCCTGCTCATGACACTCGGGGTGCTGGCCGTCCTGGCCATGGCGTTCGTGATGTTCGCCGGGTTCTGGACGGACTGGCTCTGGTACCGCTCGGTCGAGTACTCGTCCGTGTTCACCACCACCCTGTGGACCAAGATCGGCCTCTTCGCGGTCTTCGGCCTCCTGATGGGGCTCGCCGTCGGCTTCAACATCTGGCTGGCGCACCGGCTGCGGCCGCCGCTCAGCGCGATGTCGCTGGAGCAGCAGAGCCTCGACCGGTACCGGATGGGCCTCGCCCCCTTCAAGAAGTGGGTGCTGCTCGCGGTCACGGCCCTGGTGGCCCTGATCGCCGGCGCCTCCGCCTCCGGCCAGTGGCGCACCTGGCTGATGTGGATCAACGGCGTGAAGTTCGGCCAGAAGGACCCGCAGTTCGGGCTCGACGTGTCGTTCTACGCCTTCGACCTGCCCTGGTACCGCTTCCTCCTCGCGTTCGGCTTCGCCGCCGCCGTCCTGTCGCTGATCGCCGCCGCGCTCACGCACTACCTGTACGGCGGGCTGCGGGTCACCAGCCCGGGCGCGCGCGCCACCGCCGCCGCCACGGGCCACCTGTCGGTGCTGCTCGGCGTCTTCGTGTCGCTGAAGGCCGTGGCGTACTGGCTCGACCGGTACGGCCTGGCCGTGAAGTCCAGCGACTTCAAGGCCACCGGCAACTGGACGGGCCTGCGGTACGTCGACGCCAACGCGTACCTGCCGGCGAAGACCATCCTCTTCTGCATCGCCGCGATCTGCGCCGTGCTGTTCTTCGCGACGCTCTGGCGCCGCACCTGGCAGCTGCCGGTGATCGGCTTCGGACTGATGGTGCTGTCCGCGGTCCTGATCGGCGGCCTGTACCCGGCCATCGTGCAGAAGTTCCAGGTCCAGCCGAACGAGCAGGCCAAGGAAGCGCCGTACATCCAGAAGAACATCGACGCGACCCGCGAGGCGTACGCGATCGACGGGACGAAGCCCGAGAACTACTCGGGCAAGTCGACGGTCAAGGACAAGGACAGGCTGCGGACGGACGCCGACACGGCGGCCAGCTACCGCGTCCTCGACCCGAACATCGTCTCGCCCACGTTCCAGCAGCTGGAGCAGAAGCGGAAGTACTACCAGTTCCCGACCACCCTGGACGTGGACCGCTACCAGGGCAAGGACACCGTCATCGGTCTCCGCGAGCTCAACATCCGGGGCATCCCGAAGCGGAACTGGATCAACGACCACTTCACCTACACCCACGGCTACGGCGCCATCATGGCCTCGGGCACGCAGACCGACGCCAACGGCTCCCCGGTCTTCACCGAGTCCGGCCTGCCGACCACCGGCCAGCTCCCGAAGTACGAGCAGCGGATCTACTACGGCGAGAAGACCGACCAGTACTCGATCGTGGGCGGGCCCCAGCGGGAGCTCGACTACGAGGACAACGGCGAGAAGACCACCAGCTACAAGGAGAAGAGCGGCGTCAGCCTCTCCAGCGCCTTCAACCGCGCCGCGTACGCGGTGGCCTTCAGCGAGCCGCAGATCCTCTACTCGGGGGCCATCGGCGACGGCTCGCGGATCCTCTACAACCGCACGCCCAAGCAGCGCGTCGAGGCGGTCGCGCCCTGGCTGACCATCGACGGCGACGCCTACCCGGCGGTCGTCGGCGGCCGGATCCAGTGGATCGTCGACGCGTACACGACGACCAACGGCTACCCGTACGCCTCGCGCACCACGCTCGGCGACACCACGGCCGACTCGCTGACCGTCGGCAACCAGCAGCGCACGGTCGTCGCCCAGCAGAACCAGGTCAACTACATCCGCAACTCGGTGAAGGCCACCGTCGACGCCTACGACGGCACGGTGAAGCTGTACCAGTGGGACACCCAGGACCCGGTCCTCAAGACCTGGATGAAGGCCTTCCCGGACACGGTGAAGCCGAAGTCCGAGATCAAGGGCGACCTCCTGGAGCACCTGCGCTACCCGCAGGACATGTTCAAGGTCCAGCGCGAGCTGCTGACCCGCTACCACGTCACCGACCCGGCCCAGTTCTACAGCGGCTCGGACGCCTGGCAGGTGCCGGACGACCCGACCAACAAGGACGGCAACGCGGTCCCGCCGTACTACCTGAGCATGAAGATGCCCGGGGACACGGCACAGCGCTTCTCGCTGACGACGACGTTCACGCCGAACGGGCGGCCCAACCTGGGTGGCTTCATGGCGGTCGACGCCGACGCCACCAGCAAGGAGTACGGCCGGATGAGACTGCTGCGGGTCACCCAGGACGTGCCGGGCCCGGCCCAGGTGCAGAGCAAGCTCAACGGCCTGCCGTCCGTGGCCCAGTTCGTCCGGGACATGAAGGGCGCCGACTCCGACATCCAGTACGGCAACCTGCTGACCGTGCCGCTCGACGGCGGGTTCCTGTACGTGGAGCCGGTGTACGCCCAGGGACGGAACGCGCTGTATCCGCTCCTGAAGAAGGTCGCGGTGTCGTACGTGGACGCGGACCAGCCCGAGGGTGACACGACCAAGGACACCACGGTGTTCGAGGACAACCTCACCAAGGCGCTCAACGCGGTCTTCGGGGTGGAGGCGCCCACCCAGCCGACGCCGGAACAGCCGACGCCGGAGCAGCCGGGCACCACGCCTCCGCCGCCGGCGTCCAACGACGCCGCGCTGAAGCAGGCGATCGCCGACGCCCAGAAGGCGTACGACGCGGGCGAGGCCGCCCTCCAGAAGGGCGACTGGACCGCGTACGGCAAGGCGCAGGAGGACCTGCAGGCGGCCCTCCAGAAGGCCGCCGAGGCCGGGGCGAAGCTCAAGTCACCGGGAGCAGGCGGCTGACCTGAGGTTTTCCACCTCCGCGTCGTGATACTGTTACGTCACCGACGCGGGGTGGAGCAGCTCGGTAGCTCGCTGGGCTCATAACCCAGAGGTCGCAGGTTCAAATCCTGTCCCCGCTACTCTGTGGCAAACGAGGGCCCGGATCCATAAGGATCCGGGCCCTCGTCGTGTGTCGACGTGCCAGGGGGTACCGAAGAGCGGTAGGGAAGGGGCGAGTTGGCGTGAGTCGTGTTTGACTTGTCTCTCTGTGGGCATGTCGACAAAACGCTGAGTGACCTCACTGGCTGCGGTTTACCAGGTGTGCTCGGGTGGCGGGTGGTGCGACGATGGTATTTATGGGGGACAGGGCAACTCTGTTGGAGACAGGGCGGTTTGTGCAGCGGCATACCAGGAGCGCCGCGGACGAGATCATCGAGGCGGTGGGGGCCGCCGAGACGGTCCTCGGCACCACGGCCGTGGCCGATGCCGACACCGAGAACGAGACCGAGACGGAGGCCCGGCACCGCCGCGCCGCCGAGTACGGGGACCTCGCCTCGATGAGCGCCCTCGGCGCCATGCTGCTGCGCCGCGGCGACCTGGACGGCGCCGAGCCCTACCTGCGCGGCGCCACGGCCGAGGGGGACCGGGCCGCCGCCAACAACCTGGGCGTCCTGCTGCACCAGCGCGGATACGCCGACGAGGCCGCCGGCTGGTGGCGGGTCGCCGCCGTCGCCGGCTCCGCCCCCGCCGCCCACGCGCTCGGCCGCCACCACCGCGAGCGCGGCGACGAGCCCGCCGCCGAGTACTGGCTGCGCCAGGCCGCCGAGCAGGGCCACGCCCTCGGCGCGTACGCCCTCGCCGACCTCCTGGAGCACCGCGGCGACGTCGGCGCCGAGCGCTGGCTGCGCGCCGCCGCCGAGCAGGGCCACCGCGAGGCCGCCTACCGGCTCGCCATGGCCCTGGAGCGGCGCGCCACCGAGACGACCCGCGGCCCGCACGCCACCGGCACCCGCCTCCCGGTCCCCGGCGCCGCCAGGAGCGCCGCGGGGGCGGCCCCCGGCATCCTGCCGGAGGCCCCGGCCGCCGAGCCCGTGGGCGAACTCGCCGAGGCCGAGCAGTGGTTCCGGCAGGCCGCCGCGCGCGGCCACCGGCGGGCCGCCCTCCACCTCGGCGCGATCCTGGAGCAGCGCGGCGAGCTGAAGGAGGCCGGCCGCTGGTACCTCAGCTCCGCCAAGGAGGGCGAGGCCAGGGCCGCCTGCGCGCTCGGCTTCCTGCTCCGCGACGCGGGCGACGAGGAGAGCGCCGCCGTGTGGTGGCTGCGGGCCGCCCAGGACGGCGACGGCAACGCCGCCAACGCCCTGGGGGCCCTGCACGCGGCCCGGGGCGAGCAGCAGACCGCCGAGCGCTGGTACCGGGCCGCCATGGACGCTGGCGACGTCAACGGCGCCTACAACCTCGGGCTGCTCTGCGCCGCCCAGGACCGCATCCCGCAGGCCGAGCAGTGGTACCGGCGGGCCGCCTACGCGGGCCACCGCGAGGCCGCCAACGCGCTCGCCGTGCTGCTCCTCCAGGCCGGCGACGCGAACGGCGCCGAGCCCTGGTTCTCCAAGGCCGCCGAGGCCGGCAGCGTGGACGCCGCCTTCAACCTGGGCATCCTGCACGCCGGGCGCGACGACGACCGCACGGCCCTCGTCTGGTACGAGCGGGCCGCCGCCGCCGGGCACACCGAGGCCGCCCTCCAGGTCGGCATCGCCGCCCTGCGCGACGGCGACGAGCGGACCGCCGAGCGCCACCTGCGCTGCGCGGCGGGCGGCGGCAGCGCCGAGGCCGCCTTCCGGCTCGCCTCGGTGCTCGACGCGCGCCGCCCCGAGCCCGGCCCCGCCGTGCTCGGCGCGCCCCGCGAGGAGAAGAGCGAGTGCGAGGAGTGGTACGAGCGGGCCGCCCGGCAGGGCCACCGGCGCGCCCAGGTGCGGGTCGGGATGCTCGCCGCCGCGCGCGGCGACCTGGCGGAGGCCGACCGCTGGTACCGGGAGGCCGCCGAGGCGGGCAGCCGCAACGGCGCCTTCAACCTGGGGCTGCTGCTCGCCCGCGAGGGCAGCGAGCGCGAGGCCTCGCTCTGGTGGACCCGGGCCGCCCGGGCCGGCCACGGCCGCGCCGCGCTCCGGCTCGCGCTGCTCGCGGCGCGCCGGGGCGAGCTCACCGAGGGGCGCCGCTGGTGCGCCCGCGCGGTGGAGCTGGGTCCGGCCGAGGTCGCCGAGCGGGCGGCGCGGCTGAGCGAGGCGCTGCACCAGGAACTCACGGCGTGACGGCCGGACCGAAGGCGGCGGGCGTCAACGGATTTGCGCGGGTGACGGAGGAGCCGTAGGGTTGGGTTCACCGACGCGGGGTGGAGCAGCTCGGTAGCTCGCTGGGCTCATAACCCAGAGGTCGCAGGTTCAAATCCTGTCCCCGCTACTCAGTAGCAAACGAAGGCCCGGATCCTCTTGGATCCGGGCCTTCGTCGTGCGTGTATCAGTCACATGGAGTCGGGCGCATGGAGAAGCCCCCGCCGCAGCGGGGGCCTTCCTCGCTCTCAGGCCGTCGTGGCGCAGCTCGGGCAGATGCCCCGGTACGTGACCTCGACGTCGGAGATCGTGAAGCCGAAGCGCTCGCTGTCCGGCAGGTCCGCCAGCGGGTCGCCGCCCGGATGCACGTCGCGGATCGCGCCGCAGCGGCCGCAGACCAGGTGCTGGTGCGGACGGTGGGCGTTCGGGTCGTACCGCTTGGCGCGTCCGTCGGTGGCCACCTCGATGACCTCGCCGAGCGTGACCATCTCGCCCAGCGTGTTGTAGACGGTCGCGCGCGAGATCTCGGGCAGTCGCGTCACGGCGCGCGCGTGGACCTCGTCGGCGGTCAGGTGGACGTGGTCCCCGTCGAGCACTTCGGCCACGACGCGTCGCTGCGCGGTCATGCGCCAGCCACGTCCGCGCAGTCGTTCCAACAGGTCGCTCATGGGGGTCAGCCTAACAGTCGGTGACAAGATCGCGAACGAGTGTGACTTTGGAGTGACCTTTGACTTGGACTTTGTCCAAGGTAGGATCGAGCCTTCGGCGGGCGTCCGGAGGTCGCGGTCCAGGCCCTGCGCGGCCCACGGCGGCCCGCCGGGAAGAGAGGGCCGGTTCCCCCGTATCCGTACGGGGGAACCGGCCCTCTCGTGCGTGCTCAGGCGGCGGCGCTGTGCACCGGGATCCAGCAGCGGACGATGTCGCGTACGGAGACGATGCCGACCGGCCCGTGGTCGTCGAGGACGACCAGGTGGCGGAAGCCGCCCCGGGTCATGGCCTCGGCCGCCTCCGCCAGCGTCCAGGTGGGCGCGGCGAAGACGACGTCCCGGGTGGTGTGGGCGTCGGCGGTCTCGTGGTCGGGGTTCCGGTCGGCGCCGACGGCGTCGAGGATGTCGCGCTCGGTGAGGATGCCGATGCCGCCGGAATCCCCGTCCTGGACGACGGCGGCGCCGACGCGGCGCGCCGACATCAGTCGTGCCGCCTGGCGGAGGGTGTGGGCCGGGCCGATGGTGAGGGTCACGGGACTCATGGCGTCGCGGACGAGCATGGAAGGGACCACCTCCGGTTCGAGAACTTTTTCACAAGTTCACAAGTGGGGGGAGTCTCAGAGTGGCACCGGGGGAGGGGGCCGACAAGAGGGCGCGCGAGGCGTCTCCGGGAGCACCCGGGGGCGCCCGGCGCTCCCCGAGGGGCCGTCAGCCCTCCTCGGGCGCCCGCTGGTTCAGGTACGAGAGCAGCTCGCCGTGGAGCAGCCCGTTGGACGCCGCCGCGTTCCCGCTGTGCGGCCCGTGCCGCCCGTCCAGGCCCGTGTACGTGCCGCCGGCCTCCTGGACCACGATCGACACCGCCGCCATGTCCCACAGCGACAGCTCCGGCTCCGCGCAGAGGTCCACGGACCCCTCCGCGACCATCATGTACGGCCAGAAGTCGCCGTACGCCCGCGTCCGCCAGCACGCGCGCGTGAGGTCCAGGAAGCCGTCGAGCCGCCCCTGCTCCTCCCAGCCGCTCAGCGAGGAGTACGCGAACGACGCGTCCGCCAGGGAGGAGACCTTCGAGACCCCGAGCCGGGTCGCCGAGGCCAGACTGCGGCCCGTGTACGCCCCGAGGCCCTTCGCCGCCCACCAGCGGCGGCCGAGCGCCGGGGCCGACACCACGCCCACCACCGGCTGGAAACCGGTCTCCCCGGCCTCCATCAGCGCGATCAGGGTCGCCCAGACCGGCACCCCGCGCACGTAGTTCTTCGTCCCGTCGATCGGGTCGACCACCCAGCGGCGCGGACCCGAGCCCTCCACGCCGTACTCCTCGCCCAGGATCGCGTCGCGCGGCCTGGCCCGCTGGAGCTGACCGCGGATCAGCTCCTCCGCCGCCTTGTCCGCCTCGCTCACCGGAGTCATGTCCGGCTTCGTCTCGACCTTCAGGTCGAGCGCCTGGAAGCGGGCCGTCGTGGCCGCGTCGGCGGCGTCGGCGAGAACGTGGGCGAGACGCAGGTCATCGTGGTAATCGGCCATGGTCGGCACTCTATCCCCGGGTGATCCGGGCCGGACGAACCGTCCGCGACGGCCCCGCGCTCCTTGACAGGGCGGGGGAGCCTGTCGACTCTGTGTACGGGTCCGCGCACGGAGCGTGCCGGACCCCGCACCGACACGTACGGCCCGGGAGGCGCCGATGCCGACTGCCCGCGAGGCCCTGCTCGACGCGGCGCTCGCCGCGCTCGCGCACCGGCCCTGGTCCGCCGTGCGGATGGCCGACCTCGCCGCCGCCGCCCGGGTCTCCCGCCAGACCCTCTACAACGAGTTCGGCAGCAAGGACGGGCTGGCCCGCGCGCTCGTGCGCAGGGAGGCCGACGCCTACCTCCAGGGCGTCCGGACGCTGCTCGCCGACCCCGGGCCGCCCGCCCGGACCCTCGCCGCCCTCGCCGAGTGGATCGTGGCCAGGACCGCCGCCCGGCCGGTCCTGCGGGCCCTGCTCACCGGCGCCTGGGACGCGCGGCTGCCGGCGCCCCGGCCGGCCCGTCCGGGCGCCCGGCCCGCGGCCGTCCCCGCCCAGCGCCGCGCCGACGCCGGGCCGCCCGCGCCCGGGGAGCTGGTGGCGGCCACCGTGGCCTGCGCGGACGAGCGCTGGGCGGCCGGCTGCGAACTCGCCGTCCGGATCGCCCTCAGCCACGTCGTCGCGCCCCCGGTGCCGTACGGAACGCCCCCGGTGCCGTACGGAACGGCCGCGGGGGCGCGGAGGGCGGAGGGTCAGTGCGCGGAGCCGGAGAGCTGGAGCCCGATGACGCCCACGATCACCAGGGTGATCGAGACGATCTTGAGGGTGGAGACCACGTCGCCCAGGAAGACCATGCCGTAGATCGCGGTCCCGGCCGCGCCGATCCCCGTCCACACCGCGTACGCCGGACCCACGTCGAGCTTCCGCAGCGCCAGCGTGAGCAGACCGAAGCTGCCCAGGGCGAAGGAGGCGAAGGCGACCGTCGGCCACAGGCGCGTGAACCCGTGCGAGAGCTTGAGGCAGACCGCGAAACCCGTTTCCAGGAACCCCGCCACCACCACCAGCAGCCACGCCATCGTCAGTGCCTCCCACGCCGTCGGTGACTGCTTCGTCGCACTTGGTGCGATTATGCACTTACCGGTACCGAACGGACGTAAACACGGGCGGCTCAGTCGCCCTCGCGTCGCTCCCGGGTCGAGAGCAGCCGCCGCAGCGACACGAGCCGCGCCGGATCGGCGTGCCCCTCCGCCACGTACGCGTCGAGGGCGCAGTCCTGCTCGTCGTGGCTGCACGCGCGCGGGCAGTTCTCCGTGCCCGGCACGAGGTCGGGGAAGGCGAGGATCACCCGGGACGGGTCGACGTGGTTCAGGCCGAAGGAGCGCACGCCCGGGGTGTCGATCACCCAGCCGCCCTCCTTGTCGTCCAGCGGCAGCGCGAGCGCCGAGGTCGTGGTGTGCCGGCCCCGGCCCGTCACCGCGTTCACCACCCCGGTGGTGCGCCGCCGCTCCGGCGGCACCAGGGCGTTGACCAGGGTCGTCTTCCCGACGCCGGAATGCCCCACGAACGCGGTGGTCCGCCCCTTGAGGTGCTCGCGCACCCGCTCGGCGGCGGCCCCGTCGACGAACTCGTCCCGGGTGGTCACCACGTGCGGCACGCCCAGCGCCCCGTACATCTCCAGGAGCGCGTCCGGCGGCGCCAGGTCCGACTTGGTGAGCACGAGCAGCGGGGAGAGGCCGCCGTCGTACGCGGCGACCAGACAGCGGTCGATCAGCCGGGGCCGCGGCTCGGGGTCGGCGAGGGCGGTGACGATCGCCAGCTGGTCGGCGTTGGCCACCACCACCCGCTCGTACGGGTCGTCGTCGTCGGCCGTGCGCCGGAGCACCGAGGTGCGCTCCCCGATCCGTACGATCCGGGCCAGCGTGTCCCGCTCGCCGGAGAGGTCGCCGACGATCGAGACCCGGTCGCCCACCACGGCGGCCTTGCGGCCCAGCTCGCGCGCCTTCATCGCCGTCACGACCCGGTCGTCGACCAGACAGGTCAGCCGGCCCCGGTCGACGGTGAGGACCATGCCCTCGACGGCGTCCTCGTGCTTCGGCCGGATGCTGGTCCGGGGACGGGTCCCCTTGCGGTTGGGCCGCTGGCGGATGTCGTCCTCGTCGGTGTGCTTGCCGTAGCGCCGCATGGCTCAGGCCCCGAGCATTTCGGTCCACATCGCCGGGAAGTCGGGCAAGGTCTTGGCCGTCGTCGCCACGTCCTCGATCTCCACGCCCTCGACCGCCAGGCCGATGACCGCGCCCGCCGTCGCCATCCGGTGGTCGTGGTACGTGCGGAAGACGCCGCCGTGCAGCGGGCGCGGGCGGATGTGCAGACCGTCCTCGGTCTCCGTCACGTCCCCGCCCAGCTCGTTGATCTCCTTGGTGAGCGCCGCCAGCCGGTCCGTCTCGTGCAGCCGCAGATGGGCGACCCCGCGCAGGGTGGAGGGGGAGTCGGCCAGGGCCGCGACCGCCGCGATGCCCGGGGTCAGCTCGCCGACCTCGCCGAGGTCCACGTCGATGCCGTGGATCCGGCCCGTGCCGGTGAAGGTCAGACCCGCCTCGGTCAGCTCGCAGGAACCACCCATCTCGGTGAAGATCTCCCGCAGCGCGTCACCGGGCTGGGTGGTCCGCGCGGGCCAGTCCCGGACCGTCACCCGGCCGCCGGTCACCAGGGCGGCCGCCAGGAACGGCTGCGCGTTCGACAGGTCCGGCTCCACGACCAGGTCGCGGCCGCGCAGCGCGGAGGACGCCACCCGCCACACGTCCGGCTCGCCGCCGTGCTCCGGCTCGTCGACCCGCGCGCCGACCGCCCGCAGCATGTCGACCGTCATCCGGATGTGCGGCATCGAGGGCAGCCGCGACCCCACGTGCCGCACCTCCACGCCCTGGTTGAAGCGGGGCGCGGAGAGCAGCAGGGCGCTGACGAACTGGGAGGACGAGGAGGCGTCGATCTCGACCGTGCCGCCGTCCAGGCCCCCGGAGCCGTGCACGGTCATCGGCAGCGCGCCCCGGCCGTCGTCCTCGATCCGGGCGCCGAGCGCGCGCAGCGCGTCGATCACGCCGTGCAGCGGGCGCTCGTGGGAGCGGGGGTCGCCGTCGAAGCGCACCGGTCCGTCGGCGAGCGCCGCGACCGGGGGCAGGAAGCGCATGACCGTGCCCGCGTTGCCGACGTCGACGGTCGCGGGGCCGCGCAGCGGCGCGGGGATGATCCGCCAGGCCTCGCCGGACCCGTCGGGACCCACGCCCTCCTCGATCCGCACGCCGAGGGTGCGGAGCGCCTCGGCCATCAGGAGGGTGTCCCGGGAGCGCAGCGGGCGGCGCAGCCAGCCGGGCTCGGCGGCCAGCGCGGCGAGCACCAGGGCGCGGTTGGTGACCGACTTCGACCCGGGCACGGTGACGGTCGCGTCGACGGCGCCGCGCGCGTACGGAGCGGGCCAGAGGTCGGTGGACGGGTCGGTGTGCGGGGAAGCTGCTGCGGTCATGCCCTCACTGTACGGGGGCGTCAGAACCGCAGGAGCCAGCGACCGCCGCCGATCAGGCAGCAGATCGAGACCGTGTGGAAGAAGATCAGCCACACCCCGGCGGGCACGTGGGTGAGCCGCGCCAGCTGGTCCGCGTCCGAGTCCGGGGCGCCGCCCCGGCGCCGCTTCGCCTGGAGCTCGAAGGCCGGCCGGACACCGCCCAGGAGCAGGAACCAGACCGCCCCGTAGGCGAAGGTCCCCTGCACGTCGGGCCCGGTGAAGAGGGAGACGAGGAGGAACGCGGCGCCCGTCACCAGGACGGTGAGGATCCCGTACGCGTTGCGGACCATCACCAGGAGCGCGAGGAGCAGCGCGGTCGCGGCCCACAGCAGCAGCGTGGTCCGGTGGGTGCCGAGCAGTGCCGCGCCGCCGAGGCCGAGCAGCGGGGCCGCGGGGTAGCCGGCGGCCAGGGTGAGGACTATCCCGAGGCCGGTCGGGCGGCCCCGGGACACGGTCAGGCCGCTGGTGTCCGAGTGCAGCCGGATCGCTTCCAGGCGGCGGCCGGTGGCCAGGGCGACGATGCCGTGGCCGCCCTCGTGCGCGATGGTGATCGCGTTGCGGGCCGGCAGCCAGAGCTGTCGGAAGAGGACCAGGGAGAGCGCGCAGCCGGCGGTGAACCAGACGATCCACTCGTTCGGGGCGGGCTGGGTGCCGAGGATGTCGTTCATTCGGCGAAAGGCTCCTCGGTCGCGGGCGGGATCGTGGCAGTCTGGCACGTATGTGCGGACGGTTTGCATCGAGTCGACGGCCCGAGGACCTCGTGGAGACCTTCGGGGTGGAGCAGTGGGAGCCGGAGGAGACCCTGGCCCCCGACTGGAACGTGGCCCCCACCAAACAGGTCTGGGCCGTTCTGGAGCGTCCTGTGAAGGACGCGGAATCCAAGGAGCCGGTTCGCCAGCTGCGCACCTTGAAGTGGGGACTCGTCCCGTCCTGGTCGAAGTCCCCGGACGGCGCGGCCCGGATGATCAACGCGCGCTCCGAGACCCTCCACGAGAAGCCCTCCTTCAAGCGGGCCTTCGCCTCCCGCCGCTGCATCATTCCCGCCGACGGCTACTACGAATGGGTGACCGGGACGGCGGAGCGGGACCTGGAGGTCGAGGGGAAGAAGAAGCGGCCGCGCAAGCAGCCGTACTTCGTGACCCCGGCGGACGGCTCGGTCTTCGCGATGGCGGGGCTCTACGAGTTCTGGCGCGACCGGACCCTTCCCGACGACCACCCCTCCTCCTGGTGGGTCACCTGTTCGGTCATCACCACGGAGGCGGAGACCGGGCCGCTGGGCGTGGCCCCGGCCGAGGGACCCCGCTCGCTCGCCGACATCCACCCCCGGATGCCGCTGATGCTGACCGAGGACCGCTGGGACGCCTGGCTCACCCCGGAGAACAGCGACCTCGAAGAGCTGCGCGGACTGCTCGCCCCGCCGCCGGAGGGCCTCATGCGGGCCTACCCGGTGCCGACGGCCGTCAGCAACGTCCGCAACAACGGCCCCGAACTCCTGACGGAGCTGGAGGGCCCGGAGGAGGGCACGCTCTTCTGAACCGCCGCCCGCGCGGCAGGATGGGGACGTGACCGATGAGACGACCGGCGCCGTGACCGCCGACGTGACCGACGGGGCGACGCGCCGCGAGACCGTCCCCACCGACGCCGGCGACGCCCGCGTCACCTGGTACGAGCCGGACGGGGGCGCGGAGCCGTGGACCGTCCTCGCCCTCGGCCACGGCGCCGGCGGCGGGATCGAGGCCCGCGACCTCCGGGCCCTCGCCGGGACGCTGCCCGCCCGGGGCGTGACCGTCGCCCTGGTCGAACAGCCCTGGCGGGTCGCGGGCAGGAAGCTCGCGCCCGCCCCCAAGACCCTCGACGCCGCCTGGCGCGGCCTCTGGCCCGCCCTCGCGAAACCCGGCCTCCCCGTGGTCGCGGGCGGCCGCAGCGCCGGCGCCCGGGTCGCCTGCCGCACCGGCCGCGCACTCGGCGCCACGGCCGTCCTCGCCCTGAGCTTCCCCCTGCACCCCCCGGGCAGGCCCGAGAGGTCCCGCGCCGACGAGCTCCTCGGCACCGGCCTGCCCACCCTCGTGGTCCAGGGCGGCAACGACCCCTTCGGCCGCCCCGAGGAGTACCCGGAAGGCCCGTACGCCCTCGTCGGGATCCCGTACGGGGACCACGGCTTCGCCCTGCCCAAGCGCGCCCCCCTCGGCGGGGACGAGGCCCTCGGGCTCCTCGTGGACGCCGTCGCCGAGTGGCTCGACGCCCTCCGCTGACGCCCTGTCCGCCCCGCCCCCGCACCGGGAATGCCGAGCGGGGGAGCGCTGTTGTTCGGTACGTCGTACGACCGCAGGAAAGAGCAAGAGGAGAGGGAGTCCGTCGCATGGGTTCGACCATCTGCCCGGAGCGCGCGCAGGGCGCTGACCTCGACTGGACGGTGCTGCCCGCGCCCAAGGGCGCCCCGATTCGGGCGGCGGGCGGAGCGGTTCCTCGTCTATCCTCCGAAACGAGCGGGTCCGCCCCCGGGCTCGCCGCCGCGCTGGAGGAGGTGGGTCCGGTCACTGGGACCGACACAGGGACCGACGACGGCCCCGAGGAGACGACCGAGGAGCGCAACGCGCGCTTCGAGCGGGACGCCCTCGGCTACCTCGACCAGATGTACTCGGCCGCGCTCCGCCTGACGCGCAACCCCGCGGACGCGGAGGACCTGGTGCAGGAGACCTACGCCAAGGCGTACGGATCCTTCCACCAGTTCCGCGAGGGCACGAACCTCAAGGCGTGGCTGTACCGCATCCTCACGAACACCTTCATCAACTCGTACCGCAAGAAGCAGCGCGAACCCCAGCGCAGCGCCGCCGAGGAGATCGAGGACTGGCAGCTCGCCCGCGCCGAGTCGCACATGTCGACCGGCCTGCGCTCCGCCGAGTCCCAGGCCCTCGACCACCTTCCCGACTCCGACGTGAAGGAAGCGCTGCAGGCGATCCCCGAGGAGTTCCGCATCGCCGTCTACCTCGCCGACGTCGAGGGCTTTGCGTACAAGGAGATCGCGGACATCATGGGGACACCCATCGGTACGGTGATGTCCCGACTGCACCGGGGCCGCCGCCAGCTGCGCGGAATGCTCGAGGACTACGCCCGCGACCGCGGGCTCGTTCCCGCGGGCGCCGGAGAGTCGTCGAACGATCTGAAAGGCTCGGGCTCATGAGCTGCGGAGAGCCGCACGAGACGGACTGCTCAGAGGTCCTGGACCATCTCTACGAGTTCCTCGACAACGAGATGCCCGACAGCGACTGCACCAAGTTCGAGGTGCACTTCGAGGAGTGCTCCCCGTGCCTGGAGAAGTACGGCCTGGAGCAGGCCGTGAAGAAGCTCGTCAAGCGCTGCTGCGGCAGTGACGACGTCCCCACCGACCTGCGGGCCAAGGTCATGGGCCGGATCGAGCTGATCCGCTCCGGCCTGCCCGCCCCCGAGCAGGACGTCGCGGCGGGCGCGCCCGCGACGCCCGCCCCGCAGGAGTAGCACCCCACCGCTCCCTCACGGACGCACGGGCACGGAAGGCCGCCGCGACGCGATCGCGGCGGCCTCCGGCGTAAGTCGGCTTGTATCACCCGAAGGTGCGAATCAGTCGTACCGCGCCGTCACGGGCCGCCCGACTCGCTAGCGTGACGGGGATGATGGGCGTGAAGGTCATTCCCCCGGCGGCCCGCGTGTACATCGGCTGCGCCCTGCTCGCCGCCGGCGCGTGCGTCCTGCCCGCGCTGCGCCCCGGCGCGCCCTGGGAGACGATCGCGCTCCTCGCCGCCCTGTACGCGCTCTGCGAGCTGCCCGCCCGCTGCCCCCTCATGGGCCGCGCGCTCGGCGGCTCCGTCCCGCTGGGCACCGGCTCCTTCTTCCCCGTCCTCCTCGCCGCGGCGCTCCTCCTGCCGCCCGCCGCCGCCGCGCTCACCGCCCTGCCCGGCAGCCTCCTCGCCCGCGTCGAGGAACCCCCGGCCGCACCCCGCCGCGCCTGGCGGGCCGCCGCCACGGCCCTCGCCGTCTGGGCCGCCGCCCACGCCGCCGGCGCCCTGGGCGGACCGGCCGCCCTCGGACCCGGCCCGGACACCCCCGACTTCCCGTACGCGCTGCTGCCCGCCTGCGCCGCCGCCCTCGTCTTCTGCCTGGTCCTGACCGCCCTCGACGGCGGCGTCCGCGCCACCGCCGACGGACTGCCCCCGCGGGCCGCCTGGCGCGGCCTCCTCGGCCGGGCCCTCGCCCCGCACCTCGTGCACGGCCTCGCCGGGCTGATGATGGCCGTCCTGTGGCGCGGCAGCCACGGGCCGGTCGCGGGGCTCTTCGTGCTCCTTCCCATGTACGTCTCCTGCTGGGTCTTCGCCCAGTACCACCGCGAGCGCGCCGCCCACCACGCCACCATCCGCGCCCTCGTCCAGGCCGTCGACATCAAGGACCGCTACACCCGCGGCCACAGCGAGCGCGTCGGCCACGCCTCCGTCCTCATCGCCCGCGAACTCGGCATGTCCGGGGACCGGCTCGACGCCGTCCGCTTCGCCGGCATCCTGCACGACGTCGGCAAGCTGGGCGTGCCCACCCGGGTGCTCCGCAAGGACGGGCCCCTCACCCCCGAGGAGCGCCGGGTCATCGAACTGCACCCCGAGTACGGGCACGAGATCGTCCGGGGCATCGGCTTCCTCGGCGAGGCGCGGGCCGCGATCCTCCACCACCACGAAC
Source organism: Streptomyces sp. NPDC093071 (assembly GCF_044754545.1). Lineage (NCBI taxonomy): Bacteria > Bacillati > Actinomycetota > Actinomycetes > Kitasatosporales > Streptomycetaceae > Streptomyces > Streptomyces sp. NPDC093071. The sequence continues at coordinate 113,821 of NZ_JBIVPH010000009.1, read as the reverse complement.
GCATGGACGGCAGCGGCTACCCCTACGGGCTGCGCGGTGAGCAGATCCCCGAGTTCGCCCGGATGGTCGCCGTCGCCGACGCCTTCGACGCCATGACCTCCAACCGCTCCTACAGCCGCGCCCGGCCGGTCCCGGTCGCCGTCGCCGAACTGGAGCGGTGCGCCGGCACCCACTTCGACCCCCGGATGGTCGACGCCCTCGTGCGGGCCCTGGACCGGCACGGCTGGCGGCCCGCCGTCACCGCCGACGAGACCCCGTCCGGCGGAAGCGTCCCCCAGGCCCGCGAAGCGTCCTCCCCCGCCGGCTCCAGGGAGCGCGCGTGAGGCCCGGCGCCCCCACCGTCGGCGCCGTCCGCGCGGCCGCCCTGCTCCTCGCCCTCGCCGCCCTCGGCTCCACCCTCTGGTCCGGCGTCGACCAGCCCGGCGAGGCCCTCGCCTTCGGCACCCTCGTCGCCCTCGGGGAACTGGCCCGCTGGGGCGCCGCCCCCGGCGAGCGGGAGCCCGCGCCGCTCGCCGCCGCCGGAGCCCTCGCGTACGCCCTGCTGGGGGAGAGCGCCGGGAGCGCCACCACCCACGGCGTCCTCCAGATCGTCGCCGTCGTCGCCGCCGCGAGCCTGGCCGGGATCGTCCCCCACCTCGCCCGGGGCCGGGGCCCGGGCCCCGACCACCTCGCCCGCCGCGTCCTCACGGTCGGCTTCGCCGCCGTCTGCTTCCAGCCCCTCTACAACTCCGGCGCCGTCGTCCGGCACCTCGGGGACGGCCCCCTGTACGTCCTCCTCCTCGGGCTCCTGCTCGTCCTCACCGCCCTGTGGGACGCCGTCCTCGCCGCCCTCCTGCTCCGCGCCCGTACGGGATACCCCTACGGCCCCCTCCTCCGGGACGAGCTGCGCGCCCTCCTCGGCATCGGCTCCGCCGTCTGCGCCACCGGCACCGTCATGGCCCTCGGCGTCGCCGCCGCCGGACTGTGGGCCCTGCCCGTGCTCGCCGTCCCGCTCCTGCTCACCCAGGTCTCCTACCGGCGGTACGAGGCCGTGCGCACCGTCAACCGGCAGACCATCGCCTCCCTCGCCCGGGCGACCGAGGTGGCCGGCTGCACCCCGCCCGGCCACGCTCACCGGGTCGCCGCCCTCAGCGCGGCCGTCGGGCGCGAGCTGGGCCTCTCCGGCACCGAGCTGACCGTCCTCGAACACGCGGCGCTCATGCACGACATCGGCCAACTCTCCCTGGTGGACCCGGTCGAGGGCGGCGCCACCGCCCTCCTGCCGGCCGAGGAGCAGCGCCGGATCGCCCTCCTGGGCGGCGAGGTCGTCCGCAGGACCGGGGTCCCGGCGGCCGTCGCCGTGATCGTCGAACGGCAGGCCGACCCGTACCGCGAGCAGCCGCTGCCCGCCCGGATCGTCCGGACCGTGAACGCCTACGACGACCTGGCGAGTGCCGGGCCGGGGACCGGGGTAGGAGGTGGTCCGGGCGCCGCCCTCGGTGCCCTGGAGCGGCTCCGGCTCGGCACCGCCCGGGACCACCACCCGGACGTCGTCGAGTGCCTGGCCAGGGTCCTGGCCCGGGGCGGGGCGGCTGGGGTGACCCCGGCCGTCCCTGGGTAACCCATGGGTAATGAGCGCGCGTCCGACCGGGCATGGTTGGATGCGAACAAGAGGGTGAAGCGACCGGCAGGCGGGAATCGTGAAGATCTTCGGGAAGGTACGGCATCGGCCCTCCGCCTCGTGGCGGCAGGCCACCGACCGCGCGTTCACGCTGATCGGTGACGGCCGGTACGAGGACGCGGGCGCCCTGCTCACGCGCGCGGCGGACCTGGAGCCCTGGCTCTCCGAGTCCTGGTTCAACCTGGCGCTGCTGCACAAGTTCCGGCACGACTGGGAGCAGGCCCGGGCCGCCGGGCTGCGCGCGGTCGCGCTGCTCGACAAGGAGACCGGCGCCCCCGACTGGTGGAACGTCGGGATCGCCGCCACCGCCCTCCAGGACTGGCCACTGGCCCGCCGCGCCTGGCAGGCGTACGGACTGCGGGTGCCCGGGGCCGCCTCCGGCACGGGCGAGCCCGCCGGCATGGAGCTGGGCAGCGCCGCCGTCCGGCTCTCGCCCGAGGGCGAGGCCGAGGTCGTGTGGGGCCGCCGGCTCGACCCGGCCCGGATAGAGGTGCTCTCCATTCCGCTGCCGTCCTCCGGGCGCCGCTGGGGCGAGGTCGTCCTCCACGACGGCGTGCCGAACGGCGAGCGGACCACCACCGCCGGGCCCTCCTACCCGGTCTTCGACGAGATCGAGCTGTGGGCGCCCTCGCCCGTCCCCACCTGGGTGGTCCTCCTGGAGGCCGCCACCGAGGCCGACCGGGACGCCCTGGAGCAGCTGGCCGCCGAGGCGGGCTTCGCCGCCGAGGACTGGTCGTCCTCCGTGCGGCTGCTCTGCCGCGCCTGCTCGGAGTCGACCATGCCGAGCGCCGAGGGCGAGGGCGAGCACTCCGACCCGCACGACCACAGCGAGCCGGGGCACCCCGGGCCGCTCGGCCACCGCTCGCCCGGCGAGCTGTGGGTGCCGGAGCGGGAGTGCGGCATCGCCGCCCCGGCCGGTCTGGTGCGCGGGCTCCTCGACGGCTGGGTGGCGGACAGCCCGGACAGCCGCGAGTGGCGGGATCTCGAAGAGGTCTGCTGAGCGGCCCGTCCCTTCCCCGTAGGCTGTCCTCCGACGGAATCGGGTTTTCAGGAAGGCGCGGCCGGACATGGCGCAGCAGGAGACGGACGAGCAGACGCAGATCAACGACGGCTTCGTCGTGGACACGGAGGACTGCGAGGCGCGTGAGCTCGCCTACCGTGAGCGCGGCACGGCCCGCCCGATCACGGTCGTCGGCAACCCCGTGCTGCACAAGGAGTGCAAGGACGTCACCGAGTTCGGCGACGAGCTCGCGGCGCTGATCGACGACATGTTCGCCAGCCAGAAGGCCGCCGAGGGCGTGGGCCTGGCCGCGAACCAGATCGGCGTGGACCTCAAGGTCTTCGTCTACGACTGCCCGGACGACGAGGGCGTCCGGCACACCGGCGTCGTGGTCAACCCGGTGCTCCAGGAGCTGCCGGCGGACCGCCGCGTCCTGGACGAGTCCAACGAGGGCTGCCTCTCCGTGCCGACCGCCTACGCCGAGCTGGCCCGCCCGGACTACGCCGAGGTCCACGGCCAGGACGCCCAGGGCAACCCGATCAAGGTGCGCGGCACCGGCTACTTCGCCCGCTGCCTCCAGCACGAGACGGACCACCTCTACGGCTACCTCTATATCGACCGCCTCTCCAAGCGGGACCGCAAGGACGCCCTGCGACAGATGGAGGAGGGCACCCCGCGCTACGAGGTCGTCGCCAACGACTGACCGCGCCTGGCTCGTACGGCGTGGTGGGTGACCTGCCACCCACCACGCTGTTTCGCATCCGAGGAGTGCCGACCGTCCGGTTCCTTCCGGAAACGACGGGCGCGCGGTCGGCTTTCCGCCGTATCGTGGAAACCCAGCAGCCTCTCCATCAGGAGGTACTGCCGTGGTCCGGAGGGGTGGGGCGTGTCCGATCTCCATGTGCGTATCACCGGCACCGAAGCCGAGTTGAAGGGGTTCCTGGGTCTCCTGGGCTACGAGGAGGGCCTCCGCGTCGTCGAGACACGAAGGAGCGCCCCGGTCCGACCGTTGGGCGACGAACCCTTCGGAGTGAGCGAGGTCGTCTCCCTGTGCGTCGAGATCGCCACCGCGCTGGGCACGACCGCCGCTTACGACATCATGTCGAGTCGCTTCCGCCGATACCGCGACGGACGTCGACACATGGAGATCGAACGCATCGACCCGGCGCCTGACGAGCAGGAGGGCGAGTCCGGCGACGGCCGGGAGGACTGATGCGCTGTGGACTTTCCTGACACGGATCACTTCTCGTGCAGCGTCTTCAACTCCCGTAGCGGATCGTACGCCTTCGACCCGGCCACATTGATGCAGCGGCGCCCCTCCTACGACAGGGAGAATCCGGTCAGCGAGGGGGTCACGTCGATCCAGCACGAACGTGCCCACTGGTTCCAGTTCTCCGGATCGACCTTCGGTGCCCTCTTGATGTCCCTGCATCGGGCGGAAGAGACACTGCTGCTCTTCGGTCTGCGGGAGAAGGTCACGGACCCGGCCGCCCTCGCCTACGTCCGTCGCGGGATTCGCACCCGGCGGTCGGTCTTCTCCCCACGGCAGGCGGATGTCCCGATGCCGGAGCAGGTCGCCGACCTCGCCGACACGTACGCGCGTCTGCGCACGGCGCGATTCCACCTCACGGACGGAGAGGAGGGGGGCCGCCGGTTCAGCGGCTCCGCGGAAGCGATTGCCGAAGCGTTCGTCGAGGCGGACAGCGTGTACGCCCAGCACACCGGAGGCGTGCGGCCCTGGCCCCGCGGGGCTGTAGCCGAGGTGTACCAGAGAGCGCTGCGTGCGCGTCCGGCGGTACGGGACGGCGTGGAGCTCACGGCCAGGAACCTCTTGGAAGCGGGAGCCGTCCTGAACGAGTTGGCGGGCATCGTCGTCTCCGGATGGCCCGAGTGGAGGTTCGAGGCGGGGAGCAGGTACCGGCCCATGCCGAGTGAATTCCGCTACCTCGTCGATGACGTCCTGACGACTCTTCCCCCGGGGTACGGCGCCCCTATCCGGCTGGCTCTGGAGGAGTGGGGGCCACATCTGCGCGGCTTCGGCGAGACGGCGGACAGATTCGGGATGGCGTTGCCGACCCTCGCCTGTTGCATCGACATCTCTGTCAACCCACCGATTCCTCCGCTCTGTCCGCCGGTAGGGTCTCCCTGGGCGGCGATCTATCCGCCCCTGCGTTTTCTGTCCGCCGTCAGAGCCGTCTCCGAACTGGGCTTGATCGAGGAGTTTCCCACGGCGGAGACCTACGAGGAGTACAGAAGGGAGGTCTGCCGGCTGTCGGGTCTCCGCGTCGGACACATGACGGCCAGATCGTTTCAGCATCCCCGGCTCACCACGGAGTTCTTCACCTCGGAAACAAGCGGTGTCGCCGCTCTCGAATTCTCTTCGTTCGACTACCTGATCTGGGCCGTCGAGTCGATGAACGTCTTCAGGTCCCAGCACCCGCTGCGGTGGTCCATGCCGTTTCTGACGAATGTTCTCTTCGACGGCTGGGACCCCTTCCAGGTACTGTTCGGAGAGTTCTCCGCCGTGATGTCCGCCCCGCTCTTCTGGACCGGAGAGGACTTGGGCTGGGGGCTGATCTCCTCACATGTCGCTCGCCGCATCGTCGTCGAGAAGGCGGTGTACGCCCTGGTGCAGGGGGCGGTACTGAGGGACGGAGAGGTCGATCTCGCGAGCCGGTTTCCCCTCCGTTTCCTGGGTGCCGAGGAGAACCGGGCACTGATCGCCGCAGTCGCGGCACATACGACCGGAATCCCGGAGTTCGCGGAGCGAGAAGTGTACCGGGAAACCGGACACGAGCCCGAGGAGTCTCCACGACCGCCCGAAGCCGCACCGAGACATCCTCGCGAGATCCACGTGTTCCGCGTCGAGCGGGAGGACGTCGTCAACGGCGATGTGGCGAGGCTGAATTCGTTCATCGAGCGACTTCGTGAGGACCCGCTTGCGAACGCGCGGACGGTCGACCTCCGCTTCGACTCCTACGGCATGGACGAAAACGAGCTGTGGAACATACCGGAGGTGACCGGGTTCCTGCTCGCCGTTCGGGAAAAAATTCCGCACTGGTCCTGGTACTTCACGGCGGAGTCAGACCTTACCCACTGCGCGGGGCTTGTCCTCATCTTCCTGGCCGGCGTCGAGAATCGATTCGCGATCACGGAAGATCACTGCATTCAGTGGCTGCTTGAGGTCACGGGCGACGCACTGGTGTCGGAGGGGGAGCGGGCCGGGGCGGATCTGGAGCGATTGACGGCCATGACGAACGACATCGCCGCCGCGGTGATCTCCCTCCTGAGTACGTCCTTCCCCTGAAACACGCCGAAGGCGGGCCCGCTCGGGAGCGGCCCCGCCTTCGATTACCCGGACGAGCCTCCGGACCTAGAAGTCCTCGTCCAGGTCCACCGAGCCCTCGACCGCCACCTGGTAGGCGGACGGGCGGCGCTCGAAGAAGTTGGTCAGTTCCTGGACGCCCTGGAGCTCCATGAAGGAGAACGGGTTCTCCGAGCCGTAGACCGGGGCGAAGCCGAGGCGCTGGAGGCGCTGGTCGGCGACGCACTGGAGGTACTCGCGCATCGACTCGGTGTTCATGCCCGGCAGGCCGTCGCCGCACAGGTCGCGGCCGAACTGCAGCTCCGCCTCGACGGCCTCCTTCAGCATGTCCGTGACCTGCTGCTGGAGCGCGTCGTCGAAGAGCTCCGGCTCCTCCTTGCGGACGGTGTCCACGACCTCGAAGGCGAAGTTCATGTGCATCGTCTCGTCGCGGAAGACCCAGTTGGTGCCGGTCGCCAGGCCGTGCAGCAGGCCCCGGGACCGGAACCAGTACACGTAGGCGAAGGCGCCGTAGAAGAACAGGCCCTCGATGCACGCCGCGAAGCAGATCAGGTTCAGCAGGAAGCGGCGGCGGTCGGCGGCCGTCTCCAGGCGCTCGATCTTCTCGACCGAGTCCATCCACTTGAAGCAGAACTGCGCCTTCTCGCGGATGGAGGGGATCTCCTCGACCGCGTCGAACGCGGCGGCGCGGTCGTCCGGGTCGGGCAGGTAGGTGTCGAGCAGCGTCAGGTAGAACTGGACGTGCACGGCCTCCTCGAAGAGCTGCCGGCTCAGGTAGAGCCGCGCCTCGGGGGAGTTGATGTGCTTGTAGAGCGTCAGGACCAGGTTGTTCGAGACGATCGAGTCGCCCGTCGCGAAGAACGCGACCAGACGGCCGATCATGTGCTGCTCGGCCGGGGTCAGCTTGGCGAGGTCGGCGACGTCCGAGTGGAGGTCGACCTCCTCGACGGTCCAGGTGTTCTTGATCGCGTCCCGGTAGCGCTCGTAGAAGTCCGGGTAGCGCATGGGACGGAGGGTGAGTTCGAAGCCCGGGTCGAGCAGGTTCTTCTCGGTGTTCGGGGTGGACATTACTGGCAGGCCTCGCAGGACTCGGGGTTTTCCAGGGAGCAGGCGACCGCGTCGGGGTCGGCGACCTGCTGGACGGGGATGGGCGCGGCGGCCGCAGTCGACGCCTGGGCGGCGCGGGCGATCCGGGTCGCCGGGCGGGAGCGCAGGTAGTACGTCGTCTTCAGGCCCTGCTTCCAGGCGTACGCGTACATCGACGACAGCTTGCCGATGGTGGGCGTCTCCAGGAACAGGTTCAGCGACTGCGACTGGTCCAGGAACGGGGTGCGGGCGGCGGCCATGTCGATCAGGCCGCGCTGCGGGATCTCCCAGGCCGTGCGGTACAGGTCGCGCACCTCGGCCGGGACCCAGGTGAAGCCCTGCACCGAGCCGTTGGAGTCGCGCAGCGCCTCGCGGGTCTGCGCGTCCCACACGCCGAGCTTCTTCAGCTCGTCCACCAGGTACGAGTTGACCTGGAGGAACTCGCCCGACAGCGTCTCGCGCTTGAACAGGTTGGAGACCTGCGGCTCGATGCACTCGTACACGCCGGCGATCGAGGCGATCGTCGCGGTCGGCGCGATGGCGAGGAGGAGGCTGTTGCGCATGCCGACGGCGGCGATCCGCTCGCGCAGCGCGGACCAGCGCTCCGGCCAGTTCAGCTCGACGTCGTAGTGGTCGGGGTGCAGCACGCCGCGGGCCGCGCGGGTCTTCTCCCAGGCCGGGAGCGGGCCGTTGCGCTCGGCGAGGTCGGCGGAGGCCTCGTACGCGGCGAGCATGATCCGCTCGGCGATCCGGGTGGAGAGCGCCCGCGCCTCGGGGGAGTCGAAGGGCAGCTTCAGCTGGAAGAAGACGTCCTGGAGGCCCATGGCGCCCAGGCCGACCGGACGCCAGCGGGAGTTGGAGCGGCCCGCCTGCTCGGTCGGGTAGAAGTTGATGTCGACGACCCGGTCGAGGAAGGTGACGGCCGTGCGGACGGTCGCGTCCAGGCGCTCCCAGTCGATGTCCGAACCGACCACGAACGCGCCGAGGTTGACCGAGCCCAGGTTGCAGACCGCGGTCTCGCCGTCGTCGGTGACCTCCAGGATCTCCGTGCAGAGGTTCGAGGAGTGGACGGTGTGGCCGGGCTCGGCGGTCTGGTTGGCCGTCCGGTTCGAGGCGTCCTTGAAGGTCATCCAGCCGTTGCCGGTCTGGGCCAGGGTCCGCATCATCCGGCCGTACAGGTCGCGGGCCGGCATCGTCTTGCGGGCCAGGCCGGCCGCCTCGGCCTTGCGGTAGGCGGCGTCGAACTCCTCGCCCCACAGGTCGACCAGCTCGGGCACGTCCGAGGGGGAGAACAGCGACCACTCGGCGTCGGCGTTCACGCGGCGCATGAACTCGTCCGGGATCCAGTGCGCCAGGTTCAGGTTGTGCGTGCGGCGCTGGTCCTCGCCCGTGTTGTCGCGGAGCTCCAGGAACTCCTCGATGTCCGCGTGCCAGGTCTCCAGGTAGACGGCGGCGGCGCCCTTGCGGCGGCCGCCCTGGTTCACGGCGGCGACGGAGGCGTCGAGGGTCTTCAGGAACGGCACGATGCCGTTGGAGTGCCCGTTGGTGCCGCGGATCAGCGAACCGCGGGCGCGGATGCGGGAGTACGAGAGGCCGATGCCGCCCGCGTGCTTCGAGAGGCGCGCGACCTGGTGGTAGCGGTCGTAGATGGAGTCCAGCTCGTCCTGCGGGGAGTCCAGGAGGTAGCAGGAGGACATCTGCGGGTGGCGGGTGCCGGAGTTGAAGAGCGTGGGGGAGGACGGCAGGTAGTCCAGGCGGCTCATCAGGCCGTACAGCGCGGCCACCTCGTCGAGCGCGCGGACGCTCTCGTCCTCGGCCAGGCCGCAGGCGACGCGCAGCATGAAGTGCTGCGGGGTCTCGATCACCTTGCGGGTGATCGGGTGGCGCAGCAGGTAGCGCGAGTAGAGGGTGCGCAGGCCGAAGTAGCCGAAGCGGTCGTCGCCGGCCCGGTCGATCGTGGCGTCGAGGCGGTCGGCGTGCAGCGCGACGAACTCGGCGGTGCGGTCGGCGATCAGGCCCTCGCGGTGGCCGACGGCGACCGAGGAGGAGAAGTTCACCGAGCCCTGGGAGGCGGCCTCGTCCGCGATGGTGATGGTGAGGAGCCGGGCGGCGAGCCGGGAGTACGCCGGGTCCTCGGCGATCAGGCCGGCGGCCGCCTCGGTGGCCAGCTCGCGCAGCTCCGCCTCGTCCGCGGCGGCGCTGCGGCCGCGGAGCGCGGCGGCGGCGACCCGGCCGGGGTCGGTGTCGGGGAGATCGGCGGTGAGGTCGGTCAGGGTCCGCAGCAGTACGGTCCCGGGGCCGTCGCTCTCGACCGCGGAAGCCTCGGCCGAAGCCGGATCGGCGGGCGCGATGGTCACGTGGGGGCTCTCCCTCGCTCGGCTCGGGGCCTCGGCGGGGGAAAGGGCGGACGGGCGGGCGTCCACGCACGACGCACCGCGTCCACCGGCCCACTCCGCGAGGCCCGGACGTCTGTGACACCCGGAACGGAAGGACCGGGCGCACTGTCGGCAGGTGTTCGGACTCACCCCGGACGAAACCGCACGAAGTACACCGTTGCGGGACAGTTCCGGATTCGCGCCGGATTCCCCTGCGTCGACAGCGAGGACGAGCATACATGTGGGGGGCGCCGCTCGCGGAACCCCCCACATGTTGTGTCGCCCCTGGGACGTGACGCGAGTTCAGAAGTCCAGGGAGTAGGTGCGCAGAGAGTGATCGGGGATCGGCTCCCAGTCCCGGTGCGGGGTGCGGACGAAGCCCATGCGCTCGTAGATCCGGTGCGCCGCGACCATCTCGGCGCCCGTGGAGAGCACGATCCTGGCACACCCCGGAAGGGCCCTCGCGCGGTCGACACAGGCCCGTACGAGTGCCTCCCCGACGCCCCGGCCGCGGGCCTCCCGGGCGACCGCGAGCATCCGGAACTCGGCCTCCCCGGCCACGGCGATGTCGGCCCATGGGGTGCCGCCGGGGGCGAAGGTCACCCCGCCGACGATCCGCCCCGCCGCGTCCCCGGTGTCCTCCGCGACGAGGACCTCGCTCTCGCGGGCCCGCCGCGCCGTGTCCCGCAGCACCGCCAGGTAGGAGTCGTCCGCCCCGTGCGCCAGCAGCCCGTCGTCCAGATAGGTGCGCCCGGTCAGCTCGCCGAGCACCTCGTACTCCTCGGGCCGTACCGCCCTGATCGTGAAGTCCATGGGGGAAAGTGTGCCCGCCGGGAACGCGACGGGGCCCGGGGCCTCCTGGCGGAGGTCCCGGGCCCTTGGCGCCGGTGGGTCAGTGCGTGGGGACGGTGACCTTCTCCATCTCGGTCTTCACGCCCGGGTCGCCGGCGTCGGCCGTGTAGTCCGACGGGGAGGTCTCGTCGATGCCCTCGGGGGCCTTGACGGCCTTGAGGACGAAGGTGAGGACGACGGTGACCAGGACGTTGAGCACGAAGGCGGTGAGGCCGATGTAGCCGATCTCGCCGATGCCCGGGATCTCGGCGGAGGAGCCGCCGAAGTGCTTCTGGGTCGGGCTGGCGACGCCGTACGCGGCGGCCGTGCCGTAGACCATGCCGACGGCCCAGCCGGCGAGCAGCGCCCAGCGGTGGAACCAGCGGGTGAACAGGCCGCCGACCAGCGCCGGGAAGGTCTGCAGGATCCAGATGCCGCCGAGCAGCTGGAAGTTGATCGCGACCGTCTTGTCCATGGTGAGGACGAAGGCCAGGGCGCCGACCTTCACCAGGAGCGAGACGATCTTGGAGACCTTGGTCTCCTGCGCCGGGGTCGCGTCCTTCTTGATGAAGTCCTTGTAAATGTTCCTGGTGAAGAGGTTGGCGGCGGCGATCGACATGATCGCGGCCGGGACGAGCGCGCCGATGCCGATCGCGGCGAACGCGACGCCCGCGAACCAGTCCGGGAACATGGTCTCGAAGAGCTGCGGGATGGCGAGCTGGCCGTTCTTCACCTGGATCCCGGCGGCGATCGCCATGAAGCCCAGCAGCGCGAGCAGGCCCAGCATCAGGGAGTACAGCGGCAGGATCGTGGTGTTGCGGCGGATGACCTCGCGGCTCCGGGACGACAGCGTCGCCGTGATGGAGTGCGGGTACATGAAGAGCGCGAGCGCCGAGCCGAGGGCCAGGGTCGCGTACGTCCACTGGCCGGCCTCGCCGGGCACGAGCGCGCCGCGCGGCTTGTCGGTCGCCGGGTTGGTCTGCGCGTACGCCTCGCTCGCCCTGGCGAAGATCTCGTCGAAGCCGCCCAGCTTGATCGGGATGTAGATGATCGCCACCGCGATGACGATGTAGATCAGGGTGTCCTTGACGAAGGCGATGAGCGCGGGGGCGCGCAGGCCGGAGGAGTACGTGTAGGCCGCGAGGACGCCGAAGGCGATGAGCAGCGGCAGGTCCTTGATGAACCAGTGGGTGGTCTCGCCGCCGCCGACGCCCATCACGTCCAGGACGGCCTGGATGCCGACCAGCTGGAGCGCGATGTACGGCATGGTGGCGAGGATGCCGGTGACCGCCACCGCGAGCGACAGGCCCTTGGAGCCGAAGCGGCCCCGGACGAAGTCGGAGGTGGTCACGTACCCGTGCTTGTGCGAGACCGACCACAGGCGGGGCAGGAAGGTGAAGATCAGCGGGTAGACGAGGATCGTGTAGGGGACGGCGAAGAAGCCGGCCGCGCCCGCCGCGTAGATGGCCGCCGGGACGGCGACGAAGGTGTACGCGGTGTAGAGGTCGCCGCCGAGCAGGAACCAGGTCACCCAGGTGCCGAAGGACCGGCCGCCCAGACCCCACTCGTCGAGGCTGTGCTCGTTCTCGGCCTTGCGCCAGCGCGAGGCCAGGAAGCCCATGACCGTCACGGCCAGGAAGAAGAAGACGAAGACGCCGAGCGCCACGCCGTTCACGCCGTCCTTCATCGCGCGTCACCCCCCTTGCGGGACCGCTGGTCCCGCTGCCACAGCTTGTACGCGACCATGGTGAGCGCGGTGGAGACCAGCACCCAGAGCATCTGGTACCAGTAGAAGAAGGGGATGCCGGCGAAGAGGGGTTCGGTCTTCGCGTAGGAGCTCACCCAGAGCATCGCCACGAACGGGGCGACGAGACAGAGCGCGATCACCACCCGCAGGGGGGTGATGGTCGGTTGTTTCCCTTGTGCCACTTCTGACATGGCGATTCCGTCCCCTCGCTGATCACCTCGGTAATGCTGGGGAAATCTAGGGGACGCGTCCGCTTCATGGAACCCCTGTCCGCATAACGGATGCGATTTGTCAGAACCGGCCCTCTTTGGTCGCCCGCGGTGCCGCGGGAAGGGAATACGACATTCCCGGAAACGCGGGACGGCCGCACCCCTCGGGGGTGCGGCCGTCGTCCGGGAGCCCTCGCGGCGGCTCAGCCGTTGGGGCGCTTGAGGCGGGCCACGAACTTGTACCGGTCGCCGCGGTAGACGGACCGCACCCACTCCACCGGCTCGCCCTGCGCGTCCAGCGAGTGGCGGGAGAGCATCAGCATCGGCAGGCCCACGTCCGTGCCGAGCAGCCCGGCCTCGCGCGGGGTGGCGAGGGAGGTCTCGATGGTCTCCTCGGCCTCGGCGAGGTGCACGTCGTAGACCTCGGCGAGCGCGGTGTAGAGCGAGGTGTACTTCACGAGCGAGCGGCGCAGGGCCGGGAAGCGCTTCGCCGACAGGTGGGTGGTCTCGATCGCCATCGGCTCCCCGCTGGCGAGCCGCAGGCGCTCGATGCGGAGCACCCGGCCGCCGGCCGAGATGTCGAGCAGCCCGGCGAGGGTGTCGTCGGCGGTGACGTACCCGATGTCGAGGAGCTGGGAGGTGGGCTCCAGGCCCTGGGCGCGCATGTCCTCGGTGTACGAGGTGAGTTGCAGCGCCTGGGAGACCTTGGGCTTGGCGACGAAGGTGCCCTTGCCCTGGATGCGCTCCAGGCGCCCCTCGACGACCAGCTCCTGGAGGGCCTGGCGCACGGTGGTGCGGGAGGTGTCGAACTCGGCGGCGAGCGTCCGCTCCGGCGGGACCGGCGTGCCGGGCGGCAGCGTCTCGGTCATGTCGAGCAGGTGCCGCTTCAGCCGGTAGTACTTGGGCACGCGCGCGGTACGGGTGGGCGTCCCGCTCTCTGTCTCCGTGCTGCCCGCGTCCGTGGCCATGGCCTGCCTTCCCGACTCCTGTGCTGTTGCCGTCACCGGCTCCTCCGTCTGTCGCGGCTCACATGGTGGCACGCTTCATGTGCCTCCACGGTTTCTCCTGCCGATATGTGCCGGTTCGGCGAGGAGGAGTCGTCCCCTGCTTCTTATACACCGTGATATCCCCCGTTGGTCTAGGCCATTCCGGCGAGAGGTGAGAGGCTTCCCCCGGCGGAACAGGAGGGCCCCTCCGCTCCGCCGGGGGTGCGTGCGGTGTCTCCGGAAGGGTGGCGACTGGCGTGAATCCTGCGGTCGTGGCCGGACGTAGACCAGGTGTCGGTCCGATAACGGACGCCCTTACCCGTCTTGCGCACCCTTGACACCCAAAAAGGTCTAGGCCAAGCTCCGAGTACTGGTCTAAACCATTAAAGACCAGGTCCCAGCCCCACGAGCATTACCCGACGTATGTCTTCGCGCGGTGGGCAGGGGGGTTGCAGGCATCCCTGAGGAGGGTGGCGTGAAGCGCAAGCTCATCGCGGCGATCGGCGTCGCGGGCATGATGGTCTCCATCGCTGCATGTGGTTCCGACAGCGACAAGGCCAAGGACGGCGACAAGGGCACGGCCGGGGGCGACAAGACCCTGACCGTCTGGGTGATGGACGGTTCCGCTCCGGACGCCTGGATGGCCGAGCTGAACAAGGCCTTCGAGGCCAAGCACCCGGGCGTCAAGGTCAAGGTCGAGAAGCAGATCTGGAACGGCATCCAGGAGAAGGTCACCACCGCCCTCTCCGAGGACACCCCGCCGGACGTCCTGGAACTCGGCAACACCCAGACCGCGGGCTACGCCGTCACCGGCGGCCTCGCCGACCTGTCCGGCGACAAGGACAAGCTCGGCTACGACGCCTGGAACAAGGGCATGGTCGCCTCCAACGAGCTGGACGGCAAGCTCTACTCCGCCCCGTGGTACGCCGCCAACCGCGTCGTCGTCTACGACAAGGCCGCCTTCAAGAAGGCCGGCGTCACCCCGCCGAAGACCCGCGCCGAGTGGATCGACGGTCTGAAGAAGCTCAAGGCTTCCGACCCGAAGTCGCAGGCGATCTACCTGCCCGGCCAGTCCTGGTACGTCCTCGCCGGTCTCATCTGGGACGAGGGCAGCGACCTGGCGGTCAAGGACGGCGACAAGTGGAAGGGCAACCTGTCCTCCCCCGAGGCCGTCAACGCCGTCAACTTCTACAAGGAGCTGGCGTCCTTCTCCACCGCTCCGAAGGACAAGGACGAGGCGACCCCGCAGCAGTCCACCGACGTCGTTCCCAAGGGCGGCGTGTCGTCCTGGATCGGTCTCGGCTGGGAGGCCGGCGGCGCGATCGACGCCATGAAGAAGGCCGGCAAGACGGCCGACTTCGGCTACTTCCCGATCCCGGGCAAGACGGCCGACAAGCCGGGCTCCGTCTTCCTCGGCGGCTCGAACCTCGCCATCGCCGAGCGCTCCAAGAACAAGGACCTCGCGAAGGAGTGGCTGGCCCTCGCCGCCGGCAAGGAGTTCATGACGAAGTACGCCGCCGCCACCGAGGGCGCGCTGCTTCCCAACTCCGACGCCGCGCAGTTCAAGCCGGCCGCGGGCTCCTTCGCCGAGGCCATGGCCCTCTCGTCCGCCTCCGGCAAGGTCACCCCGGTGACCCCGGGCTGGGCGAACGTCGAGACCGCCCCGAACCCGATCAAGGACTTCATGACCAAGGTCCTGAAGGGCGAGGACGCCAAGGCGGCCGGCGAGGCCGCCGACAAGATCATCAACGAGCGCATCAACCAGCAGTGATCCATAGCCCGGTGGTGCGGCCGGTGGCACGCCGGCCGCACCACCGGTGCTTCTCAGTGGTGCAGTGATCAGCGGCCCGTTCCCCCGGGCCGTGCCCCGGTGGGCGCGGGAGCCCCAGAACCGCGAGGAATAAGACCATGACCGTGGACTCCCAGGGGACGGCGACCGCCGGTCCTCAGGACGCGCCCGGAAGGGCGGCAAGGAAGTCTCAGACTCCGCCCCCTCCTTCGGGCCCGAAGGAAGTCCTTCAGCCTCCACGCGGCAGACGCTCCCTGCCCGGTGGGCTGCTGCCTTACCTGCTCGTCGCGCCTGCCCTGCTGTCCATGGCGGTGCTGCTGCTCTATCCGCTGATCCGCAACGTGATGCTCTCCTTCCAGCAGCTCAACCGGAAGGAATTCATCACCCGCGAGACGGTCTGGATCGGCTTCGACAACTACACCGATCTCCTCGGTGACTCGCACTTCTGGTCCGTCGCCGTCCGAAGCGTCGTCTTCACGGGCGTCAACGTCGCCCTGATCATGGTGATCGGCACCGGCATAGGCCTGCTGCTCAACCGCCTCGGCAAGAAGATGCGCCTGGTCCTCTCGCTGGCCCTGATGTTCGCCTGGGCCATGCCGATCGTCGCCTCCGTCACCGTCTTCCGCTGGCTCTTCGACGAGCAGTTCGGCGTCGCGAACTGGGTGATGCGTACGCTGGGCTTCTCCGGCTACGAGCAGCACAACTGGCTGGAGACCGGCTTCTCCACCCTCGTCATCATCCTGCTCCTGCTCGTCTGGGGCTCGGTCCCCTTCGTCGCCCTCAACATGTACGCCGGCTTGACCACCGTCGGGTCCGAGCTGTACGAGGCCGCCAAGATGGACGGCGCCAGCGGCTGGCGGACCTTCTGGGCCGTGGTCTTCCCGAACCTGAAGTCCTTCTTCATGATCACCACGTTCCTGGAGATCATCTGGATCTTCAAGGCGTTCGCCCAGGTCTACGCCATGAACGCCGGCGGCCCCGACCGCGGCTCCGAGACCCTCCCGGTCTACGCCTACATCGAGGGCGTCGGCCAGTTCCACTACGGTGTCGCCGCCGCCATCTCCATCCTGACGATCGTGATGCTCGTCGCGGTCATGTCCTTCTACTTCCGCCTGATCCTGAAGCAGGAGGAGGAGCTGTGAGCGCCACCACCCAGACTCCGCAGAAGCTGCGCACCAGGAAGCCGCTCACGGTCGGCGCGATCGCCAAGAACCTCAGCGCCCTCGTCATCGCCGTGGTGTTCGTCTTCCCCGTCTACTGGATGTTCTCGTCCTCGCTGAAGCCGCAGCACGAGATCCTGACGAAGGACCCCGTCTTCGTCTTCACGCCGACGCTGGAGAACTACACGACGGCGACCGGCGTCGACCTGTTCTGGACGTACGTCCGCAACAGCCTCACGGTCACCGTCGGCGCCGTGCTGCTCGCCCTCCTCGTGGCCCTGGCCGCGAGCTTCGCGATCGCCCGCCTGAGGTTCAAGGGGCGCAAGGGCATCGTCCTCATCGTGATGATGGCGCAGATGGCCCCCTGGGAGGTCATGGTCATCGCGATGTACATGATCTCCCGCGAGAACGACCTGCTGAACAGCATTCCGATGCTCACGCTCATCTACTTCGTGATGGTCCTCCCCTTCACGATCTGGACCCTGCGCGGCTTCATCGCCGCCGTCCCGGTCGAGCTGGAGGAGGCCGCGCAGATCGACGGCTGCACCCGGGGCCAGGCGTTCCGCAAGGTGATCTTCCCGCTGCTCGCCCCCGGCCTGATGTCGACCTCGCTCTTCGGCTTCATCACGGCCTGGAACGAGTTCGCCATGATCCTCATGCTGAACAAGGACAAGGAGTCGTCGACCCTGACGCTCTGGCTGACGCAGTTCCAGACGGCGTTCGGCAGCGACTGGGGCGCCACCATGGCCGCCTCCACGCTCTTCGCCCTGCCCGTGCTCGTCGTCTTCCTCTTCCTCCAGCGCAAGGCCGTCGGCGGAATGACCGCCGGCGCGGTGAAGGGATAACGGCTCCCATGACGACACTGCTCCACGCTCCGGACACCCTGACCCGCGACGCGCTCACGGTCCTCCAGCCCGGCTTCGTCGGCACCACCGCCCCCGACTGGCTGCTCCGCCGCATCGGCGAGGGCCTGTCGTCGGTCGGCCTCTTCGGACGGAACATCGTCACCCCCGAGCAGCTCACCGCGCTCACCGCGCAGCTGAGGGCCGAGCGGGACGACGTCCTCGTCGCCATCGACGAGGAGGGCGGCGACGTCACCCGCCTGGAGGTCAAGCAGGGCTCGTCCTTCCCCGGCAACTACGCCCTCGGCAGCGTCGACGACGTCGAGCTCACCCGGGCCGTGGCCCGCGAGCTCGGCCGCCGGCTCGCGCAGTGCGGGGTGGACCTCAACTGGGCCCCCTCCGCGGACGTCAACTCCAACGCCGAGAACCCGGTCATCGGCGTCCGGTCCTTCGGACCCGACCCGGACCTGGTCGCCCGGCACACCGTGGCGTACGTCGACGGCCTCCAGGGCGTCGGGGTCGCGGCCTGCACGAAGCACTTCCCCGGACACGGCGACACGAACGTGGACTCCCACGACGCGCTGCCCCGGATCGATGTGGACCTCGCCACACTGCACGCCCGTGAGCTGGTACCTTTCCGCGCGGCCGTCGCCGCGGGTACCAAAGCGGTCATGAGCGCGCATATCCTTCTGTCCGCGCTCGACCCGCACCGTCCGGCCACCCTGAGCCCGCAGATCCTCACCGGTCTGCTGCGCCAGGAGCTGGGCTTCGAGGGGCTGATCGTCACCGACGGCATGGAGATGCAGGCCGTCTCGGCGACGTACGGCATCGAGCGCGGATCCGTCCTCGCCATCGCCGCGGGCGCCGACGCCATCTGCGTCGGTGGCGGGCTGTGCGACGAGGACACCGTGCTGCGACTGCGCGACGCGCTCGTCACCGCGGTACGGACCGGTGAACTGCCCGAGGAGCGGCTGGCCGACGCCGCGGCGCGCGTGCGCGCCCTGGCGGCCTGGACCCAGGCGCAGCGGGTCAGGGGGGCTGGATCGGTGCCGGGCGCGGCAGTGCAGGAGGGGACCGCGCCCGGCGCCGACATCGGACTCGTCGCCGCCCGCCGGGCCCTGAAGGTGACCCGCGGGGAGCGCCCGTACACGCCGGTCACCGGCGCCCCGTACGTGGCCTCCTTCACCCCGGTCGCGAACTTCGCGGTCGGTGACGAGACCCCCTGGGGGATCGCCGCGGAGCTGGAGCGCCTGCTGCCCGGCACGGAGACCGGCTCGTACGACGAGTCCTCCGCCGAGTCCGTCCTCGCCGCCGCGGGGGAGCGGCGCGTGGTGGCGGTCGTACGCGACCTCCACCGGCACCCGTGGATGATCCGGGCCCTCGACGGCCTCCTCGCGGCCCGCCCCGACACCGTCGTGGTCGAGATGGGCCTCAACGAGGCGGAGCCCCGCGGGGCCCTGCACATCGCCACGCACGGCGCGGCCCGGGTCTGCGGCCGCGCGGCCGCCGAGGCCGTCGTCGGGACCGGCGCCTGACGGTCGCCCGCACCCGTCCCGTACGAAGGGGCCCGGCACCTGTCTCCAGGTGCCGGGCCCCTTCGCGTCGTCGCCGCCGGGGGTTCCGGGCGGCTCAGATGCCCTGCCAGGCCGGCTTGGCGGCGAAGGTGTGGCGGAAGTAGTCCGCGAGCTTCAGCTTGGAGGCGGCGGCCTCGTCCACGACGACCGTGGCGTGCGGGTGCAGCTGGAGCGCGGAGGCCGGCACGAGCGCGGCCACCGGGCCCTCGACGGTCTGCGCCACGGCCTCGGCCTTGCCCTCGCCGGTGGCGAGCAGCACCAAGTGGCGGGCCTCCAGGATGGTGCCGATGCCCTGGGTGATGACGTGGTGCGGCACCTGCTCGATGTCGTCGTCGAAGAAGCGCGCGTTGTCCACCCGGGTCTGCTCGGTGAGCGTCTTGATCCGGGTCCGGGAGGCGAGCGAGGAGCACGGCTCGTTGAAGCCGATGTGCCCGTCGGTGCCGATGCCGAGGATCTGGAGGTCCACGCCGCCGGCCTCGCGCAGGGCCCGGTCGTACTCCTCACAGGCCGCCTGGACGTCCTCGGCGGAGCCGTCGGGCCCCATGAAGGCCTCCGGGGAGAGCCCCAGCGGCTCGACGACCTGCCGGAGCACGGTGGAGCGGTACGACTCCGGGTGCCCGGCGGGAAGGCCGACGTACTCGTCCAGCTGCGCGATCCGGGCCCGCGAGGCGTCCACCGAGCCCGCCCTCACCTGGGCGGTCAGGGCGTCGTAGATGGGCAGCGGAGTCGAACCGGTGGCCACGCCGAGCAGCGCGTCGGGCTTGCGGCGCAGGAGGTCGGCGATGCCGTCCGCGATCAGCTCGCCGCCGGCCTTGGCGTCCTTGACGATGACAACTTCCACGCTGTGCCTGCCGATCTGGTGAGGGGCTGGGAAGGGGTCCGGTGGTATAGACCAATCTAAGGTCAAATCTAGCAGAGGAGCGGCCTCCCTCCCATGCCGTTCCGCCCCCCGGACGGCCCCGCTCCCATCGTCTGCCGCACCGGCCCCCTCAGCCACTCGACCCCCGGCCCCGGGGGTCCGAATCCGGGCGCGCCCGGCCGAGGAAAGCGACGGAGGCGGGGGTGGGGGAGGTGGGGGAGGCGGGGGCGCACGCCCGGGTAAGGGCCTCCGGGTCTCCGTGACGGCCCCTGAAACACCCGCGGGCCGCGGCGCCCGGCGGGACCCTCAGCCCGCCCGGCACCGCAGCCCGGAGTTGCTCGGCCGGGGGTGTGCGGTCCCTCGGCCGTGTGGGAGGTCTCGACGCAGTCAGGGCAGAGAGCGTCGGGTACCTCGTTCCACCCTCCTGTGCGGGGAGGATGGAGGCTCTGTTGCGTTCATTGTGGACTAGACCATTCTTGTCTGTCCATCCACGGGAACGCGGTGTTTCCCGGCCCATACTCCAACACGCGGCCCCGGAGATCCAGGTTCACCGCCCCCGAATTCCGCGGGTACGCTCGCACCGTGCCCTCCATGAACGACCTCGTGCGCCAGCACACCGCCCTGAGCGACTCCGACCTCGAGTGGCTCCACCTGCTGGTGTCGGAGTGGCAGCTGCTCTCCGACCTCTCCTTCGCCGACCTCGTCCTCTGGGTCCCGACCCTCGACGGCACGCGGTACGTCTCCGTCGCCCAGATGCGGCCGAACACCGGCCCCACCTCCTACCAGGACGACATGGTCGGCCACCTGGTCCCGCGCGGCCGCCGCCCGCTGCTCGACGCCGCCCTCGACGAGGGCCGGATCGTCCGCGAGGGCGACCCGGAGTGGCGCGAGGAGGTCCCGGTGCGGGTCGAGTCGATCCCCGTGCGGCGCGAGGGCCGGGTCCTCGGCGTCATCGCCCGCAACACCAACCTGCTGACCGTCCGCACCCCCTCCCGCCTGGAGCTCACCTACCTCCAGTCGGCCTCCGACCTCGCCCAGATGATCGCCGCCGGAACGTTTCCCTTCCCCGGCGAGCAGGTCGACATGGACTCCTCGCCCCGCGCCGGCGACGGCCTCGTCCGCCTGGACGCGGAGGGCATCGTCCAGTACGCCTCGCCCAACGCCCTCTCCGCCTACCACCGGCTCGGCCTCGCCGCCGACCTCGTCGGCCAGCACCTCGGCCAGATCACCGCCGAACTCGCGCCCTCCCGCGGCCCGGTGGACGAGGCCCTGGTCACCCTGGCCTCCGGCTACGCGCCGCGCGAGTTCGAGGTCGAGGGCAACGGCGGGGTGATCCAGCTGCGGGCGATCCCGCTCAAGCCCAAGGGCACCCGCATCGGTTCGCTCGTCCTGCTCCGGGACGTCACCGAACTGCGCCGCCGCGAGCGCGAGTTGATCACCAAGGACGCCACCATCCGGGAGATCCACCACCGGGTGAAGAACAACCTCCAGACGGTGGCCGCCCTGCTGCGCCTCCAGGCCCGCCGGATGGACTCCGACCGGGGCCGCGAGGCCCTCAACGAGGCCGTGCGGCGCGTCGGTTCGATCGCCATCGTCCACGAGACGCTGTCCCAGAACCTGGACGAGCGCGTGGAGTTCGACGAGATCGCCGACCGCGTCATCGCGATGGTCGCGGAGATCTCCCCGGGCAAGGTCACCTGCCGGCGCAACGGCCGCTTCGGCATCCTCGACGCCGAGGTCGCCACCCCGCTCTCCATGGTCCTGACCGAGGTCCTGCAGAACGCGCTCGAACACGCCTTCGCGCAGGGGGAGCAGGGCACGGTCGAGGTCTCCGCCGTCCGCGGCGAGGCCCGGGCCGACGCCCGCCTCCTCATCACGGTCAAGGACGACGGCCGCGGCCTGCCCGAGGGCTTCGACCCGCAGCGGGCCGGAAACCTCGGCCTCCAGATCGTACGGACCCTGGTGGAGGGGGAGTTGGGCGGAACCTTCGACATGCTGCCGGGCGCGGAGCGCGGTACGAAGGTGGTCCTCGACATTCCCGTACAGCCGCAGAAGTAGCGCCGGGCGGCGGCGCACAGCAGCGAGCCCCGGACCGAAGGGGATTCGGTCCGGGGCTCGAATGCTGTGGGTTACTACTGCGCGCTGCGACTCAAGGGCGGTGATTGCACACGCGATGTGTGCGCCGCTCGCCTGAGGCTGTGAGTGGGGCGTCAGGCGCTGGCGTTGCGCGCCCGGTTGCGAGCGGCACGGCGCTTCATCGCGCGGCGCTCGTCCTCGCTGAGGCCACCCCAGACGCCGGAGTCCTGGCCGGACTCGAGCGCCCACTGCAGGCACTGCTCCATGACGGGGCAGCGGCGGCAGACGGCCTTGGCTTCCTCGATCTGCAGCAGCGCAGGACCGGTGTTGCCGATGGGGAAGAACAGCTCGGGGTCTTCCTCACGACAAACGGCGTTGTGACGCCAGTCCATGGCTGCTACCTCTCTTGGTATTACGTGCAGGTTGCTTGTGAATGTGAACGCTTTCACGAATCCCCCCGCAAGGGAAGGGCCGACTGCCAGATCAACTGGTGTGGTCCTTGGACTGAGGAGGGGTTCTGGCTCTCAGTGGAGGCCGGTCTTGCGGGCCGTCCCGATCGCCAAGAAGAGACTCGCAAACCTCGGCAGCGGATACAAGCCCTTCTGGAAAGTTTTTTTTGATTCCTCGGTGTCGGCTAGGTCACAGCCGTACTTCTTAGGGGTGGATGCGCGCCTAAACGTTCGAGTGAAAGGACTTTGGGCCCTTCCACTCACACAATCACACGCAGTGCACGGCGAACGCCTGTGAACGTCACGCTCGTACGCAGTCCCAGGTGGTCTCCGTCCATCTGGAGGGGGAGTGGGACCTTCGAATGCAAGGTGAAGTCGGTCAGATCGTGCAGGGAGACCGCGTGCTTGCCGCGAGGCCCGCGTTCCGGGGACGAAGTGAGCAACTGGGTGGCATACCGGGCGACCGCCGGGGTAGAGAGACGCCTCAGTCCGAGCACGTCCAGCGCGGTTTCGAAGGAGGCCTCCGGAGACGCGTACACCGGACGATTGCCCAGGTAGGTCCAGGGGGAGGTGTTGCAGATTATGGAGAGGACCAGGTCCTCGACCGGCTCCGCGCCCGGGTGCTCCAGGGTGATCGTGCCGTGCCGGCGGTTCGTCTCCCCCAGGAACTGGCGCACCACCTGGCGCAGATAGAGGGCGTGGGTGGATCTCTTCCCGCGCTCCCGCTGCTGTTCGACCCGGCCGATGACGCTCGCGTCGAAACCGAGGCCGGCGCAGAAGGTGAACCAGCGGGACGGCACCGCTTCGTCGTCCGTGCCCGGCGTCCCGGAGGCGAGCCCGAGGCTCACCGTACGTGTTCGCTCCTCACGCAACGCGTCGAGCAGGGCACCGGTCGCCTCCACCGCGTCGTTCGGCAGTCCGAGCGCGCGGGCGAAGACGTTGGTCGACCCGCCGGGGACGACCGCGAGGCCGGGGAGCCGCTCCGGATCGGGCCCGCCGTGCAGCAGTCCGTTGACCACCTCGTTGACCGTGCCGTCCCCGCCGAGGGCCACGACCAGGTCGACGCTTCCGGTGTCGGCGGCCCGTCGGGCCAGGTCACGCGCGTGTCCGCGGTACTCGGTGGTGACCGCCTCCAGCTTCATCTCGCTGGCGAGCGCGTGGATGAGGACGTCACGGGTGCGGGCACTGGTGGTGGTGGCTGCCGGATTGACCACGAGAAGTGCGCGCATGGTCGCCAGCGTACCTACCCGGCGGTACCGGGCCCAGTCCCGGCCCGCTCGGCGGCACCCGGCCCCGGCGGTCCCGGGAGCGGCCCCGCTACCCTGCCTTCCATGAGCAGTGCGGAGCAGACCCCCCTCAGCGGTACGGAGCGGACCCCTGTCGGCGGTGCGGAGCAGACCCCTCGTCCCACCCGTCTCGCCGCCGCGGCGGCCGTGGCCGGCGTCGAGGCGCTCGGGCTCGTCGCCGGGGGTGTGTACATGCTGGTGAAGGCCCTGACCGGGACGTCCGGCGACCTCACCGGCGCGGTGACGGGCGCCGTGACCCTCCTCGTGCTCGGCCTGATCCCGCTCGCCGCCGCCCGCGGCCTGTGGCTGTGCCGCTCCTGGAGCCGGGGCCCGGCCGTCATCACCCAGATCCTGGCCCTGCCGGTCGCCTGGCAGATGCTCCAGGCGAACAGCGCGCTGATCCCGGCGGGCGCCGTCCTCGCCGTCCTGGCCGTCACCGGACTCGTCCTCCTGGTGAGCCCGGCCACGACCGAGGCGCTCGGCATCCGGCGCCCCGGCCAGGACACCCCGTGAACGGATCACCGGTGAACAGATCCCGGTGAAGAGAACGCCGGTGGGGATCCCGTGCATAGAGCTCTGTAAGCGGGGCAAGCGAACGGACAGCGGCGGGTCCTACTCCTCCACCAGAAGCTTCTCCCGCAGCTGGGCGAGCGTCCGGGCGAGCAGCCGGGAGACGTGCATCTGCGAGATGCCCACCTCCTGCGCGATCTGCGACTGGGTCATGTTCCCGAAGAAGCGAAGCAGCAGGATCCGCTTCTCCCGGGGCGGCAGGTCCTCCAGGAGCGGCTTGAGCGACTCGCGGTACTCGACCCCTTCCAGGGCCTCGTCCTCCGCGCCCAGCGTGTCCGCCACCGCGGGCGACTCGTCGTCGGTGTCCGGGACGTCCAGGGAGAGCGTCGAGTAGGCGTTCGCCGACTCCAGCCCCTCCAGGACCTCCTCCTCCGAGATTCCCAGCCGCTCGGCCAGCTCGTGCACGGTCGGGGAGCGGCCGTGCTGCTGGGAGAGCTCCGCCGTGGCCGTGGTCAGCGAGAGCCGCAGCTCCTGGAGCCGGCGGGGCACCCGTACCGCCCAGCCCTTGTCCCGGAAGTGGCGCTTGATCTCGCCGACGACCGTGGGCGTCGCGTACGTCGAGAACTCGACCCCGCGCTCCGGGTCGAACCGGTCCACCGACTTGATCAGGCCGATCGTCGCCACCTGCGTCAGGTCGTCCAGCGGCTCGCCGCGGTTGCGGAAGCGCCGGGCCAGGTGCTCCACCAGCGGCAGGTGCATCCGCACCAGCCGGTTGCGCAGCTCCGCCTTCTGGGGGGAGCCCTCGGGCAGCTCGCGCAGCTCGACGAAGAGGGCGCGGGCGCCGTTCCGGTCGTGCGGGGCGGGGGCGGCGCGGGTCTCCGGCGCCTCGCCGGCCCCGTCGCCGGTCCCGTCGTCGTCCGGGGAAGCGTCCTTCTCCCCGGCCCCGGCCCCGTCCTCGTGCCCGACGGCGCCGGGCTCCGGGGGCCCGGAAGCCTCCGCGGGCGCCTCGGAACCCGCGGAGACCCCGGGGACGCCCGGCGTCCCGGCACCCTCGTGCTGCTGCTCGTGCTCGCTCATCTGGTCCGCCCGCTCCGTAGCGACCTCATGCGGCCGCGCCTTCTGCCCGGGGATGCCGGCCGTCGCGTCCCCGCTCCTCACGCCGGGCCTGGCCCCGCGCCGCGCTGTTTGTACAGGCTGATCGAGACCGTGCGGTCGTCGGCCACCGACGACTCCACCTTCCCGGCCAGCGCCGACAGCACCGTCCAGGCGAAGGTGTCCCGCTCGGGAGCACGGCCGTCCGTCGTCGGGGCGGAGACCGTCACGTCCAGCGAGTCGTCGACCAGCCGGAAGACGCAGCTGAGGACGGATCCGGGCACGGCCTGCTGGAGCAGGATGGCGCAGGCCTCGTCGACCGCGATCCGCAAGTCCTCGATCTCGTCGAGGGTGAAGTCCAAGCGCGCCGCGAGGCCGGCCGTGGCCGTACGCAGCACGGACAGATAGGCACCCGCAGCGGGCAGCCGGACTTCCACGAAGTCCTGGGTCCCGGGCTCGCCTGCGATCTGGGACACCCTCACCTCCAAGGTGGCACAAACTCATTCGGGGCTCGGGGGTAGAGGCCCCCGAACCGGGCGGTACGCAGGGGGCTGCGCAGTCCGCCGTGACGCTATCGCGATCCGTCCCGCCGTGTCGCCGTGCGTTCTCCGACCCCGTCACGGCCCGTCACCCATGGTAGGCCCCTGGGTGCGGACGGTGGACGAAGGCCTGTGGACAACGGAACCGAGCGACCGGCGGAGGGGTGACGTACCCACGCGGGAGCCCGTCGAACCGCGCGCCGCGCAACCGTCAGACGATCGCACCGTCCACGAAGCACCAGCGCCACCGCTCGCCCGGCTCGAAGGTCCGCATCACCGGGTGCCCGGTCGAGGAGAAGTGCGCGGTCGCGTGGCGTCCCGCCGAGGAGTCGCAGCAGCCCACGTGCCCGCAGGTCAGGCAGAGCCGCAGCTGGACCGGATGCGTTCCGTCCGCCAGGCACTCGGGACAGGTGTCGG
Organism: Streptomyces sp. NPDC093071; assembly: GCF_044754545.1. Taxonomy (NCBI): domain Bacteria; kingdom Bacillati; phylum Actinomycetota; class Actinomycetes; order Kitasatosporales; family Streptomycetaceae; genus Streptomyces; species Streptomyces sp. NPDC093071. The sequence continues at coordinate 88,009 of NZ_JBIVPH010000009.1, read as the reverse complement.
TCAGCGGCGCCGGTTCGGGGCGCGGCAGTTCGGCAAGGTGCGGGCACTCGCTCATGATGGCCAGGTTACGTCGCGGTACGGACGAGGCGGTACGGACGAGAGGGCGGACGGACGGGCATGGACGCACTGCAACTGGTGGGACTGGTGGCGGCGAGCGCCGCGATCGCGGGGGCGGCCCGCCGGACCCCGGTGCCCGCCCCGCTGCTCCTGGTCGCCGTGGGCCTCGCCGCCTCGTACGTCCCGGGCGTTCCCGACTACACGCTCGACCCGCACGTCGTGCTGCCGCTGATCCTGCCCCCACTCCTCTACACGGCCGCCGTCGACTCCTCCTACCTCGACCTGCGGGCCAACGTCCGGCCCGTCGCCCTGCTCTCCGTCGGGTACGTCCTCTTCGCGACCGTGGCCGTCGGCTGGCTCGCGTACGTCCTCGTGCCCGACCTGCCGCTCACCGCAGCCCTCGTGCTCGGCGCGGTGATCGCCCCGCCGGACGCGGTCGCCGCCACCGCCATCGCCCGCAAGCTGGGCCTGCCGAACCGGATCACCACGATCCTCCAGGGCGAGTCCCTGGTGAACGACGCCACCGCGATCACCGCCTACAAGGTCGCCCTCGCGGCGGCCGTCGGCGAGGGCGTCACCTGGGCCGGCGGGGTCGGGGAGTTCGCGCTCGCGGCCGTCGGCGGCATCGGCGTCGGCCTGGTCCTGATGGTCCCCATCCACTGGCTCCGCGTCCACCTGCGGGAATCCCTGCTCCGGAGCACCCTCGCCCTCCTCGTCCCCTTCGTCGCCTACGCGGCCGCCGAGGAGGTCGGCGCCTCCGGGGTCCTCGCCGTCGTCGTGGTCGGCCTCTTCCTCGGCCACCGCGCCTGGCAGGTCGACTTCGCCACGCGGCTCCAGGAGGAGGCCGTGTGGAAGATGGTCGCCTTCATCCTCGAATCCGCCGTCTTCGCCCTGATCGGCCTCCAACTCCCGTACGTCGTCCAGGGCCTCGGCCGGTACGGCGTCGGCGAGGCGGCCGGGTACGCGGTCGGCGTCTTCGTCGCCGTCGTCCTGGTCCGCTTCGTCTGGGTCTACCCGGCGACCTTCCTGCCCCGGTGGCTCTCCGCCCGCGTCCGGGAGCGGGAGCCCGGGGTGGACTGGCGGGCGCCGCTGGTCGTCGGCTGGGCCGGGATGCGCGGGGTGGTCTCGCTCGCCATCGCCTTCTCCATCCCCGTCGTCGCCGACGGCGAGGAGTTCCCCGCCCGCAACCTGGTCCTCTTCCTCACCTTCACCACCGTGATCGGCACCCTGGTGGTGCAGGGCCTCACCCTGCCGCCCCTCATCCGGCTCCTGAAGCTCCCCGGCCGCGACCGGTACGCCGAGACGCTGGCCGAGGCGCAGGCCCAGAGCGAGGCCTCGCGGGCCGCCGAGGAGCGCCTGGACGCGCTGCTCGCGGACGAGCGCAACGCCCTGCCGGAGCCCCTCGCGGACCGGCTGCGCACCGTCCTCGAACGGCGCCGCAACGCCGTCTGGGAGCGGCTCGGCTCGGTCAACGAGACCACCGGCGAGACCGCCGACGACACCTACCGGCGCCTCGCGCGCGAGATGATCGCCGCCGAGCGGGAGGTCTTCGTGCGGCTCCGCGACGAGCGCCGGATCGACGACGAGATGATGCGCACCCTGCTCCGCCGCCTCGACCTGGAGGAGGCGGCCGCCTACCGCGAGGAGGCGGACGGCTGAGCCCCGTCCGGGGCGCCCGTGACCACCGCCGCGATCCGGGTGCCCGGCGGGAACGCGCCCTCCTCGGCCAGGGTCACCAGGCCGTGCAGCATTTTGGCCACATACAGTCGCTCGATGGCGAGTTCATGCCGTTTCTCGAAGTCCTGTGTGAACGCCTCCAGAGCCGGGGACACGCGCGCGTAGCCCCCGCCGTGGAAGCGCTCGTCCAGGGACCAGTCGCCGCGCGGACCGCCGAACGCCGCTTCCTGGAGGGCCCGGACCTCCCCGCCCAGGAAGCCCCCCTTGAGGACCGGGAAGCCGAGGGCCCGCCGCCCGGGGCCGAGACCGGCCGCCAGGCCCGCCAGGGTGCCGCCCGTCCCGCAGGCGACGGCGACCGCGTCCGCCGCCCCCGCCAGCTCCCGGCCCAGCTCCGCGCAGCCGCGCACGGCGAGCGCGTTGCTGCCGCCCTCCGGGACCACGTACGCGCCCGCGGGCGCGCGCTCCAGGAGCGCCGCGAGGACGGCGGGATCGCTCTTCGCGCGGTACGTGGACCGGTCCACGAACTCCAGGCGCATCCCGTCCGCCGCGCACCGCGCGAGGGAGGGGTTGAGCGGGCGTCCGGCCAGCTCGTCGCCCCGGACCACCCCGACCGTGGGGAAGCCGAGCAGCCTGCCGGCGGCCGCCGTCGCCCGCAGGTGGTTGGAGTACGCCCCGCCGAAGGTGAGCACGGGCCGCCCGGCCGCCGCCTCCAGGTTGAGCGCGAGCTTGCGCCACTTGTTGCCGGGCAGGTCCGGGTGGATGAGGTCCTCGCGCTTCAGGAGCAGCGTGAGGCCGCGCCGGGCGAAACGTTCGTCCTCCACCGGCTCCAGGGGCGAGGGGAGCCGGGGCCGCAGCCGGGAGAGGTCGAACGCGTTCACCCGGCCATTGTGCCGCCGGGCCGCGCTCGGGACGGCGGAGGGCGGCCGGAAGCGGCAGGTGGAGGCGCGGGCGGAGGGCGGGCGGGGGACGCGGGCGGAGGGCAGGTGGGGACGCGGGAGGAGGGCGGCCGGAAGCGCGGATCACCGCATCCGCTCGGCGATCCGCTCCCGCATGGAGGCCATCGTGAAGCCTCTCGGATCCGACTTGCCCGGCTGCCACTCCAGGTGGCCGATGACCGACCGGTGGGTCCAGCCGTGCACTCGGCACACGGCCGCGGCCGCCTTCGCGATGGCCTCCAGCTGGACCTTCGGCCACGGATCCACGCCGTCCCCGAGGTTCTCGCACTCGAAGCCGTAGAAGTGCCGGTTGCCGTCCGTGGTGGCCTCGTCGTCCGGGGGCAGGCGGCGCTCGGCGATGACCGCCCGGAGCACCTCGTCGTCGCCGAGCCCGGCGTGGTTGGCGCGGCCGTAGCCGACGAGGTGGACCGTGCCGTCCTTGGCGATCACGCCGTGGCAGAGCGGCCCGGGCAGGCCCGCGTAGCCGTCCCGGCAGATGCGGACGGTGCCGGCGGTGCCCCGGGTCACGGTGTGGTGGATCATCACGCCGTGCACCGGGCCCCAGGGGCCCTTGTGGTTGCGGTTGTGGGTGGACCAGTCGCCTACCTGGACGACCGCGAGGCCCTCGGCGCGCAGCGCGGTGAGGAACCTGTTCGCGGACATGGGTGCAGCCATGGCTGACTCCTTCCGGAGGACGGGTGGGGTTCCGGAGTACCGGAGTCCGCCGCTCCGCCGCCATCCGTTCGGACGGTGTGCGAGCCGATCCGGACAGGGGGCCGGAGGGGCCGCCGTGACTGGACTGTCCGGATGGAAAACCAGTGACATGCCCCGAAGATCTTCGAACAGTCCCACTCGATTGTGTAATGGCGCCGACACGCTGCGTACTGAAAGGCTGCTCTCGCAACTCAGTCATACGAGAGGGAGTTCCATGTCCGTAGGTTCGGTTGGCGACGAGGTCCGCGCGGAGCAGCAGGCGCCGCAGCAGAGTCTCGGCACCGCCGCCGCGCGGAACCTCGCCACGACCACCAAGTCGGCCCCGCAGATGCAGGAGATCACCTCCCGGTGGCTGCTGCGGGCGCTGCCGTGGGTCCAGGTGCAGGGCGGCACGTACCGGGTGAACCGGAGGCTCAGCTACTCCGTGGGGGACGGGCGCGTCACCTTCGTCCAGACCGGAGAGCGCGTCGCGGTGATCCCCGCCGAACTCGGCGAACTCCCCGCCCTGCGCGGTTACGAGGACGAGGACGCGCTGTCCGAGCTGGCGTCCCGCTGCACCCAGCGGGAGTACGCGGCGGGCGAGGTCATCGCCGCCGCGGGTGCCCCCACGGACCGGGTGTACCTCCTCGCCCACGGCCGGATCGAGCAGATCGGCGAGGGGCCGTACGGCGACGAGGCCGTCCTCGGCGTCCTCGCCGACGGCTCCTACCTCGGCGAGTCCTCCCTGATCCGCGAGGACGCCACCTGGGAGTGGACCGCCCGCGCCGCCACCGCCTGCACGGTCCTGGAGCTCACCCGGGCCGACGTGCGGAACCTCGCGGACCGGGCCGGCTCGCTCGCCGCCCACCTCGCGACCGTCGCCGCCCTGCCCGAGCAGCGCACCAACAAGTACGGCGAGGCCGCCATCGACCTCTCCGCCGGCCACGTCGGCGAGGCCGTCGTCCCGCACACGTACGTCGACTACGACGCCTCGCCCCGCGAGTACGAACTGAGCGTCGCCCAGACCGTGCTGAAGGTCCACAGCCGGGTCGCCGACCTCTACAACCAGCCGATGAACCAGACCGAGCAGCAGCTGCGGCTCACGGTCGAGGCGCTCCGCGAGCGCCAGGAGTACGAGCTCGTCAACAACAAGGAGTTCGGCCTCCTCTCCAACTGCGACTACGAGCAGCGGATCCAGCCCCACGACGGCGCCCCCAGCCCGGACGACATGGACGAGCTGCTCTCCCGCCGCCGGGGCTCGAAGATGTTCCTCGCCCACCCGCGCGCCATCGCCGCCTTCGGCCGCGAGCTCAACAAGCGCGGACTGGTCCCCGAGACCATCGACGTCAACGGCAACCGCATCCCGACCTGGCGCGGCGTGCCGATCTACCCGTGCAACAAGATCCCGGTCTCGGACGCCCGCACCACCTCGATCATCTGTATGCGTACCGGCGAGGCCGACCAGGGCGTGATCGGTCTGCACCAGACCGGCATCCCCGACGAGATCGAGCCCAGCCTCTCCGTCCGCTTCATGGGCATCGACGAGCAGGCGATCATCTCCTACCTGGTCACCGCCTACTACTCGGCGGCGGTCCTCGTCCCGGACGCGCTCGGCGTCCTGGAGAACGTCGAGGTCAGCCGCTGGCGCTGAGCCCGTGACGCCCGGCGGCGGGGGCGGACCCCCCGCCGCCGGGCGCTCCCGGCCCGCCGCGGCGGACGACCGCCGCGAAGGACGCGAAGGAAGTGACCGTGACCATGACCAGCGCGGATGCCGCCACCGGCGGCCAGGGGGCCGTGACGCTCCTGGACCGGACGCGGACGGCCGTCCAGCCCCAGCTCCGCTCGACCGTCGAGACCCTGCCCGGCTCCATACGCCGGGTGGCGATGTACCACTTCGGGTGGGAGCACGCCGACGGCACCCCGGCCGCCGAGCAGGCGGGCAAGGCCATCCGGCCCGCCCTCGTCCTCGCCGCGGCCCGCGCGCTCGGCGCCGAGGAGGCCCGGGCCGTGAAGGCCGCCGCCGCGGTGGAGCTCGCCCACAACTTCACCCTGCTCCACGACGACATCGTCGACGGGGACCCGACCCGGCGCCACCGGCCCACGGCCTGGACGGTCTTCGGCATCCCGGACGCGCTGATAGCGGGCGACGCGATGAGCGCGCTCGCCCTGCGGCTGCTCGCCGAGGACCCGCACCCCGCCTCGGCGGCCGCCTCCGCGCGCCTCGCCGCCTGCATCATCGAGCTCTGCGCGGGACAGCAGGCGGACTGCGCCTTCGAGCAGCGCGGCCCGCGCGAGGTCTCCCTCGACGAGTGCACGGCCATGGCCACCGCCAAGACCGGCGCGCTGCTCGGCTGCGCCTGCGCCCTCGGCGCGCTCTACGCCGGCGCGGACGAGGAGGAGGTCGCGGCGATGGACGCCTTCGGCCGGGAGGCGGGGCTCGCCTTTCAGCTGATCGACGACCTCATCGGGATCTGGGGGGACCCGGAGCGCACGGGCAAGCCGGCCGGGGCCGACCTGGCCGCCTACAAGAAGTCGCTGCCCGTGGTGGCGGCGCTCGCCTCCGGGACCCCGGCGGGGGAGGAGCTGGCCGAGCTGTACTCCCGGCCGGTCCTCGACGTGGCGGGGGTGCGGGCGGCGGCGGACGCGGTGGAGCGGGCCGGCGGGCGCGACTGGGCGCAGGCCCAGGCGGCCGAGCGCATGGGCCGGGCCGTCGAGTACCTGGCGCAGGCGGTCCCGGACCTGGCGGCCGCGGGGGACCTGCTCTCCCTGGCGGAGTTCGTCACCCGGCGCACGCGCTGAGTCCCGTCCCGGCGCCCGGGACGGTCAGGCCTCGGGGACGACGCGGGTGACCACGGTCTCGATCAGGTCGTCCAGGTCCCGTTCGCCGTGCAGGTCGGGGACGGTGAAGTGGTCGAGCAGCAGCCCGGTGAGGGCGAAGTAGAGCAGCCGGACCGTGTCCGCGTCCCCGGGCATCCCGGAGTCGAGGTGCAGCCGGACGTTCTCGTCCAGGTCGGAGCGGAGCACCCCGGTGAGCCGGCTCCGCAGCTCCGGCCGGCGCACGGCTTCGAGGCGCAGTTCGAAGAGCCCCAGGTAGCAGGCGCGTTCGGCCGCCATGCGCCGGGCGAGCCAGCGCATCAGCTCGACCACCAGCTCCCTGCTGGGTTCGGGCCGCAGGGCGGTGTCGATGGCGCCGGGGGCCGGGGTCAGCCGGACGAAGATCCGGTCGGCGACCTGGGAGAGCAGCAGGTCCCGGTCGCTGAAGTAGTTGGACGAGGTGCCCGTGGGGACTCCGGCCCGGGCGTCGACCGCCCGGAAGGTCAGACCGCGGGCGCCTTCGTCCGCCAGTACCTCGATCGCGGCGTCGAGCAGGGTCGTACGGCGTTCCGGGTTTCTCGCCACGTGGGGCTCCATCCGTGCTGAGCGTGTGCGCCTCGACGATAGGGCTTGCGTAACCACTACAGATGAAGCACTATAACTGTCGTGGTTGCGAGAGCGGCCACGTCCAGCACCCCCGAGCACCCCCGAGGAAGAGGACCGGTTTGCGCAAGCTCACCTACTACATCGCCTGCACCATCGACGGCTTCATCGGCGACCCCGAGGGCGACGCCACCTCCATGTTCAAGTTCACCGAGGGGCCGTACGCCCAGTGGATGGGAGCCGAATACCCCGAGACGATCCCCACCCAGGGCCGGGAGGCCTTCGGCGTCGACGGCCCCAACAAGCACTTCGACACCGTCGTGCAGGGGAGCGGGTCGTACCGGCTCGCCCTGGACGTCGGTGTCACCAGCCCCTACAACCACCTGCGCGAGTTCGTCGCCACCCGCTCCCTGACCGAGTCGCCCCACCCGAACGTCGAGCTGATCCACGACGACCTGGTCGGCCGCGTCCGCGAACTCAAGGCCGAGGACGGCCCGCTGGGCGTCTGGCTCTGCGGCGGCTCGACCATCGCCGGGGAGCTCGTCGACGAGATCGACGAGCTGATCATCAAGACCTACCCGCAGGTGTACGGCACCGGAATGCCGATGTTCGGCGCCGGTTTCGAGCCCCGGGACTTCACGCTGGACGACGTGCGCGCCTTCGACAACGGCGTGGTCGTCCGCACGTACTCCAGGAAGCGGTAGCACGGACGTACGGGGCGGCCGGAGGCGTACGAAGGTGCCGGAAGCCGCGACACCGCACGTGACCGGCAAGAGCGGCGAGACCGGGAGAAGTCCGGCCCCGGGGCGACCGGACGCGCGGTGGAGCCGGTCATACCGCTACAGTCCGCGCATGTCATCGGAGTCGACGGAAGTCTGGACCGGCTGGTACCGGGACCGCAGCGGCGCGGAAGCGATCGTCATCACGGCCGACGGGCGGCGCGTCGCCGTCCGGATCAGGGGGGCCGAGTACGCGGGCGAGAGCTTCGCCGCGCTCGCGGCCGCGGACGGGCAGGCCCTCACCGGCTGTGTCCTGGAATGGGACCTGCCGCTCCCCGTCGTCGTGGACGGCGCCTCCCAACAGGCCACGCTGAGCTGTCTGCTGACCCTCGGCGAGCGGTCCGACCTCAGCCTCGCGCTGCACTACGGCGGCGCCGCCTTCGAGGCGTGCGTCGCGGGGGGCGACTTCGAGGGGGCCCTCGACCGGGTCCGGCGCCAGCTGCCGCCCGGCGCGGACTTCGGCCGTCGGCTCCTCCAGCCGGCCTGACGGCCCGAAAGCCCCGGAAACGGGGACGGCGGCGCCCGGGGAGGGACGCCGCCGCCGTACTCGTACCGGTCCTGCCCGTCAGCCCTTGAAGGCCGAGGCGAGGCCGTAGCGCCACAACTGGTCGACGCGCGCCCGCTCCTGCGCGTTCGGCTGGGCGTTCCGGCAGGACGTGCCGGGGCCGCCGCCCGACATCAGCTCGCTGCACGGACCGCTGTAGCGGTCCGGGAGCCCGAGGACGTGCCCGGTCTCGTGGGCGGTCACCCGGGTGGAGTCGTACTGCTGGTTCTGCCGGTAGTCGAGGAAGATGTAGCCGCTGCCGTGGCCGTCGGTGCTGGCGTACGAGCCGCGGGAGTCGTTCCCCTCGTAGTAGCGGAAGTCGGGGTTGCTGCCCTCGACGAGCCGGACGTTCACCACCGAGCTGTTCCATATCTGGGTCGAGCGGGCGATCTGGGTGCGGAAGCTCGGCGCGTTGGAGGCGCTGTAGACGACCGTGACGGCGGCCGCGCCGGGGGCGGCGGCCCGCTTCTTCGCCACCGACTTCACGACGGCGTCGAAGAAGGCCTGGTTGGCCTTGGCCTCCTCGGCCGAACCGGCGTACGCCACCTTGCCGTTGGCGGGGGACACGGCCCGGTCGTCGGGCGCGGCGGCGGCCGGGGACGCGCCGAGGGAGACGGCGAGACCGAGGCCGAGGGCGGTGGTCAGCGCGGAGGCGAGGACCTTGGAACGAGGCATGGGGGGCTCCTCCTGTGTGGGGTTGGGGAGAGTCTGGGGGGAGCCGGGACGCGCGGGGATGATGTCAACCGCCGATAGCCCCACCGCATCACCTCCCTCCTCCACCGCATCACCTCCCTCCCTCACCGCATCATTTCCCTCCTCCTCCCCAACGACCTTGGAATGAAAGGTGATTGAGGGGTTCCGGGTATCTGGTGCGACTCAGGGAGCCGCCCTACCCTCGGGGCATGGAGCTGGAGGTGAGACATCTGCGCGCGCTCTGCGCCATCGCGGACGCGGGCAGCCTGCACAAAGCGGCACGTCAACTGGGCATGAGCCAGCCCTCGTTGACCACCCAGCTGCGCCGGATCGAGAACTCCCTGGGCGCCGAGCTCTTTTCGCGCGGCCGCACCGGCTGCCGCCCCACCCCGCTCGGCCGCTCGCTGCTCAGCCGGGCCCGCCCCCTGGTCGCCGACATGGCCGCGCTCGTCACCGAGACCCGGGCCGCGGCCGCCCGGGCCGGCGGCCCCGGGCTCCGCGTCGGCTCCACCGCCAGCCGGGCACTCCCCGGCTGGCTGCGCCGGCTCCGCCAGCGGCTGCCCGGCACCGAGGTCGGCCTGCGGGTGGACGTCTCCGCCCACGCACTGCTCCGCATGGTCGCCGCCGGGCAGCTCGACGTGGCCTTCGTGCACGAGGTGGAGGGCTGCCCGTTACAGGTCCCCGAGGGCCTCACGGGACGGGTCCTGGTCGCCCGCGAACCGCAGTTCGTCTCCATGGCCCGCGACCACCCGGCCGCCGCCCGGCCCGTCGTGGACCTCACCGACCTCGCCGACGACCACTGGATGGTCGACCCGACCGTCGACGGCGAATGGGACGGCCTGCGCCGGGTCCTGCACGCCGCCGGGATCGACCCGCCGCTGCTGCACGGCGACTACCACACGGCCGCCTCGCTCATCGTCCTCGGCGAGGCCGTCGCCCCCTGCCAGCCCACCTCGGGCCCGCGCGAGGACATGGCCGTCCGCCCCCTGCGCGGCGACCCCCTGGCCGTCCGCCTCCTGCTGTACGCGCGCCCCGGCGCGCCCCTGGACGTCCTGTACGCGGAACTCGCCGCCGCCTACCGCGAGGCGGCCCTGCGCGCGGCCCCGTACCGCGAATGGTTACGGGGACAGGGGGCGGCGGCGGGCCTGTCGGTGGGGCCGTGCCTGACGCCGGTGTGAACGGCGGTGTCCGTGCCGGTGTCCGCTCTTGTGCCCGTACCCGTGTCCGTACCCGCGCCGGTGTCTGTGCCCGCACCCGTCCCCACGCCCCGGAAATCCCTGGCCCGCCCGCCGCGCGCCGACGCACACTCTCCGGGTGATCACCCTGCACCCCGTCCTGGAGACCCGCCCGACCGCCGGCTTCGACCTGTGGCCGGTGGCGGCCCTCGCCCCGTACGGCTTCCTGCCCCTGAGTGGCGACCTGACGCCGGCCGAGATCGGTACCGCCGTCATGAGCATCGCGATGGCCAACGACATCGAGCCGGAGGACGGATCGCGAAAGCCGCAGGACCCGCTGGGGTCCCTCCTCCACGGCCTGCTCACCCTGGACGACCTCTTCGTCCCCGGCGGCCTGCAGGTCACCGACACGGAGACCGGCGTCGTCCTGTCCCCGGGGTGCTGCAACGGCCTGGAAGAGCGCGGCGACTGGTCGGAGGTTGTCGACGGCGACGGGGCGGCCTCCTTCGGCCACGACCCCTTCCCGACCGCCGAACGGACCGGCGCCCGGGCCCGCCTCACCGTCGACGCGGACCGCGAGGACAGTCCGGTGATCGACCTCCCCCTCACCGACCTGCGCCGTCTCCTCACCACCGCGGAACACGACCTGACGGCCTTCCTCCACCTGACCGCCCGATGGGCGACCACCCACCTCCCCACCCACGCGACCCGTCTTCACGGGGCCCTCGCCCGGGCCCTGGACCTGTCCGGCCGGCCGACGCTCCCGCCGCCGGGCACGGAACCGGCTGGAACACTGCGGCCATGAGCGACGCAACGACACCGGACCCTCCCGGCCCCCTGCCGCCCGGCGCACGGGCGGAGTTCGCCGGTACCGCCTGGGAGGAGCTGCCGCACGTCTGTACGGGGCGGCACGGGGTGGCCGACACGCAGGACGTCCTCGTCGGGGTGCTCGCCGCCGACCCGGCCCGGCGGGCGCGGGCGGTGGAGGACCTGTACCGGCTGCTCCTCCACCGGGAGCGGGTGTTCCCGGCGACCGCTGCGCGCCGAACTCCTCAACTGGCTGGCTTCGTTCGCCGACATCGCCCGCCTGGACGTCGAGGACGGCGTCGGCACGGCGCGGGATCTGGCCGCCGCCCGTGCGGCACGGCCGGCGCTCCACGACCGCGTCGCGGATTTCTGCGCCGCCGACGATCCGCTGGTGAGGGAGGCCGCGCTCGCGGCCACCGCCCTGCTCCTGGCCGATCCCGCCCTCGCCCCGTCCGTACCCCGGTACGCGCCCGCCGTTCGCGAGGTTCTTGCCGTAAGCGCGGACTCGTCCTACCGGTGGATCGCCCGGGAGCGCCTGGCGGCCTGGGGCGAAGACGTCACCGGTCTCGTCGTCGCGGAGGAGGAACGCCGCGCGGCCCTGGGCCGGGCACGCGAGCTGGCGGACGACCCGTTCGCGGAGGGGCAGGGACAGGCGATCCGCCTGCTGGAAGAGCAGCCCGAGGACACCGCGGCACCGGAGCGGTTCGGCCGCCGGGGCAGGGGCCGGGGTGCGCCGACGGTCCCGTACGGGCCGGCCCCCGAGCCGCCCGTGGCCGCCCCGGGAAGTGAGGAGGGGTACCGGGGCCCGTGGCGGATCGCCCGGGAGGAGGAGCGCGCCGAGTGGACGTTCACGCCGTACGTAGGGGTGGGCCCCCTGCACTTCGGGATGAGCTTGGAGGAGATCATCCGCGCCCTCGGCGAAGGGCCGGCCGTCTCGTCCTCCTCCCACCACGGCGAGGGCCGACGGCTCGACTACGCCGACTTCACCGGGAGCGGGATCAGGGCCCTCTTCCGGAACGGCCGCCTGGGATGCGTCGCCGTGGACGCCCTCACCGGCCCCCAAGTGCGGCTGGACGCGGCCCCGCTGACCGGCTGTGTACCCTCCCGCGTGGAGGACTGGCTCGTCCGCCGCACGGCACCACGGCCCGGCAGCCTGACGTACAGCCCTGCCGCCGATCCGGTCTTCGCCGACCTCGGCCTGGCGATCCGGTCCCAGCGGGCCGGTGACGTCGTCCTGGCCCGGCCCCTCTTCCTGCTCCACGACTGGCTCGACCTGTGGCACGCGCTCCCCGGCGAGGAGTGGAACCACTCCTGAGGGTCACCGGGGGAGGTTCCGCCGGACGAACGGCGCCGTCCCCAGGACGACCGCGGCGAAGACGACCAGGCGCTGGAGGCCTGGCTGAGCGGCGAGATCACTGTGCCGGAGGCCGTACACCGCGTACCAGTTGGCGGCGAGGTCGGTCGCCACGACGACGCAGGCGAGGTCGAGCCCCCGGCGTTCGCCCCGGAGCAGGAACACGCCGGCGAGCGCGTCGAACAGCGCCGGCGACGACCAGTAGAGGTTCAGCCACCCCGGCGCCCAGCCGTACGGGCGCAGACCGTGGCGCAGGAGGTCGGCGACGTGCGCGGAGGCACCGACGAAGAGCAGGACGGCCGCGATGCCACAGGCCGACACGGCGACCCAGCGCGGGGCGTGGCGCATCCATCCGGTCACGTCGCGGATCGTCTCACCCGCCGACCCGCCCCGTCAGCACGCGACGGCGACCGCGACCCGCTGAACACGACCGCACCCGGGCCGCCGTGGACGCCTTGTTCGGCGGCCTGCGGACCGGGTGCGGTCGGATGAGCGGCGCGGGTCGCGCCGCTCGGTGGGAGATCAGGCCTTCTTCGTCTCCCAGAAAATCCGGTCGATCTCGGCGATGAGCTCCAGCGCCTTCTCGCCCGTCTTCGGGTCCGTCGACGCCTTGGCGGCCGAGAGGGCCTTCAGGGTGTCGTTGACCAGCTGGTTGAGCTCGGGGTACTTCTCGAAGTGCGGGGGCTTGAAGTAGTCGCTCCAGAGCACCGAGACGTGATGCTTGGCGAGCTCCGCGCGCTGCTCCTTGATGACCGTGGCGCGGGCCCGGAAGTGCGGGTCCTCGTTGGCCTGGTACTTCTCCTGGACAGCCTTGACGGACTCGGCCTCGATGCGGGCCTGGGCCGGGTCGTACACGCCGCACGGGAGGTCGCAGTGGGCGCTGACCTTCACCTTGGGGGCAAACAGGCGGGAGAGCATTGAGCCGTCCTTCCTCGTGATCGTCTTCTCAGGTGGGACATTACTCGGTGAGAAGGGCGTTTTCTCGGGCGCCCCCTGGGGCTTAGGTCAAAAGTCCAGGGTCTCCATGGGACTCGTGTACGAGTGGACGAGTGGATCGGGAGGTGCCGGATGAGCGGGTCGGGGCGGGAGCGGGCGGGGGAGGCCGGGGCTCCGTTCGGGATCGCCGAGGTGACGGGCGTGTCGATGGTGCCCACGCTGCTGCACGGGGACCGGCTGCTCGTGCACTACGGCGGGCGGCTGCGGCCCGGGTGCGTGGCCGTGCTGCGCCATCCGCTCCAGCAGGACCTGCTCGTCGTGAAGCGCCTGATCGAGCGGCGCGACGGCGGCTGGTGGGTGCTCGGCGACAATCCGGACGCCGAGGGGGACAGCCGGGTCTTCGGCGCCGTACCGCCCGAACTCGTGCTCGGGCGGGTCCGGGCGCGCTACCGGCCGGTGACGCCGGGGCGTCAGCGTTCGGCCGGGGTGGTGCTCTCCTGGCTCGCCTCGTGCGTCAGGCCCGTGCGGTCCGTGCGCTCCGCCTCCAGGCGCTTGCGGGCCCGGTAGGCCGCCACGTTGGCGCGGGTCGCGCAGCGGTCGGAGCAGTAGCGCCGGGAGCGGTTGGTGGAGGTGTCCAGGTAGGCGTTGCGGCAGGGCGGCGCCTGGCACAGGCCCAGCCGGTCCGCGCCGAACTCGGTGAGGTGGAAGGCGAGGCCCATCGCGCAGATGGCCGCGTACCCCGTCGTCGCGTTCGAGGAGTGGTCGGCGAGGTGCATGTGCCAGCGCGGCCGGCCCTCCTCGTCGAGGAAGTCGTGGCCCGAGATCTGGGGGCTGACCGGGAACTCCAGGAGCAGCGAGTTCAGGAGGTCCACGGCGCCCGTGTGGTCGCCCTCGTCGGCCGCGGTGAAGACCGCCCGCAGCCGCGTCCGGATCGCGCGGAAGCGGGGCAGGTCCGCCTCGGTGACCCGCCGGGCCATCTGGGAGGCCTCCCCGAAGAGGTCCCGCACCACCTCGACGGAGGTCAGGGAGTCCTTGCCGCGGGCCGGCTCCTCGGTGTTGACCAGACGCACGGCGAAATCCGAGTAATGGGCCAGTTCCACTTGTAGTCCTTACTTCGGCGGGCTAGTGTCTCGGTCGAAGGGGGTAACGACTGTTTTCCCTTCGAGGGTATTACGAAGTGGGGAGGGCGCGGCGATGACCGGAACCGACTGGGCGGGCTGGCAGCAGAGCTGGGACCGTCAGCAGGAGTGGTACATGCCGGACCGCGAGGAGCGGTTCCGCGTGATGCTCGACATGGTCGAGGCGGTGGTGGGACCGAAGCCCCGCGTCCTCGACCTCGCGTGCGGTACGGGAAGTATCACGGATCGGCTCCTCAAGAGGTTCCCGGAGGCGACCAGTACCGGCGTCGACCTCGACCCCGCCCTCCTCGCCATCGCCGAGGGACACTTCGCCGGGGACGAGCGCGTCGCCTTCGTGACCGCCGACCTCAAGGACCCCGCGTGGGCCGCGGACCTGCCGTACGACGCGTACGACGCCGTCCTCACCGCCACCGCCCTGCACTGGCTCCACAGCGAGCCCCTCGCCGCCCTCTACGGGCAGCTCGCCGGGCTCGTCCGGGACGGCGGCGTCTTCATGAACGCCGACCACATGATCGACGAATCCACGCCCCGCATCAACGCCGCCGAGCGCGCTCAGCGGCACGCGCGCATGGACCGCGAGAAGGCCGCCGGCGTCCTCGACTGGGCCGACTGGTGGGCCCTCGCCGCGCAGGACCCCGTCCTCGCCGGGCCCACCGCCCGCCGCTTCGAGATCTACGGCGAGCACGCCGACGGCGACATGCCCTCCCCGCGCTGGCACGCCGACACCCTCCGCGCCGCCGGCTTCGGCGAGGCCCGGACCGTCTGGGCCTCGCCCTCCGACACCCTGCTCCTCGCGGTGAAGTAACCGCCGGGTACGCGGGAAGGGGCGGTACGGGAGATCCCGTACCGCCCCTTCCCGTACGCCCTACAGCACCTTGGACAGGAACGCCTTCGTCCGGTCGTGCTGCGGGTTGCCCAGGACGTCGCGCGGGTTGCCCGACTCGACCACCACGCCGCCGTCCATGAAGACCAGCGAGTCGCCGACCTCGCGGGCGAAGCCCATCTCGTGCGTGACGACGACCATCGTCATGCCCGACTCGGCCAGGTCCCGCATGACGTCGAGGACGTCGCCGACCAGCTCCGGGTCGAGCGCCGAGGTCGGCTCGTCGAAGAGCATCAGCTTCGGCTCCATCGCCAGCGCGCGGGCGATCGCCACGCGCTGCTGCTGGCCGCCGGAGAGCTGCGAGGGGTAGTTCCCCGTCTTGTCCCGCAGGCCGACCCGGTCGAGCAGGCGCTCGGCGCGCTCGCGCGCCACCGCCTTGGACTCGCCCTTGACCTGGATGGGCGCCTCCATGACGTTGGCCAGGGCCGTCATGTGCGGGAAGAGGTTGAAGCGCTGGAAGACCATGCCGATGTCGCGGCGCTGGAGCGCGACCTCGCTGTCCTTCAGCTCGTAGAGCTTGTCGCCCTTCTGGCGGTAGCCCACCAGGTGCCCGTCGACCGAGAGCCGGCCGGCGTCGATGCGCTCCAGGTGGTTGATGCAGCGCAGGAAGGTCGACTTGCCGGAGCCGGACGGGCCGACCAGGCAGAAGACCTCGCCGTTGCGGACCTCCAGGTCGATGCCCCGGAGGATGTGGGCGGCGCCGTAGGACTTGTGGACGCCTTCGGCCTTGACCATGGGCTCGCCGGTCATCGGGACACCTCCGGGCGCTTGAACGTGCTCAGGTTCGCCTTGATCCGCTGCCAGGGGGTGGGCGGCAGGTTGCGGGTCGAACCGCGGGAGAAGCGACGCTCCAGGTAGTACTGGCCGACGCTGAACACGCTGGTCAGCGCGAGGTACCAGATGGAGGCGACGAAGAGCATCTCCATCACGGCGCCGGCCGTGCTGCCGATGTTCGACGAGGCCCTCAGGAGTTCGGTGTACTGCACGGCCGAGACCAGCGACGAGGTCTTCAACATGTTGATGAACTCGTTGCCCGTCGGCGGCACGATCACCCGCATGGCCTGCGGAAGGACGATCCGGCCCATGGTCTTCGTCTGGGACATGCCGAGCGCGTGCGCCGCCTCGGTCTGGCCCTCGTCGACCGACTGGATGCCGGCCCGGACGATCTCCGCCATGTAGGCGCCCTCGTTCAGGCCGAGGCCGAGCAGGGCCACCATGAACGGCGTCATGACGTCCACGGTCTCGTTCTTGTAGATCGGCCCGAGGTCGATGTACTGGAAGATCAGCGACAGGTTGAACCAGACGAGCAGCTGCACGTAGACCGGCGTGCCGCGGAAGAACCAGATGTAGAGCCAGGCCACCGCGCCGGTGACCGGGTTCTTGGACAGCCGCATCACGGCGAAGAGCACGCCGAGGACGAGGCCGAGCGCCATCGAGGCGACGCTGATGAGGATGGTGTTCCACAGGCCGCTGATGATCGACGGGTCGAACACCTTGTCCCACACCGTGTCCCAGATGACGTTGCCCTGGGAGAAGGCGTAGACCAGCCAGCCGAGGAGGGCCACGACCACCACGGCGCTGACCCAGCGGCCGTAGTGCCGCACGGGAACGGCCTTGATCGCCTCGTACGGGCTGGAGCCCGCGGGGTCGGACCCGGCCGGAGCGGCGGCCGGGTCCTTGTTGATCTTGTCAGTCATGACGACTGCCCTTCAGTGGTGCGACGAGGTCACTTGCCGGCGTTGACGGTGGCCGACTTGACCGCGCTGTCCTCGACGTCCCACTTCTTCAGGACCTCGGCGTAGGAGCCGTCCTTGATGATGGCGTCGAGCGCTTCCTTGACGGCGTCGCGTAGCTGGGGCTTGTCCTTGGAGACGCCGATGCCGAAGAGGCCGACGTCGCTCTGGCTGCCGACGACCTCGAAGTCGTTGCCGCCGCCCGAGGTCTTCGCGATGTACGCGGCCACCGGGTAGTCGTTCAGGTCGGCGACCGCCCCGCCGGCCTTGACGCGGGTCTGGGCCTCGGCGTCGGTGTCGAAGGCCTGGATCGTCAGCTTCTTGTCGCCGCACTTGGCGGCCTGCGCCTTGAAGGTGTCCTCGTAGATCGTGCCGCGCTGGACGGCCACGGTCTTGCCGCACAGGTCGTCGAGGGAGTTGATGCCCTGCGGGTTGCCCTTCTTGACCAGGAGGGAGACGCCGGAGCTGAAGTAGTCGACGAAGTCGATGCCCTTGCCGATCTTCTTCCCGGCGTCGTCCAGGCCCTCCTGACGCTTCTTGTTGTCCGTCATCGAGGACATGATCAGGTCCTGGCGGCCGGTGTAGATCGAGGTGATCAGGCCGTCGAAGGTGCCGGAGACGAACTCCAGCTTCACGCCGAGCTGCTTGCTGAGGGCCTGCGCGATGTCGGGGTCGACGCCGACGATCTTGCCGCCCTCGGTGAACTCCATCGGGGCGTACGAGGCGTCCGTGCCGACCTTGATGACGCCGGACTTCTGGATCTCGGCCGGGAGCTTCGAGAAGAGCGGGGCGGTGGAGGCCGGCTTCTGGGAGGGCGAGGTGCCCTCCGCCGAGCCGCTCTCGGTCTGGTCGCCGCAGGCGGTCAGCAGCATGGAGCCGGCGACCGCGATGGCGGCGACCGCGGCAAGACGGGACGTGCGGGTCTTGGCGGCGGTCGTACAGCGCGTGGAGCGTGCGGTCATGGTCGGGTTCCTCCGGCGTATCAGGGAGATGCCAGGTGGCCACGTACGCATCTTCGAGTGTCGCGGCCTTGTGTGATTACGGCATCTTGCCATTCGGACTGCCTCAAACAGGCGGCCACGGATGTCAAAATCGGGTAACGGGTGACCCCCGAATCGCGACGGACCGCTCCATCAGGGCCGGACCTTCTGCGGAATCCCTTCCCCGGCACCGAAAAATCTCCGGTTGATCTCGCCATTCGGACGACGGGAAGGCCACCAATCGGGTGCCCTGGGCATCTATGCGGACATCGTGTGACGTGTCATCACCCGACCGTGCCCGGATGCTCTCGGTATGAGTCGTGTCACCGAACGGGTATGGACTCGTCTGCGGTGCCGTCCGTCCGGTAAGAAGGATCCTTACACCCCTCATCCGGGGCTCAGGGCGCGTTGTGCGGCGTGCCCGAGCGGCTGCCCGACCAGGCGGCCGCGGTGCCTCCCCACCCCTCCTCAACCAGGAGCGGCCACCCTCAAATGAAACAGACTCAAGGGGTCAACCCAATGGCAGCGGAGATCGTCAACCCTCGCAACGACAGCGGTACGGAAGCTCCCGAGGAGCCCTTCGATCCTGTCTTCGCCCTCCACCGGGGCGGCAAGATGGCCGTGCAGGCCACCGTTCCCCTCCGGGACAAGGACGACCTGTCCCTCGCGTACACGCCCGGCGTCGCCAAGGTGTGCACCGCGATCGCCGAGCAGCCCGAACTGGTCAACGACTACACCTGGAAGTCCCAGGTCGTCGCGGTCGTGACCGACGGCACCGCGGTGCTCGGCCTCGGCGACATCGGCCCGGAGGCCTCCCTCCCGGTCATGGAGGGGAAGGCCATCCTCTTCAAGCAGTTCGGCGGCGTGGACGCGGTCCCGATCGCCCTCGCCACCACCGACACCGACGAGATCGTCGAGACCGTCGTCCGGCTCGGCCCCTCCTTCGGCGGCGTGAACCTGGAGGACATCTCGGCCCCCCGGTGCTTCGAGATCGAGCGCAAGCTCCAGGAGCGCCTCGACATCCCGGTCTTCCACGACGACCAGCACGGCACCGCGATCGTCACCCTCGCGGCCCTGCGCAACGCGGCGAAGCTGACCGACCGGAACCTGGGCAACCTGCGCGCCGTCATCTCCGGCGCCGGCGCGGCCGGGGTCGCCATCGCCAAGTTCCTCCTGGAGGCCGGCCTCGGCGACGTCGCCGTCGCCGACCGCAAGGGCATCGTCAGCCGCGACCGCGGCGACCTCACGGACGTCAAGCGCGAGCTCGCCGAGATCACCAACAAGGCGGGCCTGACCGGCTCCCTGGAGGACGCCCTGGCCGGCGCCGACGTCTTCATCGGCGTCTCCGGCGGTACGGTCCCCGAGGCGGCCGTCGCCACCATGGCCCCGAACTCCTTCGTGTTCGCCATGGCCAACCCGAACCCCGAGGTCCACCCCGACGTCGCGCACAAGTACGCGGCCGTCGTGGCGACCGGCCGTTCGGACTACCCGAACCAGATCAACAACGTCCTCGCGTTCCCCGGCATCTTCGCCGGCGCGCTCCAGGTCCGGGCCTCCCGGATCACCGAGGGCATGAAGATCGCCGCGGCGAACGCGCTCGCGGACGTGGTCGGCGACCAGCTCGCCGCCGACTACGTGATCCCGTCGCCGTTCGACGAGCGGGTCGCCCCGGCCGTCACCGCCGCGGTCGCCGCCGCCGCCCGCGCCGAGGGCGTCGCCCGCCGCTGACGCGCCTCCGGCACGCCCGAAGGGCCCCGTTCCGCACACCGGGACGGGGCCCTTCGGCGCCCGAGGGGCTTCGGTTCGTGCGGGGCCCGTACGGGGTGCGGATCCGGCGTCCGGGGGCTTCGGGGGCCATGCGGACGGGGTGCGGGCCCGTGTCCAGGAGCTTGTACGGGGACGGGCCCCGTGTCCAGGGATCGCCGGGCGACACGGGTCACACCGGGGCGTGGTTCCCCCGCCCGCCCGCGCGCCCTAGGGTCGGGGCCATGTTCGCTGCCTACGCCGCCCGAATCGACCGTGACCAGCCGCTGAACGGCCTCGAGTTGGGCGAACGCCCCGAACCCGAGGCGCGGGCCGGATGGACCACCGTCACCGTGAAGGCCGCCTCGCTCAACCACCACGACCTGTGGTCGCTGCGCGGAGTGGGCCTGCCCGAGGAGAAGCTGCCGATGATCCTCGGCTGCGACGCCGCCGGAATCGACGAGGACGGCAACGAGGTCGTCCTGCACTCCGTGATCGGCCAGACGGGTCACGGCGTCGGCCCGGACGAGCCCCGGTCCATCCTCACCGAGCGCTACCAGGGCACCTTCGCCGAGCGGGTCACCGTCCCCCGCTGGAACGTGCTGCCCAAGCCGAAGGAGCTCTCCTTCGAGGAGGCCGCCTGCCTCCCCACCGCCTGGCTGACCGCGTACCGGATGCTCTTCACCAACGCCGGTGTGCGGCCCGGGGACTCGATCCTCGTGCAGGGCGCGGGCGGCGGCGTGGCCACCGCCGCCATCGCCCTCGGCAAGGCCGCCGGCCTGCGGGTCTTCGCCACCAGCCGCGACGAGGAGAAGCGCAAGCGGGCCGTCGAGCTGGGCGCCGTCGAGGCGTACGAGGCGGGGGCGCGGCTCCCGCAGCGGGTGGACGCGGTCATCGAGACCGTCGGCGCCGCGACCTGGTCCCACTCGGTCAAGTCGCTGCGGCCGGGCGGCACGCTCGTCATCTCGGGCGCCACGAGCGGCGACCGCCCCTCGCACGCCGAGCTGACCCGGATCTTCTTCCTGGAGCTGAAGGTCGTCGGCTCCACGATGGGCTCCAAGGACGAGCTGGAGGACCTGCTGTCCTTCTGCGCGGCCACCGGCCTCCGCCCGGTCATCGACGACGTCCTGCCGCTGGACCGGGCGCGGGAGGGCTTCGAGAAGATGGCCGCGGGCGACCTCTTCGGAAAGGTCGTCCTGACGACCTCTTGATGACTCGTCAGTAGTACTGATGGGATCTCCGGCACGCGCACCCCGAACACACCGCCGTGCCGGAGGTCTTCCATGCCGCGAACCACCTGGCGAACCACTCTGCTCGTGAGCGCCCTCGTCGCCGCGCTGCTCGCCCCGACCGCCGCCCGCGCGGAGCCCCGCGCCGGGGCCGCGGGCACGGGCGGCGGCATCCCCGCCCTCACCGACGAGCACGGCCGCGTCCTCACCCTGCGCGGCTGGAACGTCGAGGACAAGGCGAACCGGGGCGACGCCGCCCTCTCCGCCGTCACCGAGAAGCACTTCCGCGACATGCGGGCCAAGGGCTTCAACTTCGCCCGCCTCCTGGTCTTCTGGGACGACCTGGAACCCCGGCCCGGACGGTACAGCCAGACCTACCTGCGGAAGATCGAACGGATCCTGGACTGGGCGGAGAAGCACGACGTCAAGGTCCTCCTCGACGCCCACCAGGACGTCTTCGGGCCCGCGTTCGGCCACCGGGGCATCCCCGAGTGGGCGACCAGGACCGACGGACTGCCCTTCACTCCGCGCCCGGACGACTGGTTCTCCGAGTACTTCGAGCCCGCCGTCCAGCGGGCCTTCACCCATCTGTACGAGGACGAGGACCTGAGGCGCGTCCAGGCCCGCATGTGGCGGGTGCTCGTCGGCCGCTTCGACGACCACCCGGCCGTCCTCGGCTACGACCTGATCAACGAGCCGATGGGGGAGGTCCGGGAGGGCGAGGACCTGGCGACGGCGGCCCGGCGCATCGAACGGGACCAGCTCACCCCGCTCTACAACCGGCTCGCCGACGCGGTCCGCTCGGTCGACCGGGACGCCTGGATCTTCGTCGAGCCGACGCCCATCGTGGGCGAGGGCGTGCCCACCGGGCTCGGGCGGATCGACGACCCGAAGGTCGTCTACGCCCCGCACTTCTACAACACCGGCATGGAGGCGGGCGCCGACTACGACCCCGCCGCCGGCTGGATCGAGAGCTACGAGCGGGCCGTCACCCGCTACCCTGAGCAGTACGGCGTGCCCGTGGTGGTGGGGGAGTGGGGGCCGCTCAACAACTCCCTGCCGAACATGAACCGCTTCTACCGCGACGCGATGTCCTCCCTCGGCCGCTACGGCTCCGGCTGGGCGGGCTACGTCTGGTGCTACGGCGGCGGCTACTGCGCGGTCGACGGCACCGGGGCCTTCCGCACCAACAAGGAGCTGACCGCCGAGCCGTACGCGGAGGCGGTCGCGGGCCGGGTCCGCTCCACGACGTACGACCCGGCGGCCGGGGTCTACCGCCTCGCGTACGACGCCGCCGGGCGCCGCGGCTCCCGGGTCACCGAGCTCTCCCTGCCGCCCGGCGACTGGCGCGTGACGGCCCGCGGCGCGGCCCTCGTCCTCCGCAAGGACCGCGGCAGGACCTGGATCCTCGCGGCCCCGGACACCCACGTGACGGTCACGGCGACCCGCCGCTGACAGCGGGGGGGGCGCCAGCCAGGGGAGCTGGGGCTTGAGCCCGTACGGACCGGGGGGTCCTGGGCCTGTACCGACCTGGGAAGCTCCGGGGCCATGCGGACCGGAAGGGCCCGCGGCTGTACCGGTCTGGGGCTCCGGGCTCCTGCGGACCGGAAGGGCCTGAGCCTTTACGGGCCCGAGGGGCCTGAGGGGCCCGAGGGGCCTGAGTCCGCGCGGGCCCGGCCGGTCCTTACCGTCCGTTCATCCCCGCCGCCTCACGCCTTCCGTTCGGGGTTCAGCAGGTTCGTGACGTGGTGGGCCGCCGTCGAGAGGTGGCGGCGGGTTTCGGTGAGCTGTTCCGGGGTCACCCCGTGGTCGCGGGCCGCGTCCCGGATCTCGTCGCGGAAGCGGTCGAGGAGACGGTCGAGGTCGCGGGCCGGGTCGCCCGAAGCCTCCACATCCCGCGCCCACTCCGGTGCCTCGGCGGCCGGCGTCTCGGCGGCCGGGGGCGTCGTGAACGGCGGCTCCCGGTCGGCGCCGGCGGCCTTCGGATGGGTGGTGCCCGTCACCAGGTCCCCGAGCTGGGCCGTGATGCCGGAGATTCCCTCCCAGACGCCCTTGGGCCAGTCGCCGCGCGAGAAGCGGTCCTGGACCTCCTCCTGCACCTGCTGGGCGATCCGCTGGAACTCCTTCGCCTGGCGGCGCGCGGACCGGGCCTCCTCGCGAGCCTCGCGGGCCTGCTGCTTCCACTCCTGCCCGACCCGGCGCAGCTCCTCCTTGGCGTCGGCGAACGAGGAGGGCTCCGCCGTCCGGGTCCGGCCCGCCGCCGCGCGCATCTCGCTGCGGACCCGGCCGGCCGCGCCGCGCACGTCGTCGCGGATCTCCGCCGCCAGCTCCGACACCGATTCGCGGATCTCCCGCTCCAGGTCGTCCAGCTCGGCACCGCGTCCGTCCAGCTCGGCGCGGCCCGCGTCGGTGATCGAGTACACCTTCCGGCCGCCCTCGCTGGCGTGGGTGACGAGCCCCTCGGCCTCCAGCTTGGCCAGGCGGGGGTAGACCGTGCCGGCCGAGGGCGCGTAGAGGCCCTGGAAGCGCTCCTCCAGGAGTCTGATCACCTCGTAGCCGTGGCGCGGGGCCTCGTCGAGCAGCTTGAGCAGGTAGAGGCGCAGGCGGCCATGGGCGAAGACGGGTGGCATGTCAGAGCACCTTTCCGGTCGCAGAGGGGGTGGAGGAGGGGCCGGCGCCGGTGTCCTCGTCCGCCTCGGGACGGCGGAGCAGGGCGATGGAGCCGGAGACGGTGGTGGCCTTGAGCGTGCCCCGGCCCGAACCGAGGGTGCCGGTGACGGTCTTGGTGCCCCACTGGCCCCCCACCCGGAGGTCCTCGAAGGCGTTCGACACGGAGCCGCTCGTGGTGCTCGCCTCGACCCGGGCGTCGGCCGGGTGCGGGAGCCGGATGGCGACCTCGCCGGAGACGCTGGTGAGCCGGATGTCGGCGGGCGGACCGTCGAGCCCGGCCGGGTCCAGGTCGACGACCATGTCGCCGCTGACCGTCTCGGCCCGCACGGAGCCGCCGGCGCCCTCGATCACCGTCACGTCCCCGGTCACGGAGTTGGCCCGCAGGGCGCCCGTGACCGACTGGGCCTCCAGGTTTCCCGAGACGCTCTCGGCGCGGACCGGGCCGGAGAGCCCCAGGAGGGTGGTGTCGCCGCTGACGCCGCGCACCTCCGTACGCCCTCTGACGCCGGAGACGACGGCCTCGGCGCCGACCACGCCGACCTCGACGTCCGCCCCCGCGGGGACGGCGACGGAGACGACGGCCCGGCGCCGGTACTCCTTGCGGTCGAACCACTTGAGGACGCTCTTCCACTGGAGGTCCTCGTACCCCACGGTCAGGGTGGAGCCGTCCTGCGAGACGACCAGCGGCGGGCCGTCGATCTCGGAGATCTCCACGCGGGCGGAACTCTCGTCCGTCCCCACCACGTTCACCGTGCCGTTGACGACGCGGATCCGCAGGCGCGTCACGGGGTCGGCCGGCGCGAGCTTCGTCGGCTCGGTGACGGACCACTCTGTCATGGTGCTGACCTCCCGTATCGGCAACGCAATATATCGCGTCTCTCGATGAACACGATATATCGCGGTTCGGTGAAGTCAACCCTGACTCATCCCTGAGGCGACGGGTGCAATCACCCCCTTGTGCGGACAAATTGCCCTAGCGTAGGGGCATGAACGCGACATCCGGACCGAACCCCGTCGGGGCGCTGCTGCTCTGCCGCGCCGAGCCCCCGGCGGTCCGGCCGCCGGCCCGGCTGCTCGGGGAACACCTGCTCCTCGCCCCCGCCGGCCCCGGCTGGAGCGTGCTCGTACCGGAGGGGAAGCCCTGGCTCCACGGCGGGGAACCCGTCGAACAGGTCGTCACCGGCTGGGCCACCGCCCTCGCCGTCCCCGCCGCCACCTGGCCCGTCGTCGCGCTGTGGTGGGACCGCGACCGGGCCGGGCTCACCCTCGCGGCGGGCTTCCGCCGCACGGTCGGCTACACCTGGCTCGCGGACGGCACCCCCGTCGGCGAGGACGAGGCCATGCGCACCTTCGCCGCCCGGCTCGCCCTCGACCCCGTCCTCGACGTGCAGGCCCTCGAACCGCTCACCGGGCCCGACCCGGAGGCCGACGCCCACAGCCGGCTCGTCGGGGTCGTCGCGGTCCTCGCCCGCGCCGGGCTCGCGCTGCCCACCGGCCTCGCCCCCGGCGACCACGCCGACCGGCTCCGCTCCGTCGCCCTCGCCCAGGGGGCCGAACCGATCGAAGGAGCCGCCTGGAGGGACGCGGTCCGCGCCGAACTCGACGTGGTGGAGGAAGGGCCCCTCGGCCCGTACCTGCGCGGGCCCAGGGCGCGCGTGCTGGGCGGGGCGCAGCTCCTGGCGGGGGTGCCGCTGCTGCTCTGGGGCGCCGGCCGGCGCAGCGGCGGCTGGGCGACGGCCGGGGCCCTGCTCGTCGCGCACGGCGCGCTCGGACTCGCCTACGACCGGCTGCGGGAGCGGTGACCGCGCGCCCGGGAGCGGCGCGTTTTACGGCCGTAAAACTTCGGTTGCCCCTCGCGGTGACCGTGCTTCCGGGGGCGACGAGCGTACGCCCGCGTCCTACTCCTCGTCGTCGTCCTCGTCGTCCAGACGGGCCAGCCAGGTCGCGAGGCGCTCGACCGGCACCTCGAAGTCGGGGTTGAGGTCGACGAACGTCCGCAGCTGCTCGGCGAGCCACTCGAAGGTGACCTCCTCCTCGCCCCGACGCTTCTCCAGTTCCTCGATGCCACGGTCGGTGAAGTACATGCGATCAGGATAGGCCGTGTCCCCGGCGTGCCCCGCCGTCTCCTCCTGTCCCCTGTCGCCCGTCAGTCCCACCGATTAGCCTTCTGGATCCAACAACGCTTCGGGGAGCGGGGGCCGCTGTGGCGCAGGGGATCGCTCGGATTCGGCTGGACGACGGCACGCCCGTGTGGGCGCGGGTCGGGGACGCGGAGGAACTCGGCGGGGGCGGCGGGTTCCAGGACACCGGCGTCAGGGACCGGGTGGTCTCGATGGCCGGGGGACTCACGGACGTCGTGCGCGGGGTGGTCGGCTCGCTGCGCGCCGGGCTCGACCCCCAGGGACCCGTCGAGGTCGCCGTCAGCTTCGGCATCGAACTGACGGCGCAGTCCGGCAAGGTGATCGGCGTCCTCGCGGACGGGTCGGGCACGGCCTCCGTGAACGTCTCCCTCACCTGGACCGAACCGGGCCCCCGGCCCGTGCCGGACGCGGCCACCGCCCTCGACGCGACTCCGGCTGCCCACGCGGCCCCGGCTCCTGACGCGGCCCCGGCTGCGGGCGTCACCCCCGCGCCGGGCACCGCGCCCCCGCCCGGCACCGCCACCGCCCCGGACCCGGTCTCCGCCGTGAGCACCGCGCCCGCGCCCGCCCCCGCGTACCGGCCGCCTGCCGTGCCCCCGGTCCCCGCCTCGCCCCCCGTACCCCCCACGCCCCCCGTCCCGCCTGCGCGCGCCCCCCTCCCGGAGGGTGTCGCGCCGCCGCCCGGGAGCGGTCCGCACGCGCGCGTGGCGGACGACGGAGCCGCATGAGCGCCTTCGACGCTCTCGTGCGCCCCGCACTGGTACGCATCGCCGCTCCCGGCAGCGGGTATGACCCGCACGGCGACCGGTACTGGGGCACCGGCTTCTTCATCGCCCCCGGCTGGGTGCTGACCTGCGCCCATGTCGTGGCCGAGGGGGGAAGCGCGGTGTGGAGGAGCGAGCCGGCCGTCGGCGTCACCTGGGAGGACGGCGAGACCACCCGCGAGGCCACCGGCACCGTCGTGCTCGCCCTGCCCCGCCCCGAGCGGCCCGAGGACCCGCCCGACCGGTGGGCCTTCCCCGACGTCGCGCTCCTGCGCGTGCCCGGCACCCAGCAGGCGTCCTGCGTGCGCCTCGGCGAGCGCCCGCCCGTCCCGCCGACCGCCGTCGGCCTGCACGGCTGGTCCCGCGAGACCGGCGAACTCGGCGTCCGGCACGTCCAGGGGCAGCTGATCGGCAGCGACGGACAGGCCCTGATCACCGACTGGGTCATGCCCGTCGAGGGCTGCTCCGGCGGCCCCGTCGTCGACCTCGCCCAAGGGGCCGTCGTCGGCCTCAACAAGGGACGCGGACGCGACGGCGGGGCCGTCGTCCCCGTCACCGCCCTGCGCCGCCTCCACGACCTCCCCGGCGGCGGCGCGATGGGCGAGGCGCTGCGCGCCCACGACCGCCACCACCTCGCCCGCTACCGCTCCCTCGACGACCGGCCCGACTGGACCCGCGCCCAGCGGCTGCTGCCCGCCTCCCACGGCGTCAGCCCCGGCCTGCGCACCCAGCTGTACGGGCACTTCGCCGAACTCCCCGCGCCCACCGCCCCCGGCGAGGTCATGGACCTCATCGACCAGGTCAAGGCCTGGATCAGGGACGACGACCTGCCGGACGCCCTGGAGGACGACCCGCGCACCTGGAGCGAGGGCGCCGGACTCCTGCGCGGCCTGCGTGCGCCCCGCCGGGACGGCGTCCGCGACCTCGACCTCGACGCCGTCCTGCTGTACGCGGCCCACGTCGTCCGGCACGTCTCCGGGCGGTACGGCGAGCGGGCCGACACCGCCGCCCTCACCCGCTGGATCGTCGACGAGTCGGGCGACGCCGACCGGCACCTGAGGCGCGCGATCGACCGGCTCGTCGGCCCCGGCCGGGCCGCGCCCCTCTCCGTACGCGAACCCCGCGCGCGTGCCGACGTCCTCCTGGAGATCGACACCCCCCGCTACGACCGGCGCTACCCCTGGCGGGTCAAGCTCCTCCTCGACGGGCACACGGTCAGCCCGCTCCACTGCGACGACCGGGGGGTCGAGCGGGCCCGGCTCCGGGAGACCCTGCGCGAACCGCTCGCGGACGCCCTCCGGCGCGGCGACAGCGGACCGCACCTGGCCGCCGTGGAGGCCGTGCTGCCCCGCGAGCTCTTCGACGAACCCCTCGACACCTGGCGGCTCGAACCGCCCCAGGGCCCCGAGGACACCTGGGCCACCACCCTCGGCCAGCGCCGGATCGTCGTCATCCGCGACGCCCGCCGCCACGACCGCGAACCGGCCCCCGAATGGCGCGAGCGCTGGGAGGCGGGGGAGCGCGGACCGCTGCGCGCCGCCCCGCTGCGCGCCGAGGTGCCGGGCGCGGGCCCCGGCGCCCACACCGCGCGCGTGCGCCGGGAGACCTGGGCGGAGGCGTACGACCGGCTGCGCGACGCCGAGGGCGGCACCGTCCCCGTCTACTGCGGCCCGGTCGGCAGCGGCGACGGGCTCATGGCGATGAACGCCGCCCTGGCCGCCGGCCACCCCCTGGCCCTCTGGCGGACCGGCGCCCACGACCACACCGACTGCGCGGAGTTCCACGAGCGGGCCGACCGGCTGCTCGCGGACGCCGCCACCGCCTGGGGCGTGCGCGGCCCGGTCCGCTCCCTGCGCACCCGCGCCCCCGACCGGGCGGCCGGCCCCGAGGCGCGGGCCGCCTACGGGTGGGCCGAGACCATCGCCGTACTCCTCGACCCGCCCGACCGGCCCCCGCACGGCGGGCGACTCGAGGCCCCGCCCCTGCTCGGGGAGGGGGAGCAGTGACCGGAGCGACCACCGGGACGACGGCACCCCGATCCGGCCGGAACGGGCATCGGCAGGCCCCGCCCCCGGGCGGTATTTTCGACGCGCCCGGCACCGACACCACAGCCAGGAGGAGTCCCTCGTGAACGATTGGCGGATCTACCGTGGTGCCGGTCTCCCGCACGACGAGATACGGCGGCTGCCCGCCCCGCCGCCCTGGCGCGACTTCTCGGCCGGCGGCGCGGACGACACCCTGGCGGGCTCCGGCCGGAGGCTCGGCGTCCGCCGCAGGCTCGTCCAGAACCACCACCCCAGGCCCGCCGAGACCGACGCCGTCAACGCCGCCCTGTACCTGCGGCGTCCGCTCCTCGTCACCGGGAACCCCGGCACCGGCAAGTCCACCCTCGCCCACGCCGTCGCCCACGAACTGGGCCTCGGGCGCGTGCTGCGCTGGCCCGTCGTCAGCCGCACCACCCTCCAGGACGGCCTCTACCGGTACGACGCCATCGGACGGCTCCAGGACGTCCAACTGGAGCGCGCCCGGCCCGACTCGACCGGCTCCGCCGCCGCGACCCCGGCGGGCATCGGCTCGTACATCCGGCTCGGTCCGCTCGGCACCGCCCTGCTTCCCTCCGAGCAGCCCCGCGTGCTGCTCATCGACGAGCTGGACAAGAGCGACCTCGACCTGCCGAACGACCTCCTGAACGCCTTGGAGGAGGGCGAGTTCGCCATCCCCGAGCTGGAGCGGCTCGCCGACCGGGAGCCCGTCGTGGAGGTCCTGAGCGACGACGGGCGCAAGGTGCGGATCTTCGGCGGCCGGGTCCGCTGCACCACCTTCCCCTTCATCGTCCTCACCTCCAACGGCGAACGGGACTTCCCCGCCGCCCTGTTGCGCCGCTGCATCCGCCTGGAGCTCGAACCGCCCGGCGAGGAGCAGCTCGGCGCCATGATCGAGGCCCACCTCGGGGCCGACGCCGCCACCGGCGAGGGCGAACGGGACCTCGTCCAGCGGTTCCTGAACCGCGAGCCCGGCGAGGTGATCGCCACCGACCAGCTCCTCAACGCCCTCTACCTCACCCAGCACGCCTCCCGCGCCGAGCGGGTCACCCGGGAGCGCATCGCGGACATGCTCATGCAACCGCTCGACCAGCCGAGGTGAGGACCGGATGCACCGGCCGGACCGGCCGCACCTGGAGGAGCTCGCCCGCAGACTGAGGGCCGGCGGCCAGGACCCGACCGCCGAGGACCTCGCGGACGCCCTCTGGCTGGCCCGCTGGCTCCCCGGGCCCGAGCCGGAGACCGGCGGCCCCCTGGGGACCGGTCCGCTCCCCGGTACGCCCGGGGACGGCGCCGACGACCGGGAAACGGACCGGGACCGGGAACAGGACTCGGGTGGTTCCTTACGGGCGGAGGACGGTTCCGTACGGGGCGGGGACGGTTCCGTACGGGGCGGGGACGGTTCCGTACGGGGCGGGGACGGTTCCGTACGGGGCGGGGACGGTTCCGTACGGGAAGACGGTGACGCGGGCGGGGGCGCGGGTCCGGGCGGGGGCGCCCGGGAGTCCGTCTCCCTCCACATGCGCGCCGGAGCCCCCGGCGCGCGTGGCGGCGCGGGACGCGCGGAGCGGGGCGCCGGGCTGCCCGTCCGCGCCCCCGGCGCCAACGCCCTGCCCGGCCTCCTCGGCCTCCAGAAGGCCCTCCGCCCCCTGCGCGACTACGCCCCCGCCCCGCCCCGGCCCGGCGAGGGCGTCCTCGACGAGGAGGCCACCGCCGAGCGCAGCGCCGCCGCCGGCGTCCTCACCCCCGTCCTGCGCCCCGCCGCCGGCCACCGCCCCGACATCCAGCTCCTCATGGACACCGGCCCCGCCATGGGCGTCTGGAGCCGGATGGTCGAGGAACTCCGCCAGGCCTGCCAGCAGTCCGGCGCCTTCCGGGACGTCCAGGTGCACCGCCTGTACGACACCGGCGACGGGCCCCCGCTCGTCACCACCACCTCCGGTGCCGACGGCCGGCCCCGGCTGCGCCCCGTCGACCAGCTCCACGACCCCACGGGCCGCCGGCTCACCCTCGTCGTCAGCGACTGCGTCGGACCCCTCTGGCAGCGCGGCGCCGCCCAGCGCTTCCTGCGCCAGTGGCCCGGCCGCGCCCCGCTCGCCCTCGTCCAGCCCCTGCCGCCGCGCCTCTGGCCCCGGACCGCGCTCCCCGCCGAACCAGGCACCTTCCAGCGCTCCGCGACCCCCGGCGGGCACACCTCCTTCCGATCCGACGACGAGCCCTGGGGCCCCCTCCTGCCCGGCCGCCGGGCCGTCCCCGTCCTCACCCCGACCCCCGAGGCCTTCGCCTCCTGGGTCCGCCTCCACACCGGCCACGGCGGCGACGCCGTCCGCGGCTGGGCCGCCCGGCTCGCCCCCGGACCGGCCGGACCCGCCGCCCCCCGGGCGCCCCGCGTCCCGCGCGGCGACGAGGAACTCCTCCGCGCCTTCCGGGCGGGCGCCTCGCCCGGCGCCCTCCGGCTCGCCGTGCACCTCGCCGCCGCGCCCCTCACCCTCCCCGTCATGCAGCTCGTCCAGCGCGCGATGCTGCCCGACACCGGTCCCATGGAGCTGGCCGAGGTCCTCCTCAGCGGACTCCTGCGGCGCCTCCCCGGCCCCACTCCGTACCCCTGCTTCAGCTATCCGCCGGGCGTCCAGCAGCACTTCCTCGGCTCGCTCGATCCCAGCGCCGCCGCCCTCGTCCTCAAACACTGCTCCGCCTACGTGGAGCGCAATTTCGGCCAGGGGATGCGGAACTTCCCGGCGCTCGCCGCCGCCCGTCTGGCCGGCGCGGAGGCCGGGGACGAACCGGAGGCCGGGAGCGCCGCCGCGCCGCCCGACGCGACCGACGAACCCCTCGGGCCCGACAGCGCCGAGACCGAGCTCTTCGCCCGCATCCCCGCGCGCGTGCTCCGCTTCTACCACCCCGACCTCGTCACCCCCGACCCGCTCACCGAGGCCCGCCGCCTCCTCGCCCAGGGCCGGGGCCAGTCCGACCCCGCCCTCCTCGCCGGTGCCCGCGAACGCGCCGAGGCCGCCCTCCCGGCCGAACCCGTCGAGGCCCGGATCGTGCTCGCCCGCGCCCTCCACGCCGAGGCCGGCACCGCGGCCGCCCGGCGCTCCGACCGGCGCGCGGAACTCCTCGCCCGGGCCGCCGACACCCTCGTACGGGCCGGGGAACTGG
This sequence comes from Streptomyces sp. NPDC093071, assembly GCF_044754545.1. NCBI lineage: Bacteria > Bacillati > Actinomycetota > Actinomycetes > Kitasatosporales > Streptomycetaceae > Streptomyces > Streptomyces sp. NPDC093071. The sequence goes on along the minus strand of NZ_JBIVPH010000009.1, from coordinate 56,459 downwards.
CCGGGACCGGCGACGAGGCGTGGGCCGAGGCACGGCTGGAACTCGCCGTCGTCCACCACGCGCTGTGGCGCGACACCGACGACCCCGGCCACCTCGACGCCGCCCTCGACGCCCTCGCCGGGCCCCCGGAACACTGGCCCGAGACCACCCGCCACACCCTCCACCTGCGCCGGGGCCGCCTGCTCCTGGCCCGGGGCGACGGCGCCGCGGCCGCCGGGGAACTCACCGCCGCCCTCGGCCTCCGGGAGAGCGCTCCCGTCCTCCTCGACCTCGCCGACGCCCTGCGCCTCGCCGGGGCCGGACCCGACCGGATCGCCCCCGTCCTCGACCGCGCCGCGCCGCTCCTCGGCGACGGCCGCGCCCTGCGGCTGCGCCACGCCACGGCCCGCGCCCGGCTGTACGACGCGGTCGGCGACGGGGCCGCCGCCGACGCGGCCTACGAGGAGGCCACCCTCCTCGCCCCCGCCGACAGCGGACAGCGCGGCCGGACCCTGCTCGCCTGGGGCGGCTCCCTGCTGCGCCGCGCCGCCGCCGGCACCGGCACGGCCCCCGTCGACCGGGCCGAAGGGGTCCTGCGCGAGGCCCTCACCCGGCTGCCCGCCGACGCGCCCGAACGGGCCGGGGCCCGGACCCTGATCGGCAGCGTGCTCGCGCTCCGCTTCCACCGCGCCGGGTTCCTGCCCGACCTCTTCGAGAGCCGCCACCTCCTGGAACAGGCCGTCCGCGGCACGGAGGAGCCGGGGGCGCGGGCCGAGGCGTGGCTGCAGCTGGCCCGGGTGCGCCTGGAGCTGTCCGAGGTGGCCAGGGACGGCCTGATCGGCGCCGCGCTCACCGCCTACCGCAACGCCGAGGAGGACGCCCGCGCCGCCCACGGCGACGACCCGGGCTCGGTCACCGCCGCCCGCGCCCTGCACGGCCAGGGGGCCGTCCTGCTCCTGATGGGGCGCCCCGGCCGGGCCGGGACCGCGCTGCGCGCCGCCGCCGAACGCTGGCGACGGCTCACGGGCGGCCTGACAGAGGTGGATTGGGGCGACGTGGAGCGGACCAGGACGCTGCTCGGGACGGCGGAGGCCGCGTACGACAACCCGGCCGTACGGCCGGACGAGCGGGAGCGGCGGGGCATCGCGCCCCCCTGGTGGACCTTGGCCGATTCGTTCGGGTGAGCGGCGTGACGACGGGGGGCGCACATGAGCGCAGTTGAGTCGAACGTGTTTCCGGCTTCCCGGCGTCGGGAAGAACCGCTCCGCCGCTACGACTGCGGGGGACGGGCGCCGGTGAGGAGGAGCCGAGGGTGTTCGAGCACACGGGGTGGACGAGTGGTGCCGGCCGCGACGCCGACCGCACGGCACACCTGCCGGACCGTCCCGTACGCCTGCCGGACGGCGCGGCACACCGGCCCGACCGCGTACTGCCGTCTCCGTCCGACCGCGCGACGCGCCTGCCCGACCGCCCCGCACGCCTGCCGGACCGCGTACTGCCGCCCCCGGCCGACCGCGCGGCACCCCCGCCCGACCGCGTTACGCGCCTGCCCGACCGCCCCGCACACCTGCCCGATCTCGCCGCCGTCGACCTGCGCACCCTGCGCGTCCTGGACGACCCGGCGCTCGTGGCCGAGGTCGACCGCGTCCTCGGACGCGCGGCGGAACTGGGCGAGTCGTGGTTCTCCGACGAGGGCGCCGAGTGACCTGACCGGCACCGGCATCTGCCTCTGCCTCTGCATCTGCCTCTGCATCTGCCGGACGGTTGCGTGGTTACCGGGGACGCCGAACACCCCGCCCCACCCCCCAAGGAGGCGGCGGTGACCCACGTTCCCCCCTCCGCCGCCCTTCTCGGGCTGTTCGCGCGGACGCGGCCCACGCAGGACGGTGTCGTTCTGCTCCGTTCCGCGCTGCACGCGCGTCGGCTCGTGCTGCTCAAGGCGCTGCTCGTCCGGGTGCACCGGCACCGGGCGGAGCTCGGCGGTGGTGTGGGCGGGCGGTTCGAGGCCGCCTGGGACCTGCTCGAACGGGCGGAGCGGCGCGCGCCGTCCGCCGTCCGCGACCTCCTCGACTACCCCACCACCGGCGGCTGGCTCGCCGCCGCGCTCACCGCGCCGCCCGGCCCGGACCTCGACGCGCGGCTCGCCCACTTCGACGCCCTCGCCCTCACCGCCGCGCTCCGCGCGGGCTGCGCCCTGGACCTCACCGTGGCGAGCCCGCACGGCACCCTGCCCCTCACCGGCCTCGGAAGGCTGCTGACCGGGGCGGACCGGGTCACCGTGCGGACCGCAGGCCGCCACGCGCGGATCGCCCCCGAGGGCGCCGGACCCGACCGGACCGTCCTGCTCCCGCGCGACCCCCGCTCCGGGCGCCCCGCAGACGCCGGGACCGGCTGGAGCCCCGTGCTCCGGCTCCCCGGCGGGACCGCCGTCCTCGACGACCTCGACCCCTACCGGGTGCCGCGCGGCGGCATCGGCAACCCGCCCCGTACCGGCGTGGAGGCCGGACCCGCCGGGCGGGCCGTCTGGGCCGAGCAGTGGCGGGCGGCCCTCCGCCTCCTCGACGCCACCGACCCCGGCCGCGCCGGGGAGGTCCGGAGCCTCGTCCGGGTCCTGGTGCCGGTCGCCCACGCCGAGAAGGGGACCGGCCCCTTCGGCGCCACCCTCCGCGCCGCCCCCGGCGCCGTCCTCGCCGCGCTGCCCGAAGGTCCCCGCGAGATGGCCGAGGTCCTCGTCCACGAGACCCAGCACACCAAACTGGCGGCCGTCCACGAACTCGTACCGCTCCACAACGCCGGACCGGCCACCGTGCACCGGGTCGGCTGGCGCACCGACGCCCGCCCGATCGCCGGGGTCCTCCAGGGCGCCTACGCCCATCTCGCCCTCACCGACCTGTGGCGGCGCGCGGCCCGCTCGACCGGACTGCCCGCCCCCTGGCGCACCCGGGCCGGGCAGCAGTTCGAAAGATTCCACCATCAGGTGGGCCGGGCCCTCTCGGTCCTGCTTGAATCCGATGAACTGACCAACGCGGGAAGGGAGTTCGCCCGCCACATGCAGCAGCACCACGCGCGTCTCGGCGCCACGCCCCGAGCACTTCGGTGACACTATGCACGCGCGTGACGACACCGCGTGGCGTGCGAGCGGACAGGGAGAGGTACACATGGCGGAACAGGCGCGGCCGGCCGGGGGCGGAACCCCGCGCGGAAGCACGGCACCCGAACACGTCCTGGTGGTGTTCCCCGGATACCACCGGCCCTGGGCCACCTGGATCAGCCAGCGCCTCGATCTGCACGGGGTCCGCGCCACCCCGCACCGCTGGGACCCGCCCCGCGAGGTCCCCCTGGAGGACTCCCTCGGCGACCTGCTGCTCGCCCGCGGCCAGGTCCTCCTCGTCCTCAACGACTGGTTCTTCGAACTCGGCCCCCGCCCCGCCGGCGAGTGGAACGACGTCCTGCGCGGCTTCGTCGCCGCCCACGCCGACCGCTTCGCCGCCGTCAACCTCACCAACCGGCCCCTCCTCCCGGCCACCGCCGTCCTGGAACCGGCCGGCCTGTGGGGCGTCGGCGAGGACGAGGCGGAGGCCCGCCTCCTCGGCCGCCTCGGCATCGAACCCCGCCGCTCCGCCGCCCGCCGCATCCCGCCCGGCGCCCTCGCCCGCTACCCCGACACCCCGCCCGAGGTCTGGGGCGAGGTTCCGCGCCGCAACCCCCGGTTCACCGGCCGCGACGACCTCCTCACCGCACTGCAGGAACGGCTCATGGACGCCGAACGCGGCAACGCGGCCTGCACCCTCCTCGGCATGTCCGGCATCGGCAAGACCCAGATCGCCGCCGAGTACGCCCACCGCTTCAGCCCCGACTACGACGCCGTCTGGTGGGTCAGCTCCGACGACCGCAACGTCCAGCGCGACCGCTTCGGCGAACTCGCCGTCGAACTGGGCCTCCCCGTCGGCAACGAACCCGGCGAACGCATCCGCGCCGTCCGCGACGCCCTGCGCCGCGGCGACCCGCACAGCCGCTGGCTGGTCGTCTTCGACGGCTGGGACGACATCAGGGACGTCGGCGTCATGCTCCCGCACGGCCCCGGCCACGTCCTGATCACCTCCCGCAACCGCCTCTGGGGCGAACACACCGACCTCCTGGAGGTCGGCGGCTTCGCCCGCGCCGAGTCCACCGGCTACCTCATGCGCCGGGCCCCGCACATCACCGCCGCCGAGGCCGACGAGGTCGCCCACGAGTTCGGCGACGTCCCCCTGCCCCTCGTCCAGGCCGCCGCCTGGCTCGGCGAGTCCGGCATGGAGGCGCCCGAGTACCTCCGCATGGTCCGCGAGGGCCGCCTCTCCACCGTCGACGACCCCACCGGCGGCGAGGGGATGCCCAACGCCTCCCTCACCTCCTGGTCGATACTGATCAACCGGCTCCGCCGCGCCCAGCCGCAGGCCGTCGAGATCCTCAGCTTCTGCGCCTCCTTCGCCCCCGGCCGCATCCCCCTCGGCCTGGTGCGCGCCTATCCGCAGGCCGAACTGCCCGAGGACCTCCACTGGATGGTCAACGACCTGCCGGCCTGGACCCGGGCTCTCGACACCCTGGTCAACTACTCCGTCCTCACCCGGGAGACCCGCGGCCCCGTCAGCACCGACATGGGACCGCACCAGGAGTCCGTCCACATGCACCGCCTGGTGCACGACATCGTCTCCCGGCTCACCGATGGCACCCACCGCGCCGCCCACCGCAAGGCCGTCCGCACCCTGCTCGCCGAGGCCGACCCCGGCAACCCCATGGACAGCCGCAACTGGCCCCGTTACGCCGAACTCCTCCCGCACCTCGAACCCTCGGGTGCCCTGGAGAGCCGCGGCCCCCGCATCCAGAACGCCGTCCTCAACTGCCTGCGCTACTGCTACCGCAGCGGCGAGTTCAAGGCGGGCATCCGGCTCGCCGAGCGGATCCGGCTCAGCTGGAGCGGGTTCATGGACCCGGTGGCCCAGCCGATGCTCACCCTGACCAGCCAGGAGGGCAACATCCTGCGCGCCGCCGGCCGGTTCCGCGAGGCCCACGTCCTCGACTCGGCCGCCCTCGAACGGCTCCGCGCGCAGACCCCGCGCAACGAGCACGCCGAACTCATCGCCCACAGCGCCGCCGCGAGCAACCTCCGCTACCTCGGCCAGTACACCGAGGCCGAGGAGCTCCAGCGCCGCCTCCTCGACGAGTCCCAGCGGATCCTGGGCGAGAACGAGTTCATGACCCTCCTCGCCCGCCACAACCTCGGCGTCAGCCTCCGCCTCCTCGGCCGCTATCAGGAGGCGTACGACCTCGACGCCGAGAACCTCGCCCGCCGCGAGACCGTCCTGCGCGCCCGCCACGCCAACACCCTCAACTCGGGCAGCGCCCTCGCCCACGACCTGCGCCTCCTCGGCCGCTACCGCGACGCCCTCGTGCGCCAGGAGGCCAGCGTCCGGCTGCACGTCCAGGTCCTCGGGCCGCAGCACCCGCAGACCCTCTCGGCCCGCGCCCAGCTCGCGCTCTGCCGCCGCCGCGAGGGAGGCGCCCAGCAGGACATCGGGACGCAGATGGCGAGCCTCCTCGAACAGATCGAGCAGGTGCACGGCCGGGAGCACCACACGACGCTCACCTTCATCAACAACTACGCTAACTACCTGCGCGAACACGGGGACCTCGACCACGCCCGCGAGCTGACCGCCGAGGCGGAGGCCGGATTCCGCTCGATCCTCGGCCCCGCCCACCCCGTCGCCACCGGCATGGTCGCCAACACCGGCCTCGTCATGCAGGCCGCGGGCGACCGCTCCGGCGCCCTCGCCCTCCTGGAGTCCGCCCTCGGCGGCTTCACCGCCACCCTCGGCCCCGACCACCCCTGGGTCCTGGGCTGCGCGCTCAACGCCGCCGCCGCCCGCAACTTCAACGGGCGCGTCGGCGACGCCGTCGAGCTGAGCCGGGAGACGCTCCGCCGCGCCCGCCGGGTCCTCGGCGACGAGCACCCGCTGACCCTCTCGTGCCGGATCGCGCTCGCGGCCGACCTCCGGGGGGTCCGCGAGGTCGAGGAGGCGGGGAAGGTCGAGGAGGACGGGCTCCTGGCCCTCACCAGGACCCTCGGCGCGCAGCACCCGCACACCCTCTCCGCCCGCCAGCGCAACCGCCCCTACTGGGACTTCGAGGCCTACCTCGGCTGAGGACCCCACGAGGACCCGGGGCCTGAAGAGCTGCGGAAACGCCGGAGGCCCGGCACCCCCGAGAAGGGGAGCCGGGCCTCCGCTGTCACGCGCGAGCGGTACGGGATCAGGCGTCGAAGACCTCGTTGACCAGCTGCTGCTGCTCCGCCTGGTGGCGCTTGGCCGAGCCGACCGCCGGGGAGGAGGAGTGCGGACGCGAGATCCGGCGCAGGCGCTCGCCCGCCGGGATGTCCGCGCCGACCGCCAGGTCCAGGTGGTCGATCAGGTTGAGCGCGATGAACGGCCAGGCACCCTGGTTCGCCGGCTCCTCCTGCGCCCAGATGTACTTCGCGGCGTTCGGGTACTTGGCGATCTCGGCCTGGAGCTCGGCACCCGGCAGCGGGTACAGGCGCTCCAGACGGATGATCGCGGTCTCCGTGTCACCGCGCTTCTGGCGCTCGGCCTCCAGGTCGTAGTAGACCTTGCCGGCGCAGAAGACGACCTTGCGGACGTCGGCCGGGTCGACCGTCGCGTCGCCGATCACCGGGCGGAAGCCGCCGGTGGTGAACTCCTCCACCGTGGACGCCGCCGCCTTCAGGCGCAGCATCGACTTCGGGGTGAAGACGATGAGCGGCTTGTGGTGCGGGTTGTGGACCTGCCAGCGCAGCAGGTGGAAGTAGTTCGACGGCAGCGTCGGCATGGCGACCGTCATGTTGTCCTGGGCGCACATCTGGAGGAAGCGCTCCGGGCGCGCGGACGAGTGGTCCGGGCCCTGGCCCTCGTAGCCGTGCGGCAGGAGCAGCGTGACGCCGGAGGTCTGGCCCCACTTCTGCTCGGCGGAGGAGATGAACTCGTCGACGACGGTCTGCGCGCCGTTGACGAAGTCGCCGAACTGGGCCTCCCAGACGACCAGGGCGTCCGGGCGGGCCAGCGAGTAGCCGTACTCGAAGCCCATCGCCGCGTACTCGCTGAGCAGCGAGTCGTAGACGTTGTAGTGGGCCTGGTCCCCGGCCAGGTAGAGCAGCGGGGTGTAGTCCTCGCCGGTCTCCTGGTCCACCAGGACCGCGTGGCGCTGGCCGAAGGTGCCGCGTCGGGAGTCCTGGCCGGAGAGCCGGACCGGGGTGCCCTCCATCAGCAGGGAGCCGATGGCGAGGGTCTCGCCGAAGCCCCAGTCGATGGTGCCGTCGTCGATGGACGCGGCGCGGCGCTGCATCTGCGGCAGCAGGCGCGGGTGGACCGTGATCCGGTCCGGGACGTTCACCTGGGACTCGGCGATCCGCTTCACGACCTCCTGGGAGACCGCGGTGGTGACGGCGACCGGGAACTCGGCCTGGGCGTCCGGGACGTGCACCGAGGACGGGGCGGCCGTGGTGGCCTCGCGGACCTCCGCGAACACCTTCTCCAGCTGGCCCTGGAAGTCCTGGAGCGACTGCTCCGCCTCTTCCAGGGTGATGTCGCCGCGACCGATGAGCGACTCGGTGTACAGCTTGCGCACCGAACGCTTCTTGTCGATCAGGTTGTACATCTGCGGGTTGGTGAACGAGGGGTTGTCGCCCTCGTTGTGACCGCGGCGGCGGTAGCAGATGAGGTCGATCACGACGTCCTTGTTGAACGTCTGGCGGAACTCGAAGGCGAGCCGCGCGACGCGGACCACGGCCTCCGGGTCGTCGCCGTTCACGTGGAAGATCGGCGCCTCGATCATGCGGGCCACGTCGGTCGCGTACATCGAGGAACGCGAGGACTCCGGGGCGGCGGTGAAGCCGACCTGGTTGTTGATGACGATGTGGACCGTGCCGCCGGTGCGGTAGCCCCGCAGCTGCGACATGTTCAGCGTCTCGGCGACGACGCCCTGGCCGGCGAAGGCCGCGTCGCCGTGGAGGGCGATCGGCAGGACGGTGAAGTCCGTGCCGCCCTTGTTGATGACGTCCTGCTTGGCGCGGACGACACCCTCCAGGACCGGGTCGACCGCCTCCAGGTGCGAGGGGTTGGCGACCAGGGAGACCTTGATCTGCTCGCCGTCCAGGCCCGTGAAGGTGCCCTCGGCGCCCAGGTGGTACTTGACGTCGCCGGAGCCGTGCATCGACTTCGGGTCGAGGTTGCCCTCGAACTCGCGGAAGATCTGCGCGTACGACTTGCCGACGATGTTCGCCAGGACGTTCAGCCGGCCGCGGTGGGCCATGCCGATGACGACCTCGTCGAGGCGCGACTCGGCGGCCGAGTCGATGACCGCGTCGAGCAGCGGGATGACGGACTCGCCGCCCTCCAGGGAGAACCGCTTCTGGCCGACGTACTTGGTCTGCAGGAAGGTCTCGAAGGCCTCCGCCGCGTTCAGCCGGCGCAGGATGCGCAGCTGCTCCTCGCGCTCCACGCGGGAGTGCGGGCGCTCGACGCGGTCCTGGATCCACTTGCGCTGCTTCGGGTCCTGGATGTGCATGAACTCGACGCCGGTGGTGCGGCAGTACGAGTCGCGGAGCACGCCGAGGATGTCGCGGAGCTTCATCATCGACTTGCCGGCGAAGCCGCCGACCGCGAACTCGCGCTCCAGGTCCCACAGGGTGAGGCCGTGCTCGGTGATGTCCAGGTCGGGGTGCTTGCGCTGCTTGTACTCCAGCGGGTCGGTGTCGGCCATGACGTGGCCGCGGACCCGGTACGAGTGGATCAGCTCGAAGACGCGCGCGGCCTTGGTGACGTCGTCGTCGTGGGAGGCGTCGATGTCGCGGAGCCAGCGGACCGGCTCGTAGGGGATGCGCAGGGCCTTGAAGATCTCGTCGTAGAAGCCCTCCTCGCCGAGGAGGAGGTTCGCGACGATCCGCAGGAACTCGCCGGAGGCGGCGCCCTGGATCACGCGGTGGTCGTACGTCGAGGTCAGGGTCATGACCTTGGAGATGCCCAGCTTGTTCAGGGTGTCCTGGGAGGTGCCCTGGAACTCGGCCGGGTAGTCCATCGAGCCGACGCCCATGATGACCGACTGTCCGGGCATCAGACGCGGCACGGAGTGGACCGTGCCGAGGCCGCCGGGGTTGGTCAGGGAGACGGTGACGCCGGAGAAGTCCTCCATCGTCAGCTTGCCCACGCGGGCGCGCTTGACGATGTCCTCGTACGCCTGCCAGAACTCGAAGAAGTTGAGCGTCTCGGCCTTCTTGATGCCCGCGACGACGAGCTGGCGGTCGCCGTTGGGCTTCACCAGGTCGATCGCGAGGCCGAAGTTCACGTGCTCCGGCTTGACCAGGGTCGGCTTGCCGTCCTTCTCCGCGAAGGAGTTGTTCATGGACGGCATGGCCTTGATCGCCTGCACCATCGCGTAGCCGATGAGGTGCGTGAAGGAGATCTTCCCGCCCCGGGCGCGCTTCAGGTGGTTGTTGATCACGATCCGGTTGTCGAAGAGCAGCTTCACCGGGACGGCGCGGACGGACGTGGCCGTCGGCACCTCCAGGGAGGCGTTCATGTTCTTCGCGACCGCGGCGGCGGGGCCGCGCAGCGTGATCAGCTCGGGACCGGCCGGGGCCTCGGTCGCCGGGGCGGCCTTGGCGGCGGGCTTCGCGGCGGCCGGAGCGGCCTGGGCGGCGGCCGGCTTGGCGGCCGCGGGGGCCGCCTTCACCGCGGCCGGGGCGGCGGGAGCCGCGGCCGGCTTCTGGGCGGCGGGAGCCGGAGCAGGGGCGGGCACGGAGGCCGGAGCGGCAGGCGCGGCCTGTGCGGGGCCCGTCTGCGGCGCGGCGGGGGCGCTCGGCGTGCTCTGGGTGGGCGCCGGGGCGGCCGGGGTCTCCGACGTCCCGGGCTTGTAGTCGGCGAAGAAGTCCCACCAGGCACGATCGACCGAATTCGGGTCCTGGAGGTACTGCTGGTAGATCTCGTCGACGAGCCACTCATTGGCACCGAAGGCGGTCGCAGGGTTCTGGCCCTGCCCGTCTTGGTCGGTCGGGGAGCTCGGGGTACTGGGGGACTGAGACGACACGGCGGCAACCGCCCTCTTCCGCTTCACAAGGTGATGGACAGCGGAAATAAAGGCTACGCCTGTCCGGCCGGGAGGTGCAGGCCGGGCACTCCAACGTCGCGCAAGTCACACTTGACGGGGTGTTTCGGAGCCGTGAATGGCGGGAAACAAGCGTGGTTCCGCTGGTGTGAGGGTACGGAAAAGCATCGGTACGGCCCCCTTCGGCCGCACCCCTGATCGCACCCCGTTCACGTGCGCGGAGGTCTCACCCCCGTACACGCAGAACGTGTTCTTCCGGTTCGAACCCTACGTCAATCCGTCGGTGGACGACTGCCCGGAAGAGTGACTCTGATGCGGCACCCGCGTGATGATTCGGCCACGCCGATCTCGCCGCCGTGCAGATCGACCGCCCAGCGGGCGATCGCGAGCCCGAGGCCCGTCCCGCCGTCGCTGCCGGGGCCCTGCCGGCGCGAGGCCGAGCCCCGGTTGAACCGCTGGAAGACCTTGTGCCGCTCGGACTCCGGGATGCCGGGGCCCTCGTCCTCGACCTCCAGCTCCAGGGAGTCCGGATACGGGCCGCGCCGGGCCCGCACGGTGACCCGGCCGTGCGGCGGTGAGTGCTTCACCGCGTTGTCGATCAGGTTCGCCATCACCTGGTGCAGCCGCTCCGTGTCCGCGTGGGCGGCCAGCTCGGGCGGCGACACGTCCAGGTGCAGGTGCACGTCCGTGCGGTTGTGCAGGCCCGAGGTGGACGACAGGCCGCGCTGGGACGCGGCGAGGTTCGCCTCCCGCAGCACCCCCGACAGATACGGCCAGACCTCGAAACGGCTTCCCCGCAGGGCCACGACACCGTTGTCAAGGCGTGACAGGTCGAGGAGCGTCTCCACCAGCCGTCCCAGCCGCTCGGTCTGCTTCAGGGCCGACCGCATCGTCTCGGGATCGGCCTCGGAGACCCCGTCCACGACGTTCTCCAGGACGGCCCGCAGCGCGGCGATCGGGGTCCGCAGCTCGTGCGAGACGTTGGCCACCAGCTCCTTGCGGTGCCGGTCCACGGCCTCCAGGTCGTCCGCCATGCGGTTGATCGTGGACGCGAGGTCGCCCAGCTCGTCCCGCCGGTCCGCGCCCCGCACCCGGCGGCTGAAGTCGCCGCGCGAGATCGTCCCGGCCACCGTGGTCATCTCGTCCAGCGGCGCGGTCAGGGACTGCGCGACGAACTGGGTGATGAGCAGGGTCGCGATCATCGCGAAGATCGTGATGTACCGGAACTCGGTGGACGTGCGGATCGCCACCAGGGCGAGGCAGGAGGTCAGCAGGACCGCCCCGACGACGAGCGCGCCGAGCTTGGTCTTGATGGAGATCACGATCCGGTGGCGCCGCCGCCGCCCGCCCCGGGGCCCGCCGGGCCCGTCGACCGCGCCCGGTCCGCTCGTCATGCCCGGCCCGCTCGTCACGCCCGGCCCGCCGGATCTCCCGGGCCCGTTCGCCCCGCTCGCCCCGTCCGCCGCTCCCGGCCCGCCGGCTCCGCCCCGCTCCTCCGGCCGCTTCGCTTCCTCCGGCCCGCCGGGCCTGCGGGGGCTCATGGCGCCGGGGTCTCCAGCGCGTAGCCGACGCCGTGGACCGTGCGGATCCGCTCGGCCCCGATCTTCCGGCGCAGCGCCTTGATGTGGCTGTCCACGGTCCGGGTGCCCGAGGCGTCCGCCCAGTCCCACACCTCGGCGAGCAGCTGCTCGCGGGAGAGGACCGCGCGGGGGGTGCTCGCCAGACAGACGAGGAGGTCGAACTCGGTCGGGGTCAGGTGCACGTCCTCGGTGCGGACCCGGACCCGCCGCTGGGCGTGGTCGATCTCCAGTTCGCCCAGGCGCAGGATGCCGCTGCGCGGGGTGACCGCCGCGAGGGCGGCCCGCTCGACCCGGCGGAGCAGCACGTGCACCCGGGCGGCCAGCTCGCGCATCGAGAACGGCTTCGTCATGTAGTCGTCCGCGCCGACGCCGAGTCCGACCAGCATGTCGGTCTCGTCGTCGCGGGCGGTCAGCATGAGGACCGGGACGGGCCGCTGGGCCTGGACCCTGCGGCACACCTCCAGGCCGTCGAAACCGGGCAGCATGATGTCCAGGACCATCAGGTCGGGCTGCCAGGCCTCGGCCGCGTCGACGGCGGCGGGACCGTCGGTCGCGGTCTGCACGAGGAAGCCCTCGGCGCGCAGGCGGGCGGAGATCGCCTCCACGATCGTGGCGTCGTCCTCGACCACCAGGACGCGCCGCTGGGCCCCCGGAGTGGCCGCCGCACCGTGGTGAGTGGTGTGTGTCTGCTCCATTGCCCCGCCTCGCGTCGCCGATGTCGGTGCAGCAGCCTAGAGGTACCGGTGGTGTCCCGGCTATCCAGGAGTCAGCCGGGACGTACGGCGAGGTGGACCGCGTCCGGGACGCCCCGGGCAACGGGCACCTCTTCCGTCCGTACCCCGCTGAATCCGGCATTCCGCAAGGTTGCTTCGAAATCCCCGGAGGGCCGCGCGGACCACACGGCGAGGATCCCGCCGGGGTTCAGCCGGGCCGCGCAGGCCGCCAACCCCTCGGCGGAGTAAAGGGATTCGTTGTCCTCGGTGACCGTCCAGTCGGGGCCGTTGTCGATGTCCAGGCAGAGGGCGTCGTAGGTGTCGGTGGAGGTGTGGACGTGCTCCACCAGGTCCGTGTGCAGGATCACGGTCCGGGGGTCGGCGAGCGCGGCCCCGGAGATCGCGGCGAGCGGCCCCCGCCGGTGCCAGTCGATGATCGCCTCCTCGCGCTCGGCGACCACGATCCGGCCCCAGCGGGAGTCGGCGGCGGCGTGGGCGAGGGAGAAGCCGACGCCGAGCCCGCCGACGAGCACGGAGGCGCCGGCCCGGCGCTCCCCGGGGAGCGCGGCGAGGGCCGCGTCGATCAGGAGCCGTTCGGAACGCCCGTCGGAGGTGTCCATCAGGAAGGTGCCGTTGGCGATGATCTCGTAGTGCTCGTCGCGGCGGCGCAGGACGACCTCTCCGTGGGGTCCTTCGCGCCGGTCGAGGGTCACGGGTCCTGACATCGTCGGTCGCTCCGCTCTCGTCGTCTCGTCGGATGGTTCCCGCCATCCTCGCCGGGCGACGGCGACGACCACAAACGCGTTACGGGACCGGGCGTTCGTGCCCCGGGCCCCCGCCCGGGAGGCCCCTCCCGACACCCCCCGCCCACGCCCCTCCCACCCCCGCCCCACCCCCGACCGGGCCCGCGCCGGACCTTCACCGCCCCCGGGCCCCACGCCGGACGCCCCGCCGCGCGTACAGGGCGGTGCCCGCGGCGAAGACGGTCGCCGCCGCCGTCCACGCCGCGCCCGCCGGGCCGAGGACGACGACCGAGAGCCGGTCCGAGGGGTCGTAACCGGGGGCGGTTTCCAGCCATCGGGCGGCCCGTGCGGCGACCGCCGTCGTACCGACGAGAACGGCGAACGCGCCGGGCAGGCCACGGGAACGGGAGCAGAGGAGAAGGGGGGAGAGGGGCCTCACCGGACGGGCACCTCGTCCGGGTCGCAGGGGTCCGCCGCCGGATGGCGGGTCAGATGGGAACGCTGCCCGGCCACCTGGCGAACGGGGGCGCCGGGCAACCCCTTCAGGCGTGCGTTCGGCGGGGCGAGGGCCGCCGACACCTCCGGCGGCGGCTTCGCGTCCAGGGCCGTCACGCGCACCTGCGGGGCGCGACAGTCGCACGCCCTCTCTGTCGCGGGCGGGCCCCGGCGGCCTCAGGGGCTCGTCGGCGGTCCGCCCTCCGGGAGGGCGTCGAAGACGCGCTGGAGCGCGGGCGGGCGCTCGCCGTCGCCCGCGACGACCACGCGGTGGCGGTAGGCCACCTCGTACTGGAAGCCGTCGGCGATCGGCCGTCCGGTCGGCCGCGCCGGTACGAGGGCGAAGGCGGGGTCCTCCAGGGCCGCGCGCAGCTCGGCGGTCTCGGCGGGGGTCTGTCGGCCGGTCCGGGGCGGCTTGTCGCCGGAGATGACCGTCCACGCCCCGTCCCGGTGGACGACGAGCCGGTTCCGGACCCCGGCGAAACCGCCGGTGACGGTCACCCGGACGAGGACCTGACCCGGCCGGGGGTCGTCCCTCGGGGCGCTCGGCCCGGTCGTGGTGCCGGGGGTGCCGGGGCTGGTCGTGGTGCCGGGAGGGTTCGGCCCGGTCGTGCTCGGGCCCGACGTGCTCGGCACGGCCGTGGTCCCGGGCGCACCGGGTGCCGGGGGAGCCCCGGAGCCCGAGCCGCAGCCGGCCGCGCCGCCCGCCAGGACCGCCGCGAGCAGCATGGCCCCGCATCGTCTTCCCCGTACGCCTCGTCTCGTGGGACTCATGGGAGGAGGATGCCCGGCGGGGCGCCTCCCCGCAGCCGGACGACGGGATTCCGCCGCCGTCCGGAGCGTCCGGGGCTCAGACCTCCCCCCGTACGATCCCGGTCAGCGGCCCCCGGTACTCCCAGCCCAGCGCGCCGTAGAGCCCTCGGCCGTCCGTGGTCGCGGAGAGGACCCCGGTCGTGGCGCCGGCCCGGGCGGCGGCGGCCTCCAGGGTGAGCATGACGTTCGCGCCGAGGCCCCGGCGCCGGTGCGCCGGGTCCGTCTCGATCTGGTCGGCGACGGCGGTGGCGCCGGTCGGGGCGATCTGCCCCCGGGCGGCGAGGGTGCCGTCCGGGGCGAGGATCCGGACCCGGACGACGCCGTCCCGGACCTCGACGTTCCGGGCGTACCCCTCGGGCGGCGCGGGGCGGGCGCCGGGGTCCAGCGCCTTGACCATCATGAAGCCGGGATCGTCGGGGATCGTCCACCCCTCGGTGATCCACGGCGCCACCTCCTCGGCATCCGCCATCACCTTGAGCCAGCTGTACGGCTCGGTGAGCCGCCCGCAGAGCGCGCCGACGGTGACCGCGTCGGGCGCGGGCAGCACGTGCCGCAGGACGTGCCGGGGGAGCCCCACGTCGATCCGGTACCCCCACGGCTGGTCGACGGCGGCCGGGGTGCCCCGGGAGACGGTCCAGCCCTCCACCCACGCCGATGTAATGGCTCGCATATCCATGGAGGTATTACATCTGCTGTTCGGCGAGGCGCGCGAGAGTGATCGCTCAGAGCGAACAGGTGTCCGGGAACATCGATGGGCTCACAAGCATTGAGTCCATACAGCTCAACTTGACTGCCGAAGGGGAGATCATGGCTTCCGAGTCCATGGCGTCCGCGCCGCTCACTCTGCCTGTGCTGCCGCTCGACGACGAGGTCGTGCTGCCCGGAATGGTGGTGCCGCTGGACCTGTCCGACAACGACGTACGGGCCGCCGTCGAGGCCGCCCAGGCCGCCGCGCGGCCGGGCGGGGGAAAGCCGCGGGTGCTGCTCGTGCCCCGCGTCGACGGCACCTACGCCGCCACCGGCGTCCTCGGGACCGTCGAGCAGGTGGGACGCCTGTCCGACGGGGACCCGGGCGCGCTCGTGCGCGGTCGCGGCCGCGTCCGCATCGGTGCCGGGACGACCGGCCCCGGCGCCGCCCTGTGGGTCGAGGGCACCGCCGTCGAGGAGACCCTGCCCGACCCGCTGCCCGGCTCCGTGACCGAGCTGGTCAAGGAGTACAAGGCGCTGGCCACCACCTGGCTCAAGAAGCGCGGGGCCTGGCAGGTCGTCGACCGCGTCCAGCAGATCGACGGCGTCGGCGCCCTCGCCGACAACTCCGGCTACTCGCCCTTCCTGACCGTCGCCCAGCGGATCGAGCTCCTGGAGACCGCCGACCCGGTCGCCCGGCTGCGCCTGGCCACCGCCCAGCTCCGCGAGCACCTCGCCGAGCAGGACGTCGCCGAGACCATCGCCAAGGACGTCCAGGAGGGCGTCGACAAGCAGCAGCGCGAGTTCCTGCTCCGCCGCCAGCTCGAAGCCGTCCGCAAGGAGCTCCGCGACCTCAACGGCGAGGCCGAGGGCGACGAGTCCGACGACTACCGCGCCCGCGTGGAGGCCGCCGACCTGCCCGAGAAGGTGCGGGAGGCCGCCCTCAAGGAGGTCGAGAAGCTGGAGCGGTCCAGTGACCAGTCCCCCGAGGGCTCCTGGATCCGCACCTGGCTCGACACGATCCTCGAACTCCCCTGGAACGAGCGGACCGAGGACCGGTACGACATCCGGGGCGCCCGCGCGGTGCTCGACGCCGAGCACGCCGGCCTGGACGACGTGAAGGAGCGGATCACCGAGTACCTGGCGGTGCGCAAGCGGCGCGCCGACCGCGGTCTCGGCGTGGTCGGCGGGCGCCGGGGCGGAGCCGTCCTCGCCCTCGTCGGCCCGCCCGGCGTCGGCAAGACCTCCCTCGGCGAGTCCGTCGCCCACGCGATGGGCCGCGAGTTCGTCCGGGTCGCCCTCGGCGGCGTCCGGGACGAGGCGGAGATCCGCGGCCACCGGCGCACGTACGTGGGCGCCCTGCCCGGCCGGATCGTCCGCGCGATCAAGGAGGCCGGGTCCATGAACCCGGTGGTCCTGCTCGACGAGATCGACAAGGTCGGCTCCGACTTCCGCGGCGACCCCGCGGCGGCGCTCCTCGAAGTCCTCGACCCGGCGCAGAACCACACCTTCCGCGACCACTACCTGGAGGTCGAGCTCGACCTCTCCGACGTGGTCTTCCTGGCCACCGCGAACGTCCTGGAGTCCATCCCGGAGGCGCTCCTCGACCGCATGGAACTGGTGCGGCTCGACGGCTACACCGAGGACGAGAAGGTCGTCATCGCCCGCGACCACCTGCTGCCCCGGCAGCTGGAGCGGGCGGGCCTGGAGCCCGGCGAGGTCGTCCTGGAGGAGGCGTCGCTGCGGAAGCTGGCCGGCGAGTACACCCGCGAGGCCGGCGTCCGCACCCTGGAGCGGTCGATCTCCCGGCTGCTGCGGAAGGTCGCGGCCCAGCACGAACTGGGCGACCGCGCGCTGCCGTTCACGGTCCGCCCGGAGGACCTGCGGGAGCTGATCGGGCGCCCGCACCATGTGCCCGAGTCGGCGCAGGACCCGGCCGAGCGCCGGACGGCCGTGCCGGGCGTCGCCACCGGACTCGCGGTGACCGGCGCGGGCGGCGACGTCCTCTTCGTGGAGGCCTCCCTGGCCGACCCGGAGACCGGCGCCGCGGGGCTCACCCTCACCGGACAGCTGGGCGACGTGATGAAGGAGTCGGCGCGGATCGCGCTCTCCTTCCTCCGCTCGCACGGCGCGGAGCTGGAGCTGCCCGTCACCGGCCTCAAGGACCGGGGCGTGCACATCCACTTCCCGGCGGGCGCGGTCCCCAAGGACGGGCCCAGCGCGGGCATCACGATGACGACCGCCCTCGCCTCCCTGCTGAGCGGCCGGCTCGTCCGCACGGACGTGGCCATGACCGGCGAGGTCTCCCTCACCGGCCGGGTCCTGCCCATCGGCGGCGTGAAGCAGAAGCTGCTCGCCGCGCACCGGGCGGGCATCACCACGGTCGTGATCCCCAAGCGGAACGAGGCCGACCTGGACGACGTCCCGGCCGAGATCCTGGAGAAGCTGGAGGTCCACCCCGTGACGGACGTCCGGCAGGTCCTGGAGATCGCCCTCGCCCCGGCGGAGGTGCCGGTGGGCGTGGCCGCGTAACCCCTGGTCGAGAGCGGGGTGTTCCCTCGGGGACACCCCGCTCCGGCACGTCCGGACACCGGTCCGGGGGCGGCTCCGCGATGTCAGTCCCGGCTGTCATGATCGTACGCATGAACGAAGACGCCTTCTGGGCTCTCATCGACGAGTTGAGCGGCCGCCCCGGCACCCGGGACGAGCGGCTGGAGTGGCTGGAGGGGGAGCTGCTGCGGCGTCCGGCCGAGGAGAGCGTGGCGTTCCAGGTGCGCCTGGAGAAGGCGTGCGGGGCGGCCGACACGCACGCGCTGTGGCGGGCGGCGGACCGGATCGAGGGCGGCCGCTGCACGGACGACGGCTTCCACTACTTCACGCTCTGGCTGGTGGGCCAGGGACGGAAGGTGTACGCGTCGGTGCTCGCCGACCCGGACGCGCTGGCCGACGTGTCCGACGTACGGGCGCTCGCGGGGCGGTACCACGGCGACTGGGACGACGACGAGTGGCCCGAGTGGGAGGAGCTCGACTACGTCGCCCAGGACGCGTACGACGAGCTGACCGGCCAGGAGGACGACGACGGGGAGGACTTCCTCGAAGCGGTGGAGGCCGCGGAGGCCTTGGAGGAGGACGAGGGGGAAGAGGACGGGGAGCGCGGGGCGGCCGGGCCGGAGGGGTTGGCCCTGCCCCGGCTCACCGCCCTCTTCCCGCTCGGGCCGTCCGGCTCCTAGGGGCCGCCCGGCCCGAGCGGGACCGGGCGGCGCCCCGGAGGACGCGTGGGGGGCGCGTCAGGAGGCGGACGTGTTCCGGCGGCGGCCCAGGAGCAGGCTGCCCGCCGCGAAGGCGGCGAGGGCGCCCGCGCCCGCGAGGGCCGGGACCAGGGGGGAGGAGGTTCCGGCGGCTTCGGCGGAGAGCGCCGGGGGCCGCTCGTCGCCGCCGTGGCCCGCGTGGCTCACGGTGGACAGGGCGGCGCCCGCCGCGATGCCCGCCTCGGTCGGGGCCTTCGCCGGGGTCGCGGCCTTGGCCGCCGTACCGCCGAAGGTGACGTCCGAGCAGCTGTAGAAGGCCTCGGGGCTGTCGTTGCGCTGCCACACCTTGTAGACGATGTGACGGCCGGTGCGGGCCGGCAGGGTGCCGGTGAAGTTGTAGTAGCCGTCGGTGGCGGTGCGGGTGGTGTGGTGGACCGCGACCGGGGTGGCGTCCAGGTCCGACCACTTCAGGGGCTGGGTCGGGTCGAAGCCGGCCTTGGTGATGTAGACCGTCATGGTGCCCGAATGGGCCGCCGTCGCCCGGACCTTGAAGTCGAAGGAGCCGGCGGCGACCGCCGTCGCGGGCCAGTCGGTGCGCGCCCAGTCCAGGGCCCGGTACTTCTCGCGGTTCGCCGAGCAGAGCTTGCCGTCCGGGATGAGGGAGCGGTGCTGTCCGTCCGCGTTGGCGATGTTGACCTCGTTCCAGTCGTAGAGCGGCTGGGTGCCGGAGTCGGCGACGAGGTCCTTGCACACCTGTGACCTGGGCGTCTCGGGGCCTTCGGCGTAACAGGCGGCCACCCGGCTCACGGGGTTGAAGACGGCCCCGTGGGCACTGGCCGCCGTGGGGGTGAGACCGACGAGCGCGGCGGCGGACAGGGCCGCGGCACCGGCGGCGGTGGCGCGGCGGACGGAAGGCAGGGAGGACATGCGGGGGCTCTCTCTCGTGCGTGGGGGAGTACGGAACGAGCAACGCGCGCGGGACGCGCGGAAGTTGAAACCCGGGCGACCGCCGTAGAGCCTCGCATTGGTCCATACCAATGAGCAAGGGGGTGGAGGGAAAAAACGGGTGCGGCCCCCCGGGGCGCGCTGTGCGCCCGGGAGGCCGCGGGAAGGGGGGCGTACGGGGAAGACGTCAGCCGTTCGCGAGCGCCCGCACCCGCGAGAGGTCCCCGTTGAAGCGGTTGTGGTCGCCGACCGTCGGGCCGGTGGAGGTGTACTGCCACATCGTGTAGTACTCCCAGCCGGCCGGCAGCGTCCCCACGGCGGAGGCGTACCGCGCGACCCACAGCGGGTTGGTCGCGCCGAAGCCGGCGTGGTTGCCGGTGCACTGGGTCCACCAGCTCGTCGCCGTGTAGATGACGGCGTCCCGCCCGGTCCGGGCCTTGTAGCGGTTCAGGAAGTCGCGGATCCAGGTCACCATCCCGGCCTGGGTCTTGCCGTAGCAGGTCGCGCCGTACGGGTTCCACTCGATGTCGAGCACGCCCGGCAGGGTCCTGCCGTCCTTCGACCAGCCGCCGCCGTTGTCGACGAAGTAGTCGGCCTGGGCCGCGCCGCCCGTGGTGTCCGGGGTGGCGAAGTGGTACGTGCCCCGGATCATGCCGACGTCGTACGAGCCGTTGTACTGCTGCGTGAAGAAGGTGTTCTTGTAGTAGGTGCCCTCCGTCGCCTTGACGTAGGCCCACCGGACGCCGCTGTTCCACAGGGTGGACCAGGCGACGTTCCCCTGGTGGCTGGAGACGTCCACGCCCTCCGTCTGGACGGCCCGGGTCGGCGCGCCGGGGGTGCCGTCGCGCCCGTCGTGCGCGAGGACGCCCATGCCCATGCTGGCGGTGCCGCGGGCGGGCGCCTTCCGGACGTCCGCGTCCGGGGCGGCTCCGGCGGGGCCCGCGAGGGGGAGGAGGAGGGCCAGGGCCGCGAGGGCGGCGCCGGCGAGGGTCGTTCCGGATCTGTGCACACGCATCGCGTGCCTCCGAAAGGCTCGTGGGGAGAGGGGCGACACGTCCTGGTGTGGACATGTCAGTGGGGTGGCGGAAACGACGCTACGCACGTAGACCCGCCCGTGGAAGGGGACCTGGTCGCCGCCGTTGGTCTACTCCTGCGAAATACTGGAAGAGCTGCGGAAACGGCCGCGACGGGAAGAAACTTTCAGCGACCGAAAGGCCGCGGGCGTGGCGGAAGCACGCCACGGAAAACACGCGGGAGGCACTGACGTGCAGGGAAGCGGTACGGGACGCGAGGGCGGGGGCATCCCGCGGGCCCTGAGCGGGGGCGGGGCGCCTGGCCTGTCGGCCCTTGGCGGGGGCGGGTCCGTGCCTCCGGCGCCGGGCGAGGCCCGAGCCGCCTCGCCGTCCCCTGGCGGGACCGGGGCCACGCCTTCGGCGCCGCGTGAGGCCCGAGCCGCTTCGTCGGCCCCCGCCCAGGATGGGGCCGAGGCCGCCCCGACTGTCCCCGGTGGGACCGGAATCGCGGCACAGGCCCCCGGCCAGGGACAGGCCGCCCCATCGACCCCCGGCGGAGCCGGGCCCGTCCCGTCGCCCCCCGTGGACCGGGAGTTCCTCGCTCTGGAGCGTGAGCTGGCGGTCTTTCTGCGGCGGGCGCGGGCGCAGTCCGGGGAGATGGCCCGGGAGGTGCATCCCGAGTTGGAGCCCGCCGCCTATGGGCTCTTCGTGCGGCTCGATGACGCCGGGCCGCAGCGGGCCACCGAGCTCGCCGGGTACTTCGGGGTCGGCAAGGCGACCATGAGCCGCCAGCTCAGGGCGCTCGAAGACCTCGGTCTCGTCGCCCGCGACCCCGACCCCGCCGACGGCCGGGCCTCCCTCGTCCGCCTCACCGAGGAGGGCCGCAACCGCTTCCGCCGCGTCCGCGACGCCCGGCGCGAGCGCTACGTCCGCAAGCTCGCGGACTGGGACCGCGCGGAGGTCGCCGAGCTGGCCCGCCTCCTGAACCACTTCAACGTACGGGCGGAGGGCTGAAGGTCCAGTCACCCCGGCAGCGTCAGCTCCACGTACGCCGCCGTCGCGTCGTCGTGCCGCTTCCAGCGCCGTACGCCCCCCGCCGCCGCGTCCGCGACCTCCCGCTCCCGCACCCGCCGCAGCAGCCCGGCCGGTCCCTCCGTCCGCAGGACGCCGAAGCAGTCCGCCCAGTCGCCCTCGCCGAACAGGTCCACCCAGCGGCTCGCCCCGTCCGTGAGCGCCGCCAGAGCCCGCACCTCCGCGCGCGGCACCGTCCCGGTCACCGCCCGCTCCGCGACCGCCGGATCGGCCGCCGCCGTGAAGAAGCCGCCCTCCCGGTTCCGCAGCCGGTCCGTCGCCGCCACGGAGCGCAGCACCTCGGCCGGCACCCGGTCCAGCCGGTCGTCCAGCACCGCCCGTACCGCCCCGTCCGGCCCCTCCAGGAGGAGGACCGAGTCGGAGAGGACGAGGTGCTCGACCACCGCCCCGTCCCAGCGGGCGAGGACCACGGTTGCCTGAGGCGTCCTTACGTGAGAAAGGTCACAGCTCCCCCGATGGGCGTCCGCGGTGCGCCGGATTGCCAGGGAGAGGATCTCGGACAGGGAGACGTCCGGCCGGGAAGCGGACAGTTCGGTCAAAGCCCCGCCGAGGCGGGCGGCGAACCACGGCACGCC
Organism: Streptomyces sp. NPDC093071; assembly: GCF_044754545.1. Lineage (NCBI taxonomy): Bacteria > Bacillati > Actinomycetota > Actinomycetes > Kitasatosporales > Streptomycetaceae > Streptomyces > Streptomyces sp. NPDC093071. The sequence continues at coordinate 34,445 of NZ_JBIVPH010000009.1, read as the reverse complement.
GTGCACACAACCGTCGTCGCCGGCGGGCGGTGTGACGCCGTCGAGGAGGACGAGCGTCCCCCTGCCCTCCGCCGCGAACAGGACGGTGGCCGTCCAGTCCTCATTGGGGCGTTCGGGGCTGCCGGGAAGGGAGAGGACGTCGCTGCGCATGGAGCCCAGTGTGCCCGGACCCGCGCCCGTCCCCACCAACCCTTCACCGGACCCGCGAATGACGGGAAAAGGCCTGTACCAACCGGGCGGACACGGAGGAAGGAGCGGAACGGACGCCGTCGCGGACCTGCGGGCGGGCATCCTGCCAAAGGCCGCCCGGAAGATCCAACCGGGGCCGCTCCCGGGCCTTCGGACCCCGTCCGGGGAAGTTGTTCGCCAACTCGGGAGTGTTGTTCACTCGTTCGGGTGGCGGAGCGGCCGATGCCCGTCCCCTTCCCGGAAGCGCTGGAATGGTCGGAAGCCGTATCGGGGGTGGGGGCGCTCCATGTGATCGGCCGTCACCTCTGCTTTGTGGCTGGACGAGTCAAGAATGCGAGCACCGGTGCAGATGAAGCGGCCTCGGAGCAAGAACGGCACGCGGAGCCAGAACACCGGTGTACCGCCGGCCCCGGGCGCCGCCACGGCCCCCGCCGGAGGCGCGGCCGCCCCCGACCGGGCCCCGACACAGCCGCACGCCCCCGCGCAGCCCGCCGCACCCGCCGGCCGCGCCAAGCGCGTCCGCAACCGCCTCGTCGCCGGCGTCGCCCTCGTGGGCGTCACCGTCCTCGCCGCCGGAGCTCCCGCGATCCTCGCCGCCTCCGCCGAGCTCACCGACTCCCAGCGCCTGGTCACCCTCGCCGAACTCGACCGACAGGCCGTCACCCTCGCGCACTCCCTCGCCGACGAGCGCGACGAGGTCGTCGCGTACATCGCCGCCGGACGCGACGCCCAGACCGGCGACGCCGGGAAGAAGCGCCGGGTCACCACCGTCCGCTCCACCCGCGTCGACCGGCAGATCGACGAGATCCGCCCCGCCGCCTCCACGGAGCTCCGCCGCGACCTCGCAGGCGTCCCCTCCGTCCGCCGCGCCGCCCTCACCGGCAAGGGCACGGCCCTGGAGGCCCACAAGGCGTACTCGGACGTCATCGACAAGCTCCAGGCCCTCGCCGACGAGCTGGCCGACCGGACCCCGGCCCGCGCCGCCGACCCCTCGCTCACCGAGGCCACCCGCGCCCCCGCCGCCCTCGGCCGCGCCGTCGAACAGGCCTCCGCCACCCGCGGCCTGCTCCTCGCCGCGCTCGCCGTGCCCCAGCCCGAGCCCACCGGCGAGTTCCGCTACGACGCCACCACCGGCACCTACGTCCCCGAGGAGCCGAAGGGCACGGCGGAGGCGAACCAGACACGCGACCGCCTCACCGCCGCCGCCCAGCAGGCCCGCGTCCGCGAACTCGCCGCCCTCGGCGACTTCGACCAGGCCGCCGGGGCCGCCGCCCGCGACTCGCTCGCCGGCACCGTCGCCGGACCCGACGTCAAGAGCGCCGAGCGCTCCCTCGCCTCCCTCACCGACCAGCCCCGGCTGACCGACGCCGAGCGCAAGACCGACCCGGCCGCCCTGGAGGCCGCGCTCTCCGCCCGCGTCGAGCAGATGCGCGGCGTCGAGTCCGCCCTCGCCGCCCAGCGCGTCGAACGCCTCTCCGCGCTCCGCGACGACGACGTCACCGCGCTCGAACTGCGCCTCGCCTTCCTCGGCGGCTGTCTCCTCGTCGCCGTCGGCGTCTCCACGTACGTCGCCCGCAGCCTCACCCGGCCGCTCGCCGTCCTCCGCATCGGCGCCGCCCGGCTCGCCGCCGCCCCCGAGCCGCAGACCGAGGAGCCGGTCCGCTTCACCGGCCGCAACGACGAGTTCGCCCAGGCCGTCCGCTCCCTCAACACCCTGCACGGCAAGCTCGCCGGCCTCGCCGCCCGCACCGGACACCTCACCGCCGAGCGCACCGACCTGGCCGCCGACAAGGAGGCCCTCGCCGCCGAGCTGGCCGCCCAGCGCGCCGAGCTCCAGGGGCAGGTCGCCCTCCTCACCGCCGAGCTCGAAAAGCTCCGCGGTACCGTCCGGCACACCTTCGTCAACCTCTCCCTGCGCAACCTCGGGCTCGTCGAGCGGCAGCTCGGCGTCATCGAGAAGCTGGAGGAGCGCGAGCAGGACCCGGACCGCCTCGGCACCCTCTTCAAGCTCGACCACATGGCGACCGTCATGCGCCGCCACAGCGAGAACCTCCTCGTCCTGGCCGGCCACGAGCACGTCCACGGGCACGCCGGGGCCGTCCCGCTCGTCGACGTGCTGCGCGCCGCCGTCAGCGAGATCGAGCGGTACGAGCGGGTCACCATCCAGTCCCTGCCGCCGCACGCCCAGATCGCCGGCTTCGCCGCGGACGACCTGAGCCACCTGGTCGCGGAGCTCCTGGAGAACGCCACCTCCTTCTCGCCGCCCGACGCCGAGGTCCAGCTCTCCGGCTGGCTCCTGGAGACCGGCGAGGTGATGCTCTCCGTCCAGGACTCCGGCATCGGCATGACCCCCGCCCGCTTCGCCGAGCTGAACGCCCGCCTGGCCGAGGCCGACCCGGACGCCTTCGAGGGCGAGGGGCTCGGCATGAGGGTCGTCGCCCTGCTCGCCGCCCGCCACGGCGTCCGCGTCGAGCTGCGCGAGCAGCAGCCGGGCGGCACGGCGGCCGTCGTGGTCCTGCCGCTGCCCCTGCTGCCCACCGCCCCGCCGGCGGCCGTGACGGAGCCCGTACGGGGCCCGGGCACGGCCCCCGTCATCCAGCTCCCCGGCTCGGTCGCGGAGGCCAACTCCAACACCCTGCCGTCCCGCACCCGCGACCCGCTGGTGGAAGCGGCGGAACGCGCGTTCGCGGAGGCGGCGCCCTCCGGGGGCCACCCGGAGGACACGGCGGAGGAGCCGTACGAGCCGGATGCCGTCCCCGAGGAGCCGTACGACCCGGAACCGCGGCGGACGGCCGAGGAGCCGTACGTCCCCGAGCCCGAGCCCGCGCCCTCGGAGTCGTACGCGAGGGAAGCGGCCCACGCCCCGGAGTCCGTCTCCGAGACCACGCTCCAGGTCCGCCTCCCCGCCCCGCCACCGGAGCCGGACGCCCACGAGCGCGCGGCCGACGCGGACGCCGACACCACCCCGGCACAGCCCGTCGTTCCGGCGGAACCCGTCGCCGACCAGCCGCTTCCCGGGCCGCGTTCCGGGCAGTGGGAACGGGTCACCGACAAGGGCCTGCCCAAGCGCACCCCCCAGGTGGTGCGCCAGGCCGGACCCGCCGCCGCTCCCCGGGGCGGCGGCGTGGACGCCGAGGCCCTGCGCCGCCGGCTCGGCGGCTTCCACCGGGGCGCCGAGGCCGGGCGCCGGGACGTGGAGGCGGAGAGGGGCACGACGGGGATAGCGGACGCAAGGACCGCACGTACAGAGGAGAAGACGGGGGACACAGTCGAGGAGGCACGCAGTTGACCGCGACGGGAACGTTCGGACTGAGTACGGAAGCCCGCAACCTGCAATGGCTGCTGGGAAATCTGGTCGAGGAGGTGCCCGGGGTCCGCTCGGTCGCCGTCGTGTCCTCGGACGGCCTGATGCTGCTGTCCTCGGACCCCGCCACCCAGCAGGACACCACGGCCGCCGAGGAAGCCGGCCGTCCCCAGGGGCCGCGCGGCTCCAGCGCCGACCTGGCCACCATCGTCTCCGGCATCGGCAGCCTCACCATCGGCGCCGCGCGCCTGATGGACGGCGGCGGGGTCAAGCAGACCATGGTGGCGATGGACGAGGGCAGCGTCTTCGTCATGTCGATCAGCGACGGCTCGCTGCTCGGCGTGCACGCCACGCCCGACTGCGACATGAGCGTCGTGGCGTACCACATGGCGCTCTTCGTGGGCCGCGCCGGTCACGTACTCACCCCCGAAGTCCGCAGCGAGCTGCGCAAATCGTTGGAGAGCCCCCAGTGACGGCCATGTCCTCGGTTCCTCACTCCTTCAAGCTGCCGGTACGGGGAGAGGGGCGCCGCCCCGCGCGCGTGCGCCCCTACTCGCTGACCGGCGGCCGTACCCGCTTCGGCCACGTCCTGCTCGTCGAGACCTTCGTGGCGGCGCTCGAAGCGCCCGCCGCGCGCAAGGTCCTGACGGACGGCGGGCCCGGCGCCCGCGGTCTGATGCCGGAGATGCGGGCCATCGTCGAGATCTGCCGCCGGATGCGGACGGTGGCGGAGATCTCGGCGCTTCTGAAGATGCCGTTGGGCGTCGTCCGGGTGCTCCTCAGCGACCTGGCCGACCAGGGAAAGATCCGTGTGTACGGGACCGGTCACGGCACCGGCCAGCCCGACCGCGCGCTCCTCGAAAGGGTGCTGAGTGGACTCCGTCGTCTCTGACGCCTCCGCCGTCTCCGGGACCGTCCCCGTCCCCGGAGGCGTCGCCGAAGCCGGCCCCGCCGCCCCGGCGGCCGTCGGCATCCCCGCGCAGCCCCGCCCCGATCCGCTCGCACCGGACGCCGAGGACGGCGCGCAGGACTGGCAGCTCGACCACACCCGCGCCCCCACGGCGACGAAGATCGTCGTCGCGGGCGGCTTCGGCGTGGGCAAGACCACCTTCGTCCGGGCGGTCTCCGAGATCACCCCGCTCCAGACCGAGGCCCTGATGACCCGGGCGAGCGAGGACACCGACGACCTCACCGCCACCCCGGACAAGCTCACCACCACGGTGGCGATGGACTTCGGCCGGATCACGCTCGACGACGACCTGGTGCTCTACGTCTTCGGCACGCCGGGACAGCAGCGCTTCTGGTTCATGTGGGACGACCTGGTGCGCGGCGCGATCGGGGCGATCGTGCTCGCCGACACCCGGCGCCTCACCGACTGCTTCCCGGCCCTCGACTACTTCGAGAGCTGCGGGCTCCCGTACATCGTGGCGGTCAACCACTTCGAGGGCAGCGAGCCGTTCGAGGCGGAGGACGTCAGGGAGGCGCTGACCGTGCCCCCGCACGTCCCCGTGGCGATCATGGACGCGCGCAAGCGCTACAGCGTCGTGGAGACCCTGCTCGCCATGGTCGCGCACGCCCTGGACGCCACCCCCGAATAGCCCGCCTCCCCCTCATTGACGCCACGCCAGGAGCACCACCCATGCGGAAGATACTCATAGTCGGGGCCGGACAGTCCGGTCTCCAGCTCGCCCTCGGACTGCAGTCGCGGGGGTACGAGGTCACCCTCATGTCGAACCGGACGGCGGACGAGATCCGCGCCGGCCGGGTCATGTCCACCCAGTGCATGTTCGACACCGCCCTCCAGCACGAGCGGGACCTCGGGCTCAACTTCTGGGAGTCCCAGGCGCCCCGCATCGAGGGTCTCGGCGTCTCCGTCGCGGGCCCCGACTCCTCCCGCCTCATCGACTGGGTCGGCAGGCTGGACGGGTACGCCCAGTCCGTCGACCAGCGGGTCAAGATGGCCGGCTGGATGGAGACCTTCGCCCAGCGCGGCGGCCAGCTCGTCATCCACGGCGCGGCCGTCGGGGACCTCGACTACTTCTCCCGCAACTACGACCTGGTGCTCGTCGCCGCCGGCAAGGGCGAGCTGGTCTCCATGTTCGAGCGGGACGCGTCCCGCTCCCCGCACACCGAGCCGCAGCGGGCGCTCGCCGTCGCGTACGTCCACGGCCTCGGCCCGCGCCCCGAGCACCCGGACTTCGACGCGGTCCGCTGCAACGTCGTGCCGGGCGTCGGCGAGCTGTTCGTCATGCCGACCCTCACCACCGGCGGCCGCGCCGACATCCTCTTCTGGGAGGGGATCCCCGGCGGCCCGCTCGACGTCTTCAAGGGCGTCAAGGACCCCTCCGAGCACCTGGCGCTCACGCTGGAGCTGATGGAGCGGTTCACGCCGTGGGAGTACGCGCGGGCCACTAAGGTCGAACTGACCGACGCGGGCGGCACCCTCGCCGGCCGGTACGCCCCGACCGTCCGCAACCCGGTCGGCCGGCTCCCCGGCGGCGGCCTGGTCCTCGGCGTCGCGGACGTCGTCGTCGCCAACGACCCGGTCACCGGCCAGGGCTCCAACTCGGCCTCCAAGTGCGCGGCCGCGTACCTCTCCTCGATCGTCGAACAGGGCGACGCGCCCTTCGACGAGGCCTGGATGCGCGCCACCTTCGACCGCTACTGGCAGACGGCCCAACACGTCACCAAGTGGACGAACGCGATGCTGGCCCCGCCCCCGGAGCACGTCCTCAACCTCCTCGGTGCCGCCGGCCAACTCCAGCCCGCCGCCGACCGCTTCGCCAACGGCTTCAACGACCCCTCCGACTTCGAGAACTTCTTCTACGACCCGGAGAAGACGGGCGCGTACCTGGCGTCGCTGACCCAGGACTGACGAGGACGGGCCACCGCCACGACCGCCGAAAACCGGTCGTGGCGGTGGCCCGTCGGCGGCTGTGCGGTGGGTGTCCTCCTGAACGTGGAGATCTGGGTGCTCGGGCTCGTCACGCTCGTGGACCGAGCGCCCGGCCGGGCGGTTCAGGCGTGGTCGAAGCCCTCGTCCCCGCCCGTCCTCGCGCCCTCCGGAAGGTCCGGTGGGGCGTACGAGGCCAGGGCCGTGTCGTCCGGGTCCGGGCGTACGGCTCCGAGCAGGGGGTTCGCGGCGAGGGGGGAGACCTTCACCTTCGCGCCGGGGCGCGGGGCCTGGACCACCAGGCCCTCGCCCAGATAGACCGCCACGTGGGTCGCGCCCGGGAAGTAGAGCACCAGGTCCCCGGGGCGCAGCTTCGCGAGGGGGACCCGGGGGAGCGTCGCCCATTGCTCCTGGCTGGTCCGGGGGATCTCGCGGCCCGCCGCCGCCCACGCCCGCTGCGTCAGGCCCGAGCAGTCGTACGCCTCCGGGCCCTCCGCCCCCCACTCGTACGGCTTGCCGATCTGTGCCACCGCGAACCGCAGGGCCTCCGCGCCCGCTTGGGACGGGGTGCGCGGGCCGTCCAGGACGCCGGAGTCCAGCAGTTCGCGCTGGGCGCCCGCCGTCTGCGTCCGCTCCAGTTCCGTGAGGCGGGTGAGTTGGGTCGGGGAGAGGGCGGCGAGGAGTTTCTCGACCTCCTTCAGTTTCGTCCGGACCTCGTCGCTCCGGGTGCGCTGCTCGGCGGTGAGGCGCCGCTGCCGGTCCAGGGCCTTGTGGGAGGCGCTCGCGAGGGCGTCGGCCCGGCGGGCGGCCGTTTCGAGCCGGGCGACGGTCCCGGCCCGGTCCCGGCCCTCCCGGGCCGCCAGCCGCTCCCGGTCCATGGCCGCCCGGGGGTCCGGGGCGAAGAGCACGTCCAGGTACGAGGAGAGCTCCGACCTGCCCTGGTACTGCTCCCGGGCGATCCGCCCCGCCTGGGCGCGCTCCCGGTCCAGGGCCTTCCGCGCGGTGGTGAGCCGGACCGCGAGGTCCTTCGCGTCGGCGGTCCGGAGCCTCAGCCGCTCCTCGGCGGCGTTGTACCGCTCGGTGGCCTCCTCGGCCTGCCGGTAGAGGGTGCGCAGCCGGGTGAGCAGGCCGGTGACCGAGGTGCCGCCGGGAGGCGCGAGGGCGGCGGCGTCGTCGTCCGGTTCCGTGTCCTCCGGGCCGGTGGGGGCGGTGGAGGCCGTCGGCACGGGGACCTTCGGGTCCACCGGGCCCACCGGTTCCCGCTCCGGGTCCGGCCGGGCGATCGGGGCCCGAGCCGGAGGCTCCACGGGCGGGTCCGCCGGGTCGGCGCCCGCCGTGACCGGTCCCGTGAGCGCCGTCAGCGCGGCGAGCGCTCCCGTGCAGACCGTGCGCAGCAGCCTTCGTGACACGTCACCACCTCCAGGGGGATGATGACGGTTTATTTTGTGCGATTACCGGATGAACGAGGGCGCGTCCGGTGCCCTCACCCGGTCGGACTCACCCGGTCGGACTCACCCGGTCGGACTCACCCGGTCGGACTCACCCGGCCGGACTCATCCGGTCGGACCGGAGTCGGCGGCCCTCCCGCCCGGCTTCGACCACGGCCACTTCAGCTCGCGCCGCTCCCGGCCCCCGGGCGCGTACGCGTAGACCCAGCCGCGCTGGAGGCCGAGCCGCTTCGTGTACCCGGCGGGCTCGCGCCGGTAGGCGTACACCGTCGGTGGGTTCCCGTCGTGCGCCGGGACCGGGACCTCGTACCACCTCGGCGGGTGGCCGGTCGGGCCGAGCAGGATCGGCAGGACCCGGCCGTCCAGGGGTCCGCCGCGGAAGGGGGTGTTCTCGCTTCTCACCCCTCCAGTCTCTCCCGCCGCTCCCGCGAGGGGCTCGCCGTCCCCGCGTACGGCTCCACCGGCCCCGCGTACGGCCCCACTGGCCCCCCGCGCGGCTCACAGCAGGTGGGCCGCCTCGCTCACCACCGGGATCACCCGGCGGGCCAGGGCCGCCACCGGCCCCTCGGGCGTCTCCTGGGCGAGCAGCCGCCGGACGACCCCCATCGTCTCCCCGTCGCCCGCCGCCGTCGCGGTGAGCAGGGCGACCAGGTGGTCCACCATCCAGTCGCGCAGCTCCGCCGCCGGGGGCCGCTTCTCCTCGCCCAGCCAGATGAGCGAGGCGGCCTCCACGGCGGCGATCCACGTTCGGACCAGCATCCCGAGCCGGAGGCCCGGCCGCTCCACCCCGAGGTGGAGGAGGATCTGCTCGGCGGCGGCCCGCCGCACCTCGTCCACGATCGCCGTGGTCTGCGGGGTCTCGACGACGCTGCCGCCGCGCAGCAGGGCGCTGAACCCGGCGTCGTGCCCGTCCACGAAGGCCAGGTAGCGGTCGAGCACCCGGCCGAGCCGCTCCGTGGGAGGCCCGTCCAGGGGCTCGGCGAAGCAGCGGTTCAGGGCGTCGGCGGAGGAGCGCAGGGCGGCCTCGTACAGCTGCTGCTTGCCGCCGGGGAAGTAGCGGTAGACGAGGGGCCGCGAGACGCCGGCCGCCTCGGCGACGTCGTCGAGCGAGACGTCCTCGGGCGGCCGGTGGGCGAAGAGCCCCAGGGCCGCGTCGAGCAGCTGGCCGCGCCGCTCCTCGACGCTGAGCCTGCGGTAGGCGGGCGTGGCGGGACTCGTCATGCCCCGCAGCGTAACCGCGCGCCTCCCCGGCCGGGCGCCCGGACCGGGCCTCCTCAGGCCAGCAGCCCCGAGGACTTCCACAGCCGGCGGCCCGGTCCGCGCAGGATCCCCACGTCGTCCAGGAAGTCCGTCAGCCGCTTGGCGCCCGCCTGCATGACCTCCCGCCGGTGCCCGCTCGCCCGCACCTGAGCGACGGCCTCGCGCCGGTCCAGGCCCACCGCCTCGTACACCCCCGGGTTGACGAAGCAGACCGAGAAGACCCGGGCGGCCTCGCCGCAGCTCAGCCGGGTGAACTCGCGCTCCCAGCGCGGCGCGGTCACCATCTGGCGGCGCAGCTCCTCGCGGGCGTACCGCACGTGGCGGGCCTCCTCCACCACGTGGATCCGCGTCACCCCGCGCACCAGGGTCTGCACCCGCTCGTCCGGGAACGTCAGGCGCTGCATCCAGTCCAGGATCTCCTCGCCGAGCAGCGTGGAGGCGAAGGAGCCCGGGGTGGTGGAGACGGTCTTCAGGATCCGCGCGAGGTTGTGGTAGACCCGCGGCACCGGGTACGCGGGGGTGCCGCCGCGCCGGATCAGCCGGGCGAACATCATCGAGTGCCGGCACTCGTCGGCGATCTCGGTCAGCGCGTACCGCACGTGGTGGCTGGTCAGCGACTTGTCGTAGATGTGCCGGACGAGCAGCTGCATGAGGATGATCTCGAACCAGACGCCGAGGGAGGCGAGCGAGGCCGCCTCGTGGCGCGAGAGGTCGATCCGCTGCTCCTCGGACATCCGGCGCCACAGCGGGGTGTCGTAGAGGGAGACCAGCTCGGGCGGCCAGAACCACTTCCCGTCCTCGAAGGGCGCGTCCCAGTCCAGCTCGGCGTCCGGGTCGTAGGAGTGCTTGCGGGAGGACTCCAGGAGGCGTTCGGCGACCTGCTCGCGGTCGCGCAGCGGCCCCAGCGCGTCCCGGACGAGGGTGAAGTCGGGCTCGTGGAAAGGGCTCATGTGGAGACACTTCGCAGGGCTCGCCGTCGCGTTACCGTGGGTCACCCGCTATTGGACTGCTCGTCAGCAATGTCGTCAATCCTTCGCGCGCGACCCCGTTCGACTTGTTGACGGGCCGTCAACAGCGTGTGAGCCTGCTCGGGTCGGACCTGAGCAGGTCGGCGGAAGGAGTCGTCCATGTCGACGCACGACCTCTACGCGAACGCCCCCGACGGAGCCGTCTGGGACGTGCCGGCCGCCGGCGCCGCCCGCTTCTCCTGGGACTACGACGACGGCCGCGACCGCCTCCTCGCCCTCTATCGGAAGGGCAAGGACAAGCAGTGGGACGGCGCCACCCGCATCGACTGGGACCTGGAGGTCGACCCGTACGACCCGCTCGGCACCCCGGACGAGGCCCTGGACCTCCACGGCACCCGCCACTGGGCCAAGCTGACCGACAAGGACCGGGGCGAGCTGCGCCGCCACTACTCCTCCTGGCAGTTCAGCCAGTTCCTCCACGGCGAGCAGGGCGCCATGATCTGCGCCGCCCGGATCGTGGAGTCCGTCCCCGACCTCGACGCCAAGTTCTACTCGGCCACCCAGACCATGGACGAGGCCCGGCACGCCGAGATCTACGGCCGCTTCCTCCACGAGAAGGTCGGGATGCTCTACCCGATCGACGACAACCTCAAGGGCCTCCTCGACGACACCCTGCGCGACTCCCGCTGGGACATGCCCTACCTCGGCATGCAGGTCCTCATCGAGGGCCTCGCCCTCGCCGCCTTCGGCATGATCCGCGACACCACCGACAAGCCGCTGCCGAAGCAGATCCTCGCGTACGTGATGCAGGACGAGGCCCGGCACGTGGCCTTCGGCCGGATGGCCCTGCGCGACCACTACCGGCAGCTCTCGGACGCCGAGCTCCGCGAGCGCGAGGAGTTCGTCATCGAGGGCTGCCACCTGATGCGCGACCGGCTGCGCGCCACCGACGTCCTGGTGAACTTCGGCGTCGCGCGCAAGGAGGCCGAGGAGCTGACCGAGCGCAGCGAGTTCCTCCGGCTCTTCCGCAAGCTGCTCTTCAGCCGGATCGTCCCCTGCGTCAAGGACATCGGCCTGTGGGGACCGCGCCTCCAGAAGGCCTACCTGGACATGGGCGTCTTCGACCTCGGCGACTCCAACCTGGACCTGCTGATGGCCCAGGACGAGGAGATCGCGGAACGGCTCGACGCGGAGCGCTTCGCGGCGGAGGAACGGGACCGGGCGGCGGAGGTGACGGCGGCGATCGAGGCGGGCGCGGAGTAGGCACCCCCCGGAGCCGGGGCCCTGCGTCGCCCCTCCTACCTCCGTGCCTCCTACCTCCGCGCCTCCGCCTCCAGCCGCAGCGCCTCCTCCATCACCGCCCGCGCGATCGGCGCCGCGCTGCCGCCCCCGCTGATGTCCGTACGGGAGGCCTCCGCGTCCTCGACCACCACCGCCACCGCCACCGCCGGCCGGGCGGAGTCCTCGCCCTGCGCCCAGGCGATGAACCAGGCGTACGGGGTGCCGGTGTTGCCGAAGCCGTGCTGGGCCGTGCCGGTCTTGCCGCCGACCCGGGCCCCGGGGATCGCCGCGTTCGTCCCCGTCCCGTCCTCCACCGCCCGCACCATCAGCTCCTGGAGCCGGAGCGCCGTCGAGGGGTTCATCGCCTGCCGGTAGGCGCGGCGCGCGGTCCGCTCCACGGTCGCGCCGCCGGAGGTCGTCGTGCGGTCGACGAGGTGCGGGCGGGCGATCTCGCCGTTGTTGGCGACCGCCGCCGCCACCATCGCCATCTGGAGCGGGGTCGCCGTCGTGTCGAACTGCCCGATCGAGGACAGGGCCAGCTGGTCCGGGCTCATCTCCCGGTCGAAGGTGGACCTCGCCACCCACGACGGCACCCGCAGCCCCGTGTCGTTGAAGCCGAACCGCTCCACCGCGTCGACCATCCCCGGCAGGCCCACCTCCACCGCGAGCCCGGCCATCACCGTGTTGCACGACCACTGGAGCGCGTACGCGAGGGAGGCGTCGCCGCAGCCCTTCGCCTCGTTCGGCAGCACCTGCCGGGTGCCCGGCAGCACGAACGGGTCCGGGGTGTCCGTCGGCGCGTCCACGTCCCGCACCACGCCCGCGTCCAGGGCTGCCGCCGCCGTCACGACCTTGAACGTGGAGCCCGGCGGGTACGTCTGCCGCAGCGCCCGGTTCAGCATCGGCCGGTCCGGCGCGGAGTTGAGCCGCTCCCAGGCCTCCTTCACCCCCGGGCCCGTCCCGGAGAGCACCCCCGGGTCGTACGAGGGCGAGCTGACGAGCGCCAGGATCCGGCCGGTGGCCGGCTCGACCGCCACCACCGCGCCCCGCTTCCCCTCAAGACCCCGGAAGGCGGTCTCCTGCATCGGCGCCCGGAGGGTGGTGATCACGTCGCCGCCGGGCTCCCGGCCCCGGGTGAGGCCGTTCAGGAGCGGCAGCGGCGCCAGCATCGGCTCCGTGCCCGCCAGGACCGCGTCCTCGGCGTCCTCGACGAGCGTCGTGCCGTACGTCTGGGAGGCGTGGCCGGTCAGCGGCGCGTACAACGGCCCCTGGCGGTAGGCGCGTTCCCAGCGCAGCTGCTGTCCGCTGTCCCGGGAGGCCGTCACCGGCTTCCCGTCGACGACGATCTCGCCGCGCGGCTGTGCGTACCGGGCGATCGCGATCCGCCGGTTGGCCGGGTCGTCGTCGAGCGACCCGGCCTCGACGACCATCACGCGGCCCGCGTTGACGAACAGCGCGGCCAGGAGGACGAGACAGAGCGCGGCGGCGCGCCGGATGTAGCGGGTCACCGGACCTCCCCGGAGCCGGAGGGGCGCCCGGCCGTACGCCCGGCCGCGCGTCCGCCCGTGCACCCGTTCACAGCGCCCCCTCCTTGACCCGCGCGAGCTCCCCGGTGTCGGCCGACTCCGGCCGTGGCGCGCGGGCCGAGTCGCTGACCCGGACGAGGAGGGCGACGATCACCCAGTTGGTCACCACCGAGGAGCCTCCCTGCGCCAGGAACGGCATCGCCATGCCGGTCAGCGGGATGAGCCCCATCACCCCGCCCGCGATCACGAAGACCTGGAGCGCCACGATCGAGGCGAGCCCGATCGCGAGGAGCCGCCCGAAGGGGTCGCGCAGCAGGAGGCCGGCGCGGTAGCCGCGGCCGACGAACAGCGCGTACAGCAGGAGGAGCGCGGTCAGGCCGACGAGCCCCAGCTCCTCGCCGGCCGTCGCCAGGATGAAGTCGGACTTGGCGGCGAAGCCGATGAGGACGGAGTGGCCGAGGCCGAGCCCCGTGCCGAGCATCCCGCCGGCCGCGAAGGCGAACAGGGACTGGGCGAGCTGCCCGGGGCCCTCGCCCGCCCGGATCGAGGCGAAGGGGTCGAGCCAGTCCTGCACCCGGCTGTGGACGTGCGGTTCGAGCGAGCCGACCAGGAAGGCGCCGGCGGAGGCGAGCACCAGGCCGACCGCGATCCAGCCGGTCCGGCCGGTCGCCACGTACAGCATGATCACGAAGAGGCCGAAGAAGAGCAGCGAGGTGCCGAGGTCCCGCTCCAGGACGAGGACGCCGACGCTGAGCAGCCAGATCGCGACGATGGGCCCGAGCACCCGGCCCGAGGGGAACTGGAACTTCCAGATCCGGCGGCCGGTGTACGCGAGCGCGGTGCGGTTGGCGGCGAGGTACGCGGCGAAGAAGACCGCGAGCAGGATCTTGGCGAACTCGCCCGGCTGGAAGGAGAGCCCGCCGAGCCTGATCCAGATCCGGGCGCCGTTCACGGCGGGGAAGAAGATCGGCAGCAGCATCAGGGCGAGCGCGGCGGCGACGGAGACGTACGCGTACCCCTGGAGGGTGCGGTGGTCGCGCAGCAGCAGCACCACCAGGATGAAGAGCGTCACCCCGAGCGCCGACCAGACCAGCTGGGTGGTCGCCGCCCGGTCGTACGGCGTCTCCAGGTCGAGCCGGTGGATCAGGGCCAGGCCCAGGCCGTTGAGCAGGACCGCGATCGGCAGCAGCAGCGGATCGGCGTACGGGGCGCCGAAACGGACCGCGAGGTGGGCGACGAGCGCGAGCAGGCCGAGCCCGGCCCCGTAGCGGGCGGCGTCCGGCGGCACGGCGCCGCCCCGGGCGAGACCGACCGCGGCGTAGCCGTAGACGGCGATGAGGACGGCGCAGACGAGGAGGGAGAGTTCCACGCCGCGGCGCTTCGGGACGGGGACCCCGGGCGGGGGCGCGTCCGTTCGCGGTGCGGTCATGGAGCGCAACGTAGCAAGCGGTGCGCGCTATGTCCCTTTTGCGGGCCGGTGTGCCGCCGCGCTCCTCCGGCGGCCCTCCCCGCCGCCCTCAGGCGTGCCCCTCCGGCTCCTCCGGCTCCGGACCGGACGGGTGGACGTACTCGGGGAGCCGCAGCCAGGCCTCGGCGCCCCCGCCGGGCGCTCCGGCGAAGACCAGCCCGGCGCCGATCACCTCCGCCTGCCCCACCGCGATGGTCAGTCCCAGGCCGTGCCCCTTGCCCCCGTTCTCGGTGCGGAACCGCTGCGGGCCGGACTCCAGCAGGTACGCGGGATACCCGGGCCCGTGGTCCCGCACGGTCACCACGGGGCCGTCCACCGTGACCACCACCGGGGGTGCCCCGTGCTTGTGGGCGTTGGCCACCAGATTGCCGAGGACCCGTTCCAGGCGCCGCCGGTCCGTCTCCACGGTGGCGTCCCGGACGACCCGCACCTCCGTCTCCGTGCCCGAGGCGCGGACCACCCGTTCGGCCAGCGGGCCGAGCTCGTGCACCGCCAGGTCCACGGTCTCGTTGCGGGCGTCGAGCCGCGAGATCTCCAGGAGGTCCTCGGTGAGCGCGCGCATCGCCCGCACCCTGTCCCGTACGAGCTCCGAGGGGCGGCCCTCCGGCAGCAGTTCGGCCGCCGCCGTGAGTCCGGTCAGGGGGGTGCGCAGCTCGTGCGCCACGTCGGCGGTGAACCGCTGCTCGCTCTGCAGCTTCCGCTGGAGGGAGGAGGCCATGGTGTCGAGCGCGCCGGAGACGGTCGCCACCTCGTCCTGGGGCCGGGAGGGGTCCTTCGTCCTCGGGTCGTCCACGCGCGCGTCCAGGTCCCCGGCGCTGATCCGCCGGGCCACCCGTGCGGTGAGGTGCAGCCGGCGGGTGACCCGGGTGACGGCGAAGACGCCCACGACCAGGGTCGCCCCGATCGCCAGGACGGAGGAGCCGAGGAGCGAGCGGCCGAGCGCGTCGATCGTCCCGGCGCTCTGCGTGTAGTCGAGGCGCACGGCGAGGGCCCGGCCGTCGGCGGGGCCCGCCGCCCACATCGCCGGCCGGCCCCCGCGGTCCGCGACCACCGTGCCGCGCTCGCCCCGCAGGGCGAGGAGCCGCAGGGCGGCCGGGAGGTCCGGCGGATCGACGCCCGCGAACCGGGGCAGCGGCTCGCCCGCCTCGTACAGGTCGGTGACCTCCCCGAGCCGGACCAGCGCCTTCTCCCGCGCGTCGTCCACGGTCTGCCGGGTCACGGACACGTGGACGAGGGCCCCGAGCAGCGCGGCCAGGGCGCAGCACATCACCGCGATGAACACGGCGGCCTTCCAGGTGAGCGTCGCGGTCCACGCGGGCCGCACCACCTTCACGGGGCCTCCTCCGGAGGGGGTGGGGGTACGGGGGCGGTTCCGGAGGGCCGGGTGCCGGGGGGCCGGGCGCCGCCGGGGACGAGACTGGAGGGTCCGGCGCCTTCGGGCCCGGCTCCGGAGGGGCCCGTGCCGGAGGGCCCTGCCCCGGAGAGCCCGGCATGGGAGGCCGTTGCGCGGGAGGGCGCCGCATCGGAAGGTCCGGTATTGGTGGAGCCCGTACCGGGGGAGCCTGTACTGGTGGAGCCCGTACCGGAAGGCCCCGCAGCGGGGGAGCCCGTGCTGGAAGGCCCTGCGTTGGAGGGCCTTGCGCCGGAGGACCCCGCACCGGGAGGCCCCGCAGCGGGGGACCTCGTACCGGAAGACCTTGCGCTGGAGGGCCTTGTGTCGGAAGGCCCGGTATTGATGGAGCCCATACCGGAGGGCCCCGTACCGGAAGGCCCAACAGCGGGGGACCTCGTACCGGAAGACCCTGCGCTGGAGGATCCCGCGCCGATGGACCCCGTACCGGAGGAGCCCGCGCCAGAAGGCCCCGCGCCAGGGGACCCCGTGCGGACGATCTCGTCGCGGGTGGGCAACATGCTGCCCTGCCGCTCGTCCCAGGACCAGGCCGTGCGGTACTCGTACCCGGGGATGCCGGCCGAACCGACCCGCATGATCAGGTCGCGCCCGGCCAGCTCCACGCTGATGACCTGGTCCACGGTGGACATGATCCGGGTGAGCCCGCCCCGCTCGGCGCGGTAGACCCGTACGGCGACCTGCTGCTCCGGCATCCGGATCCCGACGATCAGCTCGTCACGCCCGTCGCCGGTGAGGTCCCGGTAGTACGGTCGCATGACCGGACAGGCCCCCGGCTCGCGCACGCACGCCTCGACGGCCCGCGCGGTCTCCTCGTACAGCCCGTCCGCCCCGCTGCGCGCGTCCGGGTGGGCGCGCACCTCCGCGCGGACGACCTCCACCGCGTCGACGGAGCGGACGTCGTCGCCGGTGACCCGGATGCCGGGGACGCGCTGGATGTCGGACTCGCCGTAGTCGATCGGCGGATTCGTGGCGGGCGGCAGATCGGGCCAGAGCCGTACGGGCCCCACCGCCGGGCTCGTGGGCCCGGCGCTCTCCAGGCCGCCCGTACCGGCGGATCCGCACCCGGCGAGCACGGCGGCGCACAGCGCGCACAGGACGCCGACGGCGCCGTGCACTCCGCGCGGTCCCACGTGGCCACCTGCTCCCGGTCGGTCTACGGACTGTCCCGCTCCCCGTAGACCTTATGCGGACCGAAGTCCTTTTTGTCTCCCGAGCGGCCGGGTCCACCGCCGGGCGCCCGGTCTCAGCGCGCTCCCCGCTCCATCCGGGCGAGGGCCGCCCGGCACAGGGTGAGCAGCTTCTCGTCGAGGTGCACGTCGTGCGTGCCCGAGACGCCCTCGCGGGCGTTGTGCCGGCGTCTGCGGGTCAGCTCGGTGAGGATCACCAGCTGGGCCCCCGAGGCGGCCGGGCCCATCTCCGCCAGGCACTCCGCGATGTCCACGCGCGCGTGCCGGTTCTCCTCCCAGGCGGCGAGCAGCACCGGAAGGGCCTCCTCC
Source organism: Streptomyces sp. NPDC093071 (assembly GCF_044754545.1). Lineage (NCBI taxonomy): Bacteria > Bacillati > Actinomycetota > Actinomycetes > Kitasatosporales > Streptomycetaceae > Streptomyces > Streptomyces sp. NPDC093071. The sequence goes on along the minus strand of NZ_JBIVPH010000009.1, from coordinate 17,201 downwards.
GTCTCGCCGGTCACCCGCCACAGGGCCGCGGCGGCGCGGACCCGCACCCACAGGTCCCGCGAGGCGAGGGCGGGCCGCAGGACCGGGGCCGAGGCGGCCGCCGCCGGGCCGATCTCGCCGAGGGCCCGGGCGGCCGCGCACCGGTCCGCGTCCGGCAGCCCCGGCCGCAGCCACCGCTCCAGGGCCGGCAGCACCTCCGCCGGGTCCTCCCCGACCGCCCACAGGGCGCGCGCCGCCGCCGAGGAGACGGCGGCCGACTCGTCGGCCAGCAGCTCCCGCAGGTCCGGTACGGCCTCCCGGGCGGCGGGCCCGAAGGCCGCGAGGGCGCGCAGGGCGGCCTCCCGCACCCGGTCGGGCCGGTTCGCGGGCGCGCCGCGCAGCACCCGCAGCACCTCGGGAAGGGCCTGGGCGCCCCGGACGGCGGCCAGCGCGTAGAGCAGCGGGGCCGCCCGGTCGTACAGCAGCTCGTCCAGCTCGACCCGGGCGAGCCGGCGCCGGAGCGCGGGGGCGAGCATCGCGGCGGAGGGCCCGAGGCCGTCCGTGGCGTACAGCAGCTCCCGCCGCACCTCGCCCTCCTCCAGGGCGCGGGCGAGCAGCGGCACCGCGCGGGCGTCCCCGGCGCGGGCGAGGGCGATCAGCGCCCCGTCCCGCCCGGACCGCCCGGCGGAACCGCACCCGCCGACCGGCCCCGGGGGAGCCGGGGCCAGGCGCGCCGCGAGCGCGTCGGCGGCGGGCGCGCCCAGCTCGAAGAGCCGCTCCAGGAAGGCGGAGGCGGCCTCCCGGAGCCGGGGCTCGGGGTCCTGGAGCTGGTCGCCGACGAGCCGGACGACCTCCTCGTACCGCCCGCGCCAGACCCGTATCAGCCCCCCGCACAGCCAGATCGCGTCCGAGCGCTGCCCCCAGTCGGGGCTGCGGAGCTGGGCGAGGACCAGCGCGATCCGGTCGTCGACGCGGTCGTCGAGCGCGGCGTGCAGCGTCCGCAGCAGCTCCTCGGTCCAGGGCGCGGGCCGGCCGGCCGCGTGCTCCTCCAGGAGCTCCCGCACCTGCCCGATGAGCGTCGGGGCGGCGCCCCGGGGCGTGTCGGACCCCGGCGCGGGGACGGACGCGGTCCTGATCTCCTCGAGGAGGGCCGTCACCCACGGCACGACGTCGTCGGGGATGTCGCCCGGCGCGCAGCGCGCCCGCTGGGCGAGGGCCGCGAGCCGGAGCCCCGGGTCCTGGGCGGCGCGGGCGAGCCAGCCGAGCCACTCGACGGTCTCGGCGCGCAGCGACGCGTGCCGCAGGGCGATCTGCCCGACGGCCGCCACCAGGGCGAGCCGCACCTCGGTGTCGCGCTCGACGGTGAGCCGCTCCCGCAGCAGGGTCAGCACCCGGGCGGGCTCGGGGTGCAGCGAGGCGAGCGCCCACGGCGCGGCGAGCCGCACCTCGGGGTCGGGGTCCGCGACGAGCCCGAGGAAGACGCCGGCTCCGGCGGCGATGGCGGCGGCGGCCATGGCGTAGTTGGCGGCCGGAATGAACTCCCCGTCCTCGCAAGGGTGTTCGCCCATCTCCTCGTCGTCGTCGAGCTCGATCCCCCCGATGCTGGTGAGGAGTTCGACGATGCAGCCCCGGTCCTGGACCCCGGGATCGGCGACGAGTTCGAGCAGGAAGGGGATGCAGGCGAGCGTCGAGTCGTAGACGTCGCCCTGATGGTGCACCGCCCCGTACATGCCGTCGAGGGCCGTCTCCCGCTCGGCGGGATCGGCGGAGGCGAGTCCCCGGAGCAGCTCCGGCACGTCGTCCGCGGGGCCGTACGCATGTCCCAGCGAGGCCCAGTCGACCTCCTCGATCCCCGTCAGCATGGCCATGCCGCCTTCCCCGTGAGCGCTGTACCAGGCAGCAAGTGTGCACCACAGGACGGACAACAAGGCCGTACCGCCGATACCCACCCCGAGGGAGGGCCGCCTTCCGGTCTCTTTGCGCCATGTACGCTGCGGAGCAAGGCAGTTGCCCTGCGTACCCGCCTCCCGGGGCCCCGCCGCCCCCGGCCCGGACGCGGCTTCCTCCCCACGGCCCCGACCGGACCGCCGTCACCCGCGCGGGCGGTCGGGATCCATGACCGGGCGCCCGCCCGCCCCCGCTCCGGCGCGGAGACGGGGTGCCGGGAACCCCCTCGTACCGCTCCATACGTGGCGTGATGTCGCCCATGAGGAGAACGGCTCCGGGGCGGGGCGTACCGCAGGCCTTGACGCGGGGGGACCGCCCGGCATCGGTTCGGCCCGGCGCCCTCCAGTACCCGATCGGCATCGGTCCGGAGCCCCTCCGACACCCGACCGGCATCCGCTCGGCATCCGTCCGGCGCCCCTCCGGTACCGACCGGCATCCGGCTGGCCCCTCCAGTACTCACCCGGCGCCCGCCCGCCACTCACCCGGCCGAGTACCGCCGTCCGGGCGGAAGTTCACTTGACTCCCTCTCCACGGCGCGGGCGATGATCGGGCCATGACTGCCTCATCCTCACCCTCACCCTCACCCTCACCCTCACCCTCGTCCTCGTCCTCGTCCTCGTCCTTCGACCCCAGGGCGCTGCTCGCCGAGAGCCGGCTCGGCGTCCTCGCGACCATCAAGGCGGACGGACGTCCGCAGCTCTCCCCCGTCCAGCCCTCCTACGACGAGGAGGCGGGCGTCGTCCGCGTGTCGACCACCGCCGGAACGGCCAAGACGGCGAACCTGCGGCGGGACCCCCGGGCCACCCTGGAGGTCACCGGCCCCGACGGCATGTCCTGGGCCACCGCCGAGGGCGTCGCCACGCTCACCGGCCCGGGGACCGACCCGCACGGCCCGGAGGTCGAGGCGCTGGTGGAGTACTACCGGGCCGCCGCGGGCGAGCACCCGGACTGGGACGAGTACCGCGCGGTGATGGTGTCCGACCGCCGGGTCCTGATCACCATGACCGTCGACCACGTGTACGGCGCGGACATCAGCTGACGGGCGGCGCCGGGGAGACGCCGGCGCCCCCGGCCGGCCGCTCCGCCGGGGCGGCCGGCCGCTTCCCCCGCGCCCGGGCCGGCGCCGAACCGAAGGACTGGCGGTAGTCCGTGGGCGTCACCCCCACGTGCAGGGTGAAGTGGCGGCGCAGGTTGGCCGCCGTGCCCAGACCGCTGAACTCGCCGATCCGCTCGACCGGCAGGTCGGTCGTCTCCAGGAGCGTCCGCGCGTGCGCCAGACGCTGGTTGAGCAGCCACTTGAGCGGGGTCATCCCGGTGGCGGCCCGGAGGCGCCGGAAGAAGGTGCGGGTGCTCATCCCGGCCCTCCCGGCCATGTCGTCGACGGTGAGGGGCTCGTCCAGGTGGCGGGCGGCCCAGTCCAGGACGGGCGCGAGGCTGTCGTCGTCGGTGACCGGGACGGAGAGGTCCACGAACTGGGCCTGGCCGCCCGGCCGGTGGCCGGAGACCACCAGGCGGCGGGCGAGCTGGTTGGCCACGTGGGCGCCCAGGTCGCTGCGGACGAGGTGCAGGCACAGGTCGAGGCCGGCCGTCATGCCGGCGCTGGTGAGGACCCGTCCCTCGTCGACGTAGAGGACGCTGTCGTCGACCTCCACCTCGGGGTAACGGGCCGCCAGGTCGGCGGTGTTCATCCAGTGCGCGGCGGCCCGGCGGCCGTCGAGGAGCCCGGCCTCCGCGAGCGCGAAGGCCCCGGTGCACAGCGAGACCACGCGGGCGCCGGAGGCGTGGGCGCGCCGCAGGGCGTCGGTGAACTCGGCCGGGAGGGAGGCCCCGTGGCGGGCGACGGCGTCCGGCACCGAGGGCACGATCACGGTGTCGGCGGTGACGAGGTCCTCGATCCCGTGGGAGGTGCGGACGGAGAAGCCCCGCGCCGGTTCCGTGGCGGAGGGCGGGGACACGGAGCAGACCCGCAGGTCGTACCAGGGATCGGCGAGGTCCGGCTGGGGATCGCCGAAGACCGCGTAGGCGATGGCCGTCTCGTAGACCTCGCAGACCCCCATGTCCGTGTCGTTGACCAGGGCGATGGCGACGGAGCCGGGATGCATGACGCCGAGGGTACGGCAGTAATTTTGCGAAGGTCGGCACTTCCGCCACTGTCGGCCCGCTCTCCGCCGGTGCGAGGGTGCGGGTGAGGGGCGGGCGGCCGCGACGCGATCACGCGAGCCGCACCGGCCACACACACGACGCGCACCGCGGGGTGAGCGGGAACGGGAGTACTCCATGCCGAGAACCGACGGATCACAGGCGCCGGTGACGGTCATCGGGCTGGGTCTGATGGGCCGGTCCCTGGCCGCCGCCTTCCTGGCGGCGGGCCACCCCACCACCGTGTGGAACCGCACGGCCGCCAAGGCCGACGGGCTCGTCGCCGGGGGCGCCGCCCTCGCCGGTTCGGTCGGGGACGCGATCGCGGCGAGCCCGCTGGTCGTCGTCTGCGTCACCGACTACGCCGCCGTGCGCGAACTGCTCGACCCGCAGGCCGGTTCGCTCGACGGCAAGGTGGTGGCGAACCTGACGACGGGCACCTCGGAGCAGGCCCGCGAGACGGCCGCGTGGGCGGCCGGCCTGGGGGTCCGCTACCTCGACGGCGCGATCATGGCGATCCCGGCGGACATCGCCACCGAAGCGGCCGTACTCCTCTACAGCGGCCCGGCGGAGGCCTTCGAGGAGCACGGGGAGACGCTGCGCGCGCTGGGCGCGGCGGGCACCACGTACCTGGACACCGACCCGGGTCTGTCGGCGCTCTACGACATGTCGCTGCTCGGCATCATGTGGGGCGTCCTGAACGGCTTCCTCCAGGGCGCCGCCCTGCTCGGCACCGCGCAGGTCAGGGCCACGGCCTTCGCCCCGCTGGCCAACACCATGATCAAGGTGGTGACCGAGTACGTGACCGCGTACGCCCCCCAGATCGACGCGGGCGCCTACCCGGCCGACGACGCCACCGTGACGGTGCACCGGGACGCCCTGGAGCACCTCGCCGAGGAGAGCGAGAAGCTCGGCGTCAACGCCGAACTGCCCCGCCTCTTCAAGGCGCTCACCGACCGCGCGGCGGCCGACGGCCACGCGGGCAGCAGCTACGCGGCCCTGATCGAACAGTTCAGGAAGCCCTCGTCCTGACGGCGCCGGGCCACCGGCGCCCCTCGCTCAGCCGGTACGGGTGGGCAGCATGCCGCGCATCAGTTCGGCGACCTCCCCGGCACGGTCGGAGAGGAAGAAGTGACCGCCCTCGAAGACGCGCGTCCGGAAGGCGCCGGAGGTGTGCCCGCCCCAGGCCTCGACCTCCTCGACGGTCGCCTCGGGGTCCCGGTCGCCGGCCAGGGCGACGACGGGGCAGGTCAGCGGCCGGCCGGTGGTGTCCTCGTACGAGGCGAGCGCCCGGTAGTCCCCGCGCAGCGCGGGCAGGACCAGCTCCAGCAGGTCGGGCTCGTCGAACACGGCGGAGTCGGTCCCGCCCAACCCGCGCACGCGTGCCACGAGTTCGTCGTCCTTCAGGGGTACGTGCCGGGCCCGCCACCCGGCGGCGGCGGGCGCGCGACGCCCCGACACGACGAGGAGGTCCGGCTCCCCGCCGGGCAGCCTCGCGAGCCGCACGGCGACCTCGTACGCCAACGAGGCCCCCATGCTGTGCCCGAGCAACGCCCGGGGCCGTCCGTCCGAGGGCCCCATCGCCTCCGCGACGAGATCGGCCAGCCGGTGCAGGTCCTCCACCGGAGCCTCGTGCAGCCGGTCGAGCCGCCCCGGGTACTGCACGGCCGACACGTCGACGGCGGGGGAGAGCGCCAGGGCGAGGGGCCGCCAGTAGGAGGCGGAACCACCCGCGTGCGGAAAACACACCAGCTCACACCCGGCGGCACTTCCCCCCACCCCCACGGGAAACCGCCGCAGCCATGCATCACGCGCCCGACCCATTCCGCCCCACCTCACCGTCACCGCACTTCGAGGCCCCCCACCACCCGGGCCACTGCCAGGCATCGTAGAAGCACCACTCGGCCCGGCACCGGTCAAGGGCCAAGACTGCCGGTCACGGGCAATGTCCGCTTCGGACAGCCGTGCGAGAGTGGGGCCGACGAGGCGCACGACCGAACCACATGGGGGAAAGCATGGCCAAGCCCGTACGCGCACACATAGGCGAGAAGAAGATCCACTGCCTGATCTGCGGAGGCGACGTCTTCCGCGAGCGCGAGGTGAAACTGAACAGCACCGGCATGGAGTTCTTCAACCTGGCCTGGGCGAACGAGTCCGCCACCGGCCTGATCTGCACCTCCTGCGGCCACGTCCACCTCTTCGCCCACGGCAACCTGAGCCTCTACCGGGTCTCGGAGTAACCCGCACCGCCTGGAACGAACCTGAAAAAGGGAAATGGAACGCATAGAAGCCGAACTGCTCACCGACGGCACCAACGACGCCGTACTCCGCCTCCCGAACCGCAACTTCCCCGGCCTCCTGATCCAAGGAGACACCCTCAGCATCCTCCAGAACGACCTCGCCGAACTCGCCGACCTGTGCGCCACCGGCAACCTGGAGGAGGCCCAGCACGCGGCGAACATCCTCCACGCCGACCTGAGCGCGAAGCTCGAGCGCTACACGAGGGCCCTCGAAGAGCACGGGATCCCCCGCCCCTTCTGACCCGCGGACCGACCGAATCGACCAGCGACGCGAATACCGCCCGCCACGTGGCCCGTATACATCCACGGATTCACCAACAGGTCACCGCGCGAGCCGCAAGGACGTCATCGTTCTCGACTTCGCGGCGAAGAACCAGGGGCACAGGGACTGGCCAGTCCCGTGGCCTCTGCCGGCCTGCCGGCCAACCCGGAAGACTCCACCCTCCTGCCTGGCGCACCGAGGATCCACACCTCGACGCCCACCCACGACCAGGCGTGCGGCGGGCCGAATGGGTGGTGCAGATGCGGCGCCACGATCGGCACTGAGATGTCCGAGGGCTACACCCCGTACGAGCTCCCCCTCGTTCCGGGCGCGGTAGTCGAGGAACAGGCCGTTATGCGGTAGTGAGTGCGTCGGCGATGTCCTGCATGTCCTCGGTGACGACATCGGCCTGCGCCTCGGTGAACTGGTTTGCCTTGTAGGGCACGTTGGAGTAACCGATGGCCGTTGCACCGGCTGCGCGGGCCGCCTGGATGTCGCTGAGGGAATCCCCGATCAGGGTGCAGCTCGTGACGTCGATGTGCATCCGCTCGGCCGCCGTGATGAGCGGGAACGGGTTCGGCTTCATCAGGTGGAGCTGTTCGGAGGGGCGACCCACGATCTCCGTGACGTACTGCCGCAAGCCGTTGAGCTCCAGGAAGGCCCGTACGCACTCGGCGGAGTTGTTGCTCACCACCGCGACGCCCCGGCCGGCCGCACGTGCTGCCCGGAGGGCTTCCACCGCTCCCGGGATCGGCTGTCCGGCGACCGCGACGGCTCGTACTTCGGCGGCCGTCAGGGCCTGCTCGATCCTCTGGCCCAGTTCGGTGTCGGCCTCGTGCGCGATGCGCAGGACCTCGATCGGGTCGTCCGTCTGCGCGGCCTTCGCGCCCGCGGCTTCGTCCTGGGCGGAGAGGAGGGCGGCCAGCTCTCGTGCGACTTCGGGTGCCGGAAGGCCCGCGAACACGTCGCATACCGGCCCGTCAAAGCCGAAGAGGACGACGCGGGCGTTCGCCAGGGTTTCGATGAGCTGGTCGGCGTGCGTCAAGGTCGAAGTCCCTTCCGATGGTCTCCCGGACGCTGTCGCATCGCATCCGGGCTTGCTGGGCCCGTCTGAGGACTCGGCGTCGTGGATCCCGATCGTCTTGCCTTGAATGACGGCCTTATTCAGGCGGATCGGGTGGGGCTTGAAGAACCGCGTGCTGCTGTAGGCACAGACGCTGATCCCGGTCGCGGCGCTCTCCGCCCGATGCGTGTTCATCAGCAGCGAACCGCCCTCGGCCTGCCCGGCTGCCGTCGCCCGCAGGGCCTGCACCCGCATCCGTCGTGACTTCCAGGACGACCGCACACACCCGCGAGACCTGCGCCGAACCCGACGCTCAGGGAGGCGCGCCGATGACCGTGTCCCAGAACCATGCCGTCGAGCCGGGCGGTGTGTCGTGACGGATTTTCTGGCGGCGGCGTGAGGGGCTTGCTTCCCCATACGGAGAGTGCGGTCCGGCAGGCGTCGCGCGGCTCTGGTGGGTGCAGGTGCCGAGGACGACCAGCGGCGCGCGTGGGCGCGGGGCGTTACTTCCGACCCGGAGTCCACTTCATGCCGAGCCGGTACGCGCGGGAGATCACGTCCTGCACGCCGGGGCCGTCCTGCGGGGTGAACCAGCGCACCTCGCGCCCGATGACGAGTTCGCCCTTCTGGCGCTTGATGAGAGCGATGGCACAGGCATGCGCCTGGGGTGGGCATTCGTCCAGGACCACCCGGAAACGGTCGCCGCGGTCGGAAGGCAGGGTCACCACGGCATCGAGACCACGGAAGTCGCCGGACCCTTCGTATATGTAGACGAAGAGCAGGAGCTTCTGGAACTCGGCCTGGTGATCCAGATTGATGACAAGGTTCTCTCCCACCGCACGGGAGCCGGTCCGGTCGTCCGCGTCCAGCGCGACGTACGGGAAACGATCTACCGCGCCGAACGCATTGCCCAGAGCCTGGACCACGGTCTTCGTGCCGTCGGCGCACCGGATCATGCAACCGAGGTCGAGATCCACTGTTCTGGCTGTGGCCGACCGCAGTGACGCTCGGATGCGGCCGAACAGTCCACGTGCTTCACCGGCCGTGCGTGGGGCGGCGACCTGCGGCGAGGTCCAGTTGAGGTTGACCTTGATCAATCCCGATGTCACGCCGTGTTTGTCCAGGGAGACCGTGGGAGCGGCCTTCGTCAGGTTCACGGTGGCGGGCTCGGTCATGCGGCACCTTTCGGGGGAAGGCGCGGCGGAGGGGGGAGCGGTCGACGACCTTACCGGTGGGGAGGCTAGGCGGCGCGGAGGGACGGCCTGGTCCAAGGCGGGCTCGTCGGCCGGGCGGTGGAGCCGACACGACCCGGGAAGCGCCCGAACGCGAGGGAGACACTGCTTTCGGTTCCCTGCGGGAGGTGGAGGCCGCTGTCGGAGTCAGACCTTGATGACGGTGGTGTGGCTGCCGCACAGGACTATGAGGTCCTCTGGGTTCGAAGTCAGGACAGTGACTGGTCCGGGGGCCGCGAGGGCGGTGGCCGCGAGCATCGCGTCGATGGCGTACTTGTGGCCGTGCAGGCCGGCGTCGGCGAGGAGCGCGGCGGCGTGGCGGGCGATCGGTTCGGTGACCGGTTCGACGACCAGGCGGGAGAGCGTCCACTCCAGGGCCGGGCGGTTGATGCGGGGGTGGACCACTTCGACGAGGGTGGCCGCCGAGGTGATCACGCGGAGGTCGTCGGCACGTGCCAGGGCGAGCCAGCCGGTGACCGTACGGTCGCGCAGGACGGCCTTGGCCAGTCCCTCGCTGTCGAGGACGAGGGTGCCACCGGGGACTGCGGGGGAGGGGGTCACGCCGCGCTCGCTCCGCGCTCGGTCTGCTCGCGTCGTGCCTGGGTGAGCTGGTCGCGCAAGGACTGGATCTCTTCGTCCGTGACAGGCCCGTGTTCGGCCTCGGCCACGGTGATGAGCTCGTTGAGGTTGTCGCGCTCGATCTGGCGGGCGACGGCCGCGGCCACGTAGGCGGACAGGCCGGAGGGGCCGCTGCGGGCCTTGGCGGCTTCGGCGATGTCGCGCGGCATGGTGATCGAGTACTTGCCGGTGGGCTCGCTCATGCTACTTATCCTACCTCTCATCCTCCCCGCTGAGGGCGGCGATCACTTCACGCGACCGGAGGCGTGCCGGGGCAGGTCGCGGCGAAGACGCGCAATGAGATCGAACAGGGCCGGCTTCGTGTTGATCCGCCGGCCGACGTCAGCCGACGCATCACCGGGACCGTCGAACAGGTCGCCCCCTGTGCCGTCGCCGACCCCGTACAGGCCCGGAACCCGCCCTGCGCGGGAGGCTTCGAACGGGAGTGTGGGCGAAGGCTGGACCCGCCCGCCGGGAGATACACGTACGGTGCCGCTCCCGCCCGAACTCGTCTGCCTGTGGCGGCTTCGGTACTGCGGGCGACAGCCGGCTGTTCTTCAGCGAGAAGGTCGGCATCCTGGGATCCGCCCCATACGACCGCGCCCGGCACGAGGCCCGTGAACTCGCTCTCCCGCCGGGCCCGCGGGCAGCACTCCTCGCCAACAGGCGCATCGACGTGCTTCCGAACGGCCTCATCCGGCAGGCGGGTTGAGGTGAAAGTGCAGGCCGCAAGCTTCTGGGTGAAGAGAAGTCAGGAAGTGCAACGCACATGAGCCGCATGCGTTCCGGCATCGACAAAAAGCCTCTGACCCGCATTTCTGCGGGTCAGAGGCTTCTTTGGCACTTCTCGCGAAGTGCCCCCGGCAGGATTCGAACCTGCGCACACGGCTCCGGAGGCCGCGTGCTTCTTAGTCGTCTATGCAGGTCAGAGGCCTAAGAGCCGGTAGCTAAGCCTGGCCGGTCCACAAATAGGCCGCGTCCAACCGAGGCGCCTTCGGGCCTCACCCGACAGTGATGTGGGCACACGGGCTTCGCTGTTGGTATCCCCCGAGTACCCCAGCTCCAACGGCTTCCCAGAAGCCCTTGGAGTCACGGAGGTGCCCACCCAAGGTGTGCCACGACAGACCCGGATGCTCGATCCGCAGCGCCGCGAGGCCGGCGGAGGCTAAACCGCACCGTTGATATTCCGGCAGTGTGTAGGGCTGCTCGACCCACCCGAGCTGACAGTCCGGGCAGACCTGGTAGTCCACGCTGAATGCGAACTCGCCGTCCAGATTGGCTGCACGCTCACGCCAGCCTTGCCGTTCCCCCGAGAGGGTGTCTTGCCATGGCGTGTCCAGCTTCGGCACTCTCGTCCATCCACGTTGCCGCCCGAACCGCCCGCGGCTCACCCGCTGCAATAGGTCGGCCCACCTCTTCCGCCCGGGCGCCCGCCCCACTTCATGAGCACGGCTGGCTAACTGGTGCGCTGCCTTCTGATCGATGGCCATGCCCTCCTCGTTCCCACTGCGGACCCGGGCAGTTCAAGTGATCGAGGGCGAGCCGAGGGGTAGGACCGTACCGGAAGTCGACTGCGCAGAGCTGGTGAGTGCTAACCGGTCGGCTGCGAGGAAGGAGGCTCCATGGCCGTGTCGTTTGGGTTGGCCGCTCTGTCTGCGTCAGACGACGCCGGCCTGCCCCTGATGCGGCTGCTCCAGCTGTTGTTCCCGCTTGCGTTGCTCCATCCGCAGCATCTCTACGTTCTCCGCGAACCTCTCCAGGTTGACCGCCGCGTCCGCATCCGAGTATGGCGCAATGCCCAGATCGAAGGCCATGGCATGCTGTTCTACCTGGTCCGCGGTCTGCTGAAGGTTGTATGCCCGCTCACGGAATTTGAAATAGCCCGTCACCGCGGTTGCAAATGCCAGGAACGACCCCAGCGCGATCAGAATCGTCTTACCCGGCTGCGGGGTTTCCCAGAAAGCCGTAGTTGCCGTAGTCCCTACGGACGCGAAGAACACCCCCCATTGGAACCAGTTGTGAATACGCCGATAGAACTTTGTATCCTGCCTCAGGCGCTCTATCACTCGCGGTATGCGCTCCCGGTAGCCATCCCTATGCTCCCTCGCTGGGCGCGCCCTTGAAGCGTTGAGAATCCATAGGTCATGGATGATCTCTAGATTTCTGCGGAGCAGGAACACAGACTGGACGCCGTGTTTCTCGTCCTTCACCCGCAGAATGAAGCCGACTAGGAACACCACCACTAGGGCCAGCGTCACCGCGATGGCCACGATGTTAAATGTGCGCAGGTCCGGAACTTCTTCTGGCCATAGGTTTCCCCACCCGGCTACTGCCAGAACCAGCGGCACCGCCACAAGCGGTACCAGCCGGAGCCACCGCGACAAAATAGCCCTGCGTATACGGCGCTCCGCTATCGCGACGTTTCGCCGGTAGGTGATAACGCTGTTCGCGTACTCGTACTGCTGGGCAGGCTCGATGCTCCACCCGTAATCTTGTTTTGGGTCATCGAGAGATTCAATTACCTCCTCAACAAGACTGCCCCATGTGGAATTTGAACCAGCAGTGAAAAGAGCATCAAGGCGCATGTACCGCTTGTATCGGTCAGGTGACCCATACTTTTGATGGAAAACGTACGCGCCATCACTGTCGTATCTGACCTGCCTGGCTATTTGAACATGTAAAGTCCATTTAAGTTCTTCTCTGCCAGTCTTCCAGGCAGCGGAGAGAATCGCGTCTACGCCCTCCCAGGTCAAAACGAAGTCTTCGGGGAGGAGCGTGAGTATGTCGGCCTCGGACAGCCGCTGGTCTTCGTGTGCGAGGTTACGTAGGACATCACCCACCCACGGTTTGTAACTGCCGGCGGTCTCGGGTTCACGTTCGCGCGGCACGTCAGTAAGGCGAGACATCGTGGAGGGGCTCCCGGTCAAGGGTTGTGGTGTGTCGTAGACGGCACGCTACCGCTGCCCTGCCTTTCATGTGCAGGTAACCCTCTAACCTGATAGCGGAGTTGGCCCCTTGTCCCTAAAGGAGCGCCTCAGGCACCGCGTTAGCACGCTTGCTGAGCCCACCACTTCCCCCAACTCCCATCCCGTCTGCCGTCGACCCACACTCCGTGGAGCAGGCGCGGTGCCGGGCGTCCAGGTGGAGCGCGCCACTGTACGAACGACCTGGACGCCCGGTGCCGTGTCTGCTCGGCTCTGCCTGGGTCGACGGCAGACGGGATGGGAGTTCCCACCGCAACACCCCACGGCCGGCACCCGCTCACGGAGCCCCCGCCCATCCTGGTGCTTGTTGCGCCCCCGCCGGAGGCATCGTCTTGAGTCGCACTCGCCCAGGGCCTCAGCCGCATCGTGGTTCGCCACTCATCAACCCGAGCTGTTAGGCGAGCGGCCCGGCGTCCGGGCCGCCGCTGGCGAAGACAGAGCGGCGGCTCGGGCGACGGGCCGCGCGCGCCGCGCTGTGCGCGGCGGGTGCCTTGATGAGGTAGAGAAACTTGTAACAGCTCCCTGTTACTCCTCCGGCTACTCCGCTGTTAGCGCATCTGCGATGTCCTGCATGTACTCGATGACGACGTCGGCTTGTGCCTCGCTGAAGAGATCCGCCTTGTGAGGCTTGTTGGCGTAACCGATGACCGTTGCTCCGGCTGCGTGGGCTGCCTGGATGTCGGTGAGGGAGTCGCCGATCAGGGTGCAGCCGGTGATGTCGATGTGCATCTGTTCAGCGGCCGTGATGAGCGGGAACGGGTTCGGCTTCATGAGGTGGGGCTGTTTGGAGGGGCGGCCCACGATGTGCGTAACGTACTGCTGCAAGCCGTGGAGCTCCAGGAAGGTCCGTACGCACTCGGCGGAGTTGTTGCTCACTACCGCGACCCCTCGATCGGCCGCACGTGCTGCCCGGAGGGCTTCCGCCGCTCCCGGAGTCGGCTGCCCGGCCACCGTGACGGCTCGTACTTCGGCGGCCGTCAGGGCCTGCTCGATCCTCTGGCCCAGTTGGGTGTCGGCCTCGTGCGTGATGCGTAGGACCTCGATCGGGTCGTCCGTCTGCGCGGCCTTTGCGCCCGCGGCTTCGTCCTGGGCGGAGAGGAGGGCGGTCAGTTCTCGTGCGACTTCGGGTGCCGGCAGTCCCGCGAACACGTCGCACACGGGGCCGTCGAAGTCGAAGAGGACGACGCGGGCGTTCGCCAGGGTTTCAATGAGCTGGTCAGCGTGCGTCAAGGTCGAAGTCCCTTCCGATGGTCTCCCAGACGCTGTCGAACCACATCTGGGCTTGCTGGACCTGCTGGGCTCCGCCGGACGTCTCGCCGTCGTTGATCGAGTGGTGAAAGAGGACGGTGTCCTTGCCCACGAGGTCGTAGATCTCGATCGTCTCGCCCTGGGCGACGACCTTATTCGGGCGGATCGGGTAGTACCCGAAGAAGGCGTCTTCGTTGTTGATCACGTAGAGCTTGAAGAACTGCGTGCCGCTGTGGACGCGGACGCTGATCCTGGTCTCGGCGACCAGGCCAAGGTGCCCGAGCTCGGTGATGGCGTCCCGGATGCTGCGGGTGTAGCCGACCATGATGTCGTGCATACGGTCGCGGAGCCGCTTGTCGTCGGCTCCGTCTTCCATGCGTACGGGTGCGGCCTGCGGCACGGACATGTCCGGGACGAGTATCCGCATGGTGATGCTCGACGGCGTGAGCCTGCCGATCCGGATCTTGTCGAGCGGCTCTTGAAGGGCACCGTGCAGGGTCTCGCTGGAGAATCCCGCAAAGTCGATGGTGACGTGGTCCTTGGCGAACGCCTGCTCAACGTACGGCCGTAGCCCCGCCGGCCTTTCCGTTCGATTGCGCACGTAGACGCCGCTGCCCTTGCGGGAGACGACAAGCCCTTCGTCTTCGAGGTCACGCAACGCACGCTGGATCGTCGCCCGCGCGAACCCGTACAGCTCCGTCAGTTCCTTGTGGGACGGGAGCTTCTCGCCGGGGCCCAGTCGGCGTGTACGGATGGCGGCTCCCAGGCTGCTGGCCACCTGCTCGTAGGGCGCTCGGTCGTCGTCTGGGTCGAGGGGCTCGGGGACAAAGGTCATAAGCCGATGGTAGGCGAGCGGCCTAGGTCAGGACAGTCATGGCAGTCATGTCGTTGACATGGCTAGCCATCTCCCTTATCTTCGAGATGTGACCAACCGGGTTAGCCAAGTTGGTCATCCAGCTTCCTGCTGTCTTCTCTGAAGGAGAGACCATGCCGTCGTTCAAGGTGGATACGTCGACCGCCATGGTGTTCGTCGCCACGGCCCCCGTCCCGAAGCTCAAGAACAAGCAGACCGGTGAGCGTGCCATGGACCACGAGACCGGTGCCGGGCTCTCGGTCGTGGGCCTTCTGATCTCGGATGAGGGGGAGGGCAACCTCTACCAGGTGGCGGTCCCGGAGACCGGTCTCCCCGACGGCCTGATGCCGGGTATGCCGGTGTCGGTGATCGGGCTCAAGGCCCGGGACTGGGAGAACACGATCAACGGCCAGGCCCGCCACGGCATCTCGTTCCGCGCCGTCGCGGTCACCCCGATGGGCGCCTGACCATGACGGACCTGTCGACGTTATGGGAGGTCGGTCTCCCGCTCGCCGGAACCGCCGGCACTCTCGGCTACGCCAAGGCCCGGGCACCGCGCGTGTTCTGGTCGCTGGTGGGTCTGCCGGTGGCGACGACGCGGTTCGCGGTGACCTACCGGTCCACGATGGATGTGTGCGGGCTGACCGTGCAGCCGTCCCGCTTCCGTGCCTTCCTGGTCCGTAACGTCGCCCGCCGTGCCGACGTTCAGCCGGTTCCGCCGAAGGTCCGCCGGGTCCGGGGCAGCATGACTGGCCTGCGCATCACGCTCCGCCTTCCGGCCGGTCTGGAGCCCGCGGATGTGATGGCGGCCTCCGAGCGGTTGCGGCACGCCTGGGGCGTCCATTCAGTCACCGTGGTGACGGTGAAGCCCGGCTTCGTGGAGCTGCGGATGACCGGCTATGACGTTCTTCGCCGGGTGCGGATGCCGCGCCGTGTCGTGTCGGGACCGATGTCGGTTCCGGTCGCGCTGCGGGAGGACGGTACCGCCTTCGTTCGCGACTACCTCAAGGTCCCTCACGCGCTGACGCTGGGGGCGAATCAGTCGGGCAAGTCGATGTATCAGCGCAACCTGATCGCCGGACTCGCCCGTCTCCCGGTCGCTCTGGTCGGCATCGACTGCAAGCGCGGTGTCGAACAGCGCGGCTACGCACCCCGCCTCTCCGCCCTGGCCACCACCCCCGAGGAGGCCGATGACCTCCTGGAGGTGCTGGTGGGGGAGATGGAAGAGCGCTTCGACCTCCTCAGCGCTTACGGGGCCGGTGACATCTGGGCCCTGCCCGACGACGTCCGCCCTGCCCCGGTGGTGGTCCTAGTGGACGAGGTCGCGGAACTGTTCCTCGTGGCGACGAAGAAGGACGAGGAACGCCGGGACCGCATGGTCACCCAGCTCATCCGCCTCGGCCAGATGGCCCGCGCCGCCGGCATCTTCCTGGAGGTGTGCGGACAGCGCTTCGGCTCCGACCTCGGCAAGGGCGCCACCGCCCTGCGCGCCCAGCTCACCGGCCGGACCGTGCACCGGGTCAACGACAAGCAGACCGCCGAAATGGGCGTCGGCGACATCGCCCCCGACGCCGTCGTCACCGTGCTGACCATCCCCCCGGACCGGCCCGGCATCGCGGTCGCCGGGGATACCTCCGGCGGCTGGTCCCGCATCCGCACCCCCCAGCTCACCGCCGCCGAAGCCGCCGCCATCTGCGCCGCGCACGCTCACCTCACCCCGGACCTGCCCGCCCTCGCCGCCTACCGGCCCGCTGTCCCGGTCTATGTCGGCGCCCCGGCACCTGTCCCGCTGGTCAAGCCGTCCCCGGCGACCCCCTAGCGACTCCCCTCCCCACCTCGGTGGCGTGACCGTCTCACGCCAGGTCCCTACCCGACCCATGCCCGAAAGGAGGTGAACCCCTCATGTTCCGCACACTCCGCCTCGACGCCGTGCTCATCCAGGCCGTCATAGCCGGGGCCCTGTCCTTCGCCCACCTGCACGACCTGGCCGAGGCGGCCGGACAGGACGGATGGAAGGCCTGGGCCTACCCGGTCTCCGTCGACCTGCTCCTGGTCGCCGCGTGGCGCCGGATGCGCAAGGACGGCGGCAACCGCGACGCCTGGCTGTGGTTCGCCATCGCCCTGATCGCATCCCTCGGCGCCAACGTCGCCACCGCCGGACTCCTCGACCTCGGCAACGTCCCGCCGTGGCTGCGCATCCTCGTCGCCGGATGGCCCGCCCTGGCCTTCCTCGGCGGCACCCTCCTCGCCCACGCACCCCACCCCGAACCAGAACCCGAACCCACCCCCGCCCCGGAGCCCGAACCGGCCACGCCCAAAGAGCCCGCGACCGATCTGGTCGTAGAACGCGCTCCGGAGCCTGCTCCGCAACCGGCCCCCGAGCTCCCGCCGGCCGAACCCGCCACCGCCGAGACCTCGCCGGAGCCCGTCCCCGGTCCGCCTGCGGTGGTCCCGGTGCCGCCCGCGCTCCTCGCGCACGCACAGAAGATCGCGGACGTCCACCGGGCCCAGACCGGTGAGCCGATCGACGCGGAAACCCTCCGCACCCGCCACGGAATGCCCCCGGCCCTCGCGGA
>NZ_JBIVPH010000008.1:0-260681 GCF_044754545.1 Streptomyces sp. NPDC093071 | reverse complement strand
TCTCAAGGAACGGACGCTTCCTTCGTACTCACCCTCGCGGGCTTTCCTCCGGGCTTTTCCCTTCGGTCTTGCGTTTCCGACTCTATCAGATCTTTTCGATCCGATTTCCTCGGTGCTTTCCGGCCCCTTTTGCTTTCGCTCCGGGCCCTTCCGGCGGTTCCGACTTTATCAGATTCATTTCGGCCGACCTAATCGGTGGCTTTCGTGATTCGGATAAGAATCGAAGTGACTCCGGGGAATCGAAATTCCCGACCGGAGTGAGTGAGACTTTACTTGGTTGCTGCCGAGCTGTCCAGCTCCAGGCAACTGTTCAAATCTACCTCCCCGCAATCGCCGTGTCAACAGCTTTTGCGGGCACCGGAGGAGACTAGCAGCTCAGCAGGGCCGTACGCACATCAGGCCGCGGTGGGGAGCATGGCGTTGCGGTCGGGCTCCTCCAGGTCGCCCCGGTCGCCGGCGCGGGAGGCGCGGCCGCCGAGGACGTGGACGTACGCGAGGAATGCCAGTTCGGCGGTGATGCCGATGGTGATGCGGGCCCAGGTGGGCAGGCCGGAGGGGGTGACGAAGCCTTCGATCAGGCCCGAGACGAAGAGGACCAGGGCGAGGCCGATGGCCATGCCGAGGGCGGCCCGGCCCCGTTCCGCGAGGGCCGCGCGGCGGGTGGTGGGGCCCGGTTCGATGACGGTCCAGCCGAGGCGGAGGCCTGTGCCGGCGGCCACGAAGACGGCGGTCAGCTCCAGCAGGCCGTGCGGAAGGATCAGGCCCAGGAAGACGTCGAGGCGCCCGGCGGCGGACATCAGACCGATGCCGATGCCGAGGTTCAGCATGTTCAGGAAGAGGATCCAGAGGACCGGGATCCCCAGGAAGGCGCCCAAGACCAGGCACATGGCGGCGGCCTGGGCGTTGTTCGTCCAGACCTGGGCGGCGAAGGAGGCCGCCGGGTGGCTGGAGTAGTACGTCTCGTACTGGCCGCCGGGGCGGGTCATCTCGCGGAGTTCGGCGGGGGCGCCGATCGAGGCCTGGACCTCCGGGTGCGTGCCGATCCACCAGCCGATGAGGACCGCGAGCAGGGTGGAGAGGACGGCCGTGGGGATCCACCAGTGGCGGGAGCGGTGGACGGCCGCCGGGAAGCCGGTCGTGAGGAAGCGGGCCGCGTCGCGCCACGAGGAGCGGCGGGTGCCGGTCACGGTGGCGCGGGCGCGGGCCACGAGCTGGGTGAGCCGGGCCGTGAGCATCGGGTCCGGGGCGCCGGACTGCACGATCGAGAGGTGGGTGGCCGTGCGCTGGTAGAGGGCGACGAGTTCGTCCGCCTCGGCGCCCGTCAGCTTCCCGCCCCGGCGCAGGAGGTGGTCGAGGCGTTCCCACTCCGCGCGGTGGGCGGTGACGTAGACGTCGAGGTCCATGATCGGCTGCTGCTCCAGGACTGGCTTCGGACGGGTCCGTACTACTGCGGCGCGCTGGGGGTCAGCTTGGCAGACTGGCGTTCGGAGGGGTCGGGCAAGACCGGAGAAGGGTGGGCGGGTGCCGTGAGTGGTGTGGTGACGGGCGATGCCGTCGTCCTGGGGCTGCAGCCCGCGCGGCTGCCGAGCCGGGCGCTCGCGGTGCTCGTCGATCTGGTCGTGGTGTGGGCCGCGTACCTGTTGGTCATGCTCGGGCTCGCGGTCGCCACGGCCTCGCTGGACGAGGCGGCGGTGGCGGCCGTGTCCGTCGCGGCCTTCCTGCTGATCCTCGTGGGGGCGCCGATCGCGGTGGAGACGCTGTCCCACGGGCGGTCGCTCGGGAAGATGGTCTGCGGGCTGCGGGTCGTGCGGGACGACGGCGGGCCGATCCGGTTCCGGCACGCGCTGGTGCGGGGGGCCATGGGGGTCGTGGAGATCCTGATGACCTTCGGCGTCGTCGCCTGTGTCGCGTCGCTGGTGTCCGAGCGCGGGCGGCGGCTCGGGGACGTGTTCGCGGGGACTCTGGTCGTACGGGAGCGGCTGCCCGCGGCGCGGGTGCTGCCCGTGCCTCCTCCGCCGCCGTGGCTGGTGGGGCGGTTCGCCGGGCTCGACCTCTCGGCGGTGCCGGAGTCGCTGTGGCTGGAGGTGCGCCAGTACCTCACGCGCGCGCGTGAACTGGATCCGGCCGTGGGGCGGCGGCTCGCCGAGCGCCTGGCCGACGAGCTGGTGGCCCGGACGGGGACGCCCCCGCCGGCGGGGGTGCCGGCCTCCGCGTATCTGGCGGAGGTGGTGGCCGAGCGGCAGGCGCGGGACACGCGGCGGGCGTTCACGGAGGCCGGAACGGGGGCCGATGTCGGGAACAGGACCGGGGTCGGAACCGGAGCCGGGGGCGAGTTCGAGGCCGGTCGGGTCTTCGGTGCTCCGGCGGTGGCCGTTCCTCCGGCCGTGGCCGTTCCTCCGGTCGTTCCGCCCTCGGGTGCTTCCCCCGTCACTCCCCCGGTCGCCCCTCCCCCCGCTGTCTCTCCCCCGAGTGCGCCTCCGGCCGGCGGGTCCTCCGCCACCGGGTTCGTCCCGCCCGCCTGACGTCCGGCGGTCTTCCCGCGGTCTTCCGGGGCGTGGGGTCAGGGGAAGACCGAGGGCGGGGTGTCGAGGTCTTCGAGTTCGATGCCGGGGGCCGCGAGGACGACGTCCCCGGCGATGTGGACGGTGTGCCGTTCGCCCGTGTCCAGGGCGCTGACCTGGTATTCGTCCACCGTCAGGGGGCCGTTGTCAGTGGGGTGCGCTTCACTTCTCAGCAGGGCCCAGGACTGGTCGACCGTGAGGGGGGCGAGCACCGGGTCCGTGAAGGCGACGAGCCTGACACGGGTCTCGGGGGAATCGGGGGTGAGGCGCAGGAGTCGCGTGAGGGCGACGAGGAAGGCCGGAGAGGTGCCGGTGAAGGCGTGGGCGCGCACATTGCCTTCGGTGGCCTCGGCTCCGGCGGGGTCCGTACGGACCCAGGTGACGCCGTCGAGGGCCGCGCCGCGGACCTGCCAGCCGGCGGCGTGCAGTTCGAGGCGGATGGGGCGGCCCAGTTCGTCGACGGCCAGGTCGACGGAGCCCCTGTGATCACCGGAGGGGGTGGTGGTCTGCGCGACGTAGCGCCAGCCGGAAGGCCCGGGCGCGCAGTGGAAGTGTTCTTCGCCGAGGGGGGTGTGATCGTGCGGGTCATGGAGCGAATAGCGGCCGCGGGGCATGGGTCCTCGGGTGGCTTCCAGGGGCGGTAGCAAGGGGGCGGGACGGGGCAGGCCCCCCGGCACGGGGGTGCGGGGGGCCTGCCTGATCCTCTGCGGACGTTCTCCGCCGGTGTCCTCCGCGGAGTCCGTCCGTAACGGATGTGCTCCGTGACGGATGTGCTCCGCGGGGTCCGTCAGTAGCGGTAGTGGTCCGGCTTGTACGGGCCCTCGACCTCGACGCCGATGTAGGCGGCCTGCTCCGGGCGGAGGGTCGTCAGCTTGACGCCGAGCGAGTCCAGGTGGAGGCGGGCGACCTTCTCGTCCAGGTGCTTCGGGAGGACGTAGACGTCGGTCGGGTACTCCTGCGGCTTGGTGAAGAGCTCGATCTGGGCCAGGGTCTGGTCCGCGAAGGAGTTCGACATGACGAAGGAGGGGTGACCGGTCGCGTTGCCGAGGTTCAGCAGACGGCCCTCGGACAGGACGATGAGGACCTTGCCGTCCTCGAACGTCCAGGTGTGGACCTGGGGCTTGACCTCGTCCTTGACGATGCCGGGAATCTTGGCGAGGCCGGCCATGTCGATCTCGTTGTCGAAGTGGCCGATGTTGCCGACGATGGCCTGGTGCTTCATCCGGGCCATGTCGCCGGCCATGATGATGTCCTTGTTGCCGGTCGTGGTGATGAAGATGTCCGCCGTCTCCACCACGTCGTCCAGCGTCGTCACCTGGTAGCCGTCCATCGCCGCCTGGAGGGCGCAGATCGGGTCGATCTCGGTGATGATGACGCGGGCGCCCTGGCCGCGGAGGGACTCGGCGCAGCCCTTGCCGACGTCGCCGTAGCCGCAGACGACGGCGGTCTTGCCGCCGATGAGGACGTCGGTGGCGCGGTTGATGCCGTCGATGAGGGAGTGGCGGCAGCCGTACTTGTTGTCGAACTTCGACTTCGTGACGGCGTCGTTCACGTTGATCGCCGGGAACAGCAGCGTGCCGTCGCGGTGCATCTCGTACAGGCGGTGGACGCCGGTGGTGGTCTCCTCGGTGACGCCGCGGATCTCGGACGCCAGCTGGGTCCACTTCTGCGGGTTCTCGCCGAGGGTGCGGTTGAGGAGGCGCAGGATGTGGGCGTACTCCTCGCTGTCCGCGGTGGCCGGGTCCGGGGCGGAGCCGGCCTTCTCGAACTCGACGCCCTTGTGGACGAGGAGGGTGGCGTCACCGCCGTCGTCCAGGATCATGTTCGGGCCGCCGGTGGGCGAGTTCGGCCAGGTGAGGGCCTGCTCGGTGCACCACCAGTACTCCTCCAGGGTCTCGCCCTTCCAGGCGAAGACCGGGACGCCCTGCGGGTTCTCCGGGGTGCCGTTCGGGCCGACGGCGATGGCCGCGGCGGCGTGGTCCTGGGTGGAGAAGATGTTGCAGGAGGCCCAGCGGACCTCGGCGCCGAGGGCGACCAGGGTCTCGATGAGGACGGCGGTCTGCACGGTCATGTGCAGGGAGCCGGTGACGCGGGCGCCGGCGAGGGGCTGCTGCTCGGCGTACTCGCGGCGGATGGACATCAGGCCGGGCATCTCGTGCTCGGCGAGGGTGATCTCCTTGCGGCCGAAGGCGGCCAGGGAGAGGTCGGCGACCTTGAAGTCCTGGTGGGCTGCGGTCGTCATGACGGGGCTGCTCCTCATGGGTCGGGTGCGAGGGTCGTTCGGGGCGCCGGGCACCACGGCGGGGGTCCCTGGGCACAGGAATGCCCGGGACTTCCATGGTGCCGTCGTCGGAGGCCCTCTCTCCCTCGGCCGGTCCCCTGGGGGACCGCCCGACCGCCATCAGCAGCGACGTCTGGCTGGTCACGAATCTACACCGATCGGCACGGTGGGCCACAGTCCGCGTCGGGCTCCGGGGGCGGCTCCCGGACAGTCCCGGACCCGGTCCGTACGCGCCGGGCCCCCGGTCCGCGCGTACGGACCGGGGGCTCGGTGGGGTGGGCTCGATGGCCGGATCCGGTCGTCGGACCGGCGGCCCGTCTCACGGACCGGGCAGAGGCTCGGGCCGGTCAGCGGCTCAGTGGGGCAGAGGCTCAGTGGCTCGGGCCGCCCGGGGTCGCGGCCGGGTCGGGGCCCGCCGCGGCCTCCTTCTCGCTGTAGATGTCGGGCTCCAGGTAGATGACCCGGGCGATCGGGACGGCGGCGCGGATGCGCTCCTCGGCGGCGTTGATGGCGTGCGCGACCTCGGTGGCGGTCTCGTCGTGCGCGACGGCGATCTTGGCGGCGACGAGCAGCTCCTCGGGGCCGAGGTGGAGCGTGCGCATGTGGATGAGGCGGGTGACCGTCGTGCCGTCGACGACGGCGGCCTCGATCTTCTCGACCTCTTCGGTGCCGGCGGCCTCGCCCAGGAGCAGCGACTTGGTCTCGGCGGCGAGGACGAGGGCGATCAGGATGAGCAGGACGCCGATGCAGAGGGTGCCGATGCCGTCCCAGACGCCGTTGCCGGTGAGCAGGGCGAGGCCGACGCCGCCGAGGGCCAGGATGAGGCCGACGAGGGCGCCGAGGTCCTCCAGGAGGACGACGGGGAGCTCGGGGGCCTTGGCGCGGCGGACGAACTCCTTCCAGGAGAGGTTGCCGCGGAGCGGGTTCGACTCCTTGATGGCGGTGCGGAAGGAGAAGGACTCGGCGATGATCGCGAAGACGAGGACGCCGACCGGCCAGTACCAGGCCTCGATCTCGTGCGGGTCGTGGATCTTCTCGTAGCCCTCGTAGATGGCGAACATGCCGCCGACGGAGAAGAGCACGATGGAGACGAGGAAGGCGTAGATGTAGCGCTCGCGGCCGTAGCCGAAGGGGTGTTGCGGGGTCGCCTCGCGCCGGGCCTTCTTGCCGCCGAGGAGGAGCAGGCCCTGGTTGCCGGAGTCGGCGAGCGAGTGGACGCTCTCCGCGAGCATCGAGGACGAACCACTGAAGAGGAACGCCACGAACTTGGCTGCGGCGATCGCGAGATTCGCGGCGAGCGCCGCCACGATCGCCTTGGTTCCGCCTGACGCGCTCATGGGTGTACGGGTTCCCTTCGTCGGTGCTCCGGCTCGATCGCCGCGGTTCGGCCGGTCATTGTCGCATCAGGCCGTGACGGTGGCGCGGAAGACCGTACCCGCTCCGGTCAGTTGGATGCGCTCGCCCGCCGGGACGAAGACGGATTCGCCGGGGGCGAGGGGGAGGTCGCCCGCCGCCGGGCGGCCCGCGACGGCCAGCAGGATCTGGGGGGTGGGGGCGGTGAGGTCGTTGGGGGCGGCGCCCTCGGCCCGTACGAAACGGGAGAGGCGGAACTCGTCGGTCGGGGTCTCGTAGACCTCCTCGCCCGACGGGGAGGCCTCGGGGCGCAGGACGGCGGGGTCGGCCGGGTCGAAGCGGACGATCCGGAGGAGTTCGGGGACGTCGACGTGCTTGGGGGTGAGGCCGCAGCGCAGGACGTTGTCGGAGTTGGCCATGATCTCGACGCCGAGGCCGTCGAGGTAGGCGTGCGGGACGCCCGCGCCGAGGTAGAGGGCCTCGCCGGCCTGGAGCCGTACGTGGTGCAGGAGCATCGCGGCGATGACGCCGGGGTCGCTCGGGTAGTGGTGGGCGAGGCGGGCGTACGGGGCGTGGGCGCCGCCGAGGCGGTCGGCGGCGGCGGTGGCCTCGGCGACGGTGTGCGCGATCTCCTCCGGGTCGGCGGTGAGCAGGGCCGTCAGGACCTCGCGAAGCGCGGCCTCCTCGGGGTGGGCGTGCAGCAGGTCCACGTACGGCTTGAGGGAGTCGACGCCGAGCGCGGCGATCAGGTCGGCGGCGTCGGCGGGGGCCCGGAAGCCGCAGAACCCCTCGAAGGGGGTGAGGGCGCAGATCAGCTCGGGCTTGTGGTGGGCGTCCTTGTAGGTGCGGTGCGGGGCGTCGACCGGGATGCCCGCGGCCTCCTCGGCGGCGAATCCGGACCGCGCCTGGTCGAGGTCGGGGTGGACCTGGAGGGAGAGCGGGGCGCCGGCGGCGAGAATCTTGAACAGGAAGGGGAGGCGGGGGCCGAACCTCTCGACGGTCCGCTCGCCCAGTTCGCGTACGGGGTCGGCGTCGATGAGCTCGTTCAGCGGGCCGCGCTCGGTGCGGGAGGGCGCACCGGGGTGGGCGCCCATCCACATCTCGGCCTGCGGCTCGCCGGTGGGGGCGGTGCCCAGGAGTTCCGGGATGGCCGTCGTGGATCCCCAGGCGTAGGGGCGGACGGTGTTGACGAGGCGGTCCATGGTGCCTGCCAGCTTCTCGGGTGGGTGACGGGTGTGCGGGTGTCGGGGGACACGGGAGACAGATGACAGGGGGTGGATGACGGGTGGGTGACCGGGTGGTGGACGGTACGGGGTCGGCGCGGGGTCGGTGCGCCGATGCGCCCGGTGCGGGGCGGTTTCGCCGTCCGGCGGTTACGGGGCCGGGGTGGGGCGGGTGGCCAGGGCCAGGTAGACGGCCGCGAAGTCGGTGACGGCGAGGAGTTCGGCGAGCGTCTCCAGGTCGCCGCCCTCCTCCGGCTCCAGTTCGCTGACGGCGGTCTCGTGGCCGAGGGCCAGTTCCCGGGCGGCGGGGGCGGCGCTGAGGCCGCCGGCCGGCCGGTCGCGGAGGAGGACCACCCGGGCCCGCAGGGCCTGCGGCTCGTCGACCCGGTCGCGGAAGAAGTCGTCGGGGTCGGCGCCCGCCGCGTAGTCGCCGGCGAGCAGGACGCCGTGCGCGGGCAGGGCCTCGGGGAGTTCGGCGGCGAGGGCGGGCAGTCCGGCGAGCTCCGCCAGGACGGCGGCGAACCGGCGGCCGGCCGGTCCGGCGGCGCTGCCCTCGGTCCAGATCAGCGGGAGCGAGTCCGCCAGCTCGGCGGCGAGGGTCTTCGCCGGGTTGCTGTACGTGGCGATGGCCGGGCCGCAGCGTTCGGCCGTGCGGTCGAGGCGGTCGGCGACCTTCTCCAGGGCCTCGGGCGGTGCCTCCAGGAGGCCGACGCGGTCGAGGAGGGCGAGCAGCGGGGTGAAGAGGGCCCAGAGGGCGCCGGGGCTGGCCGCGATGTTCTCGGCGTACTCGTCGGGGGCCTCGTTCGGGGCGACGGCCATCGGGACGAACATGCCGTGCGAGCCGCTGACCGCCTCCGCGAGCGGGCAGCCCTGGGGGGCGACGGCGACGACCGTGATGCCGCGCCGGTACGCCTGCTCGGCGAGGAGGGCGAGGCCCGGTTCGGAGCCGTCGGTGGTGGGGAGCAGCAGCAGGTCCACGGAGCCGGCCCAGCCGGGCAGCGCCCAGCGCAGGGCTCCGGCGGCGGGGGCGACGCCGGTGGGGCGGAGGCGTACGACGGGGGCGGAGGCTCCGGCGAGGGCGCCGATCAGGTCGGCGACGCCGGTGGCGGCGGTGCCGGGGCCCGCGACGAGGACGGCGCGGGGGCGGCCCTCGGGGCGGAGGTCCGCGATGCCGGCGTCGGCGGCGTGGCGGGTGGCGGTCCGTACCCGGGCGCCTGCTTCGGCGGCGCCGCGGAGGAGGCCCCGGCGGTCGGCCAGGGCGAGGTCGTCCGGGGCGTCGAGGAGGGTCTCGTCGAGCATCTGGTGCCTCCCGGGATGAGCGGGGTCGGTGGGCGGTGCGGTGGGCGCCGGCGCGGGGCGGGGCTCCGGGGTGCGCCCGGCGCCTGCGGTGCGCGCCCGCACCACTCGTACCACCGGGTGCGCGGAGGTGCGGGCCCTCTTCCGGGTGGTACCCGCCGTCGGCGTCCGCCGCTCGTGGTGGCCCGGGTCCGGTGGGCGGTCGTCGTCCTCGGGGCCGGCCGCCGGGGGGCGGTGGGCCCGGTGGGGGTCGGCCGCTGCGGGGGTGCGGGCCGGTCGCGCCGGGCGGCAGGCCTCGTACGTGCCGGGCGGTGGGCCCCGTACGTGCCGGTCGCGTCGGGCGGTGGCCCCGTGCGGGCCGGTCAGGCCGGGCGGCGGGCCTCGTCCGTGAGGAGGACCGGGATGCCGTCGCGGACCGGGTAGGCGAGGCCGCAGTCGGTGCCCGTGCAGACCAGCTCGGGGGTCTCGTCCGCCGTGCGGTCGTTCAGCGGGGCGTGGCACGCGGGGCAGGCCAGGATCTCCAGGAGGCCGGCTTCGAGCGGCATGGGGTGGTCCCT
This sequence comes from Streptomyces sp. NPDC093071, assembly GCF_044754545.1. Lineage (NCBI taxonomy): Bacteria > Bacillati > Actinomycetota > Actinomycetes > Kitasatosporales > Streptomycetaceae > Streptomyces > Streptomyces sp. NPDC093071. Next base: position 251,410 of record NZ_JBIVPH010000008.1, on the reverse strand, counting down.
TCGGACGAACTGCGGGTGGGCGGCGGACGGTGGTGGTGCCGTCCTTCGGGCCAGGTCAGCCTACCGCCGGGGAACGGGGGCCGCCCCGTTCCCCGGCGGTGGGCGCGGGGTCAGTCCGCCGACCGGACCAGGGCGAGGACCTCGTCGCGGATCCGGGCCGTGGTGGCCTCGTCGCGAGCCTCGACGTTGAGCCGGAGGAGGGGCTCGGTGTTGGAGGCGCGGAGGTTGAACCACCAGTCGGCGGAGGTCACGGTGAGGCCGTCGAGCTCGTCGAGGGTGATCCCTTCGCCGCCCTCGTACGCCGCCCTGACCCGGGCCGTGCTGGCGGCCTGGTCGGTGACGGTGGAGTTGATCTCGCCGGAGGAGGCGTAGCGGTCGTAGGCGGCGACCAGCTCCGAGAGGGTGCCCTGCTGGCCGCCGAGGGCCGCGAGGACGTGGAGTGCGGCGAGCATCCCGGTGTCGGCGTTCCAGAAGTCCCGGAAGTAGTAGTGGGCCGAGTGCTCGCCGCCGAAGATCGCGCCGGTCTTCGCCATCTCCTCCTTGATGAAGGAGTGGCCGACGCGGGTGCGGACGGCCTCGCCGCCCTGCTCGCGGACGACCTCGGGCACGGACCAGGAGGTGATCAGGTTGTGGATGATCGTTCCGCCGGGGTGCTTGGCGAGTTCGCGGGCGGCGACGAGGGCCGTGATCGCGGACGGGGAGACCGGCTCGCCGCGCTCGTCGACGACGAAGCAGCGGTCGGCGTCGCCGTCGAAGGCGAGGCCGAGGTCGGCGCCCTCCTCGCGGACGCGGGCCTGGAGGTCCACGATGTTCTTCGGGTCGAGGGGGTTGGCCTCGTGGTTCGGGAAGGTGCCGTCCAGCTCGAAGTACATCGGGACGGTGTCGAGCGGGAGGCCTTCGAAGACGGTGGGGACGGTGTGGCCGCCCATGCCGTTGCCCGCGTCCACGACGACCTTGAGCGGGCGGATGCCGGCGAGGTCGACGAGGCCCTTGAGGTGGGCGGCGTAGTCCTGGAGGGTGTCCCGCTCGGTGAGGGTGCCGGGGGTGGCGGCGGCCTCGGGGGCGCCCTTCTCGGACCACTCCTCGGCGAGGGCACGGATGTCGGCGAGGCCGGTGTCCTGGCCGACGGGGGCGGCTCCGGCGCGGCACATCTTGATGCCGTTGTACTGGGCCGGGTTGTGGGAGGCCGTGAACATCGCGCCGGGCAGGCCGAGGCTGCCGGAGGCGAAGTACAGCTGGTCGGTGGAGCAGAGGCCGATGAGGGTGACGTCGGCGCCGAGGCGGGTCGCGCCGCGCGCGAAGGCGTTCGCGAGGCCGGGGGACGAGGGGCGCATGTCGTGGCCGACGACGATCGCGTCCGCGTCCGTCACCCGGACGAAGGCGGCGCCGAAGAGCTCGGCGAGCCGCTCGTCCCACTGGTCGGGTACCACTCCGCGGATGTCGTACGCCTTCACGATCTGCGACAGATCGGCAGTCACGGATCCACCCTCCTGAGTTCTGGGCACGCGTGTGCGGCGCGTGTACGGAACGCCAAAACTACCCGGAGTGGGGCGGGGGGATGCGGACGGTGGCCGGTTGCGCCCGGTTGCGCCCGGTCGTCGGGCTGCGGCGGGCCGGGGGGTGGCTCGGGAACAAGCCGGGTGTCGGCTCCGGGACGGGCCGGGTGTCGGCTCCCGGACGGGTCCGGGGGCCGCTCAGTTGTCGGGGGAGCGGAGCACTCGCAGGTGGCCACGGCGTCCGACCTCCATGGGGTCGCCGCCGCGTCCTCCGCCGCCCTTGCCGCCGGCGCCGGCCGCGCGCTCCTGGGGGCGGGCCGCCTCCCGTACCGCGTTGGCCAGGGCTTCGAGGTCGTCGCCGCTGGGGCGGGAGGGGGCGGAGCCGTCGGAGAGCCGCACGACCTCCCAGCCGCGCGGGGCGGTGAGGCGTTCGCCGTGCTCGGCGCACAGGTCGTAGCAGTGGGGCTCGGCGTAGGTGGCGAGCGGGCCGAGGACCGCAGTCGAGTCGGCATAGACGTACGTCAGTGTCGCGACGGCAGGGCGGCCGCACGCGGTGCGCGAACAGCGACGTACAGGGCTCACGACGTTGGACGGTACCGCACTCTTGAGCGGGCCGCGACGACTCTCCCTCAGGTCACTCCACCGTGTCGCGGTGTGAACTCCGCCACACCCCCGTCCGGGGCGGCCGTTCCGACCTGCGGGGAAGGGATCGCGGGGGTTCCGGGGCAGGTGGCGATTCGGACACTCCAGGATACGAATCCGGTCAATCAGGGCCAGATGGCCGATCGCGACGGGCCGCCGAACCGGGCGCGCGATTGGCCGGAATGTTCAGGTTTCGACAGCTGGGGCGCGGACGGGGCGGGAACGGGCCGGAGGCTCCGCGGAAGGTGGCGAGGACGCGCCACGGTACGGAGGACCGATGGGGGTTACGCTGCGTCAGTGATGGACAGTCCTGTGCCGCCGAGCCCCCAGCACCGCCCCGCGGAGCCCCCGGCGGAGCCCCGGGTCCGCCGCCGCGACCGGCACGGCCGCGGGATGCGGGGTCCCGTCGCGCCGCCGCAGGTGCCGCTCTCCGCGAGCCGGGCCGACACCTTCCGCGATCTGGTCCTCGACTCGGTGGAGCGCCTGGAGCGGCGCTGGCCGCAGCTGGCCGACGTCGAGTTCCTGGTCCTGGAGGTGCCGCCGCCCGTGCCGGGCGAGACGGTGCCGCTGGGCGGCTCGCTCCCGGCGGAGAAGGGCGAGCCCGCCCGGGTGGTCGTCTACCGGCGGCCGGTCGAGATCCGCTCGAAGAACCGGGACGAGCGGGCGCTCCTGGTCCACGAGGTGGTCGTGGAGCAGGTCGCCGAGCTGCTCGGCCTCTCCCCCGAGTCGGTCGACCCCCGGTACGGGCAGGACTGAGCGGGCGGGACCGAGCGGGGCGGACCGAGCGGGGCGGGGCCGGTGGCCGTGCGGGCCCGTACGGCTTCCGCCCATCCGGTCCCACCCGGTTCACCCGTACGGGGCCGGGTCAGTCCAGTACTCCCAGGTCCTGGCGGGCCGACGGGACCTCGACCGTGCCCCGGTCGTCGGTGAGGGTCTGGACGGTGAACATCGGGACGCCGTCCTGCGGCACGGCGAGCGTCCGGGCCGCGTGGACCTTGCCGCCGGAGACCGGTTCGACGGTCAGCGCGTAGGAGCCCTTGAGGCCCTGGGGGGCGAGGTCGGTGAGGGCCGTCGTCGTGCCGGCCCTGACCGTGACCGTCTTCGACACGGGCGTGCCCGCCCCGGAGCCCGCCGAGGCCGTGATCTTGACCTGCGCGTCGGCGTCGGGGGCGGTCAGGGAGAGCGTCGAGGCCTTGGCGCGGTTGTCCGCGACCGTCGCGCGGGCGGAGATCGGGCCCGCCGCCGGGATGAAGGCGATCTCGCTCTTCTCGCCCTTGCCCCGGACCACCTGGAGGGCGGCCACGACCGGGACGGGCCGCTTCGCGTCCTCCGGGGCGAGGAACAGGGAGGCCGCCGAGCCCCGGGTGAGGTCCGGAAGGTCGATGGAGGTCGTCATCCCGGACTTCACGTGCAGGGTGCCCGCGCCCGCCGGGACGATCGCGCCGTTCGCGGTGGACAGCTTGACCTTCAGGTCGGCGTCGTCCTGACCGGGGGCGAAGACCACCAGCCGCACCGAGGTGGCGTCGGCCGGGATGCCGGGGAGGACGACGCTGCCCGACGGGTCGGCCGAGGCGGAGAGCCAGTCGCTGCCGAGCTTGTCGTCGGCGACGCCGACGGCCGCGCCGACCCGCCCGCTGCGGGTGGTGACGTGCACGGTGACGTCCCGCTGGGCGGCCTCGTGGGTGAGCGTCGAGAGGAGGACCGGGACCGTGGAGTGGGCGGGGACCGGGATGCCCTCGGTGAACTGGGACTTGAGGACGCCCTCGGGGCCGTACAGCGTGATGTCGGCGACGGCGGCCGTGTCGTCCGGGTTGGTGAGGTGGACGTAGTCGTGGCGCGCCTTGGCGGTGGAGGCCGCCGGGAACCAGAAGTCGGTGTCGGGGGCGCCGCAGGTGAGGCCGAGGAGGCCGCGCGAGCCGCCCGCCGGGACGACGGTGGTCTGCTGGACGGTCCAGCCGGGGGCGAGGGCGCCGGTGGCCGAGCCGGTGAGGGCGGGCACGGACGCGCCGTTCGCCTCGGCGGTGACGGGCTTGCCGGGGGTCGTGACGGTGGCGGGGGCCTTGGGCGCCGCGGGCTTCTTGCCGGTCCCGTCGGAGGCCGTCGCGCCCGTGGCGGGCTTCAGGAGGGCCGTGGGCTTCTCGGCCTTGTCGTTGCCCTTGCCCTTGTCGGCTCCCGGGGTCTTGCCGGTGTCCGTTCCCGCCGGGGTGTACGAGGTGTAGACGGTCTCGGCCACCTCGGAGGAGCTCGGGACCGGGCAGGCCAGGCCGACGCGCTCGACCGGGAGCCGGGTGGTGGCCTTCGTCGCCTCGGGGGCGGCGGTGCCCTCGGGGGCGGTGAGGGCGGCGAAGCCGGTGACGGCGGCGAGGGCCGTGGCGCCCGCGATCAGGGAGAGGGTCGTGCGCTTCACTGGTTGCTGCTCCCGTCGGGACGCTGCTCGGTCTCGTGGTCCCGGGGCTGTCCGTAGCCGTAGCCGTACGGGTCGTACTGCTGGGGGTCGTACCCCTGCTGCGGGTCGTAGCCCGGTCCGCCGTACTGCTGCGGGTCGTAGCCCTGCGGGTCGTACTGCTGCTGCTCGTAACCCTGCTGGGGGTACGCGTACGGCTGCTGCTGGTACGGGTCGGCCGCGTACTCCTGGTAGGGGGCCTGGTCGGCGTAGGGCTGCTGGTCCCGGGCCCCTTCCCCGGCGTGGTCCGGGGTCCGGACGTAGGCGGGGTCGTAGCCGCCGTCCCAGTCCTGGCCCCCGTCCCCGGGCTCGCGAGACTGCTGCTCCGGGATCGGGACCGGGGCAGGTCCGTGCTCCGGCGCGTCGGGGAAGGGCTGCTCACCGGCCCCGGGGACGGCCCCGGTCTCCGCCTCCGCCTCGGCGGCGGCGCGCAGGCGGCGGGCGCGGCGGCCGTCGCCCTCGGCGGCCTGGGCGGGGATCGCGAGCTCCTCCTCGGGCAGGTCGTCGTCGATCTCGCGGCGGCGGCCGGGCAGGGCGAGGACGAGCAGGACGACGCCGAGGGCGACCTGGGTCCAGATCCACGCGGTGTGGGCGAACGGCTCGTCGTACGTGACGTCGAGGCGGCCGCCCCGGTCGGGGAGCTCGAAGCCCTGGGCCCAGCCGTCGACGGTGGTCCGCTTCAGCTCCTTGCCGTCGAGGGTGGCGGTCCAGCCCTCGGCGGCGCGGTCGGCGAGGCGCAGGACGCGGCCGGCGGGGCCCGCGGGGACCTCGGTGTGGATCTCGACGGGTCCGGCGGCGACGGGGACGGCCTTGGCGGGCTCCTCGTCCGTTCCTCCGGCGGCCCCGGCGGGCGGGACGATCATGGCGCGGGCGATCTCGCGGTCCACGCGCCAGAGGGCGCTGCCGTCGATCTGGCTGAGGCGGCTGAGGCCGGGGGTGGAGTCGAGGACGCGGCTCATCTGGCGCGGGGCCCCGTCCCGTACCAGGACGTAGCGGATCGCGTAGCCGCTGAGCTGCTCGGTCTGCTCGGCGCCGGAGCCGGCGACGAGGAGGGCGACGACCCGGTCGAGGTGCGGGTCGCCCTCGGCGGTGGCGGTGAGCTCGGCGTCGCCGAGGCGGGCGCCGGAGCCGCGCACCAGGGTGTAGGCGACCTCGCCGGGGGTGGAGCCGCCGAGGACGAGGGTGCGGGGCTGGTCGCGGGTGGTGCTCTCCTCGGCGACGAAGGCCGGGACCTGGACCGGGTCGCGGCGGGTCAGCGGGCCGTCGGCGCCGCCGATCATCCAGCCGGCGGCGGCGAGCGCGGGGCCCGCGGCGCAGGCGAGGGCGATCAGGGCGGCGACGGGCTGGCGCCAGCCGAAGCCGTGGGCGGCGACGCGGGTGCGGCCGCCCTCGGCGCCGATCATGCCGGCGGCGATGAGGGCGGCGCCGTAGACGAGGGTGGCGGGTCCGGCCCAGCCGGTGCCGCCCGCGCCGTTGGTCAGGACGGCGAAGAGGAGTCCGGCGAGGGCGGCGGCCCAGGCGGCGTGGACGGCGAGCCGGCGCTCCTCGCGCAGCAGCCCGGCCAGGCCGGCGAGGACGAGGCCGATCAGGAGGAGGCCGCCGGTGGTGCCGGGGCCGCCGGGGCTGGTGCCGAGCAGGTCGAGGGCGGTGGCGGTGCCCGTGCGCAGGTCGACGCCGGCCTCGCGCAGGAAGGCGGAGGGCTCGGTGAGGAGCGTGAGCGACCAGGGGGCGAGGACGAGCAGGGGGGTGCCGACGGCGGCGAGGAAGCGGAGCCCGTATGCGGTGGGGTCGGAGCGGCGGACGGCGAGGACGCCGAGGCCGAGGACGACGGCGAGGGGCCAGACGACCGGGGTGAACGCGGTCGTGAAGGTGAGCAGGAGCGCGTACGCCCAGGTGGCGCGCCAGCTGCCCCGGTCGGGCCGGTTGAAGCCGTGGGCGGCGACGGCGGCGCGGGCGATCAGCGGGAGCAGGATCGCGAGGACGGCGGTGCCGAGCCGGCCGGTGGCGAGGGCGCCGGTGACGGCGGGCAGGAAGGCGTAGGCGACGGCGCCCCAGGCGCGCAGCAGCCGGGACTCGACGATGCCCCGGGAGGCGAAGTACGCGGTGAAGCCGGCGAGCGGGACCGAGCAGACGAGCAGCAGGGTCAGGGCGGTGGAGGTGGAGCCGAGGAACAGCGCGGAGAGCGCGGCCAGGGCGGCGAGGTAGGGCGGGGCGGACTGGGTGCCGCCGGTGCCGAGGGGGTGCCAGGTGTCGGCGTAGCGGGACCAGAGTCCGGAGACGGTGTCGGGGGCGGGCAGCAGGGCGCCGCCGGCCAGGGAGCCGCCGGAGAAGAGGTTGCGGCAGGCGACGAGGGAGACGAGGAGGAGCAGGGCGAAGAGGACCGGGCCGGGTCTGCGGGCGATCTTCTTGAGCCGGGCGAACTGCTCGATCTCCAGGTAGTCGGCGTCGTCGCCGCCGGGTCCCGACTCGACGACGCCGTGGCGGGAGCCGCCGGAGTCCGCCTCGTTGCCGCCGAAGTTGACGGCGAGCTGTTCGACGGCGGCGCGGACGGTGGCGCCGGGCGGCGGGAAGAGCGGGCGGAGTTCGCCCGCGGGGACGGCGGGGTTCTTGCGCCGCTTGCGGGCGGCGAGGATCTTCTCGGGGCGCAGCAGGGTGGCGAGGAGGCCCATGACCTCGTCGACGGCCTGCCCGGGGACCTTGCCGACGAGGTAGGCGAGGGTGCGGAGCAGGGTGCTGAGGACGAGCCGTGCGAAGACGTACGGGAGGGCGGCGCCGCGGGTGTTGGCGAGGAGCGTGTAGACGGCTCCGGCCTTGTCGACGCGGTGCGGGTTGGCGGCGGTGCGGCCGGCGCAGTCGACGGTGCGGCGCTCGCGGGCGGAGGCCTCGGCGTGCCGCAGGACGGCGTCGGGGGCGACGAGGACGCGGTGTCCGGCGGCGTGGGCGCGCCAGCACAGGTCGACGTCGTCGCGCATGAGGGGCAGGCGCCGGTCGAAGCCGCCGAGCTCCTCGAAGACGTCGCGGCGGATCAACATGCCGGCGGTGGAGACGGAGAGGACGGAGCGGACCTGGTCGTGCTGGCCCTGGTCCTGCTCGCGGCGGTCGAGGCCGGTCCAGCGGCGGCCGCTGCGGGCGATGGAGACGCCGGCCTCCAGGAGCTGCTTGCGGTCGTACCAGCCGCGCAGCTTGGGGCCGACGACGGCGGCGTACGCGTCGGAGTCGGCGACGCGCAGGAGTTCGGCGAGGGCGTCGGGCTCGGGCGCGCAGTCGTCGTGGAGGAGCCAGAGCCACTGGACCGGTTCGCCGTGCGGGAGTTCGGGGAGGTCGTAGGCCTCGTCGTTCCAGGTGCGGCTGACGGGGTCCCAGCCGCTGGGGCGCTTCAGGTAGGGCAGGTCCTCGGGTCCGAGCACGGGCGCGGTGCGGGCGGCCTCCTCGACGGCGGCGCCGAAGCCGGTGCGGCGCGCGAGGTGCAGGACGCGGTCGTCGCCGAGGGCGTCGGCGACGAGCCGCGCGGAGTCGTCGGCGCTGCCGGTGTCGGCCGCGACCGCGTTCTGCACGGGGCGTTCCTGGGCGAGCAGGCCGGCCAGGGCGTCGGGCAGCCAGCGGGCGCCGTCGTGGGTGACGAGCACGGCGGTGACGACGTGTCGCGGGAACTCAGGAGTTGAGGACATCGAGCTACGGGCCCTCCGGCCGGGGGTCGCCCGCGGGGGGCGTGGGGAGCGTCTCGGACGGAGGCCCACACTAACGGCTGCGCGCGGAGCGGTCCGCCGCCCTGTGGACAGAGCTCCCGGGCCCCTGTGGACAGAGGGGACGGAACGGTCGCGGGGCCGGGGCGGCCGATGCCGTCGCCGGGGCCGGGGCCGTGGCGGCCGGTGCCGGGGCCCGGGACGCGGAACGGTCCGCCGCCTGTGTCAGGAGCACAGGGGGCGGACCGTTCGGGCTGTCCTGGTGCGCGCGCCTCCGCGCGGTCCCGGGGGACGCGTACCGGCTCGGGGGTCCGTACGCGGTCGGGTGCCTGCGGTGCGGGCGGCGCTTCGGGCGGTGCCTCCGGCCGCGGTGCGAGCGGCGGCTCAGACGGCGGCCTTCTTCAGGCGGCGCCGCTCGCGCTCCGAGAGGCCGCCCCAGATGCCGAAGCGCTCGTCGTTCTGCAAGGCGTATTCGAGGCATTCGGAGCGGACCTCGCAGGCGAGGCAGACCTTCTTGGCCTCGCGGGTCGAGCCGCCCTTCTCGGGGAAGAAGGACTCGGGATCGGTCTGGGCGCACAGCGCGCGCTCCTGCCAGCCGAGTTCCTCGTCCGCGTCCTCGACCAGCAGTTCCTGGAACAACTCGGTCATGTGCGCCCCTCGTCTGTTCTGTGCGTCCCCGTGGAGTTGCCGTGCGAGCACGGCCGAACGACACGAGTGAAATTACAAGTTCGTGCTCTGTGCGAGTCAAGCCGAGATCTGCTATTGGGCCCCGTATTCACTCTGCGGAACCAAGCGTATGCGCTAAGTGTTCAAATCACCAAAAACCGTGACACATGCCACCGGCGTGACCGTGTGGCACGCCTTCACGAGGAAGGACGTCCAAGAGTTGGATCTTGTTGCGATCCAGCCATGGAAGCGACCCGGATCACAGTCCGGTCACGAGCCGCCCCCTGTCCGGACCGACACGCGCGCGCCGCCACGTTCACGGGCATGGTCGAAGCGCCATCTCTCCTGGTCCGCGCATGAGCAAACCTTTCTCCAGAGAGGGCAACCGGATGAGGTGAAACATTACCCCCAAATCGGGCATTGAGTTGACAGTCGGGTGCCCCTCCGGCCACCTTTGATGCCATGCCAGCGACCGCAGCGCCCTCCGCGACCCACGCCCGTGGGTTCCGCCGCGCTGTCCAGGCGCGCTGTTGCTGTTGCTGTCCCAGCTGTTGATGCCGCAGAGCTCCAGCTTCTTCCCCCCAGCGTCACCCGCGTCACTCGTGTCACCGCTCTTTCCGTGACCCCCCACCGCTTCTGTTTCTGCTGAGGAACCACCCCACCCCATGAACATGGACAGCGACCTCCAGATCGCCGGCGACATCATGGAGGTCCCCCACCTCCTCCAGCCCGAGCGCGTCCACCCCGTGACCGTGGCCGATTTCGTCGGCCTCGCGCGCTCGATCGCCGAGGACCGCTCCCAGTGGGCCCCGTACGTCGAGTACGACGCCACCACCCGCTGGTACCACCGCCTGCGCACGGGCCCCGGCTACGAGGTCTGGCTGCTCTCCTGGGTGCCCGGACAGGGCAGCGGGCTCCACGACCACGGCGTCTCCTCCGGCGTCCTCACCGTCCTGGAGGGCGAGCTGACGGAGCGTACGGACCGGGGCGTGCGGACCCTCGCCGGCGGCGCGCAGCGCGTGTTCGCCCCCGGGTACGTCCACGAGGTCGTCAACGGCTCCCTGGAGCCGGCCGTCAGCCTGCACGTCTACTTCCCGGGCCTGACCGAGATGCCCATGCACGAGTCGCTCCGCGCGCAGTGCGCCCCCGTGGCGCCCGCCCCGGCCGCGCCGGGAGTGATCGTCGCCTGACACACTGCCGTACATGCGCATTGTGGTTCTGGCAGGCGGCATCGGTGGTGCCCGTTTCCTTCGCGGCCTCAAGCAGGCCGTGCCGGACGCGGAGATCACGGTCGTCGGCAACACCGGTGACGACATCCATCTCTTCGGGCTGAAGGTCTGCCCCGACCTGGACACGGTGATGTACACCCTCGGCGGTGGGATCAACGAGGAGCAGGGCTGGGGGCGTACGGACGAGTCCTTCGCCGTCAAGGAGGAGCTCGCGGCGTACGGCGTCGGGCCCGAGTGGTTCGGCCTCGGCGACCGGGACTTCGCGACCCACATCGTCCGCACCCAGATGCTCGGCGCGGGCTACCCGCTGAGCGCCGTCACCGAGGCGCTGTGCGCCCGCTGGCGGCCCGGCGTGCGCCTCCTGCCCATGTCCGACGACCGCGTCGAGACCCACGTGGCGATCGAGGTCGACGGCGAGCGGCGGGCGGTGCACTTCCAGGAGTACTGGGTGAAGCTGCGCGCCTCCGTGGACGCGAAGGCCGTCGTGCCGGTCGGCGCGGAGGCCGCGAAGCCGGCGCCGGGCGTCCTGGAGGCGATCGCGGAGGCGGACGTCATCCTCTTCCCGCCGTCCAACCCGGTCGTGTCCGTCGGCACGATCCTGGCCGTGCCCGGGATCCGCGAGGCGGTCGCCGCCGCCGGGGCGCCGGTCGTGGGCCTCTCCCCCATCGTCGGGGACGCGCCCGTGCGCGGCATGGCCGACAAGGTCCTCGCGGCGGTGGGCGTGGAGTCCACGGCGGCGGCGGTGGCCCGGCACTACGGCTCCGGGCTGCTCGACGGCTGGCTCGTGGACACCGTGGACGCGGGCGCGGTCGCGGACGTCGAGGCGGCGGGCATCGCCTGCCGGGCGGTGCCGCTGATGATGACGGACGCGGACGCGACGGCCGCGATGGCGCGCGAGGCGCTCGCGCTGGCCGAGGAGGTACGCGGGTGACCGCCGCCCCCGCCTACCGGGTGTGGGCGCTGCCGGGGCTTCCCGAGGTGGCCGCCGGGGACGACCTGGCCAAGCTGATCGCCTCCGCCTCCCCGGAGCTCGCCGACGGGGACGTGCTGCTCGTCACCTCCAAGATCGTGAGCAAGGCGGAGGGGCGGGTGGTCGCCGCCGACGACCGCGAGGAGGCCATCGACGCCGAGACGGTCCGGGTGGTGGCGCGGCGCGGCGCCCTGCGGATCGTCGAGAACCGGCAGGGGCTCGTCATGGCCGCCGCCGGGGTCGACGCCTCCAACACCCCCGCCGGGACGGTCCTCCTGCTGCCCGAGGACCCGGACGCCTCGGCCCGCCGGATCCGCGAGGGGCTGCGCGAGGCGCTCGGCGTGGACGTGGGCGTCGTCGTCACGGACACCTTCGGGCGTCCCTGGCGCAGCGGGCTCACGGACGTGGCGATCGGGGCGGCCGGGGTGCGGGTCCTGGACGACCTGCGCGGCGGGACCGACGCGCACGGCAATCCGCTGAGCGCGACCGTGGTCGCCACCGCCGACGAACTCGCCGCCGCCGGGGACCTGGTGAAGGGCAAGGCCTCCGGCCTTCCGGTGGCCGTCGTCCGGGGCCTGCCGCACGTGGTGGGCGGGGACGGGGAGCCGGGCGCACGCGCGCTCGTGCGGGGCGCCGCCGACGACATGTTCCGGCTGGGCACCTCCGAGGCCGTACGGGAGGCGGTGACGCTGCGGCGGACCGTGCGGGAGTTCACGGCCGAGCCGGTCGATCCGGGGGCCGTGCGGCGCGCGGTCGCCGCGGCCGTGACGGCGCCGGCCCCGCACCACACGACGCCGTGGCGGTTCGTGCTCCTGGAGTCGGCGGGGTCGCGGACGCGGCTGCTCGACGCGATGCGGGAGGCGTGGATCGCGGACCTGCGGCGGGACGGCAAGTCCGAGGAGTCGATCGCCAAGCGGGTCCGGCGCGGGGACGTCCTGCGGAACGCGCCCTACCTGGCCGTGCCCTGCCTGGTCATGGACGGCTCCCACCACTACGGCGACCCGCGCCGGGACACCGCCGAGCGCGAGATGTTCCTGGTCGCGGCGGGCGCGGGCGTGCAGAACTTCCTGGTGGCGCTCGCGGGCGAACGGCTCGGCTCGGCGTGGGTCTCCTCGACGATGTTCTGCCGGGACGTCGTACGGGACGTCCTCGGGCTCCCGGACGACTGGGACCCGCTCGGGGCGGTCGCGATCGGGCATCCGGCGGCCCCGCCCCGGGAGCGGGCGGCGCGGACGGCCTCGGAGTTCGTCGAAGTGCGCTGAGCCGGGCCGGGGTCAGAGGGCCGCGATGTTCCCCGGGGTCATCCGGGGCGCCCTGCGGGGCGGGATCCGGCCGCTGAGGAGGATCAGGCGGGCGGCCCGGTGGCGCTGGCCCGCGTAGGGGGCCAGGAGGTCGAGCATGGCCGCGTCGTCGGCCGTGCGGTCTCCCGCGAGGGCCCAGCCGACGATGCCGGGCAGGTGGTAGTCGCCGGTGGTGACCTCGTCGGGGGCGCCGTGGCTGCGCTGGACCACCTCGGCGCTGGTCCAGGGGCCGACGCCCGGGACCAGCTCCAGGCGCCTGCGGGCGTCGGCCGGGTCCATGTCCGCGGCCTCCTCCATGCGGCGGGCCGCCCGGCACGCGCGCAGGACCGTCGCGGCCCGCTTGTCGTCCACGCCCGCGCGGTGCCACTCCCAGGACGGGATCAGGGTCCACGCGCGCGCGTCCGGCATGACGTACAGGCCGTCGGGGGCCGGGCCCGGCGCGGGCTCCCCGTACTTGCGCACCAAGAGCCGCCAGGCCCGGTACGCCTCGTCCGTCGTGACCTTCTGCTCCAGGACCGACGGGATCAGGGACTCCAGGACCAGGCCGGTGCGGACGAGGCGCAGGCCGGGACGGCGGCGGTGGACGGCCGCGAGCAGCTTGTGGCGGGGCGTGAAGGCGGCCGGGTCGTCCTCGGTGCCGAGCAGCGCCGGGAGGCGGTCCAGGAGCCACTCGGCGCCCTCGCCCCACGCCTGCGCCTCGGCGACGCCGTCCCGCGCGGTGACGCGGAGGGTCCCCGGGCCGCCGGGCGTCCGGCAGGCCCGCCAGAACGATCCGTCCCGGACCGCCCGGAAGGCGGGGTCCGCCGGGCCCCGGCGGAGGGGACCGAGGGTGAGGCCGAGGTCCGTCCCTCCGGGAAGCGCGAGGGAGCGGGTGCGGGGCGCGGGGACGGGGCCGGCGGCCCGTACGGGTGCGGTGGTGGGTCTCTGGGGGAAGCGGCCGGCCATGGGGACGAGGGTAGCGGGGGCGGGGGCCGTGGCCGGGGTCCTCAGGGTCCTCGGAGTTCTCGGGGTGGGACGGCGGGGGCCGTGGCCAGAGCCCTCGGAGTAGGCCGGCAGGGCCGTCTCGGGATGGGACGGCGGGAACCCGGTGCGGCCCCGCCGTCCTCCCGCTTCTACTGGTCCGACGAGAAGCGGACCGTGCCCGCCGGGAGGGTCGCGTCGCACCAGACGCGGATGCCGTCGCGGAGTTCGTTGTCGGCGCCGACCCGGGCGCCGTCGCCGATGACCGCCCCGCTGAGGACCGTACGCGCGCCGATGTGGGCGCCCGCGCCGATCAGGGAGTCGGTGATCACCGCGCCCGGTTCGACGACCGCGCCCGCGAGGAGCGTGGAGCCGACGATGCGGGCGCCCTCGCCGACCACCGCGTCCGCGCCGACGACCGTGCCGCCGGTCAGCTTGGCGTCCGGGGCCACCCGCGCCGACGGCAGCACCAGGCGGTCGCCGCAGCGGCCCGGCACGGCCGGGGAGGGCGCGCGGCCCAGGACCAGGTCGGCGGAGCCGCGCACGAAGGCCTGCGGGGTGCCGAGGTCCAGCCAGTACGTGGAGTCGACCATGCCCTGGAGGTGGGCGCCGGAGGCCAGGAGCTCCGGGAAGGTCTCGCGCTCCACCGAGACGGGGCGCCCGGTGGGGATGGTGTCGATGACCGAGCGCCGGAAGACGTACGCGCCCGCGTTGATCTGGTCGGTGACGATCTCCTCCGGCGTCTGCGGCTTCTCCAGGAAGGCCGTGACGCGGCCGGTGGGGTCCGTGGGGACCAGGCCGAAGGCCCGCGGGTCGTCCACCCGGGTCAGGTGGAGCGAGACGTCCGCGCCGGAGGAGGAGTGGGTCTCCACCAGGGCCCCGATGTCGAGGCCGGTGAGGATGTCCCCGTTGAAGATGAGGACCGGGTCGTCGGGCCCCGAGCGCAGGCGCGAGGCCACGTTGCGTATCGCGCCGCCGGTGCCCAGCGGCTCCTCCTCGGTGACGTACTCCAGGCTCAGGCCGAGCGCGGAGCCGTCGCCGAAGTGCGGCTCGAAGACCTCGGCCAGGTAGGAGGTGGCGAGCACGATGTGCTCGACGCCGGCGGCGCGGGCGCGGGCCAGCTGGTGCGTCAGGAAGGGGACGCCCGCCGCCGGGACCATGGGCTTGGGCGTGTTGACCGTGAGGGGCCGCAGCCGTGTCCCCTTGCCACCGACCAGGAGGATCGCTTCTGTCACCTTGTCGTCTCTGCTTCCTGTCCGGGGCCGTCGGCACGTCCGTTTTCGGTCGTCCCTGCGATATGACCGGTCAGTTTATGCAGAGGGTTGCCCCGGTGGTCCCCCCTCTACCTCCCCTGGTACGCCGCCGCGCTCGTCCGGGCGGTGCCGAGCTTGCCGTACAGCAGCGATCCGGGGCAGTCCGTGGCGAATCCGTCACGGTGTCCGGCGATGGCGTGGAACTTGACCTTCTTGCCCTTCGCGTACAGGTTTCCGCCGCCCGAGGTCAGGGTCACCGTCCCCTTCGGGTTGATCCCGTGGAGCCCGAGTTTCCAGGCCGTCAGACGGGCGACGGCGGTCACGGAGGCGGCCGGCGGGGCGGTCGAGCTGAAGGTGCCGAGGACGGCGATGCCCATGGTGCTGGTGTTGAACCCGAGGGTGTGGGCGCCGAGCACCGGCTTGTCCACGCCGCCCGCCCGGCCCTCGTAGATGTTTCCGCACTTGTCGACGGCGAAGTTGTAGCCGAAGTCCCGCCACCCGCTGCTCAGGACGTGGTAGCGGTAGATGCTGCGCAGGACGGAGGGGGCCTGGGCGCAGGTGTAGTTGTTGCCGGTGGCGCTGTGGTGGACGAAGGCCGCCTTGATCGTGTTCGTGTACACGAAGGTCTTCTCGCGGATCGACTCGTCCGCGCCCCAGCCCTTGCGGGTGACGATCGCGGGACGGGGGCCGATGTACGGCGCGGCCGCGGCCTGCGCCTGGACCGGCTCCTGCGCCTCGGATCCGGACGCGGGCGTGCGCGGCAGGAACGGAGGCAGGTACACGGCCATCGCCTCGGTCGCCTCCTTCGACAGGGCCGGGAGCCAGGGCGCGGCGTACGGGGCGAGCGGGGAGCCGAGCGGGGCGTCGACCGCGCCCGTGCCCGCGAAGAAGGCGGGGAGGGCCGGGAAGGCCGGGGCGGCCGGAGCGACCGGGAGGGCCTGGGGGGCCGGAAGGGCCTGGACGGTCGTCGGTGCGGCCGCCGCGACCGTCGCGGCCGGGGCCGGGGCCGGGGGCGGCGGGGTCGCGGTGGCCGGTGCCACGGCGGTACGGGTCCGGGGCGGGGCCGCCTCCGAAGCCGGGGCCGGGGCCTGGGCCTGGGCCGCCTGCGACGCCGGCTCCTGGCCGGAATCCGCTGCCAGGACCTGCTCCGTCTCCGGGACCGGGACCGGCTCAGCGAACGCGTCGGCGTCGGCGTCGGCACCGGCATCGGCCTCCGTGCCCGGCTCCGTACCCGGTTCGGGGACCCCCTCCGTACCCGGCTCCGTCTCCAGGACCGGTTCCGTGTCCGCCGGCGTCTGCGGGTCCTCGCCAGGGTCCACGAGTTCCAGGCGCAGGCCGGCCGGGAGCGGCGGTGCGCCGTCCGTCCCGCCCGCCTCCGCCCGTACGCGGATCTCGACGCCGTCCGAGTCGCCGACCCACAGCGGGGCCGTGGAGCCGCGGAGCGCCCGGGAGGCACCCTCCGCGCTGTCCGGGTCGGCGCCGTGTTCGTCGTTGTGGGTCTCCACGTCCTGCCACTCCGACCAGGTGTCCGTGCCGGTGGCGCGGGTGCGGACCTGGACGGTGCCGTGCAGCGGGGCCCTGGGGTCGTCCCAGACCACGCCCACGAGCGAGAAGGGCTTGACGTCGCGTCGGGTGAGCCCCTGCTCCCCCGCGCCTCCGCCGGACCGCGAGGAGGGGCCCAGCGGGGCGAGCGGCAGGGACTGGGTGGAGCCCGAGAGGTCGGGCGCGGGAGGCAGCGCGGAGGCCGCCGGTGGCTGCCCGAGCACCTCGGCCGCCGCGGGCGCGGCGGAGGAGACCGGCAGGGCGAGTACCGCCGCGCAGGTGACGGCGATCGAGGAGGCGAGTGAGGCACGCATGGGCCGATCGTGCGGAGCGCCACGCCGTTCCGCGCGGCGGAACACCGCCCGGAAAGCGGTGGCCGATCGGTCCGACCGGTGGACGGCGTCACCGGTACGGCGGACCCCGGCGGGCCCTCCCGCGTACGCTGTCCGGCGTGAACGCCAGCGACCGCACCCCCGCCGACCTGCTGCGATCCGCGCTCGCCGCGGACCCCGCCCGCCCCTTGGTCACCTTCTACGACGACGCCACCGGTGAACGGGTGGAATTGTCCGTCGCCACCTTCGCCAATTGGGTGGCCAAGACGGCGAACCTGATCCAGGGCGAGCTGTCCGCCGGACCCGGCGACCGGGTCGCGCTGCTGCTGCCCGCGCACTGGCAGACCGCCGTCTGGCTGCTCGCCTGTTCCTCGGTGGGCGTGACCGTCGAGCTGGGCGGCGACCCCTCGGCCGCGGACGTCGTGGTGGCGGGCCCGGAGACGCTCGACGCGGGCCTGGCCTGCTCCGGGGAGCGGATCGCGCTCTCCCTGGCGCCGCTGGGCCGCCGCTTCCCCGCCGTGCCCGCCGGTTACGCGGACTACGCGGTGGAGGTGCCGAGCCAGGGCGACCGGTTCGCCCCGTTCGTCCCGGTCGATCCGGACGCTCCCGCCCTGGTCGTCGACGGTACGGAGCGCAGTGGCGTCGAGCTCGTCGGGCAGGCCCGCGTGGACGCGGCGACGCTCGGCCTCGGCCCCGGCTCCCGGCTGCTCTCCGGGCTCGGCTACGGGGACTGGACCGGCGTCTCGACCGGTCTGTACGCGCCGCTCGCGGCCGGCGGCTCGGTGGTGCTCTGCCGGAACCTGGACCGGCTCGCGCCCGAGGCGTTCGAGAAGCGGGTGGAGAGCGAGCGGGTGACGGACACCGCCGTG
Organism: Streptomyces sp. NPDC093071; assembly: GCF_044754545.1. Taxonomy (NCBI): domain Bacteria; kingdom Bacillati; phylum Actinomycetota; class Actinomycetes; order Kitasatosporales; family Streptomycetaceae; genus Streptomyces; species Streptomyces sp. NPDC093071. Next base: position 234,024 of record NZ_JBIVPH010000008.1, on the reverse strand, counting down.
TGACCGGGGTGCCGTGTGACCGGGCCGCCATGTGACCGAGGCGCCGTGTGACTGCGGTGCCGCGCGGCCCCGCTGCCGTACGACCCGGTGGAACCGCACCCGTTCGGCCCAGCGACGGGCCGGGTCCCCGGGTTCGCGCGCCCGGTCCGGTGGATGATCGGCCGGGGGGAGTCTCCTCCTTCCGCACCACCACGCGTCGGACCCGGCCGTCTCCTTCCACGGCCGGCGGCCGTCCGGCGCGCCGCCGACGCCACGAAGGACGGACGCAGACGTGACGGACCGCGCAGGCACGCCCGCCGAACCGGACCCCCCGGCGCCCGAGGACGGGGAGCCCGGGGGCACGGGGGCGGAGGACGCGGGGACGGAGGACGCGGCGCCCGGCGGCCCCGGAAGGCGCCGCCGCCACTGGCTGCGCTGGACGGCCCTCGGCGTCTCGGTCGTCGTCCTCGGCGCGGCCGGGGCCGGCTGGTGGTTCTACCGGAAGCTCGACGGCAACATCACCACGGACACCACCGCCGCCGACGAACTGCGCCGGTACGAGAAGGAGCGGCCGCCGGCCGGCTCCTCGGCCGCCCGGAACATCCTGCTCATCGGCTCGGACACCCGGTCCGGCGAGGGGAACGAGCGGTACGGCAGGGACAAGGGCACGCAGCGCTCCGACACGATGATCCTGCTGCACCTGTCGGCGGGCCGGAAGAGCGCGACCGCCGTCTCCCTCCCCCGCGACCTGATGGTGACGGTCCCCAGCTGCCGCAAGCCCGACGGGACCCGCACCCGGGAGCAGTTCGCGCAGTTCAACCTGGCCTTCGAGGTCGGCGGCACGGCGTGCACGATCCGTACCGTCGAGAAGCTGACCGGGACGCGGGTCGACCACCACATGGTGATCGACTTCCAGGGCTTCAAGAAGATGGTGGACGCGGTGGACGGGGTGGAGGTCTGCCTCAAGGAGCCCGTGGACGACGAGGACGCGCACCTGAAGCTGCCGGCCGGGCGCCAGACGCTCCACGGGGAGCAGGCCCTCGGTTTCGTACGGGCCCGCAAGTCGCTCGGCAACGGCAGCGACACCGAACGCATGGACCGTCAGCAGCAGTTCCTCGGCGCGCTCGTCAACAAGGTGCAGAGCAACGGGGTGCTGCTGAACCCGGCCCGGCTCTATCCGGTCCTGGACGCGGCCACGAAGTCGATCACGACCGACGCGGGGCTCGACTCGCTGCGGGACCTGTACGACCTGGCGCGCTCGATGCGGGCGATCCCGACCGAGCGGGTGCAGTTCCTCACGGTCCCCCGCCGCCCGTACACGTACAACGCGAACCGGGACGAACTGGTGCAGCCCGCCGCGAGTCAGCTCTTCGAGGAGCTGCGGGAGGACAGGCCCGTGGTGGTGAAGCCCGGGGAGCCCGGCGAGAGGACCGGGAGCCGGAAGCCCGACGGCGCGGAGGCGTCCTCCAGCCCGGCCCCGACGCCGACCTTCACCGGACGGAACGCGGCGGAAGGCGCGTGCTCCTGACCGGGGGGTGCGGAGGGGGCTGTGAGAAGGGCGGGTAAAGGGCGAACCAAGGGGAGGGCGGGGAGGGATGTGGTTTGAGCGGATTGCCCGGTTGTAAGGGGCGTGGAATTTGTCACGGACGTCGCCCCGCGCTGAACTGGGCGGATACTGTGACCCGATCCGGTGTACCCCGACCACGTGGTCGTCACACCTCACCAGGGATCGAACGACCGAGAGAGCGGCGCCCCGTGGGGAAGGCGCCTCGCGTGGCACCGACGGAGGACTCGAGTAACCGTGGACGCGCACAGCCGTGGACGGGCGGACGAGATCGACCCCGCCGACCAGTGGGTGCTCAACCCGCAGACGGGCAACTACGAACTGCGACTGGAACACTCCGCTGAGCAGCCGGCGGCCCCGTCCCGGCCCCGCGGATCCTCCGCCCCCACGACGGCCTCCGGGAGAGGCACCGCGACCGACGCCCCCGTGAAGGGCACCGCCACCGAGGCCCCCGTCCCCGGCCAGCGCCGGCGCAGGGTCCCCGAGCAGACCCGGGGCGGCCGGCAGACGGCCACGAGCCGCCGCAGGCCCAAGCAGGGCGCCTCCCGCAAGAAGAAGGCGCTGCTGTGGACCGGCGGCACGATGGCCCTCGTCCTGGTGGGCGGCGCCACCGGCGCGTACCTGCTCTACAACAAGCTGGACGGCAACATCCACGTCGTCGACCCGGTCGGCGTGGAGAGCAAGGGCTTCCGCAAGGGCGAGGCCTTCAACGTCCTGATCATCGGCACCGACAAGCGGACCGGCGCGGGCAACGGCGGCTACGGCGACGCCAACAGCCCCGGCCACGCGGACACCACGATCCTCTTCCACGTCTCCAAGGACCGGACGAACGCCACGGCGCTCTCCATCCCGCGCGACCTGATGACGACGATCCCCGAGTGCCAGAGCCGGCAGCCGGACGGGAAGATCCTCACGATCCCCGGCCAGCAGAAGGCCCGCTTCAACGTGAGCCTCGGCCAGGACGGCCGCGACCCCGGCTGCACCATGCGCACGGTCAAGGAGCTGACCGGCCTGGACGTCGACCACTTCATGATGGTCGACTTCAACGCCGTCAAGGAGCTGACCACGGCCGTCGGCGGCGTGAAGGTCTGCGTCGAGAAGCCGGTGGACGACCCCAAGTCGCACCTGAAGCTGCCGGCCGGCGAGTCGCTCATCGAGGGCGAGCAGGCGCTCGCCTTCGTCCGCACCCGCTCCAGCTTCGGCAACAAGAGCGACCTGGACCGGATCAAGGTCCAGCAGCAGTTCCTGGGCTCGATGATCCGGCAGATGAAGTCGGACGAGACGCTGACCAGCCCGACGAAGCTGCTCGACCTCGCCGAGGCGGCGACGAAGGCGCTCACCGTCGACAAGGGCATAGGGTCCCTCTCCAAGCTCCAGGACCTGGCCAAGGAACTCTCCGGGATCGACACGAAGAACATCGCGTTCGCGACCCTGCCGGTCATCGACAACCCGGACGAGCCCAAGCCGGTCACCGTGGTGCCGCACCCGACGCAGGCGCCGCAGCTCTTCGCCGCCCTGCAGTCCGACACCTCGCTCACCGAGGTGAAGAAGAAGGAGCAGGACGCCAAGAACGCCCAGTCGCAGGCGCAGGCCGCGCTCCTCAAGGGCGAGCGGTCCACCGCCGCCGACGTGCGCGTCGACGTCTACAACGGCAGCGGCATCCAGGGGGCGGCCCAGTCGACCCTCAGCTGGCTGCAGAACGAGGAGGGCGTGCTCCGCTCGACCAACAAGAGCAACGCCCCCGAGAAGGCGGCGAAGACCACGCTCACCTACGCACCGAACCAGGCCGACCAGGCCCGCAAGCTCGCGGACCTGATGGGCCTGCCCGCCACGGCTCTGAAGCCTGGCACGCAGGATGCCGGGGTACGCGAGCCCATGACGCTCGTCCTCGGCGCCGACTTCAAGGGCGCGGGGGTGCCCGTCACCGGTCCGGCAAAGGCGCCGGACGTCGAGAAGGTAGCAGCTGACCAGCAGGTGTGCGCCAAGTGACCCGGAAACACCGGGACTCGGCGCACTCCTGATTCACGAGGGGACCTGGGGTGGGACAGAGCAGCGTGCGTGGGGAGGGAACGCGGGGAGACGTACCCCGTGCCCGTGAACTGGGCTGGGACGACGACCTGCACGGGGCCGGCGAGGCGACCGGCGCCGACGCCTCCGGAGAGGCCTCGGCCCCGGACGGCACGACCCGCGCGGAACGGCGGCGTGGAACGGCGGGCGGTGACGCGCGTAGCGGCCGCCGCGGCGGGGGCGGCGGCTCGCGCCGGCGTCCCAAGAACGGCGCCGGGAAGAACGGCCCCGGCAAGAAGGCCGGCAAGCGCAAGGCCCTGCGCTGGGTGGCGATCACCCTAGCGGTGCTGATACTCGGGACGGCCGGCGCCGGATACCTGTACTACGAGCACCTGAACAACAACATCCGCGGCGGCAGCCGCGCGGGCGGCAACAGCGGCGTCAAGAAGGCCGCGCCGAACGCGCTGGGCGACACCCCGCTGAACATCCTCATGATCGGCTCGGACGACCGGGCCAACGAGAAGAACGTCGCCCTGGGCGGCGGCAAGAACGACCGGGACCGCAAGCCGCTGGCCGACGTGCAGATGCTGCTGCACATCTCGGCGGACCGGGAGAACGCCTCGATCGTCTCCGTCCCCCGCGACACGGTCGTCCCGATCCCCGAGTGCAAGGACAAGGACGGCACGACCTACCCGGCCACGACCAACCGGCCGATCAACGAGAGCCTCCAGCGCGGCGGCCCCGGCTGCACCCTCACCACCTGGGAGAACCTCACCGGGGTCTACATCGACCACTGGATGATGGTCGACTTCGCCGGTGTCGTGGCGATGGCCGACGAGGTCGGCGGCGTCCCGGTCTGCGTGAAGACCGGCGTCCACGACAAGTCCACCAGGCTGGTCAAGGGCGGCTCCGGCCTGAAGCTGCGCAAGGGCACCACCGAGATCCAGGGCGAGCAGGCCCTCCAGTGGCTGCGCACCCGGCACGCGTTCGGCAGCGACCAGAACCGCGCCAAGGCCCAGCACATGTACATGAACGGCATGATGAAGAAGCTCCAGAGCCAGAACGCCTGGAGCGACAGCGGCCGTCTGATGGGTCTGGCCGACACCGCCACGCGGGCCCTCCAGGTCTCCGACGAGATCAAGAGCGTGAAGAAGCTCTTCGACCTGTCGATGCAGCTCAAGAACGTCAAGCTCGACCGGCTGACGACGGCGACGGTCCCGACGACGCCCTATCCCGCCAATCCCAAGGCGTGGCTGGAGATGGTCCCGGCGTCCGCCGAGAAGATGTGGACGATGCTCCGTGACGACGTCGCCTTCGACAAGAACGGCGACAAGGCCGGCGCCAAGCCGAAGCCGACGGCCTCCGCGAAGCCGAAGGTGCCCGCCGACGCCCCCGGTTCCTTCGGCGTGACGATCGTCAACGGCACCGACGGCACCGGCGAACCGGCCGTCCAGGGCCGCGCCCGCGCGCTGGCCGAGACCCTCCAGGGCAAGGGCTTCACCCAGGCCGAGTCCTCCCAGGAGGGCGGGCCCCGCAAGGACACCGTGGTCGTCTACCCCAAGGACGACGGCGACCAGGGCAAGGCGAACGCCCAGTCGGTGGCCAAGGCGCTCGGACTGCCCGACTCCGCGGTCCGGATCGACGCCAAGGCCGAGGGCATCAAGCTCATCATCGGCGGCGACTGGCGCGAGGGCTCGGTCTACAAGCGGCCGACGCACGCCGCGGGCGACCTGCCCGAGGGCGCCGACGACAAGGCGGACTGCATGGACGTCTACTCGGTCTACCAGTGGGACGGGGAGAGCTGACCGCCGCTCCCTCACGAACACGGCGACGGCCGGACCCCTTTCCGGGGTCCGGCCGTCGCCGTGTTCGGACGCGGACGCGGTCCTCAGACCGTCTCCGTCTCCCCCGCCGTCACCGCCGGGCGGCGGCTCGCGATGACCTTCCTCGCGAGGGAGCGGGGGCTGGTGAGGAAGCCGTAGCCCCAGGACATGTGCATGGTGGCGAGGGCCACCGGGATCTGGAGGCGGGCCTTGAGCGGGAGGCCCTTGCCCGCCGGGACCGAACCGGCGGTGATCGCGGCCAGGTAGCCGGCCGGGACCACGAAGCCGAGCGGGGTGACGAGGGCGCCCACGACCACGCCGGCGGCGATGGCGCAGACGGCGGTCGGCGGGGCCAGGTAGCGGAGGTTGATGGAGCCCTGGTGGTAGCGGGCCACCACGTGGCGCCAACGCCCGTAGTCCTTGTACTGCTTGGCGAGCGCCTTCACCGAGGGCCGGGGGCGGTACTGGACGCGCAGCTCCGGCGAGAACCAGATCAGGCCGCCCGCCTCGCGGATCCGGAAGTTCAGCTCCCAGTCCTGGGCGCGGATGAACTCCACGTTGTAGCCGCCCTGCTGCTCCAGGGCCTCACGCCGGAAGACGCCCAGGTAGACGGTCTCGGCGGGGCCCGCCTCGCCGCCCGTGTGGAAGGCCGCGTTGCCGACGCCGATCTTCGAGGTCATCGCGGCGGCGACCGCGTCCTCCCAGGCGTTCTCACCCTCGGCGTGCATGATGCCGCCGACGTTCTGCGCGCCGGTCTCCTCCAGGAGCCGCACGGCGGTGGCGATGTAGTTCGGGGAGAGCATCCCGTGGCCGTCGACGCGCACCACGATCGGGTGGCGGGAGGCCTTGATCGCCGCGTTGAGGGCGGCGGGCGTACGGCCCGTGGGGTTGGGCACGGTGTGGACGCGGGGGTCCTCCCGGACGAGTTCGGCGGCGATCTCGTCGGTGCGGTCCGTGGACGGGCCGAGCGCGATCACCACCTCCATCTCGCCGTCGTACTCCTGCTCCAGGATGTGGCGGACGGAGTTGCGCAGGTGCCGCTCCTCGTTGAGGACCGGCATGATCACGGAGACGGGGGGCAGCATGGTTCCTCGGCGGTGCGGGAGGGGTGTCCCCCGCGAGACGGAGACGGTGTTTTCGTCCGCCACGTTACCGCGAACGGGGGACACGGGTGCGCGCCGCACGGGTGGCGGGCCCTTGCGCTGATCGTATGGGCCTACGGTGCTCACGGCCCCCTTGTCCCACCCGCGGAGGTGTCCGTCCGTGCCCACACCGCCCCGCACGCCCCGTCCCCGGCCCGCCGCCCGCCGCGTACCGGCGCGACGGCCGCGGCGGCCCCGGTGGGGGATGCGGATGGCGACGGCGCTCTCCGTGACGGTCCTCGCGGCGGGCGGGATCGGACACGCCCTGGTGACCGGCCTGGACACCGGGCTCACCCGGGTCGACCCCTTCAAGGACATGAAGAACCGGCCGCTGGCCGGGCACGGGATGAACGTCCTCGTCGTCGGCACGGACGGCCGGGACCGGATCAGCGCGGAGGAGCGGGCGAAGTACCGGCTCGGCGGCGCGCCCTGCAACTGCACCGACACGGTGATGCTGGTGCACATCTCGGAGGACCGGGACCGGGCGAGCGTGGTGAGCCTGCCCCGCGACTCGTACGCCGAGATGCCCGAGCACACCGACCTCACCAGCGGCGAGAAGCACCACGCGCATCCGGTGAAGCTGAACGCGGCCTACGCGGAGGGCGGGCCCGCGCTGACCGTGCGGACCGTGGAGTCGATGACCGGCGTCAAGATCGACCACTACCTGGAGGTCGACTTCACCAGCTTCATGCGGACCGTGGACGCGGTCGGCGGGGTGCAGATCTGTACGACGAAGCGGCTGAAGGACGCGTACACCGGGCTCGACCTGGCCCCCGGCACCCACGAGCTGGACGGCGGGCAGGCCCTGCAGTACGTGCGCTCCCGGCACATCGACGGGGCGGCCGACATCGGGCGGATGCAGCGGCAGCAGAAGTTCGTGGCGGCGCTGGTGGAGCGGGTGACGAGCGGCGGGGTGCTGTTCAACCCGGTGCGGTTCCGGGCGGTGGCCACCGGCATGTTGAGCTCCGTACGGGCCGACGAGGGGTTCGGCACGGACCAGATGCTGTCGCTCTCCAAGGCGATGCGCGGCTTCACGCCGGCGTCGTCGGAGTTCGTGTCCGTGCCGGTCGGGGACATGAGCTTCCCGGTGAAGGGCATCGGCTCGACGGTGAAGTGGGACGCGGCGAAGGCGCAGCAGCTCTTCCAGGCGCTGCGGGAGGACCGGCCGATCGCCGCGCGGAAGGAGGCGACCTCGGCGAAGGCGCCGAAGGACGTCGTGGTGGACGTGGCGCCGGACACGGTCCGGGTGCAGGTCTACAACGGGACCCGGACGGACGGCCTCGGCCGGAAGGTCGACGACGCGCTGCGCGGGACCGGCTTCGCCACCACCCGGACGCCGAGGACGGCGGAGGGGGCGGAGCGGGAGCGCACGGTCGTGGAGTACGACCCGCGCTGGGACCGCTCGGCGAAGTCCCTGGCGGCGGCCCTGCCGGGCGCGGAGCTGAAGGCGGTGGCGGGCAGGGGCGGGACGCTGCGGGTGGTCGTGGGGGCGGACTACAAGGGCGTCCGGGCGGTACGGGCGGAGGAACCGGAGAAGCCGTTCGAGGCGGTGACGGGCGACCAGGTGGTGTGCCCGTGACCCGAGGGGCGGGCGCGGGCTCCTGACCGGGGCGGGTCCGTGACCGGGGCGGGTCCGTGACCGGGGCGGGTCCGTGACCGGGGCGGGTCCGTGACCGGGGCGGGTCCGTGACCGGGGCGGAGTGCGAACGTCGACGGGGCTTGGGCCCCTGAGCGGGCCGGGGCCGGAGTCCGGCCCCGTGCGCCCCGGTCCCCGTACGTCTCAGTCCTCGTAGCCCTCCGCCACCCGCCGTTCCCGCAGTTCCTTGATCGCCTGGCGGCGGGCCAGGCGGTGGGTGCGGCGGATCTGGGCCTCCTGGTTGCGGCGCTTGTCCTTCTCCGTCTCCGGGACGACCTGCGGGACCGGGCGGGGCTTGCCCTCCGCGTCGACGGCCGCGAAGACCAGATAGGCGGAGCCGACCTGGGTGGCGGGCGTGGACTCGTTCCAGCGCTCGGCCATGACCCGGACGCCGACCTCCATGGAGGACCGGCCCGTCCAGTTGACCTGGGCCTTCACGTGGACCAGGTCGCCGACCCTGACGGGCTCCAGGAAGACCATCTCGTCCATGGAGGCGGTCACGGCGGGCCCGCCCGAGTGCCGGCCCGCGACGGCGCCCGCCGCGTCGTCCACCAGCTTCATGATCACGCCGCCGTGCACCGTGCCCAGGAGGTTGGTGTCGTGGCTGGTCATGATGTGGCTGAGGGTGGTGCGGGAGGCCGAGGTGGGCTTGCCCGGGATATCGCCCTGATCTGTCATGCCCTCCACCTTATGCCGGACCTCCGTGACGCCCCCATTCGGTCCGCTTTGCATCAGCTTGGCAACAGCACCGCCCCGATCCTCCACCCGCCCTGTCGCCGGGAAAGCCCTGCCCGGCACACTGTTCCCCATGAATGACTGGCCCGATGACGGCGGATACGGCCGCGGCCCCGCGAACCCCCAGCCCGAGGGTCCTCGCAGGATGAGCCACGTGCAGCGCCCGCAGGTTCCGCAGCAGCCGCCCCGTTACGACCAGGGCTACGACCCGAGCTTCACGCAGGCGCAGGGCACCGGCTACGACTCCGGTTACAACACGGGCCAGGTCTACGGCGGCGCCCAGGGCGGTGCTCCCCAGGGCGGCGGTGACGGCCGGGGCGGCATCCCCCCGCAGTACACCCCCCGGGGCCCGGGCGGCTCCGGGAGCGGTCCTGCCCCCGACTGGCGCAAGCGGATCAAGGTCGGCTCGATCGTCCTGGTCGTCGGCGTCCTCGCCTGGGGCATCGGCACGTACGCCTGGGCCAGCTCGCAGATGCGCAACGAGGTGGACCTCTCCAAGGTCATCGAGCGCCCGTCCGAGGGCGACTGCACCACGTACCTGATCGTCGGCTCCGACAGCCGCGAGGGCATGTCGGCCGAGGAGAAGAAGAAGCTGCACACCGGCTCCGCCGAGGGCAAGCGGACCGACTCGATGATGATCCTCGCGGCCTGCTCCAGCGGGAACACGATGGTCTCGCTGCCGCGCGACTCCTGGGTGACGATCCCCTCGTTCGTCGGCTCCGAGTCGGGCAAGAAGTACGGGGCCCGCGGCGGCTCCAAGCTGAACGCGGCGTACGCGATGGACGGCCCCGAGCTGCTCGTGCGGACCGTGGAGTACAACACCGGGCTGCGCATCGACCACTACGCGGAGATCGGCTTCGCCGGCTTCGCGAACATCGTGGACGCGCTCGGCGGCGTCGAGCTGAACATCGAGAAGGGCTTCAAGGACAAGAAGTCCGGCGCGGACTTCCAGGCCGGCACGCAGACCCTCAACGGCGAGCAGGCCCTGGCCTTCGTCCGCACCCGGTACGCCTTCGCCGAGTCGGACCTGGCGCGGACGAAGAACCAGCAGAAGTTCCTCTCCGCCCTGGCCAACCAGGCGGCGACGCCGGGCACGATCCTCAACCCGTTCGCGCTGTACCCGACGCTGGGCGCCGGTCTGGACACGCTGATCGTGGACAAGGACATGTCGCTGTACGACCTCGGCACGATGTTCTTCGCGATGAAGGGCATCAGCGGCGGCGACGGCAAGTCCATGAACATCCCGATCGCGGGCACCGCCCCGCAGGGCTCCCTGAAGTGGGACATGCCGAAGGTGAAGCAGCTGGTGGAGCAGATCAGGAACGACCAGAAGGTCACGGTCGAGTCGAACCGCTGACCCCGCGGGACGGACGGGCCGGGGCACGGCCGAGCCCCCCACCAGGGCACGGCTATGCTCGGGCAGGCATTCCGCCCGACCCCTCTGGAGTACCGCATGGCCCTCAAGATCACCGTGATCGGCACCGGCTACCTCGGCGCCACCCACGCCGCGGCCATGGCGGAACTCGGATTCGAGGTCCTCGGCCTCGACGTCGTCCCCGAGAAGATCGAGCTGCTGTCCTCCGGCCGGGTCCCGATGTACGAGCCGGGGCTCGAAGAGCTGCTCGCGAAGCACGTCGCCGGCATCGAGGGATCGAGCGGCCGGCTGCGGTTCACCACCTCCTGGGAGGAGGTGGGCGCCTTCGGCGACGTGCACTTCGTCTGCGTGAACACCCCGCAGAAGCACGGCGAGTACGCCTGTGACATGAGTTACGTGGACGCCGCCTTCACCTCCCTCGCCGGGGTCGTACGGGAAGGGGCCCTGGTCGTCGGCAAGTCGACCGTGCCGGTCGGCTCGGCCGAGCGGCTCGCGGCCCTGCTCCCGGCGGGCGTCGAGCTCGCCTGGAACCCCGAGTTCCTGCGGGAGGGCTTCGCCGTCGGCGACACCCTGCACCCGGACCGGATCGTGGTCGGCGTGCGCGGCGAGCGGGCCGAGAAGCTGCTGCGCGAGGTGTACGCGGTGCCGGTCGGGGAGGGCTCGCCGTTCGTGGTGACCGACTTCCCGACGGCGGAGCTGGTGAAGACCGCCGCGAACTCCTTCCTCGCCACCAAGATCTCCTTCATCAACGCGATGGCGGAGGTCTGCGAGGCCGCCGACGGCGACGTCGCCAAGCTGGCGGAGGCCATCGGGCACGACGAGCGGATCGGCTCCAAGTTCCTGCGGGCCGGCATCGGCTTCGGCGGCGGCTGCCTGCCGAAGGACATCCGGGCGTTCATGGCCCGGGCGGGCGAGCTGGGCGCCGACCAGGCGCTGACCTTCCTGCGCGAGATCGACTCGATCAACATGCGGCGGCGCGGCCAGATGGTGGAGATGACCCGCGAGGTCCTGGGCGGGAGCTCCTTCCTGGGCCGCCGGGTCGCCGTCCTCGGCGCCACCTTCAAGCCGGACTCGGACGACGTCCGCGACTCCCCCGCCCTGAACGTGGCCGGGCAGATACACCTCCAGGGCGGTCAGGTCACCGTCTACGACCCGAAGGGCATGGAGAACGCCCGCCGGCTCTTCCCGACCCTGGGGTACGCGGACTCGGCCCTGGAGGCCGTGCGCGGGGCGGACGTGGTGCTGCACCTGACGGAGTGGCGCGAGTTCCGCGAGCTGGACCCGGCGGAGCTGGGCGAGGCGGTGTCCGCCCGGATCGTCCTCGACGGCCGCAACGCGCTCGACGCGGCGCGGTGGCGCGGGGCGGGCTGGACGTACCGGGCGATGGGACGTCCGCGGGCGTAGGGCCCGGGGACCCGGGGGGAAGAACGGCGCATGAGCACCACCATGGGCGGATTCGTGCGGACGATGGCCGCCGTGGCCGTCGGAGCGGTGCTCGTCACCGGATGCGGCGGCGGGTCGGAGGGCGGCGCGAAGGGCCCGGCCGCCTTCGGGAGGGAGGCCGCCCGGGCGGACCTGGACGCGGCCGGCGAGGCCGCCGGGCTGCCCGGCGAAGCGAAGCCGGAGTCCCCGGAGCCGGAGGACCCGTCCGACGGTCCGGCCACCGAGGAGGAGCGGAAGCGGAAGGACGTGGCGGACCGGATGGCGGCCTGCTCGACCGCCTGGTCGGCCCGCGACCCGAAGCCCGCCGAGGCGGAGCGGCAGTTCCGGGACGTCCTCGCGGCCCTCGCGGAACGCGGCTGGAAGGAGCACAAGCCCGTCGAGCGGGTGACGCTCGACGAGGACGGCTTCGTGCTGACGGCCCAGTACAAGAAGCAGGGGTGGACCCTCTTCGCCCGGCACACCGACGCGGACGTCTTCCGCATGACCACGATCACGGCCACGGAGGACGCCTGCGCGGCCCGGTTCACGGACGCGGAACTGGAGCTCCTGGAGGGCTAGCCGGGGCCTTGCCGGGCGTCGGAGTGGGTAGGCGGGACAGAAGAACACTCCCGCTTCCGCGGAATCCGCGCGGAGCCCCCGCGAAAGAGGAGAGCCATGCCCGTCGCCACCCTGCGGTCCGTCGTCCTGGACTGTCCCGACCCGCTGTCCCTCGCCACCTTCTACGCCGGGATCCTCGGCGGCTCCCCGCAGGTCTCGGAGGATTCCGAGGAAGGGGACTCCTGGGTGGTCCTCTCCGGGCACGACGGCACGCGGCTCGCCTTCCAGGAGGTCGCTGGGTACGTCGCGCCGCGCTGGCCCGAGGAGGACGGCGGGCAGCAGTTCCACCTGGACCTGACCGTGGACGACCTCGACCGGGGCGAGGAGCAGGTGCTCGCGCTCGGCGCCAAGCTGCTCGACGCGGGCGGACCCGACCGCGACTTCCGCGTGTACGCGGACCCGGTCGGGCACCCGTTCTGCCTCTGCGTGGACCTGTAGGCCGCCCGACCGTGACACGGACACGCCCGCGACCCGCTCCGGCGGGGGCGGGCGTCCGCGCGTCGGGCTTCCCCGTCGTCGCTTCCGGCGGCTAGGAACCGTCCCGGAGGCTGATGGTGCCTCGCCTGCGGTTCGGGCCCTCGTCGAACAGCGAGCGGTCCACCACGGGCCGGGGCGCGGGCCGTGCGGCGAGCAGTCTGATCGTGTCCCGCCCGGCCAGCGCGACGCGCCACTGCCCCAGGTCCGGCCTGGTGCCGTACGCACCGCCCGCGAGACCCCACAGACGGCGCACGGCCGTCTCCCGCCGCTCGTCGAGCACCCCGCCGACCGGTGTCAGCTCGTGCTCCGGGGTCAGATAAGGCTCTTGGGCGAGGACCCGGCCGATCATCAGGGCGGCCTTGTAACGATCGCTGTCGACGCTCACCGTCCCGGGCGGCGCCTTCGGGTCGAGCCAGTCCGGAGTGTCCGCCTGGGCGAGTACGGGGGCCCGGCCCGTGATGCGCACGCCGTCACAGTCCAGCAGGTGCACGGCCGGATCCGGATCGAGCGACCACAGGACGTTCGCCTGCGAGAGGTCACCGATCACGAGCCCCATCGTGTGCAGTCGGTCGACCAGCTCCACCAGGCCCACCACCAGGGCGTACCGCTCGGCAGGTGTGGGCTGCCGAAGAGTCCGGGTGCCGGCCTTCGGCGCCCGGAGCAGGAACTGCAGCTCGGTCAGCTTGACGTCGCCCTTGGCCGAACGCCAGGTCATCGAGTCGGGTGCCCGGCGCATGAGGAAGCCCACCACCCGGCCGCCGTCCAGCACCCGGCACAGCGGCCATGCGGCGCTGCGGTCGAGCTGCTGTCGGTCGGCCGGAGCGAGCCCCAGACGCAGGGCGACGAGAGCGGCGAGAGCGGTTCCGTCGGCCTTGTGCGGCTCCAGGTACCTCTTGAAGAGAAGCCGCCCCGGCCCGCCGACCTCGTGCACCCGCCCCTGGCCGCCGGTAGCGAGCTCCTTCCCCAGCGCGAGCCGTGTCTGCTCGACGTCCAGACCGTCGTCCGCCGTCACTGCAGCGTCTCCCAGAGCACGACCGCGGTGCGGTCGTCGTCGTACGACTTCACCCGGTACTGGAACTGCCAGAGGAAGTCCACGGGCCCGGGCACGACGTCACCGCCCCAGGCGGCGCCGAGGAACTCCCGCATCTCGGGCTCGCCCGCCAGCGGCGAGGAGAGGCCGTCGGTGGAGAGGACCAGGACGTCGCCGGGCCGGGTGGTCAGCAGTCGCGTCACGGGAGTGCGGGTCAGGGGGAGCGCGGCGGTCCGGGTGTCGATGATCCCGTCGTCCGTCTCCCTGACGGTCCCGCCGGGCGCCAGGTCCCACTTCCCGTCCCGGAGCAGGGCGGTGCCGCCGTCCCCGATCGTGACGAGGCCGCGGGTGCGGACCTCCGGATCGAGCGGGACGAGGAGCACCCGGAGCGTGGTGGAGTACGCGGCGGGGTCGGTCTCGCTTCCCACGGCGATCTGCTGCAAGCGGGCCGCGATCCGGGTCGTCGTCTCTTCCGCCACGTCGGCGAAGCGGTCCGCCCGGCCGGCGGCCAGGGCCTCGTACATCTCGCGGGCCCGTAGATCGAAGGCCCAGACCGCGAGCCGGCACGCCTTGTACGCCCCGACGTGGGAGAGGCGCTGCGAGCCGACCCCGTCGGCCACGGCCAGCATCAGCAGTTCGCCCCCGGCCTCCTCCCCGAGCAGGGCCATGATGACCGAGTCCTGCCGGGGCTCGCCCGTATAGCGGTGGGAGTCGCCCCGCACCGAGGCCGCGCGCACGGTCAGCGCGCCGAAGGCGGCGCCGTCCAGCACGATGTCCGGAAGGATCGCGGCGGCCTTTCCGTCCGACACCCGCTTGCGGCCCTGGGGCACCGACGGATAACTCGGTGGTCTGCGGCCGCTGTGCGCGGGGGCCCCGAGGAGCGGAAGGTCCGGGACGGCCGGGTCGGCCCGCCTCCCGGGTTCGGGCGAGGTGTCCGGGGCGGGGCCGGACGGAACGTCCCGGGGTGTCGGGTCCGCTGGGACGGCAGTCGCCACCGACGCGTCTTCGGCCACCGGTCCGTGGAACGGCACGGGCTCCGCTCGGTTCTCGTGTTCCATCGCGTCGTCCGTCCTCAGAGCTTGTCGAGCGACACGGTCGCGAAGCCGGGCACGGTCTCCTCCACGGAGAGCGTGAAGTCGGAGTTGCCGTCGGAGGCGATGCTGGTGGCCGACCGCACGATGGACTTGGTCAGGCTGGAGGCGAACTCCCGCAGGGCCGCGGCGGGGGACACGTTCTGGTCCTGCTGGATGAAGGCTCGGAAGTTCGCCACGTGGGCGATGGTGGACTTCTCGGCGTCGCCCACGCCGAAGGCGATGATCTTCGGGCAGTAGCGGGACTTCGTCAGCTCGTCGTACGCCTGCTGCCAGTCGTCGTCGGTCGGGACGCCGTCCGACATGAAGAAGGCGACCGGCCGGTACACCTCGTGTCCCTCGGCCTTCAGCGCGGCGACGTCCGTCTCGATGCAGCGCAGCAGGGTACGGAAGGCGTTTCCGAACGAGGTGAGGCCGCCGGCCGCCAGGGCGGGGACCTCGTCGATGTCGCTCAGGTCGACCAGGGGCTGGAGCACGTTGGCCTCGGTGGAGAAGCCGATGAGGCAGAACCGGGTCTTGTCGGCCACGGTGGGGTTGGTGCTGATCTCGTCGTGCAGCTTGGGCAGTGCTTCGTTGAGGGCGTCGACGTTGGAACCCGCCATCGAGCCCGACTCGTCGCACAGCAGGTAGAACGGGAGTATCTGCATGGGTGCTTCCCTCCGGTGAGGCGGTCGGTGGCCGCTCAGTACGTGTAGAAGTAGATTTCGAGGTCGGCGTGCCCGCCCGAGGGGGCGCCCTTCCAGAAGTCGCGCGTGGTGGCACCCCTGAACATGTCCGGGCGGGCCTTGGCCAGCTGCGAGTTGACGTCCGTGGCGTAGTCCCCGCCGAGGCCCGGTTCGGGGTGGTGGCCGAAGGTGAGGACGAAGGCCGCCTGGCGTCCTTCGTACCGCGCGGTGATCTTTCGGAGCTGTTCCCGCATGGTCGCCCGGTCCCCGGGCGGTGCGTCGAGGGAGACCTTCACCGGAGTGCGGGTCACCGCACGCGGTCCCTTGGGCGCGGGGGTCTTGGACGGGCCGGGCTTCGGACTCGTGGTCGCCTTGGGGCCGGTGGGCGCCTCGGCCGCCAGCGGGTCGCCCTGGTCTCCCATGGCGACCAGGGCGAGGACGAGCAGCATGTCCGCGAAGAGCCAGCCCGCCAAGTGCAGCGGATTGAACCGGGGGGCTCTCACCGGACCTCGGCCCGGCCCGGCGGGACGTCCTGTCGCCGCGGTCCGGGCAGGGCGTCCCCGGGGGCGAGCCGTGCGAGTGCCTCCGCCAGGGTGTCCGAGGCTCTCCCGAGCCGCTCGGCGACCCCGGTCAGGACGTCCGCCTGATCGGCGAACCTGCCGAGCAGGGCGTGGGTGTCCGCGCTGTTGCGGGCCGAGGCGGTCACGATCTCGGTGAGCCGGTCGAGCACCTGGCCCGACAGGTCCCCGGAGACCTCGATCCCCGTGGTGAAGGCACGCTGTGCCGCGGCCAGCATCAGGACGGAGTCCTCCACCCGGGTTCCGGCCTTCTCCAGGACGTCCCGCACCTCGCCGCTCATTCCCCGTACGTCCTCCAGAGCCTTGCGCACCATGACTCCGTTGCCGCTGACCGAGGCCTCGACCTCCTTGCCGCTCCCCCTCACCGCGTCCTCGATGCGGTTCGCGGCGGTCTCCAGCGGGCGTACGGCGGTGTCCACGCCGGCCAGCCGCTGCTGCGCCTTGTCGAGGGACTCGCCGACGAGCGCGGCCGCCAGGGCGATTTCCTGCTGGGTCTTCGCCGCCCGCGTGCCGAGCCGGTTGAGGGTGGCGGCGGACTTCGTGAGCTCTTCGGCGAACCGCACGGGAGAGGAGAGCCGGTGGGCGTTGAGGCAGAGCTGGGCCCGCGTCAGAACGGGCACCATCCTGCGCAGCAGGTCCTCGACGCGCCGTTCGCCCTCCTTCTCCCTGCGGGCGGTCTCGGTGCGCCGCCACCCGTGCACCAGGGCCAGGACGAGGAGGACGAGGATCGCGCCGGTCGCGAAGCCGGCCACGTGACCGAAGGTGAAGAAGCCGGTCAAGCGGCCCTCGAAGCCTGACTGCCACAGTTGGAGGAAGGGCCGGGTGGCCGCCTTCGGGTCCGTGCCCGTCAGGGCCTCATAGGCACTGGACGCCCGGGTGAGCCCCAGCCAGGTCAGTGCGAGCGGGACGAAGACGAGGCCGCCGAGAAGCGTTTCGAGCCAGCCCCAGGCCGGGTGCTCCCGCGCGGGGAAACCGACGGTCAGGCTTTCCGGGCGAGCGAACGCGTCGAGAAGATCGATTTCCGCCCACGGTTCGAGCGGACGGGGATCGGTACTCGCGGAGCGCAACGCCCCGGAGAGATCCAGCAGTTCCTCGGCGCGGGAGGCCAGTTCGGCCTCACGGGAAAGATCTTCGATCTCTTTTGCTACTTTTCGATGATTCGCCGAAGAATCGACGGCCATGTCCACCCCACACATGAGAGACCAGGGGTTTCGCCACGGTGCCGCGTGCTCCCCAGCACGCCCTGAGGCACCCGCCATCCCCCGGATTTGGGCAGATCCTAGCCCACCCGTCGGTACTCTGCTGTCCGGAGATTGATATCCGCCAGGGGGGCAGGAATGGGATCGGATCGTCCGCGTGGTGTCGTTCGGCTCAAGCCGAAATCGGTGGAATACGAAGCGGCGCGAGAGACCGCGGCGGTACGCGAGGAAACGGGCCGGCGGGATGCGGAGACCCTGCTGACCAAGGCGACGCCCCGTGGGCTTGTGGCCGGCCGGGGAATGCTCCAGGCCAATCTGAACTGGTCGGCGTCGACGGGGGCGGACCTGGATCTCGGTTGTCTGATCGAGCTCGCCGACGGATCGGTGCACGTCGTCCAGGCGCTCGGGAACACGTTCGGCGCACTCGATGCGCCTCCCTACGTCCGGCTCGACCAGGACGACCGGACCGGTGCCTCCTCGGACGGGGAGACGGTACGGATGAATCTGGAGTACCGGGCCCGGGTGCGCCGGACGCTCGTCTACACCTTCGTCTACGAAGGCGCCGTGGACTTCCGGAGCCTGGGTGGCGTCGTGACGGTCACGGCCCCTTCGGGCGGCCTGCGCATCCTCCTGGACGACGCGCCGACCGGAGCGACGGCCTGCGCGATCGCTTCGATCACGTCGGGCCGGGAAGGAACGGTGGTACGGCGCGAGGTGCGCTGGTTCACCGCGACGCAGTGGCAGAGCAACCAGCAGCTGATCGACCAGGCTTACGGTTTCGGGGTCGACTGGGTGTGGGCCACCAAGGACTGAGGAGCCGCTCCGTCCCTCTCCCACCCGACCGGTAGGCCGCTCGGCGCGTCCGGGGTGCACCGAAGTGGCCCCGGACGTCCGGGCGTCAGGCGCCCCGGCCGTCCAGGGACTCGATCGTCGCGTTCGACGGGGCCGTGCGGTCCCTCAGGTCGCGGGAGACGTCCTCCGCGTCGCGCAGGACGCGGACCGCGTTGGACCAGGTCAGTTTGGCCAGGTCCGGGTGCGACCAGCCGCGGTGGAGGAGCTCCGCCACCAGGTTCGGGTAGCCGGCGACGTCGTCCAGGCCCGACGGGGTGAAGGCCGTGCCGTCGTAGTCGCCGCCGATGCCGATGTGGCCGATGCCGGCGGCCTCGCGCATGTGGTCGAGGTGGTCGGCGACGGTGGCGGCGGTGGCGACCGGGCGCGGGTTCGCCTCCTCGAAGGCGCGGTGCAGCGCCATCGCCTCGGCGGTGGTGTCGAGGTGGTCGAAGCCGTGCTCCCGCAGGTTCTCGTCCGCCCGCGCGGTCCACTCGACGGCCGCCGGGAGGATGAACTTCGGCACGAAGGTCGCCATCGCCACGCCGCCGTTGGCGGGCAGCCGCTCCAGGACGTCGTCCGGGACGTTGCGCGGGTGGTCGCAGACCGCGCGGGACGAGGAGTGCGAGAAGATCACCGGCGCGGCGGTGGCGTCGAGGGCGTCCCGCATGGTCGTGGCGGCCACGTGCGAGAGGTCGACCAGCATGCCGGAGCGGTTCATCTCGCGGACGACCTGCCGGCCGAAGGCGGAGAGCCCGCCGACGCCGGGGTCGTCGGTCGCCGAGTCCGCCCAGTCGTTGTTGTCGTTGTGGGTGAGCGTCATGTAGCGCACGCCCAGGGCGTGCAGCGCGCGCAGGGTGGCGAGGGAGTTGTTGATCGAGTGGCCGCCCTCGGCCCCCTTGAGGGAGGCGATGCGGCCCTGCTTCCGGGCCGCCTCCATGTCGTCCGCCGTCAGCGCGGGCGCCAGGTCGGCGGCGTACCGCTCCAGGAGCTGGTCGACCACGTCGATCTGCTCCAGGGTGGCGCTGACGGCGTCGTCCCCGGTGAACCGGCAGGGCACGTACACCGACCAGAACTGGGCGCCGACGCCGCCGGCCCGCAGCCGGGCCAGGTCGGTGTGGAGCGCGCCGGTCTGGTCGGCCGCGATGTCCATGCGGTCCAGGTCGTAGCGGACGTGCTCGCGGAGGGCCCACGGCAGGTCGTTGTGGCCGTCCACCACCGGGTGGCCGGCGAGCAGCTCGCGCGCCTCGGCGAGGCGGTCGGCGGCGGTCACCGGGCGAAGCCGAAGGACTCGGCGCCCTCGACCTTGGCGCGCAGCCGCTTGCCCTTCTCGGTGGCCTGGTCGTTCAGCTCCCGCTGGAAGGCGCGCATCCGGTCGAGCAGGGCCGGGTCGTGCGCGGCCAGGATGCGGGCCGCGAGGAGGCCCGCGTTGCGGGCGCCGCCGACGGAGACCGTGGCGACCGGGACGCCGGCCGGCATCTGCACGATGGAGAGCAGCGAGTCCATGCCGTCGAGGTACTTCAGCGGCACCGGCACGCCGATGACCGGCAGCGGGGTGACGGAGGCGAGCATCCCCGGCAGGTGGGCGGCGCCGCCCGCGCCCGCGACGATCGCCTTGAGCCCGCGCCCGGCGGCCTCCTCGCCGTACGCGATCATCTCGCGCGGCATCCGGTGCGCGGAGACGACGTCGACCTCGTACGGGATCTCGAACTCGTCCAGGGCCTGGGCGGCGGCCTCCATGACGGGCCAGTCGGAGTCCGAACCCATGACGATGCCGACGACGGGGCTGGTGCTCATTCGGTGATCGTCCCTCGCAGGTAGCCGGCGGCGTGGCGGGCGCGCTCCAGCACGTCGTCCAGGTCGTCGCCGTAGGTGTTGACGTGGCCCACCTTGCGGCCGGGCTTCACGTCCTTTCCGTACATGTGGATCTTGAGCTGCGGGTCCCTGGCCATGCAGTGCAGGTACGCGGAGTACATGTCCGGGTAGTCGCCGCCCAGGACATTGCACATCACGGTCCACCGCGCGCGGGGGCGCGGATCGCCGAGGGGCAGGTCGAGGACCGCCCGGACGTGGTTGGCGAACTGCGAGGTGATCGCGCCGTCCTGGGTCCAGTGGCCGGAGTTGTGCGGGCGCATCGCCAGCTCGTTGACGAGGATGCGGCCGTCCGTGGTCTCGAAGAGCTCCACGGCGAGGTGGCCGACGACGCCCAGCTCGCGGGCGATCCGCAGCGCCAGCTCCTGGGCCTGTCCGGACAGCTCCTCGGACAGGTCGGGGGCGGGGGCGATCACGGTGTCGCAGACGCCGTCGACCTGGCGGGACTCCACGACCGGGTAGGCGACGGCCTGGCCGTGCGGGGAGCGGACGATGTTCGCCGCCAGCTCGCGCGCGAAGTCGACCTTCTCCTCCGCGAGGACCGGGACGCCGGCCAGGAAGGGGTCGCGGGCGTCCTCGGGGGAACGCACGAACCAGACGCCCTTGCCGTCGTAGCCGCCGCGCACGGTCTTGAGGATGATCGGGAAGCCCCCGACCTCCGCCGCGAAGGCCTCCGCGTCCGCCGGGTCCGCGACGATGCGGTGGCGGGGGCTCGGCGCGCCGATCTCGTCGAGCCGGGCGCGCATCACCCCCTTGTCCTGCGCGTGCACCAGCGCGTCGGGCCCCGGCCGGACGGGGATGCCGTCCGCCTCCAGGGCCCGCAGGTGCTCGGTGGGGACGTGCTCGTGATCGAAGGTGATCACGTCGCATCCGCGCGCGAAGTCACGCAGCGTGTCCAGGTCGCGATAGTCGCCGACGACGACCTCGCTCACCACCTGGGCCGCGGAGTCCTGCGGGGTGTCACTGAGGAGCTTGAACTTGATGCCGAGGGGGATGCCCGCCTCGTGGGTCATTCGGGCGAGCTGACCGCCACCGACCATGCCGACTACCGGAAACGTCACCCTCTTAGGGTATCCGCACCATCGGGGAACACTCGTCCGGCTGTGTTTTGTCACAAGAGGGGCGCCCCCGACGGGTGCGGCGGGGGTGAGGTTCGGCCATGGTTCACGCGGTACACCGGCATGTGCCAGAGGCCCTGGTTAGCATGGACTGGTTGACGTCACCCGGGCGTCACCCGGACGGACGGGACAGAGCCATCACCATGAGTGAACCCGGCGCGCTGCGCGCGCGACTCGACCGGCTCTTCCGCGAGGTCGCGAAGTTCGGCGCCGTGGGGGCCGTGGGGGTCCTGGTGGACCTCGGGGTCTTCAACCTCGTGCGCCACTTCACGGACCTGCCCGTCGTGCGGGCGAGCGTCATCGCCACCGTGGTCGCGATCGCGTTCAACTACGTCGGCTTCCGGTACTTCACCTACCGGGACCGGGACAAGAGCAGCCGCACCAAGGAGATGTCCCTCTTCCTGGTCTTCAGCCTGATCGGCCTGGTGATCCAGAACGGTCTGCTCTACGCGGCGACGTACGGCTTCGGCTGGGACGGCCCGCTGGCCAGCAACTTCTTCAAGTTCTTCGGGATCGGGGTCGCGACCCTGTTCCGCTTCTGGTCGTACCGCACCTGGGTCTTCCGCGCCCTGCCGGCGAAGGAGGCCGTGCAGACCGCCGAATCGTTCCTGGAGCAGGCGCCGCCGCGGCAGGCGACCCGCCGCCAGCCCGACCGGGTCTGACCGGGATTCCTCAGCGTACGGGCCGGTCCGACGGCCGGTCCGAGACGCTCCTGGCCTCGCGGCCCAGGAAGAGCGCGAAGACCGGCGGCTGCTGCTGGAGGAGCTCCAGGCGGCCGCCGTCCGCCTCCGCGAGGTCGCGGGCGACCGCCAGGCCGATGCCGGTGGAGCTGCGGCCGCTGACGGCCCGCTCGAAGATCCGCGCGCCGAGGTCGGCCGGGACGCCCGGCCCCTCGTCGGTGACCTCGATCACGGACTGGTTGCCGGTGACCCGGGTCCGCAGGGCGACCGTGCCGCCGCCGTGCATGAGCGAGTTCTCGATCAGGGCGGCGAGGACCTGGGCGACCGCGCCCGGGGTGCCCACGGCCCGCATCCCCTGCTTGCCGGAGTGCACGATGGCCCGCCCCGCGCTGCGGTAGGCCGGCCGCCACTCCTCGATCTGCTGCTTGACGACCTCGTCCAGGTCGAAGGCGACGGCGGAGCCGGTCCGGGGGTCGCGGGAGTTGGTGAGGAGCCGCTCCACGACGTCGGTGAGCCGCTCGACCTGGGTGAGCGCGATCGTCGCCTCCTCCTTGACCGTGTCCAGGTCGTCGGCGAGGGCGACCTCCTCCAGGCGCATGGAGAGCGCGGTGAGGGGGGTGCGGAGCTGGTGGGAGGCGTCGGCGGCGAGCCGGCGCTCGGCGGTGAGCATCCGGGCGATCCGCTCGGCGGAGGCGTCGAGGACGTCCGCGACCCGGTCCAGCTCGGGCACCCCGTACCGCTTGTGCCGGGGGCGCGGGTCGCCGGAGCCGAGGCGCTCGGCGGTCTCCGCGAGGTCGGTGAGCGGGGAGGCGAGCCGGTTGGCCTGCCGTACGGCGAGGAGGACGGCGGCGACGACGGCGAGCAGGGCCACCGCGCCGATGATCAGGAGGGTGCGGCCGACCTCGGCGGTGACGGCCGAGCGGGACTCCTCGACGATCACGGTCTCGCCGCGCTCGCCCTCGGCGCTGCCCCGGATGACCTCGCCCTCGGGGCGCTCCCCGATCGAGATGGGGTCGCGGCCGGGGATGAGGATCTGCGCGTACCGCTTGGCGCCGCTCTGCTCGGCGAGGATGTCCGGGTTGACCGGCTCGCCGCCGATGAGCCGGCTGTCCACGATGGAGACGATCCGCAGCGCCTCCGAGTCCACGCTCTCCTGGGCGCTGCCGGCGATCGTGCGGGTCTCGACGATGACGAGGGAGACGCCGAAGACGGCGATGACGACGAGCACCACGGCGAGCGTGGAGTTGATCAGACGGCGGCGCACGGAGGCTCTTTCGCTGGGGGGCTAGCTCTTCTCGAAGCGGAAGCCGACGCCGCGCACGGTGGCGATGTAGCGCGGGTTCGCCGCGTCGTCGCCGAGCTTCTTGCGCAGCCAGGAGATGTGCATGTCGAGGGTCTTGGTGGAGGACCACCAGGTGGTGTCCCAGACCTCGCGCATCAGCTGGTCGCGGGTGACGACCCGGCCGGCGTCCCGGACGAGGACCCGGAGCAGGTCGAACTCCTTGGCGGTGAGCTGGAGCTCCTCGTCGCCCATCCAGGCGCGGTGCGACTCGACGTCGATCCGCACGCCGTGGGTGGAGGGGGCGACGACGGGCTCGGCGGCGCCGCGCCGGAGCAGGGCCCGGACCCGGGCGAGGAGCTCGGCGAGCCGGAAGGGCTTGGTGACGTAGTCGTCGGCGCCCGCGTCGAGCCCGACGACGGTGTCGACCTCGTCGGCGCGGGCGGTGAGCACCAGGATGGGGATCGCGTGTCCCTCGGCGCGCAGCCGCCGGGCGACCTCCAGGCCGTCCATGCCGGGGAGTCCCAGGTCGAGCACGACCAGGTCGACGCCGCCCTGGAGGCCGGCGTCGAGCGCGGTGGGGCCGTCCTCGCGGACCTCGACCTCGTACCCCTCCCTCCGCAGGGCGCGGGCCAGCGGTTCCGAGATGGACGCGTCGTCCTCGGCGAGCAGTACACGGGTCATGGGGTGATGGTAGTCCGCACGGCACCCGGGCCGGGGTGCGATCCGCCCGGCGCGGGGGGACCCTGCGGATCTTGTGGGCATCTTGTGTGTGACCTTCGAATGACCCTGTACGGTTGCATCCTCACCTGTGATCCATCTCTCAAGTCCTTCCATATCCGGCACTGTCGTGTCGTATGGTGTTGAGGCGTCTGTAGCGGTATTCGGGGACCTTTGGCCGACTTGGTGGGTCGGGGTCCTCTTTTCTGCGTGAGGTCGGCCCCGCCGCCCTCGATGACGCCGAATGACCTGTGGGCCGGGTTCCGGGACGTGAAGACGCGTCTCCCGGGGCGTGGATCCCGGCGGAGTTCCACGATTCCGCCGGTGCCGGCCTCCCCCACCGGGCGCACCCCGCTCACAAGGCGAGCGTCCCGACAGAGCAAGGATCGACATGGCGTCCAGCCTGACGGCGTCCTCCACCGGGATTCCCGAGTACGAGAAGACGTTCCTCGGCCACCCCCGGGGCCTGGCCACCCTCTTCATGACCGAGATGTGGGAGCGCTTCTCCTACTACGGCATGAGGGCCCTCCTGGTCCTGTACCTGGTCTCCGGCGGCGTGGACGCCGCCACGGGCAGCCAGGGCGGCGGTCTCGCGATGACCGCGGCGACGGCGACGGCGATCTACTCCGTCTACGTCTCGATGGTCTACCTCATGGCCATGCCCGGCGGCTGGTTCGGCGACCGCGTCTGGGGTGCCCGCAAGACGGTCGCGATAGCCGCGTCCGTGATCATGCTCGGCCACGTCGCGCTGGCCGTCCCCGGCCAGGCGATGTTCTTCGTCGGCCTCGCGCTCGTCGCGGTCGGCTCCGGTCTGCTGAAGGCCAACATCTCGACGATGGTCGGCCACCTGTACAAGGACGCGGACGACCCGCGCCGCGACGGCGGCTTCACGCTCTTCTACGTCGGCATCAACCTGGGCGCGTTCTTCGCCCCGCTGGTGATCGGCACCGTCGGTGAGAAGGTCAACTGGCACCTGGGCTTCGCCCTGGCCGCCGTCGGCATGGGCCTGGGCCTGGCCGTCTTCCTGGCCTTCGCCAAGACGCTGAACCCGAAGAGCAGCGAGGTCCCGAACCCGCTGTCCCCGGAGGAGCGCAAGGCCGTCCTCACGAAGACCGCCGTCGTCGTCGCCGTGGCCGCCGTGTTCTACGGCACCGTGGTCGCCCTCGGCATGTACACCCTGAACTGGGCGATGGTCCCGATCACCCTCGCGGGTCTGATCATCCCGGTCGCCGTCCTGGCGCGCATCAAGCGCGACAAGGACCTGAGCTCCGGCGAGCAGTCCCGGGTGACCGGCTACATCTGGTTCTTCGTGGCCGCCGCCATCTTCTGGATGATCTACGACCAGGGCGGCTCGACGCTGTCGCTGTTCGCGGACGACAAGACCGCGAGCACCATCTTCGGCCTCGGCTTCCCGGCCACCTGGTACCAGTCGCTGAACCCGCTGTTCGTGATGGCGCTCGCCCCGGTCTTCGCCTGGCTGTGGCTGTGGCTGGCCCGCAAGAACCAGGAGCCGAACACCATCGTGAAGTTCGCGATGGGCCTGGTCCTGGTCGGCGCCTCCTTCTTCGTCTTCATCGTCCCGATGAACATGGCGGGCGACGGCACCAAGGTCTCCCCGATGTGGCTGGTCACGATCTACATGATCCAGACCATCGGCGAGCTGTGCCTCTCCCCGGTCGGCCTCTCCGTCACCACGAAGATGGCGCCGCAGAAGTACGCCTCCCAGATGATGGGCGTGTGGTTCCTCGCGGTCACCGCCGGTGACTGCACCACCGGTCTGCTGTCGATCGCGGGCGTCGACCTCAACGGGACGGGGATCATCGCGATGGAGGCGTCCCTGGCGGTCCTGGCCGGATTCGCGATCTGGATGTACCGCAAGAAGGTCCAGAACCTCATGGGCGACGTCCACTGACGCTCCCCGCCGCTCCACGCGCGAGGCCGCCGCACCGATCCGGTGCGGCGGCCTTCGCCGTTCTCGGGGCTCGCGGCGGCCCGTCGGTCGCCGGGGGGGGCGGGACGGCCCGTCAGTCGCCGGGGGCGGAGAGTTCGGCCCAGACGGTCTTGCCGGGGGCCCCGGGGGTGCGCTCGATGCCCCAGTCGCGGCAGAGGCGCTGCACGATGAACATGCCGTGGCCGCCGGGGCGGCCGGCGCGGTGCGGGGTGCGCGGGGCGGGCTGGCCGGCGCCGCGGTCGGTGACTTCGAGGCGCAGCACCTTGGGCAGCCGCAGGACGCGCAGGCTCTCGGGCCCGTCGGCGTGCAGGCAGGCGTTGGTGACCAGCTCGGAGACGACCAGGAGGACGTCCTCGGCGGCGGCCCTGCGGTCGGCGGTGTCGGCGGGCAGCCAGCCCCACTCGTGGAGCGCCGTCCGCGTGAAGTCGCGGGCGAGCGGCACCGTGCCGCTGGTCTCGCCGAGGGCGAGCGTACGGACGTCGGAAGCTTGGTCCATCAGCGCTTCACCTCACCGATCGACAGGACGGGGACAGGACGTGCGGAGCCGGGGCGCGGCGGGCCGGAGGCCCAGCGGGCCCGGGGCCCCGGGAGCGGCGGGCCCGTGCGGGCCCGGCCCCCTCGGGCCCCGCTCACTCGGGCAGCGCGGTCGCGAGCGTCTCGTGGACGGTGAAGACGGTGTCCGCGCCCGTGATGTGGAACACCCGGGCCACCGCGGGCCGCATCCCCACCAGGTGCACCGCGCCACCGGCGGCGTCCGCCCGCAGCCGGGCACCGAGCAGGACGTTGAGTCCGGTCGAGTCGCAGAACTCCAGACCGGAGCAGTCGACGACGAGCCGGGAACGGCCCGCGTCCAGTGCCCCGTCCAGGGGTTCGCGCAGGAGTTCGGCGGTGTGATGGTCGAGTTCGCCCACCGGGGTGAGGACTTCGCTCTCCCCCACGGTCCGCGTCTCGACCCGCAGCCGCGCGGGCAGTGCGCTGCCGATGTGTTCGCGGTCCATGGCCGTGCCTCTTCTCGCTCTCGCGGATGCCGACTGACGTGCCTCGAACACTACAAGCGGGGCGGCCTCCGATGCACACGAGGTCCATCTCATAACCAGACAAACGGGATTATTGGCACTTGCAACCTTCAGGGTCGAGCAGGTAGGGCTAGAGAGAACACCCGAAACGGCCGGCTTGGAGGCGCCGCAAACCGCTGCGAGAAGAACCCGAAGGAGACCCATGTCACCCCGGCTCGACGCCACGCGTACCCCCGACGCGCCGTCGGCAACCCTTTCCGTCGACCCCACCACCCCCCTCCCCGGCGAGCTCGCCGACCGGCTGCTCGACCGGCCCCTCGACCGGATCGGTCCGGTCGACGCGCGCGCCCTGTCGAAGGACCTCTTCGCCCGCCTCGCGGAGCTGGAGGAGGGCACCCACGACCACGCGTACGTCCGCAACACCCTCGTCGAACTGAACCTCGCCCTCGTCCGCTTCGCCGCCGCCCGGTTCGGCACCCGCAGCGAGCCGATGGAGGACATCGTCCAGGTCGGCACCATCGGCCTCATCAAGGCGATCGACCGCTTCGAGCTCTCCCGCGGCGTCGAGTTCCCCACGTTCGCGATGCCGACCATCATCGGCGAGATCAAGCGCTTCTTCCGCGACACCTCCTGGTCCGTGCACGTACCCCGCCGCCTCCAGGAGCTCCGCCTCGACCTCGCCCGGGCCACGGACACCCTGTCCCAGCGCCTGGACCGCGCCCCCACCGTCGCCGAGCTCGCCGAGGAACTCGGCATCGCGCCGGAGGAGGTCGTCGAGGGCATGACGGCGAGCAACGCGTACACCGCCAGCTCGCTCGACGCCCAGCCCACCGAGGAGGACGGCGGAGGCGGCGAGGCCGCGCTCGCCGACCGGCTCGGCTACGAGGACAACGGCATCGCCGGCATCGAGTACATCGCCTCCCTCAAGCCGATGATCGCCTCGCTGCCCTCCCGCGAGCGGCAGATCCTCTCCCTGCGCTTCGTCTCCGGCATGACCCAGTCGGAGATCGGCGAGGAGCTCGGCATCTCCCAGATGCACGTCTCCCGGCTCCTGGCCCGCACCCTCACCCGGCTGCGCCAGGGCCTCACACTGGAGGAATGACCTCCGGCTCCCGCCCCGAGCCGCCACAATGGCCGCAGCCGCGAGAACGGCCGCGGAAGGGCCCGTTCACGGTCTGCCGACCCCGGACGGGCCCTTCCGCGCACCACCAGGCGTACGGCCGGGGCGCGTTGTTGACGCGCCGTCCGGAATGGGCCACATTGAGCCCGGGGGTTCAGGGGGGAATCACATGGTTTCTGCGTACGCGGAACTGGAAGGGCTGATGCGCGGCAGACTTGGGGGCAGGGAGTGCCTCTACGTGCCGTCGTGCCGCTTCGGCCTCTACCTCGCGCTGCGCCACTGGTGCGGACCCGGCGGCAGGGTCCTGATGTCACCGGTCAACGACGACGTCATCCTCTTCGTCGTCCTCGCCGCCGGCCTGCGCCCGGTGCAGGCGCCGCTCGACCCGCGCGACGGCTCCGTCGACGCGGCGGCCGTCCCCGACTCCGTCTGGAGCGGCCTGTCCGCCGTCCTCACCACCAATCTGTACGGCAACCCCGACCCGGCACCGGAGCTGCGGGAGCGCTGCGACCGGCTCGGCGTCCCGCTGATCGAGGACGCGGCCCACGCGATCGGCTCCACCGTCGGCGGACGCCCGGTCGGCACGTACGGCGAGGCGTCCGTCTTCAGCCTCTCCAAGCACGTCCACGCCAAGACGGGCGGCTTCCTCACCCTCGCCGACCCGACCCTGCGCGACGAACTGGCCGCCGCTCGCGACGCGTTGCTGCACCCGACCCGCGCCACCGCCGAACTCGCCCACCTGGCCCGGCCGTACGCGGAGGCCGCCGTGCGCGGACTGCGCCTGACCGGGGCCGCACGCGCCACCCTGCGGGCGCTCCGCCTGGAGGAGCGGGAGGAGATACGGATGCCGCTCCGCCCCGGCGCCCTGGAGCGGGCCCTCCCGGCCGCGCCCGCCCTGGACCCCTTCCACTCCTGGATACGCGTCGACATGCACGACTACCGGCTCCGGCCGGGCGCCGCCCGGCTCCGCCGCACCGGCCGCCGCCTGTCCCGGCTCGACACCGTCCTCGACGCCCACCGGACGGGCACCGCCCGCCTCCTGGCCAGCGAGTACGGCTCCGCCGGCGGCGGGCCCGGCGCGGAGCCCCAGCCCCTCTTCCGGGTGCCGCTGCTCGTCGAGGACCGGGACGCGGCCGTCGCCGCCCTCGCCCGGCGCCGGATCACCACCGGCTACCTCTACGACCCGCCGCTCGACGCCTACGCGGGCGAGCGCTTCACCGACCCCTCCCCCGCGCCGGAACGCGCCGCCTGGTTCGCCCGGCACGCCCTCCCCGTGGACCCGCGCCGCGCGGACGACGCCCTCGCCGCCCTGCGGACCGCCGGACTGCGGCCCGCCCACCCGTCGGCGGCCCTCGGCGGCGCCCGGTGACCGAGACCGTACGACTGCGGGGCACGGACCGCGCGGAGGACGAGGAGCCGCCGCGCGGGGCCCCGGAGGAGCAGGCGCCCGGAGGCTCGGGCGAGAGCTCCATGTTCCGCAACGCCTACGCCCTGATGCTCTCCACCGGCGTCTCCGCCGCCCTCGGCCTCGGCTTCTGGCTGGTCGCCGCCCGCTACTACTCGGAGGAGGCCGTCGGCCAGGGCTCCGCCGCCATCGCCGCCCAGCGGCTCCTCGCCTCCCTCACCGCGACCACGATGATCGGCGCCGTCGTCCGGTACGTGCCCCGGGCGGGCCGCGCCACCGGGCCGCTCGTGCTGCGCCTGTACCTGGTCAGCACCGTCGTCGTCACCGTGGCCTGCGGGGTCTTCCTGCTCACCCTGGACTGGTGGGGCCCCTCGTACGCCCCCCTCGGCACCCTGTCCGCCGGGCTCTTCTTCACGGCCTCCTGCGTCGGCTGGGCGCTGCTGACCCTCCAGGACGGCGTCCTCACCGGGCTGCGGCGGGCGATCTGGGTCCCCGTCGGCAACGCGGTCTTCTCGCTCGGCAAGCTGATCCTGCTCGTCGCCCTGGCCGCCGCCGTGCCCGTGCTCGGCGTCTTCGTCTCCTGGTCGGCGGCGATCGCCCTCTCGGTGGTCCCGCTGGCCTGGCTCGTCTTCCGGCGGCTCATCCCCCGGCAGGCGCACGCCGACCGGGACCGCGAACCGCCCCGGCTGCGCGAGATCGGCCGCTTCATGGCCGGGGACTCCGTCGGCGCGCTCTTCAGCCTCGCCATGATCAACCTGCTGCCGGTGATGGTCGCCGTCCGCTTCGACGCCGCCCACAACGCCTTCTTCTACACGGCGTACACCGTCGGCGGCACGATGGAGTTCATGGCCATCAACATGGCCTCCTCGCTCACCGCGCACGCCTCGCACAGCCCGGAGTCCCTCGCCGAGGGGGTCAGGGGCGCGCTGCGCCGCATGGCGCTGCTGCTCGTCCCGGTCGTCCTCGTCCTCGTCGTCTTCGCCCCGCTGATACTCGCCCCCTTCGGCGGCGACTACGCCGAGCACGGCACGACCGTGCTCCGGCTGCTGGCCGCCGCCGCGCTCCCCCGGGTCGCCGTCGAGCTGTACATCGGCGTGCTGCGCGTCCAGGGACGTACGGGGATGCTGGCCGCCGTCCAGGGCGCGATGTGCGTCCTGGTCCTCGGCAGCGCGGCCGCCCTCCTCGGCCCGTACGGCATCGGCGGCGCCGGGATCGCCGTCCTCGCCTCGATGACCGTGATGGCGGCGGTGTGCGTGCCGGGGCTCCGGGCCGTCCTGAAGGGGCGCACGCCGGTGGTGCCGCCCCGGGAGGCCGCGCGGACGAAGGCCAGGGCCGAGGACGGCTACGGCACCAACTGGGCGCGCGAGAGCGCCTATCTGCGCGGGGCGCACGACTCGGTGACGCCCGCGTTCGGCATCCCCGTCTTCGTGCCCCCGGAGCGGGCGGCGGAGGAGCGGCGACCCGCGCCCGCCCCGGCGGTGGCGGCGGACCGTCCTCCGGAGCGGTGGGCGACCCCGCTGTGGCTGCTGCTCGGCCTGGCGGCGGGGCTCTTCTGGTTCCCGCTGGCCCACTCCCACGAGCTGGACGTCGAGGAGCTGTCCGGCACCGGGCTGCTCTCCGCGCTGCCGCCCGTCACGCTCCTCGCCGGACTGCTGCTCGTCGCCCTCCAGGGCGCCGCCGCGGTCCCGCGCGCCTTCCGGCCGGGCTTCGCCGCCGCGGTCCTGCTCACCACCTTCCTCGCCCTGCACACCGCCCCGCCGCTGCTCGGCCTGCGGCCCGCCGACGCGGAGGGGCCCGGCGCCGCGCTCCTGGGCGAGGGCGTGGAGCGGGCGGTCGTCCCGATCGCGCTCCAGGCCCTGTGCCTGCTGCTGGCGGCCGTGCTGCTGCGGGTGCTCGGGGCGGGCGCCCGGGTCACGGCCGGGGTGGTGTGGGTGCTGGTCTGGGCCGGCTGGGCGGGGCAGCAGGCCTTCGCCGCCGCCCCGCTCCCGCTCTTCCTCGGCCTGGCCGGGACCACGATGGCGGTGTGCGCCTTCCGGGGCCTGGCGGGGGGCCGTCGCTGAGCCTCCGGCAGGACGTGCCCGGGGGTCAGCGGTCGGGCACGTCCTGCCGGAAGTACGGGTCCTGCCCGGCCGTCCGGTAGCCCTCAAGGCCCGGGCCCTTGTTGACGGTCAGGTCGCAGCCGGGGCCGGGAACCTCCCGGTTCCAGTGCACGTACGCGCGTGCCTCCGGCAGCGTCGGCGCCACCTCCGGGATCTTCGCGTACCAGTCGCGCTGCCGCTCGGGCCGCTCCGGGTCGGGGGCGGTGGAGAACTCGGAGAGCATGATCGGCTTGTCGGCGGAGACGTTCTTCCGCATCCAGTCGTAGCTGGGGCGCTGGCTCCGGTCGAAGTCCAGCCAGTCCGGCGACTTGTGGCAGAGGTAGTAGTTGTACTGGTCCATGCCGATCCAGTCGACGTAGTCGTCGCCGGGGTACAGCCGCTTCATCGTCTCCGCGTTGCCGAGCCAGCCGGAGACGGTCCACACCCACACGACGTTGGTGACGCCGAGCTCCTCGAAGCGGTCGCGGACGTGCCGGTAGGCGGCGACGTACTCCTCCGGGGTCCCGGCGCCCTCCGGGATGCGGAAGTCGGCCTCCTGGTCGAAGGAGAAGAAGACCCGCTTGCCGTACGCCTTGACGCGCAGCGCCTGCGGGTCGATGACGGAGGCGTCGTACGTCCCGGCGGCGATGTTCTTCCAGCCGAGCTGTCGCTCGGTCCAGTTCGCGTGGTGCTTCTCGGTCCAGACCGTGGACTCCCAGGCGAGCATGAGGAGCCGCTCGCGGCCGAGCTCGACCTCGTCGGGGGTCAGGAGCTGCCCGTCGGCCTCGCTGCCCGACATGTCGTGGTACGTGTAGACGAGGTCGAGCTTCCGGCCGATCTTCTTCTCGAAGGCGTGCACGGGCCGGGTGAGCGAGCTGTCCTCGTCGTACGGGATGTAGGCGCCCCACCAGGCCCCGCACGGCGGGGCGAGGACGGCGTCGGGGGCGCAGTCCCTCCCCTCGCCCTCGCGCAGGGCCGACCAGACGCCGATGCCCGCGGTCAGCGCGCCGACGGCCGCGAGGGCGACGGCGATCCGGGACGCGGTCCCGGAGCCCGCCTGCCGCCCGGTCATCCGCCCCCACCGGCCCCGCGTTTGCGCGGCAGCGGGACGCGGGCGCCGTCGCGCTCGACGGCCCCGCGCGTGGCGGCCGGGAGGGGCACGCCGGGCAGGACGGAGGCGACGGTCACGAAGAGCGCCAGGACCACCAGGAAGAAGGTCAGCGAGAAGGCCTGCGAGAGGAACATCGCGGTCGCGGTGAGCGTGGCGACGGAGAGGCTGACCGGCGCGGCGAGCGCCAGGGCCTCCAGGCGGGCGCCGGGGCGGAGGCCGACCGGCTGCGGGAGCAGCAGGGCGAGGCCGGGCGCGAGGGAGACGAAGGCGAGGACGGGGATCCAGCGCAGCGGGGAGCCGCCGGGGAACGCCGTCGCGGCGAGGGCGACCCAGCCGGAGGCCGCGAGGGCGGCTCTGCGCTGGACGCGCGGGGTCAGGCGTGGGTGGGCCATGGCGGGTACCTGCTCCTCGGGCTCGGGTGTGCTCTGGGGGTGGGGGTGCTCTGGGCTCGGGTGTGCTCTGGGGGTGGGGGCTCATCCGCCGCCGGCGGGCCGGTGGCGCAGGACGAGGCCGTACTCGTTCTCCTCCACGACCTCGAAGAGCGGGGAGCGCTTGAGGGCGGCCCGGAGCCGGTCGAAGCCGCCGGCCGGGAGGTAGCCCTCGCCGATGACGGCCTCGCCCTGGGTGCGGGTGAGGAGCACGTAGGCGGGCTTGCCCTCGGGGATGCCGCCGGCGAGGTAGGAGGCCGGATCCTTCAGCATCCGCAGGTTCTCGTCGACCTCCTGCTCGGTGAAGAACCAGCGCTCGTACCGGTCGTAGCGGTAGTACGCGTCGGGGAAGGCGCCGGTCGCGGCGAGGAACAGGGAGCCCTCGGGCGCCCGGTCGAAGGCGCGGCGGGTGAGCGCGGTCTCGCCGGGCGGCGCGTAGTGCATCCCCTCCTTGCCGTAGTACGAGGGCAGGAAGCCGGCCAGCATGGCGATCAGGGTGACGGGCAGGGCGACGGCGGCCACGCGGCGGGCGGCCGTGGCGGCGCGGCTCGCGGCCCCGACGGCGGGGACGAGCGCGGCGGCGGCGAAGAACGCGGAGCCGGGCAGGCCGAAGAGGTAGACGCGGAAGACCATCTCGCCGCCGTAGTCGTTGACGGCGAACATCGGCAGCGGCGCGGCGGCGGCCAGGACGAGCGGCAGGGCGCTGCGGGCCAGTTTGCGGCGGAGCAGCACGGCGGCGACGGCGAGGCCGCCGAGGGAGAGCACCATCAGGATGTTGGCGCTGCCGACGAGCTCGGGGCCGGGGCCCGTGGGGTCGCCCGCGAAGCCGGGGCGGGAGTTGGCGAGCAGGTCGCCGGCCTTCTCGCGCAGGGTGCCGAGGGTCTCCAGGAAGAGCTCCCGGCCCATGGTGAGGTTCCAGGCCAGCATGACGAGGCCGCTGGTGACGAGGAGTCCGATGTTGCGGTAGCGGCGGGTGAGGCAGAGGGCGAAGAGCGTCGCGCACAGCATGATCGGGGTCAGCTGGTGGCTGGCGTTGATGGTCGCGATCACCGGCAGCAGGATCAGGACGGCGATCGCCCGCTGCCGGGTGGTGGTGGGCGGCGGGACGGCGGAGGCGGCCGGGTCGAGCGTGCTCCGGTCGCGCAGCGGGCCCGCCGAGCCGGGCAGCACGAAGTGGCGGACGACGACGGCGAAGACGGTGAGGTAGAGCAGGTACGAGAAGCCCTGCGGGGACAGGTAGTCCTGGCCGACCCAGTTCGCCAGCTGGAAGATCCACACGCCGGTCCACACGAGCCGCCAGTCGTCGCTGAACGTGCGGTAGACGAGGATGAGGACGGGGACGGTGAGCAGGCCGAGGGCGACCGGGGCCCAGTTGATGAAGGACGCGGCGGCGTCGACGCCGAAGGCCCGGACGAGGGCGGCGTCGAGGGAGAAGAAGCCGGGCCACTGGTCGTAGGCGGACATGCCGCCGGAGAGCTCGGTCCCCGGGTGGACGGTCCCCTGGTCCAGCAGCCGGCTGATGATCGCGTCGTGCTTGGACGCCCAGGCGTACCGGACGTTGTCGTAGAGGATCGCGGGCGGCGCCTTGAGCGCGAAGAGCATCGCCGCGCAGTAGGTGGCGGGCCAGAGCGGGGCGGTGCCGGCCCGGCGCAGGGTGAGGACGAAGCCGCCGGTCAGGACGGCGAGCGAGGCGTAGAAGGTGAGCGGGAAGCGGTCGAGGAGCCCGAACTCCGCGATGTTCCGGAAGTCGATCCGGGGCAGCGCCCAGGCCCAGAGCGCGGCGGCGAGGAGGAGGGGGAGGAGGTTGAGTGCGTCGGGGGAACGGAGGGCGGTGAGGGAGGTGAGGGAGCGGGGCCCGCTGGGAGTGGGGGTGGTTCCGGTGCCGGAGGCGGTTCCGGTCCCTGAGCCGGGGGCGGTTCCGGTTCCGGTGACGGAGGCAGGGGCGGTCCCGGCGGCGGGGGCGCTCCCCGAGCCGGGAGCGGGGACGGTTCCGGCATCGGGGACGGTTCCGGTGGTGGCGGGAGCCGGGGCGGCTCCGGTAGCGGCCCCCGAGGCGGCCTCGACCCCGGTCTCGGTGCCGGTTCCGTTCTTGGCCCCCGCAGGGGCGGGCCCCTTGGGCTCAGGGGACTCCTGGGTCTCCTGGGGCTCCAAAGAGTCCCGGGACTCCGGGGATTCCCGGAAGGTCTCCTCCCCCGGTTCCTCCCCGCCCGTCGTGGAGGGTCGCGACGGCGCACCACTCCCGGTCACCGGTGCGGGCACCTGACGCTGCACGGCCTCTCCCCCCACGAACTGTCCCTTTCGGCGAAGTACGGAAGGTACTTCGGTCTCGTCGGTGCGTCCAACACCGGCCGTGAAGGCCGGGGTTGCTGATCTCCCACTGCTCTTGCGGGCGCTGCTCAGCCCGCGAACTCGGGTCCCTTGAGCAGGGCGCGGGCCCTGCGGTACATCCGCCAGCCGACGGTGGGCAGCGAGTCCGGGTAGGGCGCGGCCTTCGCGCCCCGCCCCTCCATCCACCGCTCGACGTCGGCGACGGTGTGGCTCCGGCGCAGGATGAGCCGGGCGATGCGGTAGACCTCGTCCGTGCCGGAGCTGAGCGCGTGCCGCACGGCGACCGCCGAGGCGTACCCGGCGGCCTCGGCGGCCCGCCGGACGGCCGGGCTGTTGTAGCCGTGCGGATAGGCGAGGTGCGCGACCTCGTGCCCGAGCACGTCCTCCAGGACCGTCTTCGCCTCGCGCAGTTCGCGGCGCAGGGCGTTCGGCGCGAGGGTGTCGAGCTGCGGGTGGGTGACGGTGTGGGCGCCGATCTCCATCCCGTACTGCTCCAGGCGCGGCGCCTGGGAGAGGGTCATCATCGGCGCGGGCGGCAGCAGACAGGGCCGGCCGGGGGTGATGGCGCCCGTGGTCAGGTACGCGGTGGACGGGAGGCCGCGCGAGGCGAGGGCCTCGGCGGTCGGCCCGGCCAGGTCGGCGAAGCCGTCGTCGAAGGTGAGGACGACGGGCCGGGGCGGCAGCGGGGTGCCGGTGGTGAGGTGATCGACGAGGGTGCCGACGGTGACGGCGGTGCGGCCGCAGGCGACGATCGCGTTGAGCTGGGCGGCGAACTCCTTCGGCGAGACGGTGAATTCGGCGATCCAGTCCGGCGGGTCCTCCATCACGGCGTGGTAGAGCAGGACCGGTATGAGGACCCGGGGGGCGCGGGGCGCCCGGGACCGTCCGGACGTGCGCGTCATCGGGAACCCCCCTTCCGCAGGCGGGCCTTGGCGTAGCCGAGCGGGCCGTAGAACATGCCGCGTCGCTCCAGTCGGGAGAGGCTGCGAGGCCAGGGGTGGTGGTGGGTGCCGTGCTCGCCGGGAACACCCCCGTCGGGAGCCTCCCCTCGCCGGGCGGTCATCGTACGGGCGTGCGCGAGGCCACGCGGCAGTCGGGCGAGGAGCGCGGGCAGCAGCCGGGGCCTGCGGACCAGGGTCGCGGTGAGGTACGCGGTGAGGCCGGCGCCGTAGCCGTACGCCTGGTTCCGCAGGTCCTGCCAGGTGTCGCGGTGGTGGTGCCAGACGAGGGCCCGCGCGGTGTAGCGGAGGCGGAAGCCGGCGGAGAGGACGGCGACGAAGGCGTACAGGTCGTCGCCGCCCTTCGCGGCGGTCCCCGTGCCGGTGGCGGGGTCGAAGCCGCCGGCCCGGCGCAGGGCGTCGGCGCGGAAGGCCATGTTGGCGCCGGAGCCGAAGCTGCCGGCGGTGAACGGGAAGAGGGGTTCGTCGGCGGGCGGCCGGGCCGGGTCGTACAGACGGGGGGCGAAGCCCTTGGCGAAGCCGCCGTGCGATTCGAGGAGGACCTGGGCGGGGGTGGCGAGCCGGGCGGGCAGGATCAGGCCGGTGACGCAGCCGAGGCCGGGATCGGCGGCGAAGGGCTCGGTGAGGGCGGTGAGCCAGTGCGGGTCGGCGACGACGTCGTCGTCGGTGAAGGCCACGACGGTGCCGTCGGCGGCGGCGAGCCCGGTGTTGTGGGCGACGGCGAGGCCGGGGACGTCCTCGCGGACGTACCGGACGCGGTCGGCGTACTTCCGGACGACCAGGTCCCGGGTGTCCCCGGTGCGGGGCGCGTTGTCGACGACGATCAGCTCGAAGTCCGGGTGGTCCTGGGCGAGGAGCGAGTCGAGGGCGCGGGCGAGCTGCTCGGGGCGCTCGCGGGTGGCGACGACGACGGAGGTGCGGGGCGGGGCGTCCGCGCCGCCCTCCTCCCGGCTCTCCGCGAACCGCTCGGCGAATCGCTCGGCGAACCGCTCGGCGTCGGAGAGGGGCGCGGTCCGGGCGAGCCGTTCCCGGGCGAGGGCGGCGAGCACCCCGGCGGGGTCCTCGCCGTCCGCGACGGTGCCGACGACGGTGGCGGCGGGCCGCCCCCGGAGCCGTACGAGCGCGTAGACGTCACCGGCCTTCACCTCCGGTCCGCCGGGCGCGGGCCGGAACGACAGGACGGGCCCCCCGGGCGCGGCGAGGTCGAGCTCGGCGACGGAGAGGGGACGGGGGAGGGGGGCGGGGTGGTTCAACGGGGATCTCCCGGGGACGTGACGTACGGACGGGGGCGCGGGAGGGTCAGCGCTCGCCCCGCAGGCGGGCGATCCGGTTGAGGGCGGTCCGGCCCCGGGCGGCGAGGGCGGGGCGCTCGCGGACGAAGGAGTGGAAGCGCCGGGCGGGCTCGCGTCCCACCCAGTGGAGGGCGGCGCGGACGCCGGGCCGGACGACGGCCCCCTCGTACACGGTCAGCTCCCCGGTCTTGAGGGCGTCCTTGTACTCGGCGTCGCCGCGCCCCAGGTCGAGCACGCCGATCCCGGCGGCGGCCGCGGCCTCGGCCATCCGCAGGTGGAGGACGAGGCCGGGCGAGTACTTGGCGAACTCGGGGTCGTACGCGGGGAACCAGCAGGACAGGACGGTCGCGGACCGGAGCCCGAAGTGGGCGGCGACGGGCCGCTCGCCCGCGTACAGCACGGAGAGGACGCCGGAGCAGCCGGGCGTGCGGAGGGCGTGCAGGCGGCGGACGAGGGCGGTGATCCACTCCTTGGCGAAGCGGTCGCGTCGGCCGGTCCTGCGGTACTGGGCGGACTTCCACTCCATGAGGGTGCGCAGGGCCGCCGGGTCGCGCTCGTCGAAGACGAAGCGGACCTCGCCGTCGGCCCGGCGGGCGAGCCGCCGTTCCTTGGCGAGGGTGGTCTTGAGGAACTTGGGCGACTGGACGCGCAGGAGGGCCTCGTAGGCGGCGTACCCCTCGCCGACGTCGATCACGGGCGAGGCGAAGGACTCGACGGCGGCGCCCTCGAAGACGGGCTGGCCGTCCTCCAGGTTGTCGAACTTCCAGCCGGCGAGCCCGCAGTGGCGCAGCAGGGCGCGCGCGCCGGGCCGCAGCCCGTCCCGCAGGACGGCCCCCTGGCTGTCGGAGACGCCGAACCCGATGGCCCGTCCCTGCCCCAACGGCCCCTTCTCGTACGGGAAGAACCCGACGGGCTCGTCCCCCTCCCACCAGACGGCGACCCGCGCCCGGGGCCGCACCTCGGCGACCACGCGCGTGAACTCCGGCTCCATGAAGGGATTGGCGGGCGCGCCGGACTTGGCCCGCAGCTCCCGCCACGCCTCGACCTCGCGCGCGCTCAGCTCCCCCGGCCTCACGACCCGCATGTGGACAGCGCTCACCCTGCCGACCCCCCGGTCTTCCCCCCTGAGTCCTGCCAGGACAGGACGGTACCCGTCCGCAACGCTCGGAGACAGGGATACTCGGTCTTTCCGTGACCAACCCGTGAAGGTGGGGACAGGTCGAAGTCCCCTACGGGTACGGGACCTTCCCACCCCCGCCCCGGAAACCCCGTGGCGGCGGCGCGCGGGTCCCCGGTACCGTCGGCCGCCCCTGTCCCCGCCCCGGCCCCGGAACGAAGGCACCGCCATGACCACCCCCCGCCCGACGACGACCCTCTGGCGCCCCACGGGCCCCGCGGAGCTGGCCCTCGTCCGGGAGTCGGGCTGGCGCGCCTGGCCTCCCCGCCTCCCCGAGCAGCCGATCTTCTATCCGGTCCTGAACGAGGACTACGCGATCCGGATCGCCCGCGACTGGAACGTCAAGCACGACGGCGCGGGCTTCGTCACGCGCTTCGAGGTCGACGCGGAGTTCCTGCGCAGGTACCCGGTCCAGCGGGCGGGCGGACGGACGATCCTCGAACTGTGGGTGCCGGCGGAGGAGCTGGAGGAGTTCAACGCGCATGTCGTGGGGGAGATCCGGGTGGTCCACGCGTTCCACTGAACACCGTTCCCCCTACCGAGGAGTCCCCGATGAGCGTGCGCCGCGTAGTCCCCAACCTCCGTACCGAATCCCCGCGCGAGAACAGGGACTTCTACGGTCTCCTCGGCTTCGAGCAGGTCATGGACCACGGCTGGATCGCCACCCTCGCCTCGCCGGCCGTGCCCGCCGCCCAGGTCAGCCTGATGGGCGCGGACCTGACGGCCCCCGTCTCCCCCGACCTGAGCGTGGAGGTGGAGGACGTGGACGCGGTGTACGCGGCGGTGCGGGCGGCGGGCGCGGAGGTCGTGCACCCGCTGACGGACGAGGAGTGGGGCGTCCGGCGCTTCTTCGTACGGGACCCGGACGGCCGGGTGGTCAACGTGCTCGGCCACCGGCCGAACGGGTCCTGACGGAACCGCTCCCGGAAGTGCGGACCGGCGTCCGGCTCGGGCCGGTCGACCTCGACGGCCACGGGCCGCCCGCCCCGCGACCGCGCCGGATGCACGGTCCCCGTCCCACCGGCCCCGAGCTCCCGCTCGACGGCGTATTCACCGATGCGCTCCGGCAGGCCCGGCCCCGCTTCCCTGCCTCCCCACGGGAGGACCACCTCCCCACGCGCTGCGGCCATCGGTACGACCGGTCGCTCGGGTCGCGCGGGTTTCCGGCCCCGCCCCTCAGACCACCCTCACACCCCTCCTCCACACCCCCGCCACCAGCGGCACGCCCGGCCGGTAGGCCAGGTGGACGTGGGACGGGGCGTTCAGGAGGGTGAGGTCGGCTCGGGTGCCGGGGGTGAGGCGGCCGACGTCGGTGCGGCGGAGGGCGGCCGCGCCGCCGGCCGTGGCGGACCAGAGGGCTTCGTCGGGGGTCATGCCCATGTCCCGGACCGCCAGGGCGATGCAGAAGGGGACGGAGGAGGTGAAGGAGGAGCCCGGGTTGCAGTCGGTGGAGAGGGCGACCGTGACGCCCGCGTCCAGGAGGCGGCGGGCGTCCGGCCACTCGGCGCGGGTGGAGAACTCCGCGCCCGGGAGGAGCGTGGCGACCGTGTTCCCCGAGGCCAGGGCGTCCACGTCCGCGTCCGTCAGGTGCGTGCAGTGGTCCGCGCTCGCCGCGTCCAGTTCCACCGCCAGCTGGACGCCGGGGCCGTACGAGAGCTGGTTGGCGTGGATGCGGGGGTGGAGGCCCTTCGCCCTGCCGGCGGTGAGGATCGCGCGGGCCTGGTCGCCGTCGAAGGCGCCCTTCTCGCAGAAGACGTCCACCCAGCGGGCGTACGGGGCGCAGGCGTCGAGCATCTCGCCCGTCACCAGGTCGACGTAGGCCGCCGGGTCGTCGGCGTAGTCCGGGGAGACGATGTGCGCGCCGAGGTAGGTGACCTCGTCCGTGTGCTCGGCGGCGATGCGCAGCGCGCGGGCCTCGTCCTCGACCGTCAGGCCGTAGCCGGACTTGGTCTCGAAGGTGGTCGTGCCCTGGGCGAGGGCCTCGCGCAGGTAGCGGGCGACGTTCGCCGACAGGGCCTCGTCGCTCGCCGCGCGGGTCGCCGCCACCGTCGTGCGGATGCCGCCCGCCTTGTACGGCTGCCCGGACATGCGGGCGTTGAACTCGGCCGTGCGGTCGCCCGCGAAGACCAGGTGCGAGTGGGAGTCGACGAAGCCGGGGATCACGGCCCGGCCGTCCGCGTCGAACCGGTTGTCAGTGGCGGGTGCTTTGCTGGATTCACCGACCCAGACGACGCGGTCGCCTTCGATGACGACGGCCGCGTTCTGGATCAGGCCCAGGGGGGTCCCGTCACCGAGGGAGGGGTCGTTCGTGACCAGGCTGGCGATGTTGACGATGGCGGTGGCGGGCGCCGCCACGGCGCTGTTCGCGCTCGTGGGGGCGGAGGTCGCCGCCGCGCTGTTCCTCGCCTCGGGGCCGGTGTTCATGATGAGGGGTGTCTCCTTCAGCCGCGCAGGGCGGCGATCGAGTCGGCGAGGGCCCGGGGCACGTCCGGCACGGACCGGTGGGCCCCGTCCCGTACGACGTGGCGGCCGCCCACGACCGTGTGCCGCACGTCCGCTGCCGACGCTGCGAATACCGCCGTCTCGGCTGCCAGACGCGGTGCCGGTCCCGCTGTCCTGACGGAGTCCAGGGCGATCGTCGTGAAGTCGGCGAGGGCGCCCGGCGTCAGCTCGCCCGCCTCCCGCAGGCCGAGGGCCGCGTGGCCGTCCGCCGTCGCCGCGCGGAGCAGCGCGGCCGCCGTCCAGTGGCCCCGGATGTGGGTGCGCAGGCGTTCGTTCAGCTCCATGGCCCGCGCCTCTTCGAGGATGTCGACGACCGCGTGGCTGTCGCTGCCCAGGGAGAGGGGGGAGCCGGCGCGCTGGAGGTCCACCGCCGGGCCGATGCCGTCCGCGAGGTCGCGTTCGGTCGTCGGGCACATGCAGGTGCCGGTGGAGGACGAGCCGAGGAGGGCGATGTCGCCGGGGGTGAGGTGGGTGTTGTGGACGCCCGTCGTCCGGGGGCCGAGCACGCCGTGTTCCGCCAGGAGCTGCGTGGGGGTGAGGCCGTGGGCCGCCAGGCAGGCGTCGTTCTCGGCGGTCTGCTCCGAGAGGTGGACGTGGAGGGGGGCCTCCCGGCGCCGGGCCCAGTCGGCGACCGTGGCCAGCTGGTCCGCCGGGACCGCCCGTACGGAGTGGATCGCCGCCCCGATCCGTACGCCGTCCCGCTCCTTGAGGGCCGAGACCCGCTCGGCCCAGGCGTCGGCCGTGCCGTCGGTGAAGCGGAGCTGGTGGTGCTCGGGCGGGGCGCCGAAGCCGGAGGAGAGGTAGGCGGTGTCGAGGAGGGTGATGCGGATGCCCGCCTCGGCGGCGGCCGCGATCAGGGCCTCGCCCATGGCGTTGGGGTCGGCGTACGGGGTGCCGCCGGGGGCGTGGTGGAGGTAGTGGAACTCGCCGACGGAGGTGATGCCGGCGAGCGCCATCTCCGCGTACACCGCGCGGGCGAGGGCGAAGTAGCTGTCGGGGGTGAGGCGCTGGGCGATCTTGTACATGGTGTCGCGCCAGGTCCAGAAGGTGCCGGAGCCGACCTGGACCGTGCCGCGCAGGGCGCGGTGGAAGGCGTGCGAGTGGGCGTTGGCCAGGCCCGGGACCGTCAGGCCGCGCAGGATCTCCGCGCCCGGGGGCGGGGCGTCGACGCCCGTGCGGACCGTCGCGATCCGGCCGTCTGCCACCTCCAGGGCGACGCCCGGCTCGACCACGGGGTCGATCCAGGCGTGCTCCAGCCAGTACGTGGTCGTCAGCGGCACGCCAGCTCCTCCAGTACGTCGGCGAGTGCGCGGACCCCGGCCAGGCAGTCGTCCTCGGCCGCGAACTCGGCCGGGGAGTGCGAGACGCCCGTGGGGTTCCGTACGAACAGCATGGCGGTCGGGATCGATTCGGACAAAATGCCCGCGTCGTGGCCCGCGCCGGTGCCGAGGACCGGGACCTTGCCCGAGGGCCCCGTGATACCCGTGGTGCCGGTGGCGGCGGCGTCGCCCAGGATCCGGGACAGCTCGTCGCGCAGGGCGTGCGAGAAGTCCACGACCGGGGTGAAGGACTCGCGGACGACCGTGAGGTCGATGCCGTGGCGGTCGGCATAGTCGCGGGCCGCCGTCTCGACGCCCGCGACGACCGCGTCCAGGGCGCCCTGGTCGGCGGCGCGCGCGTCGAGCCAGCCGCGCACGAGGGAGGGGATGGCGTTGACGCCGTTGGGCTCGACCGCGATCTTTCCGAAGGTGGCGACGGCGCCCGCGAGTTCGGCCTCGCGGCGGGCGGCGAGGACGGTCTCGGCGTAGGTGAGCATCGGGTCGCGGCGGTCCACGAGCCGGGTGGTGCCCGCGTGGTTGGCCTCGCCCGCGAAGTCGTACCGCCAGCGGCCGTGCGGCCAGATGGAGGAGGCGATGCCGATCGGGTCGCCGGACAGGTCCAGGGCCCGGCCCTGCTCGACGTGCAGTTCGACGAAGGCGCCGATGCGGGCGAGCCGCTCCGGGTCGGGGCCGATGGCGTCGGGGTCGTACCCGGCGGCCTCCATGGCCTGCGGGAGGCTGATCCCGTCGCCGTCGCGCAGCTCGTACGCCTGCTCCTTCGTCAGGCGTCCGGCGGTGAGCCGGGAGCCGACGCAGGCGAGGCCGAAGCGGGCGCCCTCCTCGTCGCCGAAGTTGACGATGGCGAGGGGGCGCTTGAACGAGACGCCCCGGGCGCGCAGTTCGTCGAGGGCGGCGAAGGAGGAGACGACGCCGAGGGGGCCGTCGAAGGCGCCGCCGTCGGGGACGGAGTCCAGGTGGGAGCCGGTGACGACGGCGTCGCCCGCCGTGGGGTCGCCGAGCCAGGCCCACTGGTTGCCGTTGCGGTCGGTCTCGACGTCCAGGCGGCGGGCCTCGGCCTGCATCCGGAACCAGAGGCGGCAGTCGGCGTCGGCGTCCGTCCAGGCGTAGCGGCGGTAGCCACCGGAGGCGGCGCTGCGGCCGAGGGGCCGCAGCGACCGCCACATGGCGTGGAAGGTCTCGCTCACGCGGAGCCTTCCCCGGAAACGGACGCGGAGGCGGAGGCGGACGCGGAGGCGCCGGAGCCGGAGGCCCCGGAAGCGTCGTCGCCCTCGCGCATCGGGACGCGGACGCCCTTCTCGTCCGCGATCCGCTCCGCGATGTCGTAGCCCGCGTCGACGTGCCGGATGACGCCCATGCCCGGGTCGTTCGTCAGGACGCGGCGGATCTTCTCGCCCGCGAGGGCGGTGCCGTCGGCGACCGAGACCTGGCCCGCGTGGATGGAGCGGCCCATGCCGACGCCGCCGCCGTGGTGGAGGGAGACCCAGGAGGCGCCGGAGGCGACGTTCACCATGGCGTTGAGCAGCGGCCAGTCCGCGATGGCGTCGGAGCCGTCGAGCATGGCCTCGGTCTCGCGGTACGGGGAGGCGACCGAGCCGCAGTCCAGGTGGTCGCGGCCGATGGCGAGGGGCGCGGCGAGGGTGCCGTCGGCGACCATGTCGTTGAACATGGCGCCGGCCTTGTCGCGCTCGCCCTGGCCGAGCCAGCAGATGCGGGCGGGCAGGCCCTGGAAGTGGACGCGCTCGCCGGCCATCTTGATCCAGCGGTGCAGCGACTCGTTCTCGGGGAAGAGGTCGAGGATCGCCTTGTCGGTCTTGTGGATGTCCGAGGCCTCGCCGGAGAGCGCGGCCCAGCGGAACGGCCCCTTGCCCTCGCAGAACAGCGGACGGATGTACGCCGGGACGAAGCCCGGGAAGGCGAAGGCGCGGTCGTAGCCCGCGAGCTGGGCCTCGCCCCGGATCGAGTTGCCGTAGTCGAAGACCTCGGCGCCCGCGT
Source organism: Streptomyces sp. NPDC093071 (assembly GCF_044754545.1). Lineage (NCBI taxonomy): Bacteria > Bacillati > Actinomycetota > Actinomycetes > Kitasatosporales > Streptomycetaceae > Streptomyces > Streptomyces sp. NPDC093071. Next base: position 189,487 of record NZ_JBIVPH010000008.1, on the reverse strand, counting down.
CCATGAAGCCGACCATGGCCTCGACGTGCCGGGCCATCGACTCGCGGGCCCGGGTGGTGAACCCGGCCGGGTCCTTCGCCGCCGCGTCGGCCATGTCCTCGAAGGCGACGCCGACGGGGAGGTAGGAGAGCGGGTCGTGGGCGGAGGTCTGGTCCGTGACGATGTCGATCGGGGCGCCCTCGGCCAGCATCCGGGGCAGCAGCTCGGCGGCGTTGCCGAGGAGGCCGATGGAGAGCGGGCGGCGCGCGTCGCGCGCCTCGGTCGCCAGGGCGAGGGCGTGCTCCAGGGAGTCGGCCTTGACGTCCAGGTAGCGGTGCTCGATGCGGCGCTCGATGGCGCGCGGGTCGACGTCGATACAGATCGCGACGCCGTCGTTCATCGTCACGGCGAGCGGCTGGGCGCCGCCCATGCCGCCGAGACCGGCGGTCAGGGTGATGGTCCCGGCGAGGGTCCCGTTGAACTTCTTGGCGGCGACGGCGGCGAAGGTCTCGTACGTGCCCTGGAGGATGCCCTGGGTGCCGATGTAGATCCAGGAGCCGGCCGTCATCTGGCCGTACATGGTGAGGCCGAGCTGCTCCAGGCGCCGGAACTCCTCCCAGTTCGCCCAGTCGCCGACCAGGTTGGAGTTGGCGATGAGGACGCGGGGGGCCCACTCGTGGGTCTGCATGACGCCGACCGGGCGGCCGGACTGGACGAGCATCGTCTCGTCCTGCTTGAGGGTGCGCAGGGTGCGGACCATCGCGTCGAAGGAGCGCCAGTCGCGGGCGGCCTTGCCGGTGCCGCCGTAGACGACGAGCTTGTCGGGGTGCTCGGCGACCTCGGGGTCCAGGTTGTTCTGGAGCATCCGGAGGGCGGCCTCCTGCTGCCATCCCAGGGCGCTCAGTTCCGTACCGCGCGGGGCCCGTACGGGGCGGGGTCCTGACATGGCGGTGCCTCCTCGAATGTCGTTCAGATATTCACATCCTGGCGGCATGAATAGTTGTAGTCAACAGGGCCCGGGGCGCGGGCCCGCCCCCTCCCGCTCCCGCACTCGATGGCCGACCATGGCCCCATGGCCCCCTCCCGTCGCGATCTCGCCGTCCGCGCCTCCGTCGACCAAGGTCTCCTCTCCGCCGCCGAACCGGTCGTCGCCCTCCTCGACACCGCCGGCATCCGCGCCTCCGCCGCCGCCCTGACCAGCGCCTTCGCCGCCGTCACCGACGCGCCCGTGCTGCACGCCTTCGCCGTGAAGGCCGCCCCGCTCGTCCCCGTCCTGCGCCTGCTCCACGAGGCCGGGATCGGGGCCGAGGTGGCGAGCCCCGGCGAGCTGGCCCTCGCCCGCGCCGCCGGGATCCCGCCCGCCGACACCGTGCTCGACTCCCCCGCCAAGACCCCGGCCGAGCTGCGCCGAGCCCTCGCGCTCGGGGTCGCGGTCAACGCCGACAACCTCCAGGAGCTGGACCGGCTCGACGCCCTCGTCGCCGCGGGCCCCACCGCCTCGCCCCTCGGCCTCCGGGTGAACCCGCAGGTCGGAGCCGGTTCCATCGACGCGCTCTCCACCGCGACGGCCACCTCGAAGTTCGGCGTGGCGCTCCGCGACGAGGGCGCCCGCAAGACCGTCGTCCAGGCCTTCCTGGACCGCCCGTGGCTGACCCGGCTGCACACCCACACCGGCTCCCAGGGCGTGCCGCTCGCCCTGATGGCGGAGGGGGTCGGGGAGGCGTACGCACTGGCCGAGGAGATCAACCGGGCCGCCGGCCGGCGGCAGGTCGACACCCTCGACATCGGCGGCGGCCTGCCGGTGAACTTCGCCTCCGACGAGGAGACGCCGACCTACGCGGAGTACGCGCGGCTGCTCGCCGCCACCGTCCCCGGCCTCTTCGACGGCCGCTACCGCCTCGTCACCGAGTTCGGGCGCTCACTTCTGGCCAAACACGGCACGGTCCTCGCCCGGGTGGAGTACACCAAGACGTCCGGGGGCCGCCCGATCGCCGTCACCCACGCGGGCGTGCAGCTCGCCACCCGTACGGTCTACGCGCCCGCCTCCTGGCCGCTGCGGATCCTCGCGTACGACTCCGAGGGTCGTCCCCACACCGGGGAAGGCGCGGTCCAGGACGTGGCAGGCCCCGCCTGCTTCGCCGGGGACCTGCTCGCCACGGGCCGCGAGCTGCCGCTGCTGCGGCCGGGGGACGTGGTGGCGGTGCCGGACACCGGCGCGTACTACTTCGCCCACCACTACGCGTACAACAGCCTGCTCAGGCCGGGGATCCACGGCTTCGCCGCGGCGGACGACGGGACGGTGACGTTCACGGCCGTCCGCAGGCCCCAGACGCTCGACGAGGTCGTCGCCGAGGCGGGCGGGGACCTGGCGGACGCGCTGGTGCGCCCGCCCGCCGCACAGGAGGCCGCGCGGAAGGCCGAGTAGAAGGCCGAGCAGAAGACCGCACGGGAGGACGCGCAGGAGGTCGAACGGAGGGTCGAACACAAAGAGGGCCGGCCGTCCGGTAGCGCCGCCCCCGCGCCCCGGCTTCCATGAAGGCATGACTGGAACGGATACGGGCACCACCTCCGTCGTCGTCGAGCGCCGGGTCGCCGCCTCCGCCGGGCGGGTCTGGGAGGCGATCACCGACCTGCCGGACCTGCCCCGCGTCCTGACCGGCGTCCAGAAGGTGGAGGTGCTCACCCCGGGCGGCTTCGACGTGGGCACGCGCTGGCGCGAGACCCGGCGGATGCTGGGCCGGGAGGCCACGGAGGAGATGACCGTCACCGCCTGCGAGCCGCCCGAGCGGTACGTCACGGCCGCCGACTCCCACGGGATGCACTACGTCTCCGAGCTCACCCTCGCGCCCGGCGGGGACGGGTCCACCGTCCTGCGGATGACCTTCTCCGCCCGGCCCGCGCACGGCCGCGCCCCCGGCCTCCTCGGCCGGCTGTTCGCCCGCTTCGGGGCGAAGGCCGTCGCCAAGGCGCTCGCGAAGGACCTGTCGGACATCGCGCACGCGGTGGAGTCCCGGGTCTGACGGCCCCACCACATCCCTCCGCCCCGGGCAAGGGATCAATTTCCGTCAGACCCGGGCATGTTCCGATGGAAAATGCCAGAACACCTCCCCCGGACCGGAACGTTCAGTAGCGTCACCGTTACTGCCGCACGTTCGCACGCCGCATCGGGAGGGGAATCCGCGTGCCCGGAATCGACGAGTGCCTGACGGAGGCCATGACCCTGCCGGGTGCCCGGGGCGCCTCCCTGGTCGACTGGACCAGCGGGCTGGCGCTGGGAACGGCGGGCGACTCCCCCGTCGGGGACCACGAGACCACGGCCGCCGAGACCGCCGAACTGGCCCGCTCGGCGGCCGAGTTCGACACCTTCCTGGCCACCGACGAGGACGCCGGAGGGGCCGGGGACGACGAGGGGCCGCCCGTCGAGGACCTGATCGTCACCACCCGGGCCGGCTACCACGTCCTCCGCTTCGTCGAGACCTCCTTCGACAGCAGCGTCTTCCTCCACCTCTGGCTCGACCGCGACACCGGCAACCTCGCCCTCGCCCGCATACGGCTCCGCGACATAGCCGAGAAGCTGGTCCTCGGATGAGCGCCGTCGCCACCCCCGTCTCCCCGATGCTGGTCCGGCTCGCCGCCGAGAAGGCGACCGGCGCCCTGCTGCGCGACCACGGCACGCTCTACCTCGTGGACGGCCGGGTCGTGCACGCCGAGAGCCCCGCCGCCCCCGGCGTCGACGTCCTCCTCACCACCGGCGGCCGGCTGCCCCGGGAGAACTGGGACGAGGCCGTCGACCGGGCCGGCGCCCACCGCGCGGTCGGCCGCTTCCTCGTCGACAGCGGCCGGCTCCAGGACGGGGAGCTGGAGATCTGCCACCTCGGCGCCGTCTTCGACGCCGCCTTCTTCGCCCTCTCCCCCACCAGCGGCCCGACCCGCTTCCGGTACGGGGTGGGGCACTGGTTCGGCACGGTGCGGCCGGTCTCGGCCGAGGCCGTCGAGCGCGAGACCGTGCGCCGCCGCGAACTCCTCGACGCCGTCTGGCCGTACCCCGCCGTGGACACCGCCCCGGTCGTCCCCCGCCCCGCCGCCCCCGGCCAGACCATGGGCTCGCGGCAGCGCGCCCTGCTCGCGGCGGCCGACGGCGAGCGGACCCCGGCGGAGCTGGCCCGGCTGCTCGGCCGCCCCGCCTTCCACACGCTCCTCGACGTGCGGCGGCTGGCCGCCGCCGGACTCGTCGAGACCCCGCTCACGCCCGGACCCGACCCCGTGCCACCGGCACCGGCGCTCTTACCCGTCCTGCCGGTGCCCGATCCCGACATCGCCCTGCTGCGCCGGCTCCGTGACGCCCTGGAGGCACACCTGTGATGAGGCGTGCCCTGCGCATACGCGCCGAGAGGAGACAGCTCATGACGGCAGAAGCCGAGGTCCTCGGCGAGCTGAGACGGCTGCGGGCGCGGCTGCCCCAGCTCACCGGAGCCCTGGCGGCCAGCGCCGACGGACTCGTCCTGGCCCACGACACCGTGGACGGCGAGGCGGAGAGCGTGGCCGCGCTGACCGCGGCGGCGCTCGGCGTCGGCCAGCGGCTGACCGACTCCACCGGCCAGGGTCGCTTCCGCGAGCTGCTCGTACGCGGCGAGAGCGGCTACGTGGCGACGTACGCGGCGGGCGGCTCGGCCGTCCTGACGCTGCTCGCGGAGCCCCGGATCAACGTGGGGCGGCTCCATCTGGAGGCCCGCAGGTCCAGCGCCCGGATAGGCGAGCTGGTCGACGGGGCCCTGGAGCGCAGGGAGCCGAACCGCCTGGGGCAGCTCCCGCCCCCGTACCCCGGGAAGCCCCCGCATCCCGGGAGTCCGCCGCTGCCCGGGCGGCCCCCGGTCCGCGAGGCCCGCCACCCGCGGAGCCCGTAGGCCCGGAAGGCCCCGGCGCCCCACGGACAGAGAAGCCACCACCCGAAAAGCCCGTCACCCCACTAGCACGTCCCCCCAGAAGGAAGAAGTACGACACCATGGCGAACACCGAGACCTCCCTCAAGGAAGCGGTTTCCATCGAAGGCGCGATCGGCGCCGCCCTCGTCGACTACACCAGCGGCATGGCGCTCGGCACGATCGGCGGCGGCAAGGAGCTCGACCTCAACGTCGCCGCGGCCGGCAACACCGACGTCGTCCGGGCCAAGGTCCGGGCGATGGAGATGCTGGGGCTCAACGACGAGATCGAGGACATCCTCATCACCCTCGGCACCCACTACCACCTGATCCGGCTGCTCAAGGGCCGCAACACCAACGGCCTCTTCCTCTACCTGGCCCTGCACAAGGACCGGGCGAACCTGGCGATGGCCCGCCACCAGCTGAAGAAGATCGAGGCCGAGCTGGAGGTCTGACGGCCGGCGGGCCCCGGCCGGCTACTCGACGAACAGGCCCCGCGCCGCCGCCTTCGCGTCGAACTCCTCCAGGCGCGCCTGCGCGTCGGGGAGTTCGTCGGCCATGGCCTCCAGGAGGACCCGGCCGAGCATCATGGGGGCGCAGGCGGTGTCGAAGGCGAGCCCCGTGCCGACGGCGGCCGGGATCAGCAGGTCGCTGTGGGCGGCGACGGGCGCGAACGCCGAGTCGGCGACGGTCACGACCGCGAGCCCGGCCGCCCGCGCGTACTCCAGGGCCTCGACGACCTCGCGCGGGTGCCGGGGCAGCGCGAAGCAGAGCAGGGCCGTGGCCCCGGCCCGTACGGCCGCGTCGACGCGGTCCGTGAGCATCGAGCCGCCCTCGTCGAGCAGCCGGACGTCCGGGTGCACCTTGGCGGCGAAGTAGGCGAAGCCGCGCGCCTGCGAGGAGGCCGCCCGCAGCCCGAGCACGGGCAGCGGGCGGGAGCGGGCGAGCAGCCGGCCGGCCCGCTCGACGGGCCCGGAGTCGGCGAGCAGCCCGGCGAGGTGCCGGAGGTTCTCGATCTCGGCGAGCACGGCCTGCTGGTACTCGTTGTGCTCCTCGCCCCCGCCGGACCCGGCTCCGGCCTCGGGGGGCGCGACCTCCCGCAGGTGGCGGCGGAGCGCCGGGTACCCGTCGAAGCCGAGGGCCACGGCGAAGCGGGTCACGGAGGGCTGGCTGACCCCGGCGAGCTCGGCCAGCTCCACGCTGGACAGGAACGGCACGTCCCCGGCCCGCCGCACCATGCAGTGCGCGATCCGCCGCTGGGTCGGCGTCAGCCGGTGCCCCTCGAAGAGGGCCTGGAGCCGGCCGGCCGGGCTGTCGCTCACGTCGCCCTCCCCTTTCACCTATTCACTCGCACGTCGGTCTGCATAAGGATATGCACGATCCGGTGCGGGCGGTCCTGGGAAGAGGATGACCGAAGGGCCCCCCGCCACCGCGGGGGGCCCTTCGGTGAAGCTTGGCGGGGACCGCCGCACCCCCGTTGCCGGGGGGCGGGACGACGGCGGTCCCCGCGAGGGACACGGGCCCGGGTCAGGGCCGGTCCGCGTCCGTGGCGTCTCTGGAGGCCCGGGAGCCGCTCCGGAAGTCCGTGACGCCGACGAGGAACAATCTGCCGGACGCGTGTTAAGCGGGTGCTGCGCGGACGTGACGCGCTCGTACCAGTTGCGCGAACTCGTCCGCGCGGACCGCTCCCGGGTCCGCCTCGCGGCGCCGTACGACCGCTTCCGGGGCTACTTCGCGTCGCCGCCCGCCAGGAAGGCGAGCAGGTCCTGGCGGCTGACGACGCCGGTCGGCTTGCCCTCGACCAGGACGATCGCCGCGTCGGCGGCCTCGCCCAGGACGGACATCAGGTCGGCCACGGGCTCGCCGGAGCCGACCTGCGGCAGCGGCGCGCTCATGTGGCGCTCCAGCGGGTCCTCCAGGGAGGCCCGCTTGGTGAAGAGGGCGTCGAGCAGCTCGCGCTCGACGACCGAGCCGACGACCTCGGCGGCCATGACGTCGGGGTGGCCGGCGCCGGGCTTCACGATGGGCATCTGGGAGACGCCGTACTCGCGCAGCACCTCGATGGCCTGGCCGACGGTCTCGTCCGGGTGCATGTGGACGAGGGAGGGCAGGCCGCCCTCCTTGTGGCGCAGGACGTCCGCGACGGTGGCGGAGGAGGTGTGCTCCAGGAAGCCGTAGTCGGCCATCCACTCGTCGCTGAAGATCTTGGACATGTAGCCGCGGCCGGAGTCCGGCAGCAGCACGACCACGACGTCGTCGGGGCCGAGGCCGCGGGCGACCTCCAGGGCCGCGACGACGGCCATGCCGCAGGAGCCGCCGACGAGGAGGCCCTCCTCCTTGGCGAGGCGGCGGGTCATCTGGAAGGAGTCCTTGTCGGACACGGCCACGATCCCGTCGGCGACCTTCCGGTCGTACGCGCTGGGCCAGAAGTCCTCGCCGACGCCCTCGACCAGGTACGGACGGCCCGAGCCGCCCGAGTAGACGGAGCCCTCGGGGTCGGCGCCGATGACCTTGACGGCGCCGCCGCTGGCCTCCTTGAGGTAGTTGCCGGTGCCGGAGATGGTGCCGCCGGTGCCGACGCCCGCGACGAAGTGGGTGATCTTCCCGTCCGTCTGCTCCCACAGCTCGGGACCGGTGGTCTCGTAGTGCGAGCGCGGGTTGTTCGGGTTGGAGTACTGGTCCGGCTTCCAGGCGTTCGGCGTCTCGCGGACGAGCCGGTCGGAGACGTTGTAGTACGAGTCCGGGTGCTCGGGGTCGACGGCCGTGGGGCAGACCACGACCTCGGCGCCGTACGCGCGCAGCACGTTGATCTTGTCCAGGGACACCTTGTCCGGGCAGACGAAGACGCACTTGTAGCCCTTCTGCTGGGCCACGATCGCCAGGCCGACGCCGGTGTTGCCCGACGTGGGCTCGACGATGGTGCCGCCGGGCTTCAGCTCGCCGCTGCGCTCGGCCGCCTCGATCATCCGCAGGGCGATCCGGTCCTTGACCGAGCCGCCGGGGTTGAAGTACTCGACCTTGGCCAGGACGGTCGCCTGGATGCCCGCTGTGACGTGGTTGAGCTTCACCAGCGGGGTGTTGCCGACGAGGCTGATCATCGAGTCGTGGAATTGCACCGTAATCTCCGGGGTCTCCGTAATGGTGTGGCCAGCGTATGCGTAGTCGGAGCGGGTTACGGGGCAGTTACACCGTGAACGGCTTGAAGGAGGTGACGGCCCCATGTCGAGGGCGAGGGTGGCGCGGCGGATCGCGGCGGGTGCGGCGTACGGCGGCGGGAGCATCGGACTCCTCGGGGTCGCGGCGGTGGGGGTCCTGCTCGCCGAGGCGCACATCGCGAAGCGGACCGTGGGCGGCGGGGCGGCTCCGATGCCGCCCGCGGCGGACGGGCTCTACGGCCGGGCGTTCGGGACGGAGGCCCCGCTGCGACTGGCCCTTCTGGGTGATTCCACGGCGGCGGGCCAGGGGGTGCGCCGCACCGGCCAGACCCCGGGGGCGCTGCTCGCCTCGGGGCTCGCGGCGGTGGCGGAGCGGCCGGTGCTGCTGCGGAACGCGGCCCTGTCGGGGGCGCGCTCGGACGATCTGGAGCGGCAGGTGTCACTGCTGCTGGCGCAGCCCCTGGGGCCGCCGGACGTGTGCGTGATCATGATCGGGGCGAACGACGTGACGCACCGGATGCCGCCGACGGAGTCGGTGCGGCTCCTGGCGGCGGCGGTGCGGCGGCTGCGGACGGCGGGCTCGGAGGTGGTCGTCGGCACCTGCCCGGATCTGGGCACGATCGAGCCGGTCTACCAGCCGCTGCGCTGGCTGGCCCGGCGGGCGTCGCGGCAGCTGGCGGCGGCGCAGACGATCGTGGTGGTGGAGCAGGGCGGGCGGACGGTGTCGCTCGGCGACCTGCTCGGTCCGGAGTTCGCGGCGAACCCGCGCGAGATGTTCGGGGTGGACAGCTTCCACCCGTCGGCCGAGGGGTACGCGACGGCGGCGATGGCCGTCCTGCCGACGCTCTGCGCGGTGCTCGGCGTGTGGCCCGAGGCGGACCGGCTGGAGCCGGCGCGCCGGGAGAACATGCTGCCGGTGGCGAAGGCGGCGGCCGAGGCGGCACGGGAGGCGGGCACCGAGGTCACCGGCGCCCGGGCGCCGTGGGCCCTGCTCAAGCACCGCCGCCGGCGCCGCCTCCCGGTCGCGGTCCCCCCGGAGGAGACGGACGGCTCCGCCGGGACCGGAGGGACACCGACGGACACCGTCGCTCCTACGGAGACTCCGGCGGGGTGAGGGACGGCCGGGGCCGGGCTCCGGTCGGCGGGCGCCCCTGGCGGGGGCTTCCGCCGGAAGCCGGGTCCCGGGCGGCACCCCCGGTGGAGTCCCCGCCGGGGGCCCGGATTCCGGCCGACGCCCCCCGGCGGAATGCCTGGCCGCAGCCGGGCCCCGACCGCCACCACCCCCGCCGACTGAGCGCCCGCTTAGAAAAGAGGTCCGCATCACACGCCCGTCCCGGTGACCTGTGCGGTACGTACGGGTAACTTCCTTTTCAGTCCGCCCACTCCGCACCCTCATGGAGCCGTGATGCCCGAAGCCGTGATCGTCTCGACCGCCCGTTCCCCGATCGGCCGGGCCTTCAAGGGCTCCCTGAAGGACCTGCGTCCGGACGACCTGACCGCGACCATCGTCCAGGCCGCCCTGGCCAAGGTGCCCGAGCTGGACCCGCGCGACATCGACGACCTGATGCTGGGCTGCGGTCTGCCCGGCGGCGAGCAGGGCAACAACCTGGGCCGGATCGTGGCCGTGCAGATGGGCATGGACCACCTGCCGGGCTGCACGATCACCCGTTACTGCTCCTCCTCGCTCCAGACGTCCCGGATGGCGCTGCACGCGATCAAGGCGGGCGAGGGCGACGTCTTCGTCTCGGCCGGCGTCGAGATGGTGTCCAGCTTCACCAAGGGCAACTCGGACTCGCTGCCCGACACGCACAACCCGCTCTTCGCCGAGGCCGAGGCCCGCACCGCCGAGGTCGCCGCCTCCGAGGGCTCCACCTGGCACGACCCGCGCGAGGACGGCCTCGTCCCCGACGCGTACATCGCGATGGGCCAGACCGCCGAGAACCTGGCCCGCCTCAAGGGCATCAGCCGCCGGGAGATGGACGAGTTCGGCGTACGGTCGCAGAACCTCGCCGAGCAGGCCATCAAGAACGGCTTCTGGGAGCGCGAGATCACCCCGGTGACGCTGCCGGACGGCACGGTCGTCTCGGCGGACGACGGCCCGCGCGCGGGCGTCACCCTGGAGGGCGTGCAGGGCCTCAAGCCGGTCTTCCGCCCCGACGGCCTGGTCACCGCCGGCAACTGCTGCCCGCTCAACGACGGCGCCGCCGCCCTGGTGATCATGTCCGACACCAAGGCCCGCGAGCTGGGCCTGACCCCGCTGGCCCGGATCGTCTCCACCGGCGTCTCCGGCCTCTCCCCCGAGATCATGGGCCTCGGCCCGGTCGAGGCGTCGAAGCAGGCCCTGAAGCGCGCCGGCCTCACCATCGGCGACATCGACCTGGCCGAGATCAACGAGGCCTTCGCCGCCCAGGTCATCCCGTCCTACCAGGAGCTGGGCCTCGACTTGGACAAGGTGAACGTCAACGGCGGCGCCATCGCCGTCGGCCACCCCTTCGGCATGACCGGCGCCCGCATCACCGGCACCCTGATCAACAGCCTCCAGTTCCACGACAAGCAGTTCGGCCTGGAGACCATGTGCGTCGGCGGCGGCCAGGGCATGGCGATGGTCATCGAGCGACTGAGCTGAGCTGAGCCCGCTCCCCTCGCAAGCGGCGGCCAACCACGTCGCGTCCCAGCCGTGACCGAATCTCCCCCAGGATGTGACCTACGTCCCGGGGGAGTTCGTTTTCCCAGGTCAGAGCGGTTTCGGGACTAAACGCCTGGTAGAAATACCTGTCCAATTCGTGACGTAATGCACTGACAGCGGCCCCCACCTCACGACAAGCTGAGGTAGGAAGTCGGGGGATCGACTCGGAATCGGGAGTACGTCAGTGAGCGCCATGCCTCTTGCCCTGCTGCTGACCACGGCCGCCGCCACGGCCGTGGGCGCTGCCGCCCTGCACGCCGTCCACGGTCTCCGCAAGCAGGTCACCGCCCTGCGGCGCGAGCTGGCCGCCGGGCACGGCGTCACGGTTCCCGCGGCCCGCGCCACGCCCGCCGCCGAGATACGGGCCGCGGTCGCGGAGGCCCTGGCCGAGGAGCGCGAGCGGGAGCTCGCCGAGGCGCGGGCCTTCTGGGCCGCGCAGGAGGCCCGGGACGCGGCCGACGCCCCGTCCCTGCTGGGCGGCCTCGGCGGCCCGGCCGAGGACGGCTCCTTCTTCGTGCCGCGCCAGGCGGACTTCGTGGGCCTGGAGGCGATGGCCCTGGAGGCCATGGAGGCCGAGGCGGCGGCGCTGGACGGCGCGGCGGCGGAGCCGCTGGACGAGTTCCCCGAGGACTCCCCCGAGCTGGCCGCGGCCCGGCGCCGGCACCCCTCGCACCCGGACTTCGTGCCGGTGCAGACCCCGGTCGTCACCGACCACGAGCGGACGGTGGCACGCCTGGAGGAGCTGGCCGACACGCGCACGGCCCTGACCGACGTCCGCCCGGGCCCGCTCGGCACCCTGGACGTGTACGTCTTCGCGGACGGCACCACGCTCTGTATGACCCCGGGGCACCGCGAGACCGCGGAGCGCCTCGCGGAGGCCCTGCGCGCGGGCCGCACCCCGGTCCTGCTCGGCGGCTCGGGCGTCTCGGGCGCCTTCGCCCTGACCTTCTCGTACGGCGACACGGACGAGGAGAACGTCTACATCCTCGCGGACCGCGTGATCGCCTCCCTGTAGGGCGGCGGAAGGCCCTACAGGCCCGAGCGCTCCGCCGCCTCCCGTACGAGCCCCACGGCCTCGTCCAGCTCCCCCGCGCGGGGGCCGGCCGGGGCCGTTCGCAGTGCCTCGGCCAGGTCGCTGCCGGCCACCACGAGCTGGTCGGCGACCGCGAAGACCCCGGCGTCCGGCATGGTCCTCGGCTCCCGGTCCGGGTCCTCGGCGCGCTGTGCGCGCACCGCGAGCTCCCGGGCGAGGGCGAGCCCCTCGGCCGCCGCGCCCCGCTGGAGGCGGCTCTGCGGGGCGGCCCGCAGCCGGTCGGCGAACCGCTCCACGGCGGCGGTCAGGTCACTCGTATCAAGCATCCCGCGACCCTACGCGCCGCCCGGGGCCTCCCGCCAACGGGCCGGGGAACGCGGAAGGGCCCGCCCGGCACGCAGCCGGACGGGCCCTTCCCCCCGAGTCAGGGGGTCGTGCGTCAGTCGTCGCCCTGGAGGATCGACAGCAGACGCAGCATCTCCAGGTAGATCCACACCAGGGTCATGGTGAGACCGAAGGCGGCCAGCCAGGCCTCCTCGCGCGGCGCGCCGTAGTTCACACCGTCCTCGACCTGCTTGAAGTCGAGGGCGAGGAAGCAGGCGCCGAGGATGATGCCGATGACGCCGAACAGGATGCCGAGGCCACCGCTGCGGAAGCCGAGGCCGTCACCGCCGGCGAAGACGGCGAACAGCAGGTTGGTCACCATGAGGAGCATGAAGCCCATCGCGGCGGCCATCACGAAGCCGTAGAAGCGCCGGTTGACCCGGATCCAGCCCATCTTGTAGGCGATGAGCACGCCGGCGAAGACCGCCATGGTGCCCAGGACCGCCTGGATGACGACGCCGTCGGCGATGTACGTCGAGACGGCGGCCGAGATCACTCCGAGGAAGACGCCCTCGAAGGCGGCGTATCCCAGGATCAGCGCGGGCGACGGCTTGCGCTTGAAGGACTGCACGAGCGACAGGACGAGGGCGACCAGGGCGGCGCCGATGGCGATGCCGTAGGACTTGCCCAGGTTCGCCGGGTCGACCGGCAGCAGCAGCCAGGACAGGACGGCGGTGAGCACGACCGTGCCGAGCGTCATGGCCGTGCGGCTCACGACGTCGTCGATCGTCATCACGTTGCCGCGGGCCTGCTGCGGGGCGCCGAGCTGCGTGTCCTGCGGGGCGTACGGGTTGGTCGCGTACGGGTTCGTCGCGCCCTCGGCGTACGGGTTGCCCGTGGCGTACGGGTTGGTTCCGACGGCGGGGCCCCCGGCCTGCGGCTGCTGCGCGTTGAAGCCCGCGTAGCCGTTGTCGCGGCTGAACCCCCGTCGCGAGAAGACCGGGTTGCTGCTCCTCATCTCACTCCTCCATGGCAGACCGCACGGCGCGGCCTTGCGTCAAGGGTAATGCGTAGGCAAAAGAAACTCCCTAGTGCTCGGGGAGGATCTTTCCCTCATCTTCCCGCTCTTCCTCTCCCGGGGCGCGGGGTGTACGCACCCCGTGCCGGAGGACCGGTCCTCAGGGCCGTCCGCCGGGGCCGTCGACCCGCTCCAGCAGGGAGATCCCGCTGCGGCGCTCGACGAGCCGGTAGCCGGGGACGTCCGGGGCGCCGGATTCCAGGGACTTCCCGGTGGCGCATTCCGGATCGGACGGATCGGCGTTGTCGTAGACCATCCAGCGGGGCGGTTCCTTCGGCGCGAAGGAACGCGGGAAGAGACACACTTCGCTGACGGTGGTCCGGTACGCGAGCTGGGCCGCGAGGCGATTGGACGCGGCCACCGTGGCGCCGTCGGGGATCTTCCCGAGGATTTCACCGGTCACGCGCACGTGCTCGGACGCGACCCATGTCCGCGACAGTACGAGTTCGTGGAACGGGGAGGTGAAGAAGGTGACGCCGGTGGCGACCGCCCCGATCACGGCGGCGTGCAGGAGCCTGCGGGTGATCATCCGTCCCGAGGCGACGGCGTGGACCGCCGCGGCGAAGGCGACCGGCATCAGGATCGCGCTGTAGTGGAAGTCCATTCCCCAGTAGTTGGGGAAATCCGAGGTGAAGCGCCAGCCGAGGGTGGGGAGCATGACGATCAGGAGCGGGGAGCGGACCGCCAGGAATCCGGTGGGGGCGACGAGCATGAGCAGCGTGAGCCATTTGACCGGCGGCCAGAAGGTCGCCGCGGCCTTCACCAGGAGGCCCTTCTCCTCGGGTTCCGCGGGCGGCCAGTAGGCGAACTCGCCGAGCGGATTGACGGAGGGGAGGACGACGAACATGGCGAGGGCCGTCGCCACGATCCCGAAGAGCGCCAGCAGGATCCCCGTGCGCCGGGGCCCCTTCCAGGCGACGTACGCGCCGACCGCCGCCACCGTGAGCCCGAGGTCCTCCTTGACCAGGACCAGGGGGATCGCCCAGAGGACGGCCGGGCGCCACCTCTCGCGGCCGGCCGCGCACACGGAGAACGCGAGCAGCGGCACCGCGAAGGCCACTTCGTGGAAGTCGAACTGGACGAGTTCCGCGATCCCCCAGGAAGCGCCGTAGGAGATTCCGATCCAGTAGGCGAATTTCCGGCCCCTGACCTCCTGGGCCCACCGCGTGATCGGAATGACGGACACCGCGACCAGGGCCGCCTGGCAGACCAGGAGCGTATAGCTCGACGGGAACGCCTTGTACACGGGACCGAGCAGCGCGAGGATCGGGTGGAAATGGTCCCCGAGCGCGTTGTATCCGGTTCCCTTGAGAGGGGCGTACGGGGCCGTGAACTCCGAGTAGGACTTCGCTATCTGGGTGAAGATTCCCAGGTCGTATCCGGTCGTGAGATGTATCGCGTGCCGCCGTGCGGACAACGCCAGATAGACCAGGAAGAAAATTCCGGAAAGGAGAAGGGCGGGCTTCCTCGAATGGTGCTCCGCCGGTTTCGGCACATTCCCCGCGGGTGCCGCGCCACCCCCTTCCGGTGCGCGCCGCTGGGAGGGCACTACCGAAAGGTTCAGGATATTCATGTCGGCATGAGAACCTAACAGGAGGCGGAGGGGACCTCAGGGTAACAGGGGCGATCGACGGCCCCCGGGGGCGCTGCGGGCGTCCGGACGGGCGGGCGCGCGAGCAGGAGGAACGGCCCCGTCGAGGGGGAGGAACGGAACGGTGGGCGGGGGGAACGGAACGGTCCGCTCCGTACGCGCGGAGCGTCCGGGACACGTCCCCCGCCTCCCGGGAGGCCCGGAGGGGACCGGCGGAGAACGGGCGGCCCCGCCGGTCGGCGGCACGGTCGTCGATGGTGCCCGGAACCGGACTCGAACCGGTACGGCCCGAAGGCCAGCGAGGTTTAAGCTCGCCGTGTCTGCATTCCACCATCCGGGCGTCGCGAAGCTCCGCGTTGGCACATGAGCCTATCGGGGCGCTTCCCTCGTTCAGCGGAACATCGCCCCTGATGTTGTCTTATTTTATTGAGGCCTGAGGGTGCGTCAGTGCAGGTGGGGGCCTTTTCCCCTAAGTGTGACGGGGGTCGCAGGCGCAAACCCGCACCCCGGGGAATGACGAAAAGTCGTCGCATTTGTGTCACCTCGGCCCGGGGCCCCCGGCCCGGCGGCTCTCGGGGGCCCGGTCATACCTCAGGAGGAGACCCCGGCACTCCGGTCCGACTCCAGACTGCCCCGGGAACGGGCACGTGGACGGACGTCCCGGGCCGGAACGCTCGACACGATGGAGGGGTTCCCGAAACAGCCCCGCAGTGACAGGAGTCCTCCTCGTGACCACCTCCCCCACCGTGTCCCGCGCCACCGCGGTGGCCGCCCGCGCCACGGACCTCTCGAAGGTGTACGGCCACGGCGAGACCCAGGTGGTCGCGCTCGACCACGTCACCGTGGACTTCCGGCAGGGCGAGTTCACCGCCATCATGGGCCCCTCCGGCTCCGGCAAGTCGACGCTCATGCACTGCGTCGCCGGCCTGGACTCCTTCTCCTCCGGCTCGGTGCGGATCGGCGAGACCGAGCTGTCCACCCTCAAGGACAAGCACCTCACCCAGCTGCGCCGCGACAAGATCGGCTTCATCTTCCAGGCGTTCAACCTGCTGCCGACCCTGACGGCCATGGAGAACATCACGCTGCCGATGGACATCGCGGGCCGCAAGCCCGACAAGCAGTGGGTCCAGCAGGTCATCGACATGCTCGGCCTCTCCGGCCGGCTCGGCCACCGTCCCACCGAGCTCTCCGGCGGCCAGCAGCAGCGCGTGGCCGTGGCCCGCGCGCTCGCCTCGCGCCCCGAGATCATCTTCGGCGACGAGCCGACCGGAAACCTGGACTCCCGCTCGGGCGCCGAGGTCCTCGGCTTCCTGCGCAACTCGGTGCGGGAGCTGGGCCAGACCGTCGTCATGGTCACCCACGACCCCGTCGCCGCCTCCTACGCGGACCGCGTGATCTTCCTCGCCGACGGCCGGATCGTCGACGAGATGCTGAACCCGACGGCGGACGGCGTGCTCGACCGCATGAAGGCCTTCGACGCCAAGGGCCGTACGAGCTGACGCACGGGAGCCGGAACCGGACTCGAACCGGTACGGCCCCGCAGCGCGGCCCCCGCGCCCCCCGACCTCCGTCCGCCCCACCCCTTCCGTTCAGGACACCCCATGTTCCGTACCGCCCTGCGCAACGTGCTCGCGCACAAGGCGAGACTGCTGATGACCGTCCTCGCCGTGATGCTCGGCGTGGCCTTCGTCTCCGGCACCCTCGTCTTCACCGACACCCTCTCCCAGGCCTTCCGCAACCAGTCGGCGAAGAGCTACGACGACGTCGCCGTCGCCGTCGAGATGTACCCGGACCCCGAGGACGCCCGGCAGGCGCCCGGCCTCTCCCAGAAGGACGTCGACGAGGTCGCCGGGGTCGCCGGGGTCGCCTCCGTCGCCCCGCGCGTCGGCGGCTTCGCCGGCGTGCCCGACAAGGACGGCAAGCTGATCGGCGTCGGCTGGTCCAACAAGGGCACCAACTTCGCCCCCGGCAAGGACGGCAAGGACCGCGCGTACGCCTTCACCGCGGGCGACGGGCCGACCCGCGACGGCGAGATCGCCCTCGACCGGGCCTCCGCCGACAAGGGCGGCTACAAGGTCGGCGACACCGTCCGCGTGGCCACCAACGGCCCGGTGAAGGAGTACGTCCTCTCCGGCGTCTTCACCACCGAGGACGGCGCCGTCAACGCCGGCGGCAGCCTGGTCCTCTTCGACACCTCCGTGGCCCAGAAGCTCTACCTGAAGCCCGGGTACTTCCAGGACATGACCGTCACGGCCGCCCCCGGCGCGCAGGCGGACAAGCTGCTCGACGAGGTCCTGAAGGTGGTTCCGAAGGCGGCCACCGCCCAGACCGGGCAGGCCCTCGCCGACAAGCAGGCCGAGGACATCGAGGCCGGGCTCGGCGCGCTCAACCAGGTGCTCCTGGGCTTCGCGGGCATCGCGCTCTTCGTCGGCGTCTTCCTGATCGCCAACACCTTCACGATGCTGGTCGCCCAGCGCACCAAGGAACTGGCCCTGATGCGCGCGGTCGGCGCCTCGCGCAAGCAGATCACCCGCTCCGTCCTCGCCGAGGCCGGTCTGGTCGGCCTGGTCGCCTCGACCGTCGGCCTCGTCCTGGGCGTCGGCCTCGCGGTCGCGCTCCGGTCGGCCATGAACGCCTTCGACCTGAAGATCCCGGCCGGCGGCCTGGTCATCGGCGCCGCGCCCGTCGTCTCCGCGTTCGCCGTCGGCGTCCTGATCACCATGCTCGCCGCCTGGCTGCCCGGCCGACGCGCCGCGAAGATCCCGCCGGTCGCCGCCATGAACAGCGTGCACGCCTCCGCGAGCACCAAGTCGCTCGTCCTGCGGAACTCCGTCGGTGCCGCGTTCACCGCGCTCGGCGTCGTCCTGATCGTGCTCGGCGCGGGCCAGGGCGGGGACGAGGGCCGGATGCTCATCGCGGGCGGCGCGTTCCTCACCCTCATCGGCGTGATCGTGCTGATCCCGATGCTGTCGCGGCCCGTGATCGCCCTGATCCGCCCGCTGTTCGTCGGCCTCTTCGGGATCTCCGGCAAGCTCGCCGGCCTGAACGCGGTCCGCAACCCGCGCCGCACCGGCGCCACCGCCTCCGCGCTCGCCATCGGCCTGACCCTGGTCACCGGCCTGTCGGTGCTCGGCGCGACCGTCGGCGCGGCCATCGACAAGATGACCGTCGACCAGATCAAGGCCGACTACATGGTGGTCATGGCCAGCGGCGACAGCCTGGGCGAGGAGGCCATCACCGCCCTCGCGAAGGCCCCCGGCGTCACGGCCGTCTCTCCGCAGCAGGCCGGCGCCCTGGAGCTGAAGGGCTCGTTCGTCTCGGCCTCCGGCGTCACCCCCGGCGACATCGAGAAGGTCCTCAACCTCCACGTCGTGAACGGCTCGCTCGCCTCGCTGGGCAAGGGCCAGATCGCGGTCGCCGACAAGACCGCCGAGAAGCGCGGCCTGAAGGTCGGCGACACGGTCCCGGTCGAGTACCTGGACAAGGCCAAGGACAAGCTGACCGTCGGCGCGATCTACGAGGAGAGCGAGTTCGTCTCCCCCGTCATGATCGACCGCAAGCTGATCAACGCCCACGAGCAGCAGCCCTACACGCGGGAGGTCTACGTCGCGATGGACGGCGGCGCCTCCGCGGCCAACGCCAAGGCGCTGTCGAAGGCCATGGGCGACAACCCCGGCATCACGGTGATGAACCACAAGGACATCCGCGACGCCTTCGGCGGCCCGATCAACATGCTCCTGAACATCGTGTACGGCCTGCTCGGCATGGCCCTGATCATCGCCGTCCTCGGCGTGGTCAACACCCTCGCGATGTCCGTCTTCGAGCGCCAGCAGGAGATCGGGATGCTCCGCGCGATCGGTCTCGACCGGCGCCGGGTGAAGCGGATGGTCCGTCTGGAGGCCGTGGTCATCTCGGTGTTCGGCGCGGTCGTGGGCATCGGCCTCGGCGCCTTCCTCGGCTGGGCGCTCGGCGAGACGTTCAAGAGCAGCCTGCCGGGCTACGCCCTGGTGCTGCCCTGGGAGCGGATCGGGATCTTCCTGCTCCTGGCCGCCCTGGTCGGCGTCCTCGCCTCGCTGTGGCCGGCCCGCAGCGCGGCCCGTCTGAACATGCTCGCCGCCATCAAGGCCGAGTAGCCGCCCGCACCACCGGCGAAGGGCCGGCCTCCCGCCCGGGAGGCCGGCCCTTTCCCGTACGTCCGTCAGTCCGTCCCCCCGGTCCACGCGCGCGGTCGCAGCGGCATCCCGCTCGTCCCCGGCGCGGGGGTCTTCACGGCGAGGAACTGGTTCACGCCGATCCGGTTGCGCTCGAAGGATACGGCGGAGGCGGCCATGTAGAGCCGCCAGACCCGGGCCCGGCCCGGGGAGACGAGCCGGACGGCCCGGTCCCAGTCCGCCTCCAGGTTGGCCACCCAGCGGCGCAGGGTGAGGGCGTAGTGCTCGCGGAGCGCCTCCACGTCCCGGACCTCGAAGCCGGCGTCCTCCAGGGTCGTCAGGGTGCGGCCCATCGGGGCGAGTTCGCCGTCGGGGAAGACGTACGCGTCGATGAAGGGGTCGATCGCGTAGGCGGCCTCGTCGGGCTCGGGGCGCCGGGAGATCTGGTGGTTGAGGAGCCGCCCGCCGGGCCTGAGGAGCCCGTACAGGACGTCGGCGTACTCCCGGTACTTCACGGCGCCGACGTGCTCGGCCATGCCGATCGAGGAGATCGCGTCGTACGGGCCGTCGACGACGTCCCGGTAGTCCTGGACGCGGATCTCGATCCGGTCCGTCAGGCCCTCCTCGGCGACGCGCTTGCGGGCGTGGGCGGCCTGTTCGCGGGAGAGGGTGACGCCGACGACCCGGGCGCCGTACTCCCGGGCGGCGTGCAGGGCCATGGAGCCCCAGCCGCAGCCCACGTCGAGGAGCCGGTCGCCCTCCTTCAGGTCCAGCTTGCGGGCGACCAGGTCGAGTTTGTCGCGCTGGGCCTCCTCCAGGGTGCCGCCGGGCGTCCAGTAGGCGCACGAGTAGACCATCGAGGGGCCGAGGACCAGCGCGTAGAAGTCGTTGCCCACGTCGTAGTGGTGGCCGATCGCCTGCCGGTCGCGGCGCCGGGTGTGCCGGCCGCCGCTGCGGCCCCGGACCTCCTCGGCCGGCGGGCGCGGCGGGGGGACGGGCCCGGCGAGCCGCAGCAGCTCGCGGGCGGCGGCGCGCAGCCGGGGGTCGCGGGCGGCGGCGAGCGGGCCCGGGGAGCCGCCGTCGCGCTCCCAGAGGAGTCCGGAGACCCGGTCCAGGACCTCGTACAGGTCCCCCTCGACGTCGAGTTCCCCGGCCACCCAGGCGCGGACCAGGCCGAGTTCGCCGGGCTTCCAGATCATCCGCCGCAGGGCGCGGCGGTCGCGGAGGACCAGGACGGGGGCGTCCGCGGGACCGGCCTCGCCGCCGTCCCAGGTGCGCAGCCGGACCGGGAGCGGTCCTCCGAGGAGCTCTTCCGCGAGATTCGCCAGCCGCGAAGCGGCGTCGGCCATGGTGCCCACCTCCGTGATCGGTGTCCCGGAAACGTCCGTCCCCCAGGGAACACCGTGGGTGGGCGCCGGCACTCCCGCCGGGGCGCAACGAGTCGGCAAAACACGCGAAGGGCCGCCCGCACCACGGATGGCGGGCGGCCCTTCACAGGGGTACTGCCTACTGCTGGCGGAGCGTCAGGAGGCCTTGGCCTTCTCCTGCACCGGGGCGGCCGGGGCGGGGGCGGGCTTGGCGGCCTCGTAGAACTCCTCGCGCGGCGACTCGATGGCGCCGAGGGAGACGACCTCGCGCTTGAGGAACATCGCCAGGGTCCAGTCGGCGAAGACGCGGATCTTGCGGTTCCAGGTCGGCATCGCCATGCCGTGGTAGCCGCGGTGCATGTACCAGGCGAGACGGCCCTTGAGCTTGATCTTCACCTTGCCCATGACGATCATGGCGACGCCCTTGTGCAGACCGAGTCCGGCCACCGCGCCCTTGTTGGCGTGGCTGTACTCCTTCTGCGGGAAGCCGCGCATCCCGGCCACCACGTTGTCGCCGAGGACCTTGGCCTGGCGCAGGGCGTGCTGGGCGTTCGGCGGGCACCAGGCGTTCGGGTTGCCCGCGCGGCGGCCGACCATGTCCGGGACCTGGGCGTTGTCGCCCGCGGCCCAGGCGTAGTCGAGGCCGTTGATCTGGAGCTTCTCGTTGCAGTCCACGTGGCCGCGGGGGCCGAGCGGCAGACCGAAGCGGGAGAGCGCCGGGTTCGGCTTGACGCCGGCGGTCCACACGATCGTGTTGGAGTCGACCTCCAGGCCGTTCTTCAGCACGACGTGGCCGTCGACGCAGGAGTCCATGGAGGTCTCGAGGTAGATCTCGATCCCGCGGCTCTCCAGGTGCTCCTTGCCGTACTGGCCGAGCTTGGGGCCGACCTCGGGAAGGATCTTGTCGGCCGCGTCGACCAGGACGAAGCGCATGTCCTCGCGCGACACGTTCTGGTAGTACTTCGCGGCGTCGCGGGCCAGGTCCTCGACCTCGCCGATGGTCTCCGCGCCGGCGAAGCCGCCGCCCACGAAGACGAAGGTCAGCGCCTTGCGGCGGACCTCCTCGTCGGTGGTCGAGTCGGCCTTGTCGAGCTGCTCGAGGACGTGGTTGCGCAGGCCGATGGCCTCCTCGATGCCCTTCATGCCGATGCCCTGCTCGGCGAGGCCGGGGATCGGGAAGGTCCGGGAGACCGCGCCCATCGCGATGACGAGGTAGTCGAAGGGCAGGTCGTACGCCTCGCCGACGAGCGGCGCGATCGTGGCGACCTTGCGGTCCTGGTCGATGGTGGTGACCCGGCCGGTGAGCACCTCGGCTCCGCGGACGACGCGTCGCAGCGGGACGACGACGTGGCGCGGCGAGATGCTGCCGGCGGCGGCTTCGGGGAGGAAGGGCTGGTAGGTCATGTACGACCGCGGGTCGACGACCGTGACGGTCGCCTCCGCGTAGCGCATCTTCTTGAGGATGCGCCGAGCTGCGTACAGGCCTACGTACCCGCCGCCTACTACGAGGATCCTGGGACGCTCCGTGGTGCTCATGCCATCGAGTATCCACCCCGTCCGGGGGGTGCGTTCGTGCGCCCCTTCACAAGGTTGGTGGACACCTCTGCTACACTCCGCCGCCCACGTGATCCAGGTCATGTTCCTGCAAAGGAACCGGGGTGCAGTGGCGAACGTTGTTCACCCCCCGTGAACTGGACCGGAGAGCCTCCGTTAACCCTGAACCGGAGGCCCCGTTCACGCGATGGAAACACCGGGCGGATCGGCCTCCGCACCTGCGAAAGGGCCCCGAGACACCCCTCGGAGGGCCCAACGGCCCCCTTCGGACTCCCTCAGGGCCCTTTTCCTTGTGAAGAACTTCACGAACTTTCCCGGCGGAACCCCTCGGGAAGGCTCGATAGCGCCCCCCTATGCGACGCATAGGGCCTTCCCATCGAGGTCCGCGCGACCGACTACGCGACGGACAGGGCGATCCCGTCGAGGATGTCGTGCTCGCTGACGACCACCTCGCGGGCCCCGACGCGCTCGACGATCTCCCTCAGGACGAGGGCTCCGGCGACGATCACGTCGACCCGCCCGGGGTGGATCACGGGGATCGCGGCCCGCTCGTCGTGGGTGGAGGCGAGGAGCCGGTCGGTGACCTCGGCGACCTGCTCGGCGGAGATCCGGGAGTGGTGGACCTTCTCGGAGTCGTACTCCGGGAGGCCGAGGGCGATGGCGGCGACGGTGGTGACGGAGCCGGCGAGTCCGACGAGGACGTCGGCCGTGTCGATCGGCACGGCCCCGGCGGCCAGGTCGAGCGCGGCCCGGACGTCGGCGCGGATCGCCTCGGCCTCCTCGGCGGTCGGCGGGTCGTGGCGGACGTGCCGCTCGGTGAGCCGGACGCAGCCGATGTCGACCGAGCGGGCGGCCTGGACGCGGTCGGTGCCGGTGACGAACTCGGTGGAGCCGCCGCCGATGTCCACGACCAGGTACGTCTCCGTGCCGGGCAGCTCGCCGGTGGCGCCGGCGAAGGAGAACGCGGCCTCCTGGTCGCCGGTGATGACCTCGGGCTCGACGCCGAGGATCTCCACGACCCCGCGCACGAAGTCGTCGCGGTTCTCGGCGTCGCGGGAGGCCGAGGTGGCGACGAAGCGGATCCGCTCGGCGCCCAGCTCCCGGATCACGGCGGCGTACTCGCGGCAGGCGGCGAAGGTCCGCTCCAGGGCCTCGGGGGCGAGCCGGCCCGTCCGGTCGACGCCCTGGCCGAGCCGGACGATGGTCATCCGCCGGTCCAGCTCGACCAGCTCGCCCGTCTCCGGGTGCACGTCGGCGACGAGGAGGCGGATGGAGTTCGTACCGCAGTCGATTCCGGCGACCCGGGTCACTTCTCCTCCCCCTCACCGGAAGCGTCGGCGGCGTCGTCGTCGACCGGCTTGAAGGCGAAGTGGCCGCTCTCGTCGCCCTCGACCGTCCAGCCGTCCTCCTCCTTCGGCACCACGCACGGGGTGACGCACGGGCCCTTGGCCCACCACTCCGGCAGCATCGCGAGGGCCTCGTCGCCGAACGGGTTCACGCCCGGGCCCGCGACCAGCGAGTGGCCGACGAGGACGTGCAGGCACTTGACCCGGTCCGGCATCCCGCCGGCGCTCGGGAAGCCCTCCAGGACCTCGATGGCGTCGCGGCGGGCGAGGTAGTCCTCGTGCGCGGCCCGGTAGGCGTCGGCGAGCTCCGGGTCGGTGGCGAGCCGGGCCTGCATCTCCTTCATGACCCCGTTGGCCTCCAGGGTGCCGATGGCCGAGGCCGCCCGGGGGCAGGTCAGGTAGTACGTGGTGGGGAAGGGCGTGCCGTCGGGGAGCCGGGGCGCCGTCTCGACGACGTCCGGCTGCCCGCAGGGGCAGCGGTGCGCGATGGCGCGCAGGCCGCGGGGCGGCCGTCCGAGCTGGAGCTCGAAGGCGGCGACGTCCGCCTCGGTGGGCTCGGTGCGTTCGGTCTGCGGAGGGGGCGTTTGCATGTCTGCCTTGGGTGCCTAGGTCGTCGGTCGTACGGGAGGTCAGCGGCGGTCGGCGTTGTCCACGCCGTCCCAGAGGTTGTCGTACCAGGGGCGGTCCGCCGCGCCCTGATCGGCGCGGGGCCGCCGCTCCGCGCCGGGGTCGTTCACGGTGAAGCCGGTCTCGCCGGGAAGCACGTAGTGCAGGTGCTCGCGGGCGAGGCGGCGGACGTAGGCCGGGTCCTGGAGGCGGGCCTTCTCGTCCCTCAGCTCCTGCACCCGCCGGGCGGCCTCGGCGGCCCGGCGCTCCTGCTCGGCGATCTCGCCCTGCTGGGAGACGTAGCTGCGCATGGGATAGGCGAGGGCCACGACCAGAGAGCAGACGACGAGGGCGAGGAAGGCCGCGCGGCCGGTGAGCCGGGAGCGGCGGGCCTGACGGCGGGTCTGGGAGCGGTAGACACGGGCGGCGGTCTGCTCGCCGAGCAGCCTGATCCGGGTCGCGGTCGAGAACCGGTCCCGGTCCTTCACGGCCATGTCGTGTCGCCTCCCCTGTTCACGCGGACGTCCCCGCACACGGTACGGGACCGAGTGCGGGGACGTACGGATGAGAGCGGGTGTCCGCCTTCGATCAGCCCTTGCCGTGGCGATCAGTTCGCAGTGCGAAACCGCGGGAAGGCGCTGCGGCCGGCGTACACCGCGGCGTCGTCGAGGATCTCCTCGATGCGCAGCAGCTGGTTGTACTTGGCGACGCGCTCGGAGCGGGCCGGGGCGCCGGTCTTGATCTGGCCGCAGTTGGTGGCGACGGCCAGGTCGGCGATGGTGACGTCCTCGGTCTCGCCGGAGCGGTGGGACATCATGCACTTGAAGCCGCTGCGCTGGGCCAGCTCGACGGCGTCGAGGGTCTCGGTCAGCGAGCCGATCTGGTTGACCTTGACGAGCAGGGCGTTCGCGGACTTCTCCTCGATGCCCCGGGCCAGGCGCTCCGGGTTGGTGACGAACAGGTCGTCGCCGACGAGCTGGACCTTCTCGCCGAGCTTCTCGGTGATGACGTTCCAGCCGGCCCAGTCGTCCTCGAACAGCGGGTCCTCGATGGAGACCAGCGGGTACGCGGCGACGAGCTCCTCGTAGTACTCGGTCATCTCGGCGGCCGAGCGGGCCTTGCCCTCGAACTCGTACTTGCCGTCCTTGTAGAACTCGGAGGCGGCGACGTCGAGCGCGAGCGCGATGTCCTTGCCGGGCACGTAGCCGGCCTGCTTGATCGCCTCGAGGATGAGGTCGAGCGCCTCGCGGTTGGAGCCGAGGTTCGGGGCGAAGCCGCCCTCGTCGCCGAGGCCGGTGGAGAGGCCCTTGGACTTCAGGACGGACTTGAGGGTGTGGTAGACCTCGGTGCCCCAGCGGAGGGCCTCGGAGAAGGACTCCGCGCCGATCGGGGCGATCATGAACTCCTGGATGTCGACGTTGGAGTCGGCGTGCGACCCACCGTTGAGGATGTTCATCATCGGAACGGGCAGCAGGTGCGCGTTCGGGCCGCCCAGGTAGCGGAAGAGCGGGAGGTCGCTGGCCTCGGAGGCGGCGTGCGCGACGGCGAGGGAGACGCCGAGGATGGCGTTGGCGCCGAGCGAGGACTTGTCCGGGGTGGCGTCCAGGTCGAACATGGCCTGGTCGATCAGGCGCTGCTCGGTGGCGTCGTAGCCGACGAGCTCCGGGCCGATCTGCTCGATGACGGCGAGGACGGCCTTCTCGACACCCTTGCCCTGGTAACGGTTCGGGTCACCGTCGCGAAGCTCCAGGGCCTCGAACGCACCGGTGGAGGCGCCGGACGGAACGGCAGCACGGCCGGTGCTGCCGTCGTCGAGGCCGACCTCGACCTCGACCGTGGGGTTGCCTCGGGAGTCCAGGATTTCCCGGGCTACGACGACGTCGATGGACGGCACGAGCATCTCCTTCTGGGATGTGACGCTGGATGTGACGCAGGGCCTGTGCTGGGTCGCTCGGCCTTGCGACAAGAGCCTAACCGCCCCGGAGGCTCCGACCGGCCGGGCGCCCGCCCCCTGGGACGAAAAAGGACCCAAGGGCACGCACAACGGGGCGAAGGGCCCCAGATCTACTGGGCGGTAACCATCAAGTGGGTCGCGGAGGGGCTCCGGAGCCCCCTCGATACCCGCAATGCACAGCCCTCTCAATAAGGGGAACCCCGGTCCGGCGCGCACGGGGAAGCGCGCACCGGACCGGGGTGGTCACCGCGGGAGGGTCGTCGGGGGCGCGTGAGCCGCCGGACTCACGCGACCCGCCGGGCTCACTTCAGGTGGAGCTGCTGGCCCGGGTAGATCAGGTCGGCGTTCTCGACGACGTCCTTGTTCAGCTCGAAGAGCTGGGCCCAGCCGCCCTTGACGCCCTGGGCGTCGGCGATCTTGCTGAGGGTGTCGCCGGCCACGACCTTGTACTCGCCGTCGCCCTTCTTGACCGTCTTGCCGGTCGGGGTGGTGACGGTCTTCTTGGCGGCCTCGGGGGCGGCCTGGCGCTCCTTCTTCGGGGCCTGGCGCTGCTCGCTGCGGGTGGTCGGCTGCTCGGCCTTCCGCTCCTGCTTCGGCTGCTCCTGCTGCGGAGCGCTCTCGGCGGCGCCGCCGTCGTACGAGGCGCCGGAGAGGCCCACGCCGCAGCTCGGCCAGGCGCCCTTGCCCTGGCCCGCGAGGACCTTCTCGGCGATGGCGATCTGCTGGGACTTCGACGCCTGGTCGGCGGTGGAGGCGTAGGCGGTGCCGCCGTACGCGGCCCAGGTGGAGGCCGAGAACTGCAGGCCGCCGTAGTAGCCGTTGCCGGTGCTGATGGACCAGTTGCCGCCGGACTCGCACTGGGCGACGCGGTCCCACTCGGAGGACGTGGCGGCCGAGGCGGTGCCCGCGGTCATCAACGGGGCGGCGACGGCGATGCCGGTGACGCCGACGAGCGCGGCGAGCTGGGTGGCCTTGGAGGGACGGCGGTGTTTGCCCTTGACGGAAAACAGCATGGGGATTCTCCTCACCGACGCCTGCGAGGTGAGCTGTCGGGTTCGGGCCGAAGAGTTGCCCGGCCGCGTGTCCTAGCACGCGGCTTCACCCCAAGCCGGTCGTCGGCCGTCCGTCTCGACGGCCGGGGCCGGCACTTACCTTGGGTCCCCCGCTCCTGCCTACGGCGCTTGCGCGACGACTGTTCCCATCGGCCGACGGCAGGATTCGGCGTTTCGGTCGACGGGGCCCGCGGTGGCGAGCGGTGACGACCGTAGACACAGAACCCTCCGAAGTTCAAAGAGGCTCATACGACGAATTTCGCCTCTTCTTGCCCTTCGGAGGGGACTGTTTGCGCAGGTGAGGAGTGACGGAAGCGGAGTTTGCGGGCGCTGTGGGCCAGTTGGGGCAAAGAGACCCATGTCTCACTCGCCCGGAACCGGACATAAGCCGTCGAACTACCCCTCCGCCGGGACCGAACCCTTCGTCAGGTCGAGGTTCTGACCAGGGAGGATGAGGTCCGGATCGGTGCCCACGGTCCGCTTGTTGGCGTCATAGAGGGCGGTCCACCCTCCGGGCAGTTCGTTCGCCTGGGCGATGTCCGAAAGGCTGTCACCCGGACGCACGACGTATTCACCCGAAGAGCCCTGGCTGTCCGTTGCGTCCGAATTCTTCGCTTCGTCAGCAATCGGGGTCGAGTCAGGCTCTTCGGAAAGCTTGTCCTTGCCCGAGGCATGTCTACCGGATTCGGTGGAGCTGTCCGGCTTGTCGGTTTCATCCGGGGCGGCATCGCCCCGGTGCTTGCCCGTACCGGGCTCGGTCGACGACCCCTCGTCGCCCGGGACACCGGGCGTCACGGGCGCCACGGAGCCGTCGGGGGCGACCGGGACCGTCGGGTCGGACGGGTCGGACGGGAGCGTCGGGTCCGCCGGGTCCGCCGTCCCGGTCGATCCGGACGGCGCGGACGGCGTGGCGGGGGCGGTCGGCGCGGTCGGGTCCGCCGGGGTGGCGGGAGCCGTCGATCCGGCCGGCGCGGACGGGGTGGCCGGAGCGGTCGTCGGGACGGAGGCCTTCGGCGTCCCGGTGGACGGCGTGGTCGCGGAGGCGGCCGGCGAGCCGGAGTTCCAGCTCGACTCGGGGACGGGCGCCACGGAGGGCGCCGGGGCGGTGGCCGGACCCGGGTCCACCCCGGTGGGCTTCCCGTCGTTCGTCAGACCGGCGATCGGGGCGCAGGTGGCCCAGGCGTCGCTGCCCTTGGCGAGGGCCTTCTCGGCCACCGCGATCTGCTGGGCGCGGCTGGCCAGGTCGGGGCTGGGCGCGTACGCCAGGCCGCCGTGCCGCTCCCAGTCGCCCTGGGTGAGCTGGAGGCCGCCGTACATCCCGTTTCCGAAGTTGGCGCTCCACTGACCGCCGGACTCGCACTCGGCGACGCGGTCCCACGTGGCGGCGTCGGCGGCGGACGCGGATCCGGTGGCGAGCAGGGGCAGCGCCATGGCGGATCCGGTCACGCCCGCGGCGACGACGATGGCGGGGGCCTGACGGGGGCGACGGTGTCGTCCGTTCCCGGAACGCATAGGTACGCCTTTCGCGTGACGGCTGAGACTGCGGCGAAACGTAGCGGCATTCGAACGTCCGTCACAAGTCGATGGCCACTCGATCACATGAAGATCACATTTCTGACGGTCCGTTAGTGTGCGAGAGGGGTACGGAAGGGGAGAACTCCACCGGAAGCGTGCGCAAACCGCGCATGATGAGCCCGCCGCGCCACCGGAGTTCGGCCGGATCGGCGGCGAGCCGCAGGTCCGGCAGACGGGTCAGGAGGGTGGCGAGCGCCGTCTGTCCTTCGAGGCGGGCGAGGGGCGCGCCGAGGCAGTAGTGGATGCCGTGGCCGTAGCCGAGGTGCTGGTTGTCGCGCCGGGCGAGGTCGAGCACGTCGGGCCCGTCGAACCGCTCCGGGTCGCGGTCGGCGGCGGCGAGCACCACGAGCACCGGGTCGCCCGCCGGGATCTCCTGCCCGCCGATGGTCAGGGCCCGCGTCGCGTACCGCCAGGTCGCCATCTCCACGGGCCCGTCGTACCGCAGCAGCTCCTCGATCCCGGTCTCCAGGAGGCCGGTCTCCCCGGCGGCGAGGGAGGTCTGGAGGAGTCCCCTCTGTACGGGATCGCGGAGCAGCGCGTACAGACCGTTCCCGATCAGGTTGACCGTGGTCTCGAAGCCCGCGAAGAGGAGGATGAAGGCCATGGCGGCGGCCTCGTTCTCGGTGAGGTGCTCGCCGTGGTCGGAGGCCTTGATGAGCCCCGAGATCAGGTCGTCCCCCGGCGCCTCGCGCTTGCGGTGGATCAGCTCCGCGAGGTAGCCGCGCATCCTCTTCACCGACCGGGCGACGCCGCCGCGCGGGCCCCCGCCGTGCCGGATCATCATCCCGGCCCAGTCCCGGAAGTCGTCCTGGTCCTCCTCGGGCACGCCGAGCAGGTCGCAGATGGCGTAAATGGGGAGCGGGAAGGCGAACTCGTGGATGAGGTCCGCGCTCCCCTTCTCCGCGAACGCGTCGATGAGCCGGTCGGTCAACTCCTGGACGCGCGGGGCGAACTCGGCGACCCGGCGCGGGGTGAACGCCTTCGACACGAGCCGCCGGAGCCGGGTGTGGTCGGGCGGGTCGATGTTGAGCAGATGGGTCATCAGCTCGGCCTTGCGCTCGCCCGGAATGCCCGTCTTGCCCTTGGCGTGCGGGGACTCGTCGTGGTGCGCCGGGTTCTTCGACAGCCGCTGGTCCGCGAGGGCCTGCCGGGCGTCCGCGTACCGCGTCACGAGCCAGGCCTCGACCCCGCTGGGCAGCGTCGTCCGGTGCACGGGCGCGTGCTCCCGCAGCCAGGCGTAGGCGGGGTACGGATCGGTGGCGAACTCCCAGGTGAAGAGCGCGGGAGCGGGGTCCCTGCCGGGGGCGGGGTTCGCGTCGGGGGCCGGGGCCGCCCCGGAGGTCGGGCAGGAGGTCGGTGCGGGGTGCGGCGCGGGGTCCGGGGCGGTGCTGTCACTCACCCCCCGACCGTACAGCGCGCCCCCGCGCGCCCCCGGCGGCCCCGTACGGGACGGCCCGCACCTCCGCGCGTCCCGGCGGCCCGGACCGGACGGCCCGTGCCCTCACCGGGCCCGGCCCTCCCCTCTGTACGGCCGTACGGCGCTACCGCCTCACAGCCCCTCCGCCGCCCTGATCGCGTCCCGGTACGTCCGGGCAGCGGCCCGCAGCGCCGTCTCCGGGTCGACGCCCGCCGCCTCCGCGCGGGCCGCGAGGGCCAGGAGTTCGTAGCCGACGCCCCCGCCCGCCGGGACGGGCACGTCGAGGCCGGCCGACCGGACCCGGCCCGCGAGCTTCGCGGCGAGCGCGAGGCCGGGCTGGCCGAGCGGCACGCCGTCGGTGACGGACTCCCGCCGCTTCTCGACCGCCTTGGTCCGCTGCCAGTGGGCGTGGACCTCCTCGGGGGTCTCGGCGGTCGCGTCCCCGAAGACGTGCGGATGGCGGTGGATCAGCTTCTCCACGAGGGCCCCGGCCACGTCGTCCACGGAGAACGGATCCTCCGGGTCCTCCTCGGCGATCCGGGCGTGGAAGACGACCTGGAGGAGGACGTCGCCCAGCTCCTCCCGGAGCGCGGTCCTGTCCCCGTCCTCGATCGCCTCCACCAGCTCGTACGCCTCCTCGATGGCGTACTTCACGAGCCCCTCGTGGGTCTGCGCCGAGGTCCAGGGGCACTCGCGCCGGACCCGGTCCATGACCTGGACGAGGTCGAGGAGGCGGGCGCCGGGCAGGTCGTACGAGCCCGGCAGCAGTTCGAGCTCCGGCATCGCGATCCGGCCGGAGCCGGCGAGCCGGGCGAGGCCGTCGGTCAGGCGCCGGTCGCCCTCGCCGGAGGCGAGGAGCAGGACCGTGCGGCCCCCGGCGCAGGCCCCGACCAGCTCCTCGGCGGTGGGCAGGGCGTGCTCGACGGCGACGTCCGCCTCCCGCAGGTACGGCAGCTGGGGGTGGTGTCCGTCGGGGCAGAGCACCCGGTCGGCGGCGTGCAGCGCCTGCCACGCGGGCCAGGACAGGAGTCCGGGGGCCACGCGGTGGCTGGCGGTGAGCAGGACGATGCGGCCGGGGCTTTCGGAAGTCACCCCCCGAACCTACCCGGCCTCAGGCGCCGGTCCCGACGGCCTCCGGGGCCTTGCTGATCTGCCGCAGCCAGGGCGTGGAGGCGGCGGCCAGCCGGATCTGGGCGTCGTCCCAGGCGCCGAAGCGCGGGTTCACGTCGATGGCGAGGTCCTTGGAGGCCGCGGTGAAGACGTCCGTCAGCTTCTTCTGGCCCTCGGGGCTGTCGTCGGCGCCCACCTCGGCGGCGATCTTGTTGAGGAGGACGTTGCGGCGGACGACGCCGTCGATCTGGCCGGGGGCCACGCCCTGCTCCTGGAGGAGGGCGGCGGCGAGCCGGTCCTCGCCGCCGCTCTGGCGGACGAAGGCGGTGCGGGTCTGCTGGAGCTCGGCGCGGCTGGCGGTGACGCCGTTGTCGCGGGCGACCTTCTCGACGACCCGGTCGAAGATCATGCTGTTGAGCTTGCGGCGGCTGAGGTCGCCGGTGGCCGCGACGAGCTGCGCGGACTCCGGGGAGGCCGCCTGCGCGTCCCGGACGTCCTTCACCTGCGCCTGGAGGCTGGCGACGTCGATGCGCTCGCCGCCGACGACGGCCGCGGCCCCCGGGTGGGCGTCGTTGCCGCAGGCGGTGAGCAGCGGGGCCGCCGCGAGGAGCGCGGCGGAGACGGCGAGCGCCGTGCGGCGGTGCGTGCGGGGCTGCGTGCGGCGGAGCGTGCGGCGGTGCAAAGGAGCCTCCCGGGCTGGTCGTGCGTCAGTTGAACGACCTTGCGGTGATCGATGGTAGGGAGTCGCCGGGGCCGGAGCCACTACTTCGGAGCGACTGTTTCCCACAACGACTCACCCGTCACCCGGGTGTCGGCCCGCCCCGCCCGTTCCCCTCCTTCGCCCCCGGTCTCCTTCAGCAGGTAGTGGGGGCGGCGCTTCACCTCGTAGTAGATGCGGCCGACGTACTCCCCGATGAGTCCGACCATGACCATCTGGACGCCGGCGAGGGCGGTGACGGCGACGAGGAGGGTGACGTAGCCGGGGGTGTCGACGCCGTTGGCCAGGGCGTCGCCGACGATCCAGGCCGCGTAGCCGAGGGCGACGACGAGCAGCAGGAGGCCGAGGTGGACGGCGGCGCGCAGCGGCTTGTTGTTGAAGGAGAGGAGTCCGTCGAGGCCGTAGTTGAGGAGCTTGCCGAAGGTCCACGCGGAGCGGCCCTGCTCGCGGACGGCGTTCTCGTAGGAGAAGGTCGTGGTGCGGAAGCCGACCCAGGCGAAGAGGCCCTTGGAGAAGCGGTTGTACTCGCCGAGGTCGAGGACGGCGTCGACGGTCCGGCGGGAGAGGAGCCGGAAGTCCCCGACGCCGTCGACCAGTTCGACGTCCACGAGCCGGTTGACCGCCCGGTAGTAGAGGCGGGCGGTGAGGGTGCGGGTGACCCGGTCGCCGTCGCGGGTGCGGCGGGCCACGACCTGGTCGTACCCCTCGGCGTGCAGCGCGACCATGCGGTGGACCAGCTCGGGAGGGTGCTGGAGGTCGGCGTCCATGATGACGACGGCGTCGCCGGAGGCGTGCCGGAGTCCGGCGAGCATCGCGGCCTCCTTGCCGAAGTTCCGGCTGAAGGAGAGGTAGCGGGTCCGGCGCGGGTCGTGCGCGGCGAGCTCCCGCAGGAGCGGAAGGGTCCCGTCCCGGCTTCCGTCGTCCACGTAGACGATCTCGTACGCGCCGTCGAGGCGGTCGAGTTCACCGGTCACGCGGTCGTGGAAGCGGGCGAGGACGTCTTCCTCGTTGAAGCACGGCACGACGATCGAGAGCAGCACGCGGACCACGACAACGGAGCGCGGTGACCCGCCCGGTCCGGACGGATGGCCTCCAGGAGACCATCGCGTGAACGGCCCCTCCGGGCCCTGGCCTTCCCCGTTTTCGCTGGCATATTCGACCCGTCATGCCGAAGAACAGCCGCGCCTGCCTGCTGGCCGCCCTCCTCTCCGCCGTCGCCGTCTGCGGCGGGGACGCCGTCGCCCGGGTCTTCCCCTTCGGGCCGCGCCACCGGGCCGTCAACGACCTCGCCAACCAGTTCGTGCCGTTCCACGCGCACCTGTGGGACCTGCTGCGGGGCCGGGCGGACGGCGGGCTCCTCCTGGACTGGCGGGCGGGCTGGGGGACGTCCTTCCTGCCCGACTACGGCACGTACCTGTCGAGCCCGTTCGCCCCGCTGGTGGCGCTCTTCCCGCGCGCGGACGTCGAGTGCGCGGTGTACGCGATCACGGTCCTGAAGACGGCGGTCGCGGCGGCGGCGATGACGTTCCTGCTGCGCCGCCTCGGCCCGGGGGCGTGGTGGTGGGCGGCGGTGCTCGGGGCCTCGTACGCGCTGTGCGGCTGGTCGCTGGCGGAGGGCGCGTACAACCCGATGTGGCTGGACGGCCTGATCGCGTTCCCGCTGCTCTGCCTGGTGGGCGAGTGGGTGCGGGAGGGGCGGCGGCCGCTGCTCGGCCCGCTGGTGGTGGCGGTCTGCTGGGTCGCGAACTTCTACACGGCGTACATGGCGACGCTGGGCGCGGCCCTGGTCCTGTTGGTCCGGCTGGCGGCGACGGACTCCTTCCGGGCGCGGACGCTCGGGCGGGCGGCGGTGACGGCCGGGACCGGGGTGGGCCTCGCGGCCCCCGTCCTCCTGCCGGTCCTCCTCGGCTCCCGGCACGCCCACCCGGGCCTGGTGCGGGAGTTCGCCCCGGTGGCCGGGACGGACTTCCTCGCCCGGCTGCTCCCGGTGACGTACGGCTTCGCGACCCCGGCGGCCTTCGTCTGCACGGCGGCCCTGCTCCTCGCGGCGGCGCCGGCGTTCCACCGGGGCGTGCCGGTCCGGGAGCGGTGGCTGTGGCCGGGGCTGTGCGCGGCGGTGGCGGCGTCGATGCAGTGGGGCCCGACGCATCTGCTCTGGCACGCCTTCGCGACGCCGAACGGCAGCCCGTACCGGCAGACGTTCGTCCTCTCCGGGGTCCTGGTCCTGACCGCCCGGACGGCCCTGGCGCACGGCCGCCCGGACCGCCGGGCGGTGACCGGCGGCGCGGCCGTCGTCCTGGTCCTGGCGCTCGGGGCGCTGCCGAGCCCGGTCCTCACCCCCTGGGCGCTCCTCCTCGCGGGCGCGGGCCTCGCGGCCGTGGCGGGGGCGCTCCTCCTCCCCCGCCGGGGCCGGTACGGGGTGCTGGCCGCGCTCCTGGTGACGGGCACGCTGCTCGGGCAGGCGTCGGCGACGACGGCGTACGCGGACCGGGAGCGGCTCGTGCGGCTCGACGACTACCCGCCGCTGGGCGCGGAGCAGGAGCGGCGGGCGGCGGCCCTGGCGGCGGCGGACGGCTGGCCCGCGTACCGCACGGACCCGGGTCTGCCCCGGGTCGCGGGCAACGATCCGCTGCTCCTGGGCGGGCAGGGCGCCGCGTACTACAGCAGCCACACCCCGGCGGTCCTCACGGCCACCCTCGACGCGCTGGGCGGCGGCTGGACCTCGCGGGGCCGGAACCTGCTCGGCCTGGACAACCCGGTGACGGACGCGCTGTTCGGGGTGGGGGCCCGCTGGCGGGACGGCCGGGTGGTCCGTACGGAGACGTTCCTGCCGCTGGTGACGGTACGGCCGCCGGGTCCGCCCCCGGCCTACGGCCGCTCGCCCTTCCGCAACCAGGAACTCCTGCTCGGCTCCCGGGTGTACGAGGCTCCGCACGCGGGCGCGTGCCGGGTCGGCACGGAGGTCTTCCTCTGGGCCCCGGACGCCACGGGCCCGGCCCGCCTGGGCGGGCGCGAGGTCCGGCTCCTGGGCGGCCGCCCGAAGCGGCGGGCGGCGATGGTGTCCCTCGGCTTCCAGCGGACCCCCGGCCTGCGGCCGTCGCTCCCGGGGCCCCTTCCGGACTCCGGCGCGCTCGGCTGCCTGGACCACGACCGCCTGCGCACGGCGGTCACCGCCCTGCGCGCCCGTGCGGCGACCTCGGTGGAGGTCACCCCGTCCGGCCTGCGGGCCGTCCTCCCGCCGGGCGGCGGCACGGCGGTCGTGGCGGCCCCGCGCCTCGCGGGCTGGCACTGCGAGGGCGCCGAACCGACCGCGTACGGCGGCCTCCTGGCGGTCCCTCTCGGGGACGGTCGTACGGAACTGGCCTGCTCCTTCCGCCCGCCGGGGCTGCGGGCGGGGCTCGCGGTGGGGGCGGCCGCGGGGCTGGTGCTGCTGCTCCGGGTCAGACCCGGGTCCCTCCTCCGGCGCCGGAGGGCAGCGGCGGGGTGAGCCGCCGCGTCCGGGGCCGCCGGGTCCAGCGCCGGACCAGGACGGCGCCCAGGGCGGCGCCGGAGGTGTTGAGGAGGACGTCGTCGACGGAGCTGACGCGGCCCAGGGAGAGCGCGTACTGCGCCACCTCGACGGTGACGGAGAGCGCGGCCCCGGTGAGGGCGGTCTTGAGCACGCGGCGGCGGCCCGGCCAGACGAACGCGGCGGCCGCGCCGAACGGGACGAGCAGGAGGACGTTGCCGACGAGGTTGACGGCCCGCACGTCCGAGAGGTCCACGTCGGCGTGGGCCGAGGCGTCCAGGATCTCCCGGAGCGGGACCGCCGAGATCCGGTTCTCCGTCCCGTACCCGTGCGCGAGCGTGACGAGCAGGAACGGCACGAGGGCGAGGAGCGCCACGGCGGCGAAGACCGCCCTTCCCCGCCCCCGGTCGGCGGTCGGCGGACGCCCCGCCTCCCGCCGCGCCCGGCGGGCGCCGATCGCGGCGGCGAGCGCCGTCAGGCAGACGGAGACGAGGATTTCTCCTCCATGCGTTCCCAACACGGTCCTCCCGGAAGATCTCCTCCGGCGGCTACCCGGGCGCGGGGCTCGCAAGCCCGTCCGGGGGCGCGTCCGGGGAGGCCGTCCGCAGCTCCCAGCGGACCTCGCCGTCCTCCGTCCGGTCGGTGGGGGCGAGGCCGGCCGCGCGGGCGACGGCGGCGGAGGCCGCGTGGCGGGGGTGGACGTGGGCGACGACGGTCCGCACGCCCCGGGCCGCGAGGAGCCCGACCAGGCCCCCGGCGGCCTCGCGGGCGATGCCCCGCCCCTGCCAGGCCGTGCCGACGACCCAGGCGACCTCGGCGGTCCGGCCGCCGTCGGTGACGGTCGCCTGCACGGTGCCGGTGAGCCGGTCCTCGGCGCGGAGCCGTACGACCCAGTTGTGCCAGGTCACGGCCGGGTCGGGCGATCCGGCGGTCAACCGCTCGTAGCGCGCCCGCAGTTCGGGCGGGGGCAGCGGGGCGCCCCCGATGAAGGCGTGCAGGGCGGGGTCGGCCAGGACCTCCGCCATCTCCCCGGCGTGCGCGACGGCGAGCGGGACGAGGTCGAGTCGCGCGGTCCGTACGGTGCCGGGTCCTGGGGTCGGTTCGCTCACCCCGGGATCGTCGCACGCGGACCGTTGATCGGAACCCCTCCTCCGGAGTATCTTGCATAACATGGTTCCTGGCGAAGCAAGATCAGAGGCGGCCGGCAAGGTCGCCGTACAGCTGCGCAAGGGCGTCCTGGAGTACTGCGTCCTGGCGCTCCTCCGGGGCGGCCCCCGCTACGGCGTCGAGATCCTCGACGAGCTGGCCGCCGTCAGCGTCATGACCACCAGCCAGGGCACGATCTACCCCCTGCTGTCCCGGCTCCGCCGCGACGGTCTCGTCGACACCGAACTGCGCGAGTCGGCCACCGGGCCCGCCCGCCGCTACTACACGCTCACCTCGTCCGGCCGGGCCGCGCTCGCCGAGTTCACCGAGGACTGGCCGCGCTTCCGCGACGGCGTCGACCACTTCCTGACCGCGACTCCCGGAGGTTCCGCATGACCCGCACCGCACACCCCCTCGTGACCGACTACCTGGCCACGGTCGAGCGGGAGGCCTCCTTCCTGCCGGCCGGGCGCCGCGAGGAGCTCGTCGCGGACCTGCGCGAGCACCTCGACGTCGCCGTCGGCGAGGAGCGGGACCCGGAGCGGGTCCGCGCCGCCCTCGAACGGCTCGGCAGCCCGGCCGCGATCGTCGCCGCCGCCCGCGCGGAGGAGCCCGAGGCGGCCGTCGCCGCACCCCGGCCCGAGGGCACGGCCAAGAGCCGCACGACCCACACGGCCGTCGCGCTCGGCGCCACCGGCGTCGCCGGATACGCCCACCCCCTCCTCGGCCTGGCCGTCCTGATCGCGGGCCTCGTCATGCTGTGGACGTCCGACGCCTGGGACCGGGGCACCAAGGTCTTCGCGACCGTCCTCGTCTCCCTCACCCCCGTCGCCCTCCTCTTCGCCTTCGTGCTCGGCGGGGCGGGACGCATCGGCGTGTTCGAGCTGCTCGCCCTCCTCGTGGCCGGGGTCGCCCTCCCCGTCACGGCGGCGATCCGCCTGATCCGCGCCGCCCGCCGGGCGGGGACCCCCTGACGGACCAAGATCATCACGGGTGCAGAATGACCCGTATGCCCCTGACGAACACACCGAAGACGGCCGTGATCGACGACGCTCCGGTCATCGGCCGCACGCTGGCCTCCGCCTTCGGCGACGACCCGATGATGCGCTGGTTCTTCCCCGACGACGCCACCCGCGAGGCGGGCCTCGGCCGGTACTTCACCACCCTCTTCACCCGGCAGTACGGCCTCCACGGCGTGTGCGAGCGCACCGACGCGGCGGCGGCCTTCTGGGTGTCGCCCGAGGGCGCGGAGAAGGCCGTCCCCGACGCGGAGACGATACGGGAGCTCCAGGAGATCCTGGGCGACCGGGCCGGGGCCTTCCGCGACGCGGTCACGGCCGCCGCCGGGCACGGCCCGGCCGAACCCCACTGGTACCTCGCCGTCATCGGCGCCGACCCCGCCGCCCGGGGGCGGGGCCACGGCTCCGCCCTCCTCCGCTCGGGCCTCGCCAAGGCCGACGCGGCGGGCCTGCCGGTGTACCTGGAGTCCTCCAAGCCGGACAACCTCCCGGTGTACGAGCACTTCGGCTTCGTCGTCCGCGACGAGTTCCGGCTGCCGGGCGGCGGCCCGGTCCTGTGGGCGATGCGGCGCGAGCCCCGGGCGGCACTGGGCGCCTGAGCCTCCGGGAGCACACGGTCCGCACCCCCTCTTCCGGGCGGGGGTGCGGAGTTGCCCGAACGGCCCGCCGAGTGTGCGCGAACCGCCCTTCACCGCGCCGTCCCGGCCGCGATGTCCAGGAACGGAGACCCCGCCCCCCAGGAGAGGCCCGTTCCCCATGCGTACGCGAGAACCCGGCAAGTCGTCCGCCGAGGGGGAGGCCCGCCGTCCGCCACGCGGGGCCGGGACGCCCCCGGCGGCCTCCCCCTCGGCGCTGCTCGCCCTCCAGCGCACCGCGGGGAACGCGGCGGTCGTCCAGCTGCTGCGCGGGGCCGGGCGCCTCGGGGCGAAGGCTCAGGGGGCCGGGGAGGCCGGGGAAGCCCGGGAGGCCGGGGAAGCCCGGGAGGAGCACCGGCACGGCGCCGACTGCGGCCACGAGCGGACCGAGCGAACTGGGCCGGCCGAACGGACCGAGCGGACCGAGCCGACGGGTCAGGCCGAGTCGACGGGTCAGGCCGAGTCGACGGGTCAGGCCGATCCGGCCGGTCGACCCCCGGTGCAGCGCTCCACCGTGCACGACGTACTGCGGTCCGGCGGCAGTCCCCTGGACGAGGCGACCCGCACCGACATGGAGGCGCGGCTCGGCGCCGACTTCTCCGACGTGCGCCTGCACACGGGCGCCGCGGCCCGGCGGTCCGCCGCCGAGATCGGCGCCCGCGCCTACACCTCGGGCAGCCACGTCGTCATCGGCGACGGAGGGGACGACCGGCACACCCTCGCGCACGAGCTGACCCACGTCGTCCAGCAGCGCCGGGGCCCCGTGGCCGGCACCGACAACGGCGGCGGACTGAGCCTCTCCGACCCCTCCGACCGCTTCGAACGCGAGGCGGAGGCGACCGCCCACCGGGTGCTGTCCGGCCCGGCGCCGACCGGAGCGGTGTCCACGCGGCGCCGTGCGGGGGCGCCCGCGCGGGACGTCGTGCAGCGGCGCAGCGACAACCCGCACGCCAAGCCGAACAGCCACCAGGGGTGGGACACGACCGCCCACCACGTCATCGCCCACTCGACCCTGGCGAAGGCCCTGGAGAGCCTCTCCGCGGAGGAACGCAAGGAGGTGCTGATCGCCGCCGTCCCCTCCGAGATCACCGAGGAGATGCTGAGGAACCTCCGGGTGACCGTCCCGGCGGGCGAGGACGGCAAGGCGTTCAGGAAGCGGCTGCAGGACGTGGACCGCCTGGCCGAGGACACGAAGCTGAACCGGGCCCACATCAGCGGCTACACCTTCTTCAAGTTCGCGGAAGGCGACATCAAGGCCGGGAAGCACCGCTACCTGGCCTCCGACGGCAGGACCTACACGTTCCACGGCGTCCCCGTCACCGGAGCGCAGGAGCGCGGCGGGTACGTCTACGTCCCGCACCCGGGGGCCGAGGACGTCGCCGCCCCGGAGGGCAAGGGGGGCGCGGAGACGCTGTTCGCCAGCTGCGAGCGGACCGGGATCCCCACGTCCACCTTCCTCCCCAAGGGGGTGTACAGCCCCAACACCCGGCGCTGAGCGACCCCCTGGCCCCCGCGCCCACTCCGGGAAAGCCCTAGAAGAGCAGGTCGTAGGTGTTCCATCCGGAACCGACGCGGGTGCGGGCGGTGAAGGGTGCGG
The DNA here is from genome assembly GCF_044754545.1 of Streptomyces sp. NPDC093071. Taxonomy (NCBI): domain Bacteria; kingdom Bacillati; phylum Actinomycetota; class Actinomycetes; order Kitasatosporales; family Streptomycetaceae; genus Streptomyces; species Streptomyces sp. NPDC093071. The sequence goes on along the minus strand of NZ_JBIVPH010000008.1, from coordinate 149,967 downwards.
TGGCCTTGCCGGTGCCCGTGTACAGCCACAGGGTCCCGGTCCTGTCGCGGGCGACGGCGTCGGCACGCCCGTCGTCGGTGAGGTCCCCGGTCACGACGAGCTGGTCGTACCCCTGCCAGCCGCCGCCGATCCGTACGCGGGCCGCGTACGGGGCGGAGGCCTTGCCCGTGCCCTTGTACAGCCACAGCCCCCCGGACGTGTCGCGGGCCAGCAGGTCCGCCCGCCCGTCGCCGCTCAGGTCCGCGCCGCCGGCCAGCCGGTCGTATCCCTGCCAGCCTCCGCCCACGCGCACGCGTGCCTTGAAGCGGTTGTCGTCGGTGAGCCTGCCGGTGCCCCCGTAGAACCACAGGACGCCGGACTTGTCACGGGCCACGAGGTCCACGAGCCTGTCGCCGTCGAGGTCTCCGGCCCCGGTGATCCGGTCGTAGACGTTCCAGCCGGAGCCGACGCGGACGCGGGGCGCGTACGTGCTGCTCCGGCCGGCCTGCCGGTCGTAGTACCAGAGGGTGCCGGTCGCGTCACGGGCGACGAGGTCGCCCAGGCCCCGGGTGGCGGCGGACGGCCGGACGGCGTCCCACGAGAAGGGCTCCTGCGCGTAGGGGGAGAGGGAGCTGACCGTGTTGTAGGTCTGCCAGCCCGAGCCCATCTCGTCGCGCGGGGAGAAGGGAGCGGCGCTGTTGCGGGTGCCGGCGTACTCCCACAGCCTGCCGGTGGTGTCGCGGGCGTGCAGACCGTGCCACGGCCGGACGGCACGGCCTTGGACGAGGAAGGGAGCGCTGGTCTGCTTGACGTCGGACTCGTCCCAGACGCCCTGGTCGTAGATGTCGTAACGGGTGTGGGCCTGGAGCTTCTGGGCGTACTGTCCCGGGCCGGAGGTCAGCTCGTACCCGATGACGTGGTCTCCGGGTTCGAGCGCGCAGGCGACGTTGGGAAGGTCGTCGGGCAGGGTCGCGTAGCGGATCTCGCAGGTGGCGCCGGAGCCGGTGGTGACACGGCCGATGCGGAGGGGCGGCGTGTCACGGGTGAGCTGGTTCTCGGCGCGGGAGAAGCGGAGGGTCAGTCTCCCGGCGTCGTTGGCGTGGACGCGGAGCTGCTGGCGGACCGTGCCGCCGTCCGGGACGGCCGGGAGGTCGAAGCCGACCGTGTTCAGGAGCGCGTGCGCGCGGGACTTGACGGTGACCTTGCCGGTGCCGCGCCGCCCGTCCGCCGGGAGGGAACCCGCGCCGCGGGCCTCCTTCACGGCCGCGGCGAGGTCACCGCCGGCCGGCACGTAGGCGAAGCCCCAGTACAGGGTGGTGTCGGTGGCGGTGGCGGGGATCTGGACGGCGGGCACCTGGTACGGAGCCCCCTCGCAGACGAAGACACCGGTGTACTCGGCGGGCTGCGCGCAGTGGCCGGCGCTGGAGCGGTACCCCTTCGGAAGACCCGCGCCCGCGCCCGCCGGGTCGGTCATCGGCCGCGTACCGACCGCGACGACGACCTTTCCCGGGAAGGTCGTGCCGGATTCGACGATCGGGTAGAAGCGCGGCATCGCGCCCGGCGCCGCCACCACGTCGTACCCCGACAGCCGCAGTTCGTCGGCGGCGGTCGCGGAGTGCGGGGCGAGGAGGGTCGCCGCGGTGAGGAGTCCGGTGGCCGCGCTGAGCACGGCCGTGCGGCGGGTTATGTGTCTCATGCGTCCTTCACGAAGAGTGTGGTCATGCCGGTGATCGCGGTGGCCCACCCGGCGGGGCAGAGCCTACTCGTTCGGTTTTCCGCCGAATCGGCTTACTGGACCGGGGCGTTCGGGTCGGCGCGTCAGCCCAGTGTGACCGTGCGGAGGGGCCGGCCCGTCTCCCGGTCGAGGTCGATCAGGTGGACCCGTTCGGTGCCGTCCTCGGCGAACCCCGTGACCAGGCGGACGCGGTCGGGGCCGTCCCAGGCCGCCTCGACGAGGGCGTTCTCGGCGACGTCGCCGTTGAAGTGGCCCACCCGCCAGCGCTGCTTCGTCGGGCCCCATCCCTCGTCCACGTAGACCCACCACAGCGGGTCGATCATGTCCGCCCCCTCCTCGACCACGAGGCTGCGGTCGTCGCGGCCGGGGGCCGCCGTGTCCGAGGTCTCGGAGGCGGCCCCGAAGGTCCCGAAGAGGAAGAAGGGGAAGGACGCCAGGAGGACGAGCCCCAGGGCCACCCCGGTCAGGACGCGGACAACGAGACGGCGCACCGCGACGATCAGCGCCGCCGCGAACAGGCCCGCCACCAGGACGCCGAAGAGCAGCGGATGGTCGAACAGCCGGGCCGCCCACAGCAGTCCGCCGTCCCGGCCGGCCCAGCGGCCCACCGCCCCGGCCAGGACGAGGCACCCGGCCGCCAGCACCATCGCGCGCAGGGAGAACCGGACCTTACGGCCCTGGACGGCGGTCTCTTCGGTCATGCGCGGTCGCTCCCCGACTGGTCCTCGTGACGTCTCCCACCCATGACCCGCGCGGGACGGGAAAGGTTGCGGTCAGGGATGGTCCCGGTCCAGGTGCCGGCGCATCAGGACGTTCGCGTCCGTCTCCGCGCTGCGGTCGAACCGCTCCCGGGCCTCCCGCCGTTCCCGTACCAGCAGCGCGCAGGCCACGCAGTGCGGTACGGGTCGGGGCGGGCGGCTCAGGTCCGGCACCGGGACCGGCGCCCCCGCCCCCGTACGGGCCCGGTCGTTGGCCGCGCGCACGCCCGCGCTCAGCCGCTCGGCGGGAGTGGCCGGGCGCAGGTCGGCGGGGTCCGCCTGCCACTCCCGGCCACCGCCCACGGGCCGCAGCATCGCGTACGGCCCGGCCTTCCCCCGGAACTCCCCCACCACACGCGCCACCCGGTCGTACACGAGCGCCCCGCGCTCCGGTCCCTGCGACTCCATGCGCCCTGTCTCCTTCTCCTCCACCGCCTGCGCGGAGCGCCACGAGTGGACTACCGTGCGTGTTCCGGGTACGAGACGAGGATGGCCCGGTTCCAGGGAACGTGGAGCGCGGTCGGGCGGTACTTCTCCAGGTGGCGCGGGTAGTTCCACATCTTCCACAAGGGGAGGTCGCGCCATGCCGGCGAGACGGGCGGTCACGGGCCGGAGTCAGGAACCGAGGAAGCGGTTCGCGGAGGAACTGCGGCTGCTGCGGGCCGAACGGGAGCTTCCCCTGCGGAAGCTGGGCGAGGCCGTGGGCTGGGACTGGTCCCTGTTCTCGAAGATGGAGAACGGGGAGACACTGGGCGGCCCGGAGGTCGTCCAGGCGCTGGACCAGTACTACGGGACGCCGGGGTTGTTGCTGACGCTGTGGGAACTGGCGATGGGCGACTCGACCCAGTTCAAGGAGCGGTACCAGCGGTACATGAAGCTGGAGGCGGACGCGGTGAGCCTGTGGCACTACGCGGCGGGCGCGCTGCCGGGCCTCCTCCAGACGAAGAAGTACGCGCAGTTCTTCCTCTCGGCGGGCGGCATGGACGGTGAGGAGCTGACGACTCAGGTCGAAGCGCGGATAGGGCGCCGCGAACTGCTGTCGGGGGAGAACCCGCCCCCGTTCCGGTCGATCCTGTCCGAAGCCGTGCTCCGGACCCCGCTACCGAACAAGGACTCCTGGCGGGAGCAGTTGGAGTACTTGATCAAGATGAGCGAGCAACGGAACATCACCGTCCAGGTCGTACCGAACTCGGTCGGCCCGCACGCGCTGACGAACACCCACGTGGTGTTCATGCGCACTGCGGACGGGCCTGCGGTCGCATGGGTCGAGACGGGCTATTCGGGTGAACTGGTCGAGGACGCGGCAGCCGTCGAGCGACTTCAAGTCCGCTACGATCTGGTCCGTGATCAGGCCCTTTCCCCGGTCGAATCACGGGAGTTCATCATGGACATGCTGGAGGCAGTCTCATGCACATCGTTGACCTGAGCCGCGTCGCATGGCGTAAGAGCTCCTACAGCAACCAGGACGGCGGCGAGTGCCTGGAGGTCGCCGACAACCTCCCCCACGTCCCCGTCCGCGACAGCAAGACCCCCACCGCCCCCGCACTCGTCTTCGCGACGAGCGCCTGGGCGTCCTTCGTGGACGGGGTCAAGGGCGGGCCGTTCGGGGGGTGACGGAACGGCCCCCGCCCGCCAGGGGCGGAGGCCGCTCGGTCAGGGGTGTCAGAACAGCAGGTTGTACCGCTGCCAGCCGCCGCCGATCCGGGCGCGGGCCGCGAACGGCTTGGAGGCGACGCCCGTGCCCTGGTAGTACCAGAGCGTGCCGGAGGCGTCCCGGGCGACCAGGTCCGCCCTGCCGTCCGAGCTGAGGTCGCCCGGCGACACGACGGAGTTGTAGGCCTGCCAGCCGTGGCCGACCTGGACGCGGCCGGCGAACGGCCGGGACGCCGTGCCCGTACCGGCGTACAGCCACTGCCTGCCCGCCGTGTCGCGGGCCACCAGGTCCGGCCTTCCGTCGCCCGTCAGGTCGGTGCCGCCCACGAGCGAGTTGTAGGCGCCCCAGCCGGCGCCGATCCGCACGCGGGTGCCGAAGGGGGTCGTCGTGCTGCCCGTGCCCGGGTAGAGCCACAGCACGCCCGCCGTGTCCCGCGCGAGCAGGTCCGCCTTCTTGTCACCGGTCAGGTCGGACGCGCCGACCAGGGAGTTGAAGGCGTTCCAGCCGGCGCCGACGCGCTTGGGGGCCTTGAAGACGCCGCCGTCGCCGGAGGTGGGGAGGAACCACAGCACGCCGCTCTTGTCGCGCGCCACGGCGCCGGGGCCGGTGCTCTGGACGGTCACCGGGGCGAGCCGGGTGATCGCCGAGTACTGGTTCCAGCTGGAGGGCCCGCCGACCAGGTCGCTGTAGCCCAGCGGCTGCTTGCCCTTGCCCGTACCGAGGTAGAAGAACAGGTCGCCGGAGGGGGTGCGGCCGATGAGCTGGTAGCGCGGGACCACCGGGACCGGGCTGGAGACCGTGAAGTCCGCGGCCTTCTCCGGGTTTCCGGTGCCGAAGCCGTACACCTCGTAGACGGCGGTGTTGCGCAGCCGCCAGGCGGGCGACTTCGCGTCCGCCCTCAGGCCGTAGGTGATCGTGTAGTCGCCGGGGGCCTTGACGTCGCAGCGGATCTCGCCGCCCCAGCCGATCTCGCCGAACGAGTGGTCGCACTCGGCACCGGCGGCTCCGGTCGCGGTGACGCCGTCGACGGTCACCTTCAGCTCGTTCTCGTCCCAGCGCCGTTCGCCCGGCGCGGGGGACAGGCTCATGTTCAGCTTGCCCTTGTCCACCGCGTGCAGCTTCACCGTGTGCTTCACGGTGCCGCCCGCCGGGAGCGTCGGCGTGGACAGGGTCATGGTGTTCTGCGCGACGTGCGCCTTGGTCCGCACCGTGACCGTGGCGTGCGACCGGCGGTCGCCGATCGCCTTGGTGGCGGCGGTCTGCGCCTCCTTGATGCCCGCGTCGACGCTCTTGCCGCGCGGCACGTAGACGAAGCCGTAATAGGCCGTCGTGCCGTTCGCGGCGGAGCCCGTCGCCGAGATCTCGGGCGTGGGGAAGCCCACGTCCTTCAGGTCGCACAGGTAGACCCCGGCGATCCCCTGCTTCGGCGCGCAGCCGTCCGCCCGCTCCACCTTGAGGCCGGCGGGCAGGCCGCCGCCGGACCACGTGGCGTCCTTCAGCGGCTTCCTGCTCAGCGCGTAGACGAACGTGCCGTCCGGCCGGCCGGTGTTCTGCCCGCCGGAACCCGACGGCGACAGCTCGGCCCGGCCCTCGCCCGGCATGAGGACCTTGTCCTCGACCGGTTCGGTGTAGTACGTCGGGTCCCCGGCGGCCACGGCCGCCCCCGCCCCCACGAGGCCACCGGTGGCGAGCAGCACGGCCACGACACCGGTTCCCAGAAGTTTCCTCAACGAATCCCCCACTGTCGATTGATCGAACAATCGCGCGGAAAGTAGCACGGGGGTGGGACACCGCCACGCGGCGGGGCGCGGACGGACCGCTCGCCGGACCGCCGTCAGAGCCGTGCGCGGCGGATCGTCAGGCCGGCGACCAGGCTCGCGAGGGTCAGGAAGCCGATCACCCACCAGCGCGGGGCGAGGCCGTGGCCGGTCGCCGTCGCGCCGAGGCCTTCGCCCACGCTCTGGACGGCGAGGACGGCGGCCGCGAGGGCGCCCGCGTGTCCGGGGAGGACGGCGGAGGCCGTGGTGGACGAGACGGCGGCGGCGAAGAGCGGCGTGAGGGCCGTGCCGAGGGCCAGGCCCGTCAGGATCACGAAGGGGATCAGGGCCGCGTACTCGTCGCGGCTCCCGAGACCGGCGACGGTCGGGGCCGCCCCGGCCGCCGTGCCCAGCAGGCCCGCCACGACGAGCATGCGGGGCTCCACGCCCCGGTTCAGCAGCCGGGGGGAGACCTGGGTGGCGCCGAGGACGACCGCGGCGAGCAGCGGCAGCGCGGCCAGTTCGACCTGGCTCGCGGTGTGGCCGGAGGACAGGACGAGGCGGTGGGTCAGGGGCGGCAGCAGGGAGAGGACCCCGGCGGCGGTCAGCCCCAGGGCGAGCAGACCGCCGAGCCGGTCGCGGTCCTTGAGGAGGTACGGCGGGAGGAGCGGGCCCGCCGTGCGCCGCTGCCGTCCCAGGAAGGCCGCGAGCAGGACGGCGCCCCCCAGGAGGAAGATCAGGAACCAGGTCTCGGTCCAGCCGAGCGACGCCTCGGCGGTGGCGCAGAGGAGGGCCGCGAGGCCGAGGGTGCCGAGCAGGACGCCGGGCACGTCGAAGCGGGTGCCGGTGGGTTCCGGGCGGTCGTGCGGCAGGGCGCGGGTTCCGGCCAGGGCGGCCAGGGCGAGGAGCGCGACGACGCTCAGGACCAGTTCCCAGCGCATCCATCCGGACGGGAGGGACGCCAGCAGCGTCCCGCAGACGCCGACCGTGGCATAGACCCCGAAGGCCCTGGCCCGCGCCCTCGGTTCGGGGAAGCCGGTGGCCACCAGGGCCAGCGCCGCCGCCGTCACCAGGGCGCCCGAAGCGCCCTGGAGGACACGGGCCCCGATCGTCCATCCCAGGGCGGCCTCCCCGGGCAGGACGACGATCGTGCCGGCCGCCACGAACAGTCCCGCGAGACCGGCGGTCAGCGTCCTCCTGCGGCCCACGCGGTCGGCCAGGTGCCCGCCGAGCAGCAGGAACGCGCCGAAGGGGATGACGAAGAGGTAGGGGACCGAGCTTTCGATCCGGTGGAAGGAGAGGCCCTGGGGCGCCGCCCCGAACAGCACGGCCAGCTGCGCCAGGACGACCACCGCCAGGCCCCCTCCCCGCAGCGCGGGCGGGGCGGTGACGCCGTGCGCCGGGGCGGTCGGGGTGTAGGCGGGGGCCGGGGGGACGGGCCCGGGGGCCGGGGTGGTGGGCGCGGCGGCGTGGGCGGGGCCGTACCCGGGGGTCGAAGGGCCGTGCCCGGGGGTCGGGGGCCCGTACCCCGGGGTCGGGGGGCCGAATCCGGGGGTTCCCCCGGAGGGGACCGGCTGCGGCGCGGGCGCGGCGGCGGGGTGCTCGGGGCGCGGTACGGGAACGAAGTCCAGGAGCTGGGCCGCGTGCCGTCCCAGCTGGGCCAGGACCTCGCCCGGCAGCCAGACCCCGCGCTCGTCCCCGTCCGTGCGGGCGGCGATCTGCTCCGGGGTGGGCCGCGCGGCCGGGTCCTTCTCCAGGCAGGCGCGGACGAGGTCGACGAGCGACTCCGGCACGCCCGTGAGGTCGGGCTCCTCCTCGGCGATCCGGAAGAGGTGGGCGTGCAGGCCGGTGTCGGTGGCGCCGAAGAGGAGCCGCCCGGTGGCCGCGTACACGAGGACGGCGCCGAGGCAGAACACGTCGCTGGCGGGGGTGAGTTCGCGGCCCCTGACCTGCTCCGGCGACATGAAGCCGGGCGAGCCGATCAGCATCCCAGTGCGGGTGTGCAGGCTGTCGCCGGTCAGGCTGTCCATGGCGCGGGCGATGCCGAAGTCGATGACGCGCGGCCCGTCGACCGTCACCAGGACGTTGGACGGCTTCAGGTCGCGGTGGATCAGGCCCGCTTCGTGGACGGCCTCCAGGGCACGGGCGAGACGGTTGGCGAGGACGCGGACCGAGTGCTCGGGGAGCGGGCCGAAGTCCCGGGCGACGACGGTGGTCAGGTCGGGGCCCGCGATGTACTGGGTGGCCACCCAGGGCACTTCGACCCCGGCGCCCGCACCCGTCCCCGCTCCCCCGCCGTCCGTCCCCGTGCCCGTCCCCGTCTCCGCGTCGAGGACGTCCGCCGTCCAGCTCCCGCCCACGCGCCGGGCCGCCGCCACCTCGCGGGCGAAGCGCCTGCGGAACTCGGGCTGCGCGGCGTACTCGCGCTGCACGACCTTGACCGCGACCGTGCGGCCGACGTCGGAGCGGCCGAGGTAGACCAGGCCCATGCCGCCCGCGCCCAGACGGGCGATCAGGCGGTAGGGGCCGATGTGCGTCGGGTCTTCGGGAGTCAGCGCGTCCACGTCGGGAATCTAGCCGAGGCGGTGAACGCGGTCCGGGAAACGGGGAGATCGGCGCCCCGACGGGGACGGAGAAGGGCCGGGACCCGTCACGGGTTCCGGCCCTTTTCGGGAGGTACGCGCGCTTACTTCGCGGCGACCTCTTCCAGGCACAGGACGAACTTGTCCGAGTCCAGCTGCTGCGCGAGCGCCGCCTGGCCCTCGCCGCAGCTGTTCAGGTCGAAGGTGTTGTCGTTGACCTTGACGACCTTGAAGAGGTCGGCCTTCCCGGAGGAGCAGTCGACGGTGTCGACCTTCGGGTCGTCGTCCGGGCCGGTGACCGTGACGCACTCGCCGGCCTTGGCGTGCACCGGGGCGTCGCCGGTGAGGTGCGGGAGGCCGAGCTTCACGGCGACGGCGATGACGATCGCGATGACGACGCCGCCGATCTTCTTGAGGATCGCGGAGCCCTTCTTCGCGGGGGCGGGCTGCTGCTCAGGAGCGGAGGGCGCGGGCGGCGTCGTCATGAGGATTTCCTTGAAGGTATGGACATGATCAGACGCGAACGTTACATGCGCCAAAACCGGCAAAAAGGATCACGAAGATCCACTTCCCGATCATTTGCCGAGTCGTGATCCTGTCGCCCCGTCAGGGAAGCCGTCCCGTCGCGGGTGGCGCCCGTCAGGGAAGCCGCTCCGTCGCGGGTGGCGCCCGTCAGGGACGCGGGCCCATCATCCGCTGGTGGTCCAGCGCCCTGCGCAACTCCGCCGGAAGCGGGTGGTACGGGCCGTACGCGCGCTCCGCGTCGAACAGCAGCCGCTGGAGCTGGTCGCGGCCGGCCGCGTGCTCGCCCGCCGTCAGGAGCAGCAGCCCGATCCGCTGCCGGATGTCGAAGGCGCGCGCGGGCTCCCGCTCGTAGTACGGCAGGACCGCCCGGAACTCCGCGAGCGCGGCCGCCGTCTCCCCCAGCTGCTCCAGGCACAGCGCCGCGTCGTAGTGGAACTGGAGCGTCTGCGGGTCCGCCGGGCCCGCCTCCGCCTGCCGGTCCGCCGCGAGCCGCCGCAGCTCCGGCAGCGCGCGCCGGTACTGGCCGTCGTCCATCAGCGTCGACGCGTACTGCTTGCGCAGGATGCGGACGACCGGCGAGCGCTCCCCGTGCTCGGCCTCGGCCGCGGGCAGGATCCCGCCGAGGACGTCCACGGCCTGGGTCAGGGACCCCTCCGCGAGCAGCCGCTTGACCTCGTCCACGGCGGCGGCCACGTCCGGCCGCGCGAACGGCCCGGACCGGTCGTACACCCGGGGGTCGGCCCGCGGCCCCGGCACCGGGGTCGGGGCGTGCGTGGGCACGGGCGGGATCGGGACGGGGGGCGTCGGGACGGGAGGGGTCGGGCCCGCGGGCGTTTGCGCGCGGTCCGGCCAGGGCGCGTGCGGGCGCAGGAACGGCCGGGTCGGGTCCATCGGGCCCGCCGGGGCACCGCGCGCGGGCAGCAGCGGCAGCAGGTGCTCGTACACCTCGTGCGCGCCGGCCGGGCGGTCCCGGGGGTCCTTGGCGAGGAGGCGGAGGACCAGCGCCTCCAGCGGCTCGGGGACCTCGGGGCGCAGCCGCCGGAGCGGGACGGGCGGGTCGTACAGGTGGCGGTGCAGCACGCCGAGCGCGGTCGACCCGGAGAACGGCACGTCCCCGCTGAGGAGTTCGTGGAGCAGGACGCCGAGCGCGTACAGGTCGGTGGCCGGGCCGACGGCGCCGCCCATGGCCTGCTCCGGCGCCATGTACGCCGGGCTGCCGATGGGCGAGCCGGTGTGGGTGAGCCGGGTGGTGTCGGTGTCCAGGACGGAGGCCACGCCGAGGTCGAGGACGGTCAGCGTCCCGTCCGGGCGGACCATCACGTTCCGCGGCTTGAGGTCGCGGTGCACGATCGGCACCGCGTGCACGGCGGCGAGCACCGCGCACAGCTGCGCGGCCACGGACACCGCCCACTCCCACGGGTAGGGGGCGTGTTCGGCAAGGTGGTCGGCGAGGTCCGCGCCCTCCACGTACTGCATGACGAGGTACAGGTCCTCGCCCTCGCTGCCCGCGTCGTGCACGGTCACCAGGCCGGGGTGGGTCACGCGCGCGGTGACCCGGCACTCCCGCACGAAGCGGCGGCGCAGCTCGTCGGCGGAGGAGGCCTGCCCGTTCATGCCGGCCGGCCGCAGCAGCTTCACCGCGACCCGCCGGTCGAGGCGTCCGTCGTACGCCGTCCAGACCTGGCCCATGCCGCCCTGTCCGACGACGGTGGCCAGCTCGTAGCGCCCGCCGACGATCCGCCCGTTCACCGGCCGCCTTCGCCTTCCCGGGGCTCCCCGGTCTCCTTGCGCAGCAGGTCGCTCAGCTCGTCGAGCTCGGCGCGGACCTGGTCGATGCGGGGGCCGGGCGGCTGGGGCGCGGGGGTGGCGGGGGCCGGGACGACGGGCGCGTGCGGGGCGGGGGTGTGCGGAGCGGGCGTGTGCGGAGCGGGCGTGTGCGGGGCGGGCGTGTGGGCGACGGGGCCGACGTACGGGTTCGGGCGCACGTCCGTGCCCGGCACGGTCGCCGCGGTGCCGCCGCCGTACGTGTAGGCCGCCGGGCCGTACGCGGGCGCGGTGCGGGCGCGCTCCGCGTGCCGGATCTCCCCGAACAGGTAGTACGTGACCGAGCCCGCCACCAGGGCCACCATCACGCCGACGGCGGCGAAGGACTCCCCGGTGGTCGGCTCCTTGTCGCCGGTGGCCGCCGCGTACGCGAACAGGCCGGCCGACCCCAGGAACAGCAGGCCGCACACCACCCAGTCCCGCGCCCTGCGGGTGACGCACGCCAGGCGCAGCAGCGGCGCCCAGGACAGGAAGCCGCAGCTGAGCAGCGCGAGGAGACAGAAGAGGACGAGCAGCGCGATCCGGCCACCGGAGAGGGAGCTCCTCGGCGGCTTCGGAACCTGCGGGACCTGCGTGGGGCCGTACATCCTGCTGCTCCTGCTCGGACGGATCGGGGTGCGGGGACGAGCGTATACACCCATACGGACAACGGTTCCGGGATACCCGGAACCGTTGTCGAAGAGATGAGGAGCGGCGGCGGCGTCAGGGGGCCACGGAACCGTCCGCCAGGCCGTCGTACAGGCCCTGGACGAGCTGGTCGCCGAGGCGCGAGGCCTGGCGCAGGGACTCCTCGAAGGCGGCGAGGGCGCGGAACCGCTCGCCGAAGCGGCGCTGTTCGGCCAGGGGCAGGCGCGGCAGCTGGAGGCGGCGGACGTCGAGGCGGGTCGCGGTGGAGGCGTAGCTGCTGGCCTGCCGGGTGTTGGCGGTGGCCCGCAGGAAACCGGCCAGGAACCAGGGGTCGAGGGCCGCCGGGTCGGGGCGCAGGAGCTGGAGGTTGCGGCCGAGGGCGGCGCCCTCGGCGGTGGCGTCCACGACCCGGACGGCCGCTCCGCCGCCGAGGACCGGGACGACGACGTCCCCGGCGGCCAGCAGGACCGGCTCCTCGGGCGGGCCGTCGGGCAGGGTGCCGGAGGGCGGCTGGGCGGCCAGGACGTCGTGGTCGGTGAGGACGGCGACGGGGGCGGTCGGGGGGGCCGTGCCCGTGCCGCCCGCACGCAGCACCAGGGCCCCGGCGCGGGCCAGTTCGCCGACGGTCGTGGTGGGCCGGCCGGTCCCGGCGGCGGGCGGGTCGGCGACCGGGGGCGGGGTCAGTTCGCGGGCGCGGTTCAGGGTCTCCGCCAGGCGCTCGCGGACCCCGGCGAGCTGGGCCGCGCCCCCGGCGGCGGCCGGCGGCGGCAGGTGCCGGGCGGGCGCGAGGTCGACGTCGTCGTCGAGGAGTTCGATGACGGGGACGGAGCGGCTCGCGCCCGGGGTCCCGGCGAGGGTGCCGTCCCGGTCGAAGGGCGCCCAGGCGTCCAGTACGGCGGTGTGGACGGCCGGCCAGTCGAGCCGGTCGCGGCCCTCCCGGCCCGGTCCGGCGTGCTCGGACGCGGTGTCCACGAGGAGGAGTTCGGCGGCGGGCCGGCCGCCCGGGACGGGCCTGCGCAGCACCCACAGGTGGAGCGGGATGCCGTACGGGGGCGCGGCGCCGGCCGGGAGGGCGACGACCGCGCGGAGGGCGCCCCGGCGGAGCAGGTCGGCGCGGATGCGGCGGCCGGAGCGGCGGGAGGCGGCGGCGGGGGGCATGAGGAGGACGGCGGTGCCGCCGGGGCGGAGTCGGGCCAGGGCGTGCTGCACCCAGGCCAGTTCGGACTCGGTGCGGGCCGGGAAGCCGTACTCCCAGCGCGGGTCGTAGGCCAGTTCCTCGTGGCCCCAGTTGCGTTCGTTGAACGGCGGGTGGCACAGGACGGCGTCGGCCGCGAGCGCCGGGAAGGCGTCGGCGCGCAGGCTGTCGCCGGACCTGACCCGGATGTCGGCGTCGGCGGCGAGGGCCAGGCGCAGGGCGGTGAGCGCGGCGAGGTCGGGGTCGGCGTCCTGGCCGCAGACGGCGCCGGGGCGCTCGACCGCGCCGAGCAGTCCGCCGGTGCCGCAGGCCGGGTCGAGGACGGTGAGCGGGGCGGCGCCCTCGCCGGCGGGCGCGGGGGCCGCGAGCGCGGCCATGAGGGCGGCGGGGCCGGGCGGGGTGAGCGTGTACTGGCGCGGGTTGGCGTCGAGGTGGCGGCCGAGCAGGAACTCGAAGGCCTGGCGGGCGCCGATGTCGGCCGCGAGTTCGGCGGCGCCACGCAGGAGGGGCAGGGAGACGGCGAGCGCACCCGAGGTGGGGGTGAGGACGGCCCGCCCGGGGCCGAGGCGCTCGGTCAGCGTCTCCTCCAGGGCGACCGGCAGCACGTCCGTGAGCCGCTCGTCCGGGAGCGCGGCGAGCGAGGGCCAGGCCGCGGACCTGTCCCGGACGAGGAGGAGGGCGCAGCCCGCGTGGACGAGGGCGGTGACGGCGCCGGCCGGGTGGCCCGCGACCTGCTGCCAGACGCGCTCTCGGAGCGGGACCTCGGCCAGTTTGCCCTGGACGCGGAGCCACTCCTCGACGTCGGCGAGGGCGAAGGACGGGCTGGTCTCCGTGCCGCCGACGGGCTTGGGGAAGTCGGCGTGGCGGCGGCGCCAGTTGCTGACGGCGGCCCGGCCGACCCCGGCGAGCCGGGCGATCCCGGCGGCGGTGACCTCGGCGGGGACGGCCCGCCCGGACCCGTCCTGTTCCGCCGCGGCCCCTTCCGGGGCACCCGGTCCCGCCGCTCCCGCGCCCGCTGCGTTCTCCGGCAACTGACCCATCTCCCCTGGCTGGCCCGCTGATGACTCTCGTGTGACACCCATCCTACCGGCGAAGCCCCGGGGCATCACTTCACAGCGTGAGCCGATCCATATTCCGTGAACCATGTTGACTCGGTTCACAAGCTCTGCTGTGATTGATCCATCGCGCCAGACATCTCCACCGTCCGGGAGGACACACCCATGTCGTACGACACCCAGGTCCCGCCCGCCGTTCCGCACCGGGCCATGCGCAACGGCCTCGGCACCGCGGCCCTGATCCTCGGCATCATCGGCACGCTCTCCGGCCTCGTGCCGTTCTTCTTCTGGCTGGCGGGCATCCTCGGCCTGATCGCCCTGATCCTCGGACTCGTCGGCAAGGGCCGCGTGAAGCGCGGCGAGGCGAACAACAAGGGAGTGGCGCTCACCGGCGCGCTCCTCGGCCTCGCGGCCCTGATCCTCTCGGTCGTCGGCGCGGTCATCACGTTCACGGCCGTCAGCGACGCGGTCGACGAGATCGACAAGGCCATCAAGGACTCCGCGCCCAAGGACCCGGCCGCCCAGGACCCGGCCGCCAAGAACCTGGCGGACGGGGACACCTCGGTCTACGACGACGACCTCAAGGTCACGGTCTCGGACCCGAAGGCGTACAAGCCCAGCGAGTTCGCGGCCGGCCACACCGAGGGCAACAAGGCGTACCAGGTCACCGTCGTCATCGAGAACGGCGGCAAGGAGAAGTTCGACGCCACCCTGGTCACGCTGACCGGCCGCGCCGGGACGAACGGCGTCGCGGCCGAGCAGATCTTCGACGAGAAGGTCGGCGCGGGCTTCCAGGGCACTGTCCTGCCCGGCAAGAAGGCCACCGTCACCGTCGCCTTCGACACCCCCGAGGACGCCAAAAACCTGACGGTCGAGGTGAACCCGGGCCTCGACTACAACGCCTCGCAGTGGGAGCTGAAGCTCGGCTGACCCGGCCGACCCGACGGCACCCGACCACCACAAGGACAAGGACCGGGGCGCTTCGGTGCCCCTCCCCCGCACACCCCTCCCGGAGACGAACCGCCATGCGCGCCCACACCCGTACCTCCTTCGCCGTCACCGCCCTCCTGTGCGCCGCCGTCGCGGCCGGCGCCACCGCCTGCGGGCCGTCCTCGGAGGACGCGAAGCCGGCGGGGCCGTTCGCGGGCCTCACCGGGTCGGAGATCGTCGACAAGGCGTTCGCGGCGACGGCGGCGGCGAAGTCCCTGACCGTGGACGTCGACACGACGTCCGAGGGCGAGCGGACGAGGGCCTACGTCTCCTTCGACAGCACCGGGAAGTGCGCCGGAACGGTGACCACGGGCACGGCCGCCACGACCGAGCTGATCCGGGTCGACCGGAAGAACGTGTACATGCGCTTCGACGAGGCGTCCCTGAACGAGCAGGCGAAGGGCGAGTCCCCGGAGGTCCGGGAGGCCATGCTCAAGACCCTCAAGGGCCGCTGGGTCGAGATGGCGGCCTCCGAGCCCGAGGCGAAGGAGGCCATGGAGATGTGCGACCCGAAGACGCTCCTCGGCGGCTTCGAGCAGGGCGCGACCGGCATCGTGCGGGGCGGGGAGACCACCGTCGGCGGACAGAAGGCGCTCACCCTGACGGAGCCGGACGGCGACGGCGGGACGAGCACGGTCTACGTGGCCACCGAGGGCACGCCGTACGTCCTGCGCATCGTCACGAAGGGCGGCACCGAGCCGGAGACGATCACCTTCACCCAGTACGGGAAGCCGGTCGCGGCGAAGGCCCCGGCGGCGAAGGACATCGCGGACCTGGACTGAGCCCGGGGGGATCCGAGGGGGACGCGTGAGGGGGGCCGTCGCAGGGGAGCGGCCCCCCTCACGCGTGCGCGTGGCGGTGCGGGGGCGTCAGACGCGGTGTCTGACCCACACGTTCGGTTCGACGTAGACCGCGTAGCCGCGCGAGGCCTCGCAGTGGACCGGGACGAGGGCGCCCTCGACCTCGACCGGGCCGTCCGTGTCGAAGGGGAGGCCGGTCCACTCGCGCCACTGCTCGACGGAGCCGGGGACCGTCATCGACGCCGGGGCCACCGCCTCGATCGCGCCGCCCGCACGCACGTGGACGCGGAGCCACGGGTCGTGCGGCAGGCCGTCGGACGCGCGGGTCCGGAAGGCGTACTCGTGGATGCCGGAACCGGCCTCCAGGTGCTTGCCGTTGGGGCGGACCGGGGCGACCAGCTCGGAGAAGCCGCGCGCGGCCGCGTTCTCCCGCAGGGCGGTGAGCATCCGGTGCGAGACGCCCTTCCCCAGGAAGTCCTTGTCGACCGTGATCTCGATCGCGCTGACCGTGTCGGGCTCCCGGCCCTGCTTCAGGTCGGAGAAGGCCCAGAGCAGCACCTCGTCCCAGCCCCGGTCGGGCAGCGCGCGGCGGCCGTCCAGGTCGAGCCGGAAGGGGACGCTGAACCCGCGCGCGACGAACTTCCCGTCGGCGTCGGTGGCGACGAGCACGTACTCCGGGAGCTGCCGCACGATCTGGCCCATGTTCGCCCAGCCCACCGGGTCGTGCATCATGAACTCGGGCCAGAGGTGGCGCATGTCCCACATCGGCCCTTCCAGTTCGGGGCGCTCGGCGAGGGTCGATATGTTCAGGTCCATACGGGCAGAGTAAAGATCGTCTCGGCGGCGACCAACCGGTTTTCCTGCGACTTTCCCGCCGGATCCGTCACGGACCTCCCGCCGGTCCGCCTCCTCGCGGGAGTTCTTACGGGAGCTTCTGCTGCGGGCACTCGCGCAGGACCCGCTTCATCGCGTCCCGCTCCCCCTCCGTCACCCACACCCCGTACTTCTTCTTCACCGCGACCTGCCGGGCCACGTACGTGCAGCGGTACGCGCTGTTCGGCGGCAGCCAGGTCGCGGCGTCGCCGTCGGACTTGCGGCGGTTGGTGGCGGCGTCGACGGCGAGGAGGTTGAGCGGGTCGTTGGCGAAGCGGCGCCGGGTCTCCGCGTTCCACTGCTGCGCCCCCTTCTGCCAGGCGTCGGAGAGCGCCACGACGTGGTCGATGTCGACCTTGCTGCGGCCCCGGACGTAGGGGACGGTGGTGCCGGTGTACGGGTCGTCGGTGAGGGTGCCGGAGGCGACCTTGCAGCGGCCGTCCGTGTACCGGACCCCGGTCAGGTCCCGCTTGAGGATGTCGTCGCGGGTGCCGCAGCCGTTGCGGTCGACGTCGATCCAGCCGCGCCCGAACGCGTCCCGGTCGTACCCCGTCTTCGGGGCGCGGCCCTTGACGGTGAGGGCGTCCACGGCGGCGAGGGCCGTCCCCGGCGCGGGCGACCTCCCGGCACCGCCGCCGCCGGTCCCGGGGGAACAGGCGGCGACTATGAGGGCGGCGGCAACGAGGGCCGGGGCGGCGAAGGTCCTTCGGTTCGTCAGCACCCTTCAGATCCTAGGACGGACGACAAGAGCCGCTTCGTACCGGTGCGTCACACCTTGCCGATGCCGAGGGTGTTCTCGGCGGGCAGCAGGCCCGAGCCGATCACGGCGAGCCAGGGGCCGCCGAGGAGGTCGGCGAGCCGGTCGGCCTCCCCCGGCCCGAGGGCGGCCCAGGGGGCGGCGGCCAGTTCGTCCGTGCGCCGCTCGATCCCGGCCCGCAGGTCCCGCCCGGCCCCGGTGGCCGTGCCGTCCGCGTCCACGAGCCCCCGGGCGGCGAGCCGGTCCCGGGCGGCGGACCACTCGGCGGCGGACCAGCCCCGGCTCGCGAAGACGGGTTCGGGCGCGGCGCCGGCCGCCGCGAAGGAGACGAGCGCCTCGACCGGGTCGAGCCCGGCGGCCAGGAGCGCGGCGAGGTGCCCGTCGCCCCGGTGCTCCCGCAGGACCGTCGCGGCCTGCCAGAGGACGAGGTGCGGGGCGTCGGGCCAGGGCAGTGCGGCGTTGGCGGCGGCGAGCGGCCGGCCGGCGCACGAGGCGGCCTCCGCCGCCCGGCGGGCGAGCGCGGCGGCCTCGGCGAGGCCGGGGTCGGGGTCGGGGCCCGCGACCGCGTCCTCCCCGAGGAGGGCCCGGTAGGCGTGGTCGACGGCCCGGAGCCGGGCGGCGAGCACGTCGGCCGGGTCGGCGGTCGCCCAGGCCGCGGGGACGTACCGGGCGACCATGGCGGGGCTGAAGCTGTAGAAGGCGGAGGCCACCCGCAGCGGCCCGGCTGCGCCGAGGGGCGCGGCGCGCCAGGCGAAGTAGGAGGGCCAGCGCTCGCCGGTGTCGTACCCGAGGGCGGCGGCCTCCTCGAAGGCCTCGGGGGCGTAGTAGAGCAGGGCGTGCAGCGGTTCGAGCAGGTGCCACATCCGGCGCACGCGCCCGGATTCCACGAGTTCCCCGACCTCTCCGACCTCCCCGACCTCCCCGACCTGCACGGACTGCACGGACTGCACGGACTGCACGGACTGCACGGACTGCACGGCTCGCGCGGCTTCCACGGCGTTCTCCCTCACGTGCGAACGGCACATCGTCTTGTCACTGACAAGATTGCGCCCGGCCCCGTGAACTTGTCAATGACTAGACGAGGGCTAGGCTGCCGCCATGACGACCGGGAAGACGCACAAGAACACGGGCCGGAGCACCTACCACCACGGCGGCCTGCGGCAGGCCGTCCTCGCCGCCGCCCTCGACGTCATCGCCGCCGAGGGCCCCGGCGCGCTGAGCCTGCGGGACCTCGCCCGCCGCGCGGGCGTCTCGCACGCCGCACCCGCCCACCACTTCAAGGACCGCACCGGGCTCCTGACCGCCGTCGCCGCCGAGGGCTACGACCTCCTCGCCGGGGCCCTGGCCGGCGCGCCCGCACTGCGCGAACGGGGCGTGCGGTACGTGCGGTTCGCGGTGGAGCACCCCGCCCACTTCCAGGTCATGTTCCAGCCGGACCTGCTGCGCGCCGACGACCCGGACCTGCTCGCCGCCAAGGAGCGCGCCTCCGCCGAACTCCGCGCGGGCGTCGCGGGCCTGGACCGCGTCCCCGACGCGCGCGAGGCCGGCATCGCGGCCTGGTCGCTCGCCCACGGCTTCGCGACGCTGCTCCTCACCCACAACGTGACGGGCGCGCTGGGCGACCGGACCCCGGAGGAGTACTTCCGCTCGCTCACCGGCCTGCTCTTCACGCGGCGGGAGTAGGGGCGGCCCCGGAGGACCGCCCCGCCCCTCACGACCCGAGGATCGTCGTCAGGAACTCCCCCGTCCACGCGAGCAGTTCGCGGCCCACCACCGGCTTTCCGCCGATCTTGCCCGTCGTCGGGCGCGGGACCAGGATCTGGTGGACGGCCGGCTTGATCACCGCGCGCGGATGGAGGCGCTTGAGGCGCAGCTCCTGGGACTCGCGCAGCTCCACCGGCGCGAAGCGGACGTTCGGGCCCTGGAGGACGATCTCGCCGACCCCGCAGGCGCGGGCCAGCATCCGCAGGCCCGCCACCAGGAGCAGGTTCTCGACCGGCTCGGGCAGCTTGCCGTAGCGGTCGGTGAGCTCCTCCCGTACGGCCCTGACGTCCTCCTCCGAGTTCGCCGAGGCGATGGCCCGGTAGGCCTGGAGGCGCAGCCGCTCCCCCGGCGCGTAGTCGTGCGGCACGTGCGCGTCGACCGGCAGCTCGATCTTGACCTCCAGGGGCGGCTCCTCCTCCGCCCCACCGTCGAGCGACGCCCGGTAGTCCGCGACCGCCTCGCCGACCATCCGCACGTACAGGTCGAAGCCGACGCCCGCGATGTGGCCCGACTGCTCGCCGCCCAGCAGGTTGCCCGCGCCCCGGATCTCCAGGTCCTTCATGGCCACGTACATGCCCGCGCCCATCTCGGTGTGCTGGGCGATCGTCGCGAGCCGCTCGTGCGCGGTCTCCGTCAGCGGCTTCTCCGGCGGGTACAGGAAGTACGCGTAGCCCCGGTCGCGGCCCCGGCCGACCCGGCCGCGCAGCTGGTGGAGCTGCGACAACCCGAAGTTGTCGCCGCGCTCCACGATGAGGGTGTTGGCGTTGGAGATGTCGATGCCGGACTCCACGATCGTCGTGGAGACGAGCACGTCGAACTTCTTCTCCCAGAAGTCGACCACGACCTGTTCGAGGGCGCCCTCGCTCATCTGGCCGTGCGCGGTCGCGATCCGCGCCTCGGGCACGATCTCGCGCAGCCGCGCCGCCGCCCGGTCGATGGAGTCGACCCGGTTGTGGATGTAGAAGACCTGGCCCTCGCGCAGGAGTTCGCGCCGGATCGCGGCGCCGATCTGCTTCTCCTCATACGGCCCGACGAAGGTGAGGACCGGGTGGCGCTCCTCCGGCGGGGTGGTGATCGTGGACATCTCGCGGATGCCGGTGACCGCCATCTCGAGCGTACGGGGGATGGGGGTGGCCGACATGGTGAGCACGTCGACGTTGGCCCGGAGCTTCTTCAGCTGCTCCTTGTGCTCGACGCCGAACCGCTGCTCCTCGTCCACGATGACCAGGCCGAGGTCCTTGAACCTCGTCTCGGAGGAGAAGAGGCGGTGGGTGCCGATGACGATGTCCACCGAGCCGTCCCGCAGCCCCTCCAGGGTCGCCTTCGACTCGGTCTCGGACTGGAAGCGGGACAGAGCCCGCACCTTCACCGGGAACTGCGAGTACCGCTCGGAGAAGGTCCCGAAGTGCTGCTGCACGAGCAGGGTCGTCGGGACGAGGACCGCGACCTGCTTGCCGTCCTGGACGGCCTTGAAGGCCGCCCGGACCGCGATCTCCGTCTTGCCGTAGCCGACGTCGCCGCAGATCAGGCGGTCCATGGGGACGGTCTTCTCCATGTCCTCCTTGACCTCGGCGATGGTGGACAGCTGGTCGGGCGTCTCCGCGTACGGGAAGGCGTCCTCCAGCTCGCGCTGCCAGGGGGTGTCGGGGGCGAAGGCGTGGCCGGGGGCCGCCATCCGCGCCGAGTACAGCTTGATCAGGTCGGCGGCGATCTCCTTGACGGCCTTCTTGGCGCGCGCCTTGGTCTTCGTCCAGTCCGCACCGCCGAGCCGGTGCAGGGTCGGCGCCTCGCCGCCCACGTACTTGGTGACCTGCTCCAGCTGGTCGGTCGGGATGTAGAGCCGGTCGCCGGGCTGGCCGCGCTTCGCGGGCGCGTACTCCACGAGCAGGTACTCGCGGGTGGCGCCCTGCACGGTCCGCTGGACCATCTCGACGTACCGGCCGACGCCGTGCTGCTCGTGCACGATGTAGTCGCCGACCTCCAGGGTCAGCGGGTCGATGGTCTTGCGCCGCTTGGCGGGCATCCGCTGCCCGTCCTTGCCGGCCGCCTTCTGCCCGGACAGGTCGGTCTCGGTGAGGACGGCCAGCTTCAGGCCGGGGTCGACGAAGCCGTGGTCGATGGAGCCGCAGGCCACGTGGACGACCGAGGGCGCGATCTCGGTGAGGTCGGAGTCGAGGCGGGCGGCGATGCCCTCGCCGCCGAGGACCTCGACCGTGCGGGAGGCGGGGCCGTGGGCCTCGGTCACGTAGACCGTGCGCCAGCCGTCGGCCAGCCAGCCCTTGGTGTCGGCGAGCGCGCGGGCGGTGTCGCCCCGGTACGACTCGGGGGCGCGCATCCCGAGGGCGAGGACGTCGCCGTCGGCGTCGGCCGCGTCCGCCGCGAACGGCGACACCGACCACCAGGGCATCCCGAGCTCGCGGGCCCGGTCGCGGACGTCCGCGATGCCCCACAGGGAGGCCGCGCCGACGTCGATCGGGGCCTCGCCGCCACCGGCCGTCGCCGCCCAGGACGCCTGGAGGAACTCCTGGCTGGTGGCGACCAGGTCGGCCGCCCGGGTCCGGACCCGCTCGGGGTCGCAGACCACGGCCATGGAGCCCTTCGGCAGCACGTCGAGGAGCAGCTCCATGTCGTCGACGAGGACCGGCGCGAGGGACTCCATGCCCTCGACCGCGATCCCCTCCGCGATCTTGTTGAGCAGCTCGCCCAGCTCCGGGTGCTCCTCGGCGAGGGCCGCCGCCCGCTCCCGTACGGAGTCGGTGAGGAGCAGCTCGCGGCAGGGCGGCGCCCACAGGCCGTGCCCGGCGACCTCCAGGGACCGCTGGTCGGCCACCTTGAAGTAACGGATCTCCTCGACGTCGTCGCCCCAGAACTCGATCCGGAGCGGGTGCTCCTCGGTGGGCGGGAAGACGTCCAGGATGCCGCCGCGCACGGCGAACTCGCCGCGCTTCTCGACCAGCTCCACCCGGGAGTACGCGGCGGCCGCCAGGCCCGCCACGACCTCGTTCAGATCGGCCGTCTGCCCGGACCGCAGCGCCACCGGCTCCAGGTCGCCCAAGCCCTTGACCTGCGGCTGGAGGACCGAGCGGATGGGCGCGACGACCACGCTGACCGGCCCGGCCGCCGGGTCGTCGTCCCTCGGGTGCGCGAGGCGGCGCAGCACGGCGAGACGGCGGCCGACGGTGTCGGAGCGGGGCGAGAGGCGCTCGTGCGGCAGGGTCTCCCAGGAGGGGTACTCGGCGACGGTGTCGGGGTCGAGGAGCGAGCGCAGCGCGGCGGCCAGGTCCTCGGCCTCCCGGCCGGTCGCGGTCACCGCGAGCACCGGCCGCCCCGAGTCCCGGGCGAGCGCGGCCAGGGCGAACGGGCGCGCGGCGGCGGGGCCGACCAGGTCCACGTGCGGCCGGTTCCCGTCGGCTGCGGCCTTCACCGCCTCGGTGAGGGCGGCGTCCTTGACGACGGCGTCGAGCAGACCGTGCAGGCTCATGGGGCTTTTCCATCCCGGGACTGGAGGTGCGGACAACGCGAAGGGACAACGCGAACGGCCCGACACGTCGTACGGGCCGGGGTGTCCCACCCTACGACGTGCCACTGTCACCCGCCCGAAGGAACCCGGCCACTCGGGAGAGCGAAGCGGCCGGTTCCCGGGCGGCTTGTACGACTAAGATTAGTCCAGCACTTAGTCCACCTTTGCTCCACCTAGCTGTGAGAGGCCGCGATGGAAGCAGCCCGGCAGTACAACGTCCACGAGGCGAAGACCCACTTCTCCAAGATCCTGGAGGCGGTCGCGACCGGTCAGGAGGTGATCATCAGCAAGTCCGGGAAACCGGTCGCGAAGGTGATCCCGCTCCGGGGGAAGGTCCGGCGCACCGCCCGGGGATCCCTCACCGCGCCGGTCGTCCTCCACGACGACTTCGACGACATGTCCGACGACCCCGGCTTCGCCGAGGCCTTCGGACTCGGCCCGGAAGGCACCACGGAGTGAAGCTGCTGGTCGACACGCACGTCGTCATCTGGTGGCTGCTCGACTCCCCGCAGCTCTCCGACGACGTCAAGGACCTGCTCGACACGGAGGAGCACGCGTACGTCAGTGCCGTCACCCCGTGGGAGCTCTCCGTCAAGCAGGCCCTCGGCAAGCTCGACGGACCGGCCGAACTGCCGGAACTGGCCCGCGACTGCCAGCTCAGGCCGCTCCCGATCACCGGTGCGCACGGCATCCGCGCCGGACGGCTCCCGCCCCACCACCGCGACCCCTTCGACCGGATACTGATCGCCCAGGCGCAGACCGAGGGGCTCACCCTCGTCACCCGGGACAAGCACATCCCCCGGTACGACGTGCCCGTGCTCACCGTCTGAGCAGCCGTACGGCCCCGGTACGCGCGCGTACCGGGGCCGTCCGTGTTCCTCCGTACGACCGCTACTCGCTCGCGATCGCGTTCAGGACGTTCATCCGCCCCGCCCGGAACGCCGGGATCAGGGCCGCGAAGAGACCCACGAAGGCCGAGGCGACGAAGACGGTGAGGATCGTCGGCCAGGGGATCTCCAGGACGCCCAGGCCCTCCAGGGCCAGGAGCTTCTGGGCGGCGGTGCCCCAGCCCATGCCCAGGCCGAGGCCGAGGAGCGCGCCGAAGAGGGCGATGACCACCGACTCCAGGCGGATCATGCGGCGCAGCTGGCGGCGGGAGAGGCCGATGGCCCGCATGAGGCCGATCTCCCGGGTCCGCTCGACCACCGACAGGGCCAGGGTGTTCACGACGCCGAGGACCGCGACGACGATCGCCAGGGCGAGGAGCCCGTACACGATGTTGAGCAGCTGGCCGACCTGGTCCTGGAGCTGCTTCTTGTAGTCGGCCTGGTTGCTGACCTTGTACTGCGGGTAGGGCGCGAGCGCGTCCTTGAGGGCCTGGTAGGCCCGCGTCTCCTGGCCGTCCTTCGCGCTGGCCAGGAGCAGCAGGCTGTGCGGCATCCGGTCGGCGGGCAGGTACCGGGCGGCGGTGGTGACGTTGGTGTACATCGCCCCCTTGTCGACGTTCGCCTGGTCGGAGGTGATGGCCGCAACCCTCAGCTTCGCCGGCTTCCCGCCCTTGAAGGCGACGGTCAGCACGTCGCCGACCTTCACGCCGTGCGCGGTGGCGTAGTCGCTGCCGACGGACAGGGCGTCCGGCCCGTAGGCGTCCGCGAGCCGTCCGGCGGTGGTCTCCCGGCGCAGGTCCTGCGCGTACGTCGGGTCGGCGGCGGCCAGGCCCTGCTCGGCCTTCTTGCCGCGCGGGTCGGTGACGGTGACGTCGAGCCACTTGTACTCGGTGACGTGGTCGATGCCGGGGGCCTTCTCCAGGGCGGCCTGCGCCTGCGGCACGATCGGCTGCCCGGTGCCGGACTGGACGATGAAGTCGGCGCCGACGGAGCGGTCCAGCTCCTCGGTGGCGGAGGCCACCATGGAGGAGCCGACCACCGACAGGCAGGCGACGAGCGCCAGGCCGATCATGAGGGCGGCGCCGGTGGCGCCGGTGCGGCGCGGGTTGCGCAGGGCGTTGCGCTCGGCCATCCGGCCGACGGGCCCGAAGACCCGCAGGACGACGACGCCGAGGGCGCGGACGACCCCGCCCGCGAGGAGCGGGCCGACGACGACGAAGCCGAGCAGGGAGAGGACGACGCCGAGGCCGAGCCAGCCGGAACCGGGGCCGGCCTCCTCGGCGCGGGCGGCGGCCACGAGGGCGGCCGCTCCGGCGGCGGTGAGGGCGAGGCCGATCCCGCCCCGGACCCGGCCGGCCCTGCCGTCGGCGGGGGTGCCCGCGTCGCGCAGGGCGGCCATCGGGGAGATCCTGCCCGCCCGGCGGGCCGGGACGTAGGCGGCGAGGACGGTGACGACGACGCCGAGGACGAGGCCGACGACCGGGGTCGTCCACTTCACGGTGAGGTCGCCGGTGGAGAGCTCCATGCCCACGGCGGACATCAGCTTCATCAGGCCGACGGCGAGGCCGACGCCCGCCGCGACGCCGGCGGCCGAGCCGACCAGGCCGAGGAGCAGCGCCTCGATCAGGACGGAGCGGTTGACCTGCTTGCGGCTCGATCCGATGGCCCGCATGAGGCCGATCTCGCGGGTGCGCTGGGCGACCAGCATGGAGAAGGTGTTGACGATGAGGAAGATGCCGACGAGGAAGGCGATCCCGGCGAAGCCGAGCATGGCGTACTTGATGACGTCGAGGAATCCGGCCATCTCCTCGCGGCCCGCGTCGGTGGCCTCGGCGGCCGTCTGGAGCTTGTAGCCGTCGCCGAGGACGGCGGCGACGTTCGCCTTGAGGGTCTCGTCGCTCACGCCGGGCGCGGCGTCGGCCGTGATCTGGGTGAAGAGACCTTCCTTGCCGAGCAGTTCGCGCTGGGCGGTGGCGGTGTCGAAGTAGACGAGGGTGGCGCCGGGGTTGGTGACCTTGAAGTCGACGATGCCGGAGACCTTCGCGGTGAAGTCGCCGTTGACGGAGATGGTCCGCAGCTCGTCGCCGAGCTTCAGGCCGTGCTTCTCGGCGGTGGCGCCGTCCACGACGACGTCGGTGGGGCCGCGCGGCTCGTGGCCGGAGGCGATCTCCACCGAACGCAGCTCGTTCGGGCTCCAGTTGACGGCGATCGTCGGGGCGCCGCCGGTGGAGCCGAGGTTCTTGTTCTTCGCGTCGACGACGGTGACGCTCAGGGAGACGACCGCGCCCTGGACGTTCCGGGCGCCCTCGGCCTTCGCGACCTTCTCCAGGAGCGCGGCGGGGAAGGTCTCGGGCCGGCCGGTCTGCGGGATGTCGTCGTCGGTCGCCGCGCCCCCGGGGCTGACGGTGACGTCGGAGGAGGTGGTGGCGAAGAGCTTGTCGAACGTCGTGTTCATCGTGTCCGTGAAGACCAGGGTCCCGGAGACGAACGCGACGGAGAGCAGGACGGCGACGGCGGAGAGCGCCATCCGCCCCTTGTGCGCGAGGAAGTTGCGCAGGGAGGTCTTGAGGACGCTCATGAGGTCCGCCCGCGCGCGTCGAAGTCGGGGGTCCGGGGGTTCCCCCCGGGAAAGAGGCGCATGCGGTCCAGGACGGCCTCGGCGGTGGGCCGCTCCATCTCGTCCACGATCTTGCCGTCGGCGAGGTAGAGGACGCGGTCGGCGTAGGAGGCGGCGACCGGGTCGTGGGTGACCATGACGATGGTCTGGCCCAGCTCGTCCACCGAGGTGCGCAGGAAGCCGAGGACCTCGGCACCGGCCCGCGAGTCGAGGTTTCCGGTCGGCTCGTCGCCGAAGATGATCTCGGGGCGGGCGGCGAGCGCGCGGGCCACGGCCACGCGCTGCTGCTGACCGCCGGAGAGCTCGTTCGGCCGGTGCTTGAGCCGCTCGGACAGGCCGACGGTGTCGACCACCCGGCGCAGCCAGTCGGCGTCCGGCCTGCGGCCCGCGATGTCCATCGGGAGCGTGATGTTCTCGATCGCGCTCAGGGTCGGCAGCAGGTTGAACGCCTGGAAGATGAAGCCGATTCGGTCCCGGCGCAGCTGGGTCAGCTTCTTATCCTTGAGGCCGGTGATCTCGGTCTCGTCCAGGAAGATCTGCCCGCTGGTGACGGTGTCGAGCCCGGCGAGGCAGTGCATCAGCGTGGACTTGCCGGAGCCCGAGGGCCCCATGATCGCGGTGAACCGGCCACGGGCGATGTCCACGTCGACGGAGTCCAGCGCGACGACCCGGGTCTCCCCGGAGCCGTACGCCTTGACGACCTGGCGCGCCCTCGCGGCGACGGCCGTAGCCCCTCCAGTACCCCCGTGCCTGGGGATGGTCACAGCCGAAGTCACGGTTTTCTCCTCGGGTCGGAACGGTGGTGGTTTGTAAGTTCAAGTTAAGGAGTTCCGCCGGGACTTCTCCTCCTCCGCCGGTACGAACGGCCCCTGGGCCCTATGGGGGAGGAGCCCCTAGGGGTTCCTCCACCCGTGGTCCGAGTGGCACGCTGTCCCCGGGAATTTAGGTGTACGAAGAAAGGAAGGGCGTACGGTGACCGATCCGTCGACGACACGGACCGGGACCGGCCCGGCCTCCGCCCCCGCGGCGGCGCGGCGGGGGCCCGTCGTCGCCGCGCTCATGCTGGGGATGGGGCTCGCCGCGCTCGACGGCACGATCGTGTCCACGGCCGTCCCCCAGATCGTCGGCGACCTCGGCGGACTCGCCGTCTTCTCCTGGCTGTTCTCCGGCTACCTGCTCGCCGTCACCGTCACCCTGCCGGTGTACGGGAAGCTCAGCGACACCTTCGGCCGCAAGCCGGTCCTGGTCACCGGGGTCGTCCTCTTCCTGCTCGGCTCCCTGCTGTGCGCGGCCGCCTGGAACATGGCGTCCCTCATCGCCTTCCGGGTCGTCCAGGGCCTGGGCGGCGGCGCGCTCCAGGGCACGGTCCAGACGATCGCCGCCGACCTGTACCCGCTGAAGGAGCGCCCGAAGATCCAGGCGAAGCTCTCCTCCGTCTGGGCCGCCTCCTCGGTCGCGGGCCCGGCGGCCGGCGGCCTCCTCGCGGGCTACGCGGACTGGCGCTGGATCTTCCTGATCAACCTGCCAGTCGGCCTGGTGGCGCTGTGGCTGATCTGCCGTCACCTGGTGGAGCCGGCCCGCACCGCGCCCGCCGCGCGCGGACGGATCGACTGGGCCGGCGCGCTCTGCGTCTTCGCCACCGGCGTTCTGCTCCTCACGGCTCTCGTCCAGGGCGGCGTCGCCTGGCCCTGGCTCTCGGCGCCGTCCCTCGGACTCCTGGGCGGGGCGGCCCTCCTCGGCGCCGTGACGGTCGCCGTCGAACGGCGCGCGGCCGAACCGATCATCCCCGGCTGGGTCTGGCGCCGCCGTACGATCGCCGCCGTCAACCTCGCTCTCGGGGCCCTCGGCCTGCTCATGGTCGCCCCGACGGTCTTCCTCCCCACGTACGCCCAGGCCGTCCTCGGGCTCGGGCCGATCGCGGCCGGGTTCGTCCTGTCGGCGATGACCCTGAGCTGGCCCGTCAGCGCGGCGCTCTCGAACCGGGTCTACACCCGCATCGGCTTCCGCCGCACCGCGATCCTCGGGATCTCCGGCGCGCTGCTCGTCCTGCTCGCCTTCCCGCTGCTGCCGTTCCCCGGCGAGCCCTGGCAGCCCGCGCTCCTGATGCTGCTCCTCGGCGCGGCCCTCGGCCTCTTCCAACTGCCCCTGATCGTCGGCGTCCAGTCGACCGTTCCGTACGGGGAACGGGGCACGACCACCGCGTCCGTCCTGTTCTGCCGCCAGGTCGGCCAGAGCGTGGGCGCGGCCGTCTTCGGCGCCGTCGCGAACGGCGTCCTGGCGGCCCGCCTCGGCGACGGCGGCGACCTGGACGTCCTGGCCCGCTCTCTGGACTCCCCCGATTCCCTCCCGGCCGCGACGACGGACCTCCTGCGCCGCGCGGTCGACGCGGCGGTGGACTACGTCTACCTGGGCGCGGCGGGCGCGGCGGCCCTGGCCCTCCTGGTCCTGCTCGTCCTCGCGCCCCGCCGCTTCCCGGTGCTGCGAGAGGGAGCGGGGGACGGGGACTGACCCCGTACGGCTCCGGCCCGTGGGTGACGGCCCGGCAGTAGACTTCCGGCACATGACCCACTCCCCGTACGACACGCCCGAGACCGGGGACAGGGACGACGACGCGCTGATCGAGAGGCTGCGGGCCCGCGCGTGGGACCCGGGCCGGCGCTTCGACGCGGCGGACGTCCCCGTCGCGTGGTTGACCGAGCGGTACGGCGGCGGGCGTCTGGACCAGGACCGCGACGACATCGTGTCGTACGGCGGCGACGGAACGGTCCAGCTCAAGGCGGGAGCCGAGGAGGTGACCGCCTACTACGCCGACGCTCCCCGTGGACCGCTGTTCCCGCCGGTCACCCCGGCCGAGGTCGAGAGGGCGGAGCGCCGCATCGGACGCCCTCTGCCCGAACTGCTGCGGCGCGTGTACACCGAGGTCGCCGACGGCGGCTTCGGCCCCGACAGCGGACTCGCCTCCCTGACCGGGGGCAACCGTCCGCCCGGGCACCTCTCCGACTGGCCGTGCGCGGTCGACATCCACGAACGGAACCGGACGCGGGGCGTGCCCGCGTCGTGGCTCCACCTCGCGTACGGCGGCTGCACGATGGAGTGGCACCTCTCGTTGACCGCGGCCGACAACCCGGTGCTCCTCTACGACGCCGACGGCTGGGAGCCCGTACGGGACGAAGAGCCGCACGACGGCCTGCGCCACGCGTCGCCGTCACTGCGCCGCTGGCTCCGGACCTGGACCGACGGCGGCGACGTGTGGACCGAGGCCCTCGGCCGCCGCTCCGGCCACGAGTGACGTCCCGGCCTCGCGCCCCGCCGCTTCCCGGTACCGGGAAGCGGCGGGGCGCGAGGACTGACCGCGTACAAGCGGCGGTTGTACTACTCCGCGGAGGCGAGACCGACGAACCCGGCCCACGCGTCGCGCGGATCGAGGTGAGCGACACCCGCGCCGAGCGCGTACCGCCCCGGCCCGGACAGCTCCCCGGCCCCGGTCCGGAGCTCGCGGACGGGGGCCGGGGGCTGCTGCTCGTCGACGGGATCGCCGACCGCTGGGGCTGGTGCCCGAGGCTTCCGGGCCCGGGGAAGACGGTGTGGGCGGAGTGAACCCTCCCCTGAACGGTCCGTCTAGAAGACGGCGTTGTAGGTCGTCTCCTGGGTGAGGGACACGGCGGCGCCGCGCTTGAAGGGCGCCGACCAGCCGCCCGTACCGGCGTAGAAGGTCTCGGCGCCGTTCGAGGCGACCAGGTCGGCCCGTCCGTCGCCGTTGGCGTCGCCGACGGCCGTGAGTCCGGTGAACCCGCCCCACCCGCCGCCCACCTTGGTACGCGCGGCGAAGGTGCCGTCGCCCTTGCCGAGGTACAGCCAGAGGACGCCGTCCTTGTCACGGGCGACGAGGTCCCCGGCCGGGCCGCCGGCGAGGTTGCCGGTGGCCGCCAGCTGGTTGTAGATGCCCCAGCCGTGGCCGATCTGCTTCCGCGCCGCGAAGGGGGCGGTGGCCGAGCCCGTGCCCTTGTAGAGCCACAGGGCGCCCGCCTTGTCCGTGGCGACGAGGTCCGCGCGTCCGTCGCCGGTCAGGTCGCTGCCGCCCGCGAGCTCGGTGTACGTCTGCCAGCCGGACCCGATCCTCGTGCGGGCCGCGAGCGGCTTGTCCCGGTCGCCCGTGCCCTGGTAGAGCCAGAGGACGCCGCTCTTCTCCCGGGCGATCACGTCGGGCGCGGTCGAGCCCGCGACGTTCCCGACGGTCTCCAGCCGGTCGTAGGCTCCCCAGCCGCCTCCGACGCGCGAGCCCCCGGTGTCCGCGAGGGAGCCGCCGGGAGCGGCGGGGCGGGTGCCGAAACGCCACAGCACTCCGCCGGCGTCCCGGACGAGGAGGTCGGCCGTGCCGTCGTCGTCGAAGTCGTGCGGGGCCGCCGGCCGGGTCACGGTGAACCGGCCGGTGGAGACGACGTCGGGGCCGATGCCCTCGTCGGGGCGGGCGGTGAGCTGCCACTCGTACGTGCCGTTGCGCGCCGGGGCGTCCCAGTCGGCGGCCTCCAGGTCCTTGCCGTCCCAGTGCCAGGTGAGGTGGCCCGGCAGGCCCGGGGCGACGGGGTTCTGGGCGTACAGGCGGGTGCTGATCGCCCTGCCGCTGCCGACGTGGGTCAGGGTCAGCCACACGTCGGCGTCCGCCCGGGACAGGTCCCAGCCGAAGTCGAAGCCGCGCGCGGCCTGCTCGCCGGTCAGGGTCGTCGGGGTGGTGGAACGGGTGACGGCCAGGACGGTCGACTGCCCGGTGGACGCGACGAGTGCGACGTCCGGACGGCCGCCGTCGGAGCGCGGCGAGACCCGGTAGAGGCCCTCGCCGTGCTCGGGGGTGCCGCCGCGCACGAGGAGGCTGCCGTCGGGGCCCGCGACGGCGGACGAGAAGGCGGTGAGGAGCTGGACCTTCTCTCCGGTCGCGACGGACTGGGCCGTGAACGGCCGCACCGTCGGGCGGGGCTGGCCGGGCGCCGAGGTGGACGAATCGATGCGGGCCTTGCTGCCGGACGCCACCCAGCCGCCGACCAGGTACAGCGGGTCGCTCAGGTCGTCGTCGGACGGGATCCACCGCTCGGTGGTGCTGTCGCGCGCGAAGGCGACGATCCCGTGGACGGCCCGGCTGCCGGACATCCGGGCCTCGCGCCAGGCGACGTGGGTGCCGGAGACGGCGCCCTCGCGGGCCCACTGGTCGTCGAACTGGGGGTACCACTTCGAGGTGCCCGAGGCGAGGTCGACGAGGATCTTGACGGACGTCCCGGTCGCGTCGAGGCTGCACTCGTAGAGCGCGGAGGCGGTGTCGGTCCAGCCGTCGCGGCCGTCGGAGCAGTCGATTCCGGCGCCTCCGGCCACCGCGCGGGCCTTCGGCGGGTTGCCGTCGAGGGTGACGGCGTACTGCTTCTGCGGTCCGCCGGCCACGTACTGCCCGAGGAGCATGGTGGCGCCGGCGACACCCTCGAAGAAGAAGCCGTCGCCGAGGGCGTCGAGGTCCACCTCCTGGGGGACCGGGGCGGCTGTGGGCTTCGCCAGGTCGTAGACCCGGACCACCCGGCCGGCGACCGGGGCGGACCGGTCGACGGTGACGACGAGGTCCGCGCCGCCGGCGGCGGCGTCGGTGGCCCCCGGCAGCACGACGGACGAGCCGTCCGCGTACCAGGTCCAGCGGAACTCCGGCGTGGCGCCGCGGGTCTTCGACAGGAAGCCGCTCGGGCCCGCGCCGACGACGTCGGCATT
The DNA here is from genome assembly GCF_044754545.1 of Streptomyces sp. NPDC093071. Taxonomy (NCBI): domain Bacteria; kingdom Bacillati; phylum Actinomycetota; class Actinomycetes; order Kitasatosporales; family Streptomycetaceae; genus Streptomyces; species Streptomyces sp. NPDC093071. The sequence continues at coordinate 118,326 of NZ_JBIVPH010000008.1, read as the reverse complement.
GCGCGGGAACGACACGGGGGCCTGCTGGTCTTCCCGCGCCGCGGCGGGCGCGGGCGCGGGTGCGGCCGTGGCCGGGAGCGCGGTGAGCGCCCCGCCGGTGGCGGCGAGTACGACGGTGACGGCGACGGCCGCGAGACGGCGGGCGCGCGGGTGTGCGTGGTTCACGTGGATGTTCCCTCCCCTGGGAGAGGGGAGGTTATCCGACGTCAGACGGCCACCGGCCTTCGGGGGGAGGCGGAAAGGCCCCGCCTACCCCTCGGTCCCGGGCTCTGCCCCGGCCCCGTCCTCGTCCGTCGTCCCCGCCCGCCCCGTCAGCGCCGCCAGCGAGTCGCGGATGTGTTCCATGTGGGAGTGGATCTCGTCCCGGGCCTCCTCGTGCTCCCGCAGGATCCGGTCCGTCGCGCGCTGGACGCGTTCGGCGTCCAGGCGGGCCCGGGTGAGGAGTTCCGCCGCCTTCGCCTCCGCCTCCGCCTGGTCGTGCCGGGCCCGCTCGCCGGTCTCCGCCAGGGAGCGGCGGGCCTCCGCGAGGCGGGCCTCCGCCCGTCCGAACAGCTCCTCGTGGAGCGCGTCCTGCTCGTCCGTGCGGGACCGCTCCTCGCGCTCGGCCTCCTCGCGGACCGCCTTCTGCTCGGCGGCCCGCTCCGCCAGGAGCTCCGCCGCGCGCCGCTCGGTCTCCTCGAAGGCCTCCCGGGCCGCCGCCCGCAGCTCCGCCGCCTCGCGCTCCGCCTCCGCCGTCAGCTCCCCGGCCCGGCCCCGGGCCGCCTCCAGGGTCGCGCGGGCCTTCGCCTCCGCCGCCTCGCGGACGCCCTCCGCGTACGCCCGCGCCGACTCCGACGCCTCCCGGGCCGCCGCTCCGGCCGCCTCGGCGAGGGCCTGCGCGTCGGCCTCGGCGGCGCGCACCAGCGCCTCGTCCTCCGCCTCGGCGAACTCCAGGATCTTCCGCGCCCGCTCGCCCAGCGACTCGTACCGCTGCGGCGGCAGCCCCTCGGCGAGCTCGCGGAGCCCCGCGAGCTCCTTCTCCCGCTCCGTCACCAGGCCGGTCAGCAGCACCGCCCGCTCCCGGGCGTCGTCGCGTTCGGCGGAGAGCGCGGCGAGGAAGCGGTCGACCTGCTCGGGGCGGTAGCTCCGTCCCCGCCCGACAGCGAAACTCATCCCTGGCGTCCCTTCCCTGTGGCCGAACGTCCAGGATGCTCCATCAGAACGGACAAAAGGCGCCCAACGTGTACACACGTCGAGCGCCTTTCGTCACATTCCGTCCGGCCGCGGACCGGACCCGGTCAGAGCAGCCCGTCCCACATCTGCTCCAGGAGCACCGACCACCAGTTCTCCGGCGACGACAGCGCCGCCGGGTCCAGCATCGCCAGCTGCGCCTGGAAGTCCACCGTCCAGCGGCCCGCCTGCTCCGGGTTCAGCCCGAACCGCAGCCGCCACATCCGGCCGAGCAGCGCCATCGAGCGCGTGAACTCCGGCAGCCCGGTGTTCACGAACTGCGGCGGCACCGACTGCCCGCCCGGACCGGCCTCCACCGGCACCGCCACGATGTGCGCGGTCCCGTACTGGACGCAGATCGCCCGCCCGAAGTCCGAACCGAGCACCAGGTACGAGCTCGCGTCCGGTGCCGCCGGAACCTGCCGCTGCGCCGCCAGCTCCGCGAGCGTCGGCACCACCGGCACCGCGGGCTGCGCCCAGAAGAACGGACCGAAGTCCGCCGGAAGCCCCGCCCACACCAGCGTGCGCGCCACCAGCTCCGGCACGCCCTGCCGCGACACCGCCCGCTGGTCGAAGCGCAGGACGCCCGGACCGAACGCCCCGGCCAGCTCCTGCGCGATCGCCTCCGGCGGGACCGGCGGCGCCGGCTGCACCGGCGGCAGCGGCGCCCGCACCGGGGCGGGCCGCGCCGGGCCGTCCGCGACCTGGTGCAACTCGCCCTGGTGGGTGAGCAGTTGCCGCATCCCCTGCTGCCGGCCCGCGTGGTCGCGACCGTACGGGGCGATGCTGGTGATCCGCGCCTGCGGCCACGTCTCCCGGATCATCCGCGCGCAGTAACCGCCCGGCAGCTCGCAGGACTCCAGCTCCGTGTGCAGTTCGAGCACCTGCTGCGGCGGCACGTTCATCGCGCGCAGCTCGTGCAGGATCTGCCACTCCGGGTGCGGGGTGCCGGGCGCCGAACGCCGGATGATCTGCGCCTCGGAGCCGTCGGGCGCCCGGTAGCGCAGCACCGCCTGGTAGCCGGGACCGACCGTCGGCTGACCCGTCGGCTGCTGCGGATACCCGTATGCGGGCGGCGGCGTGTGCCCGCCGTGCACCGGCGGCGCCGGGGCGGGCGGGGGCGGCGGACCGGCCGGACCGCCGGGGCCGGGACCCGGGTGCGCCAGCATCGTCGCCGCGTGCGCGACACCGCCCGGAGGCGTACCGGGCACGCCCGGCGGCGGCGGGGGCGGCGGAGGCGCGCCCGGACCGGCCGGACCGGGCTGCGCCAGCATCGTCGCCGCGTGGTGCACGGGCTGCGGCGGCGTCGCCGGACCCGGCGGGGCGGGCGGCGGACCGGGCGGACCCGGCTGCGCGGGCGGCGCGGGCGGCTGGGGCCCGTCGGGCCCGAGCTGCGACACCAGCTGCGTCGGGATGTACGCGTTGCCGCCCGACGACGCGCCCGGCACGCCCGGGACACCCGGCGGGGGCGGCGGGCCGACCGGGCCCCGCCCGCTCTTCGGCGGCGGCGTGGCCTTGCTCGTCGCGGCGTCCGCGATGTCCCCGGCGCCCGAGGGCCCCGGCGGGGGAAGCGGCGGGGCGGCCGGAGCCGCCGGGGTGACGCCCGGCGGGGGGGGCGCGGCCGGGTCGAGCCGGGGCGCCACGGCGGTCGGCGGCAGCGCGCTGCCGCCCTTCATCAGGGCGGTCGGCGCGTCGGCGCCCACCACCGGCGGCGGGGCGTCCTCGTCGTCCGTCCCCGACAGCGGCGGCGCGAAGACGGTCGCGGGCAGCGGCACCGCCCCGTCCGCACCGCCGGAGCTCGCATTCGCGTCCACCCACGGGCCGCCCACGGGCGCGGGGGCCGGCGGGGCCGCCGGAACCACGGGCGGCGGGGGCGCGACCGGCGGCACGGGCGCGGCCGCGGGGACGCCGTCCATCGCGGTCGGCTCGTAGGCGTCGTCGGAGGCGGCGGCGGGGGTGGTGTCAGGAGCGGTGCCGGGAGCGGTCCCGGAGGTGGTGCCGGGAGCGGTCGCGGCTCCGGCCGCGATCCCGGCCGCCGGGGTCCCGGAAGCCGCGTCGGACACCGGGACCGCGTCCGCCACCCGGGCGTCCGGCGCTCCGGAAGCCTCGTCGGACACCGAGGACGCCTCGGACGCCTCCGGCCCGGAGCCCGTGGGGGACGTGGAGGACACGGACCCGGTCTCGGACGCGGACACGGACGCGGACCCGGACGAGGACCACGCCCCGGACCCGGACGGCGACCCGCCCTCGGCCGACGACACCGGCACCCCGGAAGAAGTGGAGGACGCCGACGACGCCGACGGCACCGGCCCCGTTCCGCCCGCCCCGTCCAGCACGTCCGACACGTCGTCCACCGGACCCGCCGCGCTCGCGCTCTCCTGCGAGGCGTGCGACTCCTCCCTCGGCAGCCCGATCTTGTCCGCCGCGTCCTGCAACCACTCCGGCGGCGTCAGCAGGAACGACGTCTGGTTCAGATCGATCCGGGCCGCCGGCACCGCCTCCTGCGCGGGCACCTCGTCGGAGGAGCCGTACTCCTCCTCGTACCGCCGGATCACCTCGCCCACCGGCAGTCCCGGCCACAGCGTCGCCTCGCCGCTGTCCCGCGCGATCACCAGCCGCTGGCGCCCGCCGTCCGACGTCGGGCCGCCCTCGCGGTCCTCCGCCCACACCACGAACCCCAGCTCGAACTCCCGCACCCGCACCTCGCGGTGCTGATAGCCCGGCAGATCGCCGTTGATCCACTCCTCGGCGCGCTCCTGCGCCTGCGCGAACGTCACCACAGCCAGCTCACTCCCCCACCGGGACCACGGGCACGGCGCGCGCGAAGCCGCCGTCCACCATCAGGTTCGCCACCGTCTCCAGCTCCGGCGGATTGCCCGCGAGCCGCTGGAGGAACGCGTCGAAGTCCGCGCCGCAGGGCAGCAGCAGGCGCTCCACCCGCTCGTTCACCGTCCAGCCCGCCGCGACCTCGCCGGCGTCCCGCGCGTCGTCGTACGCGCAGAACCACACCGAACCGACCGCGTCGCCCCGCACCTTCAGGGCGATCAGACCGCCCTGCACGAACGCGACGCCCAGGTAATCCTTCGTCAGGTGGTCGCGGAGGCACTTGTTCACGTACACGAGGTCGTTGATCCCGGCCTCCTCCCGCACCGTGAAGAACGGCTGGTCCACCAGGAGCCCCAGCTCCGCGTCGAGCGCCGCCCCCACCGGGGCGCACCCGCCCGCCGCCCGCAGGAAGGAGCGGTACGCCCCCGGAAGCCGGTAGCCCAGGTCCTCCTCGACGCCCTGGAGCTGCTGCTCCGAGACCGACACCCCGCCCTTCGGCAGCCCGAAGTGCGCGGGGCGGGTCTCCTGGAGCGGACGCGTGCCCCGCTTCGTCTGGTCCACGGCGGCCGTCGCCACCCCGCCGTGGTGCCGCAGCAGCGCCTTCACCTCGACCGGCACCAGCTCCATCCGGCGGCCGTGCGCCACGTGGTGCCAGGTCCAGCCGTGCGGCGTCGCCACCGCCGGGATCGTGTCCCACAGCTCGTGACCGGTCGCGGCCATCGCCGCGTTCGCCGACACGTAGTCCGTGAGCCGCAGCTCGTCGACGCCGAAGCCCTCCGGCGGATCCGCGATCTCCGCCGCCGCGCGCGCGTACGGCGAGAAGTCCGGGTAGCCGCGCCCGTCCACCCGCACACCCCTGGGGTGCCGGGAAGCACGGACCGGATCCGGGAAGTGCACGACCTGCCCGGCGTAGGCCGCGTTCGGTGGCGCGGTGTCCTGCCCGAGCCGACCTGTCGTCATGGCGGTTGCCCCCTGCATGGCGTCGCTGACTGCTGCTACCGACAGCCGGACCGCTGACTGCCGCCGACTGATGCCGCACAGCCTATGCGCTGCCACAAGAGGCCGACCCGGCCCGATCCGACGGTGACCAAACGTCACGGCCCCATGACAGGCGCACCATGATTCCGACACACCGAAAGCGCGTTTCGGCGCCCCAGCTTCCCCATATGGCTCCCCATTTGGCAGGCTGTCCCCGCAACTCGGGGGGATTGCAGGAGGGGAAGACCAGCACCATGCACACAGCAACGACGCCCACACAGGGTGACCCACGCCTCAACTGGAGCAGCAGCGCCGAGGCCGGCCGGGCCCCCTTACTGCGTCACCGCCGCGACGGAATCCTTCCCACCGTCGGGGCCGCCCTCTCCGTCCGCGGCGAGACCCTCACCGGCACCGCGGGCCGCGGCGACCGGCCGCCCGCCCTGCACCCGCTCGTCCAGGACTTCCTGGACACCCTCACCAGCGGCCAGCGGGAACGGTTCACCGGACGATGTCCCGAGGCGATCCTGCTCTCCCGGCACCTCGCCGCCACCGAGGGCGGACGCTCCAAGCGCGCCCAGCGCAAGCCGCTCACCCACGGCGAGGCCCGCCGCTCCCTGAAGCACGCCAAGCTCACCGCCCGGCACATCCGCGAGGACGGCGACCCGCTGCACGGGAGCTACGCGGCACCCTGCCGCTCCTGCACGGCGATGCTCGCCCACTTCGGCGTCCGCGCCGTCGACCCCACCACACCCGTCGAGAACGGCTGACCGCACCCCCATGCCCGACCACAGCACCACCCGCTTCCCGGTCAACGTCGACGCCGCCCTCCGCGAGGCCGGCTGGCAGCCCGGCCGCTGGGACATCAAGCTCGCCGAGGAGTGGGCCGACGCCCTGCGCGCCCACGTCTCCCCCGCCGGACACCGGCACAGCGTCTTCCCCGCCGTCGTCGAGGCCTGGGCCGAGTTCGGCGGCCTGCGGATCACCGCGCCCGGCCACGGCCGGCAGATAGCCCCCGCCGCCGTCCGCTTCGACCCGCTCGCCGGCCTCCACCTCTCCCGCACCCTCGCGGACCTCGGCCGCGCCCTGGAGACCGAGCTCGCCCCCCTCGGCGAGGAGGGCGACCACCAGGCGGTCCTGGCGATGGACGCGGAGGGACGCGTGTACAGCCTCGACCACGCGGGCGACTGGTACCTCGGCAAGGACATCGACGCGGCGCTCGCGGCGCTGGTGACGGGGGCGCAGCCGACCCGGCTGACGGCGGGATAGGGGCAGGCGGAGGGCCACACCGCCTCCGGCGCCCGCACCGGCGGAGGGCCACACCGCCTCCGGCGCCCGCACCGGCGGAGGGCCACACCGTCTCCGGCGTCCGCACCGGCGGAGGGCTACACCGTCTCCGGCGCCCGCACCGGCAGCACCGCCGACACCTTGAAGCCGCCCGCGTCCGTCGGACCGGACACGAACGCGCCGCCCAGCCGGGACACCCGCTCCCGCATCCCGACCAGGCCGTTGCCCCCGCTGGGCAGCCCGGCGTCCGCGGCACCCGCGTCCGAGGGGCACGGCCCGTTCTCCACCTGCATCGCGACCTCCGCCCCGCGGTGCGCGAGCCGCACCACGACCTCGGCGCCCACCGCGTGCTTGTGGACGTTGGTCAGGGCCTCCTGCACCACGCGGTACGCCGTGCGCTCCACCTCCGGCGGGTACGCGCGCACCTCCCCCAGCACCATCAGCTCCACGACCGTCCCCGCGAGCCGCGACTGCTCGCACAGCGCCTCCAGGGCGTCCAGGCGGGGCCCGTCGTCGGCGGCGGCCTCGGCAGCGGCGGCGGCGGCCCGCCCGACGGCGGCCAGCGGCACCGGCGCAGGGGCGGCGGGAACGGCCCCCTCCCTCAGTACGCCGAGCATCTCGCGCAGCTCGGTCAGCGCCTGGCGGCCCATGTCGCCGACCAGGGCGGCGTTCTTCACGGCCTTCTGCGGGTCCTTCAGGGCCACCGCCTGGAGCGCGGCCGCGTGCACCACCATCAGCGACACCCGGTGGGCGACCACGTCGTGCATCTCGCGGGCGATCCGGGTCCGCTCCTCCTGCCGCGCCCACTGGGCCTGCTGCTCGGCCCGGTCGGCGAGGAGCGACAGCTCCTGCTCCAGGCTGTCGGCGCGCTCCCGCAGGCTCTCCATGAGCCGGCGGCGGGCCCCTATGTAGAGGCCGAGGAGGAGCGGCGGCGCGTTGAGCCCGAGGGTCAGCAGGAGCGCCGTGCCCGGCACGTACCACGCGCTCGTCTCCAGACCGGCCCGGGCGATGTCCTGCCGCAGCGAGACCACCGTCACGACGAACACGGCCGTCGTCGACATGGCGGCCAGGACGGCGGTGATCCGGCGGGGGACGTCGGAGGCGGCGAGCGTGTAGAGCCCGACGATCCCCATCAGGAAGCCCATCTCGGCGGGCGCGACGGCGATCGACACGAGCACGACGGCGATGGGCCGGCGGCGGCGCGCGACCAGGACGGAGCCGACGACCAGCCCGAACACCACCCCCACGGGCACGGGCAGCGCGGCCTTCTCCGCGAACCCGATCCCCTCGAGCCCGCACTCCAGCGCGGACACGCCCGCGAGCCCCACGTCGAGAACGGCGCTCCGCCGTTTCCCCCACCACCGGCCCCCGACGCCCGCGGCGTCCCGATCTGCCCCCGTTACGGTCATGCCCACCACCCTACGGGCGGGCCAGGGCCCGACGCCCCTCTCGTCAACGCTGTGCACACCAGTCCCTCGAACTGTTGAATCGACAGGGTTTTCGACTTCAGGCATCCGCATTGCGGACGAGGGTGTGCGTATGACATCCGTTCCGAGCAAGTACGCGGACTTCGAGAACCTGCGCGAGCAGGCGACCGCACTCCGCCGCGAAGGCCTCAGCCGCCGCCAGATCAGAGACCGCCTCCATGTCGACAACAACGACATCCTCAACCGCCTCCTCGAAGGCGAACCCCCGCCGGACTGGACCAAGCGCCCCAACGCCAAGGACGACCTCCGTGCCCGCGCCCGCGAGCTGCGTCTGGAGGGCTGGACGTACGACCGGATCCAGGCCGAGCTCGGCTGCTCGAAGAGCTCGATCTCGCTATGGGTCCGGGATCTGCCGAAGCCGGAACGGAAACGGACCCGGGAGGAGGCGTCCGCGATCGCCCGACGAGGCTGGGAGGCGACGCTGCGGCGGCGCGAGGAGGAGCGGGAAGTGACCAAGCGCACGGCGGCCGAGGAGGTCGGAGCCCTCTCGGAGCGCGAACTCTTCCTGCTGGGCGTGGGGCTCTACTGGGCGGAGGGCTCGAAGGACAAGCCGTACGACCGCCGGGAGCGCGTGGTGTTCGTGAACAGCGATCCCGGCATGATCCGGGTCTTCAGCGCCTGGCTCGACCTCCTCGGGATCGAGCGCGAGCGCCGGAGGTACTGCGTGATGATCCACGAGACCGCCGACGCGGCCAGGGCCGAGCGGTACTGGGGCGACCTCGTCGGCGCCGCCCCCTCGGCCTTCAACAAGACGACCATCAAGCGCCACAATCCCCGGACCAACCGGAAGAACGTGGACGCCGGCTATCACGGCTGCCTCGTGATCCAAATCCTGGGGAGCGTCGATCTGTACCGTCGCATCGAAGGCGCCTGGTGCGGCATAGTAGGGGCCGTCCCGATTCCCTCGCCAGAGAATCGGACGTAGCGGGCGGACCATCCCGGATCGTCTAAGGGCAGGACAAATGGTTTTGGTCCATTGAATGAGGGTTCGAATCCTTCTCCGGGAGCCCCTTGTCGCGGGTCCCGACCTCCACGGTCGGGACCCGCGCTCATGTCCGCTCCCCGACCCCCCGGTATCCTTCGTGCGTCCACCACCCAAAGCCGAAGGGCATTCCCGTGAGCGCCAACCGCCCGGCAGCCGTCGTCGTCCTCGCAGCGGGTGAGGGCACCCGCATGAAGTCGAAGACCCCCAAGGTCCTGCACGAGATCGCCGGACGCTCGCTCGTCGGGCACGTCGTGTCCGCCGCGCGGGAGCTGGAGCCCGAGCACCTCGTCGTGGTCGTCGGGCACGCCCGGGAGCAGGTGCGGGGCCACCTGGAGGAGCACTACGCCGGCACCCGCACCGCCGTCCAGGAGGAGCAGAACGGCACCGGGCACGCGGTGCGGATGGCCCTGGAGGAGCTGGGCGAGGCGCCCGAGGGGACCGTCGTGGTCGTCTGCGGCGACACCCCGCTGCTCTCCGGCGAGACCCTGCGCGCCCTGGCGGACACCCACGCGGCCGACGGCAACGCCGTCACCGTGCTGAGCGCCGAGGTCCCCGACTCCACCGGCTACGGGCGGATCGTGCGGGACGCGGCGACCGGCGCCGTGACCGAGATCGTCGAGCACAAGGACGCCTCCGACGCGCAGCGCGCGATCAAGGAGATCAACTCCGGCGTCTTCGCGTTCGACGGGAAGCTGCTCGCCGAGGCCCTGGGCCAGGTGCGGACCGACAACAGCCAGGGCGAGGAGTACCTCACCGACGTGCTGTCGATCCTGCGCGAGGCCGGGCACCGGGTCGGTGCCTCCGTGGCCGCCGACCACCGCGAGATCCTCGGCATCAACAACCGGGTGCAGCTCGCCGAGGCCCGCGGCCTCCTCAACCTGCGCCTCCTGGAGCGCGCCATGCTCGCCGGCGTGACCGTCGTCGACCCCGCCTCGGTCCTCGTGGACGTGACGGTGACCTTCGAGCCCGACGCCGTGATCCTGCCCGGCACGCAGCTGCTCGGCGCCACGCACGTCGCCGAGGACGCCGTGGTCGGCCCGAACACCCGCCTCAAGGACACCACCGTCGGCGCGGGCGCCCGGGTGGACAACACGGTGGCGGATTCGGCCACCGTCGGCGCGGGCGCCTCCGTGGGCCCGTACGCGTACCTGCGTCCGGGCACGAACCTCGGCCCGAAGGCCAAGGCCGGCACGTACGTCGAGATGAAGAACGCGACGATCGGCGAGGGCACCAAGGTCCCGCACCTGTCGTACGTGGGCGACGCGACGATCGGCGAGTACACGAACATCGGCGCGGCGAGCGTCTTCGTGAACTACGACGGCGAGGCGAAGCACCACACCACGATCGGCTCGCACTGCAAGACCGGCTCGGACAACATGTTTGTGGCACCGGTCACGATCGGGGACGGCGCCTACACGGCCGCCGGGTCCGTGATCACGAAGGACGTGCCGGCCGGCGCCCTGGCCGTGGCCCGGGGCCAGCAGCGGAATATCGAGGGTTGGGTCGCCCGGAAGCGGCCCGGCAGCGCCGCCGCGCAGGCCGCTCAGGCCGGCCCGGAGGGGTCCGCGGTCGAAAGCTGACCGGAAACAGGTACGCCGAACTCGGCGTACCGTGATACGTGCACACAAATTCGGCTGGTTCGCCCACGCGCACGGGAGCGCGGATCGCGGCCAGAGAACACGTCTGAGGAGACAGTGCTGTGACCGGGATCAAGACGACCGGCGAGAAGAAGCTGATGCTCTTCTCCGGCCGCGCCCACCCCGAGCTGGCCGAGGAGGTCGCGCACCAGCTGGGCGTCGGCCTCGTTCCCACCAAGGCGTTCGACTTCGCCAACGGTGAGATCTACGTCCGCTTCCAGGAGTCGGCCCGTGGTGCGGACTGCTTCCTGATCCAGAGCCACACGGCTCCGATCAACAAGTGGATCATGGAGCAGCTGATCATGATCGATGCGCTGAAGCGGGCCTCGGCCCGCAGCATCACCGTGATCATCCCGTCGTACGGCTACGCCCGTCAGGACAAGAAGCACCGCGGCCGCGAGCCGATCTCGGCGCGTCTGGTGGCGGACCTGCTGAAGACGGCGGGCGCGCACCGGATCCTGACCGTGGACCTGCACACGGACCAGATCCAGGGCTTCTTCGACGGCCCGGTGGACCACCTGTCGGCGCTGCCGGTCCTCGCGGACTACGTGGGCGCCAAGGTCGACCGCTCCAAGCTGACGATCGTCTCCCCGGACGCGGGCCGCGTGCGGGTCGCCGACCGCTGGTGCGACCGGCTGGACGCCCCCCTCGCGATCGTGCACAAGCGACGCGACAAGGACGTCGCCAACCAGGTGACCGTGCACGAGGTCGTCGGTGACGTGAAGGGCCGCGTCTGCGTCCTGGTGGACGACATGGTCGACACCGGCGGCACCATCTGCGCCGCCGCCGACGCCCTGTTCGCGCACGGCGCCGAGGACGTCATCGTGACGGCGACGCACGGCATCCTGTCGGGTCCGGCGGCCGACCGCCTGAAGAACTCCAAGGTCAGCGAGTTCGTGTTCACGGACACGCTGCCGGTGCCGGGCGCCCTGGAGCTGGACAAGATCACGGTGCTCTCGATCGCGCCGACGATCGCGCGCGCGGTGCGCGAGGTGTTCGAGGACGGCTCGGTGACGAGCCTCTTCGAGGAGCACTGAGCCCCGGAGAAGTAGGGGAGAGGGCCGTTTCCCCGGTGGGGAGGCGGCCCTCTCCCGCGCTCCCGCCGATCCGTTGATCCATTTGGGCGCTCCGGGAGCGGCGGGTAGACTGCCGAAGTTGCTCGGCGAGGGAGGCCGTACCCGTAGGGGGTCACGGCGGTCCGTTATCGACGCGCTCTTCGTAGCAGGCCATCGCCAGTCGTGGCCGGGTGACTTCGTCTTCCGTCACCTTCTACGAGGAGTGCACCATGTCCGAGGTCAAGATCGCCGCCTCCGTCCGCTCGGAGTTCGGCAAGGGCGCCGCCCGCAAGATCCGCCGTGACAACAAGGTCCCCGTCGTCCTCTACGGCCACGGCACGGACCCGGTCCACCTGACCCTTCCGGGCCACGAGCTGCTGCTCGCCCTGCGTACGCCGAACGTCCTGCTCTCCCTCGACATCGACGGCAAGGGCCAGGAGCTGGCGATCCCGAAGGCCGTGCAGCGCGACCCGCTGAAGGGCTTCCTGGAGCACGTCGACCTGCTCCTCGTGAAGCGCGGCGAGAAGGTCACCGTCGAGGTCCCGGTCCAGGCCGAGGGCGAGCTGGCCGCCGGCGGCAACCTGCTCGAGCACGTGCTGAACACCCTCTCCGTCGAGGCCGAGGCCACCCACCTGCCCGAGTCCTTCACGGTCTCCGTCGAGGGCCTGGAGGCCGGCGCCTCCGTCCTCGCCAAGGACATCGAGCTCCCCAAGGGCACCACCCTGGTGACCGACGCCGACGCCGTCGTCCTCCAGGTCCTGGCCGCCCAGGCCGAGGAGCCGGCCGCCGAGGGCGAGGCCACCGAGGCCGCCGAGGGCGAGACCGCCGAGGGCGCCGAGGCCTGAGCCGTAGGCTCTGCCTGACGTGACGGGGTGACGGGCCGTGCGGCCCGTCACCCCGTTTCCCTTGTACGGGTACGGACACCACGGCTCACGAACACGAGGAGACCTGACGCACATGACGGACGACGCCGACGCCCCCTGGCTGATCGTCGGCCTCGGCAACCCGGGGCCCGAGTACGCGGCCAACCGCCACAACATCGGCTTCATGGTCGCGGACCTGCTCGCGGAGCGGATCCGCGGCTCGTTCAAGCGGGCGCAGAAGGCGCAGGCGCAGGTCGTGGAGGGCCGGATGGGCCCGCCCGGGCCTTCGAGCCGCCGGGTGGTCCTGGCGAAGCCGATGTCGTACATGAACCTGTCGGGCGGTCCGGTGACGGCGCTGCGCGACTTCTACAAGGTGCCGACGGCGCACGTGGTGGCGGTCCACGACGAGCTGGACATCGACTACGGGGTGCTGCGGCTGAAGCTGGGCGGCGGCGACAACGGGCACAACGGCCTGAAGTCGATGACGAAGGCGATGGGCGCCGACTACCACCGGGTGCGGTGCGGGATCGGGCGTCCGCCGGGCCGGATGCAGGTCGCGGACTTCGTCCTGAAGGACTTCTCGTCGACGGAGCGCAAGGACCTGGACTGGTTCGTGGACCGGGCGGCGGACGCGGTGGAGTGCCTGGTGGCCGAGGGCCTGGAGCGGGCCCAGTCCGCGTACAACTCCTGAGGCCGGTCATACGGGCGTACGGGCATACGGCCGTACGACTGTACGATCGCGGGTCATGACGCACGTCCGTAACGCCGCCCTGGCCCTGGTCGCCCTGTTCCTCGTCGTCGCGGGCGTGTGGGCCTCGTGGTCCTCGGCCCAGCACGTGCTGCTGGGCAAGGGGCGCGAGCACGGCACCCTGACGGTGACGGCCTGCGGCGAGGAGACGTGCAGCGGGCGCTACGTCCCGGGCGAGCCGGGTCCGGCGTCCCGGACGCTGTCCATAGGGCGCTCGGTGGCGGCGGGTCCGGGGATGACGATCCCGGTGGTGGTGAAGCCGGGCACGGACGAGGGCGTACGGGCGGGCTGGGGCGGCGGGCTGCACGCCTGGCTGCCGCTGGGCGGGGCGCTGCTCCTGGCGGCGCCGCTGGTCGGCGGGGGGCTGCGGCTGCCGCGGACGGCGTGGTCGCTGGCGGGGCTGGGCGCGGGGCTGCTGGTGGCGACGTTCTTCGCGCTCTGAGCTTCCGGGCCCGTGAGCTTCCGGGCCTCTGAGCTTCTGAGCCGCTGGGCCGTACTCATGGGGAAGCCCCCGTCGGGAGAGATCCCGGCGGGGGCTTCGCCGTGTGCGTGCGGGTGGGGGTCAGCCGGTGTTGCGCAGGCCCGCCGCCACGCCGTTCACCGTGAGGAGCAGGGCCCGGGCGAGCAGCGGGTCCGGGTCCTCCTCGTGCTCGGCGGCCGCGCGCTGGCGGGCGAGGAGGGCGACCTGGAGGTAGGAGATCGGGTCCAGGTAGGCGTCGCGGATGGCGAAGGTCTGCTGGAGGACCGGGTTGGAGTCCAGGAGCTTCTCGCCGCCGGTGACCTTGAGGACCTCGGCGACGGTCAGCTCGTGCTCGGCCTCGATGGCGTCGAAGACGTGCTTGAGGTCGTCGGGGACCAGGGTGTCGACGTAGTGGCGGGCGATCCGCAGGTCCGTCTTCGCGAGCGTCATCTCCACGTTGGAGAGGAAGTTGCGGAAGAAGTGCCAGTGCTCGTACATCTCGCCGAGGACCGGGTCGAGTCCGGCCTCGCGCAGGGCCTTGAGGCCGGAGCCGACGCCGTACCAGCCGGGGACGATCTGGCGGGACTGGGTCCAGCCGAAGACCCACGGGATGGCGCGCAGTCCGTCGAGGGAGACGCCGGAGCCGGGGCGGCGGGAGGGCCGCGAGCCCAGGTGCAGGTCGGCGAGCTGGTCGACGGGGGTGGAGGCGAGGAAGTACGCCGGCAGGCCGGGGTCCTCGACGAGCTTGCGGTAGGCGGTGTGGGCGGCGTCCGAGACGGTGTCCATGGCCGCGTCCCAGCGGGCGAGGGCCTCGTCGGACTGGCGCGGCGCGGTGTGCAGGGCGGAGGCCTGCAGGGTGGCGGCGACGGTCAGTTCGAGGTTCTCGCGGGCCAGGGACGGGATGAGGTACTTGTCGGAGATGACCTCGCCCTGCTCGGTGACCTTGATCTCGCCCTCCAGGGTGCCCCAGGGCTGGGCGAGGATCGCGTCGTGCGAGGGGCCGCCGCCGCGGCCGACGGTGCCGCCGCGGCCGTGGAAGAGGCGGAGGCGGACGCCGTAGCGGTGGGCGACGTCGCGCAGGCGCCGCTGGGCGCGGTGGATCTCCCACTGGGAGGTGGTGATGCCGCCGAACTTGGAGGAGTCCGAGTAGCCGAGCATGACCTCCTGGACGTCGCCGCGGAGCGAGACCAGGCGCCGGTAGGAGGGGTCGGCCAGCATGGCGTCGAGGATGACGTCGGCGGCCTTGAGCTCGTCGGTGGTCTCCAGGAGCGGCACGATGCCGATCTTGGCCCAGCCGGCGTGCAGGTCGATCAGTCCGGCCTCGCGGGCGAGGACGGCGGCGGCGAAGACGTCGTCGGCGCCCTGGCACATCGAGATGATGTACGACTCGATGACCTCGGGGCCGAAGCGCTCGAAGGCCTCCTTGACGGTGTGGAAGACGCCGAGGGTCTTCTCTCCGGCGGCGTCGAGGGGGGCCGGGGTCGGGGCGAGCGGGCGGCGCGAGCGCAGCTCCTTGGCGAGCAGCTTCTGCCGGTAGTCGCGGGGCATGTCCGCGTACCGCCAGGACTCCTCGCCGAGGCGGTCGAAGAGCTGGCCGAGGGCGTGGTGGTGGGCCTCGGCGTGCTCGCGGACGTCCATGGTGGCGAGCTGGAGGCCGAAGGCGGAGAGGGTGCGGATGACCCGGTCCATGCGCCCGTCGGCGAAGAGCGCGCCGCGGTGCTCGCGCAGCGAGGTCTGGATGAGGGTGAGGTCGTGGATCAGCTCGGCGGTGCCGAGGTAGTCGCGGCCGTCCTGGTGCGCGGTGCCGTTGGCGAGGCGCTCGCGGGTGTTGACGAGCTTCTGCCGGACGCAGGTGGCCTTGAGGCGGTACGGCTCCTCGGCGTTGAGGCGCTTGTAGCGGGGGCTGATCTCCGGGAGGAGGTCCAGGTCGCGCTGGAGGGAGTCCAGGAGCTCCTGGGTGGCTCCGGTGTAGCGGATGGAGTTGGAGAGGAGTCCGCGCAGGAAGTCGACCAGTTCGAGGGCGTCGGTGATGCCGTGCTCGTGCTGGAGGATCAGGACGTCGCGGGTGACCTGGGGGGTGACGTTGGGGTTGCCGTCCCGGTCGCCGCCGATCCAGGTGCCGAAGGTGAGCGGGCGGGTTCCGGCGGGCAGCTCGACGCCGACGCGCTCCAGCTCGGCGGCGAGGTCCTCCAGGACGTCGCCGACGGCGCCGGCGTGCAGCTCGTCGAGGTAGTAGATGGCGTTGCGGGCCTCGTCGGCGGGCTCGGGGCGGACCACCCGGAGCTCGTCGGTCTGCCAGATGAGGTCGATGTTCTCGGCGAGGCGCAGGTCGGTGCGGCGCCGGTCGGCCTGGCCGACCGGGGTCTCCAGGAGGGCGGCGATCCGGCGCAGCTTGTTGAGGACGGAGCGGCGGGCGGCCTCGGTGGGGTGCGCGGTGAAGACGGGCCGCACGTTGAGGTTCTTGACGGTCTCGCGGACGTGCTCGGGGTCGCCGTCCTTGAGCATGTCGACGGTGCGGGCGAGGAGGCCGCCCTCGGCGGCGCGCTTCTCGCGGAGTTCGCGGCCGCGGTGGACCTGCTCGGTGACGTTCGCGAGGTGGAAGTAGGTGGAGAAGGCGCGTACGAGCTTGGCGGCCGTCTCGAGTTCGACGCCGCGGAGCAGCTCGGCGGCGGCCTCGCCGTCCTCGCGGGTGAGGCCGCGGACCCGCTCGACGAGGTCGAGGAGTTCGTGGCCCTCCTGCCGGACGAGGGTCTCGCCCAGGAGGTCGCCCAGTCGGCGGATGTCGGCGCGCAGCTCGGCGCTGGCGGTGGAGGTCTGGTCGGCACTGCTCACAGGTGCGGCTCCTTGCAGTGTTTGAGCACGTCTGGAGGTGTTCTGGAGGCTTGCGGACCGCGCTGTCCGACGCACCAAGGATAGGTGGCCGTCCCTCCGGTGGCGGCCGGGCCCCTCTTGTGCCCTCTTGCCGCGCGCCACGACGCTGCCATACTTACGACACCGTAGGTTACGGAGCCGTAGCCACGGCGCTGTTTCCGTGCGCGTTTCCGCGCGCGTCACCCCTTTTTCCCTCACTCCCCAGGGAGACCCATGACCATGAGCCCCGAAGTGACCTCCGCGCCCGAGGCGCCGGACAGTCCGGACGGTGCCGGGCACCTGCCCTCCGCCACGCTGGGCGGCGACAGCAAGGGTTCGGTCGAGCAGGTGGCCCTGCTGCTGTTCATCACGGTGCCGTTCGTGGCGCTGCTCGCGGCGGTGCCGCTGGCGTGGGGCTGGGGGGTGAGCTGGCTGGACCTGGGGCTGATGGTGGCGATGTACTTCATCGGCTGCCACGGGATCACGATCGGTTTCCACCGCTACTTCACGCACGGCTCGTTCAAGGCGAAGCGGCCGCTGCGGCTCGCCCTCGCGGTGATGGGTTCGCTGGCGGTGGAGGGGCCGCTGGTGCGCTGGGTGGCGGACCACCGCAAGCACCACAAGTTCTCGGACGCGGAGGGCGACCCGCATTCGCCGTGGCGGTTCGGCGAGACGGTCCCGGCCCTGATGAAGGGCCTGTGGTGGGCCCACATCGGCTGGATGTTCGACGAGGAGCGGACGCCGCAGCACAAGTACGCGCCGGATCTGATCAAGGATCCGGCCATCCGGGCGATCTCGCGCCAGTTCGTGCTGTGGACGATCGTGTCGCTGGCGATCCCGCCGCTGGTGGGCGGCCTGGTGACGTGGTCGTGGTGGGGCGCGTTCACGGCGTTCTTCTGGGGCTCGCTGGTGCGGGTGGCGCTGCTGCACCACGTGACGTGGTCGATCAACTCGATCTGTCACGCGGTGGGCAAGCGTCCGTTCAAGTCGCGCGACCGCTCGGGCAACGTGTGGTGGCTGGCGGTCCTGTCCTGCGGCGAGTCGTGGCACAACCTGCACCACGCGGACCCGACGTCGGCGCGGCACGGGGTGCTGCGCGGCCAGATCGACTCCAGCGCGCGGCTGATCCGCTGGTTCGAGAAGGCGGGCTGGGCGTACGACGTGCGCTGGCCGGTGAAGTCCCGCGTGGAAGCCCGCCGCCGGGCCGCGTCCGCAGACGCGGCATGATGGAAGACGTGGCGATCGAGGGCAGGACCGGCGGCAGTGGCGGCAGCGGCGGAGAGCAGAAGCCTCCCCGGCGCGGGCGCCGGGTGCGGATGACGGGCGCGGAGCGCCGGGAGCAGTTGCTCGACATCGGCCGCACGCTGTTCGCCGCGAAGGGCTTCGAGGGCACGTCGGTGGAGGAGATCGCGGCGAAGGCCGGGGTCTCCAAGCCGGTGGTGTACGAGCACTTCGGGGGCAAGGAGGGGCTGTACGCGGTGGTGGTCGACCGGGAGATGCGCCAGCTCCTGGACGGGGTGACGGGGGCGCTGACGGCGGGGCATCCGCGGGAGCTCCTGGAGCAGGCGGCGTTCGCGCTGCTCGACTACATCGAGAACTACACGGACGGCTTCCGGATCCTCGTGCGGGATTCGCCGGTGGCGCAGTCGACGGGCACGTTCGCGTCGCTGATCAGCGACATCGCCACGCAGGTGGAGGACATCCTGGGCCTGGAGTTCAAGGCGCGGGGGTTCGATCCGAAGCTGGCGCCGCTGTACGCGCAGGCGCTGGTGGGCAGCGTGGCGCTCACGGGCCAGTGGTGGCTGGACGTGCGCAAGCCGAAGAAGGCGGAGGTCGCGGCGCACCTGGTGAACCTGGCGTGGCACGGCCTGGACGGTCTGGAGCAGAAGCCGCGGCTGATAGGGCACCGGAAGAGCTGAGGGGCGGGGCGCGCGGCGGGCGGCGGGCGGCAGGCGGCAGGCGGCAGGCGGCAGGCGGCGCGGAAACTGACCGGACAGTCGGATTCAGGCCGTAAACCCCTGGCCAGTGGCGCGTCCATGAGTAGAATCGTGTTCAACATCCGGGGGGGTGTTTCGAACCGTCGAACGACGCCGTCTCCGCGTGCCTCCGCGCGCGCTGACGCCGTTCGATGCCCGTGCGAACCCCCCTGTGTGGTTCTGTCGAACTTGCTGGTTCTCTCGAACCTCTGGATCCCTGGGGGGGATCTCTTGCTCTTCACGCGTTCCCGGCGCGCCCGTAGGGTCGCCGCCTGCACCGCCCTCGCCCTCTCCGCGGGCATGTTGCTCGCGGGCACCGCGTCCGCCGACACCCCGGCGCCGCGTCCGGCCACCGAGAAGCCGGCCCCGGCCGCCGAGCCCCTGAAGCGGGTCCTGCCGCCCTACGAGGGCACCGCCCACGCGACCGGCGCCTCGAACGCCGGCACCGCTCCGCGCTCCGACCTCGACGGCGACGGCCGGGGCGACCTCATCTACCGCGTCGGCGGTACGGTCTACACCACCACGACCCAGAACCAGGGCTCCGAGTTCTCGGGGTTCAACGAGTTCGCCCAGGACATCATCCCGCTCGGCGACCAGGACAAGAACGGCAGCGGCCCCGAGGTCCTGACCGTGTCGAAGTTCGGCGTGGCGACCCTCTACGAGGACGCCTCCCCGTCGTACGCCTACCAGCGCTGGTCCGGTGCCGGCTGGCAGATCTACAACAAGGTCTTCTCGCCCGGCGACATCAGCGGCGACGGCCGCGCCGACGTGCTGGCCCGCACGCCCTCCGGCGAGCTGTGGGTCTACGTCTCCACCGGCTCGTACGGTGCCCCGTTCCGCGCCCGCCAGAAGGTCGGCAACGGCTGGGGGGCCTACGACCACCTGATCGGTCTGGGCGACAGCGACGGCGACGGCCGGGGCGACTTCCTGGCCCGCACCCCCTCCGGCCTGCTCTTCTACTACGGGAGCACCGGCAGCCCGTACTCGGTGAAGGCGCGCAAGCAGGTCGGGCACGGCTGGCAGGAGTTCAACCAGGTCGTCGGCATCGACGACGACAACGGCAACGGGATCCCCGACCTCCTCGCGCGCGGCGCCGACGGCAGGCTGTGGGAGTACTTCGGCACCGGAAGCGGCCACTTCACGGCCCGCAAGCAGGTCGGCTCGCAGTGGGGCGGCGCGTACCAGATCGGCGGCGCGGGCAACGTCCCGGCGCACGGCAAGGAGGGGATGCTGGCCCGCGACAAGGCCGGTTCGCTCTACTGGTACAACACCCTGGGCACGGGCAAGCTGGCCCCGCGCGACCAGCTCGGAGAGACCGGCGACGCGCTCGGCGCCACGCTCTACGAGGTCAACTCGCTGGACCGGGACTCGATCTCCGACACCCTGCAGATCTTCCAGGGCGGCCTCTACAGCATGAACGGCTACCTCGGCGCCGGCTGGGGTTCGATCAACCTGATCGTGGGCCCGGGCGACCTGAACGGCGACGGCACCGGCGACTTCGTCGCCCGGGACAAGTCCGGCGTCCTGTGGCTGTACCGGAGCAACCGCGACGGCACGGCGCTCTCCTCGCGCGTCAAGATCGGCGCCGGCTGGAACGCGTACAACGCGATCGTCGGTTCGGGCGACTACACCGGCGACGGCCGGAACGACCTGGTGGCCCGGGACAAGGCCGGCAAGCTGTGGCTGTACCCGGGCACCGGCCAGGCGACCGGCAGCCCGTTCAAGGCCCGCGTCGGGATCGGCAGCGGCTGGAACGGCTACACCAAGCTGGCGGCGCCCGGTGACATCACGGGCGACGGCAAGGGCGACCTGGTCGCGGTGAACTCCGGCGGCGAGCTGTTCCGCTACAGCGGCACCGGCGAGGCGCGCGTCCCGTTCAAGCCGCGCGTCAACATCGGTCACGGCTACCAGATCTACAACACGCTGTACTAGTCGTACGGCGGGCGCCCCGCATCGGAGTTCCGGTGCGGGGCGCCCGCGCGTTCCGGGGTGCCGGGGATGCCGGGGGCGCCGGGCGGAACGGACCGCGCGGTCGGGTTCCGGCCCGGGGCCCGCCCGCGCGGAGGCCTCGCGTAGACTCGCGGCCGACGTCCAGGGGGGTTCCGGCCGCCGGGCGAGGCCGTCTCCGCGCACCCGCGCCGACGCCGCCCGGTCCCGTACGAGCCCCCGGGCCGCTCCTGTCCGTGCCCTTCCGTTCGCGTCCTCCGGTGCGCGCGGCGACCACGTCCGCGCGATCCGTCCGTGTGGTTCCGTCGAACCTCCGATCCCTGGGGGGGGATCCCTTGCTCTTCCCGCACTCCGCGCGCGTCCGGCGCGTCGCCGCCTGCACCGCGCTCGTGCTCTCCGCCGGCACGGTGCTCACGGGCATCGCCTCCGCCGGCACCCCGGCGCCGCGTCCGGCCGCCGAGAAGCCCGTGTCCGGCTTCGTCCCGCCGACCCTGGAGCGGCCCGCCGCCGGCGCGTCCCGCGCGGGCGCCGCGGGCACCGCGGGCGTCGGTGCCTCGCCCCTGCTGTCGGACTTCGACCGCGACGGGCTCGGCGACCTGATCTACCGCGCCTGGGACGGCAACCTCTACACCGCCACGGCCGCGGGACGGGGCGGGCTCTTCCTCGGGAAGACCTCACAGCCCGTGAAGGACGTCATACCGATCGGCAACCAGGACGGGGACGTCAGCGGCCCCGAGGTCCTGACGCTCTCGGCGCACGGCGTGCTCTCGCTGTACCGGAACGCCTCGCCCACCTCCGCCTCGTACGCCTGGCAGGGCCGGGGCTGGCAGATCTACAACAAGCTGGTCGCGCCCGGCGACGTGAACGACGACGGCCGCGCGGACCTGCTCGCCCGCGAGCACAACGGCGACCTGTACCTGTACTACGCCACCGGCGACCGCAACGCGCCGTTCTCCGCGCGCGTGAAGGTCGGCCACGGCTGGAACGGCTACGACCAGGTCGCCGGCATCGGCGACAACAACGGCGACGGCTGGGCCGACCTGATCGCCCGCGACCCCGCCGGCACCCTGTGGTTCTACGCGGGCCGGGGCGACAAGTCCGGCCCGTTCGCCGCGCGCGTCAGGATCGGCGGCGGCTGGAACGCCTACAACCAGTTCTTCCCCGTCGGCGACGACACCGGCGACGGCAACGGCGAGCTGATCGCCCGCGACCAGCAGGGCACCTTCTGGTACTACACCGGGCGGGGCGACGGCACCTTCACGGCCCGGCAGCAGCTCGGCAAGACGGGCGCGTGGAGCGGCATCACGCAGTTCGGCGGCGCGGGCAACATCCCGGTCACCCTCGAGAAGGACGGCGTGATGGCCCGGGACAAGGCCGGCACGCTCTTCTGGTACGGCGGCACCAACACCGGCCGGCTCGACGCCCGCGCCCAGTACGGCGACACGGGCGGCTGGGCGGGGGCCGACTTCACCTACCTGTCCACGCTGGACCCGGACGGCTCGTCCGACCTCGCGCAGCTCCTGCAGAACAAGCTCTACGTCGAGGGCCGCCTCATCGGCTCCGGCTGGGGCGTGTACAACGCGCTCGTGGGCCCGGGCGACCTGACCGGCGACGGCAAGGGCGACCTGCTGGCCCGGGAGAAGTCCGGCGTCCTCTACCTGTACCCGGGCAACGGCGCGGGCACCGGCTTCGCGGCGCGGGTCGGGGTCGGCTCCGGCTGGGGCGCGTACGACAGGATCGTGGGCGCGGGCGACTACACGGGCGACGGGCGCTCCGACATCGTGGCCCGCACCCCGGGCGGCGTCCTGTACCTGTACGCGGGCACCGGCAGCGCGAAGACCCCGTTCAAGACGCGGCAGCAGATCGGCACCGGCTGGCACACCTACTCCAAGGTGATCGCCCCGGGCGACCTGAACGCCGACGGCAAGGGCGACCTGCTCGGCGTGGCCTCCAACGGCGACCTGTACGCCTATCTGAACACCTCGCCGGGCAAGTTCACGCCGCGGGCGCGGATCGGCAACGGCTACGGGATCTACAACGCCATGTCGTGACGGCCTCCGCACGCGCGGGTGCCCCGCACCGGGACCTCCGGTGCGGGGCACCCGCGCGTTCAGGCCCGCCAGCGCGTTCAGGCCGGCTTGCGGGCGACGGCGAAGATCCGCCGGAAGGGGAAGACGGTCCCGTGCGGGCCGGGCGGGTAGGCCTCGCGCAGGAGGTCCCGGTACTGGCCGAGGAAGGCGTCGACCGCCTCCCGGTCGTCGCCCAGGGCGGTGAGGACGGGCCGCAGCGCGGTGCCCTTGACCCAGTCGAGGACGGGGTCCTCGCCCTGGAGGAGCTGGCAGTACGTGGTCTCCCAGACGTCCGCCTCGCAGCCGAGGCCGACGAGGCGGTTCAGGTAGTCGGCGGTGTCGAGGACGTGGACGAAGCGGCGGCCCTGCTCGCCGAGGCGGTCGCGCCACTCGGGGGCGTCGCAGAGGTCGCCGAGCAGGGCGTGGCTGGGCGAGACGAAGTTGCCGGGGACCTGGAAGGCGAAGGTGCCGCCGGGGCGCAGTCCGTCGATCCAGGGGGCGAAGGACTCGGGGTGGTTGGGGACCCACTGGAGGGCCGCGTTGGAGACGATCAGATCGTAGGGCTCGTCCGGGGTCCAGTGGGCGGCGTCGGCGGTCCGGAAGTCGATCCAGCCACCGCCCTGGGTGGTCCCCGCCCAGTCCTTCTCGGCCCGTTCCAGCATCTCGGGCGAGAGGTCGAACCCGGTGATGTGCGCGTCGGTCCACCGGTCGGCGAGGAGGACCGTCACGTTGCCGGGGCCGCAGCCGAGGTCGGCGATCCGGGCGGGCCGGCCTTCGGCCGGCAGCCCCGGTATTCGGGCGAGCAGGTCGAGGAAGGGCCGGGCGCGGTGTCCGGAGTGGCGGAGGTACTGCTGCGGATCCCACGTGGGCGCGGCGGATTCCACGGAATGCATGTTCGAAGCCCCCTTGCTGGAACGAATGACCGAAACGGAACGGTGTTCCGGCCGGGTCCCTTCCCCATAGTCCAGCGAAATATATCTTGGCCAAAAGAATCTTTAGGTAAAGAAACTTGACCTGAAGAGACTTTATGTCAACAGACCCTCTACACTGATCGTCATGGAGGACGAGGTCGACCGACTGGTCGCAGCATGGCGCCGCGAGCGCCCCGACCTCGACGTGGAACCGCTCGAGGTGCTCAGCCGCGTCTCGCGGCTCGCCCGGCACCTCGACCGCGCCCGTCGGCTCGCCTTCTCCGAGCACCAGCTGGAGCCCTGGGAGTTCGACGTCCTCACCTCGCTGCGCCGCGCCGGAGCGCCCTACCAGCTCTCCCCCGGCCAGCTCCTCACCCAGACCCTGGTCACCTCCGGGACCATGACCAACCGCATCGACCGGCTCACCAAGAAGGGCCTGGTCGAGCGGCTGCCCGACCCCAGCGACCGCCGCGGGGTCCTCGTCCGGCTCACCCCCGAGGGCCGCGACCGCGCCGACGAGGCGCTCGCCGGACTCCTCGCCCAGGAGCGCGCCATCCTGGCCCGGCTCTCCGGCGCCCAGCGCGCCGAACTGGCCGCCCTGCTACGCCGGCTGACCGCCCCGTTCGACAACGTCCCCGGCTAGTACGGGCGCCGGCACCGACGCCTTCGCCGGTACGGCCTCCGCCGGGCCGACGCCCGCGCGGCGGGCCAGGGCCACCGCCGCCAGGGTCGAGTGCACGCCCAGCTTCCCCAGCACGTTCTGCATGTGGGTGCGGACGGTGTGCGGGGAGAGGAAGAGGCGCTCGGCGACCGCCTTGCGGCCCAGGCCCGCGACCATGCAGCGCAGCACCTCCCGCTCGCGCGGGGTCAGCGACTCCACCAGGCGCTCGCTGTCCGTACGGTGCTTGCGGGCCGCCGTCAGCTCCCGCAGGACGCCCGTGAGCAGGGCCGGCGGCAGGTGCGTCTCGTCCCTGAGCACCCCCCGGACCACCGCGAGCAGCCGCTGGAGCGAGCAGTCCTTCGCGACCCAGCCCGACGCCCCGGCCTGGAGGGCGAGCGCGGCCCGGTGCGGGTCGTCCCGCTCCGCGAGGACCACGGTCCGGACGGCGGGCTGAATCCGGCGCACCCCGGCGACCAGGGAGATCCCGTCCACCGCGGCCTCGCCGTCGTCGGGCACCGCGCGGGCCGGGACCGCGCCGGACGGGCCCGCGCCCAGCTCGGCGTCGACGAGCAGCACGTCGAACCTGCGTCCCTCCGCCGCGCCGCGCTCCAGACAGCGCAGGGCCGCCGGACCGCTGCCGGCCGCGGCGACGTCGACGTCCGGCTCCGCCGCGAGGGCGGCGGCCAGCGACTCGGCGAAGATCCGGTGGTCGTCCACCACCAGGACACGGATACGTGCCACGGACACCCCCATGCGTCGAGGAACGGACCGGCGCGGGCACGGCGCCGGAGGCGGGTCCGTCGTGGGACACGGCCGCCGCCGTGCGTGGACAGATACCCCCGCTCACGGCGCCGTACCCGGCGGGCCTCGCCCCCTGAACGGCGCCGGCCCCCACCGGCGCTGTCCCTCAGGGTAGGGGCGGGGCGTCACGGCGGGGGCCGAATCGGGGAACTGTCGGGGGCGGAGGCCGGAAAGGGCTCCTCAGAGGCGGCGGGCTCCCGCCGACGGGACGGCCGGGAAGACGCCCGGGGCCGCGTGCCCGGCCAGGGCGAAGGCCTCCTCGACGGCGGCGGCGACCTTCTCCGCCCGGTCGGTCTCGACCAGGACGACGGCCGAGCCGCCGAAGCCGCCGCCGGTCATCCGGGCGCCGAGCGCCCCGGCCGCGTTCGCCGCCGCGACCACCAGGTCCAGTTCGGGGCAGGAGACCCGCAGGTCGTCCCGGAGGGAGGCGTGGCCCTCGGTGAGGACCGGGCCGACCGCCCGGGGGTCCCCGGCGTCCAGCAGCGCGATCACCCGCTCCACGCGCGCGTTGTCCGAGACGACGTGCCGCACGTACCGGCGGACCGTCCCGTCGTCCAGCCGTGCGAGCGCCTCCGGCAGATGCGCGGCCCCGACCTCGCGCAGGGTGCGCACGCCGAGCGCCCGCGCGCCCGCCTCGCACCCGGCGCGCCGCTCGGCGTACGCGCCGTCCCCGAGCGCGTGCTTCACGCGGGTGTCGACGACGAGCAGCGTCAGCCCCTCGGCGGCCGGGTCGAAGGGGACCTGACGGTACGACAGGTCCCGGGTGTCCAGGTGGAGGGCGTGGCCCTCCTCCGCGCAGGCGGACGCCATCTGGTCCATGACCCCGCAGGGCACGCCGACGAAGGCGTTCTCGGCGCGCTGGGCGAGCCGGGCCAGCTCCGGCCGGGAGAGGCCGAGGCCGAACAGGTCGTTCAGGGCGAGCGCGGTGACGACCTCCAGGGCGGCCGAGGAGGAGAGTCCGGCGCCGGTCGGGACGGTGGAGGCGAGGTGCAGGTCGGCTCCCGTCACCGGGTGCCCGGCCTCCCGCAGGGCCCAGACGACCCCGGCCGGGTAGGCCGCCCAGCCGCCGCCGGAGAGCGGCTCCAGGGTGTCCGCGTCGAGCCGGACGATCCCGCCGTCGACGTCGGCCGAGTGCAGCCGCAGGACGCCGTCGTCGCGGCGGGAGACGGCGGCGACGGCGGTGTGCGGCAGGGCGAGCGGCAGCACGAAGCCGTCGTTGAAGTCGGTGTACTCCCCGATGAGGTTGACCCGCCCGGGGGCGGCCCAGACCCCGTCGGGGGCGGTCCCGTAGAGGCTCTGGAATCCGGCGGCGACGTTCACGGGCGCTCTCCTTCTCTGCTCCGGGCGAAGGCCCAGGCGTCGGCGACGACGTCCGCCAGGTCGGGGCGGGAGGGGGTCCAGCCGAGCCGCTCGCGCGCGGTGCCGGCGGAGGCGACGAGGACGGCCGGGTCGCCGGGGCGGCGGGGGGCGACGACCTCGGGGACCGGGTGGCCGGTGACCTTCCGGACGGTCTCGATCACCTCGCGGACGGAGAAGCCGTTGCCGTTGCCCAGGTTGCAGATCAGGTGCTCGCCGGCCGTCACGGCGTCGAGCGCGAGGAGGTGGGCCTCGGCGAGGTCGGCGACGTGGATGTAGTCGCGGACGCAGGTGCCGTCCGGGGTCGGGTAGTCCTCGCCGTACACGGAGATCGCCTCGCGGCGGCCCAGGGCGACCTGGAGGACGAGCGGAATCAGGTGCGACTCGGGCTCGTGGCGCTCGCCGTACGGCCCGTACGCCCCGGCCACGTTGAAGTACCGCAGCGAGACGGCGGCCAGGCCGTGGGCGGTGCACTCGCCGCCGATCATGTGGTCCACGGCGAGCTTGGTGGCCCCGTAGGGGCTGGTGGGGGCGGTGGGCGCGGTCTCGGGAATCGGCACGGTCTCCGGCTCGCCGTAGGTGGCGGCGGTGGAGGAGAAGACGAGGCGGCGGACCCCGGCCGTGCGCATGGCGGCGAGCAGGGCCGTGGTGCCGCCGACGTTGTTCTCCCAGTACTTCTCCGGCTTCTCGACGGACTCGCCGACCTGGGAGGAGGCGGCGAAGTGCAGGACGGCGTCGTAGGAGCCGTCGAGCCACGCCGCGGCGTCCTGGACGCGGCCCTCGACGAACTCGGCGCCCTCCGGGACGGCTTCGGCGAAGCCGGTGGAGAGGTCGTCGAGGACGGTGACCCGGTGGCCCCGCTCCAGGAGGTGGGCGGCGACGACGCTGCCCACGTATCCCGCCCCGCCCGTCACCAGATACCTCTGCGTCATGCGTCTGCCACCTCTCGGAGTCGTCGGGCCGCGCCCTCCGGCCGTACGTCGTTCATGAACGCGCCCATGCCGGATTCCGTGCCCGCGAGGAACTTGAGCTTGCCGGGGGCCCGGCGGACGGTGAAGAGCTCCAGGTGGAGCCCGAAGTCCTCGCGCCGCCCGTCCGTGAACGGCGCCTGGTGCCAGGCGGCGATGTAGGGCGTCGGCGGGGCGTCCGGGCCGAAGATCCGGTCGAAGCGCCTCAAGAGTTCCAGAAGGACCTGTGCGCACTCTGTGCGGGCGTCGCCGTCGAGGGCGAGCAGGTCGGGCACCCGGCGCTTGGGGTGCAGGTGCACCTCGTACGGCCAGTGGGCGGCGTACGGCACGAAGGCGATCCAGTGGTCGGTCTCCAGGACCACCCGCTCGCCGTCCCTCTTCTCCCGGGCGACGACGTCGTCGAAGAGGTTCCGCCCGGTCGCCTCGCGGTGCTCGTCGAGGCGGCGCCGCATGGCGGCCGTCCGGGGGGTCACGTAGGGGAAGGCGTAGATCTGGCCGTGGGCGTGGGGCAGGGTGACGCCGATCTCGGCGCCCCGGTTCTCGAAGCAGTAGACCTGCTCGACGCCGGGGAGGGCGGAGAGCGCGGCGGTGCGGTCGGTCCAGGCGTCGAGGACGAGGGCGGCCCGTTCCTCGGTGAGGTCGGCGAAGGAGTCGGTGTGGTCGTCGGTGAAGCAGACGACCTCGCAGCGGCCGGCGCCGCCGGAGAGGGAGGGGAAGCGGTTCTCGAAGACCGCCACCTCGTAGCCCTTCTCGGGGATCTCGCTCTCGCGGCCGTCCCCCGAGGGACAGAGCGGACAGGCCTCGGCCGGCGGGAGGTAGGTGCGGTCCTGCCGGTGGGAGGCGACGGTGACCGGGTCGCCGGTCAGCTCGTCGTACCGGATCTCGGAGCGGGAGACGACGGGGGCGAGGGGGCGGGGGTCGACGGCGGTGCGGACGGTGTCATCGCGCGCGTCGTAGTAGATGAGCTCGCGCCCGTCGGCGAGCGTGGTGACGGTCTTCTTCACGGGATGCCCTCCGGGCAGAACCAAGCGCGATCAAACAGAACCACGCACAAAGAATCACATTCCAACATCGCCGTCAATGGCGAGGGCCGCTCTGGCGCGGGGCGGGGGCCTCGTGGATTCCGTGGGGCGGGTACGGGGCGGGCGCCTGGCGAGCGCCGTGCGGGTATGGGAGCGGGTGCCTGGCGGGCGCCGGACAAGCCCCGGATAGGCGCCGGACAGACGTCAGGCAGGCGCCGGACAGGCCGGCCGGCGGGTTCCGGGCGGGGGTGTCGACAGGCGGGTGCCGTGCAGGGGGGCGTCGGCAGGTAGGTGCCGGGCGGCCCCTAGGAGGCTCCCCTAGGCCCCGGCAAGGCTCTGTCCAAGAGGCCCGTGCGGGCTGCGAGGGCCGCGGCTTCCAGGCGGGAGCCGACTTCCAGTTTCATCAGGACCCGCTGCACGTGCGTGCGGGCCGTGCTCGGGGCGATGCCCATGCCCAGGGCGATCAGCCGGGTGTCCTCGCCCTCCGCGACCCGCACCAGGACCTCGACCTCACGCCGGGTCAGGAGCCGCAGCAGCCGCTGCCCCTCGTCGTCCGGCTGCTCCGAGGGGTGCAGCAGCTCCGCGAAGGCGCCCTGGAGCAGCTGCGGCGCCACCGCCGACTCCCCGGCCCTGGCCTTCACCAGGGCCCGCTCGACGCCCTCGATGCGCTCGTCGTGACGGACGTACCCGGACGCCCCGGCCGCGAACGCCGCCGCGATCCCGCGCGGCGACGGCACCGGGCCGAGCACCACCACGGCCACCTGCGGCCGCTCCCGCTTGATCCGCACGACCGGGTCGAAGACCCCCGGCCCGTCCGGCGCCGCCGTGCCCAGGAGGCAGACCTCCGGCGCCCGGCTCACCACCAGCTCCGCCGCGCCCGCCACCGGCGCGGCCGCCGCGAGCACCCGGTGCCCGCGCAGCTTCAGCGCCGAGGCGAGCGCCTCCGCGTGCAGCCGGTGGTCGTCGACCACCACGAGGCGTACGCCCATCCCGGTCATTCCCCCTCCTCCGGGCCCGCCGGAGATCCGGGGCGGGCCTGAACCCGGCAAGCTACACGCTCCCCCGCCCCGTATCGCGCCAATCCCGGACACGGCCGCGGGCCCCTCCGGATCACCGGAGGGGCCCGCGGCCGTGCCGATCCGCCGTCAGCGCGGGACGGCGAAGGAGACCAGCAGGTACTCCTTGGGGCCGGTGTCCGACTCCCGGGGCTTGCTGATCAGCCGGTCCGAGATGAAGAACCGGCCGTCCTGGTAGCGGAGTTCGGCACCGGTCAGGCTGAAGCTGCGCTCCGGGTTCTGGACCGACTTGTCCGCCGGGTTCTCCAGGAGCAGCGTCTCCTTCATCGTGGTGCCGTCGATCGAGACGATCCGGCTGCCCTTGTCGTACGGGGCCTCCTTGTAGGCGATGATGTTGGCGCCGTCCATCCGCATCGGGACGAAGGTGTACTTGTCGCCCGCGTCGGCCTTCTCCGGCGCCGTGCGCCCGGTGGCCAGGTCGAAGGCGATGACCTCGTTGGTCTCGGAGCCGTACTCGCCGGTGCTGCCCTCGTGCTCCTCGGTCGGCACGTACAGCTTGCCGTTGCCCACGAGCGCCTGCTCGCAGGACTCGACCTGGGTCGTGCGGCAGCGGGCCGCGTACTGGTCCGCGTCCGCCGTGATCTTCGCCTTCAGCTTCCCGGTCTTCTCGTCGATCGAGAAGAAGTCCGAGATGCCGCTGCCGTCGCCCGCGGTCTCGCCGACGTCGGCCGCGACGACCAGCGGCTTGGTGGAGACGACCGAGGCGTACTTCACGCCGGACGGCATCTTGAACTGCGAGAGCGGCTTGCCCGACACCGGGTCGAGGTTCTGGATCAGCACGCTCGGGTTGTCGTAGGTGCCGCACTTGCGGACCGCGACGAGGGCGGGGCCGCCGCCGTAGCCCAGGTCGTAGCAGCGGTCGTCCTCGGCCTTCGGCTTCCAGCGCGCGTTGCCGCTGTTCAGGTCGAAGGCCGCGCCGCCGTCGGTGCCGCCGGCCGCGACGGTCGCCCCGCTGAGCGTGACCTCGCTGAACCGCGCCTTGTCGTCGCCGGCCGAGACCGCCTCGGACCACACCAGCTTGCCGGTGTTCAGGTCGACCACGCCGACCTGGGTGCACTGCTGGTAGTAGCGCGGCGCGACCCGCTTGGCCGCCTCGAAGAGGATCGGCAGCTTGTTGTCGGCGCTGACGTGCCGCGAGGAGCCGCAGACCTGGCCGGTCAGCGGCAGCGTCCACAGGACGTCGCCCCCGTTCAGGTCATAGGCGACCAGCGAGTTGACGCCCGGCTTCACGAACGCCTTGTCGGTGATCCAGGAGCCGGAGACGTCGGTGACGTCCGGGACCTTCGGCTGCGCGATCTTGTAGGCCACCTTCGCCTGCGGGTCGGCGGGCGCCTTCTCCTTGCCGCCGCCCCCGCCACCGCCCTTGCCGCCGGTGTCGCCGCCGCCGGTGGAGCCCTGCGTGGTGCCGCCCGTGCCCTTGGCCTCGTCGGGGCCGTCGTCACCGGAGTTGGCGTACCAGATGCCGAAGCCGACGATCAGGGCGACCGCGACGGCCGCCGCGATCACGATCTGGAGCTGCGCCGACAGCTTCTTGCCGCCGCCGGGCGCCGGCGGCGGGGCGGGCTGCTGGTACCCGCCGTACTGCGGCTGGGTCGGGTAGCCGTACGGGGACTGCTGCGGCTGCTGGGGCTGCGTCGGGTAGCCGTAGCCCTGGTCGGGCGCGGGCTGCCCGGGGTACCCGTACGGGGCCTGCTGCGGGTATCCGTAGCCCGGCTCCGCCGGGGGCTGCTGCGGATAGCCGTACCCCTGGTCGGCCGGGGGCTGCTGCGGAGGGCCGTAGCCGGGCGCGGGCTGCTGCGGCGGAGGCGTCGGCGCGCCGAAGCCGCCCTGCGGGTCCGGCGGCTGGTTCGGCGGGGGCGGGGGTGGCTGCGTCATCGGTCCGTGTACCTCACTTGCTGAAGGCCATCATCGTCTTGACGAGCTTCTCTTCCTTGTCGTTCGTGGCGGAGACGCGTCCGCTCGCCACGACGAAGGTGCCGTTGCCGTAGGCGTATCCGGCGCTGTAGAAGCTGTTCTCGATCTCGGCGGTGGAGGCCGGGTGCTGGAGCAGGATCTTCGGCGCGCCGCCGGCCGGGGCGATGGTGGCGGTGGCCCCGCCCTTGTCGTACGAGGGCTTCACGTACGTCAGGACCTCGGAGCCCTCGATGCGCAGCGGGATCATGGTCTGCTCGCCGGGGGCCTTGGAGCGCCACTTGGGCTTGCCGGTGTTCAGGTCGAAGGCGACGACCTCGTTGGCCTTGCCGTAGCCGGTGTCGGTCGCCATGTAGAAGGCGTTCGCGTCGGCCGCGACGCCCGTGCAGCCCTGGAGGTTCTTGCCGAAGATGACGAAGCTGCCGCCGCACGAGGGGGCGAACTTGTCCGTGCCGCCCTGGATGGTGGAGCGGAGCTTGCCGTCCGGGCGGAGGGCGAAGACGCCCCACTTCTTCTGCTCGCGCTGGGTGGCCGAGACGACCAGCGGGTCGACCGAGTAGATCTTGTCGACCGTCCAGTCCGCCTGGAGCTGGAAGGTGAACTTCGGCTTGCCGGTGGTGGGGTCGACCTCGCCGACCGCCTCGATCTTCTTGGAGGCGTTGCCCGAGGGGCAGCTCATGGCGGCGATCAGCTTCTTGCCGCCCGCGTAGGCGAAGGGCTTGCAGCCGGTGGTGGCGCCCTTGAAGAGCTGGCGGCCGTCGGTGAGCGAGAAGCCGTACGCGCTGCTGGTGCCGGCGGCGGTGACCGTGTTGCCGCTGATGGTGAGGGTGTTGTCGGAGAAGGCGAAGAGGCCGGTGGCCTTCGGGACGGCCTTCTTCCAGCCGGCCTTGCCGGTCTTGAGGTCGATCTGCTGGAGCTCGGTGCACTTGGCGCCGTCCTTGGCGCTGTCCTCGTACCCGAAGACCATGATCCCGTTCGCGGAGGGCTCCGTCGGGGCCGCGCACAGCTCGAACGGCAGGGGGACGGTCCACTTCACGGCGCCCGTGGTGAGGTCGTAGCCCTCGACGCTCTTGTACATGGCCTTGACGACGGTGTCGCCGACGATCCAGGGGCCCTTGACGTCGGCGCCGTTGCGGGGCAGGTCGACGGTGTTCTTCGTCAGCCAGTTGACCTTGGCCTCGCCGTCCTGGCGGCCGGCGTTGAGGTCCTCCTCGCCGTTGCGCCCGTCGCCGGAGCCGTCGCCCTCGTCGACGGACCCGGAGGGCTTGGGGGCGCCGGAGGTGGGCCCGGAGGTGGCCGTGGCGGTGGGCTGGGCCACCGGGTCCTTCTCGTCGTCACCGCCGCCGACGACGGCCCAGGTGGTGACGGCGGCGACCAGGACGGCCGCGGCGGCCACACCGGCGACGAGCGCGGTCCGGTTCTTGCCGGGACCGCCGCCGGGCGGCGGGGTCGGGGCGCCGGGGTAACCGGGCTGGGTGGGGTAGCCGCCGTAGGGGTTGGGCTGCTGGCCGTACGGGCCGGTCTGCTGGCCCTGCTGCGGGTACCCGTAGGGCGGCGGCACCGGCTGCCCGTAGGGGCCGGGCTGGCCCGGCTGCTGTCCGGGCTGCTGCGGGTAGCCGTACCCGGGCGCGGGCTGCTGCGGGGCCTGCCCGTACGGGCCCGGCGCGGCCGGCGGCGGGCCCTGCGGGGCGGGCGGGACCGGCGGCGCCTGCGGCGGAACCGGCGGTACGGGCGGCTGCCCCGGCTGGGGGGATTGGCCCGAGGGCTGGTTCGGGTCCTGAGGGGCTCCGAAGCCCCCCGGCGGCTGGTTGCTGGGCGGCTGTGTCATCGGCTGGTTCCCCCTAGGCGTGAACGGGTTTTCTTTCTACCACTCACGCAATGGCGCAAAAGCGACCGGTCCACCCCTTGTTCCCAAGGGAGGACCGGCCTGTAATGCCCTCGTTATGCGTCCTCGGCCAGTTCCAGCCAGCGCATCTCCAGCTCCTCACGCTCCGCGACGAGCTCGCGCAGCTCCGCGTCGAGCTTCGCCACCTTCTCGAAGTCGGTGGCGTTGTCCGCGATCCGGGCGTGGAGCTGCGCCTCCTTCCCGGAGACCTTGTCGAGCTGCCGCTCGACCTTCTGGAGCTCCTTCTTCGCGGCGCGCGCGTCGGCGGCCGAGACGCCCGGCTTCGGCTGCGCGGGGGCGGCGGCGGGCGCCGGGACGGACGCCTCGACGGCCCTGCGGCGCCGCTCCAGGTACTCGTCGATGCCGCGCGGCAGCATCCGCAGCGTCCGGTCGCCGAGCAGGGCGAACGTCTTGTCGGTGGTCCGCTCGATGAAGAACCGGTCGTGGGAGATGACGACCATGGAGCCCGGCCAGCCGTCGAGGAGGTCCTCCAGCTGGGTCAGGGTCTCGATGTCGAGGTCGTTGGTGGGCTCGTCGAGGAAGAGGACGTTCGGCTCGTCCATGAGCAGGCGCAGCAGCTGGAGCCTGCGGCGCTCGCCGCCGGAGAGGTCGGCGACCGGCGTCCACTGCTTCTCCTTGGAGAAGCCGAACTGCTCGCAGAGCTGCCCGGCCGTCATCTCGCGGCCCTTGCCGAGGTCGACCCGGTCGCGGATCTGCTGCACGGCCTCCAGGACGCGCAGGGTGCCGGGGAGCTCGGTGACGTCCTGGGAGAGGTAGGCGAGCCGGACGGTCTTGCCGACGACGATCCGCCCGGCGGCGGGCTGGATCTCGCCGCCGCTGCGGGCCGCGTCCGCGAGGGCCCGTAGGAGCGAGGTCTTGCCCGCGCCGTTGACGCCGACCAGGCCGACGCGGTCGCCGGGGCCGAGCTGCCAGGTGAGGTGCCCGAGCAGCTCCTTGGGCCCGGCGGTGACGGTCACGTCCTCCAGGTCGAAGACCGTCTTGCCCAGGCGCGCGTTGGCGAACTTCATCAGCTCGCTGGTATCGCGCGGCGGCGGCACGTCGGCGATCAGCTCGTTGGCCGCCTCGATGCGGTAGCGGGGCTTGGAGGTGCGGGCGGGGGCGCCGCGCCGCAGCCAGGCCAGCTCCTTGCGCATCAGGTTCTGCCGCTTGACCTCCTCCGTGGCCGCGATCCGCTCGCGCTCGGCGCGGGCGAAGACGTAGTCGGAGTAGCCGCCCTCGTACTCGTGCACGTCACCGCGCTGCACGTCCCACATGCGGGTGCAGACCTGGTCGAGGAACCAGCGGTCGTGGGTGACGCAGACGAGCGCCGAGCGCCGGTTCTGCAGGTGCTGGGCGAGCCAGGAGATGCCCTCGACGTCGAGGTGGTTGGTGGGCTCGTCGAGGACGATGAGGTCCTGGTCCTCGATGAGGAGCTTGGCGAGCGCGATCCGGCGCCGCTCGCCGCCGGAGAGCGGGCCGATGACGGTGTCCAGGCCGTTCTCGAAGCCGGGCAGGTCGAGCCCGCCGAAGAGGCCGGTGAGCACGTCGCGGATCTTGGCGCTGCCGGCCCACTCGTGGTCGGCCATGACGCCGATGACCTCGTGCCGGATGGTGGCCTCCGGGTCGAGCGAGTCGTGCTGGGTGAGGACGCCCAGGCGCAGGCCGCCGCTGTGGGTGACGCGGCCGGTGTCGGCCTCCTCCAGGCGGGCGAGCATCCGGATGAGGGTGGTCTTGCCGTCGCCGTTGCGGCCCACGACCCCGATCCGGTCCCCCTCGGAGACGCCGAGCGAGACGCCGTCGAGCAGGGCACGGGTGCCGTACACCTTGCTGACGTTCTCGACATTGACCAGGTTGACGGCCACGTTGACTCCTGACGGGGTGATCGATCGACGTCCAGGGTAGACCGTGGGACCGACGGGCCTCGCGGCGCTCAGCCGGCCCGGCCCGCCCGCTCCACCGCCAGCCATCCCGCCAGGATCAGCGCCACGGCGGCCGGGGCCGTGAGCGGGAGGACGATCAGGGTCGCCGCGTGGCCGTCGAGGAGCCCCGCGAAGCCGGTCAGGGAGAGGCCGAGGACGCCCAGCAGGGCCAGGGTGATGCCGAGCGCGGCGAGCGGGCCGCCCCCGCCGGTCGACGGGGCGGGCGGCACGGGGGCCTCGAAGCGGCGGAAGGCGGCGACGAGCAGGGCGGTGAGCAGGGCCGCCGCCGCGAACCGGAGCGGCACCTGCGCCCACCAGGCGCCGGAGGCGGGGTCGGGCAGCCCCACGCCGGTCCCGAGCAGCGCCCCGTACACCCCGAGCATGGCCGTCAGGTGCCAGAGGAAGGCGGTCATCGCGATCCCGTTGGCGGCGACCACCGCCCGCCAGACCCCGGCGCGGGCGACGAGCCGGGCCCCGGGCCCCTTCAGGAGCTCGACCGCGCCGACCAGCCACAGGCCGTGGCAGAGCAGGGCGAGGGTCGGCGGGGCCATGTTCGAGACCTTCTCGCCGGGCATCCCGACCATGGAGAGGGGGTACGGCCCGAGGGCGACGAGCGCGGCCGCGCCGACGAGGCCCGCACCGGCGAGCAGGGCCGGGCGGCGGATCATGCCGTCGGCGCGCAGGAAGCCGAGCTGGTGGACCGCCAGCCACACGCACGCGAAGTTCAGGAACTCGACGAACGGCACGTGCGCCGCGAACCGCAGGACGTCGACGGCGACCGCGCCGCCCGCGAGCGCGGCGAACGCGCCCCAGCCCCAGCGCTCGTGCAGCCTCAGGAGCGGCGGGGTGAAGGCGACCATCGCCAGGTAGATCCCGATGAACCAGAGCGGCTGGGTGACGAGCCGCAGCGCGACCCCGGTGAGGCCGCCGTCGGCGCCGAGCAGCTGGAGCGCGAGCGCGGCCGCGCCCCACACCGCGACGAACGCCGTGGTGGGCCGCAGCAGCCGCTGGAGCCGGGCCCGCAGGAACTCCGCGTACCGGGGGCGGGAGCGGTGGGCGAGGGCGTGCGAGAAGCCCCCGACGAAGAAGAACACCGGCATGACCTGGAACAGCCAGGTCCCCGCCTGGAGCTCCGGCACAACCGCGAGCAGGTTCCCCACCTGCCCGCCCGGGCCGACCGCCGCCATCAGCCAGTGCCCGAGCACGACGACGGCGAGCGAGGCGACCCGGAGCAGGTCGACGTACCGGTCCCGGGTGGAGGGCGTGGCGGCGGCGAGGTCACGCGCGCGGAGGCGGTTGCTGCTTCCCATGCGGGTACGGTCCCGCGGGCGCCCGGTCCAGGAACAGGGCGCGGGTACTCAGGCGCGTACCCGAGTATCCGCGCCCGTGTGCGGGCCCGTGCTGTCCGTACCTATCCGTACGGGACGAGGCGCGCGCCCGGCGCCGGGGACGTCGCCGTGCGGGCCGTGCGACAGGTGCCGGAGGCGGTCAGGGCGGCGGCGACCGCCGTCGCCGTCTCCGCGTCCTTCACCAGGAACGCGGTCGTCGGGCCCGAGCCGGAGACCAGCGCGGCGAGCGCGCCCGCGTCCGTGCCGGCCGCCAGGGTCGCGGCGAGCGAGGGGCGCAGGGAGAGCGCCGGGGCCTGGAGGTCGTTGGCGAGGGCGCCCGCGAGGGCGGTGGTGTCGCCGGTGCGCAGGGCCTCCAGGAGGGCCGGGGAGGCGGCCGGTTCGGGGATGTCCGTGCCCTCGGTGAGCCGGTCGAACTCGCCGAAGACGACCGGGGTGGAGAGCCCGCCGTCCGCGACGGCGAACACCCAGTGGAAGGCGCCGCCGACCGGCAGCTCCGTCAGCCTCTCGCCGCGTCCGGTGCCGAGCGCCGCCCCGCCGACCAGGCTGAACGGCACGTCGGAGCCCAGCTGGGCGCAGATGTCGAGGAGTTCGGCGCGGGGGGTGTCCAGGCCCCAGAGCGCGTCGCACGCGAGCAGCGCGCCCGCGCCGTCCGCGCTGCCGCCCGCCATGCCGCCGGCGACCGGGATGTCCTTGGCGATGTGCAGGTGCACGTCCGGGGCGATGCCGTGCCGGGCGGCGAGGAGTTCGGCGGCGCGGGCGGCGAGGTTGGTGCGGTCGAGCGGCACCTTGTCGGCGTCCGGGCCCTCGCAGGTGACCGTCAGGGTCCCGGCGGGGGTGGCGGTCACCTCGTCGTACAGGGAGACGGCGAGGAAGACGTTGGCCAGGTCGTGGAAGCCGTCGGGGCGGGCCGCGCCGACCGCGAGCTGGACGTTGACCTTGGCGGGGACGCGGACGGTGACGGACCGCCGCCCCTCGTTCCCGGCACCCGTACCGCCCGTACCGGCGCCGACCGCGTCCGTGCCGCCGCGCACCGGCTCCGTACCGCCGTTCCCCCGCTCCGTACCGCCGCTCACGCCTTCGCCTCCGCGATCCGGGCGAACTCCTCCACCGTCAGGGACTCGCCGCGCGCCTGCGGCGAGATCCCGGCCTTCACCAGGGCCTCCTCGGCCGCCGCCGGGGAGCCCGCCCAGCCCGCGAGGGCCGCGCGGAGGGTCTTGCGGCGCTGGGCGAAGGCCGCGTCGACGACCGCGAAGACCTCCTGCCGGGTGGCGGTGGTCGCGAGCGGCTCGGTGCGGCGGACCAGGGAGACCAGGCCGGAGTCGACGTTCGGCGCGGGCCAGAAGACGTTGCGGCCGATGGCGCCGGCCCGCTTCACCTCGGCGTACCAGTTGGCCTTCACCGACGGCACGCCGTACACCTTGTTTCCGGGGCCGGCGGCGAGCCGGTCCGCGACCTCGGCCTGGACCATGACGAGGGTCCGCTCGATGGTCGGGAAGCGCTCCAGCATGTGCAGCAGGACGGGCACGGCCACGTTGTACGGCAGGTTCGCGACGAGCGCGGTGGGCGCCGGGCCCGGCAGCTCCTCGACCAGCATGGCGTCGGAGTGCACGAGCGCGAAGCGGTCGGCCCGCGCGGGCGTCCGGGCCTGGATGGTGGCGGGCAGCGCGGCGGCGAGCACGTCGTCGATCTCGACGGCGGTCACCCGGTCCGCGGCCTCCAGGAGGGCCAGGGTGAGGGAGCCGAGGCCGGGCCCCACCTCCACGACCACGTCGTCGGGGCGCACCCCGGCCGTGCGGACGATCCGCCGGACGGTGTTGGCGTCGATGACGAAGTTCTGGCCCTTCTGCTTCGTGGGGCGCACGCCGAGGGCGGCGGCCAGCTCACGGATGTCGGCGGGGCCGAGGAGGGCGTCGGAGGTTTCGGGACCGGTGGTGTCGCTCACCAGTACAGACTAGGCCTTACCTGTTGCCCGGCCCGCCGCTCACCCGCCCAGCCGGCGCCCGCAGTGGGGCCACGGGCTCGCCCCGCGCCGGACGTACAGCTTCTTCGCGCGGAAGGTCTGCTCGGCGGCGGGCGCGTCCTGGGCGGTGCCGGTGCCGCCGAGGGAGCGCCAGGTGGCGGGGTCGAACTGGTAGAGCCCGCCGTACGTCCCCGAGGGGTCGACGGCGTCCGGCCGGCCGCCGGACTCGCAGGCGGCGAGCGCGGCCCAGTCGAGGCCGTCGGCGCCGGCGACGGAGGCGGGCGGGCGGCGGGTGCCGACCCGGACCGTGCGGCTGACGGGCTCGCGGACGATCTCCTCGCCGATCCTGCGGGGCCGCCCCTGGGCGCCGTTGACCGAGCGCAGGGCGTACGTGACGCGGCGCAGGCCGTGGACGCCCTGCCGTTCGACGACCTCGGTCCCGGCGAAGAGCTCCGGGTCGCGGACCCGCTCGACGGCGTACGGCACGGTCTCCTCGCGCACCCGCCTGCTGTCGGTGATCCGCAGCACGGTGACCGTCTGGCCGTCGCGGGGGAAGGAGCCGGGGTC
Organism: Streptomyces sp. NPDC093071; assembly: GCF_044754545.1. Taxonomy (NCBI): domain Bacteria; kingdom Bacillati; phylum Actinomycetota; class Actinomycetes; order Kitasatosporales; family Streptomycetaceae; genus Streptomyces; species Streptomyces sp. NPDC093071. The sequence continues at coordinate 79,566 of NZ_JBIVPH010000008.1, read as the reverse complement.
CACGGAGAGGGCGTCCTGCCCGGCGAGGGTGATCCCGGTCTCGGCGAGCGCCTCCCCGACGGTGGCGGCGTTGGTGCGGACGGTCCGCTCGCGCCCGTCGGCCAGGAAGGTGACGGCCCGCTCGGTGCGCACGTCGAGGGCGAGGCCGTGCCGGGAGATGGCGGCCGAGCGGGAGACCGAGAGGTACGCGCCCTCCGCCCGGACCCCGAGCTGCCGCAGCGCCTCCTCGACGCTCCGGGCGGTCGTCCACACCCGGTGGCGCCGGCCGTCGAGGGTGAGGGTGACCGGGCGTCCGTAGCGGACCACGACCTCGTCGCCGTCGGCGAGGGCGTGGCCGGGCGCGGGGGCGACGATGTCGTGCCCGTCGACGGCCAGGCCCTCGTCGGCGAGGAGCTCCCCGACGTCGTCGGCGAAGGTGTGCAGGGTGCGGGGGACGCCGTCGACGGAGAGCCGGACGGCCTTGTCGTCGGCGACGAAGGCGGTGGTGCCGCCGGCCAGGAAGGCGACGACGAGGGCCTGCGGGACGAGCCGCCGCAGGCCCTCTCCCACGGCCCCCGCGGGCCGTCCCCCGGATCCCCCGGACGCCCCGGATCCCCCGGAGGCCTTGCGGCGGCGGGCGGCGCGGCGGGCCCCGGCCCGGGTGCCCTGCCCGGGGACGGTGCCGGGGGCTCCTCCGGGCGCTCCCCCGGTGCCGGACGCGGCTCCGGTGCCGGGTGCTCTCCCGGGCGCTCCCCCGGAGGCTCTTCCGGGCGCGACCAGGGGCGCCGCCTGCGTGGGCTGCTCGTGGAGGGGCAGCTCGTGGAGGGGCGGGCCCGGGGGCGCGGAGGGGCCGGGAGGGGCGGGGAGGACGCCGGGAGCCGTGCCGCCGCTCCGGCGACCGGCCCGGTGACTGCCCTGGGAAGTGCTCACGAGGCCGGGACCCTAGCCCCGACCCCGGCCACCCTCCATGACGACCCGACTACTTCCCGTAACCGTTATGGATCGGTGACCGTCGGTGCGGCGCCCTCGCGCTCAGTAGTCGAACGCGCGGGCCGTGTTCACCGCGATGGCCTCCGCCAGCTCGTTCTCCCCGATCCCGCGCACCTCCGCCATGGCCCGGACGGTGACCGGGATCAGGTACGGGGCGTTGGGCCGGCCCCGGAAGGGCGCCGGGGTGAGGAAGGGGGCGTCGGTCTCGACGAGGACGAGCTCCAGGGGGGCGACCGCGAGGGCGTCCCGGAGCGGCTGGGCGTTCTTGAAGGTGACGTTGCCCGCGAAGGACATGTAGTAGCCCTTGGCCGCGCAGATCTCCGCCATCTCGGCGTCGCCGGAGTAGCAGTGGAAGACGGTCCGCTCGGGGGCGCCCTCCTCGTCCAGGACGCGCAGCACGTCGGCGTGGGCCTCGCGGTCGTGGATGACGAGCGCCTTGCCGTGCCGCTTGGCGATCTCGATGTGGGCGCGGAAGGAACGCTCCTGCGCGGCGACGCCCTCCGGTCCGGTGCGGAAGAAGTCGAGGCCGGTCTCGCCGACCCCGCGCACGTACGGCAGGGCGGCGAGCCGGTCGATCTCGGCGAGCGCGTCGTCGAGGGCCGCGTCCCCGCCGCCCTCGCGCGCCCCCTGGCGGGACCAGCCGTCGGGGTCCCCCAGGACGATCCGGGGGGCCTCGTTGGGGTGCAGGGCGACGGCGGCGTGCACGTTCTCGTGGGCGGCGGCCGTCTCGGCGGCCCACCGGGAGCCCTTCACGTCGCAGCCGACCTGCACGACCGTGGTGACGCCGACGGCGGCGGCCTTCACCAGGGCCTCCTCGACGGTCCCGGACTGCATGTCCAGATGGGTGTGCGAGTCCGCGACCTCCACGAGGAGGGGTTCGGGCAGCGGCGGCGGGGCGTCCTTGGCACTCATGGCCCCGATCGTACGAGGGCCGTACGTGCCGACGCCCGCCGCTTTTCCGGCTACCCGCGCTTCCGGAAGGGGTGCAGGAGGTCCGACAGGTGCCAGTGGTGCGGGACGGGCGGGACGTCCGGGCCCTCGGTCAGCTCCTGCCCGATGGGTCCGGCGGGCCCGATCGGCTTGGTCTCCCGGGATCCGTGCCCGTGCTTCTCCGTCGCGGCGATCAGGTCGAGCACCGAGGACACCTGCCCCGCGCGCATGATCCGGACGACGTGGCCGCCGCAGTTCATGCAGGTGGGACGGGACAGCGGGGACGGGACCCGCTCTCCCCCGGCCTTGTAGACGACGAATTCCTGGCCGGCGGCGTCGACGTGGTGCTCTATGTCGTACGCCTGCTCCCAGCCGTATCCGCAGCGCATGCAGGCGAAGGCGTACGCCTCGTGGGCGACGGATGTGCCGGTGCCGGTGATCTCGCTCATGCCAGCTCCTCTCCACTGATCAGTGGACGCCTTTTCGGGCCGGAGCGCATCAGCGGGGGAGGAACCATGGGAGGCTCTTGGCCCTTCCCTTGCCGAGGGCCCGGGGAAAATATCCCGGCGCCGGGTTCGGCTTTACCTTCCAGCGTAAGGCGGGGGAGCGCGGGCCGCGCGGGTCCGCCGGGGCGGATGCTCCGGCGGACCCGCGGGCGGATCCGTCGGCGGACCCGCGGGCGGATCAGTCGGCGGACCCTAGAAGACGTTGTCGAACTTCGTGCCCTCGCCCGCGTACAACGTCGTCGTCCCGCGCGTGAACGGGGCGGTGGGGGAGCCCGTCGAGCGGTAGACGTACGTGCCGCCCGCCCCGTACGCGATCAGGTCCGGGCGCCCGTCGTCGTCGACGTCGCCGGCGCCGACGAGCTGGCTGAAGGCGTTCCAGCCGCCGCCGATCTTCGTGCGGGCGGCGAAGGTGCCGTCACCCTTGCCGAGGTAGAGCCAGAGGACGCCGTCCTTGTCGCGGGCGACGAGGTCTCCGGCGGCCGCTCCCGCGATGTTGCCGACGGCCGTGATCTGGTTGTAGATCCCCCAGCCGAAGCCGATCTTCGTACGGGCCGCGAACGGCGCCGAGGCGTTGCCCGTGCCCTTGTACAGCCACAGGTCACCAGCCTTGTCGGTGGCGACCAGGTCGGCGCGGCCGTCGCCGTTCAGGTCGCTGCCGCCCGCGAGCCGGTCGTAGACCTGCCAGCCGCCGCCGACCTTCGTCCGGGCGGTGAACGTGCCGTCACCCTTGCCGAGGTAGTGCCAGAGCACGCCGGAGCCGTCGACGGCGACCAGGTCGCCGACGCCGCTGCCCGCGATGTCGCCGACGGCCTCGATCTGCGGATAGATCTGCCAGCCCCAGCCCGCCTTGGTGCGCCGGGCGCTCGCGGTGGTGCCGTCCGCGGGCCGGTCCCGCAGGTCGTCGCTCCACACCACGCCGTCCTTGTCACGGGCGAGGATGTCGGTGGAGCCGTTGTTCGTGTAGTCGTGCGGGTTGTACGCGCGGGACACCTTCATGAGCCAGCCCTGGTAGGCGGGCTCGCCGGTGCCGTCGAGCGTCGTCGCCTCGGCCTCCACCCCGTACGAGCCGTTCGGCGCGTCCACGCCGTCGATGGTGCCGTCCCAGGTGAAGGAGAAGCGGGTGCCCTCGGCGGGGGCGTTCACGCGCGTGCGGAACTCCTGGCCCGTGGCGGTGTGGGTGAGCGTGACGTCCAGGAGGGCGTCGGGGCGGGACAGCGTCCAGCCCAGGGTCACCTTGCCGCCGGTCCGGTCGAGGTCCACCGTGTCGGGGACGTGGACCTGGTCGACCGCCAGCTCGGGCAGCGGGGCCTCGTCCGCCACCTTGACGGCCTTCAGGGTGCCGTCCTGCGCGGTGTCGATCCGGAACAGTCCCTTGCCGTCGGCGGCCCGGGCGCCGCGCACCACGGCGGTGCCGTCCGGCGCGGTCAGCGCCGCGGAGCCGGAGTCCAGGAGGTCCTGGACCTCGCCCGTGGCCAGGGAGACGGCCCGGACCGGGGTCTTGGGGTTGCCGTAGACCAGGCGGTCGCCCACGAGCGAGGTGTACCACTCGGCGTTGTGCGGGCCGAGGACGGTCCGCTTCACCTCGCGGGTCCTGCGGTCGACGGACCGGATGATCCCGCCGGTGCCGGACTCGTACTCGTACCAGGCGACGTGCGAGGCGGAGAACTGCAGGCTGCCGAAGCCGCGCCCGGCCTCGGCGGAGGCGTACGTCTCGGTGGCCGTGCCGGCCGCCGTGTCGACCAGGGCGCGGCCGCCGGTCCGGGCGTTCGCCGGGCCCGTCTCGTATCCGACGAGGACGACGCCGTCCCGGACCTCCGAGCCGAAGAACTCGGTGGTGTCCGCGGGGAGCCCCGTGACCTTGCGGGTGTTCGTCGCGGCGCCGTCCTTGGTCACGACGTGCAGCTCCGCCGTACCGTCCGCCTTCTTCAGCTGCGCGAGGACGCTGGTCGGGCTCAGGACGGCCACGAAGGTGCCGTTCAGCGGGCGGAGATCGATGCCGACGGCGGGGGCGGACGGGGTGGCCATGTTCCGCAGGGTGAGCGACTGCATCTCATAGATCCAGTTGTCGTCGCCGAAGACGACCACATCACCGGCGCCCACGGTCCAGCCGCCGCCCTCCGCCACCTCCAGAAGGGTCCTCGGGCCCCCGCCGTACGGCGTCCAGAGCAGCTTCCGGGAGGTGTCGTCGGCGAAGAAGTACGTCAGGAAGCCGGAGGCGCCCACGCCCCCGGGGTCCGTGCCCTCCGGGTAGACGGGCAGATCGGCGGCCTTCTGGGCCGGCGCCGCGACCGGCCCGGCGGCCAGCGCGGCCGGAGCGGTCGCCAGCGTGCCGGCCCCGAGGGCCGTGACGGTGAGGACGGCGGTGACGGCCAGGGCGAGGCGGGTGGAACGGAACTGCAAGGTGAACCCCCACGAGAAGAACGGACACGGGGAGTGCCGTGCCTGTTCAGACTCATGATCGACGCGAGGGGTTGTACGAAAACTTCACCTGTTTGTTCGACCCGCGCACGGCTCCGCACCACGAGGCCCCGGCCCCGCCGCGCCACCTCGGCTCGGCGCCGCGCCGCAAGGCAAGGCCCCGGCCGCACCCCGCACCCCCGCTCAGCCCCGCGCAGCGGCCCCCGCGTTCTTCGCTGCCACCACCGCGTCGAAGACCTCGCGCTTCGGCAGCCCCGCGTCCGCGGCGACCGCCGCGATCGCCTCCTTGCGGCGTTCGCCCGCCTCCTCGCGGATCCGCACGCGGCGGACCAGTTCGTCCGCGTCGAGGGCGGCGGGGCCGGGCTCCGGGGCGCCCTCGACGACGACGGTGATCTCGCCCCGTACGCCCTCGGCCGCCCAGGCCGCGAGGTCGGCGAGCGGGCCCCGCTTGACCTCCTCGTACGTCTTGGTCAGCTCGCGGCAGACGGCGGCCCGGCGGTCGGCGCCGAAGACCTCGGCCATCGCGGCGAGCGTGTCGTCGAGCCGGTGCGGGGCCTCGAAGTAGACGAGGGTCCGCCGCTCGTCCGCGACCTCGCGCAGCCGCCCGAGGCGCTCGCCCGCCTTCCTCGGCAGGAAGCCCTCGAAGCAGAAGCGGTCGACGGGCAGCCCGGAGAGGGCGAGGGCGGTGAGGACGGCGGACGGCCCGGGGACGGCCGTCACCTTGACGCCCTCCTCGACGGCGGCGGCGACGAGCCGGTAGCCGGGGTCCGACACGGACGGCATCCCCGCGTCGGTCACGAGCAGCACCCGCGCCCCGCCGACCAGCGCCTCGACCAGCTCGGGCGTCCGGGCGGACTCGTTGCCCTCGAAGTACGAGACGACGCGCCCGGAGGTGTGGATGCCGAGCGCCCGGGTCAGGCCGCGCAGCCTGCGGGTGTCCTCGGCGGCCACGATGTCCGCGTTCTCCAGCTCGGTGGCGAGCCGGGGCGGGGCGTCCGCGATGTCGCCGATGGGGGTCCCTGCGAGTACCAGCGTTCCTGTCACAGGTGTCATCCTCCCAGCCCGGACAGGCGACGCGCACAGGCGCGTTCCCTACGATGGCGCGGTGACCAGTACCGCACCCGAGACCCTGGAGGGCCGGCAGTCCGTGGCAGAGCCCTCTTCGTGGCAGCAGCGGCTCCGGCGCTTCGGCTACGCGCCCCCCGCCGGAAGCGCCGCCCCCATCGGGCTGCGGGAGCGGCTCGACCCCCCGTACACCCGGCCCTCCGCGCGCGTGTGGTCGCTCCTCGGCGTCGGCCCCGACCGGGCCGAACGGCTGTGGCGGCTGCTCGCCTGGGGCGGCCCGCTCCTGGTCACGGCGGTCGCGGGCGTGCTCCGGTTCTGGAACCTGGGCAAGCCGAACGCGGTGATATTCGACGAGACGTACTACGCCAAGGACTCCTGGGCGCTGATCAACCAGGGGTACGAGGGGGCCTGGCCGAAGGACATCGACAAGACGGTCCTCGCCGACCCGGGCTCGGTGCTCGTGCCGACCGACCCGGGCTACGTCGTCCATCCGCCGATGGGCAAATGGGTGATCGGCCTGGGCGAGAAGCTGATCGGCTTCGAGCCGTTCGGCTGGCGCTTCATGGTGGCCCTGCTGGGCACCCTGTCGGTGCTCATGCTGTGCCGGATCGGGCGGCGCCTGTTCCGCTCGACGCTCCTGGGCTGTCTGGCGGGCCTGCTGCTGGCGGTCGACGGGCTGCACTTCGTGATGAGCCGCACCGCGCTCCTCGACCAGGTGCTGATGTTCTTCGTGCTCGCCTCCTTCGGCTGCTTCGTCCTGGACCGCGACCGGGTCAGGAAGCGGCTGGCGGCGGCGCTCCCGGAGGACGAGGAGGGGGTGCTGCGGCCGGACAGGGAGATCGCGGAGACGCTGCGCCTCGGCTGGCGGCCGTGGCGGATCGCGGCCGGGGTGATGCTGGGGCTCGCGGCGGCGACGAAGTGGAACGGCCTGTACGTCATGGTGGCCTTCGGCCTGATGACGGTCCTGTGGGACGTGGCGGGGCGGCGCACGGCGGGCGCGGTCCAGCCGCACCTGGCGGTGGCGAAGAAGGACCTGGTCCCGGCGTTCGTGTCGGTGGTGCCGGTCGCGATCGTGACGTACCTGGTGACCTGGACCGGCTGGATCGTCAGCGACAAGGGCTACTTCCGCTCCTGGGCCGCCGACCAGGACAAGCTGAACGGCGGCGGGACCTGGAGCTGGCTGCCGGAGTGGCTGCGCAGCCTCTGGCACTACGAGACCGAGGTCTACTCGTTCCACGTGGGCCTGACCTCGCCGCACACGTACGAGTCGAACCCCTGGTCCTGGATCGTCCTCGGCCGCCCCGTCTCGTACTTCTACGAGTCCCCGGCGCCCGGCGCGAAGGGCTGCCCGGCCGACGCGACCGAGAAGTGCGCCCAGGAGGTCCTCGCCCTGGGCACCCCGCTCCTGTGGTGGGCCGCCTGCTTCGCGATCCTGTACGTCCTGTGGCGCTGGGCCTTCCGCCGCGACTGGCGCGCGGGCGCGATCGCCTGCGGCATCGCGGCCGGCTGGCTCCCCTGGTTCCTCTACCAGGAGCGCACCATCTTCCTCTTCTACGCGGTCGTCTTCGTGCCCTTCCTCTGCCTGGCGGTCGCCATGATGCTGGGCGCGCTCATCGGCCCCCGGGGCTCCTCGGAGAAGCGCCGCACCTTCGGCGCGGTGGCGGCGGGCTGCCTCGTCCTGCTCATCGTCTGGAACTTCATCTACTTCTGGCCGATCTACACGGGCACGCCGATTCCGCTGGAGGACTGGCGGGGGCGGATGTGGCTGGACACGTGGGTGTGAGAGCGGTGTGAGACCGGACACGACAGGGCCGCGGGCCCCGGGGATCTGTCTCCCGGGGCCCGCGGCCTTTCGCACGAGAGGGCGTGCGGCCCGGAATCCGTGCGGCTCAGAAGAGGAGGTCGTACGCGTTCCAGCCGTTCCCGACGAGGGTGCGGGCGGGGCCGGGGGCGACGTTCTCGCCGGCGACGCCCTGGTAGAGCCAGAGCTTCCCCTCCTTGTCACGGGCCACCAGGTCGGAGGTCCGGTCGCGGCCGAGGTCGGTCGTGCCGACGACGGCGGTGTAGACGTTCCAGCCGCCGCCCACCCGGAACCGCGGATAGTAGGGCTGGTTGTCGGAGGAGCCCGCGAGGGGCCTCGGGTCGTACTTCCACAGCACGCCGTCCGTGTCCCGGGCCAGGGCGCCGTCCAGGCCCAGGGAGGTGAGCCGGTCGTACGCGTTCCAGCCGCCGCCCACCCGCACGGGGGGCGCGAAGGGGGCGGTGACCTTGCCGGTGGCCCTGTAGAACCAGAGGACTCCGGCCCCGTCCCGGGCGACGAGGTCGCCGGAGCGGCCCACGAGGGCGGTGTAGGCGTTCCAGCCGGCACCCACGCGGACGCGGGGCGCGAAGGGGGCGGCGGGGTCGCCGGTGCCCTTGTAGTACCAGAGGACCCCGGCCTTGTCCCGGGCGACGAGGTCGCCGTGCCCGCTCGCGCGGGTGGTGTCGACCGGAACGACGGCGCTGTAGACGTCCCAGCCGCCGCCGACCCTCTTGGGCTCCGCCAGCGGTCGGGCGGGATCGGCGGTGCCCTCGTAGCGCCAGAGGACACCGGCCTTGTCGCGGGCGTGCACGGCGCCCCGGTTCCAGGAGGCCGGGCGGCCCGGGACGACGTCGAGTCCGGCCTTGCCCTCGGCGACCACGGTGCCGGCGGCGTCCTTCAGCGTGACGGGCGCGTCGAGGGAGCCGATCCACCCGAGCGTCTCGGGCAGGTCGATCGTCACGGCGTAGGTGAGGGTGGTGGCGGCCTCGGTGGCCGGCAGGTCGAGGAGCACCCGGTAGGGGCCGGGCTCGTCGGTGAAGCTCGTTCCGACCCAGTCGCACCGCGCGGGCACGCCCCCGTCGATCGCGCAGGTGGAGTCGATCTGGGCCGCCGTCCGGTGGTCGGTCCAGCCACCGGGCGGCCAGTTGGTGATGGGCAGTTCCACCCGGGCCTTCACGGGACCCGTGACCCCGGCCGGGAGCGAGACCTTCAGCCGCAGCGTGACCGGCCCCTCCTCGCCGGCGGGAACGGTCAGCCGGCCCCCCTCCTGCTCGACCGTCCCCACCTCGGCCACGGCCGCCGGTGCGGCAGCCGGTGCGGTCGCCGGGACGGGAGCCGGTGCGGCGAAGGCGGAGGCCCCGCCCAGTGCCACCGGCCCGAGACCGGCCACCAGTGCCGTCGCGATCACGACGGCCTTGCGTACGCGTGCCATGCAATCCCCCTGTCGCGGCGTGTCTCTCACACATGCCGCGTCGTATGTCCGGAGGCGTGGGTGACGGGTCGTCACCCACGCTGTTCACCCCTTCGACACCTCCAGAAGTCGAAAGGTTGTACGACCGGTCGGGGGATGTGGCGGGCGGCCCGGCGGCCTGACGGACATGACGGAAGTTGCTCGACACACGCAGGAGGCGCTGCTTGACTGGACGGTCGTCTGGGGGAGGGGAAACGCAGCCATGCGCAGTGGAGCCAAGGTCGCGATCGTCGGAGGGGTCTTCGCGGTCGTCGCGGGCGGGGTCGGGTACGGGGGCTACAACCTGTGGAACGGGGTCACGGGCGGCGACTCGACCGTGAACACCCGGAGCGAGGCCGTACCGGAGAGGAGATCGGGGCCGGTCACGCCCGAGGAGACGACGGCCACCGCGAAGGACTTCCTGGCGGCCTGGGCGGCCGGGGAGTCGGACAAGGCCGCTCAGCTCACGAACGACCCGGTCACGGCCGGCCCCGCGCTGCTCGCCTACAAGGAGGGCGCGAAGGTCTCGAAGGCGGTGATCGTCCCGGGGACGCCGGTCGGCACGAAGGTGCCGTTCACGGTGAAGGCGACGGTCTCGTACGAGGGCGTGTCCAAGGAGCTGTCGTACGCCTCCGAGCTGACCGTGGTCCGGGGGACGTCCACCGGCCGGCCGCTGGTGCGGTGGCTGCCGGCCGTCCTCCACCCGAAGCTGACCGCCGGCGCGACGCTGCGCACCGGCACCGCGAAGGTCGCCTCCGTCCGGGCCGTCGACCGGAACGGGGTGGAGCTGACCAAGGAGAAGTACCCCTCGCTCGGCGTGATCATCGACACCCTGCGGCAGCGGTACGGGGCGGAGGCCGGCGGCACGACCGGGGTCGAGACCTGGATCGAGTCGGACGCCGGGACCGTCGCCGACACCACCCTCCTCGTCCTGCGGAAGGGCAAGCCGGGCACGATCGAGACCACCATCGACGCGGGGGTGCAGGCGGCGGCCGAGAAGGCGGTCAAGGCGTACTCCCAGGCCTCGGTGGCGGCGATCGAGCCGTCCACGGGCGCGATACGGGCGGTGGCGAACAGCCCGGCGGAGGGCTTCAACGCGGCCCTGGAGGGGGCGCAGGCCCCCGGCTCGACGATGAAGATCGTGACGGCGGCCATGATGATGCAGCAGGGCGTGGCCATGCCCGGCAGCGCCGTCGCGTGCCCGCCGACCGTGCAGTGGGACGGCTACACGTTCCACAACCTCGAGGACTTCGAGATCAACGGCGGCACCCTCACCGACTCCTTCCGCCGCTCCTGCAACACCGCCTTCATCAAGGCGATCACGCCGCTCAAGGCGAAGGGGATCCACAACACCGCCCTCGGCACGACCGCCCGCGACTCCTTCGGGATCGGGCTCGACTGGCAGGTCGGCGTCACGGCGGGGGACGGCAGCGTCCCCGCGTCGGAGTCGGTGGAGACCGCCGCCTCGTACATCGGCCAGGGCAAGATCACGATGAGCGCCCTGAACGTCGCCTCGCTCTCCGCGACCGTGAAGAACGGCGGGTTCCTCCAGCCGTACCTGGTGGCGAAGAAGTACGGCGACCGCGAGTTCGCCACCGCAGCCCCGCTCTCCCCCGGCGTCGCCAAGGGCCTGCGCGGGATGATGAACGCGGCGGCGACGAACGGCACAGCGGCGGAGGCGATGGCCGGGGTGCCCTCGCCGAAGGGCGCGAAGACCGGCTCGGCGGAGGTGGGGAACCAGGCCACCTCGAACAGCTGGTTCACCGGCTACTCCGGCGACCTCGCGGCGGCGGCCGTCGTCCAGTCCGGCGGGCACGGGGGCGACGCGGCGGGCCCGGTGGTGGCGAGGGTCCTGAAGGCGGGCTGATCCGCGCGGGTTTCCCGAGGGGCGAAACGGGTCGCGTGGCCCGTACACGGACCGCTAGCGTGCGCCCATGACGACCCACAGCACCGCCCACCCCCTGTTCGCCGCCGCGCTCGAAGAGCTGGGGCTCGACGTCGAGGTCCGCCGCTTCCCGGACGAGACCCGCACCGCCCGACAGGCCGCCGACGCGATCGGCTGCGAGGTCGCGGAGATCGTGAAGTCGCTGGTCTTCGCGGCGGACGGGGTGCCGGTGCTCGTCCTGATGGACGGCGCGTCCCGGGTGGACGTCGAGCGGGTACGGGAGGAACTGGGCGCGGAGAAGGTGACCCGGGCCGACGCGAAGCTGGTCCGGGAGACGACGGGGTACGCGATCGGCGGCGTCCCGCCGTTCGGCCACCGCACCCGGACCCGGGTCCTCGCGGACCGGGGGATCCTCGACCACGACGTGGTGTGGGCGGCGGCGGGCACCCCGCACACGGTCTTCGCGATCGACCCGAAGTCGCTGGTCGCGCACGCGGGCGGCGCGCTGGTGGACGTGCGCGAGCCGTCGGAGTGACTCCGCTCGTCACACGCTACGACCGACTGACCGGTTCGGGATGCCGCCCCGTGGGACCACCTCTGCGTCCGCGGGCTCAAGGGAGATGAGGCCGCATGGAACAGGTCGGCGCCGCACATGACCTCGTGCTCGGTCACGCCCGTGCTCTGGACGCGATCGACGAGGCCATGAGGGCGGCGGCCCCCTCGCTGGAGCGGCCGGCGGATGTCCTCGACCGGGCCCGGTCGCGCCGGATCAGCCGGAACGGCCGCATCGGTCCCTACGCGCACACGGTCCATGGAGCGGGGTGCCGCTTCGTGCACGACGACGGCACCGAGATCGATGTGGACTTCTCGACCGACGGGAGTGAAGTCTTCGACCTCTGGCGGCTGCGCCGGTACGGGCTGAGCCTTCCGGAGCCCCTTGAGGTCACGGACGAGAGCCTGCGGGCCGCGGTGCGGTCGCTGCATCCGCTCCTGACCGAGGTACGGCCGGGGTGGTGGGCCGTCAGGCGGCGCTCGGAGCCGGGGCGGGCACGCCCGCCGGGCGAGGGACCGACGTCGCCCTCCCCGTCCTCCCGCCCGGACGGGAGACTCGGGTAATCCTCCGGCGCGAACGCTCATGCTGCGCGCGCCGCTTCGAGACTCCTCAGGTCGATCTGTCTCTCGGCCAAGGCTCCGGGCCCGCCGGGCGAGTGGGTCGTGGAGCCGCGCCGGACCACGTGCACGGCGGACGGCACCGTCGTGGAGTTCGCCGTCGGGCTCGGGAGCCATGACCTCGGCGTGGCCGATGTGGCGGTGGAGCTGTACCGGCGGGGCATGGCGCCGCTGATCGTGTTCACCGGCGCCACCAGCCCGACCACGCGGGACCGGATGCCGCGCGGCGAGGCCGTGCACTACCGGGAGCGGGCGCTGGAGGGCGGAGTGCCCGAGGAGGTCGTACTCGTGGAGACGCGGGCGCGGAACACCGGGGAGAACGTCCGGTTCTCCCGGGAACTGCTCGCGGAGCACGGGGTGGACGTGTCGTCCGTGCTGCTCGTCAGCAAGCCGTACGAGGAGCGGCGGGCGTACGCGACCGCCCGGCGGCTCCGGCCGGAGGTGGAGGTGGTCAGCGCCTCCGCTCCCCGGGCGCTCGGCGCGTACGTCGAGTCCGTCGGGGACGCCCGGCTCGTCCTGGACATGCTCGTGGGGGCCGTCCAGCGGCTGATCGTCTGTCCGGCCCGGGGTTTCATGATCGAGCAGGAGATCCCCGGGGCCGTGGTCGCGGCCTACGAGCGGCTTCGGGACGCGGGGTTCACCGGGCGGCTCGTCCCCGGGTAGGGGCGCGGGTCGTCAGCCCGCGTGCGCGCAGAACGGCCCCGGATCCGCCGTCGGGATGCGCATCCGCCGCAGGAGGTCGCGGGTGGCGCGGAGGGTCAGGGTGCTGCGCCAGGCGGTTCCCGGGTGGCGGGCGCGGAGGTGGGAGAGGGCGCGGGTGCCCAGGCCGCTGCCGTGGAAGCGTTCGTCGAGGGTGACGCCGGTGATGACGCCCCGGGCGCACCGCGCGCACATCCGGTAGTCGATCTCGCCGACGACCTGGCGGTCGTGGACCAGGAGCAGGCACTCCTCGCCGGGGCCCGGGTCGTCGGGATCGTGCGTGGACAGGAACTCGATCGCCCCGTAGACCGCGATGCGGCGGCGGAGGCGGGTGCTGAGCCTGCCCGGTCGTGAGTGCCGGCCCGCGGTCCGGTCGGACGACGGGGCGGAGGTGGAGCCGAACAGAGTGCTGCTGCTGGGGCGCGCATGGTGTCCGTGCATGGACTCCGTGTGCCCCGCGCCCCGGGAGGCATACCCCCGGGGCGGCGGCGACCGGCCGCGACGGGGCTCAGCGGCGGCCGCGGCGGGCCCGGCGCAGGAGCAGGAAGGCCGCCAGGGCGGCGGCCCCGGCGAGCAGCGGGGTGCGATTGGCCTTCGCCTTCTCCGCGACCGCTCCGGCCTTCTCCAGGACCGGGTCGGGGGTCTTCTCCTGGACCAGGTCGGCGGTCTGCGCCGCCTTCTCCCTGACCAGGTCGGCCGACTGGACCGCCTTCTCCTTCACCAGGTCACCGGCGACCACCGCCTTCTCCTTGGCCTTCTCGGACGCCACCGCCGCCTTCTCCCGGGCCAGGTCGGCGGTCTGCGCCGTCTTCTCCTTCACCAGGCCGGCCGACTGCGCCGCCTTCTCCTTGGCCTTCCCGGTCGCGACCGCCGCCTTCTCCCTGGCCTCGGCCACCTTCTCCCCGGCCTGCGCCTTCACGTCCGCCTTGGCCGCCAACGCCTCGACCGTGCGGCCGAGTTCGTCGCGGGTGCGCTCCGCCTGGTCGCGCAGTTCCCCGAGGTCGGCCGCCGTCTTGTCGCGGTGCGGCTGCTGGTTCATCGGTGGGCCCTCTCCTTGATCTCGGCCACGTCGGCCTTGACGTTGTCGATGGTCTGCTCGGGGGCCGGTGCGCCCGCCTCGTCGATCTGCTTCTTGCCCGCCAGGGCCATGCCCGCCGCGCCCGCCGCGAGCAGGACGGCGACGATCAGGGCCGAGGCCCAGACCGGGAGGACCAGGGCGAGGGCCGCGATCACGGCCACCACGAGGGCCTGCGCGGCCAGGACGCCGACCAGGCCGGCGCCGCCGAACAGGCCGCCGCCCACGCCGTACCGCTTGCCCTTCTGGGTCATCTCCGCCCGTGCCAGGCGCATTTCGTCGCGGACCAGCTCCGAGATCTGCTGCGACGCCCGCGAGACGAGGTCGCCCACCGACGCGTCGGCGGCGCTGCCGTGGACCGGTCGTTGGATGGTGCTCATCGCGTCCTCTCTTCGTCCGTCTCCCTTGACTTCCCTTCTCCTCCGCCTGCTCGGTCGGAGCGATTTCACACGGGCCCGTTCGCCCCCGGCGTCAGGCGCGCCTCCAGGTGCCCCGGCAGCGGGTACCGCCGCTCCGGCGGGAAGTGCCGGCGGGCCCGGGCCGCGTCGCCCGCCCGGAGGAGGTCGGCGGCCTTGCGGACGCGGGGCGTGAGGTCCGTGAGAGAGACCGTCCAGTCGTCGGTGAGGGCGCGGACGCGGTGGCGGCCGACGCCGACCTGGATGCTGTAGTGGTTCAGGGCCGCTCCGCGCGGGGAGCGCTCCGGGTCCCACTGGACGTGGACCGGCGCCCGGGACAGGACGTCCGGGTCCGCCGTCGTCAGGACCGCCTCCGCGAGGGCCGCCTCCCAGCCCTCCCGGGTGATCCGCACCGCCAGGATCCTCTCCTGGCCCGGTTTGCGGCCCCAGTTGCTGCGGTGCATCAGCCACAGGAACGACGGCTTGATCCACGTCATCCGGTGGAAGGAGAACGGCGCCACGAAGCGGCCCGCCCGCAGCGCCGCGTCGGCGAGGGCGGGCGGGTACGCCTGGTAGACCACGATCGTGTCCGCGTCGTGGTCCGCGCGGATCTCGTACGGGGATGCCATGCCCCGCACCCTGTCACCGGGCTCCGGAGCGCCGCGAACGTTTTCCCCCGGCGGTCCCCTCCCTCCTCAGTCCCCCCTCAGTCCCCCAGCACCTCCGCGAAGTGCCGGTTCACCGCGAGGAGTCCGCCGTCGACGCGCAGGACCGTGCCGGTGATCCAGGAGGCGTCCGGGGAGGCGAGGAAGGCGACGGCGGCGGCGATGTCCTCGGGGGTGCCGACGCGGCCCAGCGGATAGACCCGCTCGGCCAGGGCGGCGAGCCCGTCCTCCCTGCCCTCCCACGCCCTGGTCGCGATCGTGCCCGGGTTGATCTGGTTGACCCGGACCCCGCGCGCCGCCGCGTCCCCCGCCAGGGTGCGGGTGAAGGAGGCGAGCCCGGCCTTGGCCGCGCTGTACGCGTGGTTGCCGAAGTCCGCCTCCGCGTTGACCGACCCGATGGTGACGATCGCCCCGCGCCCGCCCGCCGCCAGGTGCGGCAGGGCCGCCCGCGAGCAGCGCACCGCCCCCATGAACGTGACCTCGTGCTGGACCGTCCAGACCTCGTCCGGCTCGTCCTCGAAGCGGTCCCGGTCGGGGGCCACGGGCCCGAGCGCGTTGTTCACGAGGACGTCGAGACCCCCGAAGGCCTCCACCGCGTACGCCACGGCCGCGTCCACCGACCCCTGGTCGGACACGTCGCAGCGTACGGACTGCGCCCCCGGCAGCCCGGCCGCCGTCGCCCGGGCCGCCTCCTCGTCCACGTCCGTGACGAGGACCCGCGCGCCCTCCGCCGCGAGGCGCCGCGCGGTCGCCGCGCCGATGCCGCGCGCCGCGCCGGTGATCAGCACCCCGTACCCGCCGAGCCGTTCCCGGAGGTCCGTGCGCTCCGTGCGCTCCGTGCGTTCCCTACGTTCCGTGCGTTCCGTGCGTCCCGTGTGCTCCATGGGGTGATCACAGCACCGGAACCGCCGTCCGCACCAGGCCCGGGCGCGTGGCGGGAAACCGCCTCGCGCGGCGCGCCGGTGATCACCTACTGTCGCAAGCCCTGGCGTCCGGCGCGGATCCGCATCCCGTCCCGGTCCGCACGAGAAGACGGGAACGACCGGATCATGGGTCAGCTCATCGCCGTGGCGGTCATCACCGTCCTGGCCGTCATCAGTCCCGGCGCGGACTTCGCGATGACCGTCCGCAACAGCTATCTGTACGGGCGGACCGCCGGGGTCCTCGCCGCCGTCGGCATCGCGCTGGGCGTCCTCGTCCACGTCACGTACACCATGCTGGGCGTCGGGCTCCTGGTGTCCCGGAGTCCGGCCCTCTTCACGGCGATGAAGCTGGTCGGCGCCGCGTACCTGGTGTACATCGGCTACCGGACCTTCGTCACCAAGGCCCGGGTGGACGTCGACCTGTCGGACGGCGAGGGCCCGTCGAAGGCGGGTGCGCTGCGCACCGGCTTCCTGACGAACGCGCTCAACCCGAAGACGATGCTGTTCGTCCTGAGCACCTACACCCAGGTCGTCAGCGCCGACACCCCCGTCCCCCAGCAGATCGGCTACGGCCTGTTCATGTCGTTCGCGCACCTGGTGTGGTTCGCGCTCGCCGCGCTGCTCTTCTCCCAACAGGCCCTGCGGGACCGGCTGCTGCGACGGCAGACCGTGCTCAACAAGGCCATCGGCACCGTGCTCGTGGGCCTCGGGGTCGTGCTCGCGCTGACGCCGTCGGCGGTCTGATCCGCGACGGCGGGCCCGTCAGGCCGTCACCGCGCGGACCGCCCGGACGAGCGCCTGGGCGCGCGGGTCCGCCGTGACCGTCTTCCGCATTCCGTTGGTGACGTATCCGAAGGCGATCCCGGAGTCGGGGTCCGCGAAGCCCAGGGAGCCGCCCCGGCCCGGGTGGCCGAAGGAGGACGGGCCGAGGAGCGGCGAGGCCGGGCCGTGCAGCATGTGCCCGAGGCCGAAGCGGGTGCCGACGAGCAGCACCCGGTCCGTGCCCGCCGACTCCTCGGTACGGGCGAGGGCGAGCGTCGCCGGGGCGAAGAGGCGCTCGGCGCCGTCGACCGGACCGAGGACGGCGGCGTAGAAGCGGGAGAGCGCGCGGGCGGTCGCGACGCCGGCCGAGCCGGGGAGTTCGGCGGCCCGGTAGACGGGGTCGTTCTCGTCGGGCCGCGGGTCGATGACGCCGAAGGCGCGCCGGGTGAGCGAGTCCGGGTCCCCGTACGCCTCGGTGACCGCGCGCTTGGGGCGGAGCCGGAGCGCCCCGCTCCCGGCCGGTTCGACCTCCTCGACGGGGCCGATGCGGCCGACCCGGTGGGCCTCCGCGTCCGGCAGCCCGATCCACAGGTCGAGGCCGAGCGGTCCGGCGATCTCGTCGGCCACCCAGCGGCCGATGGTCCGGCCGGTGACCCGGTGGACCAGGCCGGAGAGCAGCCAGCTGAAGGTGTGGGCGTGGTAGCCGTGGGCGGTGCCGGGCTCCCAGACGGGGGCCTGGGCGGCGATCGCGGCCGTCGCCGTCGGCAGGTCGGCGGCCTCGGCGAGGGTGAGCGGCCGGTCCAGGACGGGCACGCCGGCCCGGTGCGCGAGCAGGTCCCGTACGGTCGCGCGGTCCTTGCCGGCCGCCTTGAACTCGGGCCAGTACGCGGCGACGGGGGCGTCCAGGTCGAGCAGGCCGCGCTGGTGGAGGAGCAGGGGGACGGCGGCGGCGACGCCCTTGGTGGCCGAGCGGACGACCTGGGCGGTGTCCTCGGTCCAGGGCTCCTCCCCGTCGACGTCCTTGACGCCCGCCCACAGGTCGACGACCTTCACGCCGTCGTGGTGGACGGCGACGGCCGCCCCGCGCTCGCCGCGCTGCTCGAAGACGCGCAGGAACGCGTCCCCGACGGGCTCCCAGCCCGCCGCCACCGTGCCCCGGACGTCCACGTCCACGTTCCCGCTCCTCGCCTTGCCGTGCTCCGACCCCCATGGTGCAACGCGGCACGCGGAGGGCCGATTCCGGGGCCCTCGGGGCAGCGGAGGACGGGACCTCGGACCGCCGGAGGACGGGGCCTCAGGCCACCGACTGCGGTACGAAGCCGAACGGCAGCTCCAGGCGGTGCCGGGCCATCAGCTCCCCGTCCGCGAGGAGTTCGCCGGTCGGGCCGTCGGCGGCGATGACGCCCTCGCTGAGGACCACCGCGCGCGGGCAGAGCTCCAGGGCGTACGGCAGGTCGTGGGTGACCATCAGGACGGTGACGTCCAGGGAGCGCAGGACGTCGGCGAGCTCGCGGCGCGAGGCCGGGTCCAGGTTGGAGGACGGTTCGTCCAGGACGAGGATCTCCGGCTCCATGGCGAGGACGGTCGCCACCGCGACCCGGCGGCGCTGCCCGAAGGAGAGGTGGTGCGGCGGCCGGTCCGCGTACTCCGCCATCCCGACCCGCTCCAGGGCCCGCCGCACCACGGCGTCGAGCTCGGCGCCGCGCAGTCCGGCGGCGGCCGGGCCGAAGGCCACGTCCTCTCGGACGGTCGGCATGAACAGCTGGTCGTCGGGGTCCTGGAAGACGATGCCGACCTTGCGGCGGATCTCGGCCATGTGCTTCCGGCCGACCGGGAGCCCGGCGACGGTGACGGTGCCCGCGCCGCCGGTGAGGATGCCGTTGAGGTGGAGGACCAGGGTGGTCTTGCCGGCGCCGTTGGGGCCGAGGAGGGCGACCCGCTCGCCGCGCCCGACGGTCAGGTTCACCCCGAAGAGGGCCTGGTGGCCGTCGGGGTAGGCGTACGCGAGGCCGCGGACGTCGAGGGAGGCGGGAGCGGTCATGGGAGAGGTCGCAGGAGGGGTCACAGGAAGGTCCGTCCCAGGAGGCAGATCAGGAGGGCGGCGAGCGGCAGCGCGGCGGCGCACGCCCACTGGGCGCGGGTGGCCGCCACCTCGTCGAGGACCGGGATGGTGCCGGTGTAGCCGCGGCTGACCATGGCCAGGTGGACCCGTTCCCCGCGCTCGTACGAGCGGATGAAGAGCGCGCCCGCGGACTTGGCGAGGACGCCCCAGTGGCGCACGCCCCGCGCCTCGAAGCCGCGCGAGCGGCGGGCGACGGACATGCGGCGCATCTCGTCGGTGATGACGTCGCCGTACCGGATCATGAAGGAGGCGATCTGGACGAGCAGCGGCGGCAGCTTGAGCCGCTGGAGGCCGAGGAGCAGGGAGCGCAGTTCGGTCGTGGTGGCGAGGAGTACGGAGGCGGCGACGCCGAGGGTGCCCTTGGCGAGGACGTTCCAGGCGCCCCACAGGCCGGGGACGCTCAGCGAAATCCCGAGGACCCGCGTCTGCTCGCCGGGCACCACGAAGGGCATGAGCAGCGCGAACGCGACGAACGGCACCTCGACGAGGAGCCGCCTCAGCAGGAAGCCGGCCGGGATCCGGGCCTTCGCCGCCACGGCCGCGAGGAGCGCGGCGTAGAGGGCGAAGGCCCAGACGGCCTCGCGGGGCGTCGAGACGACGACCAGGACGAAGCCGAGGACGGCGACGAGCTTGGTGTGCGCGGGCAGCCCGTGGACCGGCGAGTGTCCGTGCCGGTAGAGCTTGTGGGCGTGGCCCGCGCCCACGTCAGGCGCTTTCCGGTGCGGCGGGGCGGCGGCGGCGGACGACCAGGAAGACGCCGGTGCCGACGGCCAGGGTGGTGCCCACGCCGATGACGCCGGCCAGGCCGCCGGAGAGGCGCTCGGCGTCGACGCCCCGGACGCCGTAGTCGGCGAGCGGGGAGTCCGCGGTGGCGTGCTCGTACTCCTCGGCCTTGGCGTCGATGCCCTGGTCGGCGGCGACCTTCTCCAGGCCGTCGGGGCTGGCGGAGGCGTAGAAGGAGACGAAGCCGGCGAGGACGAGGGCGGTGACGACGCCGCCGATCCACAGCTTCTTGGGGGAGCCCTGGGCGGGGGCGGCCGGGGCGGCGGGCGCGGCGTCGACCAGCTCGCCGTCGACCCGGAGCTTGAGCGGGGCGGTCAGGCCGCGCGCGCCGTACACCAGGTCGGGGCGGACGGCGAGGACCGCGCCGACGGTCAGCATGGTGATGACGGCCTCGCCGATCCCGATGAGGACGTGGACGCCGGCCATGGCCGTGAGGACCTTGCCGACGGGGACGTCGGTGGTGCCGCCGACCGCGTAGACCAGGGTGAAGGCGACGGCCGCGGCCGGTACGGAGACGAGCGCGGCGACGAAGGAGGCGGCGGTCACCGAGCGGCGGGTGCGCGGCAGGACCAGGACGAGGCCCCGGAAGAGCGCGTAGGCCACGACGACGGTGACGACGCCCATGACGTCGATGTTCACGCCGAGCGCGGTGAGGCCGCCGTCCGCGAAGAGGACGCCCTGCATGAGCAGGACGACCGATATGCACAGGACGCCGGTCCAGGGGCCGACGAGTATCGCGGCGAGCGCGCCGCCGAGGAGGTGTCCGCTGGTCCCGGCGGCGACCGGGAAGTTCAGCATCTGGACGGCGAAGACGAAGGCCGCGACGAGCCCGGCGAGCGGCGCGGTGCGCTCGTCCAGTTCGCGGCGGGCTCCGCGCAGGCTGACGGCGACGGCGCCGGCGGCGACGACACCGGCGACGGCCGATACGGGGGCGTTGATGAATCCGTCAGGTACATGCACGTCGGAATGATGGGCGCTCCTGCGAAGGGCTTGCAAGAGCGCATGGGTCACATCATGGCCGCACCCTTCCCCGCATGAGCCGTGCGATCACGGGGAAGAAGTGCCACATTGGCCTATAAGAGGACAAAAAGTCAGGAGCCACCGATGGCCACCGCACCCGCCCCCGCCGTCGACGACCGTGCCAAGGGTCGGATCATCACCGACGCCCCGCTCTCCCGACCCGTCCCGGTGGCCCTCCGCTACGACCCCGGATACTCCCCGGCGACCGTCCGCTTCGTCTTCCCCGGCGCCGTCGAGTGGTCCTTCCCGCGCGCCCTCCTGGAGACGGGCCTGCGGAATCCGACCCGGCGCGGCGACATCGGCGTCTGGCCGTGCGGCCGGGTGCAGACGGTGGTCGAGTTCCACACGGAGGAGGGGGTGGAGGTCGTCCAGTTCGACACCGCCGCCCTGGTCCGCTTCCTGCGCCACACGTACTCCTCCGCCCCCTCGGACGTGTCGGGCACGCGGACGCCGTCGGCACGTCGCTGACGGGCGACGTGCCGACGGCGTCGGGCGCTCGGCGGATCAGACCTTCACGAGGTCCGGCTTCTCCTCCGTGCCGGTCCCGCCGACGTGGTCGGCGAGGCCCTCGCCCTCCACGTCCACGTTCGGCAGGGCGCGGTCCAGCCACTTCGGCAGCCACCAGGCCTTGTGGCCGAGCAGCGCCAGGACGGCCGGGACGATCGCCATGCGGACCACGAAGGCGTCGAAGAGGACCGCGACGGCCAGGCCGAAGCCGATCATCTTGATCATCTGGTCGGTCATCCCGATGAAGCCGGAGAAGACCGCGATCATGATCACCGCGGCGGCGGTGACCACCCGGGCGCTGTGCCGGAAGCCGGTCACGATCGCCTCGCCGGGACGCTCGCCGTGGACGTACGCCTCCCGCATCCGGGTGACGAGGAAGACCTCGTAGTCCATCGCGAGGCCGAAGACCACGCCCACCATGAAGATCGGCATCATCGACATGATCGGGCCGGTCTGCTCGACCCCGAAGAGGCCGCCGAGCCAGCCCCACTGGAAGACCGCGACGACCGCGCCGAGGGCCGCGACCACCGAGAGCAGGAAGCCGAGGGCCGCCTTCAGGGGGACGAGGACCGAGCGGAAGACCAGGGTCAGGAGCAGGAAGGCGAGGCCGACGACGAGGGCCAGGTAGGGCACCAGGGCGTCGTTCATCTTCTGCGAGAAGTCGATGTTCATCGCGGTGGCGCCGGTGACGAGGACGTCGTCGCCGGTGGCGTCGCGGATGTCGTGGACGAGGTTCTCGGTGGCGACGGAGGACGGGCGGTCCTTCGGGACCACGGTGATCATCGCGGCGTCGCCGGCCTTGTTCGGGGTCGCCGGGGTGACGGCGGCCCAGCCTTCGAGCTTCTTGATCGTGGAGACCGTCGTGTCGGCGGCGGCCTTGTCGCCGTCGACGACGACGAGCAGCGGGCCGTTGAAGCCGGGACCGAAGCCGTCGGACAGCATGTCGTACGCCCGGCGCTCGGTGGTGGAGACCGGCTTCACGCCGTCGTCCGGCAGGCCCATCTCCAGGGAGGCGGCGGGCACGGCGATCGCGCCGAGGCCGAGGACGCCGACGAGGAGCACGAGCACGGGGCGGCGGATGACGAAGCGGGCCCAGCGGGTGCCGCCGTTCGGCTTCTCCCCCTTCTCGTCGCCCTCGGAGGCCGCGCCCTTGCGCTGCTTGCGGCCGACGACCTTGTCCCCGGCGAAGCCGAGCAGGGCCGGGATCAGGGTGAGCGCGATGAGGACGGCGATGACGACCGTGCCGGCGGCGGCGAAGCCCATCTTCGTCAGCATCGGGATGTTGACGACGGCCAGGCCGACGAGGGCGATGACGACGGTGAGCCCGGCGAAGACGACGGCGGAGCCGGCCGTGCCGGTCGCGCGGCCCGCGGCCTCCTCCTGGTCCCGGCCCTCGGCCAGCTCCGCGCGGTAGCGGGAGACGATGAAGAGGGCGTAGTCGATGCCGACCGCGAGGCCGATCATCATCGCGAGGGTGGAGGTGGTGGAGCCGAGGTCGAGGACGTTCGCGAGCGCCGTGATCGAGGAGACGCCGATGCCGACGCCGATGATCGCGGTGAGCAGCGGGAGTCCGGCGGCGACGAGCGAGCCGAAGGTGATGACGAGCACGATGCCGGCGATGACCACGCCGACGACCTCGCCCGCGCCGGTCTCGGGCATGGTCTGGAGGGCGTCGCCGCCGACCTCGACCGTCAGGCCCTTGCCCTGCGCCTGGTGCCCGGCCTGCTTCAGGGCCTCGCGCGTCTCGTCGGTCAGCTCCATGGCGTTGACCTTGTACGCGACGGAGACGTAGGCGGTGGAGCCGTTCTGCGAGACGGCTTGCGCGGTGTACGGGTCGGCGACCGAGACGATCTGGTCCGAGCCGGACTTGAGCGCGGCGACGGTCTCCTCGACGACGGCCTTGTGCGCCGGGTCGGTGACCTTCTGGCCCTCGGGGGCCTTGAAGACGACGCGGGCGGTGGCCCCGTCGGCTCCGGCGCCCGGGAAGCGCTCTTCGAGCAGGTCGAAGGCGCGCTGGGCCTCGGTGCCGGGGATCGAGAAGGAGCTGGAGGTGGCGGTGGGCGCGGTCGCGGCGCCGACGCCGGCGAGCGCGAGGAGCGCCACCCAGAGGAGGGCGACGAGCCGTCGGCGCCGGAAGGCGGAGCGACCCAGTTTGTACAGGAACGTGGCCACGGGGGCGTACTCCCGGTGTTGAGGGACAAGGGCATGGGGAGCCGGCCCGACGGCGTGAGCGGCGCGACGTCAGGTGGAGAGGGTGGTGCCGGGGCCTCCGGAGAGGCGGCCCCGTGGGGCTCAGACGCCGAGTGAGGGGAGCACGACGGCGTCGACGTAGGCACTGAGGAACGCGTGGTCGACCGGCTGATCCTCGATCAGCGGGCGGGCGACGAACGCGCCGATCAGCATGTGCGGGACGAGCTTCAGCGCCGGGTTGTCGGCGTCGACCTCGCCCCTGCGGACCGCCCGGCGCAGCACTTCCTCGAAACCGTTCATCTCGGGTTCGACGAGCAGTTCGCGCAGCGCCCGGTACAGGTCGGGGTTGTCGTGGACGGCATGGGCCAGACCCCGCATCAGCGCGGAGTCCTTCTCCATCTGGCAGTCGTCGGTCCGTTCGAGCATGGCCCGGAAGTCGCCGCGCAGCGAGCCGGTGTCGATCTCGGCGAAGCCGGCCGGCTTGTTGGCGCGCAGCGCCCGGGCGACCAGCTCGGGCTTGCTCCCCCACTGGCGGTAGAGGGTGGCCTTGCTGGAGTGGGTGCGGGCGGCGACGGCGTCCATGGTGAGGGCGTCGTAGCCGACCTCTCGGAGGAGGTCGAGCACGGCCGCGTACAGCTCGGACTCCCGCTCGGGAGTGAGTCTGCTGCGTGCCATGCCGTGTCTCCTGTCCGGGGATCGCCCGCTCGTGGACCGACGGAGAGCGAACGAAACGGTTTCGTACCGTATGAAGGTACCCCCGTCCCCAGCGAAACGAAACCGTTTCGTACGTGTTCTGGCCCACACCCCGGATCGCCTACCCGAAGACGCCCGCATACACGTACGAGTTGCCACGCCCCCGCCGCCCCGAAAGCATGGGGAGGTGAGTGACGACGTCGCGTATCTCCGTTTTCCGCACCTCCACGACGACCTGCTGTGCTTCGCCGCCGAGGACGACCTCTGGGTCGCCCCGCTCGCGCCCGAGGGCCGAAGTCCCGGCCGGGCCTGGCGGCTCACCGTCGACCGGACCCGGGTCGGGCACCCGCGCTTCTCGCCGGACGGGCGCCACATCGCGTACACGAACTGGCGCAGCCTCGACCCCGAGATCCACCTCGTCCCGGTCGACGGCGGGGCCGCCCGGCGGCTCACCCACTGGGGGTCCACCGACACCCGGGTCTGCGGCTGGACGCCCCCCGACAAGGACGGCCGCTCCGAGATCCTCGCCGTCTCCTCGCACGGACAGCCCTTCTCGTACTACTCCTGGGCCTACACCGTGCCCACCGACGGCACCCCGGGCCGCCGGCTGCCCTGGGGCCCGGTCTCCGACATCACGGTCACGGACGGGATCGCCGCCCCCGGCAACGAGGCCGAGCGGTGCACGCTGCTGCTCACCGGGAAGCCGCCGCACGAGCCCGCCGCCTGGAAGCGGTACCTGGGCGGCGCCACCGGCCGCCTCTGGCTGCACGGCAGGCGGCTGCTGCCCGACATCGGCGGGCACCTGGACTGCCCGATGGCCGTGGGGGGCCGGATCGCGTTCCTCTCCGACCACGAGGGCGTCGGCAACCTGTACTCCTGCCGGCCCGACGGCACCGACCTGCGCCGCCACACCGACCACGCCGACTTCTACGCCCGGCACGCCTCCAGCGACGGCCGGCGGGTGGTCTACCAGTGCGCGGGCGAGCTGTGGATCGTCGACGACCTCACCCCCGACTCCCGCCCCCGCCGTCTGGAGGTGCGGCTCGGCGGCCAGCGCGTCGGCCGGCGGAGCTACCAAGTGCCCGCCGCCCACCACATCGACTCGCTCTCCGTGGACGAGACCGGCCGGGCCAGCGCCGTCTCCGTCCGGGGCAGCCTGTACTGGCTGACGCACCGCGACGGACCGGCCCGCACGATCATCGACTCCCCCGGCGTCCGGGTCCGGCTGCCCGAGATGCTCGGCAGCGGCGGCCAGGTCGCCTACGTCACCGACGCCGACGGCGAGGACGCCGTCGAGGTCGCGCACCTGCCGCGCGCCAGCGGCGACCGGCCGCCGCGCCGGCTCGCCTCCGGGGACCTCGGCCGGGTCGAGGAGCTGGTCGCCGACCCGGACGGCGAGCGGATCGCGCTCGCCTCCCACGACGGTCGGCTCCTCCTCCTGGACGCGAGCGAGGAGTCCAACGGCGAGGTCACCGAGCTGATCAGGTCCGTCAACGGGCCCGTCCGCGACCTCGCCTTCTCCCCCGACGGCGCCTGGCTGACCTGGTCCCACCCCGGCATCGGCCGCTCCCTGCGCTCCATCAAGATGGCCCGGATCTCGGGCCCCGGCGCCCGCACGGTCGTGGACGTCACCAACGGGCGCTTCGAGGACGAGAACCCGGTCTTCACCCGGGACGGGCGCTACCTCGCCTTCCTCTCCTGGCGCGGCTTCGACCCGGTGTACGACGTGCACACCGGCGACCTGTCGTTCCCGCTGGGCTGCCGCCCCTACCTCGTACCGCTCTCCTCCGCGACCCCGTCCCCCTTCGCGCTGCTCCCGGACGGGCGTCCGGCGGCCGGCGGCCTGGACCCGGCCGACGACGACACGGCACCGGCCGAGGGCACGGTGACGGTGGAGATCGAGGGCCTGGCCGAGCGGGTCACGCCCTTCCCGGTGGCCGCCTCCAAGTACTCCGCGCTGCACCCGGTCAGCGGCGGCGGGCTCGTCTGGCTGCGCTGGCCCATCTCGGGCGCGCTCGGCGAGACCTTCGCCAACCCGGCCGACACCTCGGGCCGCCCCACCCTGGAGCACTTCTCCATCACCAAGGCCCGCAAGAGCGAACTCGCCTCCGACCTCGACTGGTTCGCGGTCAGCGGCGACGGCACCCGGCTCGTCGTCGCCGACGAGGGCGAGCTGCGGGCGGTGCCCGCGACCGAGGCAGGGGACGGCGATTCGACCGTCTACCTGGACCTGCGGCGCATCCTGCACGAGGTCGACCCGGGCGCCGAGTGGCGCCAGGCCTTCGACGAGGCCGGGCGGATCGTCCGCGCCTACTTCTGGGAGCCCGGCATGGGCGGGGTCGACTGGACGGCGATCCTCGACCAGTACCGGCCGCTGGTCGAACGGGTCTCCTCCCCCGACGAGTTCGCCGACCTGCTGCGCGAGGTGATGGGCGAGCTGGGCACCTCGCACGCGTACGTCACCCCGGCCCGCCGCAACGAGGGACCGCCGCACTACCAGCGGCCGATGGGCCTGCTCGGCGCCAACCTCGTGCTCCGCGAAGCCGGTTGGACGGTGAAGCGGATCCTGCCCGGCGAGTCCTCCGACTCCAAGGCCCGCTCCCCGCTCGCCGGCACCGGCATCCGCGAGGGTGCCGTCCTCACCCACGTCGACGGGCGGCCGGTGGACCCGGTCACGGGTCCGTACCCGCTGCTCTCCGGCACCGGCGGCACCACCGTCGAGCTGACCTTCACCCCCGCCGAGGGCGAGGGGCGGGCCCGCCGCGTCGCCGTCGTCCCGCTCGTCGACGAGCGCCCGCTGCGCTACCAGGACTGGGTCGCCAAGCGCCGGACCGTGGTCCGCGAGCTCAGCGGCGGGCGCTGCGGCTACCTCCACATCCCCGACCTGGGCGGCTCCGGCTGGGCGCAGTTCAACCGGGACCTGCGCATGGAGGTCTCCCGGCCGGCCCTCATCGTGGACGTGCGGGGCAACGCGGGCGGCAACATCAGCGAGCTGGTCATCGAGAAGCTGACCCGCCGGATCCTCGGCTGGGACCTCACCCGGAACGCCCAGCCCGTCAGCTACGCCTCCAACGCGCCGCGCGGCCCCGTCGTCGCCCTCGCCGACGAGGCCACCTCCTCCGACGGCGACATGATCACCGCCGCCTTCAAGCTCCTGGGCCTCGGGCCGGTCGTCGGCCAGCGCACCTGGGGCGGGGTCGTCGGCATGACCGGCCGCCACCGGCTCGGGGACGGCACCCACATCACGGTGCCGATGAACGCGGCCTGGTTCCCCGAGTACGGCTGGTCCCTGGAGAACCACGGCGTCGAGCCCGACCTCGCGGTCCTGCGCACCCCCCTGGACTGGGCGGAGGGCCGCCACGCCCAGCTGGACGACGCCGTCCACGTCGCCCTCGCGCTCCTGGAGGAGACCCCGGCGGCGAGCCCCCCGGCGTACGAGGAACTGCCGGACCGCTCCCGCCCGAAGCTCCCGCCGAGGCCGCGGGAGTAGCCGCTACCCGCCCCCGTACGCCAGATCGGGCACGTACGCGGCGAAGTAGGCCCGGTTCTCCCGCTCGGACACGAGCAGGGCGAGGGCGTGATCGGAGCGCAGTCGTTCGAGTACGGCCATGGGCGCCACCGTACGGAGATCCGGCGGCGGACGCGCGGGAGTCGCGGGCACCGGCCGGAAACGCGCGGAGGCGCACCCGGTCTTCCGGGTGCGCCTCCGGTGTGAACCGGCGGGCGTCAGGCCTGGCGGTCCTGGTTGCGGCGGTTCTGGACCTCCTGCTGGGCCCGGTCCGTCGCGTCCTGGGAGCGGTCGCGGCCCTGGGAGGCGCGCTCGGACGCTTCGTCCTTCGCCTTGCCCATGGCCTCCTTGGCCTGGTTCTTGATCTGCTCGGCCTTGTCCTTGAACTGGTCCTGCACGCCCATGGAAGTTCACTCCTGTGAGAGGTGTGGGGGAGGTCGGGGACGTGGTGTCCCCGGCCTCGATCAGCCTCGCACGAGCGAACATTCCGCGCATTTCGATCAGTTACGGACGGTGAGACGCGGAGGTCGGGCGCGGGAGCCGGGGGTCAGACCCGCTCGGTCCGCTCCTGCTCGTCGGCCGCGCCGCCCGCGCCCACGAGTCCCTTGGAGACCGTGCCGAGGCGCGGCTCGAAGCGCCTCATCTCGCGCTGGCCCACGGTCGCGATCACGCTCGGCAGGTAGCCGCGGATCGACTGCATCCCGCGCAGCCACCACTGGGCGTAGACGTGCGGCGAGCGCCGCTCGATGCCCGCGACGATCCGGTCGACGGCCGGGCCGAGGGGGTACGTGCGGTTCGACGGCCAGGGCAGCCGCTGGCGCAGCTCCCGCATGACGTCGTCCTCGTCGGCGCCCCGCACCATGTCCGTGTCGGTCCAGGAGAGGTAGCCGACGCCGACCTTCACGCCCTTGTAGGCCACCTCGGCGCGCAGGCTGTGCGCGAAGGCCTCGACGCCCGACTTGGAGGCGCAGTACGCCGTCATCATCGGGGCCGGGGTGATCGCGGCGAGCGAGGCGATCTGGAGGAAGTACCCGCGGGACTCCATGAGGACGGGCAGGAACGCCCGGCCGGTCACGGCGCCGCCGATCAGGTTGACCTCGATGACCCGCCGCCAGGCGACCGGGTCGGAGTCGACGAACGGACCGCCCGACGCCACACCGGCGTTGGCGACGACGATGTCGACCTTCCCGAACCGCTCCTTCACCTCGGCCGCGACCCGGGACATCGCCTCGTGGTCGGTGACGTCGGCGTGCCACCAGTCGGCCTCCGTGTGGAGCCGGCCCGCGACCTCCTTGAGCTGCTCGGGCTCCAGGCCGACGAGCGCGATCTTCGCGCCGCGCGCGGAGAGCTTGCGGGCGAGGAGTTCGCCGACGCCGCGGGCCCCTCCGGTGACGACCGCGACCTGTCCTTCGAGACTCACCCTGCTCATGCGTCCTCCTTGGCGTTCACGGTGGTGTCCTTCACGCCCAGGTACGTGAGGGTCAGTTCGCGGATCTGCGCGGTGACGGCCTCCGGGGCCTCCACCGGGGTCATGTGCCCCATGCCGGTCAGCTCGACGAAGCCCGCGCAGTGCGGCAGCGCCTCGGCCATCGCGCGGGAGTGGGCGGCCGGGGTGAGCCGGTCGGCGGTGCCGACGAGCACGGCGACCGGCAGCCGCAGCGCCCGCACGCCGTGTTCGAGGTCGAGCCCGGCCAGGACCTGCGACCAGCCGTGGCGCGGGCCGCGCGGGCAGGCGTGCACGATCCGGGCGCAGGCGTCGACCTTCTCGGGCGCCGAACCGGGGCCCATCGTCGCGTACTTGAGGACCTTCTTCGAGACGGCGTTGACCGGCCCGAGCGGCGCCTTGGAGCCGAGGACGGCCTTGGTCAGACGGGTGCGCAGCCCGCTCGGCCCCAGCGGTACGACGGTGGCCTCGGCGGTCAGCCGGGAGGGGCCGGTGGAGCAGAGGAGCACGGCGGCGGCGTGGTCGCGCAGCCCGTGGCGCTCGGCGGCGGCCATGATCGTCATGCCGCCCATGGAGTGCCCGGCGATCACGGCCCGCTCGCCGGTGGCGAGGGTGGCGGAGAGCACCGCCTCCAGGTCGTCGGCGAGCGCCGTCGTCGAGTAGCCGCCGGGGCCGGGGTCGGGCGAACGCCCGTGGCCGCGCTGGTCGTAGGCGATGACCCGGTGGTCGGCGGCGAGCGCCCGGATCTGCTCGGCCCAGAAGGCGATGGAGCAGGTCCAGCCGTGGGCCAGGACGACGGCGGGGGCGCCCTCGGGGCCGTACACCTCGACGTGGATGCGGGAGCCGTCGGCGGAGGTGACGGTGAGTTCGCGGGCTCCGGGGAGCGGGGTCAGGTGCCGGCTCACTGGGCGGCCTCCTTCGTGCGGGAGGGACGGGGCGTGACGGGGGCGGTCCTGGGCGCGCGGATCACCTCGTACTCGGAGAGGTCGACCTGCCGGGTCTCGCGCCGGAACTCGCCGGTGGTGCCCGGCCAGAGGGTGGTGTTGCGGCCGTTGGCGTCGAGGTACCAGCTCTCACAGCCGCCCGCCTTCCAGACGGTCCGCTCCATCCGGGCCTGCACCTTGCGGTTCCAGGCGTTCACGGCGGAGGGCCGGACGGCGAGGGCGGCGCGGCCGCCGAGGACGTTGAGCTGGCGCAGGTAGTCGGCCATGTAGTTCAGCTGGGACTCGATCATCAGGATCATCGAGGAGTTCCCGAGGCCGGTGTTGGGGCCGATGATCGTCATCCAGTTGGGGAAGCCGGCGGCGGTGGCGCCGCGCAGCGACTCCATGCCGTCCTTCCAGGCGTCGGCGAGCGAGATCCCGTCGGCCCCGAAGACGCGCTCGGCGATCGGCATGTCGGTGACGTGGAAGCCGGTGCCGAAGACGATCGCGTCGACCTCGGTCTCGGTGCCGTCGGCGCCGACCAGGGTCGAGCCGCGGACCTCGCGCAGCCCGGAGGCGACGACGTCGACGTTGGGCTGCGCGACCGCCGGGTAGTACGCGTTCGACAGCAGGATCCGCTTGCAGCCGATGCGGTACGAGGGGGTCAGCTTGGCCCGCAGCGCCGGGTCCTTGATCGCCCGGGCGATGTTGGCCTTGGCGAGCTTCTCGACGAGGCCCAGCTCGCCGGGGTGCTTGGTGAAGGCGCCGACCTGGAGTTCGCGGATGCCCCAGAGCAGGCCGCGGCGCAGGGTGGCGGTGGCGGGCAGGGTGCGGTGCAGCCATCGCTCGGCGCCGGTGATGTTCCGGTCCATGCGGGGCATGACCCACGGGGGCGTGCGCTGGAAGAGCGTGAGCTTCCGGACCTCCGGCTGGATCGCGGGCACGATCTGGATGGCGGAGGCGCCGGTGCCGATCATGGCGACGCGCTTGCCGGTGAGGTCGTAGTCGTGGTCCCAGCGGGCCGAGTGGAAGACCTTGCCGGGGAAGTCGGCGAGCCCCGGGATGTCGGGGATCTTGGGGTCGGAGAGCGGGCCGGTCGCGGAGACGACGACCTCGGCGCTGAAGGAGCCGGAGGAGGTCTCGATCTCCCACCTCAAGGCGTCGGCGTCCCACTCCATCCGCAGCACCTCGTGGTTCAGGCGCAGGTGCGGCCGGATCCCGAAGGTGTCGGTGACGTGCTCCAGGTACGCGCGGATGTGGCGCTGCCCGGAGAAGGTGCGGGGCCAGTCCGGGTTGGGCGCGAAGGAGAAGGAGTAGAGGTGGGAGGGGACGTCGCAGGCGCACCCGGGGTAGCTGTTGTCGCGCCAGGTGCCGCCCACGGAGTCGGCCCGCTCCAGGACGACGAAATCGGTGATCCCCTCGCGGCGCAGCCGGACGGCGGCCCCGAGGCCGCCGAATCCCGATCCGATCACCGCCACCCGTACGTTCTCGTGCTTCGCCATGCCGCCTCCCGTGCGCCCGGCTGATTCCGCCAGCAATCACTGGCATGGTGGGGACTGTAGAGCAGCTCCCTACCGAGCGGTAGGGGTACGACAAGGGAAAGTTACCGGCGGTACAACATAGGCTGGCGACCGTGGCAGAAGGATCGAGCCCCGGGAGGGGCGCGGGTACGGACGACGTGGCGGGCGCGGGCACGGGCGCGGACGCGGGCGACGTGGCGGGCACGGGCATAGGCGCGGGCGGCGCGACGGGTACGGGTACGACGGGCACGGGCGGCGGCCCGGCGGACGCGGGCGGCGCGGGTACGACGGGTACGAGCGGCGCGGGTACGGGCTCGGGCACGACCGGCCCGGCAGCCGCACCGAGCACGCACGCCGGCGCCCCGGCACCCGCCCCCGCCCCCGCCCCGGAGGGCATCCGCGAGTACCGCGTGGAGGAACTGGCGGCCGCCGCCGGCATCACCGTGCGCACCCTGCGCTTCTACCGCGAGCGCGGCCTGATCCCGCCGCCCCGCCGCGAGGGCCGGATCGCCTGGTACGACGAGCAGCACCTGGCCCGGCTGCGGACGATCGCCGCCCTCCTGGAGCGCGGCCACACGCTCAACGGCATCGCCGACCTGACCACGGCCTTCGAGAGCGGCCGGAACGTGCGCGAGGTCCTGGCCATCGACGTCCCCAGCGAGGAGGAGCCGGTCCGGCTGACCCCCGAGGAGCTGGCCGACCACTTCGCGGGCGAGGTGACGCCCGAGAACCTGGCCGCCGCCCTCGACCTGGGCTACCTCGTCACCGACGGCGAGGAGATCGTCCACATCAGCCGCCGGCTGCTCGACGTCTCCGCCGCGCTCGTCCGCGAGGGCGTGCCGCTCGCGGAGGTCCTCAAGGCGGGGGCCAGGGTCCGCGAGCACGCCGACGCGCTCGCGGAGCTCTTCACCGAACTGCTCCGCGCCCACGCCGCCGAGGACGACCTGTGGCGGCTGCGCCCGCTCGCCAAGAGCGTGGTGGAGGCGGAGCTGTCGATGGCCCTGGACCGCCGCCTGCGCGACAAGCCCTGAGGGGGCCGGGCCTACAGGTCGTAGACGGCGGTGACGGGCGCGTGGTCGCTCCACCGCTCGTCGTGGGTGGCGGCCCGCTCGACGTACGCCTTCACGGCCTTGGCGGCGAGCCCGGGCGTGGCGATCTGGTAGTCGATGCGCCAGCCGCTGTCGTTGTCGAAGGCGCGCCCGCGGTAGGACCACCAGGAGTAGGGGCCCTCCATGTCGGGGTGGAGCTGCCGCACGACGTCCACGTACCCGCCGTCGTCCTCGCCGAGGACCCGGGTCAGCCACTCCCGCTCGTCGGGCAGGAAGCCGGCCTTCTTCTGGTTGAGCTTCCAGTTCTTGAGGTCGGCCCGCTGGTGGGCGATGTTCCAGTCGCCGCAGACGACGACCTCGCGCCCGCCGGCGGCGGCCCGGACGCGGAGCTCCTTCAGGTAGGGCAGGAACTCGTCCATGAAGCGGTACTTCTCGTCCTGGCGCTCGGTGCCGACCTCGCCGGAGGGCAGGTAGAGGCTGGCGACGGTGACGCCGGGCAGGTCGGCCTCGACGTACCGGCCGCTGGTGGCGAACTCGGCGCACCCGAAGCCGACCCGGACGGCGTCGGGCTCGCGCCGGGTGTAGAGGGAGACGCCGGCGCGGCCCTTGGCGGCGGCGGGGGCGTGCACGGCGAACCAGCCCTCGGGCGCCCGCACCTCCGGAGGCAGCTGGGCCTCCTCGGCGCGCACCTCCTGGAGGCAGAGGACGTCGGCGGAGGTCCCGGCCAGCCACTCGACGAAGCCCTTCTTGGCGGCGGCGCGAAGACCATTGACATTCGCTGTCGTGACAGTGAGCATCCCGGGAGAATACCGACACCCACGACCCGTACACACGTACGATGAAACGCATGAACATCCGTCCCACCCCCTATGACCATCCCGACGCCGTCAAACTCAACGACGCGGTCCAGGCGGAGTACGCCGTCCGCTACGGCGACGAGGGCGACGTCACGCCGCTGGACGCCGGGATGTTCGTCCCGCCCCGCGGCCTGTACCTGCTCGCGTACCACCCCGAGGGGCAGCCCCTCGCCACGGGCGGCTGGCGCACGCAGGACGCGAACGACCGGGGGTACGCGGACGGCGACGCCGAGCTGAAGCGCATGTACGTGGTCCCCGAGGCCCGCGGCCTGGGCCTGGCCCGCCGCATCCTGGCGGCCCTGGAAGCCGACGCCCGCGCCGCCGGCCGCACCCGCATGGTCCTCGAAACGGGCACCGCCCAGCCGGAGGCCATCGCCCTCTACGCGTCCAGCGGCTACGCCCCGTGCGTCAAGTTCGGCCACTACCGCGACCACCCGGAGAGCCGCTGCTACGCGAAGTCCCTGGTCTGACGCGCCGGGCCCGTCAGCCGCCGCTCCCGCCCGCGGCGCGGCGGCGACGGTAGGCCCGGGCGGTGCCGAGCCCGATGAGGACGCTGGGGAGGACGACGAGGACCCCGTTGACGGTCGGGTCCTGATCGGCGATCAGGAGATCCGCCAGGGAGGACAGGGCGAAGACGCCGACACCCGTCACCACCAGGAACAGCGCGAGCTCGTTCCACCGGTTCTTCGAGCTGTGGGTCACGCTCCGCATAGTGCCCCGGCCCGGCGCGCGGCGCTGTTCCGCCTCGCCGGAAAAGCGGGAATCCCGCCCGATCTTCCGATCGGGCGGGATTCCCTTTGTCTGTGGACCTGTGGGGATTTGAACCCCAGACCCCCTCGATGCGAACGAGGTGCGCTACCAGACTGCGCCACAGGCCCTTGCGACGTGTGAAACATTAGCACCCCGATCGGCGAGAACAAAAATCGCTTCCGCCGCAGGTCAGTCGGGGGCGTCGGGGAAGGCTCCCCGGATCGGCTCGTGCCGGTACTGCCACCTGATCTCGGTCAGCGCGTCCTCCGCCTCCCGGCGGATCTCCGGGTGGGGATGGCCGAGGAACCGCTTGGCGAGCGGTATCGCCGCCTTGTCGTACGTGGAGCCGAGGGCCGCCAGGACGTAGGCCAGGAGCGGGGGGTCGAAGCGGTCCGCCGCGTCGGCGAGCGGCCCGATCAGCGGGAGGGGGAGCGTGTAGCGCGTGCCCGCCGTGCAGATCGCGTGCAGGGCGGCTTCCACGACGTCCCTGGCCTCGTCGTCGGACAGGGCGATCCGGGCCATGCGTCCGACGACCCGTTCGGTGTCCTCCTGCGTCAGCAGGGCCGACTCCAGGAGGTCGCTGATCTCGTCCAGGCGGAAGTGCCGGTGCGGCGTGGCCGGGTCGTCGAAGTCCTTCCAGGCCTTCTCGACCCGGGCCGTGAGGCGCTCGTAGCCGTCCATGGGCGGGAGCTTAGGGCCCGCCCCCCGGGGTCACTCGTTGGCGGCCCGGGGGCGGTCCTCGTCCGCGTACTGGTCGAAGAGCGGGGTGCGGCCGTGGTCGTGGTCGCGGCGCGGGGCTGCGGGGCGGCGGCGGGGGGCCGGGGCGGGGGCCGGGTCGGCCGCCGTGGAGGAGCGGGCCGCGCTCCAGGTCTCCGGGTCCGTGACGTCGACGCCGCTCGACGCGCGCGGGGCGACCGGGGCGGTGACGTACGTGGGGAGCGGGACCGGGACCGGGTCCCAGCTGTCGCCGCGGGCCGGGCCGCGGTCGCGCTGCTGGTCCACCCACTCGGCGTGGTCGGTCTGTTCGACCAGGGCGCGCCGGTCCGCCTCCTGCGGGGAGACCGCCGGGGCCGTCGCGGGCGCCTGGTCGGCCTCCGGTTCGGGCGTCGGGGCGGGGCGGCGGCTCTCGCGCAGCCGGGCGGCCGCCGCCTCGGCGCGGCGCCGGTCCATCACGTACACGAAGCGGCGCCGCTCCTGGACCCGCAGGTGGACGATGTACGCGCTGAGGAGCAGGGCGGGGGCGGCCGGCGCCCACAGGAAGGGGACGCCGCCGACGGCCGCGACGATCGCGCCGAGCGTGAAGGCCAGGAAGAGGACGATCGTGGTGCGGCGGCGCCGGGCGAGGACCTTGCCGCGGCGGGCGCGCTCGGCCGCGCCCGGGGCGGCGGGGCGGGGCGGGGCGGACGCGGACCCCGGCTCGCGCTCCGGGTCGTGAGCCGGCGCGCGGTCACGGTCCGCCGCGCGGTCGCGGTCGCGGTCGCGGTCGCGGTCCGGCGTACGGTCGCGGTCGCGGTCCGGGAGTTCCAGCCGCGCCTCCGTCCTGGCCGCGGGCGCGGAGAAGGCCCGGACGTCGACCGAGCTGAGGTGCTCGGTCGCCGCGTCCGGGTCCACGTCGGGCGTCGGGCCCTGTGCCGTCCGGTCCCGCTCCTTCAGCTCCTTGGCGTAACGGCGTTCCATGCCCGCCCGTCCGGAAAGCAGCCGGATGGCGGTGCTGAAGCGTTCCGTCGGACGGGCTTCGTTCAGCTCGTCCTGCCTGCGGAGCCACATCGGTACCAAGTAGGCGGCCCAGGCCCCGACGATGACTGCGTAGATGAGGCCGCTGCTGCTCACGCTTCACACGGTAGAGGGGTTCGCGGGAGGCCATAGGCCAATTGGCCCGGTGTGTCGCACGATCTGGCTGATATCACTGAACTTTTTTGTGATTGTTCAGATCGATTGACTGCCGACTCCCGATTGAATTCGAACACTTATTTCATTCTCGCCTGGCGCCAGCGCCGCAGCAGCCCTTCCGGCACCTCTTCCGCCGTGAGCGCGAACACCAGATGGTCCCGCCACGCCCCGTCGATGTGCAGATAGCGCGGCCGCAGCCCCTCCTCGCGGAAGCCCAGCTTCTCCACGACCCGGCGCGAAGGGCCGTTCTCCGGGCGGATGCACACCTCCACGCGGTGCAGGCCGACCGTGCGGAAGCAGTGGTCGACGGCGAGCGCGACCGCCGTCGGCATCACCCCGCGCCCGGCCACCGCGCTGTCCACCCAGTACCCCACGTGCCCCGAGCACATCGAGCCCCAGGTGATCCCGGCCACCGTCAACTGGCCGACCAGCCGCCCCTGGTACTCGATCACGAACGGCAGCATCCGGCCCGCGTTCGCCTCCGACCGCAGGTGGCGCACCATCTGACGGTAGGTCGGGCGCTGGGCGGCCGGGCCGCCCGGGGGCGGCGGCGGGACCGTCGCCTCCCACGGCCGCAGCCACTCGCGGTTGCGCCGGTTCACCTCGCGCCAGGCCGCGTGGTCCCGCATCCTTATCGGCCGCAGGACGACGTCGCCGTCGACCAGGACCGCGGGCCAGGACGGGATCACGACGGTCTCGGATGGTCGCCGCCGCGGATCTGGTCGACGGCGTGCCTCAGGAGCGGCTCCAGGACGGCCAGGCCGTCCCGCACCCCGCCGGTCGAGCCGGGCAGGTTCACGATCAGGGTGCGGCCCGCGACCCCGGCGAGGCCCCGGGAGAGCGCCGCCGTCGGCACCTTCTCCCGGCCGTAGGCGCGGATGGCCTCGGGGATGCCCGGGATCTCCCGCTCCAGGACCCGGCGGGTCGCCTCGGGGGTCAGGTCGGTGGGCGAGACGCCCGTGCCGCCGGTGGTCACCACCAGGTCGTACCCGGCGTCCACGGCCGCCCGGAGCGCCGCCTCGACGGGGTCGCCGTCCGGGACGACCTGCGGGCCCTCGACCGCGAACCGCAGCGCGGTCAGGGCCTCGGCGATCAGCGGGCCGCCCTTGTCCTCGTACACCCCGGCCGACGCCCGGTTGGAGGCGGTGACGACCAGGGCCGCGTAGACCTCCGCCGGGGTCTCCCCCGGCGCGGCGGCCCCGGCGGGCTCCGGGTGCCCGTGCGTCCCCGCCGCCCGGCCGGCGCGCGTCACGACTCGCCCCGCGCCCAGCGGCCGGACTTGCCGCCCGTCTTCTCCTCCACCCGCACGTCGGAGATGACCGCGCCCTTGTCGACCGCCTTCACCATGTCGACGACCGTCAGGGCCGCCACCGAGACCGCCGTCAGGGCCTCCATCTCGACGCCCGTGCGGTCCGTGGTCTTCACGGTCGCCAGGATCTCGACCGCGTCGTCCGCGACCGACAGGTCGAGCGTCACGCCCGAGACGGCGAGCGGGTGGCAGAGCGGGATGAGGTCGGGCGTCCTCTTCGCGCCCATGATCCCGGCGATCCGCGCGGTCGCGAGCGCGTCGCCCTTGGGGACGCCCTCGCCGCGCAGCAGCTCGATCACGCGCGGCGAGACGAGGACCCGTCCGCTGGCACGCGCCGTGCGGGCCGTGACGTCCTTCGCGGAGACGTCGACCATGCGGGCCGCCCCCGCCTCGTCGATGTGGGTGAGACCTTGCTGCGTGCTCATGGCCGTGACACTCCCGGTCGCTGTGTGGGACGAGACACCGTACCCCCACCCCGGCCCCCTCAGCCGAGGAGGACCACTTCCAGCTCGGCGCCCGGAGCCACGGCCTCCGTCTCCTCCGGGACCACGATCAGGCAGTCCGCGTGCGCGAGGGCCGCGATCAGGTGGGAACCGGCACCGCCCACGGGAGTGACGGCGCCGGTCCCCCGGTCGTACACCCCGCGCAGGAACTGGCGGCGGCCCGCCGGGGACCTCAGCGGGCCGTCCGCGTCCAGGACCGCCCGCACCCGGGGCCGGTGCAGGTCCTCGACGCCCATCAGGGCGCGGATCGCGGGCCGGACGAACAGCTCGAAGGAGACGTACGAGGAGACCGGGTTGCCCGGGAGGGCGAGCAGCGGGATCCGGTCGGCGCCGATCGCGCCGAAGCCCTGCGGCTTGCCCGGCTGCATGGCCAGCTTGCGGAAGTCGACCTCGCCGTCGGCGGTCAGCGCCTCCTTGACCACGTCGTACGCGCCGACGCTCACCCCGCCCGTGGTGACGATCAGGTCCGCCCGGATGAGCTGGTCCTCGATGGCCGAGCGCAGCGACTCCGCGTCGTCGGCGACGGCCCCCACCCGGTAGGCGAGGGCTCCGGCGTCCCGGGCGGCGGCGGCGAGCGCGAAGCTGTTGGAGTCGTGGATCTGCCCCGGGCCCAGCGGCTCGCCCGGCTGGACCAGCTCGCTGCCGGTGGAGAGGACGACGACCCGGGGGCGCGGCCGCACCCGGACCGTGCCGCGCCCGATCGCGGCGAGGAGCCCGATCTGCGGCGGCCCGAGGACGGTGCCGGCGGCGAGGGCGAGCTCTCCGGCGCGGACGTCGCTGCCCTGCGCGCGCACATGGGCGCGGGCCTCGGCGGCGCGGTGCACCCGGACCTCGCCGGCCGCGCCCTCGGGGGCGGTGCTCGCGGCGCTCATGCCGGTGGCCGCGCCCCCGCCCGTACCGCCGTCGGTCCACTCGACGGGGACGACGGCCTCGGCGCCGGGCGGCAGCGGGGCGCCGGTCATGATCCGGGCGGCCTGGCCGGGGCCGACCTCGGGCAGACCGTCCGCGCCGGCCGCGACGTCGCCGATCACCGTGAGGACGGCGGGGAACTCCTCGGTGGCCCCGGCGACGTCGGCGACCCGGACCGCGTAGCCGTCCATGGAGCTGTTGTCGAAGGGGGGCAGCGCGACCGGCACCGTCACGTCCTCGACGAGGACGCAGCCCTGGGCGTCGAGGAGTTGCAGCTCGATGGGTTCGAGCGGGGAGACGGACGCGAGGACGTCGGCCAGGTGCTCGTCGACCGTCCACAGGTCGCGGGCCGGGCCCGCGCAGGGGTCGGGCGTCTCCCCGGAGTCGCCCTCGTGGTCGCCGGGGGACGGCGACGGTGCCGTGCTGCTGCTCAAGGCCTACATCTCCTCGCTGACGTATCTCCGGAGCCAGGCCCGGAAGTCCGGTCCCAGATCTTCACGTTCGCACGCGAGTCTGACAATGGCACGCAGATAGTCCCCGCGGTCGCCGGTGTCATAGCGGCGTCCCTTGAACACGACGCCGTGCACCGGTCCGCCGATCTTCTCGTCCGAGGCGAGCTTCTGCAGGGCGTCGGTCAGCTGGATCTCGCCGCCGCGGCCCGGCTCGGTCTCCCGCAGGGTGCCGAAGACGGCCGGGTCCAGGACGTAGCGGCCGATGATGGCGTAATTGCTGGGCGCCTCGCCCGGGCCGGGCTTCTCGACCAGGTCCGTCACCTTGACGACGTCCGCGTCCACGGTGGCCTCGACCGCCGCGCAGCCGTACTGGTGGATCTGCGAGGGCTCGACCTCCATGAGGGCGATCACGCTGCCGCCCTCGCGCTCCTGGACCTCCACCATCCGCGCGAGCAGCGGGTCGCGCGGGTCGATCAGGTCGTCGCCGAGGAGCACCGCGAAGGGCTGGTCGCCGACGTGCGGGGCGGCGCACAGGACGGCGTGGCCGAGGCCGCGCGGGGCGCCCTGGCGGACGTAGTGCATGGTGGCGAGGTCGCTGGGCTCCTGGACCTTGGAGAGGCGCTCCGCGTCGCCCTTCCGGCTCAGGGCCTCCTCCAGCTCGTAGTTCCGGTCGAAGTGGTCCTCCAGGGGACGCTTGTTCCGTCCGGTGATCATCAGCACGTCGGAGAGGCCGGCCGCGACGGCCTCCTCGACGACGTACTGGATGGCCGGCTTGTCGACGACCGGCAGCATCTCCTTCGGCGTCGCCTTGGTCGCCGGGAGGAAGCGGGTGCCGAGGCCGGCGGCCGGGATGACAGCCTTGCTGATCCGGCCGAGCCTGGGGAGCGACTGATTCATGCGGTGCACCCTAACGGTTCGGAATGAGAGAAAGATGTGGCTCCGATTAACTTCCTCCACATAAAGGCAGTTAGAGGAGCTTCGCGCATTCACGGAGGACCGCCATGACATCGGAAATGTCCGAAAAAAGCTTGCTGCGCAGCCGACTTCTGGGTGCCCGCGCCGCACTGACCCCCGCGTTCCTCGCGGAGTCGGCCGGTTCCTTCGCCCGCCAGGGGGTGGAACTGCCCGAGCTCGCCGGGGCGTCCACCGTCGCCGCGTACGTGTCCGTGGGCCGCGAGCCGGGCACGCGCGCGCTGCTCGACGCGCTCCACGCGCGCGGGGTGCGGGTCCTGCTCCCGGTGCTGCTCCCCGACAACGACCTGGACTGGGCCGCGTACGAGGGTCCGGACCGGCTCGCGCGGGCGGGCCGGGGGCTCCTCGAACCGGTCGGGCCCCGGCTCGGCCCGGAGGCCGTGTGCGCGGCGGACGCGGTGCTGCTTCCGGGGCTCGCGGTGGACGCGCGCGGGATGCGGCTCGGGCGGGGCGGCGGCTCGTACGACCGGGTCCTCGCCCGGCTCGTACGGGACGGGCGGGATCCCGCCCTGGTGGTCCTCCTCTACGCGGACGAGGTGGTCGGGCGGGTCCCGGAGGAACCGCACGACCACCCCGTCCACGCGGTGGTGACCCCGGAGGCGGTGATCCGCTTCCGGGCCGCCCCCGCGGCTACGGCTTGAGGACCAGCGTGTCCTTCGTCGCCGCGTCGACCGCCGCCTTGCCGTACGCCCAGTCGTAGAGCTCGCCCTTCGCCCAGGCGTCCGTCTGGTCGGTGTAGTGCGTGTGGAAGGCGTGGCCGGAGGCCCCGGTCAGGTTGATCCACCGGGACTTGTCCCAGTCGCCGACGTTGACGACCATCCGCATCGACGGGACCCAGATGACCTCGTAGCCGCCGGCCGCGTTCCAGCCGGTGGCGTCGACGGCCGCCTCGCCGCCGCCCAGGTTCCACGGGCCGCGGTTGAGGAGCTGCTGGACGACGCCGGGGCCGGCGGTGCCGAGGGTCTGGTTCTTCAGGGTCAGCTGGTGCAGCCGGCCCCAGCTCCAGGTGGAGACGTCCTTGCCGAGCTTGGCGGTCAGCTCCCAGCGCGCGTCCTTCATGGCGCGGGCGAGCAGCTGGTCACGGGTCTCGGTGGCCTGGTCGGTGCGGCTGCCCGGAGTGGTCCACCACTCGCTCTTCTCCTGCTTGAGGAGCGGACGGACGACCTCGTACCAGCGGTCGCCGCCGTCCGGCTGCGCCGAGTCGGGGTCGCGCTGGCCGCACTCGCGGACGAGCTTGTTCTGCTCGTCGACCGGGCCGGTGGCGTCGGCCGGGCGCACGTTGATGCAGTCGCCCTCGGCGCGCACCTCCTTGGGCAGCTTGTTGCCGAAGGAGAGCTTGAGGACGTTGCGCCAGACCGCGTTGAAGTAGGCGGCGGCGGCCGAGTCGGGCTCCTGGGTGTAGTCCCAGCCCTCCAGGAGCTTCTGCGCCTCGCGGACGTGCGGGTCGGCGATGTCGATCTTGAGCAGGAGCGGGTTGAGCAGGGTCGCGATCTCGCTGCGGTTGTCCGTCTGCATGGTCCGCATGTCGTCCGGCGAGATCTTCCCGCCGTCCTTGGTCTTCGACTCGATGAGGTCGTTGATCCGCTGGCTGCGCGAGCCGTAGCCCCAGTCCTTGGTGAGCAGGTCGGGGTAGTTCTTCGGGTCGATCACGGCCTGGTTGGCGGTGACGATGTAGCCGCGCTCCGGGTTGTACTCGTAGGGCAGCCTCTCGAAGGGGATGTAGCCCTTCCACCGGTACTTCGAGTCCCAGCCGGGCGCCGGGAGGGTGCCGTCGCCGGTGGCGCGCTGCGGGATCTTGCCCGGCGACTGGTAGCCGATGTTGCCCTCGGTGTCGGCGTAGATCAGGTTCTGCGAGGGGACCTCGAAGTTCCTGGCGGCGGCCCGGAAGCTGTCGAAGTCCTTGGCGCGGTCGATGGCGAAGATCGCGTCCATCGACTTGCCGGGCTGGAGGGCGGTCCACTGGAGGGAGACGCCGTAGCCGGTGCCGCGGTCGGGGGCGGCGTTGCCGACGGGGGCCTTCTGGCCGACCGTCTCCAGTTCGGAGGAGCGGTCGGAGACCAGCGGGCCGTGCTCGGTGGAGCGGACGGTGATCTTGCGGTCGGCGCCGCCGGCGACCTTGATGGTCTCCTCGCGGACGGTGAAGGGCTTGACCTTGCCGTCGACGAGGTAGCCGTCGGGGCCGATCTTCTCCAGGTAGAGGTCGGTGACGTCGGCGCCGAGGTTGGTGAGGCCCCAGGCGATCTTGTCGTTGTGTCCGATGATCACACCGGGCATACCGGAGAAGGTGTAGCCGGAGACGTCGTAGCGGCAGGTGGCCGAGACCGAGCGGCAGTGCAGGCCCATCTGGTACCAGAGGGACGGCAGCTGCGGCGCGAGGTGCGGGTCGTTGGCGAGCAGCGGCTTGCCGGAGGTCGTGTAGTCGCCGGAGACGACCCAGGAGTTCGAGCCGATGCCGTTGCCGTTGGGGCCGAGCAGGGCCGGGACGCCGTCCAGGACCTCGGAGAGGGCGGCGAGCTGGGACGCCATCCCCTGCGAGGAGTCGCCGGAGCCGTCGGTACCGGCCGGGTTGGTGCCCGGGGTCTCACCCGTGCCCAGGTCGTCGCCGCCCTCGGGACCGAACTTCCCGGTGGACTCGTCGACCTTCCCGCCGTCCACGATCGGCTGGTGGAGCGCGTACGGGTACTCCGGGTAGAGCTGCTTGATCTGCGCCGGGGTCAGCCGGCTGGTGAGCAGCGAGCGGTCGATCTCGTCCTGCATGTTGCCGCGCAGGTCCCAGGCCATGGCCTTGAGCCAGGCCACCGAGTCGACCGGGGTCCACGGCTCGATCGCGTAGTCGTTGGTGAGGGCCAGGGCCGCGTACTCCACGGAGACGTCCCCGGGCTCGCGGTCCTTCAGATAGGCGTT
The DNA here is from genome assembly GCF_044754545.1 of Streptomyces sp. NPDC093071. Classification (NCBI taxonomy): domain Bacteria; kingdom Bacillati; phylum Actinomycetota; class Actinomycetes; order Kitasatosporales; family Streptomycetaceae; genus Streptomyces; species Streptomyces sp. NPDC093071. The sequence continues at coordinate 36,548 of NZ_JBIVPH010000008.1, read as the reverse complement.
GACGCCCTCCGCGTACGCCTGGAGGTACTTCTTCGTCTCCGCCGACAGGACCTTGTCGTACTCCTCCTGCGCGACCCGGCGCCAGCCGAGGGTGCGCAGGAAGGAGTCCGTCTCGACCTGGCCCTCGCCGAACATCTCGGAGAGGCGGCCCGCGGTCACGTGGCGGCGGACGTCCATCTCGTAGAACCGGTCCTGCGCCTGGACGTAGCCCTGCGCGCGGAAGAGGTCCGTCTCGTTGTCGGCGTAGATCTGCGGAATGCCCTGGGCGTCCCGCTTCACCTCGACCTGGCCGGAGAGGCTGTCGAGGCGGATCTCGCCGGTCGTCTGCGGGAACGAGCCCCGGACGGTGCTGACACCCCAGTACCCGCCGGCCCCGACGCCCGCGACCAGCACGAGGACCAGGAGGACGAGGAGCAGGCGGGCACGCCGCCCTTTCTTCTTGGCGGGGGGCGCGGACGTGTTGGAGGGCATCGCTGTCCTTCGAGGGGCAGGGTGATCCTGGAGTACGGGAGCCACCTTAGGCGCAGCGTCCGGACGGCTCGGACGCGGTGTCAGGAAGAGAACCGTACTGGTGAGCGGGTGAGCCACCGGGAAGGCGTCAAGAAAACGTTAAAGATTAGGTAAGGTAACGAAGTGTCGCTTGCTGGAGGAACGATCCAGCCGCATATGAGGGGAAGGATCGGCCACTGACTGTCCACCAGCTCAACGAACTCCTGCTCGTCAGCTCGCTCGTGCTGCTGATCGCCGTCGCGGCCGTGCGGATCTCCTCCCGGAGCGGCCTCCCCAGCCTCCTGCTGTACCTGGGGATCGGCGTCGCCATCGGGCAGGACGGCATCGGCAACATCGCCTTCGACAACGCCGAGCTCACGCAGGTCATCGGCTACGCGGCCCTCGTCGTGATCCTCGCCGAGGGCGGCCTCGGCACGAAGTGGAAGGAGGTCAAGCCGGCCCTTCCGGCCGCCGTCGTCCTCTCCACCGTCGGCGTCGCGGTCAGCGTCGGCGTCACCGCCGCCGGCGCCCACTACCTCGTCGGCCTGGAATGGCGGCAGGCCCTGATCATCGGCGCCGTCGTCTCCTCCACCGACGCCGCCGCGGTCTTCTCCGTGCTGCGCAAGGTGCCCCTGCCCTCGCGGGTCACCGGCGTCCTGGAGGCCGAGTCCGGCTTCAACGACGCCCCCGTGGTCATCCTCGTCGTCGCCTTCTCCACCGCCGGACCGATCGAGCACTGGTACGTGCTCCTCGGCGAGATCGCCCTGGAACTGGCCATCGGCGCGGCCCTCGGCATCGCGGTCGGCTTCGTCGGCGCCTACGGGCTGCGGCACGTCGCCCTGCCCGCCTCCGGCCTCTACCCGATCGCCGTCATGGCCATCGCCGTCGTCGCGTACGCCGCCGGCGCCCTGGCCCACGGCTCCGGCTTCCTCGCCGTCTACCTGGCCTCGATGATCCTCGGCAACGCCAAGCTGCCGCACGCGCCCGCGAACCGCGGCTTCGCCGAGGGTCTCGGCTGGATCGCGCAGATCGGCATGTTCGTCCTGCTCGGCCTGCTGGTCACCCCGCACGACCTGGTCAACGACTTCTGGCCCGCCGTCGTCATCGGCCTGGTCCTGACGATGGTCGCGCGGCCCCTGGAGGTCCTGGTCAGCCTGCTGCCGTTCCGCATCCCCTGGCAGGAGCAGGCCCTGATGTCCTGGGCCGGCCTGCGCGGGGCCGTCCCCATCATCCTCGCCACCATCCCGATGGTGGCGAAGGTCGAGGGCAGCGAGCGGATCTTCAACATCGTCTTCGTCCTGGTCGTCGTCTACACCCTCGTCCAGGGCCCGACGCTGCCCTGGCTGGCGAAGGCGCTCAAGCTCGGCGCCTCCTCGGACGCCTCCGACCTCGGCGTCGAGTCCGCCCCGCTGGAGCGGCTGCGCGGCCACCTGCTCTCCGTCGCCATCCCGGAGGGCTCCCGGATGCACGGCGTGGAGGTCGCCGAACTGCGCCTCCCGGCCGGAGCGGCGGTCACCCTCGTCGTACGGGAGGAGAAGAGCTTCGTACCGGGGCCCGCGACCGTCCTGCGGCACGGCGACGAGCTGCTTGTCGTCGCCACCGACCCGGTGCGGGACGCCACGGAACGGCGCCTGCGGGCGGTCGGCCAGGGCGGCAAGCTCGCCGGCTGGCTCGGCACGGGGGGCGGCTCGACGGCCCTCGGCCCGCCGCCGGGGACGGAGACGCGGTTCCACCGGGCCGGGCAGCGGGATGCGCAGCGGCAGAAGAAGCCGACCGGCTGAGACGCCGACTGGCACGGCGACTGACACGGCGACCGACACGGCGACTGAGACATGGGGCACACGATCCCCGTGATCGCAGGAATCGATTCGGGGGAGGGAGCGTTTCCCAGGCGGGAGGACGCTCCCTCCCTGTACCATGAAGGCACACCTGATCGAACCAACTCTGCCTGACGCAGAGCTGGCGCGACCGTATGGCGGCCGTGGCGCCCCTCCGCAGTGGGGCCGGCCCGGTATCTACCGCAGTTCCGCGCATGAGGACAGCTCTCGGCGACACCCGCACCACCGTGCACGGGGCGCGCTACCAGGCGGCGGAAAGGCAAGGACCGTGGCGTCCACGGTCAACACGGGCACGGTCGACGCGGAGAAGATCCACGCGGACGGACGGCCCGGCACGGACGAGCGGCCCGGTTACGGGCAGCTGCTGCGCACCCCCGGTGCGCTGTCCTTCCTGCTCCCCGGCTTCGCCGCCCGGCAGCCCTTCGCGATGCTGACCATCGGCATCGTCCTGCTCGTCCAGCACACCACCGGCTCCTTCGGCAGCGCCGGCGCGGTCGCCGCCGTCACCGGCGTCTCCATGGCGCTCTTCGCGCCGCAGAGCGGCAAGCTCGCCGACCGCTTCGGCCAGCGCGCCGTCCTGATCCCCGGCGTCCTCGTCCACACCGCCTCCGTCTCGCTGCTCGTGGTCCTCGCCCTGGCCGGCGCCCCGCTCTGGGCGCTGTTCCTGGCGGCCGTGCCCGCCGGCGCCTCCGTGCCGCAGGTCGGGCCGATGGTCCGGGCCCGCTGGGCGGCCAAGCTGGACGGCACCCCGCTGATGCCGACGGCCGCGGCCTTCGAGTCCGTCACGGACGAGTTCACCTTCGTCGTCGGCCCCGTCCTCGCGACCGCCCTGTGCACCGGCGTCCACCCGGCCGCCGGTCTGATCGCCGAGGCCGGCCTCACCCTCGTCGGCGGCCTGTTCTTCGCCGCACAGCGCGCCACCCAGCCCGCGCACGGCCTGGCCGCGTCCCACGCCGCCGAGCCCCACCGCTCGGCGCTCTCCGTGCCCGGCGTCCGCGTCCTGATCGTCGCCTTCCTCGGCATCGGCTCCGTCTTCGGCGGTATGCAGGTCTCCCTCACCGCCTTCAGCGAGGAGATCGGCAACCCCGGCGCCAACGGCCTGCTGTACGGGGTCTTCGCCGCCGGCAACATGCTCGCGGGCATCGCCATGGGCGCCGTCGCCTGGAAGACCGGTCCCCGCCGCCGCCTGCTCCTGGGCTACGCGGGCCTCACCGTCGCCGCGTCCCTGCTCTGGTCCGTGCACTCGGTGCTGCTCCTCGGCGCCCTGGGCCTGGTCGTGGGCCTGTGCATCGCCCCCGCCCTGATCACCGGCTACACCATCGTCGAGACCCTGATCCCGGCCTCGGCCCGCACGGAGGCCTTCACCTGGCTCACCGGCGCCGTCGCGCTGGGCCAGGCGGCGGCCGTCACGGTCGCCGGACGCCTCGCCGACGCGCACGGCGCGAGCACCGGATTCCTGGTGCCGATGGCGGGCACGGCGCTGGCCCTGACCACGCTGGTGCTGCTGCGGTCGCGGCTGAAGCCGCGCGAGGCGGGCCGGGTCGCGGCGCGTGGTATCGGTCACCGCGTGCCGGTGGCGGTGGACTGAGGCCCCGGAATGCGTCACTATGGATCGTCGTTAGCACTCGATGAGTGTGAGTGCCAGGAGGAAGTCAAGTGCCGACCTACCAGTACCAGTGCACCGAGTGCGGCGAAGGCCTCGAGGCGGTGCAGAAGTTCACCGATGACGCGCTGACCGAGTGCCCCAGCTGCAAGGGCCGCCTGAAGAAGGTGTTCTCGGCCGTCGGCATCGTCTTCAAGGGATCCGGCTTCTACCGGAACGACAGCCGCGGCTCGTCGTCCAGCAGCTCGCCCGCCTCGTCGTCGAAGTCCTCGACGTCGACGGCCTCGTCGGGCTCGTCGAACTCGTCGTCGGACGCCAAGCCCGCCGCTTCGACCGCTTCATCGTCTTCCTCCTCCTCGGCGTCCTCGTCGAGCACCGGAAGCTCGGCCGCCTGATCCGTTCTTCCCCGAGGGCCCCGTCACATGCGACGGGGCCCTCGGGCGTACCCGGAGTTCCCTCCGGGGAGTGAGGGAGTTCTCCACAGGCGCCGGGTGATCCCCAGGCCGGAGCGGGGCGGGGACGGGACGGGGAGAGTGGGAGCCGCTTTCCCACCCTTTCCTCTGCCCGGACAGGCGGTGTCCCGTGACGACCACGAGTAGTTCCCCCTCCTTCTCCTCTTCTTCCTCCTCCGTCTCCGTGCCGGCGCCGTGCGTGGTGCCGGCCTTCGAGCCGGTACGGGTACGGGGTGCCCGGCTCCGGCTGCGCGGGGCCCTGCGGCGGAGGCGACGGGTGCCGGTGGTGCTCCTGGCCCTGACGGCGGCGGCGCTGGCCGTGGCGGGGTCGGGCGCTTGGCCGGGCTCCGGATGGGGTGCCCGGCCGGGCTCCGGATCGGCCGTGGGGCCGGGCTCCGGTGGTGGGCCGGCTCCCGGGAGCGCGCGGGCGGCCGCCGTCCGCGCACGGCCCGCGGCGGTCGTTCCCCTGGTGTCCGCTCCGGTGCGGATCGCCGACGCCGCGACCGTACGGCTGCTGCGGCCCGGGGACCGGGTGGACGTGATCGCCGCGCCCCACGCGCCGCCGGGCGGGGAGGGCGGGGCCCGGGTGGTCGCGTCGGGGGCCCGGGTCGCCGAGGTGCCCCGGGCGGACGGGGACTCCCCGGACGCGGGGGCGCTCGTCGTCCTCTCCGTGCCCCGGGCGACGGCCGCGACGCTGGCGGGTGCCGGTGTCACGTCCCGGCTGGCGGTGACGGTGTGCTGATTCGCACGGACAGGCTGTCGAGTAACCGTCCCGTGTGTACGGATTGGACGCCCGTGCGGCGGGCACGGCGTAATGGCACGGCACGCAGCACGAGTGACGGAGACGAAAGGCACCTCGGTGGCGAAGAAGGAAACCGTGCTGGGAGGCTTCAAGGCCTTCCTGATGCGCGGGAATGTGATCGACCTGGCGGTGGCGGTCGTCATCGGCGCCGCGTTCACGAACATCGTGAACTCGGTGGTCAAGGGCATCATCAACCCGGTCGTGGGCGCCTTCGGCACGAAGGACCTGGAGAGCTACTCGACCTGCATCAAGGACCCCTGCAAGGTGGTCGACGGCGAGATGCAGGGCATCGAGCTCCAGTGGGGCCTGGTGCTCAGCGCGGTGCTGAGCTTCCTGATCACCGCGGCCGTCGTCTACTTCCTGATGGTCCTGCCGATGGCGAAGATCCTCGCGAAGCGCGCCGCGCACGACAAGGCGAAGGAGGGCGTCCAGGAGACGATGGAGGTCAGCGAGCTGGAGGTGCTCAAGGAGATCCGCGACCACCTGGTCGCCCAGCGCGGCCCCTCGGCGGGGACGGGAACGGGTCCCGGTTCGGGCCCGGGAACCGGTTCGGGTTCCGCTGGCGGCACGGGGGCACACCCCACCTCCTGACCGGCGTCGTCCGCCGGGTTCAGAGGTGGTGCGGCGGCTTCTCGTCGAGGAAGCGCGCGAGGTCGGCGGCGCTGTCGCCACCGGTAGGAGGCCGCTCGCCCCACCCGCGGTCCGTGTCGTCCGCGGACTGGCGGTCCAGCGGATCGTCGAAGACGATGGCCGGCCGGGGCCTGCCCTCGGGGCGGGAAGGCGTGCCGGGTCGCTCCGTGTCTCGCGGGCCGTGGGCGGGGGCGGTGCTCATCCCTTCAGAGTACGCCCGCCGCCCCGCTCCGCGCCTGCCGATCGTTCCGGACCGGTCCGCTCCGCGCCTGCCGATCGTTCCGGACCGGTCCGTTCCGTACCGGTCCGTTCCGGGGCTTCCGTTCGGCGGGGCTTCCGCTCAGCGGTCCTTCGGGTCGAGCAGCCAGAGGCCGAGCACCACGAGGAACGACAGGACGAGGAAGCCCGCCCCCCACCAGGCGGTGCCGGTGTCGCCCGACATCCACTCGTCCACCACGATCGTCAGGCCCCAGAGCTGGCCGACGACGACCGAGAGCGCCAGGGCGAGACGGGCGTTCAGCTTCGAGGAGCGCTCGGGCTCCTGCTCCGCGCCGGCTCCCGGCCCCGGCCCGGTGTGCCGGATCCGGGGATCGCCGTAGCCGCTGGTGGGCCGGATCTGCGGATAGCGCTCGTGCAGGGGCCGGTTCAGCCGCGGCTGCGCACTGCCCGGGGTGTACGCGGGGGGCCGGGGCGGCTCCGTCGGCCCCGGGGCCTCCGGGTCGCGGGGGAAGGCGCTCTCGCTCATGTCCGCTCGCTCCTCTGCGCCGCGCCCGCCCCCGTACCCGCGCCCGTCCTCTCCGGCGCCGGGCCCGTCCCCGCGCCCGCGCCTTCGGTGGAGGCGCCGGGGCAGCCCAGGCGGGCGGCGAGGTCCGGGCGGTCCGGGCCGAGTTCGCGGCAGAGGCCGTCGCGGGCGGTCTCGCCCGAGCGGGCGGTGCCGACCGCCCAGACGCTGCCGTCGGCCTCCTCCACGAGGAGCACCTTCGGCAGTCCCCGGGGCGGCGGGCCGGCGGTGACCTCTCCCGTACGGGCGCTGAAGACGCCCTCGTGGCAGGGGCAGTACAGCTCGCCCTCGCTCCCCCGGTCCTTGCGCCAGAGGACGGCGCAGGCGAGGTGGGTGCAGACGGCGGAGTAGCCGGCGAGGGTGCCGTCCTCCAGGCGGACGGCGACCGCGCGGTCGTCGGCGCCGGGGTAGCGGAAGGCGAGGGAGTCGCCGGGCAGGATCCGGTCGGCGATCCGCTTCGGTTCGGGGGCGCCGTCGCTGTCGCCGTGCCGGTGCAGGATGCCGGAGGCGACGCCGATCCCGCCGACGGCGAGGCCGCCGGAGACGGTGGCGACGATCCGCAGGTAGTCGCGGCGGGTGGTGAGGGAGTCGGCGGCGATCCGGTCGTGGAGCGCGTCCTGGGCGGCGTCGGTGCGGGGGTCCGGTGCGGGCGGCTGGGGGTCGGTGACGCTCAACGGACGTCCTTTCCGTTGATCTCCACGACGGGGAGCCCGCCGGGCACCGGCCACTGGACCTTGTCGGCGGGGACGACCATCGCGACCCCGGTGGAGACGGTGGTGGTGCCGAAGGTGAAGGAGTCGGCGACCTGGACGCCGGGGCGCTCGGCCCGCAGCTCCTCGACGGTGCCGTAGAAGAGGGCGCCGGTGGGGCAGACGGTGGCGCACATGGGGGCGAGGCCGTAGGCGGTGCGGTCGTAGCAGAGGTTGCACTTCATCTGGAGCTTGGCCTGGAGGTCGATCTTGGGCACGCCGAAGGGGCAGGCGTTGACGCAGTTGGCGCAGCCGATGCAGCGGGTGGTGTCGGCCTGCTGCACGACGCCGTCGGGGGTGACGAGGATGGCGTCGGCGGGGCAGACCTCGGCGCAGGGGGCGACGGGGTCCTCGCAGTGCATACAGACGGTGGGGAGGGAGGCGACGGAGTGGCCCTCGTCGGGGTAGTCGAGGTGGATCATCGACTTGCCGCGGTGGGAGTCGCATTCGCGGCAGGCGGAGACGCAGGCCTGGCAGCCGATGCAGCGGCCGGGGTCGATGAAGATCGTGCGGCCCATCATGTGCGGGTCAGCTCCTCTCGGCGGTGCCCCGGCCCTGGGGGGAGGTGGGGGGCAGCGGGTCGGTGCGGGAGACCTGGGCCTCGGGGTAGGCCGGGCGGCCGGGGGGCGTGGGCGGGGCGGGGACCTCGTCGATGCGTTCGGCGGCCTCGACGCGGGCGGCGCACACCTTGTACTCGGGGATCTTGGAGCGCGGGTCGAGGGCGTCGATGGTGAGGGCGTTGGCCGCGGTGGGGACGGGCCAGTGGTAGGGCACGAAGACGGTGTCGGGGCGGATGGCGTCGGTGACGAGGGCGGGGAAGACCTCGCTGCCGCGGCGGGTGACGACGCGGACGGGGTCGCCGTTGCGGAAGCCGTGGGAGGGGTGGACCTCGACCCAGGGGCGGGGGGTCTGTTCGACGAGTCCGGCGAGGCGGCGGGTCTGGTTGCCGGAGAGGAAGTGGGCGACGGTCCGGCCGGTGGTGAGCGAGAGGGGGAACTCCTCGCTGTACGGGTCCATGGGCGGGTGCCATTCGACGGTCTGGAGGTGGATCTTGCCGTCGGGGTGGTAGGAGCGGCCGTCCTCGAAGAGCCGGGGGGTGCCGGGGTGGTCGGTGGTGGGGCAGGGCCAGGCGATGCCGCCGGTCTCCTCCAGGCGCTCGTAGGTGATGCCGTAGTAGTCGTTGACGGTCCCGGCGGAGGCGACGCGGAGCTCCTCGAAGACGGAGCGGGAGTCGGTGAAGTCGAACTTGTCCCCGGCGCCGAGGCGGCGGGCGAGTTCGCACAGGACCCAGGTGTCGGTGCGGACGCCGGCGGGGGGCTCCTGGGCCTTGTTGTGCTTGACGACGCGGGCCTCGGCGTTGGCCATGACGCCGTCGTCCTCGGCCCAGACGGTGACGGGGAAGACGACGTGGGCGTTGGCGGCGGTCTCGGAGAGGAAGAAGTCGAACTGGGCGTGGAACTGGAGGGTGTCGTAGCCGTTCTTGACGGTGGCGTAGTTGGGGAGGGAGACGAAGGGGTTGTTGCAGACGCCGATGAGGCCGCGGATCTCCTCTCGCTGCATCTGCCAGACCATCTCCATCATGGAGGTTCCGGCGGAGGGGAGTTCGGTCTCGTCGATGCCCCAGATCTCGCAGATCTGGCGGCGGTGCTCGGGGTTGGTGATGGAGCGGCCGCCGGGCAGGAGGTCGGACTTCTGGCCGTGTTCGCGGCCGCCCTGGCCGTTGCCCTGGCCGGTGATGGTGCCGTATCCGGCGCCGAGCCTGCCGATGTTGCCGGTGGCGACGCAGAGGTTGATGACGGTGAGGCAGTTCTCGACGCCCTGGGAGTGGTGTTCGATGCCCCGGGCGTGCCAGGCCATGGCCCGTCCTGCGCCGGCGAACATGCGGGCGACCTGGACGATCTGCTCCTCGGGGACGCCGCAGATCCGCGCGGAGCGGGACGGCGGGTACTCGGCGACGGTCCGCTTGACCTCGTCCCAGCCGGTGGTGTGGGCGGCGAGGTAGGCCTCGTCGGTGAGGCCCTCGGCGACGACGACGTTGAGGACGGCGTTGAAGAAGGCGGAGTCGGTGCCGGGCTTGAGGGCGACGTGGATGTCGGCGGTGCGGGCGATCGCGGTCTCGCGGGGGTCGATCACGATCAGGGTGGCGCCCCGGTCGCGGGCTCCCCACACGTACTGGGTCATGACGGGGAAGCACTCGCCGACGTTGGATCCGGCGATGAGGAGGCAGTCGGTGAGGAGGATGTCGGAGAAGGGGTTGCCGGCGCGGTCGATGCCGAAGGCGAGCTTGTTGGCCCCGGCGGCGGAGACCATGCAGAGGCGTCCGTTGTAGTCGACGTGCTTGGTCTTGAGGGCGACCCGGGCGAACTTGCCGACGAGGTAGGTCTTCTCGGAGAAGAGGCTGGCACCGCCGAGGAGGCCGAAGGCGTCGTTGCCGTACTCGGCCTGGATGCGGCGGATCTCGGCGACGGTGCGGTCGAGCGCCTCCTCCCAGCTGGCCTCCCGGAACTCCTGGTCGCGGTTGTCGCGCAGGAGCGGGGTGGTGAGCCGGTCGGGGTGGTTGACCTGCTGGTAGGCGTTGATGCCCTTGGGGCAGAGCCGCATCCGGTTGATGTCGTGGTTGCGGGGTTCGACGCCGAAGACCTTCCCGTGGTGGTCGACGCGCAGGTACATGCCGCACTGGACGCCGCAGAAGCAGCAGTGGGTGGGGACGAGGGTCTCCTCGTTCTGGTCGGCGTGCCAGCGGTCGGCGGGGATGCCTCCGGCGTCGCGGAAGTTGCGGGAGCCGGGCGGGGCGAGGGAGGGGTCGAGCGACAGCGGCCGCCCGGGGACGGTCCCGGGGACGGCCGCGGGGTCGGTGGCGCTCACTTGAAGCCCTTCTTCACGTGGTCGAGGTAGGCGGTGCCGCGCAGGACGCGCTTGCAGCGGGGGCAGTACTCGGCCCAGCCCTCGAAGCCGAGGTCGAGGTCGCGCATGGTGCCCTGGAGGTTCTCCACGTACGGAGCGGTGTCGATGGGCTGGTGGCAGCGGCGGCAGGCGAAGACCTCGCCCCCCTCCTCGTCCTTGCGGCGGGAGGTGTACTTGAAGAGCTGCATCCCGACGGCGGCGGGCCGCTGGACGATGTGGAAGAACTTCCCGAAGGGGATGTAGATCAGGGTGAAGACGACGGACACCATGTGGAGGATGGCGAGGAACTCGTAGCCGCCGCCGTGCAGGAAGATCGACGAGAAGGTCAGCAGCAGCCCGGTCACGGAGATGACGATCAGGGCGAGCAGGGGCACCAGGTCGTAGGCGAAGCGCTGGCCGGTGATGGCGCCCCGGTCCTTCATGCGGCGCCAGAGGAAGTAGCCGGCGCCGGGGATGACGAGGACGGCGGCGATGTCGAGGCCGTGGAACATGAGCCAGCCGAGGACGCTGAGGGAGTCGAAGCCGAGGACCTTGAAGCCCCAGATCCGCATCTCGTAGCCGGGTCCCGCGCCGGTGGAGGAGGTGAAGGTGAACCAGCCCCAGGTGAGCGGGAAGGTGATCGCGGCGGCGAGCAGACAGCCCCAGAAGATGAGCTGGTGGGCGGCCCAGCGGGCGTGGGAGCGGGCGCCGAGGAACTTCTGGAAGCCGAGATAGGTGGCGATCATCCGGGGCAGCGCGGTGGGCGCCTCGCGGAAGTTCGCGACGGAGAAGAAGGAGCCCCAGCCCTTGCGGAAGAGGCGGCGGGCGCCGGGGGCGGAGATCCAGACGGTGTAGCGGTAGGCGACGCCGAAGGCGAGGAAGACGGTGGCGACGGCGTAGGGCAGGAGGGCCGAGTCGAAGTCGCGGAGCAGACGGCTGCCGAGGACGATCGCGACGATCAGCAGGGCGGAGACGACCGCGCCGACCAGGGAGGCGCGGCGCCGCACGGCGCCGGGGCTCTGCGGCGGGGGCTCTGCCGCGGCCGGGTCGGTGGCGCCGGAGGCGGGGGCGGGCCCGCCCGGCGGAGGGGTCGGCTCGGCGGTCTGCGGTGGCTCGGTCACGCGGCCACGTTAAGGCCGAATAGCCCCTTTCGCCCCTTTTTGCGGGGTGGCGTGGTGCGGACGTCGCTCGGACGGCGTTCAGACGGCGTTCAGGCCGTGGGAGCGGAAGACCTCACGGACCCCGGCGAGCTGATCGGGGGTCGGGGACGGGGTGTCGTGCAGGGTGAACGGCATGGCGAGTGCCCGCCACTTCGCTTCGCCCAGCTTGTGGAAGGGAAGGACGTCCACGCGGGAGACGTTGCCGAGACCCCCGGCGAAGGCGGCGACTCCCTCCACGTTCGCGGGGTCGTCGGTGAGGCCCGGGACGAGGACGAAGCGGACGTGGGCCTCCCGGCCGAGGTCGGCGAGGCGCCGGGCGAAGTCCAGGGTGGGTCCCGGTGGGCGTCCGGTGACCTTCCGGTACGTGGCGGGGTCCCAGGACTTGATGTCCAGGAGCACCAGGTCGGTGTCGCGCAGCAGGGCGTCGGTGGCGCGGGCGCCGAGGAAGCCCGAGGTGTCGAGGGCCGTGTGGAGGCCGAGCTCGTGCTTCAGGCGGTGCAGCAGCTCGCCCGTGAAGACCGGCTGGAGGAGGGGCTCGCCGCCGGAGACGGTGGCGCCGCCGCCGGAGGCGGAGATGAAGCGGACGTACTTGGCGGCCTCGGCGATCACGTCGTCGGCGGAGGTGCGCCGGCCGGACCGCATCCGCCAGGTGTCGGGGTTGTGGCAGTAGAGACAGGTGAGGGGGCAGCCGGAGAGGAAGGCGACGAAGCGGGTGCCGGGCCCGTCGACACCGGTGGACAGGTCCCAGGAGTGGAGCGCCCCCTCGGCGGGCCGCCGGGTCACCGCGGCGGCGGGGGTGGCGGCGGAGGGACGGGGACCGGCCGGATCGGCGCCCGGGGTCACGCTCGGAGCGGCGCCCGGAGTCACGCTCGGAGCGGCGTCCGGAGCGGCGGGCGTGCGGGGGGCGGTCCGGGCGGTGTCCGGAGCGGCGGGCGTGCAGGGGGCGGTCCCGGTGGTGTCCGGGGGCGGGGCGAGGCTGGGCACGGCGGGGCTGGGCACGGCGGGGGCCCCTTTCGGTGGTGGTCGGGTCGGTGCGTCCCGGGGCCGGGGTGGGGTCCGGCCGGCCCCGGGACGCGGTCTGGGAGTCAGGCGGTCGCCGAGGGGCAGGCGGTCGCCGGGAGCCCGGTCACAGGGAGCCGTGGAAGGTGCGGTTCAGGACGTCGAGCTGCTGCTCGCGGGTGAGCCGGACGAAGTTCACCGCGTACCCGGAGACCCGGATGGTCAGCTGCGGATGGTTCTCCGGGTGCTCCATGGCGTCCTCCAGGACGGCGCGGTTCAGGACGTTGACGTTCATGTGGAAGCCGTCGCTCGCCGTGTAGCCGTCGAGGAGGCCCGCGAGGTTCGCGATCCGCTCCTCGGGGGTGCGGCCCAGGCCGTCGGGGGTGACGGTGCTGGTCAGCGAGATGCCGTCCTCGGCGTCCGCGTACGGGAGCTTGGCGACCGACAGGGCCGAGGCGACGTAGCCGTGGGTGTCGCGGCCGTTCATCGGGTTGGCGCCCGGCGAGAAGGGCTCGCCCGCGCGGCGCCCGTCGGGGGTGTTGCCGGTCTTCTTGCCGTAGACGACGTTGGAGGTGATGGTCAGGACGGACTGGGTGTGCTCGGCGTTCCGGTAGGTCGGGTGCCCGCGCACCTTCCGCATGAACTCCTCGACCAGGTGGACCGCGATCGCGTCCGCGCGGTCGTCGTTGTTGCCGTAGGCCGGGTGGTCGCCCTCGATCAGGTAGTCGGTGGCGAGGCCGGTCGCGTCCCGGACCGGGACGACCTTCGCGTACTTGATCGCGGCCAGGGAGTCGGCGGCGACGGAGAGGCCGGCGATGCCGCAGGCCATGGTGCGGCGCACGTCCCGGTCGTGGAGCGCCATCTCGATCCGCTCGTACGCGTACTTGTCGTGCATGTGGTGGATGACGTTCAGGGCGTGGACGTAGACGCCCGCGAGCCACTCCATCTGCTCGTCGAAACGGGCCATGACCTCGTCGTAGTCGAGGACATCGGAGGTGAGGGCGCCGGTCGCGGGCCCGACCTGGGCGCCGGACCGCTCGTCTCGGCCGCCGTTGATCGCGTACAGCAGGGTCTTGGCGAGGTTCACGCGGGCGCCGAAGAACTGCATCTGCCTGCCGACGGGCATCGCGGAGACGCAGCAGGCGATGGCGGTGTCGTCGCCGAAGCGGGGGCGCATCAGCTCGTCCGACTCGTACTGGACGGAGGAGGTGTCGATGGAGACCTTCGCGCAGAACTCCTTGAAGCCCCGGGGAAGGGCGGGCGACCAGAAGACGGTCATGTTCGGCTCGGGGGCCGGGCCGAGGTTGTAGAGGGTCTGGAGGTAGCGGAAGGAGGTCTTCGTGACCAGCGGCCGCCCGTCCTCGCCCATGCCGCCGATGGACTCGGTGACCCAGGTCGGGTCGCCGGAGAACAGCTCGTCGTACTCGGGGGTGCGCAGGAAGCGGACGATGCGGAGCTTGATGACGAAGTCGTCGATCAGCTCCTGGGCCCGCTCCTCGGTGAGGACGCCGGAGTCGATGTCCCGCTGGAGGTAGACGTCGAGGAAGGTGGAGGTGCGGCCGAGGGACATCGCGGCCCCGTTCTGCTCCTTCACGGCGGCCAGGTAGGCGAAGTACAGCCACTGGACGGCCTCGTGACCGTCGGCGGCGGGCCCGGAGAGGTCGTGGCCGTAGGAGGCGGCCATCGCCTTCAGCTCCCCGAGGGCGCGGATCTGCTCGGCCAGCTCCTCGCGCAGCCGGAGGGTCTCTTCGAGGGAGCGGTCCCCGGCGGGCAGGGAGTTCAGCTCCTCCTTCTCGGCCTTCTTCGCCTCGACGAGCCGGTCGACGCCGTAGAGGGCGACGCGGCGGTAGTCGCCGATGATCCGGCCCCGGCCGTAGGCGTCGGGCAGCCCGGTGACGACCCCGGCCCTGCGGGCGGCGCGGATCTCGGGGGTGTACGCGTCGAAGACCGCGGCATTGTGGGTCTTGCGGTACTCGGTGAAGACCTTCTCCAGCTCCTCCGACACCGGGTAGCCGTAGGTCTCCAGGGCGCCGGCGACCATGCGCCAGCCGCCGTACGGCATGATCGCGCGCTTGAGCGGGGCGTCGGTCTGGAGGCCGACGATCAGCTCCCGGTCGCGGTCGATCCAGCCGGGGGCGTGGGCGGTGATGGTGGAGGGCACGTCGTACGAGACGTCGTACACCCCCCTGGCGCGCTCCTCGGGGAAGCGGTCGGTGATCGCCTTCCACACGGCGGCGGTCCGCTCGGTGGGGCCGGCGAGGAAGGAGTCGTCGCCCTCGTACGGCGTGTAGTTGCGCTGAATGAAGTCGCGGACGTCGACGGCGTCGCACCAGGGCCCGCCCTCGAAGCCCTTCCAGGCCCGCTCCCGTGCCGTCCCGCCCCCCGTCGTCCCCGCAGGGTTCGCAGTCGCTTCCGCGGAAGTCGCAGTCACTGCCCGCACCGCCTTCTCGATTCGTTCGACAGCCTCGTCGCCTGCCTCCCATTCCACTCCTCCCGAGCGGCCGTTCCGGGCGCCGTTGGTCCCCTTCCGGCGGCCACAGGTCCCGTCCCGGACGGGCGGAAGGCCCCGGCCGGTGTCACGCGTGGCACGTGGCCGGGGAGCGCCGGTCCCTGGTGTGCTGTGCCCATGACCAGACCCTTCCTGCCGCTCACGTCCCGCTCCCGCGAGGAGGCCCACCGGGCCGCCACGCCCCTGGAGCTCTTCTTCGACCTGTGTTTCGTCGTCGCCGTCGCCCAGGCAGGCGCCGAGCTCGTCCACGCGGTCGCCGAGGGCCACGCCGGCACGGGCGTCGCGAACTACGCGATGGTCTTCTTCGCGATCTGGTGGGCCTGGATGAACTTCACCTGGTTCGCCTCCGCGTACGACAACGACGACGTCCTCTACCGGGTCGTCACCCTCGTGCAGATCGCCGGCGTCCTGATCCTCGCCGCCGGTGTCTCGCGGGCCTTCGAGGAGCACGACTTCCTCGTCGTCTACCTCGGTTACGCCGTGATGCGGCTCGCCCTCGTCTTCCAGTGGCTGCGCGCCGCCCGCCACGCGGCCGACCCGGCCGAGCGGAGGATGTGCCGCCGGTACGCGGGCGGGGTCCTCCTCTGCCAGGTCGGCTGGCTCGGCCTGGTCCTCGCGCCCGAGCCCGCCCGCCCGTGGGTCTTCGTCGTCATGGCGCTGGCCGAACTGTCCGTGCCCCTGTACGCGGAGCGGGCCGGGACCAGCGCCTGGCACGCGCACCACATCGCCGAGCGGTACGGCCTGTTCACCCTCATCGTCCTCGGCGAGACCGTCGCCGCCGCGACCGTCGCGGTGAAGTCCGGCGTCGTCGAGAACGACGCCCTGGACGAGCTGCTGCCGATCGCCGCCGGCGGTCTGCTCCTGGTCTTCGCCGCCTGGTGGGTCTACTTCGTCGTGCCCGCCCACGACCGGCTGACCTCCAGCCGCCAGGCCTTCCTGTGGGGGTACGGGCACTACCTGATCCTCATGTCGGCCGCCGCCATCGGGGCGGGCCTGGAGATCGCCGTCGAGCAGGCCGTGGGCGAGGCCCACATCTCCACGCTCTCCGCCTCGGCCGCCGTGACGATCCCGTCGGCCCTCTTCCTGCTCCTCGTGTGGCTGCTGCACGCCCGCTACTTCAAGGTCGGCACCGCCCAGCAGCTCGTCCTGCCGGTCGCGGCGCTCGCGATCCTGATGTGCTCGTTCGCGGGCCGCTGGGCCGTCCTCGCGGCCGGGCTCGTCGCGGCGGCGGCCGTCGCGACCGGCGTCACCCTGACCGCCCGGAACCCGGCGACGCGGGACTCCGGGGCCTGAGCGCCACGACGGGGCCTGAGCGCCACGACGGGGTCCGAACGCCGTGCCGGGGTCCGGGTGGCGCGCCGGGGTCCGGGCGCCGCGCCCGGGCCGCGTGGTAGGCAGGGCGCATGACGGAGCCCGGGAAGACGACGGACGGCCAGGACGGGATCACCGATGTGGGCGGGCTGCGCGTGGGGCACGCGCGCGTGGCCGGTCCGGGGGCGCTGAGCGGCACCACGGTGGTGCTCGCCCCGGAGGGCGGGATGACCGCCGCCGTGGACGTACGGGGCGGGGGGCCGGGCACGCGCGAGACGGACGCCCTGGACCCGAGGAACGTGGTGCGGCGGATCGACGCGGTCGTCCTGACCGGCGGCAGCGCGTACGGCCTAGACTCCGCCTCCGGCGTGACGGCCTGGCTGGCGGAGCGGCACCGGGGCGTCCGGGTGGGCCCCGACCCGTCCCACGTGGTGCCGGTGGTGCCCGCCGCCTGCGTCTTCGACCTGGGCCGGGGCGGCGACTTCACCGCCCGGCCGGACGCGGCGACGGGCCGGGCGGCGGCGGAGGCGGCCGACGCGAGCGGCGACCGCGCGCGCGTGGAAACGGGCGCGGTCGGCGCGGGCACCGGGGCCGTGGTCGGCGGCCTGCGGGGCGGCGTCGGGACGGCGAGCGCGGTCCTGGCGTCCGGGATCACGGTCGGGGCGCTGGTGGTGGTGAACGCGGTGGGCTCGGCCGTGGACCCGACGACGGGCGTGCCCTACGGCGCCTACTTCGAGGACGGCAGGACCGCCTTCCCCGACCCGGAGGTCCACGCGGCGGCGCTGCGGCGGCTCGCGGAGGCACGGGCGGCGGCCGTCCCTCCCCCGCTGAACACCACGCTCGCCGTGGTCGCGACGGACGCGGCGCTGACCCGCGCGCAGGCGCGCAAGGTGGCGGGCACGGCGCACGACGGCATCGCGCGCGCCGTGCGGCCGGTGCACCTGATGAACGACGGGGACACGGTCTTCGCCCTCGCCACCGGGGCCCGGGAGCTGCCGGAGGGGCCGGGGCCGCTCGCCCTGAACGAGATCCTGGCGGCGGGCGCGGACCTGGTGACCCGGGCGATCGTCCGCGCGCTGCTCGCGGCCCCCGGCGGGCTGCGCGGCCCGGGCGGGGACTTCCCCTCGTACCGGGAGCTGTACGGGACGCAGGCGGACCCGTACTCCCGGTAATGGATGGGGAGTTGGAGGGAAGACGGCGGGAACTTCCCGCATACGCCCTTCGTTTTACCGGAACACCGGACACGATGTCAGACCCAGGGACTACGTTAAGCAAGCATCAAGTGACATGCGGCGACGGCCTGGAGATCCCCTTGAACGATCCGCAGGATCACCCCGATCCGTACGAGACGACCGAGGCGCACGTCGAACGGCTCCTCGGCCGGGCGCTCAACTCCTTCGACCTGCCCGACTCGACCGTCGAGCGCCTCGCCACGGCGCTCGCCCACTCCAGCGCGCTGCACTCCTCGCACCACAGCGCGTCGCTGCACCGCACGACCCACCGCCACACCTATCTGCTCGCCGACGGCGGCACCCTCAGCCTCTGGGAGCTGGTGCACGACGCCGGGCGGGACGGCGCCGAGCAGCACGAGCTGTACGCGGAGGAGGCGGAGGCCCGGCTCGCCGCCTCCCGACTGCCCTCCGGGCCGCCGACGCGCTGGTCGGCCGAGCGCTCCGACGGGCGCGTCCCCGACGAGGACGACGACTTCGAGCTGCTGAGCGCCCTGCTCGCCCGCCCGATACCCACCCAGCCCCGGATGTACGTGCCGGACAACTCCGCCGACCACGCCCGCCGCGTCCTGCGGCGCGCGGAGAACGCGGACCGGCCGGGCGAGGAGACGGCCCGCCGCCTCCGGCTCGCCTTCGCGCACCACATCACGCAGGCCTTCGGCCGCCACTGCCCCGTGGGGGGCGGCCGGGACGCCGGCTTCACCCTCTACGAGCACCAGTTCCTGCTGCTCGACGGCAGCGAGGTCAGCCTCTGGGAGGTCGAGCACACGGCGACCCCCGACGGACGTCACATGTGCGAGGTGTACGAGGACGAGGACACGGCCCGGGGAGCGATGGAGACCCGCGCCCGGGTGCGCTGAGCCCCGCCCGTACGACCGCGCACGCGGAAGGGCCCTCGCCCCGGGAGACCGTCCCGGGGCGAGGGCCCTTCGGCGGGGCCGCGCTCAGCGGGTGAGCGCCGACTCCTTCTCGACGCCGGCACGGGAGTCGACACCGGCACCCGCGTCGGCACCCGCACCGGCCTCCGAACCCACCCCGGCCTCCGGGCCGGTCTCGTCGCCGTCGCCGCCGCCCTCCAGGTGCTGCTTCGGCTTCGCGGGCAGCGCGAACATCACCAGGAAGATCACGACGAGCACGCCCGCCACCCAGCCCAGGGAGTTCTGGAAGGCGTCCGCGAAGGCCGCGCCCGTCTCCGCCGGGGCCTTCCTGAGGCGGTCGTCGTCGATGAGGCCGAAGAAGACGACCGACACCATGCCGAGGCCGAGCGCGGTGCCCATCTGTGTGGTCGTGTTGATCAGGCCCGAGGCCGAACCGGCGTGCTCGCGCGGCACCTCCGAGAGGACCGCGTCCGTCAGCGGCGCCACGATCAGGCCCATGCCGAGACCCATGACGACCAGCGGCGGGACCATCTGCCAGGAGGTGATCGCCGTCCCGTAGCGGTCCGCCTCGAAGAGGTAGAGCAGGACGCCCGCCGTCATCGTCAGGGCGCCCGCCTGGAGCACCTTGCGGCCGAAGCGCGGCACCAGCTTCTGCACCGACAGCCCGGCGGCCACCGAGACCGCGATCGAGAACGGCACCCCGGTGAGGCCCGCCCGCAGCGGGGTCCAGCCGAGCCCGACCTGCATGTAGAGCGTCCAGACCAGGAAGAAGATGCCCATCACGACGCCGAAGGTGAGCTGGACGGCGATGCCGGCCGCGAAGCTCTTCACCTTGAACAGCGACAGCTCGACGAGCGGCGACCCGTCCTTGCGCGTCTTGTACCCCTCGTACGCGACGAGGAGGCCGAAGACGGGCAGGCTGCCGGCCATCATCAGGTGGCCCCACAGCGGCCAGTCCAGCTCGCGGCCGCGCGTCAGCGGGTAGATCAGCAGGAGCAGCGCGGTCGTCACCAGGAGCACGCCGACCAGGTCGAGGCGGAGCGCCTTCGGGGCCTTGGACTCGGTGATGAACTTCCGGCCCAGGAGCAGGCCCGCGATGCCGACCGGCAGGTTGATGAGGAAGATCGGGCGCCACTCCAGGCCCGCGATGTTCCACTGGGTGAGCAGCGCGCCGAGCAGCGGCCCGGAGACCGCGCCCAGGCCGACGATCGCGCCGAAGAGCCCGAAGACCTTGCCGCGCTCGTGGGCCGGGAAGGTGGCGTGGACGATCGACAGGACCTGCGGCACCATCATCGCGGCCGCCACGCCCTGGAGGAGGCGGGAGGCGATCAGCATCTCCTGGTTGGCCGCGAAGCCGCAGAGCGCCGAGGCGAGCGTGAAGCCGGCGGTGCCGAGGAGGAAGAGCCGCTTGCGGCCGTAGATGTCGCCGAGCCGCCCGCCGGTGATCAGGCCGGCGGCGAACGCGAGCGCGTACCCGGCGGTGATCCACTGGATGGCCCCGATGGTGGCGCCGAGGTCCCGCTCGATGCTGGGGATCGCGATGTTGACGATGGTGGCGTCGACCAGGTCCATGAAGGCGGCGGTCATGACGATGGCGAGGGCGATCCAGCGTCGCTTGTCGCCGGGATCGGCGGGTGCAGGGTGCGTGTCGGCGGGGGCCGCCGCGTCCGTGACGGCGTCGTGTGAACTCATACGAAGAAAGATAGGAGTCATATAGGTCGGGTCATGTCCTAGATCGGCCTCATCCTGGACGGCATGACGGACACTCCGGCACGACTCCTGCATCTGCTCTCGCTCCTCCAGACCCCCCGCGAGTGGCCCGGAAGCGAGCTCGCCGAACGCCTCTCGGTCTCCCCGCGCACCATCCGCCGGGACATCGACCGGCTCCGTGACCTCGGCTATCCGGTCGAGGCGACCCTGGGCGCGGTGGGCGGCTACCGCCTCGTCGCCGGGACGGCCATGCCGCCGCTGCTCCTCGACGACGAGGAGGCCGTCGCCATCGCGGTCGGCCTGCGCGCCGGGGCCGGGCACGCCATCGAGGGCGTCGAGGAGGCGTCCGTACGGGCCCTGGCGAAGCTGGAGCAGGTGCTGCCCGCCCGGCTCCGGCACCGGGTCTCCACCCTCCAGAACGCGACGATCCCGCTGACCCGGGGCGACGGCGCCACGGTGGCGCCCGCGACCCTGACCGCGCTCGCGGGCGCGGTCACCGGGCGGGAGAAGTTGCGCTTCGGCTACCGGGCGGGCGACGGCGCCGAGACGAAGCGCCTGGTCGAGCCCTACCGGCTGGTCTCCACCGGGCACCGCTGGTACCTCGTCGCGTACGACCTGGGGCGCGAGGACTGGCGCACCTTCCGGGTCGACCGGGTGAGCGACCCGCTGGCCACCGGGGCCCGCTTCGCGCCGCGCGAACTGCCGGCGGGCGACGCGGCGCAGCTGCTCGCCCGCTCGATGGCCCGGTCGCAGCAGGAGCTGGACCTGGACGTCTCCTTCGAGGCCCCGGCCGACTTCGTGACGGCCCGCCTCCCGTCCCATCTGGCCCCGGCCCCGGCGGGGCCCGCCGCCTGCCGGCTGCGCGCCCGCACCGCCGACTCGGTCGAGTGGCTGGCGCTCCGCCTGGCCCTGGTCGACGCCCCGTTCACCGTCCACGGCCCGGAGCCCCTGCGGGCGTACGTGGAGGACCTGGCGGGGCGCCTGGCGGCGGCGGTCCCCGCACGGGGATAGGAACGCGGCCGGGGGCCCGGGGACGGTGACCGTCCCCGGGCCCCCGGGCGGACGCGGCTCAGGCCACCGCGTCGAAGCCCGTGTCGCGGGCCATCTTCTTCAGTTCCAGGAGGGCGTGCTTCTCGATCTGGCGGATCCGCTCGCGGGTGAGGCCGTGCTCCTTGCCGACCTCGGTCAGCGTCCGCTCGCGCCCGTCCTCGATGCCGTACCTCATGCGGATGATCGAGGCCGTCCGGTGGTCCAGCTTGTCGATGAGGTCGTCGAGCTCCTCGCTGCGCAGCAGCGTGAGCACCGACTGCTCCGGCGAGACCGCCGAGGTGTCTTCGAGGAGGTCGCCGAACTGGGTCTCGCCCTCGTCGTCCACCGACATGTTCAGCGAGACGGGGTCCCGCGCCCAGTCCATGACGTCGACGATCCGCTCCGGCGTCGAGCCGAGCTCGGCGGCGATCTCCGCGGGCTCGGGCTCGCGCCCGTGCTCCCGGTTGAACTCGCGCTGCACGCGCCGGATCCGGCCGAGCTCCTCCACCAGGTGGACGGGGAGCCGGATGGTGCGGGACTGGTCGGCGATGGAGCGGGTGATGGCCTGCCGGATCCACCAGGTGGCGTACGTGGAGAACTTGAAGCCCTTCGCGTAGTCGAACTTCTCGACCGCGCGCACCAGGCCCGCGTTCCCCTCCTGGATCAGATCGAGCAGGGGGAGCCCGCTGCGCGGGTAGCGCCGGGCGACGGCCACCACGAGCCGCAGGTTGGACTTGATGAAGAGGTCCTTGGCACGCTCGCCCTCGGCGACCAGCGCCTCGAGCTCCTCGCGGGACGCGCCGCCCGCCTCGCTGTCCACCTCTCCGTCGAGTATCTGCCGGGCGTACACGCCGGCCTCGATGGTCTGGGAGAGCTCGACCTCCTTGGCGGCGTCGAGCAGGGGCGTGCGCGCGATCTCGTCGAGGTACATGCCGACCAGGTCGCGGTCGGCGATCTCCCCGCCCACGGCGCGAACGCTGCTCGCCCGGCCGGCCCCGCTCCGGGCGGAGGTCTGACGGCGGGCGACGGCACGGGTTGCCATGCGTGCTCCCTTGCTGAGTAGGTCACGACACCCTTTCGGGTGCCCTGCATCCGACGGAAACAACGACTGGAATCAGGACAGAATTCCCACCCGGCACATGGATTTTCGCGATCATGCAGTATCCTGCGCGGCTCCCGCCCCTGCGAGCACGCCGCCGGAACCCACGGAGGCGCAGGTCAGACCGGGCACGGAGGGTGGTGCGGCGCCCCTCGCGGGGGCCCTCGACCACACTGTCGGTGAGACCGCGATCACATGCGGCGCCACCCCTTCAGACGCGGGGCGGGGCCGGGCGGTTGCCTGCGCGACGACGGACGCGGGCGGCCGGGGGCCATGGACCCGAGGGCCGGAAGCCGAGGACCCGACGGCAGAGAAGCAGTGACCCCGGCGGCCGGGGTCCTAGGTCCCCGCAGCCCCTCGGGCCTAGGTCCGCAGCCCGTTCCGCCGCGTCCCTCCCCCGCCCTACCGTCGGCCCCATGACCGACACCACCGGAACCCTGGACGAGGCCCTCGAACGGCTCCACGACAGCGGGCCCGAGCGCCACGGCTGGCTTAGCAACCACGCCCCGATGGCCGTCGAGGCGCTGGTCCGCCACGGGCAGGCCGCCACCGTGCACCGCTGGCTGGACCGGTACGCGGACAAGCTGGAGGAGCCGCCGCCCCCGTACGCCCCCGTCACGGCGGACGGCTGGCGCGAGGCGCTGGGCGATCCGGCCCGGAGCACCGACTGGACCCGCTTCTTCGCCCGGGAGCTGGCGGAGCGCCCCTGGCGGGCGGTCCTCGCCGCGTGGTGGCCCCGACTGCTCCCGGGGATCGCGGCCGGGGCGACGCACCCGGTGATCCGCACGGGCCACGCCGTACGGACCCTGCTCGCGTCCCCGGAGGGCGCGACGGCCCCGCGCCTGGCCGAGCTGGCGCACGCCCTCGGCTACTGGGCGGCCCGCCACCAGCCGCTCCCGCCGCTCACCGCGCTGGCCGTCGCGCCGACGGCGGCGGCCGCGCTGGACGCCGTACCCCCGGTTCCGGACCAGGACGGCGGGATCCGGCACCGGCTCGCGCAGCTGACGGCGTTCCCCGTGTGGGGCGGGGCGCGGGACCCGGAGGCGGCGAGGGCGCTGCTCACCGAGCTGGTGGCGGCGGCGACGCACCGGTACGCGACCCACGGGTACGGCGAGCCGGTCATGCTGGTACACGCGGCGACCGCGCCGAACGCGGTCCTGCGCGTCCTGCCCGCGCTCCCCCGCGCGCTGTGGGCGCCGAGCCTGTCGGCGGCCTGGGCGGCGTCGGCCGCGGTGACCGCCGCGTACACCCCGGTGGAGTCCGCCCCGTACGAGGCGACCCCGCTGACCCCCGAGGAGGTCTTCGCGCGGGCGGCGGCGCACGGCGACGACCACACGATCAAGTTCACGGACACGGCGCTCGACGTGGGCGGTCCGCTCGCGCTCGCGGCGGCCGTCCGCTCGGTCGAGCTGAACGCGCCCGCGTTCCCGTGACTAGCCGAACTGGACCGACCGCTTGGCGAGGCCCATCCAGAAGCCGTCGATCACCGACCGTCCCGCGCCGAGGTCCCCGGCCGCGTCCGCCGCGCCCAGGGTGACGAAGAGCGGCGCGAAGTGTTCGGTGCGGGGGTGGGCGAGGCGTCCGGCGGGCGACTTGTGCGCGAAGTCGAGGAGGGCGTCGACGTCCCGCGCGGCGAGGGCCTCGTGTCCCCAGGCGTCGAACTCGGCGGACCAGCCCGGCACTCCGCCCCCGGGGTGCCGGAGCGCGGCCAGGTTGTGGGTGAAGAAGCCGCTGCCGACGACGAGGACGCCCTCGTCGCGCAGCGGGGCGAGCCGGCGCCCGACGTCCATGAGCCGGCGCGGGTCGAGGGTGGGCAGGGAGATCTGGAGCACGGGGACGTCGGCGTCCGGGAACATCTCGACGAGCGGCACGTACGCGCCGTGGTCGAGGCCCCGGTCGGGGATGTCCTGCACGGGCGTGCCGGGCGCGCGGAGCAGCTTGCGGACGCTCTCGGCGAGCGCGGGCGCGCCGGGGGCGGCGTACTCCACCCGGTAGTAGTGCTCGGGGAAGCCCCAGAAGTCGTACACGAGGGGCACGGACTCGGTGGCGCCGAGCGCGAGCGGGGCCTCCTCCCAGTGGGCGGAGACCATCAGGATCGCCTTCGGTCGCGGCAGCTCCGCAGACCAGGCGGCCAGCTCGCCGGGCCAGACGGGGTCGTCGGCGAGCGGCGGGGCGCCGTGGGACAGGTAGAGGGCGGGCATCCGTGCCTGCACGGGGTCCATGGCGGCCACCTCCGGCTTCCTTCGCGAACCAAGGTTCTTGAAACTTCAAGCGTGTCCGGCCAGCATAAGCCGACTTAGTTCAACTTTCAAGAATGAGTCGTACGATGGGAACCATGGGAGACATGACCGAACCGCGCTGGCTCACCGACGAGGAACACCAGGTCTGGCGCGCCTACCTCCACGCCACCACGCTCCTGGAGGACCACCTCGACCGCCAGTTGCAGCGCGACGCCGGGATGCCGCACATCTACTACGGCCTGCTCGTCCAGCTCTCCCAGGCGCCCCGCCGCCGTATGCGGATGACCGAACTGGCCAAGGACGCCAAGATCACCCGCTCCCGGCTCTCCCACGCCGTGGCCCGCCTGGAGAAGAACGGCTGGGTGCGGCGCGAGAACTGCCCCTCCGACAAGCGCGGCCAGTTCGCCCGGCTCACGGACGAGGGCATGGAGGTCCTGCGGCGGAACGCGCCGGGTCACGTGGCGGCCGTGCGCCAGGCCCTGTTCGACCGGCTCTCCGAGGAGCAGGTGCGGCAGCTCGGCACGATCATGCGGGTGATGGCCGAGGGCCTCGAACCGACGGACCCGGACGCGGACCTGCCCTGGCTCCGCTGAGGACGCGAGTGCGCGCGTACGCGGGGCCGGGGCAGGGGTACGGGGGTTCCGGCGGTCAGTGCGCGACGACCGGGATCCTCACCTCGTCGTCCGCGCCGGTGCCGGACCCGGCGACCACGCCGGTCTCCGGCTTCCCGGTGTTGATGAGCGCGAAGGCGATGGCGGCCGAGACGGCCAGGATGCCGACCGCCCACCAGATGGCCGCCGCGTACCCCTCGACCATGCCCTGGAGCTGGAGCAGCTTCTGGGCGGCCGGGGTGGTGGCGCCCGCCGCGTGGTCGGCCAGGTAGGCGGTGGTGGCCGAGGCGGCGATCGTGTTCAGGAGGGCCGTGCCGATGGCGCCGCCGACCTGCTGCGAGGTGTTGACCATCGCGGAGGCCACACCGGCGTCCCGCGGGTCCACGCCGTGCGTCGCGAGCGACATGGCCGGCATGAACGCCGTGCCCATGCCCAGGCCGAGCAGCAGCTGCGCGGGCAGGATCAGACCGGCGTACGAGGTGCCGATCTCCAGCTGGGTCAGGAGCGACATGCCGACGGCGGCGGTCAGGAAGCCGGGGGCCATCAGCAGGCGTGGCGGGACGCGGGTCATCAGGCGCGCGCCGATCTGGGTCGAGCCCGCGATCATGCCCACGATCATCGGCAGGAACGCGAAGCCCGTCTTGACCGGCGAGTACCCCTTCACGACCTGGAGGTAGTACGTCAGGAAGAGGAACAGGCCGAACATCGCGATGACGGCGAGGCCGAGCGACAGGTAGACGCCGCCGCGGTTGCGGTCGGCCAGGACGCGCAGCGGGAGCAGCGGGGACTTCACGCGCGCCTCGGTGGCCACGAAGGCCAGGAGCAGCACGGCGGAGCCGACGAAGAGGCCGATCGTGCCGGCGTCGCTCCAGCCCTCGGACTCGGCGCGGGTGAAGCCGTACACCAGGGCGACCAGGCCCAGGGTCGACAGGACGACGCCGGGGATGTCGAGCGGGGAGCGGTTGCGGCCCTCCGCCGGCTCGCGGACGACGAGGTACGCGCCGACGGCGGCGACCACGGCGAACGGGATGTTGACGAAGAAGGTCCAGCGCCAGTTCAGGTACTCGGTGAGGAAGCCGCCGAGGATCAGGCCCACGGCGCCGCCGCCGCCGGCGATCGCGCCGTAGATGCCGAAGGCCTTGGCCCGCTCCTTGGCGTCGGTGAAGGTCACGGCGAGCAGCGAGAGCGCGGCGGGCGCGAGGAGCGCGCCGAAGGCGCCCTGGAGCGCGCGGGCGCCCAGCATCATGGCCTCGCCGGTCGCGGCCCCGCCGAGGGCGGAGGCGGCGGCGAAGCCGGCCAGGCCGACGATGAAGGTGCGCTTGCGGCCCCACAGGTCGGCGATCCGGCCGCCGAAGAGGAGGAGCCCGCCGAAGGCGAGGGCGTAGGCGGTGATGACCCACTGCCGGTTGCCGTCCGAGATCCCGAGGTCCTGCTGGGCGGAGGGCAGGGCGATGTTCACGATCGTCGCGTCGAGGACGACCATCAGCTGGGCGAGGGCGATGAAGACGAGCGCCTTCCAGCGCCCGGGGTCGGGCGTGAGCGCGCCGCTCGCGGGGTTGTCGGCGATTTTCGGCATGGGTGGGGCCACCTCTTGGTGCGTACTGGCGGAAAAGGGACTCAAGGCTGTGGCGGGCGGCCGGGCACGACGGCGCCCGGGACCGGGGTCACGACGGGCAGGTGTCGCGTCTCAGGTCCTCCAGGGTGACGGCCGTCCCGGGCAGCTCGGAGCGCGCGGGCGCCTCCAGGCCGTCGAGGAACAGCTGCAGATGACGGCGTACGAACGGGGCGAAGGCCGCGCAGGCGGTGCCCGGCAGCGGGCGGGTCAGCTGCGACACCGCCACCATCAGGTCCCCGACGCCGACGTCGGGGCGGAGCCGGCCGGCCCGCCGCGCCCGGTCGACGAGGCCCTGGACGACCTCCTCCAGGCGGTCGCGTTCGGCCACCAGGTCGGGGTGGTCCTTGTCGAAGGCGCCGTCGAGCATCGGGCAGAGGGCGCCGACGCGCTCGTCGGCGGCGCCGTGGACGAAGCGGCGGAGGGCGGCGAAGGTGTCGTCCTCCTCCTCGGCGGCCCGCTCGGCGAGCTCGGTGACGCGGGCCATGAGCGAGAGGACGACCTCGCGGACGAGGTCGGCGCGCTCGGGGAAGTTCCGGTAGAGCGTGGCGTTCCCGACGCCCGCGCGGCGGGCGACCTCGTCGTACGGCACCTGGGAGCCGAACTCGACGAACATCTCGCGGGCCGCCGTCACGATCCGCTCGCGGTTGCGCAGGGCGTCGGCGCGCGGCCGGGGTGCGCGGCGGGCGGGCGCGGCGGTGTCGGCTTTGCCGTTCACGTCGGGTCCTCCTCGAACAACGGGGTCACGGGGCCGTCCGGCCGTCGGTGGGCCGGGTCGGACGCATCCGGGGAAAGGTTCCCCACTTCTCTCGACACAGGCGTAAACGGGGACGCGCTCCCCGGTTATTTCCGGCCATCCTTGTGACCCCGGTCACACAATCCTCGTTTCACGGAATACCCACGATCGGGCCACCCGGCGCGCGCGGCCGAACCACCCGTCACAGGCTGATCGCACAGCGCGGATCCCGCCCGCACGCGGAGCCGGTTCCGTCCGCCGACCTGCCCCCACCGGAGAGGCGACGTATGCAGCACCCCCGCCGACGGATACGCAGACCCGTCGCCCTGGCGGCGACCGCGACCCTCTCCCTGACCCTGCTCGCCTCCGCGAGCACCACCCTCCACGGGCCCGTCCCGGCCTCGGCGGGGCCCGTGGCCGCCGCGCCCGACAACGCCCGGCTGGCGCCGTGCCGCATCGCCACGACGCTCGGCGTGCAGATGTCGGAGGGGCTGCCCACCGCCCCGGGATACGTGCGCTCCACGGGCCTCGTCAGGGCCCTCAACCTGATGATCGACTTCCCGGACGCCGTCGGGGACGGCACGGCGATGGGCCGCTTCCGCGAGTTCTTCCCGCAGACCGCCGACTGGTTCCGCGTCAGCTCGTACGGCCGTCTGCACTACCGGGCCGAGGCCCCGATACCGGACTGGCTGCGGATGCCCCGGGCGTTCTCCGCGTACGGGATCGAGCGCGGCTCCCCGTACGAGCCGGGCTACCGCTCCCTGGTCGAGGACATCGTGAAGGCGGCCGACGAGCGCGTGGACTTCAGCGCGTACGACCTGGTCAACGTGCTCGTGACGCCGAACGCCGGGCCCTCGGCCCTCGACACCGTCCTGTCCGTGACCTTCTCCGGCAACGACGACGCCCCGTACGCCGACGGCGTGCCGCTCGCCAACACGTCCTTCGTCTACAGCCGCCAGGACGACGGCTCCGGCAGCTTCGCGGAGACCGGCTACCGGGTCCTGCCGCACGAGAACGGGCACGTCTTCGGGCTGCCCGACCTCTACACCGCCGACGGCGGCGGCTCCGTCGGGCACTGGGACATCATGTCCGAGGACTGGGGGGCCAACAACGACCTGCTCGGCTGGCACAAGTGGAAGCTGGGCTGGCTCGACAACGAGCAGGTCGGCTGCGCCTCGGGCGCCGGCACCACCGAGTACGACCTCACCCCGCTCGCGGAGCCCGGCGGCCCAAAGCTCGCCTTCGTCCCGCTCTCCGGCACCTCCGGGTACGCGATCGAGGTGCGCGGCCAGGGCGGCAACGACGAGGCCGTGTGCGAGCGGGGCGTCCTCGTCTACCGGGTCGAGTCCGACGTCGACACCGGGCACGGCCCGGTGACCGTCGCCGACAGCGAGCGGGCGAGCGGCGGCTGCACGCGCCGCGCCAACGTCCACGCGGAGCTGTCGGACGCGCCGTACGGGCCGGGCGAGAGCTTCACGGACCGCGCGAACGGCGTCCGGATCACGGTCCTGGACGAGCGCGAGGACGGCACGTACCGGGTGCGCGTCACCCGGAACTGAGCGCGCCCGGAACCGAGCGCCCCGGAGACGGGGGCGTCACCCGGAAACGGGCGTCTCCCGCTCTTCGAACAGCCCGCGCAGCTCCCGCTTGAGGACCTTCCCCGTCGGGTTCCGGGGCAGCTCCTCCTCCCGTACGAGGACGCGGGCGGGCACCTTGAAGGCGGCGAGGCTCCCGCCGACGTGCGCCCGCAGAGCCTCCGGGTCCGGCGCCGCCCCGGGCCGCCGCCGCACGACGGCCACGACCTCCTCGCCGAGGAGGGGATGGGGGACGCCGAGGACGGCGGCGTCGAGGACGTCGGGGTGGGCGTGCAGGGCGGCCTCGACCTCGACGCAGTACACGTTCTCGCCGCCGCGGATCACCATGTCGGTGAGCCGGTCGACGACCGAGACCCGCCCGTCCGCGTCCACGCGCGCGAGGTCCCCGGTCCGGAACCAGCCGTCGTCGGTGAAGGCGGCGCGGGTGGCCTCCTCGTCCCCCCAGTACCCCCGGACCAGGGACTGGCCGCGCAGCAGCAGCTCGCCCACGCCGTCCGCGTCGGGCCGGTCGATCCGCACCTCGGTGACGGGCGAGGGCCGGCCGGCGCTGCCGGGGTGGGCGCGGTACTCGGCGCCGAAGTTCGCCAGGACCCCGCCGCAGGTCTCGGTGAGCCCGTAGCCGTTGCGGGGCTCGACGCGCTCCCCGTACGCCTCCGTGAGCCCGGCGACGATCCCGGGCGGGGCGGGGGCGCCGCCGGTGCTGAGCAGGGTGAGGCTCTCCAGCGGGTCGCCCTCGCTCCGGGCGCGTTCGAGGAGCTGGAGGGCGGTGGTGGGCACGCCCGCGTAGTGGGTGACGCGGTGCTCCCGGATCAGCCGGAGGGCCTCTCCCGCGTCCCACTTGCGCAGGGTGACGAGGGTGCCGCCGGCCGCGATGACGCCGTAGAAGGAGGTGAAGGCGGCGACGTGGAAGAAGGGGAAGGTGGTGAGCGACACGGGCGCGGGCCCGGTCCCGGGGACGTCCCCGCGCGCGAGGGCCGCGGCGGCGGCGAAGTACCGGGGGTTCGTCGCGGCCCCGGCCTGCGCGAGGTGGGTGGCGACGGCGCCCTTGGGACGGCCGGTGGTGCCGGAGGTGTAGACGATGGTGGAGTCGTGCTCGGGGAGCACGTCGACGGGCGGCGGCCCGAGGTACGGGTCGCGGTCGGGCACGTACGCGTCGAACCCCTCCCCGGCGGGGGCCCGGAAGACGATCCCGGGCACCTTCCGCTCCCGGGCCCACGCCCGCGTCCGCCCGGCCCGCTCCCCGTCGACCAGCAGCACGCGGGGCGCGCAGTCGTCGAGCGCGTACGCGAACTCGCCCTCGGTCCACCAGGCGTTGAGCGGCACGGCGACGAGCCCGGCGAGCTGGGCGGCCCAGAAGGCGACCTGCCACTCGGGCAGGTTCCGCATGGCGACGACGACCCGGTCCCCGGGCACGAGCCCGTACTCCCCGACGAGCCGCCGGGCGAGCCCGCAGGCCTCGTCGAAGAACTCCCGGTAGCCCGTCCGGACGCCCTCGTGCACGAGGAACGTCCGGTCCCCGTAGCCCCAGGTCGCCTCCACGAACTCCCGCAGGGTCCGCGGCCCGTGCGCGTACGCCCCGCCCTCGACGGCGAAGGGCGCCCCGCCGGCCGTCAGCCTCCCGGTCCCGTCGGCCACCGGCCACCTCCCACGCGTTCGCTCCGTCGGACGGCCGACGCTAGGCGGAGCCGATCCGGGAGGTCAACCGCGGGCGGGGGCCGTCGGCGGCGCCCCCGCCGGGGCGACGCGGCGCCGAGGCGATTTCGGGGCGTCCGAACCGGAAGGACGGGGCGGTTCTTCCCGTTTGACTCGGCAGAACTGTCCGTGGTCGACGTTCGTCGTCCCCGCAGAGAGGCAACCGCCGTGAAGGTAGAGATCTGGTCGGACATCACCTGCCCCTGGTGCTACGTCGCCCAGGCCCGGTTCGAGAAGGCGCTGGCCGTCTTCCCGCACCGGGAGAGCGTCGAAGTGGTGCACAAGTCGTACGAGCTGGAGCCGGGACGGGCCAAGGGGGACGTGGAGCCCATCATCAAGGTCCTCATGAAGGGGAAGGGGTGGACCGAGTCGCAGGCGCTCGCCAACGAGCGCAACCTCACGGCCCAGTCCGCCGGCGAGGGGCTGCCGTACGTCGCCGGGCGCGACCACGGGAGCACCTTCCACATCCACCGGCTGCTGCACTTCGCCAAGGCGCGCGGCAGGCAGCACGAGCTCGTGAAGGCGCTCTACCGGGCCAACTTCGCCGAGGAGGAGTCGATCTTCACCGACGACGAGCGGCTCGTCGCGCTCGCCGTGGAGGTCGGGCTCGACGGCGACGACGCCCGGAGCGTGCTCGCCGCCCCGAACGCCTACGCCGACGAGGTCCGCGCCGACGAGCGCGAGGGCAACCAGCTGGGGGTCGCCGGGGTGCCGTTCTTCGTCTTCGACCGGCAGTACGGCGTCTCCGGCGCCCAGTCCGCCGAGGCCTTCACCCAGGCCCTCACCCAGGCCTGGGGCGACCGCACTCCGCTCCGGTCCGTCGCCGGTGCCGACGACGCCCACGCGTGCGGGCCGGACGGGTGCCCCGTTCCCCACTGAGCCGCGGGACGTGCTCGGGGGCGGCCTTCCCGCGGGAAGGCCGCCCCTCGGCGTCCGCGGCGGAACGACGGACGGCGCCGTGCTCCGGAAGGGAGGAACACGGCGCCGTCTGCGACGCACGGGGCGGCCCCGCTCAGCCGATCACGGGCTGCGACGTCTTCTCGGACTCGGACAGGTCGCTGCCCTCGACCTTGACGGTGGCCGACGGCGAGTCCTTCTTCAGGGCCAGGGCGAGCAGGCCGCCCAGGACCAGGAGGCCGGCGCCGACGTAACCGGCCAGGTGCAGGCCCGACAGGATGTCCGCCTTCGCGGCCTCCGCGTAGGTGCCGGAGAAGGTGGAGTTGGCGATCGCGACCAGGAAGGCGAGGCCCACCGCGCCGCCGACCTGCTGCGAGGTCGAGGCCATCGCGCTCGCCACGCCCTGCTCCTCCGGGCCGACGCCCGAGCTGGCGGAGGCGAAGACGGAGACGAAGACGAGACCGCCGCCGATGCCCCAGATGATGGAACCGGGCAGCAGGGCGTAGAAGGAACCGCCGACGGACATGCCGAGGACGGTCGCCGCGATGCCGATGCCGTTGACGACCATGCCGGTCGACAGCGTGGCGCGCATGCCGTACCGCTCCATGAACTTCGGCGCGAGCTTGCCCGAGCCGATGATCGAGACCAACGTGAGCGGCAGGAAGGCCAGGCCGGCCTGGATCGCGGTGTACTCCAGGATCGGCTGCACGTAGGTGGTGAAGGTGTAGTACGCGCCGGCCAGTGCCGTCTGGAAGACGAAGAGGACGGCCATGGCGACGACCAGCGGCCGGTTCTTCAGGAGCCGGAGCGGCATGAGCGGGTTCGCGGTCTTCGCCTCGGTGACGAAGAAGGCGATGAGCAGGACGGCGCCGACGATCAGGGAGCCGAGGGCGAGGCCGGAGGACCAGCCCTCCTCGGGCCCGGTCACCAGGCCGGTGACGATCGCGGAGACGCCGACCGTGGAGAGCAGCGCGGCCGGGATGTCGAAGCCCTTGGAGAGGTTCGCCGGACCGTCCGGACGGATGGCGCCGGGAGCCGGGAGCAGGGCGATGAGCGCCAGCGGGATGTTGATGAAGAAGATCCAGCGCCATGAGACCAGGTCGGTCAGCACACCGCCGAGCAGCGCGCCGGCCGCGAGGCCGAGCGAGCCGGCGGCGCCCCAGACGGCGAACGCCTTGTTGCGCTGGGTGCCCTCGAAGGAGGTGGCGATCAGGGCGAGCACCGCCGGGAAGAGCAGCGCGCCGCCGACGCCCTGGAAGAGGCGGGCGCCGATGAGGACGCCCTGGGTGGTGGCGAGGCCGCCGACGAGCGAGGAGACCGCGTAGAAGGTGAGGCCGGTCATGAAGAGCCGGCGGGCACCGATGCGGTCGACGGCGCGGCCGCCGAAGAGCAGCAGACCGCCGAAGGCCACCGCGTAGGCGGAGACGACCCATTGCAGTGACTGGGCCGAGAAGCCGAGGGCGGTGCCGATGTCGGGCAGCGCGACGTAGACGATGTTGAGGTCGACGCTGATGATGAACTGGGAGAAGGCCAGCAGGAACAGGACGAGTCCTGTCTTCTTGGCTGGTGCCGACGTGGTCACAAGACCTCCATGGTCTTCGTGGACTTTCTTTTCGGTGGGGGTTCGCACACGGCGGGCGGGGCGCCGCCGCGCAGTCGAGCGGTCTGCGCGGCGACACCCGGGGCGTCCGTGCCGAGGGATCAGCCGAAGCGCAGCTGAAGTTCGTTGGGGCCGGTGATGCCGATCGCCGGGCGCCAGGTGACGTCACCGACGACCTTCGGCGTACCGAGACGGCGGGCGAGCGCGGGCAGCGCCTCCGTGATCTCCATCCGGGCGAGGGGGGCGCCCAGGCAGTAGTGCGGGCCGCCGCCGAACTGCATCACGGCCGTCTTGCGCTCCGCCGCGATGTCGAAGACGTCGCCGCCGGGGTAGGCGAGCGGGTCGCGCTGCACCGCCTGCACGCCGATCATGAACATCGTGCCCTCGGGGATCCGCTGCCCGCGGAACTCGATGTCCTCGGCCGCGTACCGGTACACGGCGTTGGAGGAGGGGCGCCAGCGCATGACCTCCTCGACCGCCCGCGGGGCGAGCTCGGGGCGCTCGCGGAGCAGGGCCCACTGGTCGGGGTGCTCGGAGAAGGTGACCATGGCGTTGGCCAGCTGGAGGCGCGTGGTGTCGTGCGCGGCGAACACCATGGTGACGACGAGGTTGCGGAGTTCCTCCAGGCTGACCCGGTTGCCGTCGACGTCCTCCTTCTGGGCGGTGACGAGGGCGGAGATGAGGTCGTCGGTCGGCGCCTCGGCCTTCGCGGCCATGAGGGCGTCCACGTACGCGTACAGGCCGACGACGGCGGCCTCGACGCGGCCCGGTATGTCGCCGCCGAGGGCGAGGCTGAAGACGAGGCCGATCTCCGAGCTCCAGTTGCTGAAGCGCGGGTAGTCCTCGGCCGGCACGCCGAGCAGTTCGGACATGACCGTCAGCGGCAGCGCGTCGGCGAACGCCTCGAAGAAGTCGACCTCTTCCTTGACGGAGATCTCCTCGGCGAGGCGCTCGGCGGCCTGCTTGATGACCGGGCGCAGGTTCTCCAGCATGCGCGGGGTGAACGCGCGGCCGACGAGGCCGCGCAGCCGACGGTGGCTGTCGCCGTCCTGGTTCACCAGGCCGTTGACGAACCAGTCGTAGACGGGGCCGCCGCTGATGCCGTTCTGCTCCATGAAGCCGGTGCCGTTGTGGGTCAGCCGGCCGTCCCGGACCAGCTCCGACGCCTCGGCGTGGCGCAGGACGAGCATGCCGAGCGGGGTCTCGGCGTACCAGCCCGCCGCCTGGGCCCGGGCGACCTCGGGCAGGTCGAAACGGAACTCGGGGTCGATGACGTTGATGAACGGGACCTCGGAGGACTCCGGCACGGACAGGGTTTCCGCTGACATGTCTTGACCGTCCTTGAGATGGATCAGAGGGGAAGAAGGGGCTCGGAACTCGGATCTCACGGCTCGCTTATCGCGAGATTACATAGCTACCGTTCGGTAACCCTTGTCGGGCAGGGCGCCCGGGAGCAGGTTTGGCAACTTGCCAAACCCTCCTCGAATCGGCCGACTTGACTTGTGCGGGACCGGCCCGGCCCGGTCGGTTCCGGGCCGGCCGGCACCGGGTCGGTCGGCGGTCAGTGGTGGGCGATCAGTGGTCGGCGGTCAGCGGAAGTCGCTGTCGCGGTACTCCGCCGGGGAGCCGCCCGTGGCCGCCGCCCGCAGCTCGACGCGGCGGATCTTGCCCGACACCGTCTTCGGCAGCGGGGCGAACTCGATGCGCCGGATCCGTTTGTACGGGGCCAGTGCCTCCCGCGCGTACGCGAAGAGGCTCTCGGCCGTGCCCGGCCCCGGCTCGAAGCCGTCGGCGAGCACCACGTACGCCTTGGGGACGGCGAGCCGCAGCGGGTCCGGGGCCGGGACGACGGCGGCCTCCGCGACCGCCTCGTGCTCCAGGAGCACGCTCTCCAGCTCGAACGGGCTGATCTTGTAGTCGGACGCCTTGAAGACGTCGTCCGAGCGCCCGACGTAGGTGATCCGGCCGTCCGTCTCGCGGCGGCCGATGTCACCGGTGCGGTAGAAGCCTCCCGACATGGCCTCGCCCGTGCGCTCCCAGTCGCCGTGGTAGCCGGTCGTCAGGCCCACCGGGCGGTCCCGGCCCGACAGGACGAGGCAGATCTCGCCCTCGTCGGCCGGTGCGCCCGACGGGTCGAGCAGCGTCACCGCGAAGCCGGGCGCGGGGTGGCCCATGGAGCCGGGGACGAGGTCCTGGCCGGGGAAGTTGCCGATGGCCAGGCTCATCTCGGTCTGCCCGAAGCCGTCCCGGACGGTCACCCCCCAGGCGGCCCGGACCCTCTCGATCACCTCGGGGTTGAGCGGCTCCCCCGCCCCCACCGCCTCGCGCGGCGGTGTCCGCAGCCGGCCGAGGTCGGACTGGATGAGCATCCGCCACACGGTGGGCGGGGCGCAGAAGGAGGTGACCCCCACCCGGTCCATCTCGAACATCAGCCGGGTCGCGTCGAACCGCTCGTAGTTGAGGACGAAGACGGTCGCCTCCGCGTTCCACGGTGCGAAGAGGCTGGACCAGGCGTGCTTGGCCCAGCCCGGCGAGGAGATGTTCAGGTGCACGTCCCCGGGGCGCAGCCCGATCCAGTACATGGTCGACAGGTGGCCGACGGGGTACGAGAGATGGGTGTGCTCCACCAGTTTCGGTGCCGAGGTCGTCCCGGAGGTGAAGTAGAGCATCAGCAGGTCGTCGGCGCGGGTCGGCCCGTCGGGCTCGAACCCGCCCCCGTACGTCTCGAAGTCCTCGTACGGAAGCCAGCCCGCGGCCGCGTCGGCCGGGGTGCCGCCGGCCAGGATCCGGGTGTACGGGCCCGGCACCCCGTCGAACTTCGCCCGGTCCGCCGCCCGGACGACGACGTGCGCCACCCGGGCCCGCTCGATCCGGTCGCGCAGGTCCACCGGGCCGAGCTGCGGGGTCGCCGGGGTGAGGACGGCCCCCAGCTTCATCGCCGCGAGGGCGGTCTCCCACAGCTCCACCTGGTTGCCGAGCACGACGAGGATCCGGTCGCCGGCCCGGACGCCCCGGGCGCGCAGCCATCCCGCGAGCCGCGAGGAGCGGGCGGAGAGGCGGGCGAAGGAGTACCGGGACTCGCGGCCGTCCTCCTCCACGATGTGCAGGGCGGTGCGCTCGTTGCCCTCGGCGATCACGTCGAACCAGTCGAGCGCCCAGTTGAAGTGCTCGGGCCGGGGCCAGACGAAGCCCTCGTACGCGGCCCGGTAGTCGCCGTGCCGGTCGAGGAGGAAGTCGCGGGCCGCCCGGAACGCGGCGGTGGCGCCGGCCGCTCCGGGACCGGCCCCGACCGTGGCGCCGGAGGCGGTCACGCGGCCTTCTCCTCGTCGTTCACCCAGCTCATGAGCTTGCGCAGCTCCTTGCCGGTGGTCTCCAGGAGGTGCTGCTCGTCCTGGGTCTTGTACGCGTTGTACT
>NZ_JBIVPH010000007.1:0-274615 GCF_044754545.1 Streptomyces sp. NPDC093071 | reverse complement strand
CGCACCGAACTCGCCCACCACCTCCACCTCACCGAAGAAGAAGTCGCGGAAGGACAGCTCGCCGCCCACGGATACGCCACCCGCTCCCTCGACACCCCGGTCGGCGACGACGGCAACGCCTCCGGCGCGAAGCCGCGCCATCTGGCGACCGCCGAGCCCGCCTACGAGCTGATCGAATCCCTGGCCGCGCTCCGGCCCCTGCTCGACCGGCTCGACGAACGCGACCGGCACATCATCGAACTCCGCTTCGGCGAAGAGCTCACCCAGGCCGAGATCGGCCGGCGGATCGGGCTCTCCCAGATGCACGTGTCACGGCTGCTCACCCGCATCCTCGGCGAACTCAGGGAAGGCCTCACCGACGACAGCGCCCCTACGGACGGGCCGGCAGACTGACCTCCAGCCACACCACCTTGCCCGCAGCCCCCGCGCCCCTGGCCTCGTAGCCCCACGCCCCCGCCAGCCTGTCCAGCACCATCAGGCCGTGCCCTCCCGGCAGCGAGGGCGAGCGGGACGAACGTACGCGCGGCGGCTCCGGGCTGGGGTCGGAGACCTCCACCCGCAGCCCCTCCCGCTCGCGCCGCAGGACGAACTCCTCCGGCCCCCCGGCGTGCAGACACGCGTTGGTGACCACCTCCGACACCAGCAGCAGCACGTCCTCGACCCGCTCCTCCCCCGCCTCGCTCCCCGCCGGAATCCACCCCCAGTCCGCCAACGCCTCCGCCGTGAAATCGCGACACCGCGACACCACCGTCCGCGCGCCCCGCAGCAATAGCCTTCGCACCTGAACTCCCTCGCCGTCAGCCATGACCCTGTCGGGGCTCGATCTCGTTCCCCGGCCCTTCTTTCCGCACAGATGACACGGGTGTCATGGAATTCACCGGTCCTCTCACACTTTCTGCTCCTTTTACCTCTTTCCGAGAACAGTGGTCACATTCCTGAGATTCGAGGGATTACGAAAGAGGGTTCGGGGAAAACGCGACGCGCACTCCCCACCGAAAACACCGCCGCCCAAAAACCCGCCACGGCCCCCGGGAAGAGGCCCCGGACGGCACGATTCGGCCCGGCCGACCGGGGAAGCCGCCGCATATGAACGGTCGCCCCGTCCCGCACACACAGCCCGTGGCCACCGGCGCCCGTCGCTACGAACTGACGGAGGAACCCGGGGTGGTGGGCACCTGCCGGGACCTGACGCGGCGGGCGCTGAGCGAGTGGTTCGGAGCCGCGGGCGCGTCCGGGCAGGTCGCCGCCGAGGACGCCCTGCTGCTGGTCTCCGAGGTCGTCACGAACGCGTTTACCCACGGGGGCACCCCGCGCGAACTGCGGCTCGACCGCGTCGGGGACCGGTTGTGGGTGCAGGTCAGCGACACGAGTCCGGTGCGCCCCCGGCCCCACGGCCCGCACCGCCCCAGCCGTTCCTCCGGACACGGCCTGTACCTCCTGGAGCGGCTGTCGGCCGCCTGGGGCTGCGTCCCGAGGGACGGCGGCAAGGCCGTCTGGTTCGAGGTGGAGGTGCCGCCCGCACCCAGATCCCGCGACCACCCGCGTCCGGAGGGATGAGCCGGAGCGCGGTGTTTACGGAGCGCGCCGCGCGGTCACTCGCAGGGCGAGGCCGGTCCCCCGGCCCGGACCGGCGGTGAGCACGTCCCACCGCCCCTGTCCGTCCCCACCCGTCCCCCGCGATTGGACAGCGCCATGAGGGTCGTCGTCACAGGAGCCACCGGAAACGTCGGGACCAGCGTGGTCCGGGCACTCGACCGCGACCGTACGGTCACGGACGTGCTCGGCGTCGCCCGCCGCGTCCCCGACCTCCGGATCGGCGGGACCCGCTGGGCGGCGGCGGACGTCGACCCCGGCGGCCCCGACCTGGCCGGGCTGTTCGCGGGGGCCGACGCTGTCGTCCACCTCGCCTGGAAGTTCCAGCCCACGCACGACCCGGTCGAGACCTGGCGCACGAACGTCCTAGGCAGCATCAGGGTCTTCGAGGCGTGCGCCCGGGCGGGCGTGCACTGCCTGGTGCACGCCTCCTCGGTCGGCGCCTACTCCCCCGGTCCGTCGGACGGGCGCCCCGTCGACGAGTCGTGGTCCACCCACGGGTGGCCCGGCGCGGCCTACACCCGGGAGAAGGCGTATCTGGAGCGCTATCTGGACGGCTTCCAGCTGGCCCACCCGGATCTGCGGATCGTGCGGATGAGGCCGGCGTTCCTGTTCAAGGAGGAGGCGGCGAGCGAGCAGCGCCGCATCTTCGCGGGCCCCCTCCTGCCGTGGCGCGTCGTCCGGCCGGGTCTGCTGCCCGTCGTGCCCTCCGTCAAGGGCCTGCGCTTCCAGGCCCTGCACACCGACGACGCCGCCGAGGCCTACCGGGCGGCCGTGGTGCGGCCGGTCCGGGGGCCGTTCAACCTGGCGGCCGATCCGGTGCTCGACACCGACGTGATGGCCCGCCTCCTGCGGGCCCGCGCCGTTCCGGTACCGGCGGGCGCGGCCCGCGCCGTACTCGCCGCCGCGTGGCGCCTGCGCCTGGTGCCCGCCGCGCCGGGGCTGTTCGACGCGGTCCTGCGGCTGCCCCTGCTCGACGCCTCGCGGGCCCGCGAGGAGCTGGACTGGACGCCGTCGTGGACCTCCGAGGAGGCCGTCGGCGAGTTCCTGGAAGGCCTCGGCCGGGGGGCCGGGCTCGGCACCCCGCCCCTGGCCGCCGACGCGGCGCCGGCGGAGGCGTGAGGACGTGTCCGCGGACGGCCGGCGGCGGCCGTCCGCGGACACGGGCCGGTCTCAGCTCCCTACGACCTTGCGCACGTTCTCCACGCGGCCGCAGTCCGAGGCGAGCTGCCGGGCGCGCTCCTTCAGGAAGGCGGCGCCCAGTTCGGCCCTGCGGTCGTCGGGGACGCTCTCCCGGGCGCCGTTGAGGATGGTGCGCTCCTCCTCGTCGAGGTGGTGGGTGACCGCCTCGACCAGCTTCTCCAGGCGCTCGTCCCACTCGTCGGAGCCGACCTCGTCGACTTCGAGGAGGGCGAGGAGGGCCTCGTTCCCCTCCTCGTGCTCCTCCGTGCCGTGGTCCACTTCCTCGTTGTCGACGTTCTTGAAGCGCTTGAGCGCTCCGTAGACCTCGGCCTCCTCGGCCTCGCCGTGCGCGATGAGCAGGGCCGAGAACTCCTTCAAGGCCGCGGCCCGGTCCGCCTCGACGCTCCGCATCCGGCGGAAGAGGTCCTCCATCGTGCGGTGGTCCTCCAGAATGGCCGCGACCACGTCCTCGTTCTCCTTGCTACCGGCCATCGTGCTGTCTCCTCCTCGACTCGTCCTCCGTCGCGCGGCGCTCCGACGCGTTCGGCGGGTACCCCTGCCGGGGAGAACCAATCGCGCCCGTCAGGGGGAGACCGGGCGGCGGGCGGCGGCGAGCAGGTCCTCCCGGTCGACGAGCTTGACGCGGGGGCGGCCCTGGGCCCGGCCCTCGACGCGCTCGGCGGCGTCGATCGCCCGCCAGCCTTCGAGGTCGACGGCGTCGGGGCGGGCCGGGGCGGCCGGCGGTCCTGCGGGAGCGGTCAGGCGACCGGCCTCGAGGTCGTCGAGGAGGGCGGTGACGGTCTCCTGGGCGCAGGACTTGTTGGTGCCGATGAATCCGGTGGGGCCGCGCTTGATCCAGCCGGTGACGTAGACGCCCGGTGCGACCCGGCCCCGCTCGTGCGGCACCGTGGCGGTCTCCTGGTCGAAGGGCAGGCCCGGGACCGGTTCGGCGCGGTAGCCGACGGCGCGCAGGACCAGGGACGTCTCGATGGTCTCGGTGGCGTCGGTGGGGACGGCCCGTACGGTGCCGTCGTCGGCGTGGCGCAGTTCGGTCCGTACGACGGTCAGGCCGGTCACCCGGTCGTCGCCCTCGATCCGTGCCGGGCCGGTCAGGAAGCGCAGGACGATCCTGCGGCGGCCGGGGACGGGGGTGCGGGCGGCGAGTTCGGCGAGGACGGCCGTCTTGGGCGTGGCGTCCGCCGGGAGGGCCTCGGGCCAGCCCTCCACGAGGACGTCGACGCCGTCGAGGGCGGCGAGCGCGATCAGTTCGGGCAGGGTGAAGGCGGCCTCGGCGGGTCCTCGGCGGCCGAGGACGACGACCTCGCGGACCCGGCTCGCGCGCAGCGCGGCCAGGGCCCGGTCGGAGATGTCGGTGCGGGCGAGGGCGTCGGGGTCGGCGGTCAGGACGCGGGCCACGTCCAGGGCCACATTGCCGTTGCCGACGACGACGGCCCGTTCGGCGTCCAGCGGGTGAGCGGCGCCGTCGTGGTCGGGGTGGCCGTTGTACCAGGCGACGAAGTCGGTGGCGGAGACGCTGCCGGGCAGGTCCTCGCCCTCGACGCCGAGGCGCCGGTCGGTGGCCGCGCCCACGGCGTAGACCACGGCGTGGTGGTCGCGGACCAGGTCCTCGTGGTGCAGGTCGCGGCCGATCCGGGTGTTGAGGCGGTACGAGAAGCCGGGCTGGCTCTCGATGGTCCGGAAGAGCTCGGTGACCCGTTTGGTGTCCTGGTGGTCGGGCGCGACCCCGGCCCGCGCGAGGCCGTACGGGGTGGGCAGCCGGTCGTACACGGTGACGCTCACGCCGGGGTGCCGGAGCAGTTCGTCGGCGGCGAAGAGTCCGGCCGGTCCGGCTCCGACCACGGCCACCCGCAGTCCGGCGGTCTCCACCCGGCGCTGCGGGGGCACGAGGGCCATGGGGGTGCGGTCGGCGTGCGGGAAGGTGTCGTAGTAGGCGCGGTTGATCTCGAGGAACGGCAGCTCCGCCTCGGTGAGCTTGGTGTGCGGTTTGAGGGCGTCCACCGGGCAGGCCGTCGTACAGGCTCCGCAGTCCACGCAGGTGCGGGGGTCGACGTACAGCATGTCGGTCTGTCCGAAGCCCGGTTCGCCGGGGGCGGGGTGGATGCAGTTGACCGGGCAGGCCAGCACACACGACGCGTCGGCGCAGCACGACCGGGTGACGACGTAGGGCATGGGGAGGGGTTCTCCGTTCACGTTCACGGGGCCGGCGGGACGGCTCGCGGCCGGCGGCCCCGCCCGGCGGGCGGGCGGGTGTGCTGCTGGGGGTGGGGGGTTACGGCGTCACGCGGCGTGCGGGGCGGGCTCGCCGCGGAAGCGGGACGGGCGTCCGTCGATGCGCAGGGCCCGCCACACCTTCCGGGAGGTCCGGTTCATCAGGCCGATGTCCTCGGCGAGCATCCGCACGTCGGAGAAGAGGTCGCGGAGCATCCTCTCGCCGTCGGGGGACTTCCAGAAGATGTCCTTGATGACCCAGTGGGGGACGCCGATCTTCTCGGCGGTCTTCCGGTCGGGGACGACGATGACGTCGCCGAGGACCCGCATGATGACCGGGAAGGCCACGGAGAGGGCGCCCCGGCGGAACTTCCCGTAGCCGGGGACCTTGACGCGGAGGAACTCGTGGGCGAAGGAGATGTGCCGGGCCTCCTCGGCGACGTGGATCTGCATGAGCCGCCGCATCAGCGGGTGGACGTCCTCGCCGCTGCGCAGGATCGCCTTCTGGAGGTGGTCGATGGGCTCCTCCCCGGCGAGGACGCCGGTGAAGAACGACTCGGGAATCAGGGAGCCGGCCAGCGGCAGGAAGCGGCTGACGACCCGGAAGGAGCGGCGGCCGCCGGGCACGTCGGCGCCCGCGCGGTTCACGAACTCCTGGAACATCTGGGTGTGGTGGCACTCCTCCGTGGCCTCGTGGGTGAGGTAACGGAACTCCGGGTTCTGGTTGGGCAGCGAGAAGAGGTAGTCCATCACCCCGCGGATGAGGACGTTCTCGAACTGCATCCCGACCTTGACGATGTTGGCGTACCGCCACAGGCCGATCTTCGTCCGGACCTCGAGCGGCTGGGCCTGGTACCACGGGTGGCCGCCCAGCGGGTCGGCCTCAGGGAGTACCCAGCGGGGGTCCTTCGGGTCGATGGCGAAGTCGGGGTTGTCCCAGTCGATGTCGGTGAAGGCGTCGAAGTGGATGTGCACCGACGCCTCGGACAGGGTCCGGAGCCTCTCGTGGTAGCTCTCCTGGCTGATGGTCATCGTCTTCCTCGCTCTCTCTCGTGATCGGTCTCCGGAGGGGTGGGGGGTCCGGCGTCAGACCGCCGGGGCGTGGTCCTGCCGGCCGGTGGCGGGCCGCGTCCCGGGGGCGGTCCGCTCGAAGCGGAGGGCGGGGTCCTCGACGGGGGAACTCCGCAGGGCCCGGCGGTCGCGGTAGTAGTTGTTCCAGATCCGCCAGGGGTCCCGGGTGCCCTGGCGGGGCATGATCGCGTCGCCGCGCGCGATGTAGCCGGAGGTGAGCGACTCGCCCATGACGGAGACCGGGGAGCGGTCGGACGCGGTGGCGACGGGGGTGGCGCTGGTGAGGCCGTGCCGGTCCATGTGGGCGACGAGGCGGCTGACGTACGCGCAGGCGAGGTCGGCCTTGAGCGTCCAGGAGGCGTTGGTGTAACCGATGATCATCGCCAGGTTGGGGACGCCGTCGACCATCACGCCCTTGTAGAGGAGGTGGTCGCGGGTGACGAGGGGTTCGCCGTCGACCGCGATCTCCATGCCGCCGGCGAGCTGGAGCTTCAGGCCGGTGGCCGTGATGACGATGTCGGCCGGGATCTCCTCGCCGGACTTCACCTTGATCCCGTTCTCGGTGAACGTCTCGATGTGGTCGGTGACCACGGAGGCCCTGCCGCTCT
Source organism: Streptomyces sp. NPDC093071 (assembly GCF_044754545.1). Classification (NCBI taxonomy): domain Bacteria; kingdom Bacillati; phylum Actinomycetota; class Actinomycetes; order Kitasatosporales; family Streptomycetaceae; genus Streptomyces; species Streptomyces sp. NPDC093071. Next base: position 267,932 of record NZ_JBIVPH010000007.1, on the reverse strand, counting down.
TGAGGGTCGTGAAGAGGTCGCCGCCGGGGACCACGCACAGCCGCTGGTCCCAGGGCTTGTACGCCGGGGTGAAGTGGCGCATGTCGACGCCCTTGCCGAGCCGTGCCCGCACCGCGCCGAGCAGCACCTTGCGCATGAGCCACGGTGCCTTGCGGCACAGGGCGTACAGGCCGCGCTGGAGCGCGATGTTGCGGGCGCGGCCCACGCGGTGGACGAGTCCGGCGGGGACGCGGAGCCTGCGCAGGACGGTGGAGACGGGGTCGTCGGCGGGCAGCGCCAGGATGTACGTGGGCGAGCGCTGGAGCATGGTGACGTGCGCGGCGGTGTCGGTCATCGAAGGGACCAGGGTGATGGCGGTGGCGCCGCTGCCGATGACGACCACGCGCTTCCCGGCGTGGTCGAGGTCCTCGGGCCAGTGCTGCGGGTGCACGAGGGTGCCGCCGAAGCGCTCCTCGCCGGGGAACTCGGGCCGGTGGCCGCCGTCGTAGTCGTAGTAGCCGGTGGCGCCCACGAGGAAGCGGGCCTTCCAGGTCTCGGTCGTGCCGGTGGCCTCGTCCAGGGTCTCGACGGTCCACCGCCCCTCGTCGCTCGACCAGTCCGCGCGGACGGCCTTGCGGCCGAAGCGGATGTGCTCGGTGACGCCGTGTTCCTCGGCGGTCTCCTGGACGTAGCGGCGGATGTCCATGCCCTCGGCGAGGATCTTGGTGCCGTGCCAGGCGCGGAAGCCGTAGCCGAAGGTGTACATGTCCGAGTCCGAGCGGATGCCCGGGTAGCGGAACAGGTCCCAGGTGCCGCCGATCCGCGCGCGCCGCTCGACGACCGCGTACGTGGTGCCGGGGTTGCCGTCGGCCAGGTGGCAGGCGGCGCTGATGCCGGACAGGCCCGCGCCGATGATCAGCACATCGACGTGCTGGTGCTCCATCTCGATACCCCTCTGTCGCCGGACCGCGTGCTTCCGCGCCGGTGCACCGGTCCCGGGCGTCGTCGCCCGGGACGGGAATTTACCTGTGTCACTGCGTCCAAGGTACCGGCGGTAACACATGATGCGCCACCCCCGGGACCGATCGCGCGCGGCTCCTTCGCGGGGCCGGGTACGATCCACGCCGTGGCGGAGGACAGAGATGCACGCGGTGACGGACGCCCCGACGGCCGGGACACGCGCTGGTCCGGCCACCGGGCCGAGCGCCGTGACCAGGTCCTGGCCGCGGCCCTCACCGTCATCGGCCGGGAGGGCCCGTCGGTCAGCGTGGCGGCGATCGGCGCCGAGGCGGGGATGCCCCGTTCCGTGGTCTACCGGATCTTCCGCAGCCGCGAGGACCTGGACGAGCGGATCCGCGCGCGCATCGCCGACGACCTGCTGGCCGCGCTGTACCCGGCCCTCGATCCGAAGGGCACCGTCCGGGAGGCCGTCGAGCTGGGCGCGGCCACCTATGTCGGCTGGGTCGCGGAGCACCCCCGGCTCCACCAGTTCCTCGGCGCCGGCTCGCCCGAGCAGCACGCCGGCGGCTCCCGGGTCGTGGCGGGCACCCGGACCGCCATCGCCCTGCACCTGGCGCGGCTGCTCGACGCGTACGCCGAGCAGCTGGTCGACGGCGGGAAGGCACCCGCGGGCTTCACCCTCAATCTGGCGTTCGGCATGGTCGGCCTGGTGGACGGCGTGGTCAACCAGTGGGCCGCCCGCCCCGAGTCGAGGAGCTCCCTCGACGACCTGACCCATTTCCTGAGCGACGCCCTGTGGGGCGTCCTCTCGGAGTCCACCCGGCGGCTGGGTCTCGTCCTCGACCCGGACGAGCCGATCGGTACGGCCCTGGAGCTGCCGGCGCGGCCCCGGCCCTGATCCGCCCCGCGCCCCGGCGGCTCCGTTTGCGGAGCGGTGGGCGCCGGGTTTGAGTGTGAGGGACCCCTCGCGTCGCCGGAGCCCGGCCCCGCACGACGGACGGACGGCCGGCCGCGCGGTCCCGCAGTCGCAGGGCAAGGAGAGACCGATGGCACCCCACCACAAGTCGAACAAGCAGGTCGAGGGCGACCCGGACACCGGGCACGGCCGCGGCCTGCCCCGGCGCCCCGACGAGAAGAAGCTCGACGAGCACCTGGAGGAGGACCGCGAGGAAGTGGGCCTGCCGGTGGACCCGGACGACAGGAACCGGTAGGAACCCGTAGGACTCGCAGGACCAGCCCGGTCGGTCGGGCGGCGGAAGCCGCCCGGCCGGTGGGTCAGGAGGGGCCCGGCCGGTGGGTCAGGAGGGGTCCGGGACCAGGCGGGGGACGAGCCGGACGTAGGCGACCATGCCGAGGACCTCGACGAGGGTCTGGGCGACCACGACGACCGCGGCGACGGCCAGGGAGTCGGGCAGCGCCAGGGCCAGCGGCAGGACCACGAGGGAGTTGCGGGTGGCGCCGGTGAAGACGATCGCCCTCCCGGCGGGCGGCCCCAGGCGGAACAGCCGGGCCACGGCCTTCCCCGCGAACGCCATGACGACCAGGAACAACGCGTAGAACGGGACGACGGCGGCGACGTAGGCGAGGCTGCCGCCGATCCCGGGGACCTGGGAGGCCACCACAGTGAAGAGGGTGGCGGCCATCAGGGGCACCATCGTCGTGGTCGCCGCCCCGGAGACCCTCCGCCCGGTCGGCCGGCGCGCGGCCCACGCCTGGAGGGCCCACGCCAGGAGCAGGGGGACGACGATCAGGAAGAGGAACGCCTCCGCGAAGGGGCCGGCCTCGACGACGTCGGACAGCTCCGGCCCCATGAACAGGTACAGGAACCCCGGCAGCAGGACCATCTGCGCGACCAGGAGGACCGGGGTGGCGGCGAGCAGCCTGCGGGCGGAGCCGCCGGCCAGGCCGCAGAAGACGATCACGTAGTCCACGCACGGGCACAGCAGCACCAGCAGGACGCCGAGCCGGACCGCCCGGTCGTCGGGCAGCAGGGGGAACACCGCGGCGACCACCAGCGGCACCACTCCGAAGTTCACCACCGCGGCGGCGGACAGGAACCTGCCGTCGCGCAGCGAGCGGGCCAGCTCGGCGGCCGGGACCTGGAGGAAGGTGACGAACAGCAGCGCGCCGAGGACCGGGTTGATCGCGTGCGCGAGGCCCGGCCCGAGACCGGGGGCCGCCCACCCCAGCAGGGCCCCGGCGCCCATCGCCGCCAGGTAGACCGCGACCTGGTGGTGCTCCATCCGCTCGACCGGCCCCCGCGACCCCCGCTGTGACACCCGCACCGCTCCCTCGTACCGTTCCGGCCGCTCCCCGACGACCCCGGGGGCCATCCTCGCAGGTCGGCGCCGTCGTAAAAGCGGGGGCGGAAACGGACGCGCGCCGGCCCCGTGGGTGCGGGGCCGGCGCGTGGAGGTCCAGCTTGCCGGGGACGGCGGCCGCGTGGACCGTCGGTGTCCTCGTCAGCCGGCGAGGAGTTCGAGGGAGTCGATCACGCGGTTCGAGAAGCCCCACTCGTTGTCGTACCAGGCGACGACCTTGATGTGGCGGCCCTCGACGCGGGTGAGCTCCGAGTCGAAGATCGAGGAGGCCGGGTTGCCCGTGATGTCGGAGGAGACGAGCGCGTCCTCCGAGTACTCCAGGACGCCCTTGAGCGGGCCCTCGGCGGCGGCGCGGTAGGCCTCCAGGACGTCCTCGCGGGTCACGTCGCGGGAGACGGTCGTGTTCAGCTCGACGATCGAGCCGACCGGGACCGGAACGCGGATCGAGTCGCCGGACAGCTTGCCGTCCAGGTTGGGCAGCACGAGGCCGATGGCCTTGGCGGCACCCGTCGAGGTCGGGACGATGTTGACGCCGGCGGCACGGGCGCGACGGGGGTCGCGGTGCGGGCCGTCCTGCAGGTTCTGCTCCTGCGTGTAGGCGTGGACCGTCGTCATGAAGCCGTGCTCGATGCCGGCGAGGTCGTCGAGGACCTTGGCCAGGGGAGCGAGCGCGTTCGTCGTGCACGAGGCGTTCGAGACGATCGTGTGCAGCTCCGCGTCGTACGCGTCGGTGTTGACGCCGTACGCGAGGGTGACGTCGGCGCCGTCGGCGGGCGCGCTGACGAGCACCTTCTTGGCTCCCGCGTCGATGTGGGCGCGGGCCGCCTTGGCGGACGTGAAGCGGCCGGTGGCCTCCAGGACGATGTCGACGCCGAGCTCGGCCCAGGGCAGCTGCGCCGGCTCGCGCTCGGCGAGCACCTTGATGCGGTGCCCGTCGACGACCAGGACGTCGCCGTCCACGCTCACCGGACGGCCGAGGCGGCCGGAGGTCGAGTCGAAGGCGAGGAGCCGGGCGAGCGCGGTGGGCTCGGTGAGGTCGTTGACGGCGACGATCTCGAGGCTGCTGTCGCGCTCGAGCAGCGCGCGCAGCACGTTGCGGCCGATGCGGCCGAATCCGTTGATGGCGATACGAGTCATGGCGATGTCCCTTCGGTTCGCCACCCATGCTCGTGCGCGGCGACCGTCCGTGACAGCGGCGTGATCGCCACGGTCCGCAAGTATCGCGCCAGAGGGCCGTCGGGGCCGGTTCACTCCCCCTGGGCGAAGGTGCGCCGGTAGTCGCTGGGGGTGGTGCCCAGGATCCGCTGGAAGTGCAGCCGCAGATTGGCCCCGGTGCCGAGCCCCACGTCGGCGGCGATCTGCTCGACGCCCCGCTCGGAGCGCTCCAGGAGCTCACGGGCCATGTCGACGCGGGCCCGCATGACCCACTGCATGGGCGTGTAGCCGGTGTCCTCGGCGAACCGGCGCGAGAACGTGCGCGCCGACACCGCCGCGTGCCGGGCCAGGACGTCGAGGGTGAGGGGTTCGCCGAGCCGGTGCAGCGCCCACTCGCGGGTGGCGGCGAACCGCTCGCCGAGCGGTTCGGGCACGCTGCGCGGCACGTACTGCGCCTGGCCGCCACTGCGGTACGGGGCGGCGACCAGGCGCCGGGCGGCGTGGTTCGAGGCGGCCACCCCGAGGTCCCCGCGCAGGATGTGCAGGCAGAGGTCGATGCCCGAGGCCGCGCCGGCGGACGTCAGGACGCTGCCCTCGTCGACGAAGAGCACGTTCTCGTCGACCCGGACCAGGGGGCGTTTGGCGGCGAGCGCCCGCGCGTAGTGCCAGTGCGTGGTGGCGCGCTTGCCGTCGAGGAGTCCGGTGGCGGCGAGGGCGAAGGCGCCCGTCGAGATCGCGGCGAGCCGCGCACCCCGGTCGTGGGCGGCGATCAACGCGTCGACGACGGCCTGCGGCGGGTCCTCCCGGTCGGGGAAGCGGTAGCCGGGGACGAAGACGACGTCGGCCCACGCGAGCGCGTCCAGGCCGTGGGCGACCTGGTACGACAGACCGTCACCACCGGCGACGACGCCGGGTTCGGCGCCGCACACCCGTACCTCGTACGGCATGCTCGCGCGGGTCGTGAAGACCTGCGCGGGGATGCCGACGTCGAGGGGTTTCGCCCCTTCGAGGACGAGGACGGCGACGCGATGCAGACGGGAAACGGGCACGTCACGAGGGTACGCGGGGCGTGTCGGGCGCGGGACGCGGGCGCCCGGACGCGGCCGCGGATCCCTCACCGGGGCCCCGGTTCCCGGAACCCGATATTCGGAATCACATCCTCCACTTCCCGTGGCCCGTGTCAGGAACTTTTTCCCGGGTGCCGGCACTCATGATCAATGGGCCCCGGGCCGCGCCGTGACGGCGCCGTCCCTCCACGCCCCGCGGCGCACCCCTGTCGTGCGCCGCGCCGGACGATCCCGATGAAGTCGAGGAATTCACCGTGCCCCTGACGTCACACCGACGCCTGGTCGTGAGCACCACCCTGATCGCCGCACTCGCCGCGGGCGTCGCCCCCGCCACCGGTGCGTCCGCCGCCACCCCCCGCACTCCGGCCGCCGCCCCGCAGGCTTCCGCGGCCCTCCCGCAGACCCCCGCCGCCGTCCGGGCGGCGGCGAACAGGGTCCCCGCCCCCGACATGGACGGCGTGGTGACCGCGCTGAACGCCGCCCTGGCCAACGGCGCGCCGGGGGCGATGGCCCGGTTCTCCGGCCCCTCCGGCGTCCAGAGCCGTACGGTCGGCGTCCAGGACCGGGTGAACAACACGCCCATGAACATCGGGTCGCGGTTCCGCATCGGCAGCGTCAGCAAGACCTTCTCCACGGTCGTGCTCCTCCAGCTGGTGCAGGAGGGACGGCTGACGCTCGACACGCCGGTCAACACGTACCTGCCGGGTCTGCTCCCCGACGCCCGCATCACGGTCCGTCACCTGCTCACCCACCGCAGCGGGCTCGCCGACTACACCGACCCGATGTTCGCCAACACGGTGCCGGGCTTCGAGTCCGTGCGGAACAAGGTGTTCAGCTACCAGGAGCTCGTGAACCTCTCCCTGGCGCTGCCCCGGACCACCGAGCCCGGCGTGGCCTACAAGTACTCGAACGCCAACTTCGTGGTGGTCGGGATGCTCATCGAGAAGCTCACGGGCAAGCCGGTGGCGGACGCGTACCAGCGCCGCATCTTCGGGCCGCTGGAGCTGCGCAACACCTCGTACGTACATCCCGGGACCACCATCGCGGGGCAGCACGTGCGCGGGTACCTGTACCCCGACACGGCCGGCGAGCCGCTGGTGGACTCCACGGAGCAGACCGTGTCCTGGGCGCAGTCCGCCGGGGCCGTCATCTCCGACGCCGCCGATCTGAACACCTTCACCAGGGCGCTCGTGCGCGGCCGTCTGCTGTCCGCGCCGATGATGGAGGCGATGACGACGGTGACGCCGACGGACACCACCGACACCCGGTTCTACGGACTCGGCCTGCGCCGCTACGACCTGTCGTGCGGCACGCGGGTGTACGGGCACACCGGCACCGTGCAGGGCTTCTACACGTACGCCTTCTCGACGCGCGACGGCCGCCGCAGCCTCTCGGCCGTGGCCAACTCCACGAACCGCGGCGTGGTCAACACGGCGCTCGGCGGGACCCTCGAACCGGCGTTCTGCGGCAAGAAGCCCGCCTCGGCCGCGCGCTCCGCCTCGCCCTCGGCGCGCGACTTCTCGTCGCTGCCGGCGGAGCGGGACCTGCCCGAGCGGCACTGACCGGTTCCCCGGGGGGGCGCCCGGCATCTCCACCGGCCGGACGCCCCCCGGGGTTCACGCCTGGTACTCGGTGAGGTCGATGGCGTGGACGCGCAGCGGGACGCCGAAGACCGGGTGGTCCAGCTCGCGCTCGGCCTCCATGCCGAGCTTGGCGACGACGTTCTCGGACGCGGCGTCGGAGAGGTGCGTGACGGCGACGACCCGGTCGAGCCCCCGGTCCTGGAGGGCCCACTCCAGCACCGCGTGGGCGGCCTCGGAGGCGTAGCCCTGGCCCCAGAACTGCCGGCCGAGGCGCCAGCCGATCTCGATCTCGTGCGCCGCCTCGGGCAGGTACTCCGGCACGGAGAGCCCCGCGAAGCCGATCAGCTCGCCGGAGGCGAGGAGCTCCACGGCGAAGAGGCCGAAGCCCTCCTCGTCCCACTCCTCCTCGTACCGCTCGATGTCCCCGGCGGTCTCGTCCAGGTCGCGGACCGAGCCGTCGCCGATCCAGCGCATGACCTCGGGGTCGGCGTTGATCTCGGACAGCGGGACGAGGTCGTCGTCGCTCCAGCGGCGGAGGAGGAGGCGGGGGGTGCGGATCTCGGTCATGGCCCCATCCTGACGCACGCGGCGGGCCGCCCGTGCCACCGGGCGCCGGGTGCGCTCCCCCGCCGCCGGATTCAGCGGTAGTACCCCTCGACCACGGCCCTCACCTCGTCGAGCAGCGCGGGGCCGTCCTGCGGTACGGGCGGCGGGCCGCCGTCCGGGCGGATGTCCAGGAGCTGTTCGTTCGAGAGGGCGAAGACCACCCGGCCGAGGCCCGCGCGCCGGACGGCCGCCTCGCACATCCCGCACGGCTGGCAGCTGGTGTAGAGGGTGGTCCGGGCCGCCGTGGGTCCGTCCAGTTCCCTGGCGGCCCACCGGGCCAGCTTCAGTTCCGGGTGGGCGGTGATGTCCCGGTCGGTGAGGGTCGTGTTGCGGTCCTCGGCCAGGACCGTTCCGTCCGGCGCGGCGAGGAGCGATCCGAAGGGCGGGTCGCCGCCCTCGCGCGCCTCGGCCGCGAGGGCGATGGCGCGCCGGAGGAGGGCGTGGTCGTCGGGGGTCGTCATGACGGCTCCGTTCGGGTGCGGGGAGTGCCGGGGTGCGGGGCGGGGCGGGACGGACCCGGGAGGTCCGGGAAGACGCGGGCGGCCACCGTGGCGAGTGCCCGCCAGGCCTCCTGCGGGTGCGCGGTCTCGCGGGGGTCGCCGTGGTACGGGTCGAGGACGACGCTCTCGGCGCCGAGCAGCCGCAGCTGGTCGAGGTCGTCCACGATCTGGTCGATCGTGCCCTCCCCCGCGAGCCGTTCGGCTCCCGTGACGGGCTCCTCGGTGAGTCGCAGGGCGATCCGCGGGGCCAGGGCGGGCACGGGGAGCCGGTGCGCTTCCGCGTACTCCGCCAGCCGGGCGGCGCCCTCCCTCAACTGCGGCAGGGTGCGGCGCAGCGGGTGCCAGGCGTCCCCGAGGAGCACGGCGCGGCGGATGCCCGCGTCGCTGTGCCCGCCGATCCAGACCGGGATCCGGCGGTCGCCGTGGTCGGCGGTGTCCGCCCAGGCCTCCCGCACGGCCCTCACGTGCTCGTCGGTCAGCCGGCCGCGCCGTTCGAAGGGGACGCCGAGGGCGGCGAACTCCTGGCGCGCCCATCCCGCGCCCACGCCGAGGACCAGCCGGCCGCCGCTCAGCTCGTTGAGGTTGGACGCCATCCGGGCGGTGAGCAGCGGGTGCCGGTAGGGGGCGATGAGGACCGTGGTGCCGAGGCGGACGCGGGTGGTGACGCCGGCCAGCCAGGACAGGGTGGTGAAGGGCTCGTAGAAGGGGGCCGGGTAGCGCTCGGCGACGTCGGGCGTGACGACCACGTGGTCCGAGACCATCAGCAGGCCGAAGCCGAGGCCCTCCACGGTCAGGGCCCAGCTCCGCAGCGTTTCCGGATCGGCTCCGGGGCCGAAGTTGAGGACGTTGACTCCGATTTCCACGCGGCACAGGCTAGCCCGGCGGGAAGGCCGCCTTGAAGCGATTCCCGCCCGTCCAGAGGCTGTTCGGCCGTGGATCCGCCGGTAATCTGGGCGGATGACCGAGACTCTCGACGCGACGGACTGGGCGATCCTGACGGAGCTCCAGCGGGACGGCCGGGTCGCCTACACGGAGCTGGCCCGGCGGGTGAACCTGAGCGCGTCCGCGACTAAGGAGCGGGTGCGGCGCCTGGAGGAGACCGGGGTGATCACGGGGTACCGGGCGGAGGTGGATCCGGAGCGGGTCGGGTACGGGGTGCTCGCGGTGGTGCGGCTGAAGTACCCGGGCACCCGGCACGAGCCGCTGCGACGGCTGCTCGGGGAGCGCCGGGAGGTCCTGGAGTGCCTGCGGACGACCGGGGACGACTGCTACGTCCTGAAGGTGGCGGCGACGTCGATGGGCCATCTGGAGGAACTCGTCGACGCGCTGGCCGACTTCGGCAGCACGACGACGAACCTCGTCTTCAGCCGCACGCTGTCCCTCCGGGGCCCGAGCGAGCCCGGCCCCCGCGGGCGCTGAGCGGGGCGTCCCGGGCGTTCCGGACGCGGAACCGTCCCGGAGGCGCCGGCTGCCTCCGGGACGGTTCTCTGCGCTGCGGTGCGACGGGTCGCGTGGCGGGCCCGTGTGACGGGCCGCGTGACGGGCCGTGTTACGGAGCCGGGGTTACGGGACGATCCGCAGGAGGCGGTTCGGGGAGCCGCTGCCCGGGCTGGTGACCTTGTTGGGCGTGGCGCCGTTGACCAGGGCCGTGGCGACCTGGGCCGGGGTGGCGGAGGGGTGCCCGGCGAGGTAGATAGCGGCGGCGCCCGCCACGTGCGGGGCGGCCATCGAGGTGCCCGAGATGGTGTTGGTGGCGCTGTCGCCGGTGTGCCAGCCCGCCGTGATGGACACGCCGGGGGCGAAGAGGTCGAGGACCGAGCCGTAGTTGGACCAGCTGGACTTGGCGTCGTTGTTGCCGGTGGCGCCGACCGTGAGGGCCTCCGTGACGCGGGCGGGCGACGAGGAGGAGGCGTTGGCCCCGGAGTTGCCGGCCGCGACGGCGTAGGTGATGCCATCGGCGATGGACCTCCTCACCGCGTTGTCGAGGGTGGTGGAGGCGCCGCCGCCGAGGGAGAGGTTGGCCACGGCCGGGACCCCGGCGGTGTGGTGCGAGGTGACCCAGTCGATGCCCGCGATGACGCCGGCGGTGGTGCCGGAGCCATTGTTGTCGAGGACGCGGACGGCGACGACCTTCGCCTTCTTGGCCACGCCGTAGGTGGTTCCGGCGACGGTCGTGGCGACGTGGGTGCCGTGCCCGTTGCCGTCCTGGGCCACCGTGTCGCCCTGGACCGCGTCGTAGCCGTTCACGGCGCGCCCGGCGAGCTCGGAGTGGCTGATGCGGACGCCGGTGTCGATGACGTAGGCCGTGACGCCGGCGCCCGCGCTGTCGGGGTAGGTGTAGGTGCCGGAGAGCGGCAGGTTCGCCTGGTCGATGCGGTCCAGGCCCCAGGGGGCGTTGTTCTGCGTCGCGTCGGAGCGGACCACCTGGTTCTGCTCGACGGAGGCGACGGACGGGTCGGCGGCGAGGCGGCGGGCCGCCGTCGCGTCGAGGGTGGCCGTGTAGCCGTTGAGGGCGGAGCCGAACGTCTTGCGGACGGTGCCGCCATAGGCGGATATCAGCTTCCGGCCCTTGTCCGAGCCGGCCTTGAAGCCCGCGCCCTGCTTCAGGGTGACGATGTAGCTGCCGGGGACGGCGTCGGCCGATCCCGCCGCGAGGACGGTGCCCTCGGCCGGGGCGGCCGGAGCGGCCTGGGCCGGGACGGCGGCGAAGGTGCCGAGCAGGGCGGCCGCGGTCGCGGCGGAGGCCGTCACGGCGAAGCGGGTCTTGGTGCTCTTCGGGAGTGCCATTGCGAGGGAGTCCTCCTCGTCGGCGTCGTGCCCGGGGGTGGGGGCGGCACGACTGTGGGGGATGCACGTGGGACCACGTACACGGCCGGGAACCGGTGTGTCCGGCCTCGGCGTGATCAGCAGCCTGGCGGCTCCACGGGCGTGACTCAAGGAAGTTGACGGCTTGTCATGCATCCGCCACATGCCCGCAATCGAACCCCCTCGGAACCCCTCTGAGGTGGCCTGATCAGGTGTGCGGGTGGCCGGAATCCCGACCCGCCTAGGTTTTGCCACCACAAGCCATGCATCAGGCCGAGAGCGAGATACGAAGACCGCTACCTCGCCGGCAGCCCATTCAGACGACCGGCCGACTGTCAGTGACTCGTTCTACGCTTTCAGCCGTGAACATGGATGATCTTTCATGGCAGGTCGGCAACTGTGGTGGCCTGCCTCCCCGAAAAGTGGATCTCCTGCTGGAGCGCGGTCACCTGGACCTGGTGATTCGGGCAGCGGAAGAACGCGCTGAGTGGTTTTGCGCGGAGCGCGCGGCTCAGGAGCTGTGCCTGAGGGGCGCGTTCGGTCGAGCCATCGAGGTGGTCGAGCCGTTTGCGGCTCTCGGGTGGCGACCGGCCCTCTGGGCGAAGGCGAACGTTCTGTTGCGGGCGGGCAGGACGAACGAGGCCCTGGATCTGGTCCGTCCTGACGAGGAGGAGCGCACCTCGGAGTACGCGTGCCGGGACTTTGCCGAGCTGCTCGTCAGGGCAGGGCATGTCGACGAGGCAGTCGATCTGCTCGTGCCGCGTCTTGGGGGGTGGTGGATCCGGTCAGTACTGGTGGAGATCACCGAGGGCCAGGGCCGCGACGAGCGGGTGCTGGAGTTGATCACCCCACACGCCGAGACCGCGCGGCAGGCCCTCGAGAAGAACCGTTGGGCTTCCGACGACGAGGAAGCCCTGGTGCTCCAGGCCCGGATGCTGGAACGCATGAACCGCACCGACGAGGCGATAAGCGTCCTCGGCGCGGACATCGCCGCGAAACGCTACGGCACCCAGAACACCCTGACCGCCTACGCCGAACTGCTGTCACGCCACGGCCGGCTGGACGCCCTGCGCGAGCTGGCCACCGGAGAGCACGCCCACACCGTCCTGGACATCTTCGCCGGCGCCCTCCGCGACCGCGGCCGGGCCGACGAGGCCGAGACGGTGATGCGAGAGGCCATCGCCGCTGACGATTGGGTCGGGTATCGGGCCTGGCTCTCCGTGACCCTGTTGCGGGATGGCCGGTTGGACGACGCAATCGCCGTGGCCGAACCCGGTTTCAGCTGGTACGACTGCTCCAACCTCCTGGCCCCACTCGTCCATCCGCTTTTCGACCGACCCGAAGAACTGCTCCACCTTCTGGATCACCCCCTGACCGTTCCCCATTACGGTCACGAGGAGTTTCGGTACTGGTGGAGGGCCTTCGCCCTCGCCGGTCTCGGTCGCGTCGAGGAAGCGATCGCCGCGGTCGAGGCCCACCCGGACCCGTTCAACGACCCTCGGCTCGTCAGAGCCGAACTGCTCAGTACCGCCGGCCACCTCGCGCAAGCCGAGGCGGAACTGCGGGATCTGGGTACTGTCAAAGCACGTGAGGATCTGTTCGAGGTCCTCGTCGAGCAAGGGCGAGCGGCCGAGGCGGTCACCGCCCATCCCACCGTCACCGAGCAGCGTGCCGCCAGGGCGAAGACCGCACCCGTCCCCCTACGGGAGGACGGGTACTCCGCGAAACCCCCCTTTTAGCAATCCAGTTCGGTTTTGTGATCTATCCACCGACTGGGCGGGCGAGCGGTCATCGGGGCACCGCGTCGGGCCGTGGCCTGGCGGCACGCGAGGCTGCGACGGCCCCATTCCGATGGTTCGGCGCGCCGGGGGAATGTAGCGTCGCGATCATGGAATTACCGATCGGAACCACCACCGACCAGGCGCCGGCGGACCCGGCCGTCACCGAAGACATGCTGGCCACCCAGCCGGTCGGCTACTGGTGTGGCCTGATCCATACGACCGTCACCCGGCATCTGCGTGACGCCATGGCCAAGATCGACGTCACGCAGCCGCAGTACTGGGTGCTCAACCGCGTGAACGGCGGGCCCACGGCGCCGAGCCGTGAAGAGGTCGTCGCGCAGCTGACGCACCTTGCCGACGGCCCTCACGAGATCGCCAGGGTCGTCGACCAGTTGCTCCACCGCGCATGGCTCCGGATCGACGATGGGCAGTGCCTGCACCTCACGGATGCCGGAGAGGCCGCCAGAGCGCGGCTCCGTGAGCTGGCGGCCGAGGTACGTGCCGTAGTCCACCAGGGCATCAGCGACGAGGAGTACGTGGCCGCGCTCAAGGTGCTGCGCAAGATGGTGGCCAATGTCGAAGGTGACGGGACTCCTGGTAATCCGTCCTGATTTCGCGGTCTCGTGACGGACCCGGCTGGGAGCGGATGCGGCCATCGCGTGATCGTCGAGGATTGTGTGGACTCCTGAAGATCGTGCGGTGGCCGCGGGCCGGTTCGGCCGAGTCGAGCCCCGGGCGACCGCCCGCGCCTGCCTGCTCGGGCCGATGCAGCGCCTGCTGCGAAGCGCGCACTGGGACGCTGATTCCGTCCGCGACGAAGCCCACGCCTACGCAGGCGACCGCCTCGGCAGCGACGGTGGCGTACTGATCGTCGGCAAGACCGGCTTCATGGAGAAAGGGCGACCCTCGGCGGGGTACAGCGGCAGTAAACCGGCACCGCCGGCCGCGTCGAGAACAGCCAGGTCGGCGTTTCCCGCGCCTACTCAACCAACCGGGGGCGGGTGCTGATCGACCACCGGCTCTACCTGCCTGAGCATTCCTGGTGCGCTGATCCCGAGCGTCGTCAGGCTGCCGGGATACCCGACGAGGTGCGGTTCGCGACCAAGCACCGCCTGGTTTAGGAGATAATCAACGCCGCGCTGGACGCCGGGGTGGAGGCACCGTGGGGGACCGGAGACGAAGCCTACGGGCAGGACCCGCAGCTTCGTGCCGCACTGGAAGCACGCGGGACCGGGTCCGTTCTGGCCGTCGCCTGCTCCACCCGGGTAAGGATCAACCACGGTCACACGCCGATTCGTGCGGATACAGTCGCGGGCCGCCTGCCCAGAGCTGCCTGGCACCGGCAAAGCGCCGACAACGGCGCGAGAGACCCGCGCTACTACGACTGGACCTGGATCCACCCCGACACCGCCGACTGCTGATCCGCCACAACCCCACCACGAGGGAACCCGCCTTCTACCTGTGCCGGTCACCCACCGCAGCATCCCTGGCCGAACTCGTCCGCGTGGCCGGCACCCGCTGGAGCGTCGAAGAGTGCTTCCAGTCCGCCAAGGGACAAGTCGACCTGGACCACTACCAGGTGAGGCACTGGACAGCATGGCACCGGAACGTCGTGCTCGCCACGTTCGCGCTGGCCTTCCTGGCCGCCGTCACCATCGGCATAGCCCCCGCCTAGGCAGCCGAACCGCGTCACCACACCCGGGGCGACACCCTGATCTTGCTGACCGTCCCGGTTCGCTGTCGGAGGGCAGCGGCCGGTGGGCGGCCACGTCGGCGCGGAGGATGTTGGCCAGGACACGGGCGTCGGCCGCGTCCGACTTGACTCGGGCGACGCTGCTGCGGTCCCGGTAGCGCGCAGTGGCCAGCGGATTGATCGCGTAGGCCTTCCGCCCGGCAACCAGCAGGCCGCGCGGAGTCTCGATTGCCACTGGTATGAGCTCCTCCGGGTCGTCGCCGTGGTGGGCCAGCAGCTCCAGCAAGGCGTTTAAGCCGGCGCTGTCGTCACTGATCCCCAGCTTCGCCACCTGGGTGCCGTCCTGGTAGACCAGCGCAATGTCGTGGTGGTTCTTGGCCCAGTCGATGCCGCAGAAGACCTCGCTCAACCTCGGTCTGCCGGAGAACTCCGGGCTCGCGAACTACTGAGGGGTCGGCCCCTGCCTGCGGGCTGGGGACATGAGATCCTGGCTGGATGCAATGCCGCCGGGCGGGGCGCGGTCTTGCTGAAGGGATCACGTCCCTGGATCCACCTTGGGCCTCCGCCCGACGGCGTAACGAAGAGGAGCCGGTCTGACCTGAGGGACCACAGTCCCGGAAGGACGGCAGGCTTCCACCTCATCCAGTACCCCCTTGTACTTCCGTACTCGGGCACACTGCTGAGCTATTGCTCGGGCAGAGCCGTGTTCTGATCGGTGCGCAGCATTACGCCCAGGTCGGGTTCGAAGTCCTCATCGGGCGGTGCCGGCCGGTGGAAACGCTCGGTGCGCGGAATGGTGACTTCCACCAGCCGGCCCTTCTGGAACATCCACGGCCCGAAGCAGTCGTCGTCCTGGTCGCGAAGCAGAACCTGCACCGTGTGCGGCTGCGGCAGCGAGTCCAGGCGCCTGAGCAGGCCCTGTCGGCCACGCATTTTATCGAACTCCAGGGCCCATCCGAACTCGTAGCCCCAGTGCCCCGCTATCAGGACGAAGCGACCTCGCCACGTGCGTTCCGGATCGTCCTGGGTCAGCGGTTCCATCACCTTGTCCGACCAGCGGGCGAGTACGATGACCTCGGCGTCTCTACTCATGCCGGAGCATGACCGCATCCACCTGATCCACCGCAACCAAATTCCTCAACCGGCCGACGCAGGCAAGGACAGGCGGATTGGCGACGAGCTCTCAGCTCGCCATTTGACCTCTGCTGTTGTTACGAGCGGCTGTGATCACGCAATGTCGGCGGGTACTGGTATCTGTCATCTGGTGACCAGCGAAGACAGCGCCCCCGCTCCCCAGTGGTTCAACATCGTTCTCGGCCCTGAGAACGGTCCCTACGCATGTCCCTGCTGTGGCTACCTGACCCTGGAGGCCCGTGGCGCTCACGAGATATGCACGGTGTGCTACTGGGAGGACGACGGCCAGGACGAGCACGATGATGATGTTGTCCGAGGAGGCCCGAACCAATCGCTCAGTCTTGTTCAGGCACAACGCAACTTCGAAGAGACGAGTGCGTGCGATCCAAGATGGGTCAAGTACGTCCGGGCTCCGTTTCCCGAAGAGCAGTAACACGGTTACTCAGCCCGCGACACATCTGGGCAACGAGCCAGGTCCAGCGGTCGGCCGCGGCAGAGTCTCGAAGCTTGGGTGGAGTCCAGCCGAGGGTCTGCTCGAACAGGCGGAATGTGTGCTCGATATCGAAGCGGCGGAGGAAGGACTGCCAGCATCGGTCGATGTCGGCTTCGGTGGCGCCGGTGCGCGACCACCACAACCAGACTGGCTTGTTGACCCCGCCGCTGGGCAGCTTCTGAACGACCAGGCGGATGACGGTGCCCTCGATGAGAGGCAGAGGTCCGCCATGGTCGAGCCAGGCGGCCCGGCGGGGCAGCCGCGGGTGCAACCGGTCCCACGCCTGAGCGGTCGCCTTCCCGTAGAGCCGAGTGTCCGTGGTCGTCACGGCCTGCTCGGTGCCCCGGGTTGCGGAGTCACCGAATACGAACTCGCCGCCATGCTTGGGTGGCCGGCCGCCTTTGGGGTTGGCCAGGTGGAACTCTTCGCGGGAGGGTGTCGTGCGCCGCATTACCCGGTCTGAACGGAGTCGGCCAAGGACTTCGACGGGCAGGTCACCCAGCAGGGGGGCAACGCGCGGAGCGTCGTATCCGGCGTCCAGCACCACCAGGGCCTCCGGGTCCCCCGGCCGCCACTGGCCTGCGGCGACAAGCCGCTCGATGACCTGACGGATCTGCGTAGTGGTCACCGCGGCGACGTCGGCACCAGGCTCCAGCCGGACCGCATCCGGCACCGCCGTCCAGGACGTGCGGCCGGTCTCCAGTGCGGCCACCACCGAGTACGGCCACCCGGGCACCGTCTGATGCTTGCCCTCACCCCGGCCGAACGTGTGACAAAAGACCCGGTCAGCACACGTGTTGGCGTCCGGTCGCAGCCAGGGCGAGACATCCACCGCCAGCACGAGCCGACCGTCCGCCATACGTGGCAACGGCACCCCAGCCGGAGCACGACATAGTCGGGCCACGTCGATCCGGCCCTGGTTGAGCCCGCCGCACCGGCCCGTCCGTGCACAGCAGCGCGTCGCATAACTCGAACAACGCGTCGCCCCGCGCTGTCAGACACGTGTACAGCTCCGACCGGAAGTGTGACACTTCCGCGAACGCACCCCGCAGGACGCCTGCCGCACCAAACTCACGACCACGGCCTTCGCGCTGATCCACTCTGTAACGGAGCACAGGATCAGACGGGGACCGTCTACATATCCGCTGAACTGCCAAAACACCGACCGAGTTCGAGCCATGTTCGCCGCCAGTCGTTAAACGACAAGCTCAACGCCGGCGAGCACGACCTGTCGGACGGCCCTCAGCCCTCCGGAGTGCCCGTCAGGGAGCGGGCGAGCGCCGTGGCGAAGCCGTCCGGGTTGTCCAGCATCAGGTTGTGTCCCGCGCCGGGCACCTCGATCACCGGGACGCCGAACGCGGCGGCCCGCTCCGCGGCGGCGTCCGGCAGGCTCGCCTCCCCGACGAGGAACGTGCGGGGCGCCGCGAGCCCGGCCAGCAGGTCCCCCGGGGCGGGCGTGCTCCCCTCGACGAGCGCCACCGCGCTGCGGTGGACGGCCAGCGGGTCGGCGAGGCGCAGCCGGGCGGCGTAGTCGGCGCGCCCGGCGAGGGCGAGCATCCGGGAGAACCCCCTCGTCACGAACGCCTCCTCGCTCTGGGCGGCCACCGGCGAGCTGAACGCGCCCCCGCCCGCGTACAGGTTGGGCTCCGCCACCACGAGCCGGGCGACCAGATCGGGGCGGGCCGCCGCCAGGTGGATCGCCACGGCGCCGCCCATCGAGTGCCCGACGAGGTCCACCCCGGCCACGCCGAGGTGGTCGAGGACGGCGGCCACCACGGCCGCCTGGGACTCCATCCGGTAGTCGAAGTCCGCGGGCCGGTCGCTCAGTCCGTGGCCGAGGAGGTCCACCAGGAGCGCCCGGCCCCCGCCGAGCGCTGGATGGGTGGCGATGTGGGCGAAGTCGGAGGCGGCCGTGCACCCGAGGCCGTGGACGAAGACCCGTACGGGCCCTTCGCCCGGCAGGTCGATCCACCGGACGTACGCCCGCTCCCCGGTCAGGAACAACTCCCGCATACCGCTCTCCCCTTGCCGTGCCGCCGCCGTACCGCTCTCGTACCGCTGTCGTACTCCTGTCGGGCGCCACCCTACGAGCCGGTACCGACAACGCCCGCCGGAGCGGCCTGCCGCCGCGCGCGCGGACGGTCGGATAGCGTCGGGCCCGGCGCCGCGCCGGCGCCGCCGGACGCCATCCGAAAGGACACACATGCCCCTCGAAGGTGAGTACGAGCCCAGCCCGGAGGCGTGGGTACGGAACCAGGTCGAGCTCTACGAGTCCTCCGGGGGCACGAAGGGCACCACCCTGCGCGGGATGCCCGTGGTCCTGGTGACCAACCGGGGCGCGAAGAGCGGCAAGCTCCGCAAGACCCCGCTGATGCGCGTCGAGCACGACGGGGCGTACGCGCTGGTGGCGTCGAACGGCGGCGCCGTCAAGCACCCCGTCTGGTACCACAACCTCGTCGCCTCGCCGCGGGTCGAGCTGCGCGACGGCACCGAGGTGTGGGACATGGAGGCGCGCGTCGTCACCGGCGAGGAGCGCCGGGAGTGGTGGGACCGGGCCGTCGCCGCCTTCCCGGACTACGCCGACTACCAGCGCAAGGCGGACCGGGAGATCCCGGTGTTCGTGGTGGAGCGCACCGGCTGATCGGCCGGTCGGCGGGAGGGCCCGGGCCGGTGTCGGCCCGGGCCCTTCCCTGTGCGTCCGCTCAGCCGGTGCGAAGGATCCGGAAGCGGCCGGGCTCCGCCGGGTCCCGGTCGGCGATCTGGACCGGTGCCCAGGTCCACTGCCGGACGCCGATGCCCGGCGCGCGGGAGAACCGGATCGTCCCCCGGGTGCCCTCGACCTCCACGTCCGGCCACGACGCGGCGACGGCCGCCCGGTCCGTGCCGTGGGAACGCAGGGCCGCGGCGAGGACGGTGACGGTGTCCCAGCCCTCGAAGGCGACGAAGGAGGGCGCTTCGCCAAGCCGTTCGCGTAGTTCCTTCCCGACCCGTTCGCCGAGCGGGCCGAGGTGCTCGGGCAGGTAGCGCAGGAACGGGATCCCGGCGCCGTCTCCGCCCAGGGCCTCGGCCCATTCCGCGAACTCCGGCTGTCCGGCCGGAGCGCCGATCAGGACGTCCGCGAGCCGCCGGTCCCCCCGGACGGCCCGGACGATCGGCACCGCGGGTTCCGGGTGGCCGACGAGGAGGAGGAGCGCCGTCGCGCCGTGCTCGACGAGCGCGTCGCACAGGGCCTCGGGGGTGAGCGCGTTCGCGTCCAGTTCGACGACGCTTCCGCCGAAGGGAGCGAGGCGGTCCCGCAGGATCCGGGCCCCGGAGGCCCAGTAGACGCTCGGCTGGGTCGCCACGGCGATCCGCTGCCGGCCCGCGCCGAGGAGGAAGTCCGCGTAGAGCCGCCAGCCGTGGGACTGGGCCGGGGCCAGGCGCGCGACCCACTCCGTCGGTTCCCCGGTGAGCCCGTCGAGCACGGCGGATGAACAGAGGAACGGCAGGCCGAGGGTGTCGGCCCGGGCGGCGGCGGCCCGGGCGACGACGCTGTGATATTCCCCCGCCACGGCGGTCACGCCCAGACCGGCCAGTTCGTCCACGGCCGCCGCGGCCCGCTCCGGGTCGGCCGCGGTGTCCCGGACCAGGAGCTCCAGCGGTCTGCCGTCGATCCCGCCGGTCTCGTTGACCTCGCGGACGGCCAGGTCGAGCCCCGCGAGCAGGTGCCGGCCCGCATCGGCCCAGCCGGGTCGCGTCAGCGGGACGAGGGCGCCCAGCCGGACGGACGCCCCGTCCGGGTGCTCCGCCCCGGACGGCGACGGTGACGTGCTCGGCGGCGTGTTCGGTCGTGGGTTCATCGGGCGGCGTCTCCCCTGGGGATGGTCACGCCGGACATTCGATCCGCCGCCCTCGTCGGCGGGCAACCGATTATCCGTCCGCCGGACCGCCGGGCTTCACCGCCGCTCGCCTCCTCCCCGGGACCCGGCCGCCCGCCTCCGTACCGAGGCCAGGTCCCCCACCCCCGGTCACCCGGGTCAGGCCCACCCCCAGCAGGACGACCGCCATGCCCGTCACCGTCCGTACGGTCAGCGGCTCGTCGAGGACGAGGGCGCCCAGGGCCACGGAGACCACCGGCAGCAGATAGCCGACCGTCGCGGCGCTGGTGGGGCCCTCCTCCGCGATCATGCGGTAGTTCAGGTGGAAGGTGACCCCGGTCGCGAGGACGCCGAGGACGACGACGGCGACCACCCCGGTCCAGGTCACCGCCGCCGGACCGCCGACGGCCGGGGCGGGCGCGCTCAGGGCGGTCGCCGCCAGGAGCTGCGCGGCGGAGAGGGCCAGGGGCGCGGTGCCCCGGCCGGTGAGACGGCGGGCCATGTACGCGAAGGCCACCGCGTAGCTCGCGGACGCGCCGAGCAGCGCGAGCGCGCCCGCGCCCAGGAGGCCGGAGTCCGCGCTCCAGGGCGCGAAGATCAGCAGGACGCCGCCGAAGCCGAGGACGAGGCCGCCGAGCCGGGCGGCGCGGAGCGGGCGTTCGGTGCCCAGGCCCAGGCCGACGAGGAGGGACCAGAGCGGGGTGGTGGCGTTCAGGACGCCCGCCACCCCGCTGTCGACGGTCTGTTCGCCGATCGAGAAGAGCAGGAACGGCAGCGCGTTGCAGAAGAAGGCGGCGACGGCGAGGCGTCCCCAGGTGCCCCGGTCCCGCGGCAGCCGCTGCCCGGACCCGTACGCGAGCGCCAGGAGCACCGCCGCGCCGAGGAGGCACCGTACGAAGGTGATCCACCCGGGGGTGAGGCCCTCGTCGAGGGAGATCTTGATCCAGAGGAAGCCCGAGCCCCAGAGCAGGGCGAGGACGCCCATGCGTATCACCGATGTCATGGCTCCACGCTCCCCCGCACCCGGCGTGCAGGACAAGCGAAGGATCGTGCATCCGGCGTTAAGCTCTGCTACATGCTGGACGTGAGACGTATGCAGGTGCTCCGGGCCGTCGTCGCCAGCGGCTCCGTCACGGGCGCGGCCGCGCACCTGGGTTACACCCCTTCCGCCGTGAGTCAGCAGATCGCCGTCCTGGAGAAGGAGGCGGGCATCGCGCTACTCGAACGCTTCGGCCGGGGCGTGCGGCCGACCGCCGCCGGGCGGTTGCTGACCGAGCACGCCACCGTCATCGGCCGGCGGGTGGCGGAGGCCGAGACCGCCCTCGCGGACCTGCGGGCGGGGCGTACGGGGCGGATCGCGGTCCGCTACTTCGCCACGGCGGGCGCCGACCTCGTCGCCCCCGCCCTGGCCCGCTTCCGGGCCGAACACCCGGGCGTGCGCGTCGATCTGAGGATCGCGGAGGGCGCGCCCGACGCGGACGCGGACCTCACCCTCGTCGTACGGCCCCGGGGCGGCGCCCCGGACGCGTACGGCGAGGGTCTCCGGCTGGTCCACCTGGTCGACGACCCGTACCGGGTCGTGCTGCCGAAGGGGCATCCGCTGGCCGGTCGCCGTGCCGCCGTCGACCTGGCGGAGCTGGCCGCCGAGCCGTGGGTCGGCAGCGAGCGCCCGGGCCCCTGCCTCGACGCGGTCCTGGACGCCTGCGCGGCGGCCGGGTTCAGTCCGGACATCGCGGTGGAGTGCGAGGAGTACGCCACCGCGCAGGGTTTCGTCGCGGCCGGTCTCGGGATCAGCCTGGTCCCGCTGATGGGTCTGGGCGGCCGCCACCCGGGCGTGGTCGTCCGCAGGGTCCGGGGCCCGGAGCCGGTGCGCGCGATCCACGCGGCGGTACGGGAGTCCTCGCTGGACCTGCCCGCCGTACGGGGCCTCCTGACCGCGCTCCGGGAGGTGTGAGCGTCCGGGTCAGGCCGGGGCCAGGACCGTCAGGAGGTGGGCGACCTCCCGGGCCACGGCCGCGCGGGCCGGGGTCAGGTAGTGGCGGGGGTCGACCGCGTCCGGATGGTCGGCGAGGTGGGTGCGGACCGCCCGGGTGAAGGCCTTGTTGAGGTGGGTGGAGACGTTCACCTTGGTCATGCCGGCCGTGACGGCGGTGGCGAGGTCCGCGTTCGAGACGCCCGAGGAGCCGTGCAGGACCAGCGGGACGTCGACCGCGACGCGCAGCCGGGCGATCAGGTCGAAGTCGAGGACCGCGTCCCGGGTCAGCATCTGGTGGGAGCTGCCGACGGCGACGGCGAGGGCGTCGACTCCGGTGGCGGCGACGAAGGCGCGGGCCTCCTCCGGGTCCGTGCGGACGCCCGGGGTGTGGGCGCCGCCCTTGCCGCCGACCTCGCCGAGTTCGGCCTCGACCCAGACGCCGTGGCGGTGGCACTCCTCCACGACCTCGCGGGTCGCGGCGACGTTCTCGGCGTAGGGCAGCTTCGAGGCGTCGAACATGACGGAGCCCAGGCCGAGTCCGACGGCCTCGCGGACGAGGTCGGGGTTCTCGGCGTGGTCGAGGTGGACGGCGACGGAGACCTTGGCGGCGCGGGCGATCGCCAGGGAGGCGAGGGCGACCGGCTCCAGGGCCCCGTGGTAGCGGACGGTGTTCTCGCTGATCTGGAGGACGACTGGGCGGTCGGCGTTCTCGGCGCCGGCCACGATGGCCTGGGCGTGTTCGAGCTGGAGGACGTTGAAGGCCCCCACTCCGGTGCCCGCCGCGCGGGCGCGGCGGGCGATCTCGTCGGTCGGCGTCAGCGGCATGGCGCGTCTTCTTCCGGGGTGCGGTCGGCGGCGGGGCGGGGGTCGGGCGGGGACGTCGGGGCGTCGGGCGTGAATGCCGGAGCCTCGGGCACGGGTGTCGGAGCGTCAGGCATGGACGTCGGAGAGGACCACGGAGCGGGTCAGGTTGCGGGGGGTGTCCGGGTTCAGGCCCTGGGCCTCGGCGACGGCGACGGCGAGGCGCTGGGCGCGGATCAGGTCCGCGAGCGGGTCGAGGCCGCTCTCGGAGAGGATGCCGCCGACCTTCCGCACGTCGTCCGCGAGTCCGGCGGGGAGCGTGCCGAAGCCCCAGGCGACCCGGCCGGGGCCGGTGATGCTGATGGGGCCGTGGCGGTACTCCATCGCGGGGTACGCCTCCGTCCACGCGCCGGCCGCCTCGCGCATCTTGAGCCCGGCCTCCAGGGCGAGTCCGTAGGTCCAGCCGCTGCCGAGGAAGGTGAACTGCCCGGCCGTGAGGACGGCCTCGTCCAGCGGGGAGGCGAGGGCCTGTTCGGCGTCGCGCGCGGCCTCCTCGACGGTGGCCACGCCTTCGGGGAGGGCGCCCTCGGCCTCCAGGTGCGCGCGGAAGAGGGCGAGCGCGGTGGTGGCGAAGCGGGTCTGGACGACCGACTCCTCGTCCGCGAAGTCGAGGACGGCGACCTCGTCGGCGAGGTCCATCACCGGCGTGGCGGGGTCGGCCGTGACCGCGCCCGTGGGTACGGTGCCGCGCAGTCGGGTGAGGACGGCGAGGACCTCGCTGGTGGTGCCGGAGCGGGTGAGGGCCACGACCCGGTCGTAGCGGCGTCCGTAGGGGAACTCGGAGGCGGCGAAGGCGTCGGTCTCGCCGTGGCCGCCGGACTCGCGCAGCTCCGCGTAGGCCAGGGCCATGAACCAGGAGGTGCCGCAGCCGACGACCGCGACCCGCTCGCCCCGCCGGGGCAGGGCGGCGACGTGCCGGGGCAGGGTGCGGGCGGCCTGGCGCCAGGTCGCCGGCTGGGAGTCGATCTCCACGGCGGTGCGGGTGGTGCTCATGCCGATCTCCTTGCAAGAAAGACTGCGCGATATTGAATGAACATGCTTGAACTCCGACCCATTCAAGCAGAAACATGCACAGCGTTTCCAGATCCCGCACTCTCCGGAGGCTAGAATCGGACGCTCGCACGACCGGGAGGGAGGGACCCATGTCCAAGCACGAGCGGTGGAACACGCTCCTCGAACTACTGGCGGCCTCGGGAAAGATCGAGGTGGAGGAGGCGGCGACGGCGCTCGACGTCTCCGCGGCCACGATCCGCCGGGACCTCGACGAACTCGCCGAGCAGCAGCTCCTCGTGAGGACACGGGGCGGCGCGGTGGCGCACGGCGTGTCGTACGAGCTCCCCCTGCGGTACAAGTCGACGCGGCACGCGCCCGAGAAGAAGCGGATCGCGGAGGCCGCGGCCGATCTGGTCACGCCCGGCGAGGTCGTCGGGCTCAACGGCGGCACGACGACGACGGAGGTGGCGCGGGCGCTGGCGCTGCGGTTCGCGAGCGGGCGCGCCGAGGTCCCGGGGCCGGTGACGGCGCCCTCGGGTCCGGCGCTGACCGTGGTCACCAACGCGCTCAACATCGCGGGCGAGCTGGCGGTGCGCCCGCAGATCAAGATCGTCACGACGGGCGGCGTCGCCCGTCCGCAGACCTACGAGCTGGTCGGCCCGCTGACGGTCGGGGTGCTCAGCGAGGTGGTGCTCGACGTGGTGGTGCTGGGGGTCGACGGGGTCGACGCCGAGCTGGGCGTGATGGCGCACCACGAGGACGAGGCGAGCATCAGCCGGCTCTTCGCGGAGCGGGCGAGCCGGGTCGTCGTGGTGACCGACTCCTCGAAGATGGGCCGCCGGGCGTTCGCGCGGATCTGTGGTCTGGACCGGATCGACACCCTGGTGACCGACACGGGCATCGCGCCGGAGACGGCCGCCCAGCTCACCGAGGCCGGGGTGAAGGTCGTCACCGTCTGACCCGCCCACCCTCATTGGTCTCCAGTCGAACCAATCATGAGCCAAGGGTGTTCGGGATCCCGGCTGTTAACCCAGTAATTACCGCACGGGCGTATACCTTTGACCGTCCCTCCCTCCATCATGTGTCCGACGTGCCGCCGGGGCACACCGTGACACGAGAGGCGGGGCATGATTCCCATCAGCCGCAGGGGGTTCGTCGGCATCGGCGCGGGGCTCGTGGCGGGGGCGGCGCTGCCGTCGGCGTCCGCGTCGGCCGCCGCGCGGGCCGCGACCGGCACCCTCACCGACGTCAAGCACGTGGTGGTCCTCATGCAGGAGAACCGAAGCTTCGACCACTACTTCGGCACCCTGCGCGGGGTGCGGGGCTTCGCCGACCGCGCGGCGGGCAACCTGCCCGGCGGCTGGGGGACGTTCAACCAGCCGCACCTCGGCGGCCGCCAGTACCCCTGGAAGCTCAGCGACACCCCGCCGGCCGGAGGCGTGGACGGGGAGACCCTCGCGCAGTGCAACGGCGACCTGCCGCACAGCTGGACCTCGCAGCACGCGGCCTGGAACAAGGGGCGCCTCGACAACTGGGTGACGGGCGTGGGCAACGTCCGCACGCTCGGCCACCTCGACCGCGAGGACATCCCCTTCCACCACGCGCTCGCCGACCACTACACGATCTGCGACGCGTACTTCTGCTCGGCGCTCAGCGCCACCGGACCCAACCGGACCTTCCTGTGGAGCGGGAAGATCGACGCCTCCAGTAAGGACGGCGGCGAGGAACGGGGCCTGACCTGGGAGACGTACGCGGAGGCGCTCCAGCGCGCCGGGGTGAGCTGGAAGGTCTACCAGAACGCCCAGGACAACTACGGCGACAACGGCCTCGCGTACTTCAAGAGGTTCACCGACGCGCGGCCCGGGGACCCGCTGCACGACCGGGGCATGGGCTCGGTCCCGAAGGCGACCGGCTCGACCCCGGACGACATCGCGGCGGCGATCCGCGCGGACGTCCTGGCGGGGACCCTGCCGCAGGTGTCGTGGGTGGTGGCGAGCGAGGCGTTCTCCGAGCACCCCTACGCGCCGCCCGGGGACGGCGCGCACTTCGTCGACCTCGTCTACCGGGCCCTGGCCGCGAACCCCGAGGTGTTCGACTCGACCGTGCTGTTCCTCAACTACGACGAGAACGACGGCTTCTTCGACCACGTGCCGCCGCCGGTCGCCCCGCCGGGCACACCGGGCGAGTACCTCGACGGCGTGCCGATCGGCCTGGGCTTCCGCGTCCCCATGCTTGTCATGTCCCCGTGGACCCGGGGCGGCTGGGTGAGCTCCGAGGTCTTCGACCACACCTCCGTGCTGCGCTTCCTGGAGACCTGGACGACGGCCCTCGGCACCCCGGCCGCCTGTCCCCACATCAGCGCCTGGCGGCGGAAGGTGACGGGCGATCTGACCGGCGTCTTCGACTTCGCCCGCCCGGTGTACGGAGTGCCCGCCGGACTTCCGTCGACGGCGAAGGTGATCGGGCAGGCCACCTGCAAGCCGCTGCCGAACCCGGTCCCGCAGAACAACGCCCTGCCCGCGCAGGAACCGGGCACCCGGCCGGCACGCGCCCTGCCGTACCAGGTGAACGGCAACCTGGACCGCTTCGAGTTCGGCTCCGGCGGCAAGATCCTGGCCTGGTTCTCGATGACGAACCGGGGGACGGAGGCCAGGCGGGCCGCGCACTTCTCGATCCACCCGCACCAGCACCGCGACACGGCCGCCTGGCAGTACACCGTGGACCCCGGGGGCACGGCCTCCGACTTCTTCAACATCGGCACGGGCTCGGGGTCCGGGAAGTACGACATCTCGATGATGGGACCCAACCGGTTCCTGCGCCGGTTCATCGGCGACGCCTCCAAGGCGGGCAAGGACGTCGAAGTGGCGGCCCGGTTCGCGACCGAGCCGGGGACCGGGAAGACGGCCCTCTGGCTCAGGATGACCAACGCCTCCGCCGGGCCCGTCACCTTCACGATCCGCTCCAATGCCTACCGGACGGACGGGCCGTGGACGTACACGGTGCCGGCGGGCTCCGCCACCGAGGACTTCTTCAACGCCGTCGCGTACCACCGGGGCTGGTACGACTTCACGATCACCACCGGCGTCGACGGGACCTGGTCGCGCCGGTACACCGGCCACATCGAGACCGGGGCGCCGAGCGTCAGCGGCTGAGTCCGGCGGCCCGGGCGCGGTTTCCCCGTGTCCCGGGCCCCGGGCGTCAGCGGCCTGCGTGCGCGGCGCGGCGGGCCGTGGCGTCGAGGAGGGCGAGCGCGTCGCCGGCCGTGCGCCCCGGGGCCCGGTTCCAGGGGCCGATGAGGTCCCGCCATCCCCGCGACCGCAGCTCGGTCATGATCCAGGCGGCCGCCTCGTTCATGGTGTCCGCACCGCCGTAGCCGAGGCGGTGGGCGGCGAGGAGCGCCCCGCAGACACAGCGGGCCCCGCGCCTGTCGCGCAGCTTGTACGGGGCGTTCTGCCAGCCCCACTCGGTCAGCACCAGACGCGCGTAGCCGAGGTGGACCGAGGGGCGCAGCTCGACCCCGCCGATGCGGCGCCAGGCGTGCAGGCGGTCCGGCAGTACGGCTCCGATCCGGCCGGGGAGGCGGCGCTCGACGGGGGCCGGCGCCGGGAGCGCGTCGAGCGCCTCGGCTACGAGCCGGTCCACGGGCACGCTCAGCAGGTCCCGCCAGTCCCGCCCCTCCCCCGGCGACGGCGACCCGGGGGCGGGCGCGAGGGGCTGCGGGGCGGGCGCAGGCGACCCGGGGGCTAGCGCGAGCGGTTCGGGGGCGAGTGCGAGCGGTTCCGGGGCGGGTGCGAGCGGTTCCGGGGCGGTCCAGTCGGTGACGATCCGCTGCCAGACGGCGCTCTCGTAGAGGGCGGCGGCCTCGCGGTCGAGGGTGTCGGGGGTGAGCTGGGGGGCGGCGGGGGGCATCGGGCGGCTCCTGGGTCGGGCACTCCATCCTTCGACAGGAATGTCGGCTTTGCGCGCTTTGCCCTTGAGTGGCACCGGATGCCACCCAAGACGACCCATCGACCCCGAAAACCCCACTCGACAGTTTTTCGCCCTATTTACCCATCAATGGAATTACATCGCATATTCGGACATAACCCACCGGGTGACGCGACTCACTCCGCACGGCCCGCCGCACGGCGCCGACCTCTCCCGCCCCGTACCGCACAAGGAAGTTCGGCGCCTTTCCGGGCCGACCGATCTTGAATTCCCCGAATTCGGTGATCCTTTTACCCGTGCCGCCGCTCTGATCCTCTTGTTATTCGCCGCATTACTGGCCTACGGTCACCCCCATTCGAGCGGAACGCCTAATCCTGCCACCGCTCGGAAACCTCCCTTTTCACCCGACGGCAGGAGCGGGGGACCCACGAATACGCCGGTCCGGTGATCCGGAACGGCTCGGGGTGCAGCCGCGTGCGCGCGGCCGGACATCTCCCGTCCGAACCCGACAGCTCACCTCGTAGGCGCCGGAGAGGAATCCGTCATGCCTGCACACGGTAAGCACCGCCGCCCCCGCCGCAGCCGCGTCTCCCGTGGTCTCGCACTGGTCGGCACCGGTGGAGCCGCGCTGTCCCTGCCCCTGATCGCCCCCGCCACGGCCGGCGCCGCGCCCGCCGCCGGCGCCCCGGAGATCGCCGCCAAGACCTTCGCCGCCCCCGCCGCCCCGGTCGCCGCCAAGGCCCCGGCCGCCCCGGCGACCGCGCGCACCTACACCGTCGTGAGCGGTGACTCGCTTTCCCTGATCGCCCACAAGAAGGGAATTCAGGGAGGCTGGAAGAGCCTTTACCGCGCCAACCAGAGCGCCGTGGGTGACAATCCGTCACTCATCCACCCCGGTCTGGAACTGACGATTCATCGGGGTTCCGCCAAGGCCGTCCCCTCTCAGGCGAAGACGCAGGAGAAGGCGGAGCGAAAGGCCGAGCGCAAGGTCACCGCGAAGGCGGAGAAGTCCAGCACGACCGACCGGGCGAGCCGCTCCGAGCGCCGCGCGACCGCCCCGTCCACCGGCAGCGCCACGGGAGCCTCCGCCGCCGCCCCGGCCGCTGCCGCCGCTCCGGCCGCCGCTCCGGTCGCCGCCACCCAGTACGCCGACAACCTCGACGGCTGGATCCGGCAGTCGCTGGACATCATGGCCCAGCACGGCATCCCCGGTTCCTACGAGGGCATCCACCGCAACATCATGCGCGAGTCCTCCGGAAACCCGCAGGCCATCAACAACTGGGACATCAACGCCGTCAACGGCACCCCCTCGAAGGGCCTCCTCCAGGTCATCGAGCCGACCTTCCTGGCCTACCACGTGCCCGGCACGTCGATGGACCTGTACGACCCGGTCGCCAACATCACCGCCGCCTGCAACTACGCGGCCGACCGCTACGGCTCCATCGACAACGTCAACGGGGCGTACTGACCGTCGTCAACGGGGCGCACCGGTGCCCTGACGCCGGAAGTGTCCGGTGAACCAGGAGGTGGCGAGCTCCGCCACCTCCTCCAGGGCACCGGGCTCCTCGAAGAGGTGGGTGGCCCCCTCCACCACGGCCAGCCGGTTCTCGCAGCGCAGCAGCGCCCCGGCCCGCCGGTTGAGGTCCAGGACCAGCGGGTCGTCGCCGCCCACCACCAGGAGGGTCGGGGCCCGCACCCCGGCCAGGCGGTCGGCCGCGAGGTCCGGCCTGCCGCCGCGCGAGACGACGGCGGCGACGAGGGA
Source organism: Streptomyces sp. NPDC093071 (assembly GCF_044754545.1). Classification (NCBI taxonomy): domain Bacteria; kingdom Bacillati; phylum Actinomycetota; class Actinomycetes; order Kitasatosporales; family Streptomycetaceae; genus Streptomyces; species Streptomyces sp. NPDC093071. The sequence goes on along the minus strand of NZ_JBIVPH010000007.1, from coordinate 238,480 downwards.
CGCGGGGTCGCCCGCCGCCCACAGCGCGGCCGCCGCTCCCGTACTCGCGCCGAAGTAGCCGAGCGGGAGCCCCGCGACGTCGGGCCGCTCGGCCAGCCGTTCCGTGGCCCCGGCGAGCCGATCCGCGAGGAGCGGGGTGTCGAAGACGTGCGCCCGGTCGGCCGCCTCGGCCTCGCTCAGCAGGTCGAACAGCAGGGTCCCGAGACCGGCCCTGTTCAGCTCCGCGGCGACCGCCCGGTTCCGGGGGCTGTGGCGGCTGCTGCCGCTGCCGTGGGCGAACAGGACCAGGCCGGCGGCCCCCTCGGGCACGGCGAGCCTCCCCGCGAGGGTGGCGCCGCCGACCGGGAGCCGTACGTCCGCGTCCCGGACGACGGGGTCGCGCGCGGCCCGGCTCCGGTCCAGACAGGCGATCACCTCGTCGTCCGGCGTCTGCGGGAACTCCCGGTAGAACTGGCCGACGGCGTAGAACCCCTCCGGGGTGCGGACGCTGACGGTCTCGTCGGCCTCGCCGCCGAGGCGGGCGGTCCAGCCGGGCGGCGCGACCGGCACCGCGAGGACGATCCGGGCGGCGCCCCGGGCACGGACCACCCGGCAGGCCGCCAGGGCCGTGGCGCCGGTGGCGAGCCCGTCGTCGACGACGAGGACCGTCCGTCCCTCCAGGGGCAGGGGCGTCCGGCCGCCCCGGTAGCGGCGGGTGCGCTGGTCCAGCTCGGTCAGCTCGCGCTCCTCCACGGCGGCCAGCGCGCGGTCGTCCACCCCGGCCTCGTGGAGCACCCGGTCGTTGAGCACCCGCACGCCGCCCTCGCCGATCGCGCCCATCGCGACCTCCGGCCGGTGGGGCACGCCCAGTTTCCGGACGAGACAGACGTCGAGCGGGGCGTCGAGGGCGTCGGCGACCTCGACGGCCACCAGCACGCCGCCGCGCGGAAGGCCGAGGACCACGACGTCCTGGCCCTTGAGGTGGTCGAGCCGGGCGGCGAGCTGCCGCCCCGCGTCGCTGCGATCGCTGAAGAACATGGTCCGACGCCCTTCCGCCCGGGCGGGCCCGGGGAGGAACGCGGTGCCCGTCCCCTGCCCGTCCCTCCAGGGTAGACGCGTCGTCCCGCCCCGCCCGGCCGACAGGGGCGGGACGGCGAGGGGCGGGCCCGGATGACTCGGACGGCTGAAGCAGTTCGGACGGCTGAGGCGGCTCAGGCCGCGAGGAAGGCCTCGATGGCCTCGGCCAGGGCTTCCGGGGTCTCCTCGGGGACGTAGTGCCCGGCGTCCTCGATGACTTCGAGGCGCGCGTTCGGGTACCAGCGCAACCAGGTTCCCTCCATCGCCTCGGTGCCGAGCGCCGGGTCGTGCGCGCCGACGACGAGGAGGACGGGCGTGGGGTTGTCGCGGACCCGCTCGTGGAAGTCGGCGCGGGACCAGGAGTCCAGGTAGGCGCGGAAGGCCGTGGCGGAGGAGCGGCTGAGGGAGCGGTCGACGAGCGTGCCCAGCCAGGCGTCGTCGTACCGGCCGCCGGTGGTGTGGTCGATGATCGCGCGCCGGTTGGCCGGTTCCCCGGCGGCTCCGGCGAAGAGCTCCCAGGACTCCCCGTCGAGGGGGAACCCGGCGGCGGAGACCGGCGAGACGCCGATGAGCGAGCGGACGCGGCCGGGCGCTTCGAGGAGCATCAGCTGGGCCGCCTTGCCGCCCATCGAGTGGCCGATGACGGAGAAGGAGTCCCAGCCGAGGTCGTCGGCGACCGCCAGGGCGTCGGCCGCGACCTCCTCCATCGTGTAGGCGCCCTCGTGGTCGAGGGCCTCGCCGTAGCCGCGGCAGTCGACGAAGGCGTAGGTGCCGACGGCGCCGTCCAGATGCGCGCGCAGCGGGGCGAAGCTGGTGCGGTCGCCGAACCAGTTGTGGAGCACGAGGGCCCTTTCCGGCCCTTCGCCGTGGACGTCGTACGGAAGAACCCGGCCCGTCATCGTGCCCCCTGGTCGCGCGGTGGCGCCGCCGCGCGTGGACGGCGGCGGTCGACCACCGAGTGTGACGGTCCGGACGCGCGAGGTCAACGACGTCGTGCGGGAAGGGCCCTTCCGGGATGCGGGGGCTTCGGCTCCGGGGGCATCCTTGCTGTGTGACCTCGCACGGCGCTTCCGGCCCCGGCCCGGCGGGCGGCACCGGGCGTCCGTCCGGGAGCGGACCCGGCGACGAGCCCGCTTCCGTCGCCCTGACGTGGGCGCTCGCGGAGGCGGCGCTCGGCGCCGTGGAGGAGGTCGGCGGATACGCGGGCGGGGTGTACCTGCGCTCCGAGACGCCCGGCCTGCTGCGGCTCGCGGTCCTCGTGGGGCTGCCGGGGCCGCTGTTCCGTCCGTGGTGGCGGATGCACACCAACCGGCCCTTCCCGGTGGCCGAGGTCCACCGCTCGGGCCAGGCCGTCCACCTCGCCGACGCCGAGGACGCGATGCGGCGCTTCCCCCAGCTGGTGGCGAGCCTGCCGTTTCCCTTCGCCTCCCTGTACGCGCCGGTGATCGCGGGCCGCGAGCGCTTCGGCGTGCTCGTGGCGCTGCGCGCGCCCACCCCGGGCGTGCCGGTGGACGCGCGGGACCGGAGCCGGATGACGCGGGGCGCGCTCCGGCTCGGCGAGACCCTCACCGAGCTGTCCCGGCAGGGGACGACGGTCGAGTGGGCCGGCGATCCGGTGTGCGTGCAGCTGCCGACCGGCTCGGGGCCGCCGGTGCGGTTCGGCTCCTTCGACTGGGACCTGGTCTCGGGCATCGTGACGATGGACGAGGGGCTCCTGAAGATCCTCGGGGCGGGGGTTCCCTCGCCCTGCACGATCGAGGTCCTCACGTCCCTCCTGGAGCCGGAGGACGGGTACGCGCTGTGGGCGGCGGCCCGGCACGCGACGGGCGCGGGCGGGCGCCCCCTGGTGCGCAGGCTCCGGCTGAAGGGCCCGGACGGCGGACTGCACCTCCTGGAGGTGTCCGCGCGGGCACGGCGTACCGGCTCCGAGAAGGGCTCCCGGCTCGTGGGCACCCTCGTCGACCTCGGCACCGGCCTGATCGGCTCGGACGCCACCGACCGGCTGCCACGGGCGCTCCTGGCCGTCGACCGGCTCGGGCGCGTCACGTACGTCAACGAGCGCACGGAACAGCTCCTCGGCCGGCCGCGCAGGGACCTGGCCGGGCGGCCGCTGTGGGAGGCGCTGCCCTGGTTCGGGTACCCCTTCCACAAGGAGCAGCTGCGCGCCGCCCTGCTCTCCGGGGAGCCGGTGCGCTTCCTGGCCCGTCCGGAGGGGGGCCGTTGGCTGTCGGTCTCGCTGCATCCGGGGCGGGACGGGCTGACGCTGGTGCTCCTCCCGGAGGAGGGTCCCGCGGGCCTCGCGCAGAAGGCCGGGACGGGCCGGCGCCTCGCGGACGAGCTGGCCTCGCCCGGGGACCGGGCGGCGGACCTGTACCGGCCGGTGGCGCTCGCGATCGCGCTCACCGAGGCGGTGACGGCGCGCCAGGTGTCGGCGGTGGTGACGGAGGAGCTGCTGCCGGCGTTCGGCGGGCGGCAGTTGGCGATCTACCTGCTGAGCGACCGGCGTCTCTACCTGGCGTGGGAGACGGGCTTCCCGAAGGGCTTCCTCGAACCCTTCGACGGGGTGGGCCTGGACGCGCGGGTGCCGGGGGTGGTGACGCTGACGACGGGCAGGCCCCTGTTCTTCGAGTCGATGGAGCAGCTGGGCCGGACGTATCCGGGTCTTCCGCTGGACGCGGATTCGGGGGCGCGGGCGTTCCTGCCGCTGATCGCCTCGGGCCGGCCGGTGGGCTCCTGCATCCTCGGCTTCGACCAGCCGCGCGGGTTCAGCCCGGAGGAGCGGACCGTGCTCACGGCGCTCGCGGGGCTGATCGCGCAGGCCCTGGAGCGGGCGCAGCGGTACGACACGGAGTCGACGGTCGCGCGGGGGCTCCAGGACGCGCTGCTGCCGCACCGGCTGCCGGTCCGGGTCGGGGTGGACACGGTGGGCCGCTATCTGCCGGGCACGCAGGGCATGGACGTGGGCGGGGACTGGTACGACGTGATCGAGACGGGTCAGGGGCGGCTCGCCCTGGTCATCGGCGACGTGCAGGGCCACGGGGTGGCGGCCGCGGCCACGATGGGTCAGCTGCGCAGCGCGGTACGGGCGTTCGCGCTCGGGGGCCACCGGCCGCAGGACGTCATGCGGGGCACCAACCGGCTGCTGATCGACCTGGACCCGGGGCAGTTCGCGAGCTGCTGCTACGTCCTGCTCGATCCGGAGACGGGCGAGGCGCGGGCGGTGCGGGCGGGGCATCCGCAGCCGTTGCTGCTGCGGCCGGACGGGACGGCGGAGCAGGTGGACCTGGCGGGCGGGATGGTCCTGGGGATCGACGACCGGGCCTCGTACCCGGTGTCCCGGCTGCGGCTGGCCCCGGGGTCGGTGCTCGCGCTGTTCACGGACGGGCTCGTGGAGCGGCCGGGGAGGGACATCGACGAGGGGATCGAGCGGTTGCGCCGGGCGCTGGCCGCGACGGCCTCCCTGCCGCTGTCGGAGACGGCCGACCGGCTGACCCGGGAGGCCCGGCAGGCCACGGCCCGGCCGGACGACATCGCCCTGCTGCTCGCGGCGCGGTGGCCGGAGGGCGGCTGAGCCGTACGGGCGTCCCGCGCCGGGCGGAGGACCGCGGGAGGAGTGCGCGTACGCGTGGGCCGTCACCCGGTCGGGCCCGTGGCGCTGGTCGGCGGCCCCGGCCCCGGGGAGGCTGGGGGTGCCGCGCCGATCAGGCCGGACCAGTCAGGGCGGCAGCCCCGAGGAGGACACGTGCAGCAGGACAAGCAGCCCGAGTACGGCCCCGTGGTCTTCCGCGACCGCTCGGCCGGGTACGCGTTTCTGACCCGCTCCACCGCGACCAGCGACCGGACCATCGAGTGGGACGACGGCAACACGTATCCCGTCGTCGACGTCGAGATCTCCTCCGAGAGCCACCCGTTCTACACGGGCAAGGCGCGGACCGTGGACACCGAGGGCCGGATCGCCAGGTTCGAGCGCCGCTTCGGGGAGCAGGGCTCCTCCGAGGACTGAGCCCCCGGCCGCCTGTTCACCGCAGGTTCCGGGGACGGCCCGCGTCCGCGCGAGAGCGGGGCGGCGGTGGCCCGGGAAGCGCGGCGGGGGGGGGGGGGGGGGGGGGGGGGGGGCCGGGGGGCGGGCCCGGGGGGGGGGGGGGGGGGGGGGGGCGGGGGGGGGGGGGGGGGGGGGGGCGGGGGCCGGGCCCCGGGGGCCCCCCCCCCGGCCGGTGGCAGGCGAGCGGGGGCGTAAGGCCCGCCGCTCATCGGCTCCGGAAGGCGATCAGGCCTTCACGACACCGGACTCGGCGACCTTGATGGTGGCCTTGGTGGAGCCGGAGGGGGAGCCGAGGGACTCGATCTTCTTGACCAGGTCCTGGCCCTCGACGACCTCGCCGAAGACGACGTGCTTGCCGTCGAGCCAGTCGGTGATGATCGTGGTGATGAAGAACTGCGAGCCGTTGGTGTTCCGGCCGGCGTTCGCCATCGAGAGCAGGAACGGGCGGTCGTGCTTCAGCTGGAAGTTCTCGTCCGCGAACTTCTCGCCGTAGATGCTCTTGCCGCCGGTGCCGTTGCCGTTGGTGAAGTCGCCGCCCTGGAGCATGAACTGCGGGATGACGCGGTGGAACGGGGATCCGGCGTAGCCGAAGCCGTGCTCGCCGGTGGCGAGCTCACGGAAGTTCTGCGCGGTCTTCGGCACGACGTCGTCGAACAGCTTGAAGACGATGCGGCCCGCGGGCTCGTCGTTGATGGAGATGTCGAAATAAACGTTGTCGCTCATGGGGACATCCTGTCATTACTCGCGCACCGGGTGCGCACGGGCCGCCTCCGGCCGTGTCACGGCGCGCCGGTGCCCCGCCTCCCGTGGGGCGGCGGGGCACCGTTCGCGTCGTCGGACACGGGGTGGAGAAGGGGTGTCAGAGCAGTCCGCCGGTCTCCGGGGCCTGGAGGGCGCCCCCGGTGCCCTGGACGGTGTCGTGGAGGACGGTCTCGACGCCCTGGTCCTCCTGGAGGAGGCCGAGGGGGCTGCCGACGGGGTTGTTCCCGACCGCGGCGTTCGCCTGCGGCGGAGGCGTGACGAGGGCGGTGACGACACCTGCGGCGAGGGAGGCGATGGCGAGGATGCTGCGCTTCTTCATGCCCTGGTCAACTACTGAACGGCCGAGGGGTTACGGGCTTTCCCCGATCGGACGCGGATCGGGCACGGTCCGGCCGCGCACCCAGACGAGCAGCAGCACCGAGGCGACGGCGGCGAGGGCGCACCAGGTGGAGACGAACTCGGTGGTCCACAGGAGGGCGCAGACGGCGGCCCCGGCTCCGGTCAGGAGCCCGAGGAGCCGCAGGAGCCGGTCGCGGGCGAGCAGCAGGGCGCCGACGGTGGCGAGGAGGTACGCGGCGAGGAGCAGCGGCGCGTACGGCAGGTCGACGACGTAGCCGAGGGTGCGGCCGCGGATCTCGGCGGTGACGGGGCGGGTGGCGAGCCGGTACGCGAGGAGACAGGCGGTCGCGAGCCCGATGGCGAGGGGCACGAGCAGGCGCGGCCGGTCGGCGGGGCGGGCGGCGGTCAGGACGCCGACGGGGATCCAGAGGGGCAGCAGGGGCAGGGCGATGACGGCCCAGGCGAGGGTGGCGGGTCCGGCTCCGCCGCCGGCGTGCCAGACGGCGGCCTCCACGACCTGGTGGGCACCCAGGAGCAGGGGCAGGGCGGCGAGCGGCGCGTCCCCGGGACGGCGTACGGAGGCGAGGGAGGCCACGCCCACGGCGCCGATCCCGAGGCCCGCCCAGAGGTCGGCCGCAGCACTCCAGCACATAGCGCACTTTTACCTTATATCGGGCGGAACCGTACGTTCGTGGTGGGTGTCTTCACCAGTGACACCACTGTCCCCGAGCACCAGGAATGGGGGACGTCATGCATCACCGTCGTGCGTTCGCCGTTGTCACCGCTGTCACCGCGGGAGTCCTGCTGACCGCCGGGATCGGCGCCACGATCCCGGCGGGTGCGACCGGCGCTCCGTCCCGGAGCGGGCCGGCCCCGGCCACAGCCCTGGTCGTCAACGCCCGCTGGGGCGGCCACGCGACCTTCGACCGGCTCGTGATCGACGTGCGGGGCGCCGTGCCGTCGGTCACCGTGCGCCAGGTCTCCGCGCTGTACCAGGACGGCTCGGGCCGGAAGGTCCCGCTGGCGGGGAAGTACTTCCTGGAGATCAGGCTCTCCCCCGCCGCCGCCCACGACGACACCGGAAGGTCCGTGTACCGGGGGCCCCGGCTGGCCAAGGTCTCCCTGCCCGCGCTCAAGGGGGTCGCGCTGACCGGCGACTTCGAGGGCATGGTCACCGTCGGGGCCGCCTTCGACGCCAAACCCGCCCCCAAGACCTTCCGTCTGCACTCCCCGGAGCGTCTCGTGGTCGACATCCCCCATCCGGTGGGCTGCCGATCCTGAGACGTGCCGATCTCGCTGACCGGCGGTCTCGCCGACGTGTGGTCAGCGCTCCCCGGGACCGGCCTCCAGGTACACGGGGATTCCGGTCCTGCGGGCGCGGTCGATCGCCACGAGGCGGACGAACTCGGCCGGGTCCATCTCCCGCTCCCACTCGTCCAGCGTGCGCAGGCCGTACTCGCTGTGCTCCGCCGGGTCGAGGACGACGGCGGCGATCTGGTCGTCCGTCAGCTCGCCGCCGTCGAAGACGAAGCCGATGTGGTTGGCGGGCCAGTCGTCGCCCCGGTCGGTCGTGAAGTGGGTGCCGAGCAGCCGGGGCTCCCCGGTGAAGGCGATCCCGGTCTCCTCGCGGCACTCGCGCACCGCCGTCTCCCAGGGCGTCTCCCCCGGGTCCATGTTGCCGCCGGGCCACTGCCACATCCCGGAGTGGTAGGTGGCGCGCAGCTGGAAGGGGCGGCCCCTGGTGTCGGTGAAGTAGAGGCAGGCGTAGGCCGTCGCTCTCGGCAGGGTCGCTACGTACTCGACGGGCGGCAGCCAGGTGTTCGCCATGGGGCGGCTCTCTCTCGACGGGCCGATGGGATCGCCTCCATCCAAGCGGTCCGGGGAGCCCGGCCGGGCCGCTCACCGGTGGATCACCGGATCGTGTGATCGAACCCTTCCCCCGTCGCCCCGGGGCGGATCAGGAGGCGGAGACCAGGCCCGTCTCGTACGCGATGATGACCAGGTGCACTCGGTCGCGGGCGTCCAGTTTGGCGAGCAGCCGGGTAACGTAGGTCTTCGCGGTGGCGACGCTGATGTGCAGTTCGCCGGCGATCTCGGTGTTGGAGAGACCGCGACCGACGAGGGTGAGGACCTCGCGTTCCCGGTCGGTGATCCCTTCGGCACGGCGGCGCGGGGCGGCGGGCGCGGGCCGGCGGCGGTCGGTGAACTCCTTGATGAGGCGCCGGGTGACGGTGGGGGCGATGAGGGCGTCGCCGGAGGCGACGACGCGGACGGCGGCGAGGATGTCGTCCAGGGCCATGTCCTTGACGAGGAACCCGGACGCGCCCGCGTGCAGCGCCCCGAAGACGTGGTCGTCGTCATCGAAGGTGGTGAGGACGACGACCCGGGCGCCGGTGGGGCCTTCGGTGATGAGCCGGGTGGCCTCGATGCCGTCGGTGCCGGGCATCCGCAGGTCCATGACGACGACATGGGCGCCGGTCTCCTCGACGAGCCGGACGGCTTCGGCTCCGTCGGCGGCCTCGCCGCTCACCACGAGGTCGGCGGTCTCGGCGATGACCATGCTCAGGGCGGTCCGCACGAGGGGCTGGTCGTCGGCGAGGACGACGCGGACGGGCCGCGCGGGGGCCTCGGCGGTGCTGCTGCTCATGCGGAGGTGACTCCAGTGGGAAGAGGAAGAGGAAGGGGAAGGGGGAGGCGGGCGGTGACGCGAAAACCGCCGTCCGGGCGGGGGCCGGCGGTGAAGTCCCCGTGCAGCAGGCCGACGCGCTCCCTCATGCCGGGGAGGCCGTAGCCGGAGCCCCCACCGGATCGTTCGCGCTCCCGTCCGGGGGCGGGCCCGAGGTCCTCGACAGTGAGGGCGAGGGCCTCGGGGTCGCGGTGGTCGACGGTGACCGTGCAGCGGTCGGCGCCGGAGTGTCGCACGACGTTGGTGACGGACTCTTGCACGAGCCGGAAGGCGGACAGGTCGATGTCCGGGGGCAGCGGCCGGGGAGCCCCGATCCAGCGAACGGCGACCTGGACCCCGGCGGCTGCGGTCGTCTCGGCGAGCCGATCGAGAGCGGCAAGCCCCGGCATCTCGGGAAGCCCGGGTGCCTTCGGGAAGGCGGGGGTGTCGGGGGGTGGGAGCGTTTCGGTGGGCGGGGGCGTTTCGGGGTGTGGGGACTTTTGGGAGTGTGGCGGGGTCTCGGAGGGTGAGGGCGTCCCGGAAAGCGCGGGTGTTCCTGAAGGTGCGGAGTCGGTTCCGGGACCGGCGGAACCTCCGGCGCCTCGGGGACCCTGTTTCGTGGCCCCGCCGCCGTCCCCGTCCCCGCCCCCGCCGCCGTCCCCGCTGCCGTGCCCGTCCTCGTCGGCGGTACGCAGGGCGCCGAGCATACGGCGCAGCCCGGCCAGGGTTTCCCGGCTGGCGGTCTCGATGGCGGCGAGGGCTTCGCGGGCCTGGTCGGGGCGGTTGTCGATGACCCGGCGTGCGGCGCCGGCCTGGAGGGCGACGATGCCGATGCTGTGGGCGACGGTGTCGTGCATCTCACGGGCGATCCGCAGCCGTTCGGCGGTGACGGCCTGTTCGGCGATCCTGAGCCGGGTCTGCTCGGCGTGCTCGCGGGTCTGTCGCTGCGCACGGCCGAGGAGCCAGGCGACCGCGGCGGTGAGGCCCACGGTGAGGGCGGTGGTGGTGCCGACGCTCCAGCCGCACGCGAGGCGGACGGCGAGATAGCCGGCGATGGTGCCGAGGCCGAGGAACACCGCCCGGTCGGACTCGTGGTGCGGTCGGGTCATGGCGATCGTGTAGAGGGCGATGTCCACCGCGAGGTACTGGGCGAGAGGGATGGCGGTGACGCCGAGGGGCAGGGAGCCGATGACGGCCGCGCCGAGCAGATGACACAGGGCGGCGCCCGGACGGCGGGTCAGGAGGACGCTGCCGCGCAGGGCGAGCAGGGTGGCGAGGGCCAGCATGGTGAGGCCGTCCCAGCGGAGGATCACCACACCGGCGAGGACCTCCGCCTCCGCCTGCCCGGGGAGCCGGACCCGGAGCAGGGCGGTGAAGAGGAGGCCCGCGAGCCAGGCGAGGGCGGTCCCCCCGCCGGGGGTGATCTTCCTGAGGAATGGCGCTGCCTGTGCGGCTGACATGCGAATGATCGTAGGGCGGAGGGGGCCGACGGGTCATCAACCCGTGGTTGTAAGACCGGGGGTGACATGCGGGGGCGCCGATTGTCGGCCCTGGTCCGATGTCCGCCGGGGGGTCGGGGCGGCACGGTGGTGCACATGATCGAAGTCATGGAACTCACCAAACGCTACGGCACCACGACCGCTGTCGACGGGCTGACGTTCACCGTGCGGCCGGGCCGGGTCACCGGCTTCCTCGGGCCGAACGGGGCGGGCAAGAGCACCACGCTGCGGATGGTCCTGGGCCTGCACGCAGCGACGAGCGGGGCCGTCACGGTCGACGGCCGGCCGTTCCGGGACCGGCCGCGCGGCCTGCGGCACGTCGGCGCACTGCTGGACGCGACGGACGTGCACGGCGGCAGGACCGGCCGGGCGCACCTGAGGGTGCTCGCACGCGGCAACCGCGTCCCGTTCGCGAGGGTCGACGAGGTTCTGGAGGAGGTCGGGCTCGCGGCGGTGGCGAGACGGCGGGTGGGCGGCTATTCGCTGGGCATGAGGCAGCGGCTCGGAATAGCGGGCGCGCTCCTCGGCGATCCGCCCGTGCTGCTCTTCGACGAGCCGCTCAACGGTCTCGATCCGGCGGGGGTGAAGTGGGTGCGGGGGCTGTTCCGGCGGCTGGCCGCCGAGGGCCGTACCGTCTTCGTCTCCAGTCATCTGATGAGCGAGATGGAGCACACCGCCGACGAGCTGGTGGTCGTCGGGAAGGGGAGGCTGATCGCGGCGGAGAGCCTGAGGGACTTCGCGGCGCGCGGTACCGGGGAGAGCGTGACCGTCGGCACGCCCGACCGGGCGGCCCTCAGGACCCTGCTGCTCGCGGAGGGGGCGGGGGTCCGGGAGGAGTCGGGTCTGCTGACCGTGACGGGGCTGCCGGCCGCCCGGATCGGCGCGATGGCCCTGGAGCACGGGATCCCGCTCGACTGTCTGGTTCCCCGTACCGCCTCTCTGGAGGAAGCCTTCATGGAACTGACCGCGGACAGCGTCGAGTACACGGCGGGAGAAACCCGATGACCTCCTACGACGTTTTCGCGGACGCCATGGGCGGCGTACGCTCCGTGGCGGAGCCCCGTGCGCGCTTCCTCGACCTGGTGGGGTCGGAGTGGCTGAAGCTGTGGTCACTGCGATCGACGGCCTGGTCGCTGCTGCTGAGCGCACTGGTCGTGGTCGGCTTCAATCTCGGGGCCGCCTGGGACCACTACCGCTACTGGTTCCAGTACGACGCGGCGAGCCGGGCCGATTTCGTGGCGAACGAGTTGGCGTTGTGGGACGCGTTCACGGGGAACGCGTCCATGGTCCTGGTCCTCTGTGCCTCCGCGACGGGGGTGGTGGCGGTGACCGGCGAGTACGGCACGGGGTTCGTCCGCACGGCGTTCGCGGCGGTGCCCGCGCGTGGGGCGCTGATGGCGGCGAAACTGCTGGTCATAGCCGGTGTTCAGACCGTGTTCGGGGCGGTCGCCGCAGGGCTTTCGTTCTGGTCGACGCAGACGGTGCTCGCGGAGCGAGGTGTCGGACTGCCCCTCACGCACCCCGGGGCGCTGCGGATCGTCGTGGCGTCCACGCTGTTCGCGCCGGTCTGCGCGCTGGCCGGGGCGGCGCTCGGCACGGTGTTGCGGCAGAGCGCGGTCTCGGTCGTCGGCTCGGTGGTGCTGCTCCTGCTGGTGCCGTCGGTCCTCAGCGACGAGCGCCGTCTCTCGGCGGTGTTCGCCCATGCGACGCCGCTCCACGCGTGGCAGCGGCTGGTGGCCGTGGGAACCCACGGGGAGCCGTACCCATGGACGACGGGGGGCGCCTGGCTGGTGTACGCGTCGTGGGCGCTGGGGGCGGTGGCGGTCTCGGTGATGGCGGTGCGGCGGAGAGACCTGTGAGGGCCATGCCCGCTCCGGCGGACCGGGGCGGGCACGGGGGTCATCGGCCGTTCGGCAGGAAGCGACGCAGACGGCGGCGGACGAGGTGCTCGTGGACGAGCCGGCCGACGAGGGCACCTCCGTAGACGACGAAGCCGACGCCGACGAGCCAGGACTGGAGGACGAGGACGGTTCCGAACTGGCCGTACGTCACGGCGTTCGAGGCGATGAGGGGCGAGAAGACGAGCTGGGAGAAGATCCGCAGCCCGAGGAGGCCGAGGGCGGTGAGGACGCCTCCGGGGAGGAGGGCGCGCCAGCGGATGCGTCCGCAGAGCAGGAAGCGCTGGGACCACCAGAAGAAGAGGAAGGTGCCGATGAGGTCGCCGAGGGCGACGGCGGCGGTGGTGAGGGCCGACGCGTTCTCGGGGGCGGGGAAGGCGACGAAGACGAGGAGGGCGGCGACGAGGACGGCGAGCCAGACGACGTGCCGCCACATGGTGTGCCAGCGGGCCGTGGGGAGGTCCCAGACCCGCTCGTATCCGGTCTGCACGGCGGATCCGAAGGTGACACCGAAGGCGGCGAGGGCGGCGAGACCGAAGGCGGTGGTGCGTTGCAGGGCCTGCCCCGGCTGGCCGAAGAGCCGTTCGACCTCCTCCTGGGAGACCTCGGTGACGCCGAGGCCCTGGACGAGCCAGCGGGCGAAGCCCTGCCCTCTGGCGAGGTCGGCCGCCGCGACGACGATGAGGAGGGGGACGAGGGTGAGGAGGCTGAGTGCCGCGAAGCCCATGGCGCGGTGCATGAGTTCCATGGAACGGCCGCGGTTCCACGCGAGACCGACGGGAGAGGCGGCGACGCGGTCGTGGAGCCGCCGGAACCAGTGGCCGTGTTCGGTGGGGGCACCGTCGTGCGGCGGACCGGGTGTGGAGGGCATGACTCGTGAGGTACCCGTCCCGGCGGCGCGACATCGCGGGGGTGCCGCCGAACGGGTGGGGCGGGTGTCCGGAGGAGTGGGGCCGGGCGTCGGGCCCTGGAGATTCGGGCCCTTGGGAGGCGGGGGCGGGAACGGGTCTCAGGAGCGGAAGGAACGGTGCCGGGGACAGGGTCCAGGAAGTGGAGGGGCAGGCGTTGAGCGCCAGGACCAAACGCGGAAGGGGCAGGCGCCAGGGCCACCGGGGACGGGGTCCAGGATGGAGGGGCAGGCGTCGAATGCGGGGCTCAGGTGTGGAGGGGGCGGACGCCGGGGCCGGGGCGGGCGGTGACGTCGCGGGCGGAGAGGGTGGCCCGTTCCTCTCCCTCGCACTGGACGACCACGCGGACGGGGGCTCCGCAGTCGGTGTGGCGGATGTCGAGGACGGGGCCGTCGGGGGCCTCCGTGTGGGTGTCGCCCCACTGCTTGAGCGCGAGGAGCACGGGCCAGAGGTCGATGCCCTTGGGGGTGAGCCGGTATTCGTACCGCGTTCGGGTGCCGGGTTCGCGGTAGGGCTCGGCGCGCAGGATCTCCGCCGCGACGAGTTTGCGGAGGCGGTCGGCGAGGACGGCCTCGGAGAGCCCGAGGTGCCGGCGGAACTCGTCGTACCGGCGTACGCCGTTGAACGCGTCCCGCAGGATCAGCAGGGTCCACTTCTCGCCGACCAGGTCCAGGGTGCGCCGGACCGAGCAGTTCTCCGTGTCCGTCTCCAGCCACTTCATCGTCACACTCTAGCCACCTGGCTGTGTCGTTGACAGTCAGCTTTCATCACGGCTAGCTTCGCCATAAAGAGCCAGCGAAGAGTCGGCTGGTCGAAGTCGGGTGGAGAGTGGTCATGGGACGCACGCGCACGGTCGAGTGGGAGGACCCCGCGGCCTCCGCGCGGGCCGCGGGGACGATGGCGGGGCTGGACTTCCTGCGGGAGATCGCCGCGGGAAGGCTGCCCGGACCGCCGATCGCCGCGCTCCTCGGATTCGACCTCGAAGAGGTCGAGGACGGGCGGGTGGTGTTCTCCTTCGAGCCGGCCGAGGAGCACTACAACCCGATCGGGAGCGTGCACGGCGGCGTGTACGCGACGCTGCTGGACTCGGCGGCCGGGTGCGCGGTGCACTCCACGCTCCCCGTGGGGACGGCGTACACCTCGCTCGACCTGTCGACCCGTTTCCTCCGCCCGATCACGATCGCCACCGGCAAGGTGAGGGCGGTCGGCACGGTGCTGACCCGGGGGCGCCGCACGGCACTCGCGGAGGCGGGACTGTACGACGCGGAGGACCGGCTGCTCGGCCACGCGACCAGCACGTGCATGGTGTTCCCGGTTCCGGCGTAGCCTTCCGCGTCACACGGGCGCGGGGTGGTTCGGCGGGCCGGGGTTCAGCGTATGCCGGGGACCGAGCGGGTGCGGGTGCAGCCGTCCGGAACGGTGTCGGGGAAGCCGCTCGCCTGAAGGGCGGCGCTCACCAGGGTGGCCAGCAGGTCGATGTCGGAACCCATGTCCAGACGGACCGTCACCCATCCGGATCCGGCACGCAGGCGGACGGCGCTCGACCCGAGGAGGGCCGGTCGCAGCTTGGCGATCATGGCGCGGGTGAGGTGGACGTCGGCCTCGTGTTCACCGTGGAAGTGCACGATCTCCTGCGTCGCGGTGCCCAGTCCGACCTCGGCGCCGCAGTGGGCACGGCCAGGGGTCAGCGAGGGCCAGCTCATCAGACGTTCACTGGCATGTCTGGCCGTGTTCATACGAGGAGCGTGCCGGGCGCCGGAGCCGCGCACAAGCGTCCTGCGGAAAGAATCCGGCCGACGCGCAAAACAGGGCATCGGGAGGGCTCTCGTGGCCGTACGGCACGGCGGCGCGTGGGGCGGAAGTGACTCTGTGTCACGGTGGGGGCGTCCGCCGCACGGGCCCGCTTCGCTGGGGGGCGGGGGTGGTTTCGGGCCCTCCCGGTTGTACGGCGGACGGGTCGTCGAACTAGCGTGGCACCCATGGAACTCTTGGGAGAGATCACGGGCGACCGCCCCCTGCTGGTGCTCGCCGTCAAGGAAGAGGCGCAGTTCCTCGACACGGGGCTGCCGGTGCTGCTCACCGGCATGGGCAAGGTGAACGCCGCGACCGCGCTGGCGACCGTGCTCGGCCGGGGGCCCCGGCCCTCCGGGATCGTGAACCTGGGAACGGCCGGGGCGCTGCGGCCCGGTCTGACGGGGACGCACGTCGTCGGCACCGTGGTGCAGCACGACTTCGACGGGCGGCTGCTCGCCATGCTGACGGGCGAGTCCTACGGGGCTCCGCTGACCCTGCCGGACGGCGGTGACGTGGTCCTGGCCACCGGTGACACCTTCATCTCGGACGAGGTCGCCCGCGCCCGGCTCGCGGAGCAGGCGGCTCTCGTCGACATGGAGGGGTACGCCCTCGCGCACGTCGCCGCGGTCGCCGGGGTGCCGCTGCGCGTCGTGAAGCACGTCAGCGACGAGGCCGGCGAGGGTGCCGCGCGCACCTGGCGGGAATCGGTCGCCGGGTGCGCGCGGGTCCTGGCCGACTGGGCGTCGGCGAACGTCCCGTACCGCTCCTGAGGGTTACCGCATCTGAGGGTTCCGGCCCCGGTCAGGGGTTCTGGAAGTGGGCCTCCGGGTTGGCCGTGGTCGGGCCGTTCAGGACCGGTCGCGGAAGTCCGCGCAGGTGCCGGTCGAAGAAGGCGGAGACGTACGTCCGGGTGAGGGCGACGGCGCGGTCGGCGGGCAGCTGCGGCTCGGGCAGGCCGAAGTGACGTGAGATCACGGGGCCGTCCGAGAAGGAGAAGTGGTCGGATCCGGCCAGTGTGATCCAGCGCTTCCAGCCGTCGAGCGCGGTCCACGTCCGGTCCCAGCTGGTGTCGATCCCGCCTGGCAGGTGCATCTCGTCGTGGGTGCCGAGCATCATGAACGGACGGCCCCGCAGGCCCTCCGCCGGAAGCTCCTCCCAGAAGGCGCCGTCCATGTTGATCCCGGCGTCGATGCGCCGGTCGGCCGCCATCGCGGTGGCCGCGCTCGCCCCTCCGATGGAGTGGCCCGCCATGCCGATCCGGCGCGCGTCGATCACGTCGGCGTACCGCCAGACGGACCGGGGGCCGACGAGCCGGTCCAGGACGTACCGCATGTCGGCGGCCCGGGTCGAGGTGACAACGCTCCCGTGCACCCCGTCCTCGTCCAGGGCCTTGCAGGCGACACAGGTGAGGGTGCGGCCGCCGGGGAGGCTGATCCCGAACGACTCGTAGGCGTGGTCGACGGAGGCGACGACGTAGCCGCGCGAGGCGAGGTCCTCGGCGAGGGCGGTGAGCGTCCAGCGGGAGACGCTGAAGCCCGGCGAAAGCAGCACCAGGGGGCGGTGACCCGGCGCGGGCCGGACGTCGGCCCTGCTGTGGGTGCGCGTCCGGGCGAGCACGTCGCCGGAGACCCCGGGCCCGAGCTGCTCGGCGAGCAGCCGCGCCTCCTCCCGGGTGGCGTACGGGGCGGGGCTGCCGCCGCCGGAGCGCGCGGCCGGATAGTGGAGCGTGACCATGAGCGCCCGCCCGTCGGCGGTGGGCACCCAGGGGTCGGTGCGGGACCGGTCGACCAGCGGCAGGACCGTGCTGCCGACGGAATGCGGTCCGGTGGGCGCGGGGAGGACGGCGGGCCGCGCCGGCTGTGCGACCGCCGTGCTCGCGCCGGGGACGGGGGTGTCGGGGGCGGCCGCGGTGGCGACTCCTGCCGTTAAGGCGAGGGAACAGGCGAGAACGGTGGCCGCGACGGCTCTGGTGAGTCGAGTCATGCGGGCACGGTAGGCGCCCCGGACGGTCCCGCGCGTCCGTCCGTGGGCTCACTTTCGATCAACCTCGGGTCTGAGACGGCTCCTTGCCCCGGTCCGCCCAAGGAGCATCCGTACCGCCGCTCATGGGTTCCGACGTCCGGCGCCCACAGGTTCCGACGTCTGGCGCCCACAGGTTCCGGCGCCCGCTGCCCACGGATTCCGGTGCCCGGCGCCCACGGGCACGCTCAACTCGGCTCCCCCGCACCCGTCCTGACGTACCGGCCGACCAGGGGAATCCGCGGGGAATCCATGGGGAATCCGGGCGGCAAGACGACCTTGACAGCGTGGAAGGCCGCCTGCCTATGGTGAGGAGACCCCGCCCGCGTCCGGGCGGGTCCGGGACCCGGGGGAGGCGCACGTGCTCGCAGTGACCACCGCGCCGTACGCCCCGGTCCGGGCGGGTGCCCGGCTCGTCTGCCGTCGGCACGTCGACTTCTGCCGCACCGCCTCGGCCATCTGTCCTTCCCTTCGCGCCTGACCCCGCCCCACGGGTCCGCGCGTCCCGTGCCCGTCCGGCGCGGGGCTTCGCGGCGCTCCCCGTGCCGCCCGGGTCCGCGCGCCTCGTGACGTCCCGTCGCCCGGTCCCGCGCAGCCGTGCCCCGCACCGCTGCCGTGCCGCCGTGCGCCCCCGCCGTTCGGAAGGACTCCCATGCCCCGCCCCGCCCTGCACCTGGCCGTCGAGATCGACGGCGACGGTGCCCATCCCGCCGCGTGGCGCCGTGCCGCGCACGCTCCCGGAGAGCTGCTGAGCCCGCGCCGGCTCGCCCGGACCGCAGCCGCCGCCGAGAACGCCGGGTTCACCCTGGTCACCCTGGAGGACTCGATCCTGCCGCCCGGTTCCGCCGACGGCACCGGCCCGGTGGGCCGGATCGGCGCGGTGGAACGGGCCGCGTTCGTGGCCGCGTCGACGAGTGTCCTCGGCGTCGCCCCCGTCCTCGCGACCACGTACGCCGAGCCGTTCCACGTCTCCTCGCAGATCGCCTCGCTCGACCACGTCTCGACCGGCCGGGCCGGCTGGGTGGTGGGGACCGAGGAGGACCCGGCCGCCGCGCGCGCCTGGGGCCGGGCGGTCGTCGAGGGCGCCGACGCGATCGCCCGCGAGGCCCGCGACGGGGTCCGGGTCGTACGGGACCTGTGGGACTCGTGGGAGGACGACGCGGTGATCCGGTCGGTGGCCACCAGCCGCTACCTGGACCGGTCGCGGCTGCACTACGTGGACTTCGAGGGCGAGACGTACACGGTGAAGGGGCCGTCGATCGTGCCGCGTCCGCCGCAGGGCCGGCCCGTGGTCCTGGCCCCCGCCGGTCTCGTCCCGGCGGAGCTGACCGACGTGGCGCTCGTCGGCGGGCCGACTCCGGCCGAGGTCGGCGCGGCGGGCGCGGCCGCCGGTGCGCCGCTCGCCTTCGCCGAGGTCGAGGTGGCCCTCGACACCCCGCGCGAGACGGCCCGGGAGCGGATCGCCGACCTGGAGCGGTACGCGCCGTGGGAGGAGCGCCCCGACCGGCTGCGGTACACCGGCCCGGCCGCCGGTCTGGTGGAGCTGCTCACGGAGCTCGGCGGGCACGTCGACGGGGTGCGGCTGCGGCCGCTCGTCCTCGACGAGGACCTCTCCGTGCTCTCCCGGCTCGTCCTGCCCGAGCTGTTCGTGCGGCGGCTCGCGGCCCGGCCGCTGCCGGGCACCACCCTCCGCACCTCCCTGGGCCTCCCCCGGCCCCTCAGCCGCTTCACGACCGCCGGCGCCGCCGCCACGCCCGTTCCGGAGGAGACCCGATGACCCGCACCGATCCGCACGACGTCCCGCGCCCGGACGCGCAGCTGCACTTCGGGGTGTTCTTCCAGGGGGTCAACCACTGGACGATCTGGTCGGACCCGTCCAGCGGCTCCCAGATCGACCCGGCCACCTTCCTGCGGGTGGCCAGGACCGCCGAACGCGGGCTCTTCGACGCCTTCTTCCTCGGCGACGGCCTGCGGCTGCGCGAGTCGGCGGGAGGCGTCCACGAGCTGGACGTGGCGGGCCGGCCCGACTCGATCACCCAGCTGTCGGCGCTCGCCGCCGCGACCGAGCGGATCGGGCTCGTCTCCACCTCCAACACCACCTACAACGAGCCGGGCGACCTCGCCCGGCGGCTCGCCGGCCTCGACCTGCTCTCCGGCGGCCGGGCCGGCTGGAACGTGGTGACCACGCACAACGCCTGGACCGGCGAGAACTTCCGGCGCGGCGGGTTCCTCGACCACGCCGACCGTTACCGGCGCGCCGAGGAGTTCCTGTCCGTCGCGCGGGCCGTGTGGAACGGCTGGGCGGAGGGCGCGGTGGCGGATTCCGCCGAGGCCCGTTCCTGGTCGGTGCCGGGGACGGTGGGGCGCGTACGGGTGGAGGGCTCCCAGTTCGACGTCGACCTGGTGCCGACCCTGCCGCGCAGCGCCCAGGGGCATCCGGTGATCTTCCAGGCGGGCGACTCGGGGACCGGCCGGGACTTCGCGGCCCGCAACGTGGACGTCATCTTCTCCGCGCACGGTACGGACTTCGACGACGCGCTCGCCTTCGCCGAGGACATCCGGGGCCGGTTGCGGGCGGTGGGCCGGGCCGAGGACGCGCTGCGGATCCTGCCGGGCACGGAGATCGTGATCGGGGCGACCGAGAAGGAGGCGGAGGAGAAGTCCCGCTGGGTGCGCCTGGAACAGGTCACTCCCGCGGTGGCGCTCGGCATCGCGAGCCGGCTGTGGGGGTTCGACCTGTCCGGCCGTGACGCCGACGGTCCGCTGCCCGCCGAGGATCCGGTGGTCGCCGAGGACAAGGGGAAGTTCGGGACGCGCTGGGTGGACGACCCGCGGGCGGTGGTGGCCGAGTGGCGGGCGAAGGCCGAGGCCAACGGCTGGTCGCTGCGCGAGACGGTGATCGAGCTGGGTCCGCAGCGCGGGCACGTGGGGACGCCCGCCGGGCTCGCCGAGAAGTTCGCGCGGTTCGTCCGGCACGGGGCCCTGGACGGTTTCAACGTCTCGCCGTATCTGGTGCCGGACGGCCTCGACGACATCGTGGAGCTGCTCGTGCCGGAGCTCCAGGAGCGGGGCGTGTACCGGACGGCGTACACGGGGACGACGCTCCGGGAGCACCTGGGACTCGCCCCCGTGGTGTGATCCCGGCGGTCAGGGGGCGTCGGGCGGGCGGACCACCAGGAGGGCGGCCACGTCGTCGTCGGGTCCTTTGCCGCCGTAGGCCGTGAGGTCGCGGTGGAGGAGTTCCAGGAGGCCGTCGGAGGGTTCCCGGCCCCACCCGCGCAGCCGCGCCTCCAGCGGGTAGAAGGTGCCCGTCCGGTCGCGGGTCTCGCTGACGCCGTCGGTGTAGAGGAGCAGCCGGTCCCCCGGGCCGAAGGGGACCTCCTCGATCCGGTGGCGGTTGTCGGCGAGGCCCGCGAGGTTGACGGGGAGCGAGGGGTCGGCGAAGCGCACCGGCGCGACCCCGGGCCCGTGCTGGAGGAGCGGGGCGGGGTGGCCACAGCTGAGGAGGCGTGCGACGTCGCGGTCGTCGGGGAGTTCCACGAGGACGACGGTGGCGAAGCGTTCGGCGGCGTCGGAGTCCGGGTCCCAGGCGCCGTACCGGGCGAGGCCCTCGTCGAGCCGGTCCGCGAGGACGGCCAGGTCCTCGGCGTCGTGGACGGCCGCGCGGAACGCGCCGAGCAGGACGGAGGCGGTCTCGACGGCACCGAGGCCCTTGCCCTGGACGTCGCCGAGCATGACGCGCACGGCCCCGGGGACCTTGACGGCCTCGTAGAAGTCGCCGCCGATCCTGGCCTTGGCGGCGGCCGCGACGTACAGCAGGTGGAGTTCGAACCGGCCGAGGCGCCGGGGCAGGGGGCGCAGCACGACCCGCTGGACGACCTCGGCGACGGCGGTGAGTTCGCGCAGGTCGCGCTCGTAGCGGGTGCGGACCCGGCTGATCCAGGCCGCGGCGGCGGTCACGCAGGCGATGACGGTCTCGCTGGTGAGGAGTTCGGGCAGGGGGTCCCCGCCCCGGTCGAAGCTGAGCAGCACGCGGACCGCCATGGTGAGCAGTCCGATGCCGAGGGTCCCGCGCACGCTCCAGGTGACGGCGGCGAGCGCGGGTGCGGCGACGAGGAGGCGGTCGAAGCGTTCCTGGTCGGAGGTGAGCAGGTCGGCGAGGGCCGTCAGGAACAGGACCAGGAAGGGCAGGGCGCGACCGATGTTGAGCTGGGTGCGCGTCGCCGTGCCTGGGCTGCTGCGGGGACCGGCTGCGGGCATTTCATGATCGTACGCAGGGCTCTCGGCCGGGCCGGGGTGGGGCCGGCTCCGGGCGTGTCCTCCGGCGGGCGCCGCCGGGCAGGGCGAGGGCGGCGGGCAGCGCGAGGGCGGCGATCGCCGCCAGGGCCGGGAGCGCGGCGCCCCGGGCCGGTACGAACCCTCCGTCCGGTACGAGGGCGAGCAGGAGGGTCGCGGTGGCGACGCCGAGCACCGGGCCGACGTTCATCGCGGTCTGCTGGAGTCCCCCGGCGACTCCGGCGTGGGCCTCGGGCGCGCGGTGCACGACGACGGAGGTCGCGGTGACCATGAGCGTGACGAAGCCTGCGCCGAGGAGGCCGGAGCAGACGCCGACGGGGAGGGCGCCGGCCGTGGTGTCCAGGCGGGAGAACAGCAGGACGCCGAGCGCGAGCAGGACGGCACCGGCCGTCGCCGTGCAACGGGGCCCGAAACGGCGCTGGAGGGGCGGGCAGAGCGGTGCGCCGAGGACCATGAGGAGGGCTAGCGGCAGGAAGCGCAGCGCGCAGGCGAGGGGGTCGAGCCGCTGGACGTCCTGGAGGAAGTACGTCGCCACGAACAGCGAGCCGAAGAGGGCGGCCGAGGCGGCGAGGAGCACGGCGATCCCGGCGACGACGGGCCCGCTCCGGAGCAGTTCGGGAGGCAGCAGGGGGCGTGCGGCGCGGCGTTCGTGCCAGGCGAGGACGATCCCGGCGACGACGACCCCGACGCACGCGAACGCCCCGGTCCGGGCACCGCCGGGGCGGGCGGCCTCGACGAGCCCGTGGACCAGCAGGCCCAGGGTTATGGCGAGCAGGAGGGCACCGAGGGGGTCGAGCGCGGTGAGGGCGGGGGTGGTGCGGGGCGGAGGGTCGGTGCGGCCGGGGACGGGGCGGTCGGGGACGGTCCGGCCGGAGGCCGTTCGGCCAGGGACGGTCTGGTCGGAGACGTCCGGGCCTGGGGCCGTTCGGCCAGGGACGGCCCGGTCAGGAGTGGTCCGGCCAGCAGCGGATCGGCCGGGGACGGGGCGGTCAGGAATAGTCCGGCCAGCAGCGGATCGGCCGGGGACGGGGCGGCTGGGTACGGGTCGGTCAGAGGCCCCCGTTTCCCATGGGCGCGACTCCCGGGTCGTCAGGGCCAGGAGGCCGATGGCGAGGGTCGGGGGGACGCTCAGGAGGAAGACCGAGCGCCAGCCGTACGCGGAGACCAGCGCGCCGCCCACGAGCGGTCCGGCGGCGGCCGCGAGGCCGATGACGGCGGTGCGGACGGCGATCGGGGTCGCGAGCCGGTCGGGCGGGAAGGCCGTGCGCAACATGCCGAGGGTGGCGGGCTGGAGGAGCGCCCCGCACACCCCCTGGAGCACGCGCAGCGCGATCACGGCCCCGATGCCGGGGGCCAGGGCGATGCCCGCGGAGGCGGCGGCGAACCCGAGGGCGCCGACGGCGAAGACCCGGAGGTGGCCGTGGCGGTCGCCGAGGCGGCCCGCGAAGACCAGGAGGCTCGCGACGGCCACGAGGTAGCCGGTGCTGGTCCACTGGACCTGGCCGACGTCGGCGTGCAGGTCGCGTTGGAGGGCGGGTTGGGCGACGGTCAGGACCGTGCCGTCGAGGGCGACGACGGCGGCTCCGACGACGCTGCAGGCGAGGACGGGGACGCGGCGCCGGTTCACGGGGCCGGCTCCGCGGGCCCGAGGTGGGCGTCGAGGGCGGCCGCGAGCAGCGGGGCGGGATCGGCACCGCCGGTCGCGAGCCGGAGGCTGCCCCAGTGCCAGAGCTGGGCGATGCCGTGCAGGTTGGCCCAGAGGGCGCCCGCGACGACGACGGGGTCGGCGCCGGGGCGGACGCGGGCGACCAGCTCGGTGAGCCGAGCGAAGAGCGGCAGGCTCGTCTCGCGAAGCCCGAGCCGCCCGCTCTCCAAGAGGTCGTGCCGGAACATCAGCTCGTACATGCCGCGCCGCGACCCGGCGTAGTCGAGGTAGACGCGGGCGAGGAGCGCGATCCGCTCGCGCGGCCCCGCCTCCTCCCGGTCCTCGGCGGCGACGCGGGCGGCCAGTTCGGCGAAGCCCTGCCGGGCGATGGCCGACAGGAGGTCGAGGTGGGTGGGGAAGTGACGGCGGGGAGCGCCGTGGGAGACGCCGGCGCGGCGGGCGATCTCGCGCAGCGAGAGGGCCTGGGCGCCCTCGGCGTTCACGAGCCCGACGCCGACCCGGACGAGCCGCCCGCGCAGCCCGTCGTCGCCGTGGTCGTCGCGCGGCCCGCCGAGCCGCCCGTCGCCCTCGCCCTCGCAGTCGTCACGCGATCCGTCGTCCCCCTGTTCGTATAGCTCCTGATCCTGTCCCTCGTGACTCTCGCGACTCTCGTGATCTCTCCGCATAGACACTGTCTACCAAGTCCGAGTAGACAGTGTCTACCCACTCCCGCGCCCTGGTCCGTTACACTGGACGGCAGCGAAGGGGAGTAGCCCTGCGAACCGGTCGTCGACACACTGGAACCCCCGGGTTCCCGGTGACCGGGTCCACGGACGACGTGGACGGGCGAGACCTTCGGCCAGGCATCAACCGTGTCCGCGCATCCGTGGGCGCGGTCCGTCATGCCGGGCCGAGTGGTCCTCCCGTCGCCACCGAGGTGTCGTGCGGGGCCCGGCGGCCCGGACCGAGCAGAGAGCCCCGGTATGCACCTCGACCCCTTGGCGATCCTTACCGCCTTCGGGCTGATCTTCCTCGCCGAGCTTCCCGACAAGACGATGTTCGCGTCCCTCGCCATGGGCACGCGTATGCGTCCCCTGTACGTGTGGTTCGGCACCTCCACCGCCTTCCTGGCGCACGTCGCCATCGCGGTGGGCGCCGGCAGTCTGCTCGGGCTGCTGCCGGGCTGGATCGTCAAACTCGTCTCGGCGCTCCTGTTCGGCTTCGGCGCCTTCATGCTGCTGCGCGGCGGGGGCGACGACGAGAACGACGACACGGGCGGCCGGACGGTCACCGGCTTCTGGCCCGTCTTCTCGACCGCCTTCACGGCCGTGTTCATCAGCGAGTGGGGCGACCTGACCCAGATCACCACCGCCAACCTGGCCGCCACCAACGGCACCTGGTCGACGGCGATCGGTTCGTTCGCCGCCCTGACGAGCGTCTCCGCCCTCGCCCTGGTCGCGGGCCGCTTCATCGCGAAGCGCGTCCCCCTCAAGACCGTTCAGCGCATCGGCGGCGTGTGCATGGCGGGGCTCGCGATCTGGTCCCTGACCGAGGTCTTCACCGGCTGACGCCGCCCCGCCGCTCCTCTCGTCCCACGGCTCCTCCCGCCCCGTCGCCCCGAAGGGCGGCGGGGCAATTCGTTTGCCCCCGGACGATCACGGAGGAGAGGCTCGCCGGGCGGCGAGGCCTCGTCGCAGACCCCAGGGAGCAGAGTGCCGTCCTTCACCTACCGGATCACCAAGTACGACCCCGCCGACCGCGACGAGCACGGTTCCTACGTCGGCGCCGAGGACACCGTCAGCGACCACGGCCCGGTGGAGGCGGCCTATCTGGCGGCCGTGACCGCCTTCGCGGAGGCGACGGGGGTCGACCGCCTGGACGTTCGCGAACCGCAGGTCGCCGGCCCCGTCTCCTTCGGCCGGGAGCCGGCGGTCGAGGGCGACGGCCTGGCCGGGCTGTTCCCGCCCGACCTCGAAGGCTTCCACGACGGAGCCACGGTCCCCCTGGCCGTGGCGCTGGAGCTGATCCGGGCCATGCTGCGCGACAACGGCGTCTGGTGCCGTCTGGAGGTGGAGGACGCGTTCACCGTGCACGTCGGATGGGACCAGTACCTCTACGTCGGCAGCGACCGCCCCTGCGAAGAGGCCCTCACGCGCACGCGTGCGCTCGGCCTCTTCCCCGAGCGCCTGCCGGTGTCGCCCTACGCGGCGGAGCTCGACGAGGAGCCCGGCGAACAGCGTCCCGCCGACGGCGACTTCTGGGAGCTCGTGCGCCGGCGCGTCGGCGAAGGCCGGGCGGCCCTCCTGGAGGAGCGCCACGTCGCCAACGCGTCCCGGTGGCACCGACTCAGGGAGCACAACCTCGACGAGGTGCGCGCCCGGCTCGCTCCCCGCGCCTGTGTGGCGGTGTGGCCGGACCTGTTGACCGACATCGACTCGGTTCTCGCCGATCTGCCGGACGAAGGCCTGGTGGAGTTCGTACGGGAAGACGGGAAGGACGAGGGCGGGAGGATCACCAGCGCGATCGCCGACGCATCGGAGTACGAAGCCGCGGCCGCGTGGCTCGCGGGCGCCCGGGCAGCCGCCGCCCTGCGCCCGTACGAGGACGGCGACCAGCCCCTCCTCACCGCCGTCCTGCCCGACGCCGACGGCGTCCTGCGGGCCCGGTGGAGGACCGAGCAGACGCCCGGCGACCGGGACTGGGCCTTCCTCAAGAAGCTCCGGCGCGGCCAGGTCGTCACCGGAACCGTCGCGCACATCGCCTCCTTCGGCGTCACGTTCGTGGACATCGGCGGCTTCACCGCGATGATCAACCTTCCCGAACTCTCCCGCGACCACGTCGACTACCCGTCCGACGTGGTCGCGGTCGGCCAGGAGGTCACGGCCGTGATCCTCGACGTCGACATGAGCCGCGAGCGCGTGTCGCTGTCCCTGAAGGCCCTGGAGGAGCCGGTGGAGGCCCGAGAGGAACCGGTGGAGGCCCTGGAGGAACCGGTGAAGACCACGGAAGACCCGGCGGAAGCTCCGGAGGACCCGACAGGGACCCGGTGACGTCCAGGCTCTTGATGAAGGAGTGAATCACTGCTTCACTCCTTCCATGCCCTACCGCCGCACCCCCGCCGTCCAGGCCCGCCTCGACGCACAGCGCGCCTCCGTCGTCGAGGCGGCGCTCGGGCTGCTCGCCGAGCAGGGCTACGCGGGGTGCACTGTGGCGGCCGTCGCCGCCCGGGCCGGGATCGCCACGGGCAGCGTGTACCGCCACTTCGACGGCAAGTCCGAGCTCGCCGTCGAGCTCTTCCGGACCGTGGTGGGCCGGGAGGTCGCGGCCGTCTCCGAGGCGGCCGGGCACCCCGGGCACCGTACGGCCGCCGAGCGGGTCGTCGCCGTCATCGAGACCTTCGCCCTGCGCGCCCTGAAGTCGCCGCGCCTCGCCTACGCGCTGCTCGCCGAGCCCGTCGACCCGGCCGTGGACGCGGAGCGGCTCGTCTTCCGGCGGGCGTTCCGGGACGTGTTCGCCGCCCGCGTCGAGGAGGGCGTCCGCTCGGGCGAACTGCCGCCCCAGGACCCCGTCCTGACGGCCTCGGCACTGGTCGGGGCGGGCGCCGAGGCGCTCGTCGGCCCGCTGGCGGAGGGTTCCGTCGGGCCGGACACCGTCCCCGCACTCGTCACCTTCACCCTGCGAGCACTGGGAGTCCCCGATGCCGACCACGCATGAGGTCACCAACCAGGTCCCCCCGCTGACCGGTCACGACGTCTCCGCCGACCCCGCCCTCCTGGAGGCCCTGCGCCGGGAGGGCGCCGGCTGGGCCGAGGCGGAGGTCCGCGAGCTGGGCGTACGGGCCGGTGGCGCCGAGGCGCAGGAGTGGGGGCGGCTGGCCGAGCGCCACTCCCCCGTCCTGCACACCCACGACCGGTACGGCCACCGGATCGACGAGGTCGAGTTCCACCCGTACTGGCACTCCCTGATGGACGTGGCCGTACGGCACGGACTGCACGGCGCGCCCTGGCGCGACGAGCGGCCCGGCGCCCACGTGGCACGCGCGGCGAAGGTGTTCGTGTGGGGGCAGGCCGACGCCGGTCATCTGTGCCCGGTCTCGATGACGTACGCCGCCGTGCCCGCGCTGCGCGCCCAGCCGGAGCTCGCCGAGGTGTACGAGCCGCTGCTCGCCTCCCCGTCGTACGACTTCGGGCTGCGGGTGCCGACGGAGAAGCGCGGGATCATCGCCGGGATGTCGATGACCGAGAAGCAGGGCGGTTCGGACGTCCGGGCGAACACGACCCGGGCAGTCCCGGCGGGCGAGCCCGGTCTGTACGCGCTGACCGGCCACAAGTGGTTCACCTCGGCCCCCATGTCGGACGTCTTCCTCACCCTCGCGCAGGCGCCCGGCGGGCTCTCCTGCTTCCTGGTGCCGCGCGTCCTGCCGGACGGCACACGCAACGCGATCCGCCTCCAACGCCTGAAGGACAAGCTGGGGAACCGGTCGAACGCCTCCTCCGAGATCGAGTACGAGGGCGCCCTCGGCCGGCTGGTCGGCGAGGAGGGGCGCGGGGTGGCGACCATCATCCGGATGGTCAACATGACGCGGCTCGACTGCGCGATCAGCTCCGCGTCCGGGATGCGCCTCGTGCTCGTGCACGCGGTCCACCACGCCACGCACCGGAGCGCGTTCGGGGCGCGGCTCGTCGACCAGCCGCTGATGCGGAACGTCCTGGCCGACCTGGCGGTGGAGGCGGAGGCGGCCACGCTCGCGGCGCTGCGGCTCGCCGGGGCGGTGGACCGGGCGGCGCGCGGCGACGCGGAGGAGGAACAGCTGCGGCGGCTCGGCCTCGCGGTCACCAAGTACTGGGTGTGCAAGCGGGCGCCCGCGCACGCGGCCGAGGCCCTGGAGTGCCTGGGCGGCAACGGTTACGTGGAGGACTCGGGCCTGCCGAGGCTCTACCGGGAGGCGCCGCTGCCCTCGATCTGGGAGGGGTCGGGGAACGTGGCCGCGCTCGACGTGCTGCGGGCGATGGCCCGTCAGCCGCAGGCGGTGGAGGCGTTCTTCGCCGAGGTCGACCGGGGGGCGGGTGCCGACCGGCGCCTGGACGCGGCGGTCGCCGGGCTCCGCAAGGAGCTGGCGGGGCTCGGCGATCCGGACGCGGTGGCGTACGGGGCGCGGCGGCTCGTGGAGCGGCTCGCGCTCGTGCTCCAGGGCTCGCTGCTGGTCCGGCACGGGAGTCCGGCGGTGGCGGACGCGTTCTGCGCCTCGCGGCTCGACGGCGACCGGGGCCTGGCCTTCGGCACGCTTCCGGCGGGCCTGGACACGGCGTCGATCATCGAGCGGAGCGGGCCGGACGCGGCGGTCTGAGGGAGGAGTCCGGCGGAGTGCCCCGCGCCACGCGGTTCTCCCCCGACGCGCATTCCCTCCGCCCGCCTTCAAGGCGGACGGGATCCGTCCTACTTCGCGCCTACCGTCACCGGAGCGTCCCGACCGGGGGCGCGCCGACGGAAGGACCGTGAGATGGACGAGCAGACCGGTGCGGCGCCGAAGGGCTACACCAGCGTGGCGCCCTGGGTCGTCACCGAAGACACCGGGGCCTTCCTCGACTTCGTCGCCGAGGTGTTCGGGGGCGAGGAGCTGGCGCGCGTGTTCACCGAGGACGGCTCGATCGGCCACGGCGAGATCCGGATCGGGGACACCGTCGTCCTGGCCTTCGACCGGCGCCCGGACTGGCCCGTGACGCCCGGTCTGCTGCGCGTGTTCGTCGCCGACGCGGACGCCGCGTTCGCCCGGGCCGTCGCGGCGGGCTGCCGTGTCGTCACGCCCCTGTCCGACAGCGCCTTCGGGCAGCGGGGCGGGCGCGTCCGGGACCCCTTCGGCACCCTCTGGTGGGTGACGAGCCACGTCGAGGACGTCTCCGGGGAGGAGATGTGGAAGCGGCTCCGGGAGCCGATGTACGCGGAGGGGATGCGGGTGGCGCAGGCGACGCTCGACGCCGAGCTGAGCGGCCGGAAGCGGGGGCGCAGCAGTGCCCCGGTCGGGCCGGCCTCCTGACTCCGGCACGCGCCCGGCGGGCCGGGGCCCTGCCGTGCCTCCCCGGCCTCCCGGTGGCAGGCTGAGGGGGGCACGTTCCCGGGGGCGGGTCTCCCGGGCGCGGTGTTCGCCGGAGCGCGAGTGAGGAGTCCCGTTGGACGGCGAGGCGACGCACGAGGAACTGGACGCGCGGGCGGCCGGGGTGGCGGAGCGGGTGGTGGCCTGGCGGCACCATCTGCACCGGCATCCGGAGCTGTCCAACCGGGAGGTGAACACGGCCCGGCTGGTGGCGGACCACCTGCGCGCGCTCGGGCTCGACGAGGTCCGCACGGGCATCGCGGGCCACGGGGTCGTGGGGGTCCTGCGCGGTGGGACTGCGGGCGAGCGGGTCGTGGCGCTGCGGGCGGATACGGACGCGCTGCCGGTGCGGGACCTGTGCGGGGCTGACTTCGCCTCCGAGGTGGTGGACGCCGACTATCCGGGCGGCCCGTTCCCGGTGTCGCACGCCTGCGGCCACGACTGCCACACGGCGATGCTGCTCGCCGCGGCGACGGTCCTCTCGGAGGTCCGCGACCGGCTGCCGGGGACCGTCCTGTTCGTCTTCCAGCCCGCCGAGGAGGGCCCGCCGGTGACCGAGGAGGGCGGGGCGCGGGCGATGGTCGAGGCCGGCGCCTTCGCCGGTCCGGTGCCGACGATGGTCTTCGGGATGCACGTGACGCCGTACCCGAAGGGGTACGTGGGGTACCGGATCGGCAACCAGTACGGCGCGTCCGTGCTCGTCCGGATCGTCGTCACCGGCCGGCAGACGCACGGCTCCACGCCCTGGCAGGGCGTCGACCCGATGCCGGCGGCCGGCGCGATCCTGACGGGCATCGGTCAGCTGTACCGGCAGGTCTCGGCCTTCGATCCGGTCACGGTGTCCATCGGGCACGTGGAGGACGTGGGCCGCTTCAACATCGTCGGGGAGACGGTGACGCTGTGGGGCACGATCCGCACCGCCGTCGAGTCGGACATGGCGGAGGTGCGGCGGCGGCTCACGACGCTCGTGGAGCACTCTGCGGCGGCGTACGGGGCGACGGCCGCCGCCGAGTACCTCCAGCCCGTGCCGCCCGTGCACAACAGCGGGCCGTGGGTGGCGGCCGGGCTCCCGACCTTCCGCCGGGTGGCCGGCGAGGAGCACGTGGTGGAGACGGGCGGGACGCTCGGGTACGACGACGTCTCCGAGTTCGTACGGAGGTTCGGCGGCCTGTACGTGACGCTCGGCGTCCAGGACGCGGCCTTGGACGCGTCGGGCCGGCCGGTCCCCGTGGAGGGCGGGCGCGGTCTGGTGACCAACCACAATCCCGGCTTCTACGCCGACGACTCCGCCCTCGTCACCGGTGTCCGGCTCCACGCGCACGTGGCGTACGACCATCTGAGGGGAGCGCTCGTCACCCGGGAGGAGACTCCCGACGCGGGCGGGACGCTTCCGGTGCGGCGACCGCCGTCACGAAGGCCCTGAGTAGTGCGGAGTCGGCGGCGGTGGCGGTGGCGGTGGCCCATACCAGGGCGTATTCGAGGGGCGGGACGTCGCGCAGGGGCACGTAGGCGATGCCCGGTCGGGGGTGGTAGCGGGCGCCGCGTGCCGCTCCCGGGGCGACGCCCCGGCCCGTGGTCACGTGGGAGAGGACCTCCTGCCAGGTGCCGGCGACCGGGCCCCGGCCGACGGGGGCTCCGGAGGGGGTGCGCCCGGGGTAGTGGTGGTCGAGCCAGTACCGGGGGTGGTCGCCCCCGGGGGTGACCAGGGGCAGTCCGGCGAGGTCGTCCGGGCCGAGCGAGGGGCGGCCGGCCAGGGGGTGGGCGGCGGGAAGCAGCAGGACCCGGTCGTCGCGCAGGACGACGGGGCCGGTGGTGAGTCCCGGCTCGCGGACGGGGAGGGCGGCGAGCTGGACGTCGAGCGTGCCGTCGAGGAGGGCCCGGACCCCGCCGTCGAGGGGGACCTCGCGGACGGTGACCTCGCAGCCGGGGTGGGCCGCGAGCAGGGCGTCCGCGGCGGACGTGAGGAGTTCGCCGCCCCAGGGGGTGACGAACCCGGCGCGCAGCACGCCGAGGACGCCGCGTCCGGCGGCGGTGGCCCGCTCCACGGCGGCGCACAGCTGCCGGTGGGCGGGCAGGAGGTCCTCGTACAGGCTCCGGCCGACGGGGGTGAGCCGGACGCTGCGGCTGGTCCGGGCGAAGAGCGGGGTGCCGACGCGCCGTTCCAGCTTCTTGACGGTCTGGCTGATCCTGCCGGTGGAGACGCCGAGGCGTTCGGCGGTGCGGCCGAAGTGGAGTTCCTCGGCGAGCGTGAGGAACGCCTCCAGTTCGTACCGTTCGAGCACCGGCCCCTCCTCCGTCGGACGCCACCGCCGTTCGCCGTCTCGCCCGACCGGACGCCACCGCCGCCGGCCGTCTTCCCCGACCGGACGTCACCGTCGTTCACTGTTCGACCCGATCGGGCGTCGCGATCGTTGAGCGAGACTCAACGCCGCTTCCATGATGACAGCTTGTTCCGCCGGGCCGGCACGGGGGAGCCTGAGGGTCTCCCCCTCCCCCTACGGAAGAGGTTCCGTGGCTCCGCGCCCCCTCGCACCGGCTCCGAACGTGCCGCTCCTCGCCGTGGCGGGGGCGGTCGCCGTCGCCAACCTCTACTTCCCGCAGCCGCTGCTCGCCGCCGTGGCGCGCGGCCTGGAGGTTCCGGAGCCGACGGCGGGCCTGATCGCCCCGGCCGCGCAGTTCGGGTACGCGCTCGGCATCCTGCTGCTCGTGCCGCCGGCCGACACCGCGCGGCTGCGCCGCCTCACCTCGGTGCTGCTCGCCCTGACCAGCGCGGCGCTGCTCGTCGCCGCCGCCGCGCCCGGCATCGTCACCCTCGCGCTCGCGACGCTCGCGCTCTCCACGACGACGGTGCTGCCGCAGATCCTCACCCCGGTGGCGGCGGCGCTCGCGGACCCCGGGCGGCGGGGCCGGGCCGTGGGTCTGGTGGGCCTCGGCCTCACCCTGGGATCCACCCTGTCCCGTACGGTCTCGGGGGCCGTCACCGACGCGACCGGCACGTGGCGGACGGCCTACGTGGTCGCGGCCGTGGCGACGGCCGCGCTGCTGTGCGTGCTGCCGCGCCGGCTGCCCGAGAGGCTGGGCCCGCCCGGCGAGCGCGGCGCCGGAGCGTACGCGAGGCTCCTGGCCGGGCTCCCCCGGCTGCTGGCGGCCCACCGGGAGCTGAGGATCTCGGCGCTGCTCGGGGCCTGCGTCTTCGCCGCGTTCAGCGTCTTCTGGGCCGTCCTCGCCTTCCACCTGGCGTCCCCGCCGCTCGGGTACGGGCCGGGGGCCGCCGGTCTCTTCGGAGTCCTGACCCTGCCGGCGGCGCTGCTCTCGGCGGCGGCCGGGCCCCTCACGGACCGGTGCGGGGCGACGGTCGTGAGCGCCGGGGGTCTGGGGTGCGCGGGGCTCGGCCTCGCGGTGGCGGGTCTGCTGCCGTACTCCCCGGTGGCCCTGGCGGTCGGGGCGAACCTGCTCGTGGTGGGGGTCGGCTCGTGCCAGGTGGCGAACCAGGCCCGGATCTTCGGGATCGGCCGGGCGGTGGCGGCCCGGGTCAACACCGTCTTCATGCTGGCCACCTTCGGCGGCGGGGCGGCCGGCTCCCTCGCCGGGACGTGGCTGTACGCGGCGTACGGCTGGCGGGCCGCGCTGCTCGCGGCGGGGGCGTGCGTCACCGTCGGCGGGCTCGTCCCGGCCGTGGTCCGGGCGCGCCGGCGGTCCCGACTTGCGTCTCCGTCGTCACACGAGAGGCTGGGGGATATCCGCCCGCGCACCCCGCAGGGAGAGACATGATCCTGGACCTGACCGCCCTCGCCGACGAGCACCTGGCCGCGGCCCGCACCGCGCCGCACGGGCGGAGCGCCCATCTGGTGATGCACGACGGGGTGCTCCGGCAGACCGTCATCGCCCTGACGGCGGGCACGTCCCTGGACGAGCACAACGCGCCGCCCGCCGCGAGCCTCCAGGTGCTGCGGGGCCGGGTGAACCTCACGGCGGCCGACCGGGCGGAGGAGCTGCGGGCGGGCGCGCTCCGCATGATCCCCAAGGAGCGGCACGGTCTGACCGCCCTGGAGGACGCGGTGGTCCTCCTGACCGCCGTGAACGACTGACCCGGCCCTTCCCGCGTCCGGTCACCCGATCGCGTCGAGGTCCTCCGCGTAGTGCTCGATGGCCCGGCGGTACGCGCGGACGGACGGGTCCTCACTGGTCCGGGCGAGCAGGCGCAGCAGCAGGGCGACCGCGTCGTGGTGCCTGCCGGTGTTGTGGAGGGCCATCGCGAGGAAGGCGCGCAGGGAGCCGTCCTCGGGGAACTCGTCGGCGGCGCGGGTCAGGAGGGCGACCGCCTCCTCGTACCGGCCGAGCACCCGGTACGTGCTGCCGAGGCCGAGGAGCGCGCCGCGCCGGTCGTCGGGCGCGAGCCGACCGGTGGGGTCGCCGAGGGCCCGTTCGTAGTACGGCACGGCCTCCGCCTCCAGGCCCAGGACGTCGTGCGCCCAGGCCGTCTGATAGGCGATCTCGGCGTCGTCCGGCCAGCGGGCGGCGAGCACGACGAGCCGCTCGCGGGCCTCCTCCCGCTCGCCCCGTTCGCGCAGCGCGACCGCCTCGGCCAGCAGGCCGTCCCTCTCCTCGTGATGCTCCATGGCGCCATCCTCGCAGCTCGCGGCGGACGGGCCCGCGCGGGCTGCCAGGTGACGGGCCGCCATAGCGGGCGGGCCGGATTGTGGCGTCCTCACCCATGGAGGGCGGCTCCGGGGAGGCCGTAGCGTCCCGGCCGATCCCCCGTCAGGAACGAGCCGCCCGGGAGCCCCCATGCGTCCACCCCGTCCCACCCGCTCGCGCGGGCCACGCCGTCTCGCCGCGCTGCTGCTGTGTGCCGCCGCGGCCCTCTTCCCGACCGCGAGCCCCGCCGGGGCCGCCGCTCCCCCGCCCGTGCCCGGCACGCTCCAGGGGTACGACATCGGCTCCGTGTTCAGCGCGGGCGTCTCGTCCGGCGGGTACATGGCCACGCAGCTGCACGTGGCGTACTCGGGGACGTTCGAGGGCTCGGCGGTGTTCGCCTCGGGGCCGTACGACTGTGCCCGCGGGCAGCTCGCCACGGCGCTCAACGCCTGCATGGACACCACGCAGAACCTCCAGCTCGCCGCCCTGGAGCAGGCCACCCGCGACCGGTCCGCGCAGGGGCAGATCGATCCGGTGGCGAACCTGGCGGGCGACCCGGTGTACGCCTTCAGCGGGTCGGCGGACACGACGGTGAAGCGGCCGGTGGTGGACGCGCTCTCCGACTACTACGGGCGGTTCGGCGCCCGGGTCCGCTACGACCGGTCCACGGCGGCGGGGCACGCCTGGATCACCCCGCTCGGCCCCAACTCCTGCGGGGTGACGCAGACCCCGTTCCTGAACAAGTGCGGGACCGACGCGGAGGGGGCGCTGCTCGGACACCTCTTCGGATCGGTGGCGGCGCCCGGTTCCGGGACGGGCGGCTCGCTGATCCGCTTCGACCAGAACGCGTACGCGCCCGGCGGTTCGGCCCCGGCGATCTCGATGGGTGCGGAGGGCTTCGCGTACGTGCCGAAGTCCTGCTCCGACGGGGCGCGCTGCCGGCTGCTCGTGGCGCTGCACGGCTGCAAGCAGGGCTACACGTACCAGGGGTTCGGGACCCGGTTCGTCGAGGGCGCCTACCTCAACGAGTACGCCGACACCAACGACATGATCGTGCTGTATCCGCAGGCGGCGGCCACGGGGACCCTGGAGAACCCGAACGGCTGCTGGAACTGGTGGGGTTACCTCGGTGACACGGCCTACGCCCGGCACGGCGGGAAGCAGATCGAGGCGATCATGGGCATGGTGCGGGCGCTGCGCGGCACCGGGACGCCGCCGCCCTCGTCCGACCGGACCGTCCTGTCCAGCACGGACGCCGAGGACGGGTACGTGAAGGCGGCCGCCGACGGTTCGGGGGCGGTGGTCGGCACCCTGGAGGACGTGTCCGGGCTGGCGCTCGGCCGGGGCACGGACGGGAAGGCGAACCGTACGGTGGTCTCCTTCGACACCTCGCGGATCCCGGCCGGCAAGGAGATCGCACGGGCCTGGCTGACCGTCACGCGGTCGAGCGGCTCGGGCGACCCCTGGGCCTCGCCCGCCGGGAACCGGCTCCTGGTGGACGTGCGGACGGGCTGCTTCGGCGGGTGCGCGGTCGAGCCGGCGGACTGGTCGGCGCCGGCCTCGGTGGCGGGCGGGGCGCGGATCGACGCGTTCTCGTCCGGGAGCGCGGTGTCGACGGACCTGTCGGCGGAGGCGGTCGCGGCCCTGAACCGGGGCGGGACCACGCAGTTCCGCCTGGGCTTCGCGTCGGCGCCGACCGGCACGGCGTACCTCTTCGTGAACCGGGACGCGCCGGTGACGCTGACGGTCGAGTACCGGTAACCGACGGGGGTCCGGCGTCGGGGTCCGGCGTCGAGGGCTGGGATCGGGGTCCGGTGTCGGGTCCCGACGCCGGGTCTCGACGCCGGGGGCCGTTCAGAGAGCCGGGTCGAGGCCGCCCGCCGCAGGGCCGGGATCCGCGGCGGGGCGGGGGACGCCCGGTCCGAAGGCGCTGCCCCGCAGCCACTCGGCCCAGCCGAGGTTCCAGTCGCCGAAGCCGTTGCCGAAGGGGGACATGGGCTCCCCGTACCCGTTGACCACCCGGACGAGGTCCCCCTCGCGCACGGTGCGGAACAGCCAGGCGGCGTCCTCGGTGCTCATGCCGGTGCAGCCGTGGCTGACGTCCTCGCTGCCCTGCGCGTCGAGGGACCAGGGGGCGGCGTGCAGGTACTCGCCGCTCCAGGTCACCCGAGTGGCCCAGCGGACCTCGAGGTCGTAGAAGTCGTCGCTGCCCCGGGCGATGCCGATGGAGTCGCCGCGCATACGCACCACGGGTTCCTTCCCCAGGACGACTTTGGTGCCGCTCCGGGTGCGGTATCCGGCCTTGCCGGTGGTGACCGGAAGGGTACGGAGCAGCCGTCCGTCGCGGTACACGCGCATCCGGTGGGCGGCGACGTCGGTGACGGCCTCGATCCGGGCGCCGGTGGTGAAGGCGAGGGGGCGTGAGGGGCCGCCGTACAGGTCGTCGGTGATCCGGGTTCCGTCCAGGCCGCTGTGGACCCGGACGGTGGCGCGGGCGGGCCAGTAGCCCCGGGGCCGGTAGTGGAGCGTGGTGGCGTCGATCCAGTACCAGGAGCCTTCGACGTGGGGCTCGGCCCGTACGTCGAGGGCGCGTTCGACGGCCCGGCGGGCCCGGGGGTCGTCCGCCGGCACGGGATGGCTGAGTTCGGCGGTGACCGGGTGGCCGACCCCGTACGTACCGCCGTCGTCCGGTCCGAAGGAGACGGTGAGCCGGTCCCCCGCGGGCACCCCGGCGGTGCGGAAGTCCAGGCGGGCGTGGGCGCGGCGGGGGCCGTCGGCTCCGGCCCGCTCGACCACGAGGCGGGCGGCGTAGCGGCCTCCCGCCGGGAGCGGGGCGGAGCTGGTCCAGCGGGTGCCGTCCTCGCCGGTCGCTCCGGCGATCCGGCGGCCACGCCGGTCGGTGACGGTCACGTCGGCCAGTACTCCCCCGGTGCGCAGCGCCAGCTCCACCGGTCCGGAGGCCTTCGCGTCGAGCGTGAACGGCGTTCCCGTGAGAACGGGTACGGAGCCGGGCCCGGATTCGCCTCCGTCGTCCGCGCGCAGCGGGACCGTGCGGCGGAGTCCGGCGCACGGGCCTCCGCTCCCGGGGCAGCCGTCCACCGAGACGACGGCGGGAGGAACGGCGTCCGGGACCGAGGCGGCCGGTACGTCCCGGTCGGCGTCCCCGGCCGCGTCCGGCCCCGCGGGGGACGGGGCCGCCGTACCGGCGAGGACGGCGCCGACCGCGAGGGACAGCGCGCTCCACCCCCGCGCGTATCTGCGTGACGACACGTCGGACACCCTCTCCTTCCACGCGGTGGCGTCGGCGGACGAGGCCGACCCCGGCATCACATCCGATGAAAGGAGGAAAAGATGATCAAGGCGTCGGGCGTGGCGGCGGAGTCGGGCGCGAGACGACTCGAATGGGTCAGCGGGGCGGCTCCGGGAGCTCCTCGCCGGTCTCCAGGAGGGACTTGAGGCTGGAGACCAGCGCGGGCCAGCCCTCGCCGACCAGCTCCTTGATGGTGCCGTCGGCCGCCAGGTCGCCGTGGGTGACCGTCAGCCTGACGGTGTCGCCCGACGGTTCGATCGCGAAGGTCACCCGGGAACGGGGCTCCGCGACGAGGCGTTCGTACGCGTCGTGGCCGAGGCCGACGGCGTCCGCCCAGGCTGGGGTGAAGGTGTGCCAGGTGTACGAGAGGAGGCGGCCGGGCTCGGCCGCGAGGACCACCTGCTCGGGGTCGGCGGTCCTGCGGCCGCCCTCCTCCCAGACCATGGGGGCGCCGGGGGACCAGTCCGTCTCGAAGGCCACGCCCCAGTAGCGGCGGGTGAGCTCCGGGTCGGTGAGCGCCTTCCAGAGCGCGTCGGGGGTGGTCCGGATGTAGGTGGTGTAGACGAACGTGTCGCTGCCCATCGCGCTGCCCTCGGATCTGCTCCCCCGCGGCTTCCCCTCCCCTCCAGCCTAGGCGGGCGCCGGAGGTACGTGCCAGCGATGGGCGGCCGGCGGGGGCCTCTGCGGCCGTTCCTTGCCGGGCCTCGCCGAGTCCACGTCCGGTCCGCGTGCGGCTCTCGCCGGTGCGATGATCCTTCTTCCGTTGAATAGGTGCGGAAGAAACTATTCAACGGACTGCTAGCGTGTCCGGATGTCCCTCAAGCACGCCGTCCTCGCAGCTCTCCTGGAGGGCGAGGCCTCCGGATACGACCTGGCGAAGATCTTCGACGTGTCCGTCGCCAACTTCTGGGCCGCCACCCCGCAGCAGCTCTACCGCGAGCTCGACCGGCTGGCGGAGGCCGATCTGATCACGGCCCGGGTGGTGGAGCAGGAACGGCGTCCCAACAAGCGGATGTTCAGCCTCACGGAGGCGGGCAGGCGGGATCTGGCCGCCTACACGTCGACGCCTCCGCGCCCGAGCGCCGTCCGCGACGAGCTGCTGGTCCAGGTGCAGGCCTGCGACGAGGGGGACACCGCGGCCGTCCGTGCGTTCGTGGCCCGGCGGATGGAGACGGCCCGGACGAAGCTCGCCCGCTACGACCGGCTGCGGGAGCGGATGCTCGACGGCCGGGACGAGGAGACGTATCTCGGCGAGGCGGAACGCATCGGGCCGTATCTCACCCTGATGCGGGGCCGGTTCTTCGAGGAGGAGAACCTGCGCTGGGGCGCCCGTGCCCTCGCCGTGCTCGACCGGCGCGCCGCCGCGGAAGCCGTGGAGGGGGAGACGGGGAAGAGCACGGCCGAGGCGACGCGGGGCGCGTGACGGGTCCGGAGGGATGACCGGGGGTCCTACTCTGCGGTAACGTCACCGGCCGGCCGCCGGAGGCTCCGGCGGCGCATCGGGACGGATCGGGGACGGACCTCCATGAACGTCGGTGACCTCGTCGAGGACTTCAGCCTGCCGGACGAGACGGGCGCTCCGCGCTCCCTGACCGGGCTGCTGGCCGAAGGGCCGGTCGTCCTCTTCTTCTACCCGGCGGCGCTCACTCCGGGCTGCACCGCCGAGGCCTGCCACTTCCGCGATCTGGCGGCCGAGTTCCGCGCCGTCGGCGCGCTGCCCGTCGGGATCAGCTCGGACGGGGTGGAACGGCAGCAGGAGTTCGCCGAGCGGCACTCCCTCGGGTATCCCCTGCTGTCCGACGCCGACGGTGCCGTGCGGGAGCGGTTCGGCGTCAAGCGCGGGTTCTCGATCGCTCCGACGAAGCGGGTCACGTTCGTGATCGGCCAGGACCGGCGGGTGCGGGAGGTCGTGCGCAGCGAGCTGCGGATGAACGCGCACGCGGACCGCGCGCTGGCCGCCCTGCGCGGCGCCTGAACCGCCACGACGTGCGGAGGCGCGGCACCTGGGTGAGACTCGCTGCAAACGCCCGGCCTCTCCCCGGTCGGCGCCGGAACGGAGCGTGCGGCAATGGACGACTACCCTCTCCTCAACCTCTTCTGGACCATGCTGTGGTTCTTCCTCTGGATCATGTGGTTGTTCCTGCTGTTCAAGGTGGTCACCGACATCTTCCGGGACCACGAGCTGAACGGCTGGGCCAAGGCGGGCTGGTTGATCTTCTGCATCCTGCTCCCGTACCTCGGGGTGCTGGTCTACGTCATCGCCCGCGGCAAGGGCATGAGCCGGCGTGACGCCAAACAGATGAAGGACAGCGAGGCCGCGTTCCAGGACTACATCCGCAAGGCGGCCGGGACCCAGGGCGGCGGTACGAGCGCCACGGACGAGCTGGCGCGGCTCGCGGACCTGAAGGACAAGGGCGCCATCACGGCGGAGGAGTTCGAGAAGGCGAAGACCAAGGTCTTGTCCTGAGGTGCCGAAAGGGTAGGGGCGGCGCGCCCCGTCGGGCCCGTGGAGTCTCCCCTGGAGATCCACGGGCCCGACGGTTTTCGTGGCGAGAACACAACCCTGAATACGAATCTGAAATGCCACTTTGATACGGTCGGATCGTGAAGCTGACCAAGTTCACCGACCTGGCGCTCCGCGCCGTGATGCGCCTGGCGGTCACCGCACCGGAGGAGTCCGTCACCACCCGCGAGGTGGCGGAGTCGATGGACGTGCCGTACGCCCACATGGCGAAGGTGATCACCCGGCTCCAGCACCTCGGCGTGGTCGAGGCCCGGCGCGGACGCGGCGGCGGGCTCGCCCTGACGGAACTGGGCCGGCGCTCGTCGGTGGGCTGGCTGACCCGCACCCTGGAGGGCGAGGAGGAGGTCGTCGCCTGTGAGGGCGATCCGCCCTGCCCGCTCAGATCCGCCTGTCGACTCCGGGGGGCGCTCCGCGAGGCACAGGAGGCGTTCTACCGCGTGCTCGATCCACTGACCGTGGCGGAGCTCGTATCCTCGCCGACCGGTCCGCTCCTCCTCTCCCTCTCCCCCCGCCCCACTCCCTGACCGCCCCTCCCCCGACCGCACGCGCCGCAGGGCGTGCGCTTCTCTCCACCCTTAAATAGGTAGATGATCTACCAGTTTGGAGTTCCCATGTTGTCCGAGCAGGCCGTCCCGGTCGTCCGCGCCACCCTGCCCGCCGTCGGCGGCGCCCTGGACCGGATCACCGAGCGCTTCTACGGGCGGCTCTTCGCCGCCCACCCCGAGCTCCTGCGCGACCTGTTCAACCGGGGCAACCAGGCCAACGGCGAGCAGCGGAAGGCGCTCGCGGGCTCCATAGCGGCCTTCGCCACGACCCTCCTGGAGCACCCGGACCGGCGCCCCGACGCGATGCTGTCGCGGATCGCGCACAAGCACGCCTCGCTCGGGGTGACCTCGGAGCAGTACAAGGTCGTGCACGAGCACCTGTTCGCCGCGATCGTGGAGGTCCTCGGCGACGCGGTGACGCCCGAGGTCGCACGCGCCTGGGACGAGGTGTACTGGCTGATGGCCAACGCCCTGATCGCCGTGGAGGCCCGGCTGTACCAGGAGTCCGGCGTCACCGAGGGTCAGGTCTGGCGGCCGATGGAGATCGCCGAGCGGCGGGAGGAGACGGCCGACACGGTCTCGTTCGTCCTGCGCCACGCGGACGGGAGCCCCGCCGCCGCGTTCCGGCCGGGTCAGTACGTGAGCGTCCGGGTCGCCCTGCCCGACGACGCCCGGCAGATCCGCCAGTACAGCCTCTCCTCCGCCCCGGGGCGCCCGCGCTGGCGGATCACCGTGAAGCGGGTCGACGGCGACCCGGCGGGCGAGGTCTCCTCCTGGCTGCACGCCCATGCCCGCGAGGGGGACACGGTGGAGGTGTCGGCCCCGTTCGGCGACCTGGTCCTGCCCGGGGGCGACGGCCCCCTGCTGCTCGCCTCCGCCGGGATCGGCAGCACCCCGATGCTGGCGATGCTCGACCACCTCGTGAACACCGGATCGGCCCGCCCCGTCGTGGTCGTGCACGCCGATCGCGCTCCCGCGACCCACGCGCACGCCGCCGAGCTGCGGCGCCTCGTGGACGCGCTGCCGCAGGGGACCCTGCACCTCTGGTACGAGGAGCCGGGCGACTCCGGTGCCCGGCCGGGCCGCGCGGACGTCACCGCGCTCGACCTGCCGGCGGGCACGACCGCGTACCTCTGCGGGCCGCTGCCCTTCCTGCGCGCCGTGCGCGGCGACCTCCTCGGCCGGGGCACCGCCGCGGCCGACATCCACTACGAGGTCTTCGGCCCCGACCTGTGGCTGGGCACCGAGGGCTGACCCGGCCGCTCCCCTCCGGGCTTCCTTCAAACTCTCTCCCCTTCTCCTTCGATCTCCAAGCAGCATGGCGTTGCCGCTGTGGATACTGCATAGTGAGGTGCCATGTCGGCCTCGCATTCAGCGGGTCCGCGAGGAACGGACGGAAGCGGCGGAGACGATGGGATCGTTCGGGTCAGCAGACGGTGGTCGCGGTGCCGGGCGGCCGGTGCGCGGGATCGCCCTCGACATCGGCAGCTCCCGGACCCGCGCCTGGGCCCCGGGGGCGGGCGTCTTCGCGGACGTGCCGAGCGGTCCGGTGCGGCGCGGCCGCGTGACCGACGCGGACTCCCAGCTCCGGCTGCTGCGGCGCCTGACGGCCGCGGCACCGGGCGGCGACGGGCACGACACCGTCGTGATGCTGACCCACCCGGTGCTCGCCGGCCGGGAGGAACGGGAGGCGGTGAAGCGGGTGGTCGACGGCCTCGGCGCGGTACGGGTCTTCGCCGTGGACAGCGCCCGCGCCGCGGCGGCCTACGCCGCCCCGCCCGGTGACGGCCCGCTGCTCGTGGTCGACCTCGGCGCGCAGTTGACCGAGGTCACGCTCGTCGTGGACGGCCTCGTCGTGGACGCCCGGCTCGCCGAGGTCGGTCTCGACGACCTTCCGGAGTCGGGGAGCGCCCCGGACTCGGTCGCCGGGACGGCCGCCGACCTGGTGAGCGACCTGTGGCGGCGCGACCGCACGGGCGCCGTGCGCGGGGCGCTGCGCCGGGGCGTCCTGGTGACGGGCGGCGGCGCCCTCCGTCTCGACGTGACCGGGCGACTGGCCCATGTCCTCCGGGCCCGTCTCCGCCTGGCCAACGACCCGTCGACCAGCGTCGTCCGCGGCGCGGGCCTGATGCTCGCCTCCGCCCTCCGCCATCCGACCGCCTCCCCCGCCCGGATCTGACGCCGATCGGAGCGGGGCGGGGGCGGAAACGGCCGAGGCGAGACGGCCCGGGGTGAGGCGTCCCGGGGCGAGACGGCCGACCCGGACGAGACGTCCCGGGGCGAGGCGGGCGGGGTCAGCAGCCGGTCGCCCAGATGTGGGAGTCGCCGCGGTCGTTGGCCGCGCCGCTGTAGCCGACCTCCTGACCGGGGGCGAGACAGATGGTCATGCCGCCGCCCTGCCAGGCGTTCTCGTAGACGCGGACGTGGTCCTTGATGCCGGGGCCGGAGATGCCGTGGTTGGCCCAGGAGGAGTCGGTGTCGGAGATCCAGCTCTCCCACCAGCCGTCGTCCCCGCTCCAGTTGGCGCGCTGGCCGCCGAAGTTGGCCTCCTGCCAGACGCAGAAGTTGCCGCTGGGGCATTCGGCGGCTCCGGCGGAGGAGGCGAGGGCGAGACCGGTGGTGGCGGCGAGCAGGGTCGCGGCGGCGGTGGCGAGGATTCGCTTCACGGGAGGATGTGGCCTTTCTGCGGGTGGGACGGGTGCGTGGACGCGGGCAGTTCGGCTGCCCGCCGCAGCGCGCGGTCACGCAGCTGCCGGTATGCGGTGAGTTCGTCGCGGTGCAGGGCGCGCACGGTGACCAGCTCGGCGGCCTCAAGGCGTGCGCGTACGGCGTCGAGGCCGGTCTCGCGGGCGCAACGGGCGGCGAGAGCCGGGTCGGGGCGGTCGGGACGGGGTCGGTCCGGCGGGGCCGCGCACGCGGTCCAGCGGGCGAGGGCCGCACGATGGGCGGGGTCGGCGCGCATCCGGTCCTGGGCCTCGGCACGGAGGTTGTCGACGGTGACCTGGGCGCGGAACCAGCGGTGCTGGTCGCCGTAGAGCCGGTGGCGGGCGGTGGCGAGGCAGCCGTCCGTGTGGGCGGTGACGGTGGCGCCCGTCGCGAGGGTCACGGAGAGTTCACGGGGTCCGGTGCCGAAGAGCGCCGCCCGGAAGGCGCGGTCCTCGTCCGGGGCGCGGGGCCTGGCCGTGGGGGCGAGGCCCCGGGCGCCCAGGCAGTCGGCGACGAGGCGGCGCTCGGCGGCGCCGAGGAGGGCGTCCCGGGCCGCCTCGGTGGTCGGGGTGCCGGGCGCCCCGGGTGTTCCGGCGTCGACGGTGGCGCAGCCGGCGAGCAGGAGGGAGGCGATGGTCGCCACGAGGGCGTGGCGGGTATGCGAGGCAGCGCGGAGCATGGGGTCCCCCTTGGATCGTCCCTGGTCGGAGGGCTGGCGGGTGGTCGTGTCGCCGGCTCGGGGTGATGATTTCCCGGGGCTACGGCCGCCATTCCGAGGCTCACTCGAACGAGTCGAACGCGCCGGTGCGTGCGCCCCTCGGGCGCCCGCCGGGCGCCTCCCGGGCACCCTGGGACACCCGTCCGGATGCCCTCGGACGCCCTCGGATACCTGGGCGTGCGGCAAGCGGAGAGGGGCGGAAGAAAGGGCGGGAACGACAAAGCCCCGGTTGGACGGGGGATTCCAACCGGGGCCGATCGCCGTGACGGGCGAAGGGCGGTCACCTCTGGGGGGGAACCTGGGGACCGGACCCCTTCGCCGTCACATACATATGAACGGTAAACCTTTCCCGAATGTTCCGAGAGTTCCCGAGTGGGCGATGTGAGTCACCTCACCCCATTTCGGTGAAGCCCCCACCCCCGCCGGGACCCGTCAATCCTTCTCGGGGCGGTAGACGGTCCCGGGCTCCGCCTTCCCGGGGGCGAGGAGTTCTGGCACGGTCACGAAGGTGAAGCCCCGCCGCTTGAGCTCGTCGATGATCGGGGGAACGGCCGGGACCGTGCCGTCGTAGATGTCGTGGAGCAGGATGATCCCGTCGCCGTGCGCCTGGTCGAGGACGCGCTGCCGGATGAGGGCCGAGTCGTCGGTCGAGTAGTCCTTAGCCGTGATGCTCCACAGGATCTGGGCGAGTCCGAGTTCCCGGCTGACCTCGGACACGGTGTCGTCGGTACGGCCCTGCGGCGGACGCATCAGAGTGGGTTTCCGGCCCGTGATCTTCTCGACGGCGTCCTGGGTGCGCTCCAGCTCCTCGCGGACCTCGGCGGCGTCGAGGTCCGTCAGGATCCGGTGCGTCCAGGTGTGGTTGGCGACCTCGTGCCCCTCGTCGGCTATGCGCTTGACCACCTTCGGGTAGCGGTCGACGTGCTTGCTGCCGAGCAGGAAGAA
Organism: Streptomyces sp. NPDC093071; assembly: GCF_044754545.1. Classification (NCBI taxonomy): domain Bacteria; kingdom Bacillati; phylum Actinomycetota; class Actinomycetes; order Kitasatosporales; family Streptomycetaceae; genus Streptomyces; species Streptomyces sp. NPDC093071. The sequence goes on along the minus strand of NZ_JBIVPH010000007.1, from coordinate 194,080 downwards.
GGTGGCGGGGACCTGCTTCTCCTTGAGGATGTCGAGGAGTTTCGGCGTGTCCTTGCCCGGTCCCGCGTCGAAGGTCAGCGCGATGCACTTGACCTCCGCGCAGTCGACGCGGCGGCCCGCTCCGCCCGGCTTGTCGTCCGATCCGGCCCCCTCCCGCGCCTCCTGCGGGGTGAGCGGGTCGACGCCGCAGCCGCTCAGCGTCACCATCAGCGACGCGGCGGCCAGCAGGGCGACGGCCGTTCCCCCTCGTCGGCGCAGCCTGGATCGGAACATGGTGGAACCCGCTTTCCCCGGTGATGTTCGGCAGGGTCGCGGCCGTCGCCTGGTCAGGGCGGGCCGCGCGACCGAACATGCACACTACACAGGGTGTATACCGGGGGGTGACAGCGGGGTCGGAGGCCCGTTCGCGGGCGCACGAGAGCCCCGGGAGCGCCCGTCCGCGTCTCCCGGGGCGGTCCTGGCGATGGCGTCGGCGTCTCTTACGGCGGCGCCTCCCGCTGAGCGGCGGCGTCCTGCGGTGCCCGCCGCTCAGCGGGAGGCGAGCAGCAGGCGCGCCTCCGTCTCCTGGTCGCCGGAGACGGTGTGCCGGGACTGGACGTCGAAGCCGGTGGCCAGGACCTTCTCGACCTCGTCGACGGCGTGGTAGCCGCCGGTGAGCGTGACGCCGACCAGGGCGGACAGATGGGCGGGAGACACCTCTTGGTGTTCCCCTCCGGCCGTGTCGTACGTGGCGGCCCAGACGGTGGGGGACGGATCCGTCGCCGCCTGCGGGCCGGGCGTCGCGATGTCCTCCAGCCGGTAGACCCCGTCGAGGACGTCGAAGACGGCCTGGGCGTCCTCCCTGCCGCAGTCACTCAACTGGACGGTGACGTCGGTGTCGATGTGCGGGTCGTACACGTCGCTCATCTCCTCACGGCCCCCCGGTCGCCAGTGACGCCTCGCACTCCTCGTGCCCGGACTCGTCGCGCCACCTCTCCAGCATCCCTCCGAGGCCGCCGCACCGCGAGGGCCACCGCCGGGCACGCGACGACGCCCGGCGATCTCCGCGACGGCCTACCGGGCCGTCCCTCCCCCGGCCGGGGCCGGCATCAGGGCCACGACACCGGGCGCTTCCGGCGACGGGCACGCGCCTCACCGCTCGCCCGCCCCCACTGGAACCGGTCGAGGAACCGGGTGCGGGCCGGACGGGAGGCCGAGCGGGAGATCGGGCGGGAGGCAGGACGGTCGGTCACGACCTCCGGCCGTCCGGCGGGGGCCGCTGCCGCCGGAAGCGGGACCGGGGCGGCCTCCTGCGGTGCCGGGACCACCGGTGGCCCCGCGGGCAGGGGCGGCGTCAGGAAAGGTGGTGCCGTCGGCAGAGACCGCGCAGACAGGGCCCTCGGGCCGCCGCGTACCGTCACCGTCGCGGCCCACGGATCCGGGGCCCCGGCCAGTACGGAAGGCGCGGGAGCCGGTCGTACCGCAGACACGGCATCGACCCTCCGGGCAACCGGGACGGTCGGCGCGGCCCCGGCGGTCTCCCCCGGGTGCGGGGCCGGGTACGCGGCCCGCGCCTCGTCCAGGGCGAGCGCCAGGCTCAGCCGGTGCCAGAGGATCTCGTCCGGGTCGTCGGCGCGCGTGAGCCGCTCGGCGAGCTCGCGCGCGGCGGCGGGTACCGGCATTCCCTGTGGCGGCGGCGGGCGCAGCCGGTCGAGGTGGGCGCGCTCGTACGGGTCGTCCACGACCTCGGCGACGTGGAGCGGGTCGAGCAGGGAGGCGATGGCCGAGGCCCGCGCCCACGGGTCGTCGGTGGCGCGGAGCAGCAGGGCGAGCCGTCGTGCCCGCCAGTTCCTCGGCCGCAGGTCCTCGCGCGCGGCGAGGCGTTCGCGGAGTTCCAGCGGCAGCCGTCCCGTGAGCAGTGTCGGGCAGGTGCGGCCGAAGTCGGCGACCTCCTCGGCCAGATACGTCCACACCACCGCCCGGTAGCGGTTCAGCGAGAACCGCACCGGACTGAGGTGCCCCGTCCGGACCAGCCTGGTGAACCGCTCCGGGGTGATCCCGAGGAGTGCGGCGGCCTCCCCGGTGCCCACCGCGCGCACCCGGTCGCGCAGGCCGGCGGGGAAGTCGGGCGCGGCCCTGAGTCGGTCGAGCTCGCCCTGCTCGACGCGCCGCCGTCCGCCCTCTCCGGCCGGTACGGTCCGCACCAGACCGAGCTGGACCGCGAGCCGGAACTCGTCGCGCTTCAGCTCCAGTTCCTGTGCGGCCCGCGCCGGTGTCACCGTGCGCGTCCTCTCGTCCGCCGTCCTGTCGTGGCCCTCCACCGTCATCACGCGGCCCTCCCCCGTGCGTTCGCATTCTCCGTGGCGCGGATCCGTCCGACCCACCGAAGAGAACGTAACGCAGAGTGACGAACCCCGCACCGTCTGTGGAAAACCGCCTGTGGAAAACCGTTCGTGAACCACGTGTGGCGGAACCTCGCGGTGGAATGTCGGCAGAGGGCCGTCAGAGCGGTCCGCCACCCGGGTAGCCGGGCTGTCGCGCCTCCACGCCGAGGTGCTCGCCGACGCGGTTGACCAGCAGGGTCATCTCGTACGCCACCTGGCCGACGTCGGCCTCCGCCGCGCTCAGGACGCACAGGCAGCTGCCTTCGCCCGCGGCGGTCACGAAGAGCAACGCCTCGTCGAACTCCACCATCGTCTGCCGCGCCCGGCCCGCGTTGAAGTGCCGGCCCGAGCCCCGGGCCAGGCTGTGCAGGCCGGAGGAGACGGCGGCCAGGTGCTCGGCGTCCTCGCGCACCAGCCCGCTGCTCGCGCCCGTCACCAGGCCGTCGTTCGACAGCACCAGCGCGTGCCGTATGTGTCCGACCCGCTGCGTCAGGTCGTCCAGGAGCCAGTCCAGTGCCTTGTCCAACGCCATCAGTGGTCCTCCCCCTGCGTGGTGCGTCCCCGTCGACCCGGATTCCCGTGCTCCCCGTGTCACCGTGGTCCGCGTGTCGGCGCAAGCCTTACGCACTGTCGTGGACAGGGCAAGCACTGCACCACGCCCGCGTGTGCCGCAGGATGGGAAGCATGACGAGGATGACCGAGGAGCAGTGGCGGACCTTCGTGTCCGCGGGCACCCGCACCGGCAAGCTGGCGACCGTTCGCGACGACGGCAGTCCCCACGTCGTGCCGGTCTGGTTCGTGCTCGACGGCGACGCCTTCGTGTTCAACACCGGCAAGACCACGGTGAAGGGCCGGAACCTCGCCCGCGACGGGCGGGTCTCCCTGTGCGTGGACGACGACACCCCGCCGTTCTCCTTCGTCTCGCTGTTCGGGCGCGCCGAACTCAGCGAGGAACCGGACGCGTTGCGCCACTGGGCCACCCGCATCGGCGCCCGCTACATGGGTGAGGACCGGGCGGAGGAGTTCGGCGAGCGCAACGCCGTTCCCGGCGAACTCCTCGTCCGGGTGAGGATCGACAAGGTGATCGCCGAGGCCGGTCTCGCGGACTGAGGCGCCCGGCCGGGCGGATCCGGCCGTGGTTCAGCCGACGGTGTCGAGGAGCCGGGCGGTGTGCATCCGTCCGGCGTACTCGACCAGGCGGATCAGCACCTCCTTCCCCGAGTCCCGGTCGCGCGCGTCGCACAGGACGACGGGCGTGCCCCGGTCCAGGTCGAGCGCGCGGGAGACGTCGTGCGCGCCGTAGGCACGCGCGCCCGTGAAGCAGTTGACGGCGACCACGAAGGGGATCCGCCGGTGCTCGAAGTAGTCGACCGCCGGGAAGCAGTCCTCCAGACGCCGGGTGTCGGCGAGGACGACCGCCCCCAGCGCGCCCTGGGCCAGCTCGTCCCACAGGAACCAGAACCGGTCCTGGCCGGGGGTGCCGAAGAGGTAGAGGGAGAGACCGGAGCGGATCGTGATGCGGCCGAAGTCCATGGCGACGGTCGTGGTGGTCTTCCGGTCCACGCCGCCGGTGTCGTCGACGAGTTCCCCGGCCCGGCTGAGCCGTTCCTCGGTGCGCAGGGGGCGGATCTCGCTGACCGCGCCGACGAGGGTGGTCTTGCCGACGCCGAATCCTCCGGCGACGAGGATCTTCAGGGCGAGCGCGGTGGTGTCCGCGTCGTCGTCCGCGCCGGTGCTCTCAGAGCGCTCGTAGGCCATCGATTACTTCCCTCAGGATTCTTTCGTCGGGGAGCCGCGCGGGCGGCACGGGTCGGCTGACGCGGACGAAGCCGGATTCGAGGAGGTCGCCGAGGAGCACCCGGACGACTCCGACGGGCAGGTCGGCGTCGGCGGCGAGTTCGGCCACCGACTGGGTCTCGGCCCGGCACAGGGCGAGCAGGGACCGGTGCTCGGGGCCGAGGAGGGACTCCTCGGCCGGTCCGGGCGGATCGTCGTCCACGACGACGAGGGCGATGAGGTCGAACCGCACGTGGCCGGGTCCCGGTTTCGTCCGGCCGCCGGTCATCGCGTACGGGCGGACGAGCGGGCCGGCGTCGGAGTCGTACCACCGGCCGCCCGGCACGGACGGGCCGCCGCCGGTGCTGTCCTGGTTCATGGGGTCCTCCGGGTCAGCCCGCGGCCGGCGGGGTCACCGTGAGGCGGGGCGGGGTGTGCAGGTGCTCGCCGACGCGCTTGACGAGCCGGGCCATCTCGTAGGCGACGAGGCCGATGTCGGCGCTCGCGGAGCTGAGGACGGCGAGGCAGGAGCCGTCCCCGGCCGCTGCCACGAAGAGGAAGCCGTCGTCCATCTCGACCATCGTCTGGCGGACCCCGCCGGTGCGGAACTGGCGGCCCGCGCCCTTGGCGAGGCTGTGGAAGCCGGAGGCGATGGCGGCGAGGTGTTCGGCGTCCTCGCGACCGAGGCCGCTGGAGGCCCCGACGGCGAGTCCGTCGCCGGAGAGCACCACGCTGTGGCGGACCTCGCGGACCCTCGCCACGAGGTCGTCGAGGAGCCAGTCGAGTTCGCCGGAGCGGTGGTGGGAGACCCTCTCGTGGTCGATCATGCGTCGTCTCCTTCGGGGTGAGGGGCGTGCGGGGAGGTGGGTCCGGGGCGCGCGGCGTCGTGGCCCGCGCCGGTGCCGAGCGGGCGCCTGCCGCCCGGGGCCGGACCGCCGCCCCGCCGCCAGCCGTCCTGGTAGGCCGTCATCCGTTCCCGGACCCGCTCCGGGGTGCGGGCGTCCGCGCCGGGCGCGGGGGTCTGCTCGTGAACCGGCGCCTCGCGCAACTGCGGGACGAGGCTCGCCTGTCGTACGCGGCGGGGCAGTTCTCCCTCGGAGTCGCCAGGGGCGCCGGGGCCACCGGTCGGTGCCCCGGGCGGCTGCTCCCCCTGCTCGGGCGTCGGCGGTGGTACGGAGGAGCCTCGGGGGCGCAGGGCGGTGACCCCGACGGGTGCCGGTCCGGGTTCCGGACGTGCCGTGAGCGCGGGGACGGCGGTCGGGCGCGGCAGCGGCTGCGGACGGGAGGGAGCCGGGATCCAGGGGGACGGCGGCCGTGACCCGTCGGGCTGCTGCGGCGGGCTCCCGTGCCGTCCCCCGCTCCCCTGAGGCCGGGGGACGGTTCGGCGCGCGTCCTGGGAGGGGGCGGGGCCGGGCCGTTGCGAGGAGGAGCGGGGCGGCTGGACCCGGTCGAGACGGCGGACCTCGGCACCGGGCGCATCCTCGCGTTCCCGGTCCTCCTCGCGACCCCTGGTGTCCTCCCGGACTCGGGCCTGTTCGCGCTCCCGGGGGTCCGCTCCGCCCCGGGCGTTCCCGTGCTCCCGCGTCGTGCGCGGTTCGCCCGTACGCGGTTCGCCCGCGCGCGGTCCGTCGGTGCCCTCCGTGCCTTCGGCGCCGGAGACCCGCGCCCGCGTGCCTTCCTCGTACGGGGTTCCGGTACGGGGCGTCCCGGGGCCGTCCGCCGGTGTGCCGCGTCCCGGCGGGAGCGCGCCCTGGAGCACGTCGGTGGGGAGGAGGACGACGGCCGTCGTCCCGCCGTAGGGGGAGGGCCGCAGGTGGACCCTGATGTCGTGGCGGGAGGAAAGGCGACTGACCACGAAGAGGCCGAGCCGGTCGCTGTCGAAGAGGTCGAGGTCCTCGGCGCGGGCGATCCGGGCGTTGGCCTCGGCGAGGTTCTCCTTGCCCATGCCGAGCCCCCGGTCCTCGATCTCCAGGACGTAGCCGTTGCCGACGGGTTCGCCGCTGACGCGCACCTTGGTGTGGGGCGGGGAGAACTGGGTGGCGTTCTCGATGAGTTCGGCCAGGAGGTGGGTGAGGTCGGCGACGGCGCCGCCGACGACGGCCGTCTCGGGGAGCCTCGGCACCTCCACGCGCGCGTAGTCCTCGATTTCGGAGACGGCGGCCCGGACGACGTTGGTGAGGGGGACGGGCCTGCGCCAGGCGCGGCCGGGGGCGGCGCCGGAGAGGATGATCAGGCTCTCCGCGTGGCGCCGCATACGGGTGGTGAGGTGGTCGAGCCGGAAGAGGTCGTCGAGTTCACCGGGGTCGTCGGCGCGCCGTTCCATGGCGTCCAGGAGGTTGAGCTGGCGGTGGACGAGGACCTGGCTGCGGCGGGCGAGGTTGACGAAGACGCCGGAGATGCCGTCGGCGAGTTCGGCGCGTTCGACGGCGGCGGAGAGGGCCGCGCGGTGGACGGTGGCGAGGGCCTCCCCTACCTGGCCGATCTCGCCCTGGGAGTCGGGTCCGGCCGGGGCTTCGGCCCGGATGTCGATCTCCTCGCCCGCGCGCAGCCGGCGCATGGCGGCGGGGAGTTCGCGGCGCGCGATGCCGAGGGCGGTGTTGCGGAGGCCGACGAGTTCGACGACGAGGCCGCGCCCGATCCGTACGGAGACGAGGAGGGAGGTCACGACGGCCACGAGGCCGAAGGCCACCGCGGCACCGCCCGTGGTGAGGGCGCCGTCGGCGAAGGGGTCGGTGCGGTCGGCCGCCCCGGCGCGCGCGTCGGTCTCGATCGCGGCGAGTCCGTCGCGTACGGCGGCGAGGGGGGCGTCCCAGTCGGCGGAGGCGACCGCCTGGGCGGCGGGGCGGCCGGGGCTCGCGGCCCGGATCCGGTCCTCCGCGAGGGTGAGCCGGGGGTGGTCGGCGCCGGTGGCGAGCCGGGTCCACGCGGCGCGTTCGGCGGCGGGCAGGTCGGCGGTGGCCGAGGCGATGAGGGCGCGGCGGGTCTCGACGGCCCCGGAGAAGGCGCGCAGCCGGTCGGCGGTGAGCAGACCGGTGAGATGGGCGGAGCCGAGGAGGGCGTCCTCGCGGGACAGCATCTCGCCCGCCCGGCCGAATTCCAGGAGTACGCGCGCGTCGGCTCCCCGTTCGGCGTCCTGGACACCGGCGAGGGCGCCGCCGACGGCGAAGGCGGCGGAGATGGCCCCGGTGTACTCCGCGTAGACCTGGTCCCAGTCGGCCCGTCCGTCGGCCGCGGCGGTACGGAGCAGGGCGAGGCCCTCGGTCTTGCCGACGAACGCGCTCACCCGGTCGGCGACCTCGTCGGGCAGGTCCCCGGTGTCGCCGACGGTGTGGTGCGCGTCCAGGCGGAGCCGGTCGACGGCATCATCCGTGCGGCGCATCCGGTCCTTGAGTTCGGCGGCCCGGTTGGCTCCGGGGGCCGCGACCTGTCGTACGGCGGCGCGCCGTTCCGCCTGGAGCGCCGTGAGGGCGGCCGACACGGGCTCCCTGACCTCGGCGTCGAGGCGCTGGAGCTGACGGAGCCGGGCGACGTCCTGGGCGGTGGTGACGGTGGCGAAGCCCCACAGAGCGAGGAGCGAGACGACCGGAACCATCAGGAGCGAGACGATCTTGGCGCGGACCGTACGGGGGCGCAGGCCGGGGCGCGGGGCGGTCCGGACGCGGTCGTCGCCGGGGGCGGAGGATCCCGCCGGATCGGTGAGGTCCGGGAAGGCAGCGGCTCCCGCCGAAGCGTGCGGCTCCGCCTCGTCGGCGGGCGGGCCCGCGTGGGCGCGTCGTCCGCGCACGGCTGTCGGCGGTGCCGGTACCCCGGCGTCCTTGGTGCTGCGGGGAGTTCGCATGGCCTCCTCGTTCCGGCTGCGGCTGTCTCTGGTGCGGTGGGACGGGTGGGACGGGCCCGGCCGGCAGGGCCGCCGAATCAGTGCGTACGCGTGCGCGTGCGGGTCGCTTCGGCAGTGCGGGAGCCGTGGTGTTCGGCGTCCGCCGGATGCTCCTCCGGTTCGGTGGGGCGCCCCGCGGAGGCGTACGCGGCGCGTTCCCCGGCCGTCGGGGAGAGGGCGACGAAGGCGGCGGTGATGAAGAGGTACGAGCCGAGGCCGACGGCGAGCGGGAAGACGAACTGCATGACCGCGGCACCGGGCAGGGCGGCGGAAGAGGGGACGACCTCGACGCTCACCGCGAGCATTCCGGTGTAATGCATACTGCTGACCGCCGCGCCCATGACCAGCGAGGCGACGGCCACGGCCGCGGGCGCGTGGATGTGGAGGGCCGCCCACAGCGCCGCGGTGGCGGCGACGACGGCGATCAGGACGGAGAGGCCGACGAGCAGGGGGTCGTACCGGACCTGGCCGTGGAGCCGGAGGGCGGCCATGCCGAGGTAGTGCATACTCGCCACGCCGATGCCCGTGGTCAGTCCGCCGATCAGCAGGGAGCGGACCCGGTCGCGTCCGTGGCCGACGGCGAACACGCCGACGCCGACGACGGCCATCGCGACGACGAGGCTGAGGACGGTGAGCGGAACGTCGTAACGGATGTCGGTGCCGGTCACGCCGAATCCGAGCATCGCGACGAAGTGCATCGTCCAGATGCCGCTGCCGATCGCGGAGGCGGCGGTGAGCAGCCAGTTCCGCCGTGACCGGCCGGTCGCGTCGAGCGCCCGTACGGTGCAACGCAGTCCGAGGGCGGCGCCGATGCAGGCCATCGCGTACGACAGCACGGGGGTAAGCCAGCCGAAGGCGGCGTGGTCCAGGTGTCCCATGGCTCAGGGACGCTAGTGCGCATCGGGGGGCGCACCGGGGGCGCATTTCGAAAGCTGATGGAATGTGACAGAGAGCTGACCCCGAACGATCGCGCCGGGTTCGAACGCTCACCCAGAAAGCCCGCGCCGGACGTTCACCCCTGCGGGTGGCATGCGCGCCCGGCTTTCACCCCTCCGGGTACGAGATCATGGGCGCATGAGCGATGACCCCACACGCGTCCGAGAGTTCTTCGGTGCCCGTGCCGCCGACTGGGACAGCCGGTTCCCCGACGACGGCCCCGCGTACGCCGTCGCCGTGGCCGAGCTCGGCCTGCGTCCGGGCGACGCGGTCCTCGACGCGGGCTGCGGGACCGGCCGCGCGCTTCCGCCGCTCCGCGCCGCCGTCGGCCCCTCCGGCACCGTCATCGGGGCGGACCTCACCCCGGAGATGCTCGAACGGGCCGTCCGGGCGGGGCGCGACGGCGCGGACGGCGGGGCGCTGCTCCTCGCCGACGTCGGCCGGCTGCCCGTGCGCGGGGGCGCGCTCGACGCCGTCTTCGGCGCGGGGCTCGTCTCGCACCTCACGGATCCCGCCGCCGGTCTGCGGGAGCTCGCCCGTGTCGTACGGCCCGGCGGCCGGCTCGCGCTGTTCCACCCGATCGGGCGGGCCGCCCTGGCGGTACGGCACGGCCGCCCCCTCACGCCGGACGACCTGCGTGCCGAACCTCGGCTGCGTCCTCTGCTCGCCGAGACCGGCTGGCGGCTCGTCGACTACGTCGACGAGGACGCGCGGTACCTGGCCCTGGCCGTCCGCGAGGGCTGAGCCACCGTCGGCGTCCCTCCGGCAGGCCCCCCGGGCGCGCCCACGCGCCCTTCTGCACCGGCACTCCACTGTCTACGGTGGACCTGCCGGGCAAGCCGTGCCCGGGAAAGGCGGCGGGCCGTGACACAGGTACCGGAAAGACTCCGCAGACTCCTTCCCTTCGCCCGGAGGCCGCCCGGGGCCGCCGCGCCGGCGCGTCCCGCCCGGCAGGGGCACAACCTCTTCGAGGCTGCGGCGGTGTACGTGGCCGCGTGCGCCGAGGACGACCAGGGCCGGGCGGAGGAGGCCGCGAACCGCGTCTCCCCCGGCGCGCTCTCCTTCGGCGTGAACGAACTGGCCTGCCGGGCCCTCATCACCCTCGCCCGGGAACGGAACGAGCCGCCGCTCGCCGTGGCCCGCTCGCTGCTCGGCCTGCGGGACGAATCGGCGTGACGCCGGACGGACACGAGAACCGGGCGGACATGGATAGGGGCGGTATCCAGGAACGGCGTCGGGCCGACGAGCACGGCCCTCCCCGACGAGCACGGCCTTCCCCGGCGGGAACCCTCGACGCGTGGGTTACTCACTGGTTAAGGTGCGCCGACGACTGGATGGGGAGGCTGCCGTGGCTGGGACGGACCCGATCGCCGAGGGCGACGGCGACGCCGACGCGCTGTTCGTGCTGACCGCCGCGCTGCTGACGCCCGCGCGCTTCCCGAGCGTGCTCGGGGACGACTATCCGGCGGCCTGCGCGGCGCTGGGCCTCGGGCCGCACCCGGAGGGGTACGGGCTCGTCTTCGGCCAGGACGGTCTGGGGGCGCGGTGGACGGTGGTCGTCGACGACGTCTCCCTGGTCGCCGTGGCCATCTCCTCCTGGGACTGCGGGATGGCCTACGACCTGTCCCCGGACGAGAAGACCGTGGTCACCGGGCTGCCGGGCTGGCCGCTCCCCGTGGCCACCGCCGCCCCGGGGGTGCCGGCCCCGCACGACCCGGAGCCCGAGGAGGGCGACCCCGCTCCGCTGGTCCCGCCGTCGGGCGACGTGTGGGGACCGGCCCAGCGTCGTCTGGGCGCCGATCAGGTGGCGCTCCACTGGACCGCCTGGCGGTCCCGGATCGGCGACGACGGCACGTACGCGGAGAGTGCCGAGGGCACGGAGGCGGCGCCCGCCGGAGCCGCCGGGAGCGACCCGTACGACGGCGTCCGGAGGGTCCTGGACGAGCTGCACGCCTATCTGGAGGAGGCCCCGCCGCTGGGGCGGGTGCGGTCCGCCTCCGGCGCGGAGGCCGGTGCGCGGCTGCTGCGCGCGGACGGCCCCGGCTGGTCGTTCGTGGCGAAGGCCGACGACATGGCGTTCGTCCTGCTCGACGAGGTGCCGCGCGAGGTGCTGCCGGTGGCGCGGGGGGCGAGGCTCCCGGCGCTCCTCAAGGGCCTCGACGCGATGGCCGTGCGCCCGGCCTGATCCGGTACCGCTCCGCCGGAATTCCCGGGCCTCAGGTCAGGGCGTGTCCGTACGCGGCGGCCAGGCCGTCGAGCTCCGGGTCGCCGTACACCGTGCGCAGCGCCCCGAAGGCCGCGACCTTGTCCTGGCCGAACCGGGACACGGACACCGCGTAGGTCTCCGGGGACAGGAACCTCGGCGGTGTGCTCTTGCTGTGGAACTTGTCCGCGTACATGACGATCCGTTCCTCGGGCGTGACCGCGACGTAGTCGGCGGGCGGCAGCGGCAGCCCCTGCGTGAGCACGTCCTCCTTGGTCAGTCCGACGCCCGTGTGGCACGAGCAGAACCGGCACACGGTCTCCGGGAGGCCTTCGGCCGCCAGGAGCTCGTGGCCCAGGATCCCGTGCCGTATGTAGGTGCGGCCGTCCAGCCGTCCCTCGGCGTCGTACAGGCGGTACACCCCGATGTCGTGCAGCAGGCACCCCGCGCGCACGAGTTCCGGGTCGAGGTTCTCGCCCGAGCGCGGGAGCAGGCGTTCGGCGATCCGCCACACGATCTCGCAGTGGGTGAAGACGAGCTCGAACGCCTCCTCATGAGGAGCGTGTTTTCTGTGCAGCGCGCGGATCTCGTCGACCGAGGGAAGGTGCATCCCCGCAGCCTAACGAGCCGGGGACACGGCCGGTCCGGGGCGTGCCCTATAGGACGGTGGCCCGAGGTGTGGTCTCCGACCATGGTCCGGCGGAAGGGGCACGCCGCACGATGTGGCGCCGATCCCCCTTCTTTTCCCTTCGTTCTTTCCGCCGTCCCACCGGAGGCTCACCATGCGCCTGTTCCCGGGCGTCTCACTGTTCGCCGCGTTCCTGGCCGGGGTCACCGTCCTCGCCCCCGCGTCCCCCGCCGGGGCCGAGCCGGAGGCCGCCGCGCACTGCGCGGGCCGGCACGGGCTCCACGTGCCCGGCGCCGAGCACCAGCGGTCCGCCTGTCTGGAGGACCTGACGACCGCGGGGCTCGCGGGCACGCCGTACACCGACATGGCGGACCAGGCCGGTCTCGCCGCGAAGGGGACCCGCAACCCCTCGGGGGTGCCAGGCGTCCAGATCGACGGCTACTTCCCCGACGACTCGCGGCTCAACGCCACGCACGGCTGGGCCCACGACGCGCAGTTCGTGATCCGGCTGCCCGACCGCTGGAACGGCGGGCTCGTCGTCACCGGCGCGCCCGGCACCCGCCGTCAGTACGCGACGGACGCGCTCATCTCCGACCAGGTGCTCGCCCGGGGCTTCGCCTACGCCTCGACCGACAAGGGCAACACCGGACCGGACTTCTTCACCGACGGGCGGAGGCCCGGCGACGCGGTCGCCGAGTGGAACCGCCGGGTGACCGAGCTGACGCTCGCCGCGAAGAAGACCGTACGGCAGCGGTACGGGCGGGCCCCGGACCGCACGTACATGACCGGCATCTCCAACGCCGGCTACCTGACGCGCTGGCAGCTGGAGAACCGGCCCGAGCTGTACGACGGCGGGGTCGACTGGGAGGGCGTGCTGTGGACCGCGCGCGGCCCCAACCTGCTGACGAGCCTGCCCGTCACCGTGGCCCGCTCCCTGGGGCGGGCCACCGACGAGGACCTGATCGGGGCCGGTTTCGCGCCGGACTCGCGCTTCCTCTGGCCGTACCACGAGCAGGCGTACTGGGGGCTGACGCAGAAGGTCTTCCGGGCCGAGTTCGACCCTTCGTACGACCCGGCCTGCCCGGGTTCCACCGCCGGCCGGACCGTGGAGGAGATCTTCGCGCCCTGCGCCTCGGACGCGTCGTACGACTACGCCTCCCGGCCCGCGTCCGTCCACCGCGCCGTCGCGAAGGTCGCGCTCACCGGGCGGATCGGCAAGCCGCTCATCACGCTCCACGGCGACCTGGACACCCTGCTGCCCATCGCCACCGACTCCGACGTGTACGCGCGGATGGTCGACGACCGGGGGCGGGGCCGGCTGCACCGGTACTACACGGTGCAGGACGGAACGCACACCGACGGTCTGTACGACACCTACCCGGACCGGCTGCGGCCGATCCTGCCGTGCTACCGCTCGGCGTTCGACGCGCTGACGCGCTGGGTCGAGGAGGGCGTGAGGCCGCCCTCGGACCGCACGATCGCGCGGCCGGCGGGCGGTGACGTGGTCAACTCCTGCGCGCTGACGGGGTGAGCGCATCGGGTGCCGGAGGGCGGTACGGCCCTCCGGCACCCGGGACCGGTCCCGTTCAGCCGCGCAGGGACGCGCCCACCTCGTGCAGATGGCCGAGGGCCTGGCGGTACGAGTCCACGAAGCCGGTCTCCGTGTACGGCACGCCGAGCGCGGCGCAGTGGGCCCGTACGGCGGGCTGGGCGAGCCGGAGGTTCGGGCGCGGCATGCTGGGGAACAGGTGGTGCTCGACCTGGTAGTTGAGACCGCCGAGGAACCAGTCGGTCAGGGCGCCGCCACGGATGTTGCGCGAGGTGAGCACCTGACGGCGCAGATGGCCCCAGGTGTCGCCGTCCTCGTGCTCGTCCGGCCGGTCCATGCCCTTGTGGTTGGGGGCGAAGGCCATCCCCAGGTGGACGCCGAGGAGCATCTGGTGGAGCAGGGCGAAGACCAGGGCCTCCGCGGGCGCGAGCAGGGCGAGGAGCAGGGTCGCGTACCCGGCGAAGTGAGCGAGGAGCAGGCCGCCTTCGACGAGCCGTTCGCGCCGGGTGCGGCAGGGGCCGTCCTTCGCGAGCAGGGCCTGGATCCCGTACGCCTTGAGCGCGATGCCCTCCAGGGTCGTCAGGGGGAAGAACAGCTTGGCCTGGTGGCGGGTGAGGAAGCCGCGCAGGCCCGTGCGGCCCGCCGTCTGGTGTTCGGCGAAGACGAGGACGTCGGCCGCGACGTCCGGGTCCTTGTCGAGGTGGTTGGGGTTCGCGTGGTGACGGTTGTGCTTGTCGTTCCACCACTCCCGGCTCATGCCGAGGAGGAGGTTGGCGTGGACGAGCTGGACGGCGCGGCTCGCCCTGCGGTCGGCGGTGATCTGGGCGTGCCCGGCGTCGTGGGCGACGAAGGCGGCGCGTGCGGAGAGCAGGGCGAGGGGGGCGGCGAGCGGAAGCGTCCACCAGGAGGGGCCGGCGAGGGCGAGTCCGGCCACCACGGCGGCGATGCCGAGGAGGTTGAGGACGATGACGCGGGCGTACCAGCCGGGACGGTGTTCGAGGAGGCCCTGTTCCCTGACCGTCCGCAGGAGCGGGCTGAACTCGCTGCCGCCCCTGACACGGGCGGGCGCCGCGGAAGGTGCGGAGGCCGGGGGCAGGACGGTGACCTGGGGCATGGTGGGCTCCGGTTTCTGTCGGTCGAGGGGCGCCTGCCCGAACGTACGGACGCGCGACCCTCCGGAACCATGGCGTCACCACCCGTCCCGTGCGGGGGCGCTCCCGGGGGACCGGGGTGGGGAGAGCCCCACCTCATGAAGGAACGTTCACCTGTGACGCACCACACTCGAATCGAGTGCGCGTCGGGGATTGCGGTGGGGTAACATCTGCGACTCGGCCTCCAGTAGTCAAATTTGAGGAATGCGTTGTCGTTGCCGCACGGACCCGATGATTCGGCCCGCGAACCCGCCCGGAACCTCTCCCGCCACTCCGCAGTCTTCCTCCCCGCCGATCCGCCCCGCGCCGGACGGATCGCCTTCTGGTCCCCGGGCGGCGAGCCGCTGCCGGACCTTCCCGGCGCCTCGCTGCCGGACTCCCCCGACGCGTCCGTGGCCGTCTCCGAGCTGACGGTCGTGGACGGCGACACCCTCCGGCCCGTGACCGTCCCCGCCCGCGCCCTCTCCGTACGGGAGGCCCTGCCGCTGCTCGTGCGCGCCCGGTTCTCGGACGCGGCATCGCCCGCGGCCGCCTTCTGGGGCGCCGCCGCGCTGCTCGCCCTGGACCTCGTGGCGCGCGGTCTGCTCCTGCCCGGTCTCACGCCCGGCGACCACGACGCGTGGCGGGCCGGGCCGCTCGGCCCCGAGGAGCTGGGGCGGCTCCGTACGCTCGCCGCCTCGATGCCGCCCACGGCCCATGCCGTACCCCTCGCCGCGGCCTCTCCCGTCTCCACGGATTCCCCTGATGCCCCGGACGCCTCTGGTGAATCGCCGCTGCTGCCCGAACCGGAGGCGCTGCTCCGGGCCTTCGTCGACGCCGTCGCGGACACCCTGCCGCGCACTCCGGCGGCTCCGCAGGCGGCCGGTGGGCCCGCCTTCGCGGCCACGGAGCCGCAGGCGGTTCCCGAACAGCGGGCGTGGGCGGCCGACGTGGCCGCCGTGCACGACGCGGGCGTCCGGCTCTCGCTCCGCCTCGAACTGCCCGGCTTCACCGCCGAGTCGCGGGAGGCGCCCGACTTCCGGGCGGTGCTCCAGCTGCACGGCGTCGCCGATCCGACGCTGGTCGCGGACGCGGCCGAGGTGTGGTCGGGCTCCGGACCGGTCGGGGCGGCGTTCGGCCCCCGCGCCCGTATGGACGCCCTGCTCGCCCTCCGGCGCGCCGCCCGCGCCTGGCCCCCGCTCTCCCCGCTCCTGTCGGCAGCCGTGCCCGACACGGTCGAACTGGCCGACGAGGAGGTCACGGAACTCCTGGGCCCGGCGGCCGACGCCCTCGCGGCGCTCGGCGTCCAGGTCCACTGGCCGCGCGAACTCACCGACCGCCTGACGGCCCGGGCGGTGATCGGCCTGCCGGACGGAAGCTCGACGCACACCCCGGGCGCCCCGGGCACCCCGAACACCGACACCGATCACGACGCGGAGTCTTCCTCCCTGACCTCCGCCCTCCCCTCCCTCCTCTCCGCCGGTTCCCTCCTCGCCTTCAACTGGCGTTTCGCCGTCGGGGACCACGAGCTGTCCCGTACCGAGCTCGACCGGCTCGCCGAGACCGGGCGCCCTCTCGTGCGGCTGCGCGACCGGTGGGTCCTCGTGGATCCGGCCGAGGTGCGCCGCGCCAGGACCCACCAGGACCGCGAGGTCACGCCGGTGGACGCGCTCTCGGCCGTGCTCACCGGGACGACCGAGATCGACGGGCGGACCGTCGAGGTGGCGGCGACCGGCCCGCTGGAGCGGCTGCGGGAACGGCTCGCGCACCCCGAGGGCGACCAGCCCGAGGTGGCCCAGCCCGCCGCGCTCGCCGCGACCCTGCGCGACTACCAGCTGCGCGGACTCGACTGGCTGCACCGGATGACCTCGCTCGGTCTCGGCGGCTGCCTCGCCGACGACATGGGACTGGGCAAGACGATCACGGTCATCGCCCTGCATCTGCACCGGCAGACCGATCCGGCTTCGGCGGGCCCCACCCTCGTCGTCTGCCCGACCTCGCTCATGGGCAACTGGCAGCGGGAGATCGAGAAGTTCGCGCCCGGCACGCCGGTGCGCCGCTTCCACGGCGCCGCCCGCGACCTGGAGGAGCTTCCCGACGGCGGCTTCGTCCTGACCACGTACGGCACCATGCGGCTCGACGCCGAGCGGCTCGCCGCGCGGAACTGGGGGCTCGTCGTCGCGGACGAGGCGCAGCACGTCAAGAACCCGTACTCGGCGACGGCCCGCCGGCTGCGGACCATCGGGGCACGCGCACGCGTGGCGCTGTCCGGCACGCCGGTGGAGAACAACCTCTCCGAACTGTGGGCGATCCTCGACTGGACCACCCCGGGGCTGCTCGGCGGTCTGGGCGCCTTCCGCACCCGGTTCGCCGCCGCCGTCGAGGGCGGTCGCGACCCGGCCGCCGCCGCACGACTGTCCGCGCTCGTCCGGCCGTTCCTGCTGCGCCGCCGCAAGTCGGACCCCGGCATCGCGCCCGAGCTCCCGCCGAAGACGGAGACCGACCGGACCGTCTCGCTGACGCCCGAACAGGCCGGTCTGTACGAGGCGGTGGTGCGGGAGACCCTTGCGGCGATCTCCGAGGCCGACGGCATGGCGCGCCGCGGTCTCGTCGTGAAGCTCCTGACGGGGCTCAAGCAGATCTGCAACCACCCCGCCCAGTACCTCAAGGAGGAGCGGCCGGCGACCGCGGGGCGGTCGGGCAAGCTGGAGCTGCTCGACGAGCTCCTCGACACGATCGTCGCCGAGGGCGCGTGCACCCTGGTCTTCACCCAGTACGTGGGGATGGCCCGCATCCTGGAGGCACACCTCTCGGCGCGGGGCGTGCGGACGCAGTTCCTGCACGGCGGCACGCCGGTCGCGGAGCGGGAGGCGATGGTCGCCCGCTTCCAGAACGGCGAGGTCCCGGTCTTCCTGCTCTCCTTGAAGGCCGCGGGGACGGGGCTCAACCTCACCCGCGCCGAGCACGTCGTGCACTACGACCGCTGGTGGAACCCGGCGGTCGAGGCGCAGGCCACCGACCGCGCGTACCGGATCGGGCAGGACCGGCCGGTGCAGGTCCACCGGCTGATCGCGGAGGGCACGATCGAGGACCGGATCGCCGCGATGCTCGACCGCAAGCGGGAGCTGGCGGACTCCGTGCTCGGCACCGGCGGGGACATGCCGCCGGAGCTGACCGAACTGACCGATGCCGAACTGGCGGAGCTGGTGCGACTGCGAGGGGACGGACGATGAGCGGGTACGGACACGGGGACGAGCAGCGGACGTTCGCGGCGCTGCCGCCGGCTCCGGGCAGCACGGGCTTCACCCGGACCTGGTGGGGCCGGGAGTGGCTCAAGGCCCTGGAGGACACCGCGCTCGACGGTCAGCAGCTCAAGGCGGGGCGCCGCCACGCGCGCGCGGGGGCGGTGGGCGCCGTGTCGGTGCGGCCCGGCCGGATCACCGCGGTGGTCAAGGACCGGGACGGCACGGCGCACCGGAGCGACGTGCTGGTGCGGGAGTTCTCCGAGGAGGAGTGGGAGCGGCTGCTCGGCCTCGCGGTGGACAGCGCGGGCCACATCGCGGCGCTCCTCGACCGGGAGATGCCGCCGCACCTGGTGGAGGACGCGGCGGCGGCCGGGCTCGATCTGCTGCCGGGCATCGGCGACCTGGATCCGGAGTGCGGCTGCGAGGCCTGGGACCACTGTCCGCACACGGCGGCGCTCTGCTACCAGGTGGCGCGGCTCCTGGACGAGGACCCCTTCGTACTGCTCCTGATGCGCGGGCGCGGCGAGCGCACCCTGCTGGACCAGCTGCAGGAGCGCAGTGCCGCGCGTGCCGTCGCTCCTCCGGCGGGTGACGGGGACGGCGACGCGGACGGTGCCGGTGCTTCCGGGTCCGTCGGCGGGATGCCGAGCGTGTCGGCCGAGGAGGCGTACGCGTCGGCGTTCCTGCTGCCGCCGCTGCCCGCTCCCCCGGTCGCTCCCGCCGCGCCGGGCCGGGCACCGTCCCTGGACACGGACACCGAACCGGAGCCGGGGGCGGATCCGGCGGCCCTCGAATTCCTCGCGGCGGACGCGGCGGACCGCGCGCACCGACTGCTCGTCGAGGCGCTGGGCTCGGCCGGGGACGTGCCGGAGCTCGTGGAGGCGGGGCTGACGGGCGCTCAGGACGCGGTACGGCTCGCCGCGGGCTCCCCCGCTCCGTGGATCGCGGCGCGGCTCGCCGCCGGTTCGGGCAGGTCGCGGGCGGACATGGACCTCGCCACGCGCGCGTGGCGGTTCGGGGGCGCCGCCGCCCTCGCCGTACTGGAGGAGGAGTGGACGCCGGACGCCGAGGCGCTGGCCCGTGCCGGGGCGCGGCTCGCGGAGGCCTGGGAGGACGACGAGCGGCCGGTCCTGCGGCGTTCGGGCGGCGCGCGGTGGACGGCCGTGGGCGCGGAGGCGCAGCTGCGGCTCGGCGAGGACGGCCGCTGGTGGCCGTATCTGAAGGCCGGTGGGCGCTGGGCTCCGGCGGGTCCGGCGGACCGGGATCCGGCGGCGGCCCTGGCAACGGCCTTCGCGGCGGGTGCCGTCTGAGCGGGCGGTGCGACCCGGACCGCGAGAACGTCACCCGAGCTGAGCAGGTCAGCGCTATCCGAGCCGGTGGCTGATCCTGCCGCCGGTGGAGGAAGGGGCTGCCAGGCTGCAGGCGACGGTGTCCGAGCCGAGGAGGTGGCTCGTGCGGTACGGGTACTGGACGAAGGTCGTCCAGTGGGTGCCGAGCGGCTGTCGGGCGGCCTTGCGGCGCAGCGGCTCGCGGCAGAGCTCTGCGGCCGCCTCGCGCACCGCCCGGTCCGTGGCGTAGCGGCCGACCAGCCGGGGCCGGGCGACGAGTTCGGCGGAGTGCGGCGTGTCGCAGGGGCGCCGGACGGCGGTGCCCGGCGCGCCGCGGTCGATGTCGAAGCAGTCGCCCACGCGCAGCGCCTCGAAGGAGACGGGCCGCTCGGGGCGCCGTTCGCCCCTCGGTCCGCCGGAGGAGGCCGGGGCGGTCCTGGCGGGGGCGGTGTCCCTGGTCCTGGACGGCGCCGGTGACGTGCTCGTGCGCGGGGACCGGGCGTCGGGTTCCGTACGCGTCGGCGTGCCGCCCCGCGCGGCCCCGGCCGCCGGGGTGCCGCCCCGTGTCGTGCCGGGCGTCGGCGTGTCGGATGTCCCGGCGCCGGGCGTGCCGGTCGCACCGGGCGCGTCGGGCGAGCGGCCGCCGGTCGCGGGAGGAGCGGTGTCCGCGCCGGTGTCCTCGGTGGCGACGGGGGCCGGCGCACCCGCCGGGTTCCCGTCGTGCTCCCCGCCGCCCCGGACGGTCAGGAAGGCGGTCGCCACCAGGGCGGCCGTGAGCAGCGGGACGAGCGGCGTACCGAGCCGGCGGGCGCGCCGCGCCGCCGGTACCGGCCGGGACGCGGCGAGCCGTCCGGAGCGGCGGCGTTCGCGGTCGGCCGGGCCTCGTCCGTACGGCGTCGTGACGATTCCCGAACGCGCGCCCTGCCGTCCCTCCGTCATGGTCGTCCTACAGACCCAGCTGGCGCTCGGCGCCCTCGACCGTCTGGGCGAGGAGCACGGCGATGGTCATGGGGCCGACACCACCGGGGACGGGGGTGATCAGGGAGGCGCGCTCGGCGGCCGACGCGAAGTCGACGTCACCGATGTTGCCGGGGTTGTAGCCGGCGTCGACGACGACGGCGCCGGGCTTGATGTCCTCGCCCTTGATGAAGTTCGGCTTGCCGACGGCGGCGACGAGGACGTCGGCCTCGCGGACGACCGAGGAGAGGTCCCGGGTGCGGGAGTGGCAGTAGGTGACGGTGGCGTCGCGGCCGAGGAGGAGCAGGCCGGCCGGCTTGCCGAGGATGGCGCTGCGGCCCACCACGACGGCCCGCTTGCCGCCCAGTTCGACGTCGTACGCGTCGAGGAGGCGCATGATGCCGCCGGGCGTGCAGGAGACGAAGCCGGGGAGGCCGAAGCCCATGGCGGCGAAGGAGGCCGTGGTGACGCCGTCGACGTCCTTCTCCGGGGCGATGGCCTCGAAGGCGGCGCGCTCGTCGATGTGGGGGCCGACCGGGTGCTGGAGGAGGATGCCGTGGACCTCGGGGTCCAGGGAGAGCGCGGTGATCTCGGCGACGAGCTCCTCGGTCGTCGTGCTGGCGGGCAGCTCGACGTGACGGGAGCGGATCCCGACCTTCGCGCAGCGGTTCCGCTTCATCTTCACGTACGTCACGGAGGCCGGGTCCTCGCCGACCAGGACGGTCGCGAGACAGGGGGTGACGCCGGTGCGGCGGGTGACCTCGGCGGCGCGGGCGGCGGTCTCCTCGACCGTGCGGCGGGCGAGGGCCGTACCGTCCATGAGGGCGGCGGTGCTGGTGGACATGGCAACTCCTGGGCGTCGTCTCTGACCGGTGGTTCGCCCAGGCGCACGGCATTCGGCACGGTCGCGCCGGTGGGCGCGCCCCGCCGGGCCGCTCCCCGGTGGTGATCCACCTCAAGCGCCAGTCACGGCCCGGGCCCCACTCTACGTGAGGGGCCGGGGGCGAGTCTCGGACAGGTCGGGACCGGGCTCCGGCGGGCGGCGGGCGCCCGTCCGGGGCGAATCGTCGCTGACCACTTCCGGACGCCGCCGCGCCGGTTGTCGAACCGGTTCCCGGTTGTGTGGATCCGGAATCGATCCCCTTGTTATTCCTGGCAGTTAGTGATCAATTCAAGTACTCTTCGATCGCGCCGGGGGGCGTTGGGGGCACCCGGGCCCAATGCCCTGGGGGTGCACGTGTTCCATGCCGCAGTGCTCGATCTTCCGTTTCCGCCGCACAGCCATCCGGACCGGGAGCCCGCCGCCCTCCTCCACCGGGAGTGGCTGCGCCGCCACGAGGGGCTCGCCGGATCGGTCGACCGGGCGGTGTACGACCGGTGGGACGTGCCCCGGCTCGCGGCCTTCACCAGTCCCGACTGCGCCACCGGTGATCTCGCCCTCGCCGCGGACCTGCTCGGCTTCTACTTCCTCTTCGACGACGGGTTCGACACCGGTCTCGGCCGGGCCCCCGCGCGGGTGGCGGAGGTCTGCACCCGGTTGACGGCCCTCCTGCACGGGGGCGGTCCCGCGCCCGGCGCCCGCACCCCCGTCGAGCGGGCCTTCGCCGACCTCTGGGAGCGCAGTGCGCGCGGCATGTCCGCCCGGTGGCGGGCCCGGAGCGCCTACAACTGGGAGTGGTACTTCGCCTGCCACCCCGCCGAGGCCGCCGGACGTCTCTCCGGGCGGCTCCCGGACCGGGAGGACTATCTGGCGCTCCGCCGGGGAACGGCCGCCATGGAGACGCTCTTCGACATGGTCGAGCGGCTCAACCGGTTCGAGGTGCCGCAGGAGGTGCTGCACCATCCGACCTTCCGTCTGATGCGTCAACTGGCCGCCGACATACCGTCGTTCACCAACGACGTGCACTCGTACGCGCAGGAGCTCGCCCGGGGCGACGTCGCCAACATGGTGATGATCGTCCGCGCGGAGCGCGGCGGCAGCCCGGAGGAGGCGGCCGCCGAGGTGATGCGCGAGGCCCAGGCGATGGTCGACCGCTTCGTGGAGCTGTCCGGCCGGGTCCCCGGGATCTGCGACCTCCTCGGGCTCTCCCCGGCCGGGCGCGAGGCCGCCCGCCGGTACGTCGACGGCCTCGCGTCCTGGATCGCCGGCTACCACCGCTGGGAGGTCGACACCGGCCGCTACGGCGACTGAGCGGCCCGCACGCGTGCGCGTGCGGGCCGCTCAGTCGGGTCTCACGGGTCAGACGTCGCGCCACTTCGCCTGGCCGAAGGAGAACACGCCGAAAAGGACGAGTCCGAGGGCCACGAGGACCAACAGCCACGGTCCCGCGGGGGTCTGCGCGAACGAACGGATCGCGTCGTCCATGCCCTTGGCCTCGTCCGGGTCGAACTGGATGGCCGCCTTCAGGCCGAAGAAGCCGATCGCGGCGAAGACGAGCCCGCGCCCGACGCCGCCGACGATGCCGGTCACGTCCATGAAGCGCTGCTGCTTCTTGGACATCGCGGCCCACGTCAGGTGCTTGCGGTACTTCCGCATCACGGCACGGCCGGCCATCCACAGGCCCGCGCCCAGGAAGCCCACGGCCGCCGCGCCGACCAGCCACTGCCCGGCCGGCAGGTCCAGGAGACGGCCGGTGATGTCGTGGCTCTGCCGGTCGGTCGAGCCGGCGCCGCTGTTCCGGTTCCCCGTCGCGAAGGACAGGACGAAGAAGGCCGAGACGGCGTAGAAGACGAACCGGGCGGCGGACACGGCCCGCTTGGCCGGCTTGTCGCCCTTCGGGCCGGCGCTGCCGAACAGGGCCTCCGAGAGCCGCCACAGCGCCATGCCGACGAGTCCGATGCCGAGGGCCCAGAGGATCACGGCTCCGAACGGCGTCTCGGCGACCTGCGCGAGGGCGCCGCCCTTGTCGGCCTGCTCGCCCGTTCCGGTCAGTCCGATGCGTACGGCCAGGATCCCGATGAGCAGGTACAGGACTCCCCGTGCGACGAAGCCCGCCCGCGCACCCGCTCGTACCACGTCCCCACGGGCCGCTCTTCTCGCGACGGCCGTGGTCGACCCCCCTGCGCTCATGCCCATTCACCCCTTCTCTGATCGGAATGACCGGGTGCCCCGTCTTCTCCGTTCGAACCCCCGCGGCGCGTTCGAACGCCGACCGGTGTGCGGTGCGCGGGCCACCGTTTGCGGCCCTCCGGTGCCCGTCGGAGACTGGGCGGGGTCGGGGGACGAGCCGGAGAGGGCCTGGGCCGATGGGCGCATACGCTGACCTTCCTGGGGTCAGGACCTGGTACGAGACCGAGGGCGAGGGCGACCCGCTGGTCCTGCTGCACGGCGGCTTCTGCACCAACGAGACGTGGGGCGCCCAGCGCCCCGACCTCGCCGACGCGTACCGCCTCTTCCTGCCCGAGCGGCGCGCCCACGGGCACACCCCCGACGTAGCCGGGCCGCTGTCGTACCGGGACATGGCGGACGACACGGTGGCCTTCCTGGAACGGGTGGTCGGCGGCCCGGCGCATCTGGTCGGCTGGAGCGACGGGGGCGTCGTCGCGCTGCTCGTCGCCGCCGCCCGGCCCGACCTGGTCCGCCGGGTCGTGGCGATCGGGGCGAACTTCCGGCCCGGCACCGAGTGCTTCGTCGAACCGGCGATGCTCGACGGGATGACGCCCGACAGCCCGGACATGGAGTTCTTCCGCGAGATGTACGCGGCCGTCACGCCGGACGGCGCGGACCACTGGCCGGTGGTGGCGGCCAAGGTCGTCGACATGTGGCGGACCCAGCCGACGCTCACCCCCGGGGACCTGGGGCGGGTACGGGCGCCCACCCTGGTCGTGACCGGCGACGACGACCTGATGACGCTCGAACACACCGCCGCCCTCTACCGCGCGCTCCCGGACGCCCGGCTGGCCGTGGTGCCCGGCGCCTCCCACCTGGTGCCGCTGGAGCAGCCGGAGCGGATCAACCGGATGGTCCTCGACCATCTGGCGCGGGAAACCGCCGTCGAGACGATGATGCCGGTCCTGCGTGCGGCGCCCGGCGCTCCTGCCGGCGCTTCCGGCTGATCGCGGGCGGAGCCGCGCGGGGCGGGCTACGCTCGTGGTCATGGCTGGTGACGGTGAGTACGAGCGCGACCGGAACTACATCACGACGCGGATCACGGCCGACGGCCGGGACGGGTATCCCGTGGAGCCGGGGCGCTACCGGCTCGTCATCGCCCGCGCGTGCCCCTGGGCGAACCGGGCGGCGATCGTGCGGCGCCTCATGGGGCTGGAGGGCGTCCTGTCGATGGGCATCGCCGGGCCCGTGCACGACGAGCGCAGCTGGTCCTTCCACCTGGACCCGGACGGCAGGGACCCGGTCCTCGGCATCGAACGGCTCCAGGAGGCGTTCTTCCGAAGGGACCCCGAGTACGCGCGCGGGATCACCGTGCCGGCGATCGTCGACGTCCCCACCGGCGCGGTGGTGACCAACGACTTCGCGCAGATCACGCTCGACCTGGGCAGCCAGTGGACGGCCCATCAGCGGGCCGGCGCGCCGGAGCTCTATCCGGAGAAGTGGCGCGACGAGATCGACGACGTGGCGGAGAAGGTGTACCGGGACGTCAACAACGGTGTCTACAAGTGTGGTTTCGCGAGCGGGCAGGAAGCGTACGACAAGGCGTACCGGAGGTTGTGGGACCGGCTGGACTGGCTGGAGGAGCGGCTTGGAAACCGGCGCTATCTGGTCGGGGACACCCTTACGGAAGCCGATGTCCGTCTCTTCACGACCCTCGTGCGGTTCGACGCCGTCTACCACGGCCACTTCAAGTGCAACCGGCGGAAGCTGACCGAACTCCCCGCGCTGTGGGGCTACGCGCGGGACCTGTTCCAGACGCCCGGTTTCGGCGACACCATCGACTTCGAGCAGATCAAGACGCACTACTACGTCGTCCACCGCGACATCAATCCGACCGGGATCGTCCCCCTGGGCCCGGACACCCGGAACTGGCTCTCGGCGCACGGGCGGGAGGAGCTGGGCGGGCGGCCGTTCGGCGATGGCACTCCGCCCGGGCCGCCTCCGCCGTCCGAGCGGGTGCCGCTCCTCGGCCCGAGCTGAGCCGGACCCGCGCCCGGCCCCGTACACGCGTCGGCCCCCGCCCTGTCATGGGCGGGGGCCGACGTGCGGGACGCTCAGGTCACCGGTTCGGGACCGGGGCCCGGCGGGGGCAGCGGGCCGGGCTGCGGGAAGGGGTCCGGGGGCGGCGTCGGCGCCGGCGGGTCCGGCTCGGGCTGGGGCGGCGCGGGCGGAACGGGGTCCGGGCCGCCGGGTCCGGGGACGGGCCCCGGCAGCGGCCCAGGACCGGGAGCGGGGCCGGGCCCGGGCGGGGGCGTGGGGCTCGGAGGGACGGGATCGTTCGGGGGCGTGCTCATGAACCCTCCTGACGGTTCGACGCGGTCTCGCTGTCGACCCGCGCCTACCCGCGTCCGGAGCGATCACTCACCCTGCGGGCCCGACCGCGCTCCTGCGGTCACCCGCTCTCCGAGTCCGGCCGCGTTCCCGCGGTCACCCGCCCTCCGAGTCCGGTCGTGCTTTCGTGGTCACTCGGCCTCCGGGCTCGGCCGTGCCTTCACGATCACTCTCCCCGGAGTCGGGTCGTGTTCCTCCGCCGCGTCCGCTCGGGTGCCACTCGGTGAGCAGGATGGTGGCGTCGTCGCGCAGTTTGTGGCCCTGGTGCTGCCGCAGTCCCTGGACCAGGCGCCGGAGCGCCTCGGGGGCGGGGGCGCCGGCCGCCGTGGCGCGGATGACGGTGTCGGCCAGCCGCTCCTCGCCGTAGAAGTCGCCTCCGGGCGAGCGCGCCTCGGTGACGCCGTCGCTGTAGAGGAGGATCCGGTCGCCGGGCTGGAGGCGCGCGGTGTGCTCGGTGGGCGGCGTGTCCCTGAGGAAGCCCCAGCCGAGCGGCAGATCGGGTTCCCGGTCGAGGACGTGCGGGAGGACCCTTCCGTGGCGGATCAGCAGGGGCGGCGGGTGTCCGCAGTTGATCCAGGTCAGCCGTCCGTCGGAGGTGTCCAGATGGGCGACGACGGCGGTCATGAGGCGGTCGGTGAACCAGGTGTCCAGGATCTGGTCGATCGAGGTGACGATGTCGGTCAGCGAACCGCCGGACCGGCGGGCCGCCCGGCAGGCGGCGAGCCCGGCCGCGCTGGCTCCGCCGGAGGCGAGGTCGTGGCCCATGGAGTCGATGACGGTCAGGTGCAGGCCGCCGTCGTCCAGGGTGTGGTCGAAGGTGTCGCCGCCGATGTCGTAGGCCGGTTCGAGGACCGCCGAGGAGGTGACCTCCGACGTGCCGATGGTCCGCGGCGGCAGGAAGGCCCACAGGAGTTCGGCCTGCACCGTCATCGCCCGCGCGCGTTCCGTCTCGACCAGCAGGTCGCTGTGGGAGGACTTCGACACCACGAGCAGGGCGGCGACCCCGGCGAGCGCCTCGACGCGTCCGAGCAGGGCGTCGTCCAGGGCGGACGCCGCCACCATCAGGACGCCGATGCGTTCGACCCCGTCGATCATCGGCAGCCAGGCGGTGGCCCCGTCCCTGGACCGCTGCGCCTGTTGCGTGCGGTAGGCGAGGCCCGCCAGCGAGGTGTCGACGTCGAGTGTCGGCCGGTCGACGGCGTCCGGCTGGGGCAGCGGGATCAGCCGGATCTGCTGGAGGTCGGTGACATACATGGCCGTCGCCCGGAGCCCCATGCGGCGGCCCGCGTCCTGGACGAGACCCGCGAGTTCCCGTACGGACCGCAGGTGGGAGCTGGCCAGCAGATCGCCCAGGGCGTCCTCGTACGTCGACACACGACCTCCGCGGCTCTTCCCCGGCGTGGAGCGGCCCATCCTCCCCGGTGCCCCCGGGGTGGCTCCCAGGCTACGCAGGCCCTCCGGTGATCGCACTCCTCACGCGCGCGTGCGTACGGACGCGTTCCCTCGGTCCCGGTCCGCCGAGGGGAGCTTCTCGCCGGGCCGGGACGGGGGACGGCGCGCACCCTGGGAAAAGGAAAACTCCAGGCGGATGGGATGCCGACCTGTGGGAAAGAGGACGCCATGGCTGAGGACGAGATACCCGACAATGACCGGCGGACCAGAAGACGCGAGACGCCCGAGGAACGGGCGGACCGGCGCTGGACCGAACTCATCCAGGAGATCAGGGTCGCCCAGACCGGCGTACAGATCCTCCTGGGCTTCCTGCTCACCGTGGTGTTCACGCCACATTTCCAGGGACTGGAGCAGACCGACAAGACGATCTACATCGTCACCGTCGTGCTCGGCTCGCTGGCCACCGGCGCCCTCATCGGCCCCGTGGCCTTCCACCGCATCGTGTCGGGGCGCCGCATCAAGCCCCAGGCGGTCGTCTGGGCTTCCCGGCTGACGTTCCTCGGCCTCATCCTGCTCCTCGCGACGCTGATCTCGGCGCTCTTCCTGATCCTGCGCGTGGCCACGCACGACGGCTACGTTCCGTGGCTGGTGTCCGGGGTCTTCGCCTGGTACCTGGTCTGCTGGTTCCTCCTTCCGCTGTGGGCGCGGTTCCGCTACACGAACGGGGACGACAACGGGGACGACGCGTCGTCCGACCGGTGAGACGGTGTCCGGGCGGGGTGGCGAGCCGGTTTCCCCCGTCCGGACCGGAGGAGGGCCGCGATCGGGTGGTTGGGCGGGCCGGTGCGTCAGGGAGCGGAGGGCACGGGTCAGGAATAGGCGCATGAGTACCTCTCTGCGACATCGACTGCGCGGCCCGGCCGTCGCCTGCCTCGCCGCGTCCTGCGCCCTTCTGCTCGCCGCCTGCGGCTCCGAGCAGAAGGAGACCACCACCACGTCCGCCCGCATCGCGCCGGCCCAGACCGAGGGCACCGCCTCCCCGTCGGGCTCCCCTTCCGCTTCCCCTTCCGCCTCCCCGTCGGGGTCCGCGTCGCCGCGGCTCACCGACGACCAGGCCGAACGCCAGCGGCTCGTCCCGGCCACGAAGGTCACCTGGGACAAGGCCACGCAGGCCGCCGTGGCCGCCGTCCCCCAGAGCAAGCTGGTCGAGACCGAGCTCACCTGGGCGCCGCCGAACGCCACCGCGAGCGGCAGCGCCACCGCAACCGCCACCGCCTCCGCTTCCCCCTCCGTCAGTGCCGACGCGTCCGCCAGCGCGAGCCCGTCGGCGGGCGCGGGCGGGCGTACGCCCGCGTGGCACACGAGCGTCGCCACGTCGGACGGCACCCTCCACGACGTCTGGGTCGACGGCGTCAGCGGCAAGGTCATCAGCGACAAGCCGGACGCGGACCAGGACGCCGAGGACAAGCAGGAACTGGCCGACCGGCTGAAGCGGGCCACCGTGACGCCGGAGCAGGCGGTCCAGACGGCCACCCAGGACAACAAGGGCACCGTGACGGCCGTGGAACTGGACGACGACGCCTGGTCGGTGGACGTGGTCGACACCGGCAACTGGGACAAGACGACGTACGAGGTCTCCACGACCGAGCGCCGAGTCCT
Source organism: Streptomyces sp. NPDC093071 (assembly GCF_044754545.1). NCBI lineage: Bacteria > Bacillati > Actinomycetota > Actinomycetes > Kitasatosporales > Streptomycetaceae > Streptomyces > Streptomyces sp. NPDC093071. The sequence goes on along the minus strand of NZ_JBIVPH010000007.1, from coordinate 165,597 downwards.
CCGTCAGGAAGTCGACCGCGACTGACCGTTCGTCCCGGCCCGTTTCCTTCCGTCCTTCTCCTTCCGCCCGTTCCGGCCCGTCCGGCCGGAACGGGCACCACCTCCGGTCTCCGGTCACCGGTCACCGGTCACCGGTCACCGAGGGAAAACCTCCTCCGATTTCCAGCTTTCCGGCATGTCATGCGCCGTCCGGCGAATTGCCTTCGATCGTGTACAAAACCCGGCTTCTGTACACCGATGGCACCTCGGCACCCCGATAGTGGATCAACAGCCGGGCACGTGTCCCGGCGTCATCCTCATCCTCACCGAAAGCCGGGTGCATCCCCATGCCCACCACCGAGGCCACCGACCGTGTGCAGCTCGTGTTCTCCCTCTTCGACGCCGACGGGAACGGATTCCTGGAGCCGGCCGACTTCGAACTGATGGGGAACCGGACCGTCGCGGCGCTGCCGGCGGCCGACGAGAAGGCCGGGACGAGGCTGCTCCGCGCCTTCCGCCGGTACGGGGACACGCTCCTGTCCGAGCTGGACGCCGACGGCGACGGGCGGATCAGCCCCGAGGAGTTCACCGCCGTCGTGCTCGACCCGCAGCGGTTCGACGCCGCCGTCGACGAGTTCGCCGAGGCGCTGTCCGCGATGGGCGACGTGCACGGCGACGGCTTCGTCGCCCGCCCCGACTTCCTCGCCCTGATGACCGCCATCGGCTTCGACCGCCCCAACATCGAGGCGCTGTTCGAGGCCTTCGGCCCGGTGGACGGCGACCGCGTCCCGGTGGCCACCTGGGCGGACGGGATCCGCGACTACTACCGCCCCGAGAAGGCCGGCATCGCCGGTGACCACCTCGTCCCCGGCGCCTCCCGATGACCGGGGAGGTCGGGCAAGGGGCCGCGGGAGCCTCGCCGTCAGGCCGCGTCCGGCCCGCGATCGGCCTGGCCGTGGGCCACGGCACGGGCCCGGAACTGGCGGACGTCTTCGAGCGCGTACTGAACGCCTTCGCCTCCGGCCGCCCGGACGGCGCGTGCGGCCCGGGCGCGGGCGGCCCGGGCGTGGACGTGATCCGCTCGCCGCGCCTGTACCACTCCTACGTCTCGCTCCGCCGGGGCCACGACGTCGCCGCCACGCAGCGGCTGACCGCCGAGGACGCCGAGCACTACGAGGCGTGGTGCCGGGAGTTGGCCGGGCGCGGCACCACGGCGGTCTTCCGCACCGCGATCAACGCCCAGTCGCTGTACCTCGTCCGGCGCCGCCTGCGCGCCGTGAAGGTCGACCTGCTGACGGCCGACGGACGGTCGCTGCTGCTGGTCCGGGACCAAGCCCAGGGCTTCTACACCGGCGAGAACACGCACACCCCGGGCGAGGTCACCCGCACCCTGACCTTCAGTCACGAGATCACCGGCGCGGTCGTCGAGCACGCCCTGGAGCGGGCTCGGCGCACCTGGCCGGACAGGCGGATCGGCCGGATCGTCATGGCGTACAAGTTCCATCTGCTCGACGGCGCGTTCGACGCGTGGGTGGCCGACCTGTCCGAGCGGCTCGGGGTGCGGATCGAGGTGTTCCAGCCGGACACGGTCAATCGCAACCTGCTCGCCCACGGGCTGCCCGACCGCACCCTGCTGATCGCCGGGAACGAGTGGGCCGACATCATGCACGTCATGCTCCTCGACCGGTACGGCTCCGACCGGCAGGAGAACCGCTGCACGGAGAACGTCTGTCTCGACCCGGCGCTGCGGGGCCTGGTGGAGTACCAGACCGTGCACGGGTCGGCCGACGACCTGGCGGGCCGGGACCTGGTGAACCCGGTGGCCACGGTCCGGGCCGCCGCGCTCGTCGCCGAGCACCACGCCGGGTGTCCCGGTGTCGTGGCGGCCACGGAGGCCGCCCTCGCGGTCCTCGACGAGCGGGGCGTGCGCACCCCCGACCTCGGCGGCCGGCACTCCACGAGCGACGTGGTCGACGCGCTGATCGACACGCTCGACGTGCCCGGGGCGGGCAGTGTCCCCCGGGACGCGGTCCTGGTGGGCGGCCCGTGACCGGGTCGGCGCGCACGGCCCTGGTCGTGGTGGACCTGCAGAACGACTTCTGCGCGAGTCCCCTGGCCAGGGCCCGGTTCCGCGGCGATCCCGCGATCCTGGACGCCGTCGTCTCCTCGGCCGCCGGAGCGGTCGAGGAGGCCCGGGGCCGGGGCGTGGAGGTGGTGTTCGTCCGGTTCGCCGGCGACCCCTCCCACCAGGGGGCGAGCTGGCGGCTGCGGGACCGGGCCCGGGGCAGGCCGCCGAAGTGTCTGGAGGGCACCTGGGGCGCGGAGTTCCACCGCGTCCTGCCCGCCGCCGGAGAGGCCGTCTTCACCAAGCGGGCCTGCTTCGACGCCTTCCTCGCGGCGGGCTTCGAGGAGCACCTGCGCGTCCGGGGCATCGAACACCTGGTGTTCGCGGGCCTGTTCGCGGACGTGTGCGTGGACTCCACGGCCCGCACCGCGTTCCAGAAGGGCTTCCACGTCACCGTACTGGCGGACTGCACCACGTCCCTGCACCTGCCGTACGAGGAGGTTCTTTCGTTCATGCGCGTCCTCTACGGCGCCCGTACCCCCGCATCGGACGACCCGTCCGCGTGGGCCGTTCCCGAGGCGGAGCCTCGGCCTCAGGAAGAGGAGGAGACGTGCGCACCGCAGCCTGTCCGCCTCCGGGGGTGACGGCGGGGGTGGGCCGCACCGCCCTCCTGGTGGCCGCCGCCCGTGCCGTGGAGACCCATCGTCCCGACGCCCTCGCCCGCGATCCGTTCGCCGCCGCCTTCGTCCGGGCGGCGCCGGACGCCACCGACTGGCCGCTCCATCCCGACGAGGTCCCCGGCGGTGCCTCGGACCCGCTGTGGGGCAGGCTCGGCCGGTACTTCGGGCTGAGGACCCGCGTCCTGGACGATCACCTGCTGGCGTCCGCCCGGTCGGGTGTGCGCCAGGTGGTGCTCCTCGGTGCGGGGCTCGACTCCCGGGCCTTCCGGCTCGACTGGCCCGCCGGGACCGTCGTCCACGAGATCGACTCGGCCGACGTGCTGGGTTTCAAGCAGTCGGTGCTCGACGGCATCGGGGCCGAGCCGGTCGCCGAACGCCGCCCGTGCGCCGCCGACCTCCGGGGCGACTGGACGGAAGCGTTGCTCGGTTCCGGAGCCGGTGGCGGTTCCGGAGCCGGATTCGACCCGTCCGTCCCGACCGCCTGGCTCGCCGAGGGCCTGTTGCTCTATCTCCCCGCCGAGGCCGAGCGGCGGCTGATGGACGACGTGGACCGGCTCAGCGCCGCCGGCAGCACGCTGGCGTACGAGGTCAAGGAGGTGACTGCCGAGTCGGGGCGGGTGCGGAGCGGCCCCGTCTACACGACGACGCGCGAGCGGATCGGCATCGACCTGCCGGGCCTCTTCGCCGCGGGGCCGCGTCCCGACTCGGCCGGGTCCCTCGCCGCCCGTGGCTGGCAGGTGGCCGTGCACCGCCCGTACGACTTCACCGCGCTCCACGGCCGGGGCCCGCTTCCGGAACCGGACGATGCCCTGGAGGCCAACCGCTGGATCTTCGCCACGGCCGATCGTCCCGCCCCGGGGCGGGGACGTCCCTCACGGGATTGAAGGGACCGAGCCGCACCCCGGAGGGCCCGTACTGTTGGTGTGATCATCACCAGGACGAGGATTCACGGGGGCACGCGTGACCATCCACCGACCGGGGCTTCCGGAGGACCTTCCGCCGGGCGAGGCGCTGTGGGGCCGGTGGGCGCTGCTCGCGGCCATCGGCGCGACCACCGCGGAGGAGCGGCGCGCGAGCGGCTACCGCACCGGTCTCTGGGTCGACGCCGAGGGGCTCCACCACGACGACTCCGGCTGCACCTGGTGGACCATGTCCCGGAGGGGCGAGGGCCGCTTCGTGCTCTACGGCGAGGACGAGTCGAGCGGGGTGAAGTGGCACAGGACGCCGATCGACATGCTCGCGGGCGGGCCGGACTGGCTCCCGTACGACGAACTGCGCGACCTGATCGAGGGGGACGAGCTGGGTTGTGTCTACTGGTACGAGGACGGGGTCTGGGCCCGCGCGCCGTACCCCGAGGGCCTTGGGGACGACGGTCTGGACTGCGGCATGAGCGGATTCGTCGACCGGGCGCAGGTGCTGGGAGAGCTGTCGGACCACCTCGACGGCACGGACGGCGACGGGACGGGCGCGGCGGGTTTCCTGGCGGACGCCGAGGCGCACCGGCTGCGGCCGGAGCTTCTGCTCGCACGCTTGCGGCCCGCCCGTCACGACGACGCGCCGCTCGATCTGCCCGCCGTGGCCAGGGCCCTCGACCTGGCGGGCCTCACCGTCGCCCCCTGACGGCACGGGCCGGAGCCGTGGCGCTCAGTCCGCCCGGGGCAGCAGGGGGCCGAGCGGGCCGAGGTCGAGGTTGAGGTCCTGGAGCGTGTAGCCGTGCTCGGCGCAGAGGTCGGACAGGGCGTCGTGCAGGGCCATCAGGGTGGCGCCCAGCTCCTCCTCCTGGTCGTCGGTGAGGTCGCCCGCGTCGACGCGCCGCAGGGCCTGTCGCTCGATGAGCTGGCGCAGGAGTTCCACGACGGTGAGGACGAGTTTGAGCAGGTCCTCCTCGACCGATTCGTGGTCGGTCCGGAGGCGGCGCGCGGGGCGCGGAGGGCCGTCGGCCGGGGTGGGCGGGGCCTGGAGGAGGCGGAAGGCGTCGTTCAGGGCGGTGCCCGCCCGGTCCAGGGGCGCGGACGCCTCCGGAGATCGGAATGTCTCCAGCGACCGGGGCGCCTCCGGAGACCGGGACGTCTTCCGGGGCCGCTCGGGAGGGGGGCTCCGTTCCTCCGGTGCCGGGATCGCCTCGTCGCTCACGCCTCCTCCCGATGCACCGGTGCCAGGGGGTCCGCCGCCGAGTCGACGGACACGATCAGGGCGCGGAGGGAAACGCGGACGAGGTCGATGTCCGCGATCGACAGGACGATGTCGCCGGAGAGCACCACTCCCCCGCTGAGCAGCCTGTCGAGCAGGTCGACCAGGGCGACCTGCCGGCCGGGCAGCGACTCGGTGGGCCGGGAGACGGTCACGGCGCACGCCCCTGCCCTGTCCCTCCGGTCTCCCCGGCCTCTCCGGTCTCCCCGATGGCTTCGGGCGCGGGCGGCGGTGACGGCGTGGCGAAGGAGTAGGGGGCCCACGGGCCGGTCACCTCGACGCGTACGCCGTCGAGGCCCTCCACCGCGGCGGTGAGCGCCGTACGGAACTCCTCGGCGCGGTCGTACGGGACGAGGTAGGCGTCGTTGAGGACGTTCTCCTCCGGGCCCGCCAGAGCCCCGCGCTGGGCGGGGTGGCGCACGCGGTGCGTGCTGAACCGGGAGGCCAGGGCCTCGACGCGGTCGGCGGCCTCCTGGGCGTGCCGGTAGCGGACCTCCTGGGCGCTGTGCTGGGCCCGGCGGCTTCGCAGATAGGCCTTGCCGGGGGTGAGGGAGCTGTCGGCGGCGCTGCCTTCGCGGGGATCAGGGGGGCCGGTGGGGCTGAGGTAGAGCTTGACGCCGAACTCGCTCCGGTCGCGGAGGAGAGCGATCCGTTCGGCGAAGACCCGGCGCTGGGCGGCGAGGGCGCGGCGGGCACGGTCGTCGTTCTGGTAGACGGTCGCCAGGCGCAGCGGGAGGACGGTGTCGTGACGGGCGACGGTCTGGACGACCTCGTGGTGGGCGCGGGCGACGCCCTCCAGCCACTCCAGGTCCTCGAAGCGGGCCTTCAGCGTCCGCTCGTCGAACTCGTCCGGCGCGACCCGGCTGACGACGAACGCGACGGGATCGGATGCGGAGGCGGGTCCGGCACCGGGCTCGCCCAGGAGGGACACGGGAGCGCCCGACACCCCTCGGAGATCCTTGAGGGACGCGCGCACCTCCCGCGTGTCCGGAGCCGCGGCGTACACGTAGGTGAGGTCTCCGGGGCCGTTCATCTGCTGCGCTTCCGTGGTGTCCTCGCTCCCGTCCCACGGCGGGGAGCCGCTTCCTCGTCCGGCTCCTCCACGTCCTCGACGACCTCCCCGGTCACGGGTCTTTCGCGCCTCAGCGCCTCCAGTTCCGCGCGCAGCCTGCGGTTCTCCTCCGCCAGCGGGCCGCCGGTGTGCTTGGAGGAGAGCGAGGGGTCGTGCTCCCACCAATCGATGCCCATCTCCTTCGCCTTGTCCACGGAGGCGACCAGGATCCGCAGTTTGATCGTCAGCAGTTCGATGTCGAGCAGGTTGATGCGGATGTCCCCGGCGATGACGATGCCCTTGTCGAGCACCCGCTCCAGGATGTCCGCGAGGTTGGCGGAGGAACTCGGACCGTACGGCGACGGCGCCGCCCGGGAGGGGACGGATCCGAACCGGTCGGGCAGGGGGTCAGACACGGCGGCCTCGATTCCGGGTCACGGCAGCCCCCTCCGGTAGGCGTCGATCTCGTCCAGCCGGTCGAGCAACCCGTCCTCGTACCGGTCGAAGGTCTCCTGGTCGATCTCCCCCCGTACGAGCCGGCCCTCCAGCTCCCTGAGCTCCCGCCAGACGGGGGCCGGGTCGTAGTACTCCTCCTCGGCCTCCTCCACGACCCTCCGGGCGATCCAGACGGCGCCGCGCACCGGGGCGACGGGAAGCGTGAGCAGCTGCGTCAGCAATCCCATCCTCCACGTCTCCTTCCTTGTCCGTCCCCGTCTCCGTTTTCCGCTACTGGACGAAGCTGTACGGAGGCAGGGGGCCGCTCAGGCGGAACTCCACTCCGTCCCCGAGCTGCCGGACGAGACCCGCCTGCGCCGAGAGGAACTCCTCCTTCCGGTCGTCGGAGATCAGCAGCGAGAGGTTGAGGAAGTCGTCGCCGGACGCCGGCCGGACGTTGTGCTCCCTGGCGTACGGGACGAGCGCGTCGGCCAGTCCGGCCGCGAGCGCGTCCTGCCGTTCCTGCACCTGCGCGGCGACCATCCGGCCGAGGGTCAGCGGGAGCTGGGGGTCCGGGTCCCCGGCGCGGATCCGTTCGTTGAGCTCCCGGGTCTCGGGGGTCTCCCGCAGGATCTGCCGCAGGAGCTCCTCCTCGTTCTGGGAGGCCCTCACGTGGTACTCGGCGCAGCCGTCGAGCCGTTCCAGGTTGGCGAGGTAGCCGTCCGCGTCCTCGCGGAGCGCTTGCTCGACCGTCGCCTCGTCGGCGGCGGTGTAACCGAACTGGAGGGGCAGGACGGGGCCGCCCTCCATGAGGCGTTCCTGCACCTCCTGGTGGATCAGCAGGTCGCGCCGCTTGGGCCGGATCTCCTCGGAGACGTCGCTGACCACGGCGTACAGCGGTCCGGACGCGAGGGCGCGCACGGGGGACGGCTCGGCTCCGACGCCGGTCATGTCCTCGACGGCGAGGGGGTGGTCCTTCCCCGTGATCGCGTAGACGTAGAGGGCCATCGGTCACTCCTTCTCCCGGCGCGCCGCACGTCGGGCGGGAGGCCGCCGGCGTCGGGGTGCGGGCTCCTCCTCCGCTTCCTCCTCCTCGTCCGGCTTGTCGTCGTCGCGGGACTTCCCGGTCAGGGACTCGGTGACGGCGTCGACCGCCCCGCTGAGGGCTCCCTTGGACTTGCCGTGGGCCCCGCCCTCCATCATTCCGCCGACGACCTCGGGGAGCTGCGCCGGAGCCTTGCGGCCGGATTCGAGGTCGAGCCGGTTGCAGGCCTCGGCGAAGCGCAGGTAGGTGTCCACGCTGGCCACCACGATCCGGGCGTCGATCTTGAGGATCTCGATCCCCACCAGCGAGACGCGGACGAAGACGTCGATCACGAGGCCCCGGTCCAGGATGAGCTCCAGGACGTCGTAGAGGGTGCCCGAGGAGCCTCCGCCCCCGCCCTTGCCGACGGCGCTGCCGCCGCCCTGCGGCACCATCGTCATGGTGCCTCCCTTCACGGCCGAACCGTTCTCAGAACGGCCGATCGATCATCCCGCGGCTGTAGCGGCGGGTGCGTTCGAAGGAGATCAACGCGCCTTCCTCGTCGAGTGAGACCTTGTAACTGGCCAGCACGCTGGTCGTGTCGGGGATGCGTTCCAGCTCCACCACTTCCACCTGCGCCTCCCACCCCGAATCGGTGGGTTTGAGCGAGGAGACCGACTCGGGCGGTCTGCCGAGGAGCTTCGCCAGCTGCTCGGCGGCCGAGCTCATGGCCGAACCCGCGTCGACGGCTTTCGCCCTGCGCGGCGCGGGTCTGCGCCGGGCGGGCGGACGCTCCCGCCGCTCGTCGTCGGCGCGCGGGGCGGGCCGCCGGGGGCGGTCCGGATCTGCTGAGGCCATGTGGCACTTCCAGAAGACGTACAGCCGGTTACGGCTAGAATTTCATGATATAGGGACAAATGCCATGCCCGGGAGAGCAGGCTCGTTCCCCACCGCCCGAACGGGGCGTCCTTCACGGGGGCACAGCGGAGGTGCGGCCCGGTACGGAGAGTTCCGTACGGGGCGACGGCGAGGCCGCGGACGCCCGGTGAAGGGACAGAGGTCATGGAGGACACGTCCAAGATCGCCCTGGCGGCCGCAGTGGCCGGGGGCTACGTACTGGGACGGACGAAGAAGGGGCGCCTCGCGTTCACCGTGGCGACCTACCTGGCGGGGCGGCGCTTCGGCCTCGAACCCCGGCAGCTCATGACGGAGGGCCTGAGCAAGCTCAAGGAGATCCCCCAGGTCGCGGAGATGGGCGACCAGCTGCGGGGCGAGGCCCTGGACGCCGGCCGTCAGGCGCTCAGGTCGGCGGCCGACCGCAAGCTCTCCGACCTCGCCGACTCGCTCCACGAACGGACGCTGGCGATCGGCAGTGGCGGGAAGTCGGACGACGAGGACGAGGACGGGCGCTACGAGGACGAGGAGGAGCAAGAGGACTACGAGGACGAGGAGTCGGAGCCCGAGGAGGAGGACGAGGAAGAGGACGCGTGGGAGGAGGAAGAGGAACCGGAAGAGGAAGAACCGGAGGAGGACGAGGAGGAGCCGGAGGAGGACGAGGCCGAGCAGGAGGAGTCACGGCCGCGCCGCTCCTCGCGTTCGTCGTCCCGGACGGGCAGCACGTCCCGGGCACGCGGTACGGCCGCGTCCGCCGGGAAGAGCGCGCCCGCCAAGAAGGCGGCGGCGAGGAAGCCGGCCGCGAAGAAGACCGCCCCTGCGAAGAAGACCGCTTCCGCCGGGAAGGGCGCCACCGCCAAGAAGGCCGCTCCCGCGAAGAAGAGCGCTCCCGCCAAGAAGACGACGGCGCGCAAGACGACGGCGAAGAAGACCGCACCCGGGAAGACCGCGGCCAAGAAGACCACGGCACGCAAGCCGGCGGCGAAGAAGACCGCCTCGAAGAAGACGGCCGCGCGCAAGCCGTCGGCGCGGAGGTAGGTCATGGCATCCGAGAACCGCACGTCCGGCAAGGAGTCGGGCTCCGGGATGGACCGGCTGCTCGGCGAACTCGGCGACTACCTCTCCGCCCAGACCGGTCAACTGGCCGAGAAGGCCACGGACAAGCTCGGGGACGTCACCGGCCAACTCCAGGACGTGGCCGACAACGGCGGCAGCCTCGCGGACATCGGCGGGCGCATGATCCAGGGGGACTCCCCCGTCAAGGCGATGGTGGGGCATTCCCTCGGCGGCCTGAAGGACAAGGTCACCGACGCCGCGTCGAACCTGTTCGGCAAGGGGAAGGGCAAGCGCAAGAGCGGGACCCAGAAGATCACCAGCATCGTCGAGACGATCGACGTGGGCGCGCCGATCCGGAGGGTGTACGACCACTGGGCCCAGTACGAGGACTTCAGCGGTTTCACGAAGGGCGTGCGCAACGTCTCCCAGGGCGACGAGACCTCCAGCGACTGGAAGGTCAAGGTGGGTCCCTCCACCCGGAGCTGGAAGGCGACGGTGCAGGAGCAGGTGCCGGACGATCACATCATCTGGACCTCGGACGGCGCCAAGGGGTCGACCCGGGGCTGCGTCAGCTTCCACGAGCTGGGCCCGTCGCTCACCCGGGTCCTGGTCACCGTCGAGTACTACCCCTCCGGTTTCTTCGAGAAGACGGGCAACGTCTGGCGCGCCCAGGGCCGTCGGCTGCGCCTCGACCTGAAGCACTTCCGCCGTCACGTGACCCTCACCGACGACGAGCCGGAGGGCTGGCGCGGCGAGATCCGCGACGGCGAGGTGGTCCGCACGCACGAGGAAGCCCTGGAGGAGGAGCAGGAAGAAGAGGACCAGGAGCCGGACGAGTTCGACGAGGAGGAAGAGGAAGAGGGGGAGGGGGAGCCCGAGGAGGAGTACGAGGAGGGCGGAGAGTACGAGCCCGGGGAAGAGGACGAGGAGGAGTACGAGGACGAGGACGTCGAGCCCGGCCAGGAGTACGACGAGGGCTACGAAGAAGGGGACGAGGACGAGGAAGGGGAGGAAGCCGACTACGAGTCCGCCGGCCGGGGACGGCGCGGGCGCTGATCCTCCCGGCCCCCCGGACCCCCCGGACGCGAACGGGCCCGCCGCACCCCCTTGTGAGGGGGCGCGGCGGGCCGTCGTCGGCCGGTTCCGGTTACTCCACGATCTTCAGGAGCTTGTTGGCGGTGCCGGGAGAGGCGTTGCCGATCTTGTCGGCGCTGGCGCCGCCGACCAGGGCCTCGGCGACCTGGGCCGGGGTGGCGTCGGGGTGGCCGGCGAGGTAGACGGCTGCGGCGCCGACGACGTGCGGGGTGGCCATGGACGTACCGGAGATGGTCTTGGTTCCGGTGTCGCTGTCGTTCCAGGCGGAGGTGATGTCCGAGCCGGGGGCGTAGATGTCCACGACGGCGCCGAAGTTGGAGAAGCTGGACTGCTGGTCGTCCTTGGTGGAGGAGGCGACGGTGATCGCCTCGGCCACGCGGGACGGGGAGCCCTGGCCGGCGTCGGAGGACTCGTTGCCGGCGGCGACGCCGAAGGTGACGCCGGAGGCGATGGCCTTCTTGACCGCTTCGTCGAGGGCCGGGTCGGCGCTGCCGCCCAGGCTCATGTTGGCGACGGACGGGCCCTGGTGGTTCTCGGTGACCCAATCGATGCCGGCGATGACCTGCTCGGTGGTGCCCGAGCCGTTGTCGTCGAGGACGCGGACGGCCACGATCTTCGCCTTCTTGGCGACGCCGTGGGCGCTTCCGGCGATGGTGCCGGCGACGTGGGTGCCGTGGCCGTTGCCGTCCTGGGCGGTGTTGTCGTTGTCGATGGCGTCGAAGCCGTCGGAGGCGCGGCCGCCGAAGTCGCCGTGGCTGACGCGGACGCCGGTGTCGATGACGTACGCGGTGACGCCCTCGCCCGCGGCGTCGGGGTAGGTGTACTTCTGGTCGCCCGCGGTGTCCGCCTGGTCGACCCGGTCCAGGCCCCAGGACGGCGGGTTCTCCTGGGTCTCGTTGATGCTGAAGGTCCGGTTCTGGACGACCTTCGCGACGGACGGGTCGGCGGCGAGGCGCTTGGCCTCGGTCTCGGTGAGGCTGTTGACGGAGAATCCGTTGACCTCGGAGTCGTAGCTGCGGCGCAGCGTGCCGCCGTACTCCTTCGCCAGCTCGGTCTTGCCGGCCTTGTCGGTCTTCTCGTCGAGCAGGACGACGTAGCTGCCCGCCACGGCGTTCTCCGCGCCGAGGCCGTAGACGGTTCCCTCCGCGGGGGTGGGGGCCGCGCCGGCGAACGGGCCGGCGGCGACGGTCACTCCGGCCGCAGCGGCGATCGCGGTCGTGACGGCGATGATCCTGAACTTGCGGGCACGCTTGTGAGTTGCCATGAAAGAGGGCTCTCCTCGTCAGGATTTGTGGGGGGTTGGGCCACCGGAAGGAAACTCTCCGGCGGCTCGCTCGAAACCCTGACCGATTGACGAGTGCAAATCAACGGGCCTTCACAGAGCTATGACTTTCTCAACAAGGTTTCTTAAAAAGTGAAGGGACAAGTCGTCACAACTCGCCCGCACAGGTCGACGCTCCTTGTTCATGCGACGACAACGAGCGGTTTCGGAAAGGCCGTTGAGGGCCCCCATGCCTGAACGACTCCGTTTCGTACGCCTCCGGTCGGGCTCGGCGTCGCAAAGTCCCCGCACACGCGCAGTGCGGCCGGGAGTCGCCCACCACCGCACAGCCGCCCCCCGGTCCCGTACTCGAAGCGTTCGGGCGGGGACATTCCTCTTTCGGCCATGTGGACGGCGAGGCACGACCCCCGCGCCGCAGGGATCGGTGTACCCGGCACGAACGCCCATTCGCCCGTCCATGCGGTTCGCGCCGCGTCCGAAACACATGTGTTCGACACGCGCGGCGGTCTCGTTGAACCTGACGACACCCCACCTCCTCGCTTCCGGAGGCCGCCATGCGTCCCGTACCGATCCCCCCGACTCCCCCGCCCGCCATCCCTCTCGGCCGCCGCGCCGCCGACACCTTCCCCCCGGTGCGTCCGGAGACGAGGGGGACGGCATGAGCCACGGCGACAGCCCTCCGGGAACGGCCTCGGCAGAGGGCACCTCGGCCTCCGAGCAGCTCCTCTTCGGCGGCGAACTCACCTACGACTACGGCTGGGGCGCCCACAACGGCGCCTGGCTCGAGCTCAGCCTCCGCTCCATGGCCGCCTCGCTGCCCCGGCAGGTCGCGGTCGCCGTCCGGCTGGCCCGCCGGGCGGATCCACGGGCCCTCACCACCGTCGCCGTCGGCGAGGTCGTGCGCGGCATCGCCCAGGCCGTCTCCCTGATCGCGGTCAACGCCCTGCTCGTCGAGCTGCTCGCCCCCGGCGACATCACCGGCCGGCTGCGGGCGGCGCTGCCGTCGCTGGTCCTGGTGGCCGTCCTCGCGGTCGTCGGGTCGGCCTGCAAGTCGGCGTCGACCGCCGCGACCGGGGTCCTGGAGCCGAAGGTCCAGCGGGCGGCGACCGAGCGCTACCTCGGCCTGGTGGCCCGGGTGGAGCTGGAGGCGATCGAGGACGACGTCTTCCACAAGCTGATGGACTCCGCCCAGTGGGGAGCCGAGTCGGCCCGGCGGATGGTCGTCTACTGCACCGCCGTCGTCACCTCCGCGATCTCCCTGGTCGCCGCGGCCGGCGTCCTGACCGTGCTGCACCCCGCGCTGCTGCCCCTGCTGATCTGCATGGCGCTGCCGAGCGCCTGGGGATCGCTGACGATGGCCCGTCACCGGTACGTCAGCTGGCACCGCTTCGTACAGCACGTGCGGGCCGGCCAGCTCATCAGCCGGCTCCTGATCGACCAGCAGGCGGCGGCCGAGGTCCGCGTCCACGGCGTGGCGCCGTTCCTCCTGAAGCACTATCGGCAGATGGCGGAGACCAGCGAGCGCGAGCAGACCCGGCTCGCCTGGATCGGCGCCCGCACGGGCCTGTTCTCGGACTCGGCGCGGGGGATCGCGACCGTCGCCACGTACGGCGTCCTCGGGCTGCTGCTGTGGAACGGGCGGATGGACCTGGCCGTGGCCGGTACGGCCGTACTGGCGATCCGCACCGGATCGGCGAGCATCACCGACCTCGTCCTGCGCGTCACCGAGGTCCAGGAGGAGGCCCTGTTCGTCGCCGACCTGGAGACCCTGTGCGACGAGGCCGTACGGCGCGCCATCCCCGCCGGCGGGCGCGACCTGCCCGAGCGGTTCGACGAGATCCGGTTCGAGAAGGTGACCTTCACCTATCCCGGCGCGGACAAGCCGTCCCTGCACGAGGTGGACCTGGTCATCCCCCGGGGCCGGACGGTCGCTCTCGTGGGCCGCAACGGCAGCGGCAAGTCGACCCTCGTCCGGCTGCTGAGCGGGGCGCGGCTCCCCGACGCGGGCCGGGTCCTCTGGGGAGGCGTCGACACGGCCGAGGCCGACCGCGCGCAGGTCTTCGACCGTGTCGCGATGGTCGCCCAGGACTTCTACCGCTGGCCCTTCACCGCGCGCGTCAACGTGGGCATCGGCCGTCCGGGGACCGCGATGGACGACACCGCGATCGGGGCCGCGGCCGGGTACGCGGGGGCGGACGAGGTCGTCGGGAGCCTTCCGCGCGGTCTGGACACCCTGCTCGCGCGCGGCTACAAGGGCGGGCAGGAGATCTCCGGCGGCCAGTGGCAGAAGATCGGTCTCGCCCGCGCCCGGTACCGCGACGGGGCCGTCCTGATCGTGGACGAGCCCACGAGCGCGCTCGACCCGGCGGCCGAGCAGCGGGTCTTCGACCAGATCCACCGGCTGGCCGGCACCGGGCAGACCACGGTCCTGATCACCCACCGCCTGCACAGCGTGCGCCACGCGGACCTGATCTACGTCCTCGACGAGGGCCGGGTCGTCGAGCAGGGGACCTTCGAGCGGCTCATGGACCCGGCGACGGGCACGGGCGCGTTCCGGACGGCGTACGAGCTGCAGGCCCGTCAGTTCACGTCCCCGTCGGTGCCGGCGCAGCCCGCCCCGGCGGCGGACGGCGCGGGCGGGTCCGCCGCCCCGCTCGGCGAGGGGACGGCACCGTCGTGACGCCCGCTCCCTCCGAGGCCTGGACCTCCCGGGTGACCTTCCTGCTCCGCGACGCCTTCGGCATCGTGCCCGTCGCCGTCGAGACGGGCCCGGCGGGGACCGACACCCTGAACTTCGTCGTCACGGGTGACGACGGACGGCGCTGGTTCGTGAAGACCTCCCCGCACGGCGCGGACGTGTCGGAGGCCGAGGGCGCCGCCGCGCTCGCCGCGTACGCGGGGCGGTGCGGGGTGCCGGTCGCCGCCGCCCGGCCCACGGTGGGCGGGGACCGGTTCGTCGCCGCGCACCGGGGCACGGCCGTGTCGGTGACGGAGTACGTCCCCGAGGCGGTGACGGCGGACGGGCGGCTGGACGGCGGGCTGTGGGAGGAGGTCGGCGATGTGGTCGGCCGGCTGCACCACGGCCTGGCCCGGCACGCGTTCGGGCCGCCGGAGCCTGGGCCGAGGGACAAGACCGTCGACCTCGCGCGCAACCCGGCGCGGCTCGCCGACCTCGTCCGCCGGTACGAGGCCGCTCCCCCGGCCACGGAGTTCGAACGGTGGGCGGTACGGACGGCCCGCGAGAAGCTGGCCCGGCTCCCGGAGGTCGAACGGCTCCTGGAGAAGGTCCCGCCGAGGATGCTGACGCAGCTGGTGCACGGGGACCTGTCGGGTCCGAACCTCCTGCTGAAGGACCGGCGGGTGGCCGCGCTGATCGACTTCCGTCCGCCGGGCCGGCGGGGGCCGGTGTGGGAACTGGGCCGGCTGGCGCTCGACCCCCGCACGGTCCTCTCGCAGCCGGACTGGCCGGACGGCCTGGGCCGGCTCGCCGCCGCCTACCACGCGCGGTACCCGGCGGTGGGGGTGGAGGAACTGGTGTGCGTGGCGCGGGTGGCCGCCGTCGCCCTCGCGCTGTCGGTGTATCCGCTGAACACGGTCGTGGCCGGTCTCGGCCCGGCCACCGACTCCCTGGAGTGGTACGCCCGGGACCGGCACCGGGCCGCCGCCGTGCTGCGGGAGCGGCTGGACGAGGCCGAGGAACTCCTGCGCGAACATCTCCGGCCCACCGCCCCGGCGGGCGGACCACGATGACCACGGTCTCCCCTCTCCCGAACTCCGCGAGGTTCTGACATGCCACTCGTTCTTTTCCACCTCGGTGACCTGCTGGCCGGGTACCTGGAGCGGTATCCCGACGAACGGGGCGCCCTGGGGGCGCTGTGGGACGCGCTCGACGAGGGCGGCGATCCGGCGAGCCGCGTCGCCTTCCCCGGGGGTCTCACGTGCAGCGCGGTCGTGGTCGACCGCGAGCGGCGGGTCCTGCACGTCCACCACCGGGAAACCGGGCGGCTGTTCCTCCCGGGCAGCCGGGTCGAGGACTTCGACGGGACGCTGTCGGCCGCCGCTCTGCGGACGGCCGGGGAGGAGACGGGGCTCCCGGCCTCCTCCCTCACGCCGATGCCGGATTTCGAGGCCGGGCCGATCGACATCGACGTCGCCCCCGCTCCCGCCGGAGAAGAACCGGCCCACCCGCGATACGACTTCCGCTTCGCCTTCCGGCTCGCCGAGGACGCCCCGGAGCCCGTCCTGGGGTCCGGGGAGGCCGACGGAACGTGCTGGCTGCCCTTCGACCGGGTGGCCTCGCCCGGGCTGCGGGCCAAACTGAACGGCTCGGGTACGGCCGAAGGGGTCGTCCCGCCGTCCCCCTTCCCGTCCGGGAGCGTGCCGCAGATCGTCGGGGTCCATCTCTGGCTGGAGCGCGACGGAAAGGTGCTGCTCGGTCTGCGGCACCCGGACTCGGCGTACGCGGGGGCCCTGTGGCACTTCCTCGCCGGGCACTGCGAGGCGGAGTCGGCGACCGCCTGTCTCGCCCGTGAGGCGCACGAGGAGGCCGGGCTCGTGATCGACCCGGCCGACCTGGACCTCGTGCACGTCGTCCACCTGCTGCACCGGCCCGGGGTCCCGCCGCGCGTCCAGTTGTTCTTCCGCGCCTGCCACTGGGAGGGCGTCCCGGAACTGCGCGAGCCCGACAAGTGCGTCGCCTGGCGGTGGTGGGACCCCAAGGACCTTCCCGACGCCCTCGTTCCGTACGCCCGCGCGGCGATCGAAGGAATCGGGGCAGGCCGTCTCTACACCGAGGCGGGGTGGCCGCGTTGACCGGCGGTCGTACCGCTCCCGCGATCTCCGGACGGCGGAAAGGCGTCATGCACCCGATCCGGTCACCCGCGCACGGGACCTCGGGCCCGGTGCGGAGTTCACCCTCTATGCTTCTACACGCATGTAGACAAGAGAGCGTCGCAGCTCAAGTGCTGCGTCGCGCCCGTGACATGAAGGAGTGAACGCCCGATGGTGTTCAAGCGTCTGCTCGGCTCGCTCGGCGTGGGGGGTCCCTCGGTGGACACCGTGCTCGATCCGGGCGCGGTGGCGCCGGGCGGTGTCCTCGGTGGGCAGGTCCACCTCCAGGGGGGTGACGCCGATTTCACCGTCGAGCACATCACCCTGGAGCTGGTGGCCCGGGTGGAGGCCGAGCACGAGGAGGGGGAGTCGGAGGGCACGGTCGTGTTCCACCGGCACGTGGTCGGCGGGGACTTCCGCCTCGCGGAGCACGAGCGGCGCAGCGTGCCCTTCTCTTTCCCGCTGCCGTGGGAGACCCCGATCACCGAGCTGTACGGGCAGGGCCTGGGCATCGTCCTCGGGGTGCGCACCGAGCTCGGGATCGCCGGAGCGCGGGACAAGGGCGACCTGGATCCGCTCGCGGTGCGCCCGCTGCCCGTCCAGGAGGCGATCCTGGAGGCCTTCGGCCAGTTGGGGTTCGGCTTCAAGTCGGCCGACCTGGAGCTGGGCCGCATCAACGGCACCGGGCAGCAGCTGCCCTTCTACCAGGAGATCGAGATCACCCCGGCCCCCCGGTACGCGCATCAGGTCAACGAGATCGAGTTGACGTTCCTGGCCGGACCGGCCGGTCTGGAGGTCGTCCTGGAGGCCGACAAGCGCGGCGGCCCCTTCTCCGGGGGCCACGACGTGCTCACCCGGTTCACCGTGGGCCACCACGAGGTCGAGGGGGTCGACTGGAACGCCCGGGTCGAGGAGTGGATCGGCGGCCTCGTGGACCACCACGCCTCGTACCGCCCCCAGGACTCGTACCTCGATCACGGGCACGGGCACGACCACGGGCACCGCTCGGGGCCCGGCGTGGGCACCGCGGTCGCGGCCGGCGCGGCCGGGCTGGCCGTCGGGGTGGTCGGCGGCATGGTCGCCGCCGAAGTCGTGGACGAAGTGGGCGACTTCTTCGAGGGTGACGACGAGGACGAGGGCGACGAGGAGTAGAACCCTCCACCGCCGGGGGCTCGGGGCAGCATACGGTCACGAGCCCCCGGCGGGACCGGGAGCGCACACGGGCACACGGGCACATACCGTAATTTTCTACACTGCTGTAGATTTCTAGGCACTGGTACTCGATGATCCGGGGCCGGGCCCGGCCCGGTCCCGTACGAAGGGATGCGGCATGGGTGTGAGCCTGGCCAAGGGTGGCAACGTCTCGCTGAGCAAGGAGGCCCCGGGACTGACCGCGGTCGTGGTCGGTCTGGGCTGGGACGTGCGGACGACCACCGGCTCCGACTACGACCTCGACGCCAGCGCGCTGCTCCTGAACGAGGCCGGCAAGGTCGTCTCCGACCGGCACTTCGTCTTCTACAACAACCTCACCAGCCCCGACGGTTCGGTCGAGCACACCGGCGACAACCTCACGGGCGAGGGCGACGGCGACGACGAGAGCGTCAAGGTCGCCCTGTCCGCCGTTCCCGCCGAGATCCAGCGGATCGTCTTCCCGGTCTCGATCCACGACGCCGCGAACCGCGGCCAGAGCTTCGGCCAGGTCCGCAACGCCTTCATCCGCGTCGTCAACCAGGCCGACGGCGCCGAACTCGCCCGCTACGACCTCTCCGAGGACGCCGCCACCGAGACGGCCATGGTCTTCGGCGAGCTCTACCGGCACGGCGCCGAGTGGAAGTTCCGCGCGGTGGGCCAGGGATACGCCTCCGGCCTCGCCGGCATCGCGGCCGACTTCGGCGTGAACGTCTGACCCTCGCCCGCCCACCGCCTCACGCCCGCACCCACGCCCCTCGCCTCACCGAAGAGGACACGGACACCATGTTCGGCATCAGCGAAATCGCCATTCTGCTCATCGTCGTCATCCTGCTTCTCGGCGCCAAGAAGCTCCCCGACCTCGCCCGTTCGATGGGCAAGTCGGCCCGGATCCTCAAGAGCGAGGCCGCCGCGATGAAGGCCGAGGAGACACCTCCGTCCACGACCGAGGGGCCGACGGTGATCACGGGGATCGTCCACCCCGCCCCGGGCGACACCACCCGTCCCCCGGCGGGCCCCGCCGGCCCCGACGCGCCCCGCGCCTGAGCCGGCAGCCGGGCAGGCACCCCGACAGACACCGCCCCGACGCCGTACGGAAGGCAGCCTCCCCTCCATGAGCATCATCAGCTGGATCGTCCTCGGACTCCTGGCCGGAGCCATCGCCAAGATCCTCCTGCCGGGCCGCGACCCGGGCGGGTTCATCGGCACCACCCTCATCGGCATCGCCGGTGCCTTCCTCGGCGGCTGGCTCTCCGCCCGGTTCCTCGACCGGCCGATAGAGAACCAGTTCTTCGACCTGGCCACCTGGGGCGCCGCCATCGCCGGGTCGTTCGTCCTCCTGGTCGCGTACCGGCTGCTGTTCGGCAACTCCCGCGACTGACCCGGCGGCGGGGAGCGCCGCGCGGACGGCGTTGTCACACCCCCGCCGTACAGTCCGTCGCATGAGCGTTTCCCTGTACTACAACGCACACCGCGCGACGCCGCTGACCGAGGCCGAGTCGGCCTCCGTCGCGCGCGTCGCCGCCGCGCACCTGGCGTCGTTCCCGTACGACGACGAGGAGAGCCTGTACCTGTACGACGGCTCCACGGGCGGGCCCGGCGAGATCCTCGCCGGGTCCACCAAGATGCCGACGGACCCGGGCCGCCTGCTGCCGGTGATCGCCCACGTCCTGGACTCCGTGACGGAGCTGCGCCGGGCCCTCCCGGACGCGGAGTGGCACGTGCACCTGGACGACGGCGACGTCCCCTGGGACGAGGCCGAGGGGTACGCCCTGCCCGGGATGCGCGACGCGGACCTGATCGCGGAGCTCGCGGCGGTCCACGACACCGACGGGTAGGGCGGCGCGTGCCAGCGAACCGTCAGCGGTGTGCCAGCGGGAGACGTGCCCGGCGGTGAGCGGAGGGCGGTGGAATGGTCCCGTACCGGTACCCACGAGGTCACCGGCCGCGGCGATCCGCCCTGACCCATCGGGAGGCACCATGAACAAGGACCTGAGCACCCTCGCGGACGAGATCCTGGAGCTGGAGGCCGAGACCTTCGAGATCTCGGACTACTCGGACGCCAGCGAGGTCGTGCTGGCCGGCTGCACCAGCACCAGCTCCACCTCGACCTCCAGCTCCACCTGCAGCACCACCTCCTGCTCCGCCTGACCCACGGTCGGGGCGGCAGCGTCCGCCGGCCCGTGGCCGGCGCGGACCGCGCCCGGTCGGCGCCCTTCTCCGCGAGGAGAGGCGCGCCGGCCGGGCGTTCGCCATGCCCTCGTGGCCCTTCCCCCGCCGCCCCGGCCGGGTGCGCGTGAATACCGCGACAACGCCCGGGAAACGCCGTACAGATGCCAAATCGCCTATGAGGTGGGCGAGTTCGTCCGGAAGGCGACGGGGCCTCCCCCACCAGTGACGCTGCCGCCGCGCGCCCCGTCCCGCGCTCCCTCCGTGCCCCTCCGGCATTTCACGGCCCCCCCTTGACCGTGCGATCTACGCAGGTAGACACTCACCACTGCCACACGGCCGAACCACGCGTGAAGACGGCTTCACAGGCGCTCCGTCCTGCCTGCGGCCGTAAAGCGCGTTTCCCGGAAGTGCCGTGGCACATGCCGTTCCGGTAGGGGTTCAACCGTCAACGGAGGGAACTCAGTGCGCTTCCAGTTGCTCGGTCCGCTCAGCATCACCGACGGGCGTGACGTGGTGGTCCTCCCGCCGGCCAAACCGACGTCGCTGCTCGCCGCGCTCCTGGTCCGCCCCGGCGAGGTGGTGCCGACGTCCCGCCTCCGGCAGGCCGTCTGGGGCGAGGAGCAGCCGGCGACGGCGAAGGCGGCCCTGCAGAGCTGCGTCCTGCGGCTGCGGCGGCTCTTCGCGAAGTACGACATCGAGGACCAGGCGGTGGTCGCGGTCGCCGGCGGTTACCTCCTCCCGGCCGACGGGGACACCCTCGACCTGCTGCACTTCCGCCGTCTGACCGCCCGGGCCGAGGGGGCCGGGGAGGACGAACTCCCCCTGCTGCGCAGGGCCCTCGACCTGTGGCGGGGCCCCCTCCTCACCAACGTCCCCTCCGAGCTCCTGCACCGCGACGAGGTGCCCCGGCTGGTCGAGGAGCGGTTACGCGTCCTGGAGCGCGTCTGCGAGATCCAGCTGGCCAGGGGCCGATGTCGCGACGTCCTGGTGGACCTGTGGGAGGCGACCCGGGCCCGCCCCCAGCACGAGGGGCTCGCCGCCCAGTTGATGCGGGCGCTCTACCGGGCGGGGCGGCAGAACGAGGCACTGGCCGAGTACCGGAGGATCAGGACGCACCTCCGGGAGGAGCTCGGCGTCGACCCCGGCACGGAACTGCAAGAACTGGAACTGGCCATTCTGCGCGGCGACGAGCCCCGGGGGCCGGTTCAGGACACCGCGTCGCCCGCGTCCCTGTCGCTCGCACCCGCACCGCCCGCGTCCGTACCGCTCGCACCCGCACCGCACGCGTCCGCGCCGCTCGCACCCCCCTCACCCGCACCCTCCGCACCCGCACCCGCACCGCCCGCGCCGGCGCCGCCCGCCGAGAACGGCCACCCGGGGCCGCGCCTCCCCCACGTCCCCGGCTTCACCGGCCGCACCCGGGAGACCGCCGCCCTGGTGAGCCATCTGAGCGGGGACCGGCAGGGCGGCTCCGCCCCGGTGCTGGCGGTGGTCTCGGGCGGTCCGGGCATGGGCAAGACCGCGCTGGCCCTGCACGCCGCGCACCTGGTGGCCGACCGGTACCCGGCGGGCGCCGCGCTGCTGTCGCTGAGCGGGCCCGACGGCACGCCCCGGTCCGCCGACGAGGCCGCCGCGGAACTGCGGGCGCTCCTTCCCTCCGCGGCCTCCCCCGGCACCCCGCCCGGCGCGTCCCTGGTGATACTCGACGACGTCGTGCACCCCGACCAGGTGCGGCGGTTCCTCGACGTCACCGACTGCGGCGCCGTCGTCGTCACCAGCCGCATGGGCCTGGCCGCCCTGGTCGCCACGCACGGACCGGCGGTGCTCCAGCTCGGCGCCCTGACGCCGCCGGAGTCCCGCGCGCTCCTGACCGCCGTCCTGGGAGAGGAGCGGGTGGCGGCCGAGACCGCCGCCGCGCACGCCCTCACGGAGGCCTGCGGGCACGTGCCGCTCGCCCTGCGAATCGTCGCGGCCCGGCTGCTCACCCGGCCGAGGATGCGCCTGGCCGACCACTCCGCGTGGCTGCTGCGGGACCTGCCCGCCCGGCTCGCGCTGCCCGACGACCCCCGGATGTCCGTGCCGCTCGCCCTCGACGGGGCCCTGCGCCGGCTGCCCGCCCCGCTCGCCGACGCACACCTGCGGCTGGCGCGCCTCGACGGGCGGATCACGGCGCCGGACGCGGCCGGGGCCCTCTCCGTCCCCGAGACGGACGCCGAGGAGGTGCTCGAACGGCTCCTCGACACGGGGCTCATCGAGGAGGACCAGCCCGGCGCCCTCCGGATGAACCCGCTGTTCCGCGCCCACGCGCTGCACCGTTCCGGCCGCGCCGGCGGCGTCCCCCAGGCCGTCGTCGCCACGGTCCGGCACGCGCTGCCGTCCGGGGCCACCTGACCGCCGCCCCGCCCCCGCCCCGCTCCACCCCACCCCGCTCCACTCCACTCCATGACGGAGAGCGGCTACCCGGCCCGTCCTCCGCGCCCCCGTACGTCCCGCCTTTCAGTTCCGCGCGGCCCACGAGGTCCCGACCCGGAGGTGCGTTTCCCCCATGCCCACGACGCCGTACGAGGAGACCGCCGGCACCCGGCCCAGGGTGCGCCGCGACGTGCTGTTCACCGAGACGCCCAAGGGCGTGATCTTCCACAACGCCGACGGCGGTTTCCAGGTCGCGTCTCCTTCCGCCTACCGGTTCGCCACCCTCCTCGTGCCCCACCTGGACGGCGGCCGGACCGTGGCGGAGATCTGCGAGGGCTTCAAGGAGCCGCAGAAGGCGATGGTGGGCAGCCTGGTCAAGGCGCTGTACGCCCGGGGCTTCGCCCGGCCCGTACCGGACCGGGCCGAGGGGGAGGCGTCCGTGGACCCGGCGGTCGCCGCCCGGTTCGCGCCGCAGATCGCGTACGTCGACCACTACGCCGACGGCGCCGAGGGCCGGTTCGCCGCCTTCCGGAACACCCGCGTCGCCGTGCTCGGCGAGGGCCCGGCCGCCCGCTGGTGCGCGCTCTCCCTGATCCGCAACGGCTGCGCCTCCGTCGGCGTCGAGGCCGCCCTCGCCGAAGGGCCCGCCACGGCGGCGGAGTTCGGCGCGCTCCGGGCGGAGGCGGAGGAGCTCACCGCCGGGGGCAGTCCGGCGGAGGTGGCGGTGCTGCCGGACGCCGGCTCCGGAGCGGTCGGCTGGGACGCGTACGCGGGGTACGACGTGGTGGTGGCCGCCGCGGGCCGTGACGCCTTCGGAACGTCGGTCGCCCTGCTGCGGCAGGGCGTCCCGGAGGGCCGTCTCCTGCTTCCCGCCTGGATCTTCGGCGGGCGGGTGGTGGTCGGGCCGACCGGTACGCCGGACGCCGAGGGCTGTGTGGCCTGCGCGGCCCTGCGGCTCGGCGCGACGGGGGACGCGGCGGTGGCGGCCGACCTCTGGAGCGGCCTCGCCCTGAACGGGCCCGCCTCGCACGGGGGTTCCGGGACCGCTCCGCGCGGCCCGCTCGCCGCGATGGTCGGCAATCTGCTCGGGTACGAGGTGTTCCGGCTGGTCACGGAGGCGCTGCCGGCCGAGACGCGGGGGCAGGTGCTGCTCCAGGACACGGCCTCCTTCGACGTCCTGGCGGAGCGGCTGCTGCCCCATCCGCGCTGCCCGTTCTGCCGGACGCAGGCCGCCCCGGCCGAGCCCGTCGACCTCGCGGAGGCCGCCGGGCGGTCCGTCTTCCGGCCGGTGGTCGCCGCCGCTCCCGAGGACGGCGCGACCGAGGGCCCGCTCGCGGACCTCGACCGCCGCTCGCTCGCGGTCCGGCCGTCCGTCGGGGTCTTCACCCGGTACGCGGACGAGCCGGTGACCCAGACCCCGCTGAAGGTCGGCGCCGTGGAGGTCGGCCTCGGCGCGGCCGGGACGCGGACCGTCGTCGCCTTCGACGTCCAGCACACGGCGGGCGCCCGGCTGCGGGCGCTCGACGCCGCCGCCGCGGTGTACGCCGAGCACGTCGTCCCCACCGTCCCCGTGGGGGCGGGTTCCCCCTCGGGTCACGAGCAGGCGCCCCACCGGGTGGATCCGGACGCGCTGACCACGGCCACCGGTGCCGGTGGCGATCCGGTGGCCTCCTGGGTCCTGGCCACGTCGCTCCTGACCAAGGAGCCGGTCCGGGTGCCGGCCGGTGCGGTCCGTCCCTTCGGGCCGGACAATCCGGACCGCCGCTTCGAGCCGTCCCGTGCCGGGGCGGGCGCGGGTCCCGGTCTGCCGGAGGCCTCGGCGGCCGGTCTGCTGTCCGCGCTCGCCCACGACGCGCTGCGGCGGTCCGTACGGGGGGCGGGGCGTACGGCGGTGATTCCCCCGGCCGTGTTCGACGAGGCCCCCGAGACCCGTTTCCTGCTGCGGTCCGCCGGGCACCTGGGCCTGGACGTCGAGCTCCTCGACCTCGGGGAGGAGGAGCACACGGGGGTGTCCGTCGTCCTCGCCAGGACCCGGACGACGGGGCCGGACGGACCGGGCGGGTGGGCGGTCGGCGCCGCCCTGGCCCGGGCCGACGCGGCCACCGACGCCCTGCGCGACCTGCTCGGCGCGGCCCAACTCGCCGCGGAGGGCGCCCTCGGCGCGGAGGACGCGTCCGGCGCGAAGCGCGCACCCGACACCGGCGACCCGCTCCTCGCGGACCTCGACCCGGCCCTGGTCCCGGTGACCGCCGACGCCCCCGCGCCCGCGCTCCCCGCCGTGACCTGGGCGGACGTACTGGAACGGCTCGCCGCCTCCGGCCGGGACGCCCTCGTCGTGCCCACGCACGCCGCCGACCTGCCCGCCGCGGGCATCCACACCGTCCGGGTCCTGCTCACCAGGGCGGCCGGCGATGACCGCTGAGCTCGCCGAGGCCCCGGTCGACGGGACCGGGGAACCGAGACGCGAGGCGTGCCGCCTCTTCGCCGAGGACCTGCGCCGCGCCCTGGCGGAGCTGCCGTCCGCGCCCGGCCGCCCGGTCCCGGACCTCGCCGTCTCGGCGCTGGGCGTACGGGACGCCTTCCGGGTGCGGCGGGAGGAGGCGGCCGCGCGCCCCGCGCTCCCCGTCCACCTGTACGGCGGTCAGGCGCTGGTCGGCCCCTGGCCCGTGGCGGACCGGCCCGGCTGCGGCACCTGTCTGGAGCGCCGCTGGCAGGGCGTGCGCTCGGTGGGGCTGCGGGAAGGGCTCGAACTGCGCGGCGGCACCCGGGAGGCGGGTCCCTGGCCGTACCGGACGCCGTTCGCCGCGCGGGCCGTCGCCGCCCTGGTCGCCGGGCTCGCCGCCGCTCCCCCGGACGGCCGGGCGCCCTTCCCGGACGTGTGGCTGGTGGACCTGGAGCGGCTGACCGTACGGCACCATCCGCTGGTGCCGGAACCGGACTGTCCCGGCTGCGGCGTCCCGGAGCCGGTGACGGCGGAGGCGGCGGCGCTCGTCCTGCGGCCCGCGCCCCCGTACCGGCCGGGCGCCGGGCGGGTGCGGCCGGTGGAGGCGTACGGCCTCCCGGTGGACGCGTTCGCCAACCCGCACTGGGGCGCGGTGGGTCCGTCGGTGGTGTGCGACGTGACCTCGCCGACCACCTCGGCCACCGTCGGCTGCTTCTCCAGCCGCTCCGGGGAGTACCTGCGGGAGACGTTCTGGGGCGGCCACGCCGACGCGTACCGCGCCAGCACCCTGATCGGCGTCCTGGAGGGGCTGGAGCGCTTCGCGGGGATGCGGGCACGGGGGCGCGCCGTCACCCTGACCGCGACCCTGGACGAGCTGGGGCCGACCGCCGTCGACCCCCGGGAGACCGGTCTCTACGCGGAGGAGTTCCACCGGGCCAACCCGTGGGTGCCGCCGTTCGCCCCGGACCGTCCCGTCCCGTGGGTGTGGGGCTGGTCGCTGCGGGACGGGATCCCCCGTCCCGTGCCCGAGGTGCTCGCGTACTACCACAAGCCGGGGATCGAGCACCGGTTCGTGCAGGAGAGCTCCAACGGCTGCTCCTCCGGGGGCAGTCTGGAGGAGGCCGTGCTCGGCGGCCTGATGGAGGTCCTGGAGCGGGACGCCTTCCTGCTCGCCTGGCACGGGAGGCAGCCGCTCCCCGAGATCGACCCGGCGACCAGCGCCGACCCGCACACCCGGGTCATGGTGGAGCGGATGGCCCTGTACGGCTACCGGGCCCGGTTCTTCGACACCCGGATCACCTTCCCCGTACCCGTGGTGACGGGCGTGGCCGAGCGGTTCGACGGGGGTCCGGCCCGGATGTGCTTCGGGGCCGGGGCGTCCCTCGACCCGGAGGCGGCGCTCGCCGCGGCGCTGTGCGAGATCGCCACCGACTCGGTGCAGCTCCTCCAGCGGTTCGAGCGGAACGAGGCCGGATACCGGGCCATGGCCGAGGACTTCGGGCGGATCACCAGCCTGCACGACCATCCGCTGGTGTACGCGGTGCCGGAGATGGGCCGCCACGCCGACTTCCTGCTCCGCAGGCCCTCGCCCCCGGAGCCGGTGGCCGTGGCCGGGCTGCGTCCGCCCGGGTTCGACCGGACGGGGGCGGACGTGCGGGACGACCTGCTCGTGGCGGTGGAGGCCGTGACCGCCGCCGGGTTCGACGTGGTGGTCGTCGACCAGACCGCGCCCGAGCAGCGGGCCCTGGGGTTGCACACCGTGAAGGTGCTCGTGCCCGGTCTGCTGCCGCTGGACTTCGGCTGGACGCGGCAGCGCGCCCGGCACATGCCCCGCACGCGGACCGCGCTGCGCGAGGCGGGCCTGCGGCCGGACGACCTGACCGCGACCGATCTGAACCCGGGCCCGCACCCCTTCCCGTGACGCCCCGACGGGCAAGGCCATCCGACCGGGCGAGTACGCCCGACGCCCGGGGAAACCCGGAGAAAGGGGGATCCCATGGGGTACGCCCATGAGTACGCGCACGCCGTCCTGCACCGGGGCCGCGTTCCGATGGAGCCCACCGACCACGTCGTGAACTGGGCCGACGGCCCGCGCCGGGGCAAGTTCCACCCGGACGCGGAGGCGTTCGCGCTGCCGGACACCGAGGACCTCGCGGACGTCCCGGTCGCGCCCGGTCTGCTGCCCGGCGCCGCCGGGGTCCCCGCGCCCGGGGCGCATCCGGGGTTCGGCCTCCCGCTGCTTTCCGCGATGCTGAAGGACTCGTACGGGCTGACCGGCCGCCGTCTCGGCGTGCAGGCCAACACCGATCTGGCCGGGCTGCCGTTCTACCCCCACGCCAACTGGTCGCGCGGCACGGCCGGCGGCGGCGGGCTCTACCCGGTGAGCGTCCACTGGGCGTCGGGCCCCTCCGGCCCCCTCGTCCCGGGCCTGCACTACTACGACGTCCAGCGGCACGCCCTGCAACGGCTGCTGACCGGCGACGTCACGGGCCGGGTGCGCGAGGCGCTGGGTCCGGACGCTCCCGACGGGGCCCTCGACACCGACCAGTACCTGATCCTCGGCGTCAAGTACTGGCAGAACTCGTTCAAGTACAACAGCTTCTGCTTCCACGTGGTCTGCACCGACCTCGGGACCCTGGCGCAGACCTGGCGGATCTGGGCCGCCGCCCGGGGACTGCGGCTCGCGCCCGTGCTGTGGTTCGACGAGCCCGCCCTGAACGGGCTGCTCGGGGTGCCGGGCGAGGAGGAGGCGGTGTTCGCGGTCGTGCCGCTGCACTGGGACGGGCCCCGGGCGGCGCACGCGGAGACCGCGCGCACGGACCCGCGTCACCGGCCCGCCGTGCGGCACCGGGACACCGAGCGCTCCCGTACCCTCCTCGACTTCCCGCAGGTGGGCGCGATGCACCGGGCGACCCTGGAGAGGGCCGCCGCACGACCCGCCCCGGGCGCGCTGGCCGCCGCCGCGGCCCGTACGGACGCGGCTCCCGCGAACACGGACGGCGGGGGCGCGCGGATCCCGCTGCCCGCACCGGCCTTCCCGGACACCGGGGTGCGCCGGGCCCTGCGGGAGCGGCGTTCCAGTTTCGGCCGGTTCGACGCGCGCCGGGAGGTGTCCGCCGGGCACCTGTCGGCGGTCCTGGCGGCCTGCGCCGGGACCCGGCTGGCCGGTGACACCGATCCGGCCGGGGAGCACCGGCTCGCCCGGCTCTACGCCTTCGTCAACCACGTGGAGGGGATCGGGCCGGGCGCGTACGCGTACGACCCCGACCGGGGCGACCTGCGTCCGGTCGTCACCGGGCCGCAGGGCGCGTTCCTCCAGGAGAACTACTTCCTGGCCAACTACAACCTGGAGCAGGCCGGAGCGGTCCTGGTGCCCACCGTGCGGACCACCGCCGTCCTGGACGCCGTCGGCGACCGGGGCTACCGGCTCGCCGTCGCCACCGCCGGGGCCGTCGCCCAGGGCTTCTACCTGGCGGCCTCGGCCCTGGGCCTGGGCGCGGGCGTGGCGCTGGGCTTCGACAACGTCTCGTACGCCGAGCGGCTCGGGCTCGCGGACGGCGACGAGGCACCGCTGCTCATCATGGCCCTCGGTCACGAACGGCCCGGGCCCGCCGACTTCCGCCACGAGATCGCCTGACGGCCCCGGAGGATTCCCCATGACACGCACAGAGTCCGGCGTCACGGACGCCCGGGACGGGACCGGGGCCGCCTGGGAGCCCGGCAGGCGCTTCGTGCTCCGCGCGGCCGGCCTTCCGGTCGAGACGGTCCACGGGCTGCGCTGCCCCGCCACCCGCCGCTGGGCCGACGCCGTCCTGGACGAGGAGGAGCGCCTGGCCGCCGAGGGGGCGCGGCTCAGCGACCTCCTGCACGCCCTGGTCGGGGCGACCGCCGCGCCCGGGGACGGTGACGCCGGAGCGCGTCGCGCGCTGCTCGACCTGCGGCGGCGGATCTTCAACAACCGGCTGCCGGCCGACCCCGGCGCCGCCGTGCGCCTGGTGACGGGGCTCGATCCGGAGACCGGCGGGCGGACCGCGCGGTGGCTGCGGGACCGGGCGCGGCTCGCGGAGCTGACGGCCGGCGGCGCGGAGCTGCTCGACGGCGAACTCCGTGAGAGCCGGGGCGCGTTGCGGCGCGCGCTGTCCGAGGAGCGGCTGCGCCACGGCCTGCTGCTCGCCTCGCCCGCCCTCGACGCGCGCCTCGACGCCTATCTGCGGGACACGAGCCCCCGGCCGGGCAACCGGCTGCGCAAGATCGAGCGTTCGGCGCTCACCTACCTCTACCGCACGGCCTGCAAGACCAGCCCCTTCAGCACCTTCACCGGCGTCGGCCTCGCCTCCTTCTCGGGCGATCCGGCGGACGACCGCGCCGGTCTGCGCGTGGACGGGGAGTGGGTGAGCCACGTGCGGCTCAACGTGGTCGTGCTGACCCGGCTGACCGAGCTGATCACCGACGACCCGGAGCGCCGCCGGGACCTGCCGGTGGTCCTCTCGCAGGGCTGGGAGCGGGACGCCGACCGCATCCGGTACGTGCGCCACGTGACGACGGCGGGCGACGACGGGGCCGCCGTCACCTTCGACGCGGTCCGCGACCGGCTGTTCTTCCTGCGCGGCAGCGGCACCCTGGACCGGCTCCTGGAGTGGCTCGGCGGCGGGGACGGGAAGGTGCGCCACCGGGACCTGGTGGACTGGCTGGAGGCCGAGCACGGGGCCGGCCGCGAGGAGTGCGAGCGGTACGCGTCGGCCCTCCTGAACGTCGGCATGGTGCAGGTCCCGGTGCTCCGCACGGACGTGCACGGCGGCGATCCGCTGCGCTCCTACCAGGACGCCCTGCGTTCCCTCGGCGTGCCGTGGGCCGACCGGCTCGCGGACCTCCTCGACGGCCCGGCCGACTGCCTCGCCCGCTACCCCGGGGCGGGCACCGACGAGCGGCGCGCCCTGCTGGGCACGCTGCGGAGCCGGCTCCAGGACGTCCAGCGGGAGCTGGGGGCGGCCGATCCGTCCCTGCCGCAGACGCTGGTGTACGAGGACGTCGGCGCGGGTGACGGCCTGGTCTGCGGGCCCGGCGTGCTGGGCGGGGAGACCGGCCGGGCGCTGCGGGCCGTCGAGGGGGTGCTGCCGCTCTTCGACCTGACGCTCCCCCAGCGGATCACGCTGCTCGGCTTCTTCGTCGCCCGGTACGGGCGGGGCGGCCGCTGCGACGACCTGCTGGGCCTGGTCCACGACTTCCACGAGGACTTCTTCGACCAGTACGTGTCCTTCACCTCCCGGCGGGTCCCCTTCGGGGAGGACGGCGCGTACCGGCCGGAGGAGAACTGGCTGGGACAGGAGGAGATGCGGACCCTCGACCGGGCCCGCCGCCGCTTCCACGAGGGGATGCGGGCCCTGTGGGAGCGGGACGCGACGGACCGGGACGTGGCGGAGGTCGAGCTGCCGGGCGGGCTGCTCGCGGAGACGGCCGGGGAACTCGCCCCGCTCACCGGGCACTTCGTCCCGCAGAGCCATCACCTCCAGCTCTCCCGGCCCGCCGGCGGCCGGCCGCTCGTCGTGCTCAACAAGTCGTACGGCGGTCTCGCCTTCCCCTTCAGCCGCTTCACCCACCTGTACGAGGGCGCCGGGGCGACCGGGGCCGGGCTGTCCGGCGCCCTGCGCGAGGAGACGGCGGCGCGGCGGCCGGAGGGGGCGGTGTTCGCGGAGGTCACCGGGGGTCCGGTCAGCAGCAACCTGAACCTGCACGGGCGGCTGACCGACCACCAGATCGTCTGTCCGGGCGAGACCAGCACCGTGCCCGAGGAGGCCCGGATCCACCTGGACGACCTGTACGTCGAGCACGACGAGGCGGCCGAGCGGCTGGTGCTCCGCTCCCGGCGCCTCGGCCGCGAGGTCGTGCCGGTCTACCTCGGCTACCTCGTGCCGATCGCGCTCCCCGACATCCCCCGCACCCTGCTCCTGCTCTCCCCCAGCACCATGGCCCCCTTCGACGTGTGGGCGGGCGTGCCCGAGGGCACGGCCGTGGCCGGGGTGACCCGCAGGCCCCGGATCCGGCACGGGGACGTGGTGGTGGGCCGGCGGAGCTGGACCGCGCTCGCGGAGGTCCTGCCGGTCCGCCGCCCGGGGTCGGGCGAGGAGGAGCACTATCTGGACTGGCAGCGGTGGCGGCGGTCCCACGGCCTGCCCGACCGCTGTTTCGCCACGGTCTCCCGGGCGGACCGGGGGCCGGTCGGGGCCAAGCCGGCCCACGTCGACTTCGACAGTCCGCTCTCCCTGGCCGCGTTCGACGCCCTGGTGGAGCGGAAGCCCGGCGTCCGGGTGGTGTTCCAGGAGATGCTGCCCGCCGAGGACGGGCTCCACGTCGTCTCGGAGCGCGGCCGGCACGTGGCCGAACTGGCCGTGGAGACCTTCACCACCCGCCGGGCCCCTGAAAACCGTTCCGCCCCTCGATCCCTTCCCGTTCCGTCGTCCGGCCCGGAGGTCGTCCCGTCATGCCCGAACTGACCGAGCCCGCGGCCTTCCGCCCGGCCCCGGAGGGGACCGGCCCCTCCCCCTGGCTGGCGCTGCACGTCTTCTACGCCGCCAACCCCCGGCCGCTCCTCGTCGACTGCGTCCGCCCGCTGGTCGACGGGCTCACCGGGGACGGCCTGCTGGCCGGGCACTTCTTCATCACCTACTGGCTGGAGGGGCCGCACGTGCGGCTGCGGCTCCGCCCGAGCGGCCCTGCGGCCGAGGCCGAGGTGCGGCGGCGCGCCGAGGAGGCGATCCAGGGCTTCCTGCGATCCCGTCCCGCCCTCTACGAGGTCGACTCGGGCTTCCTCAAGGACTTCTACGACTCGCTCTTCGACATCGAGTTCCCGGGCGAGGACCGGGCCCGGTACATGGGCCCGGACGGGCGGATGAACCTGCGGCCGAACAACTCCTTCTCGTACGAGGTGTACGCCCCCGAGTACGCCAAGTACGGCGGCCCCGCCGGGGTGGAGCTCGCCGAGTGGCACTTCCGGCACTCCAGCGACCTGGTCCTGGAGGCGTACCGGAGCATGAACCTGCACCTGCGGACGGTGCTGCTCGGGACGTCCGCGCAGCTCATGATGGTGATGGCGAGCTGCTTCCTCCCGGAGGAGGAGCGGCTCGCGGACTACCTCGACTCGTACTACGCCTTCTGGCACCGGCTGTTCCCGGGGACCGGTTTCATCGGGTCCGCCGAGTACGAGCGCACGTACGAGCGGATGGCGCCCTCGCTCGGGGTCCGGTTCGCGCGGATCCGGGAGGCGGTGGCGGGCGGCGATCCGTCCGGGCTCCCGGCGTTCCTGCGCCGCTGGGCCGAGCACTGCCTGGAGCTGCGGGAGCGGGTGGTGGACCTCGCCGGGCGCGGCGAGCTCGCCTTCCCCGTCCGGGAGGGACCGGCCCGCGAGGACACCGGGCAGGAGCGCGCCGAGGACCCGGACGCGGCTCCCCTGGTGCCCGTCACGCACGTGCCGGCGGTGCTGCCCCGGCTCCTCTCGCCGTACATGCACATGACGAACAACCGGCTGCACGTGACGATCCGGGACGAGGCGTACCTGTCGTTCGTCCTGGGCAGGGTCCTGCGGGAGCCCGACCACGGGAAGCAGGACGTCTCTTGAGCGCCGTCGACCGGACGAGCAACGACCGCTCCGCCGGGGGCCGTTCCGCCGCGCGCGCCTACCGGCCCCTGCTGCGGCCTGGCGTGCTGGTCGGTCCGGCGGTGCTGCGCGGACCGCGCACCGTGCACCTCGTCAAGCACCCGGTGAGCGGCGCCGCGTTCGAGGTGGGACCCAAGGAGCACTTCGTCATCGGCCTGCTGGACGGCACCCGGGACGTGGACGACGTGGTGGCCGCGTACGCCGAGCGGTTCCGGCTCCGGCTGCCCGAGGAGCAGTGGACGCGGCTGCTGGGCCTGCTCGGCGCCCGGGGGCTGCTCGCCGGGGCGCCGGACCCCGCGCCGCCCGAGCCGCCGCCCGCCCGTACCGGCACCTTCTGGAAGGGCAGTCGGCGGACCGTGGCCGACGCGCACGCGACCGCCGGACACCTGCACCGGCTGCTGTCGCCGCTGCTGCGGCCGTGGGTCCAACTCCCGCTGTTGACAGCCTCTTTGGTGATGATCTTTGCCGTGTTCGCGGATCCCGCCGCGCTCCTCGACGGGCTCTCGGCCCTGCTCTCGCGCCCCCTGGTCCTCGTCCCGTTCGCCGTCCTGCTCTGGTTCAGCGTCTGTCTGCACGAGCTCGCGCACGGCGTGGCGGCCCGGCACTACGGCGGGGTGGTCACCGAGATCGGGCTGCGCTGGCGGTTCCCGGCGATGATGATGTACTGCACGGTCGACAACTACCCCTTCCTGCCGGGGCGCCGGGCGAAGCTGGTGGTCGCGGCGGCCGGTGCCCACGTCAATCTGGTGCTCCTGCTGCCCGTCGCGCTCTGGTGGGCGCTCCTGGACGCGGCGGACCCGGCGCGGCCGGTGCTCACCGGAATGCTCTTCGCGGGGATCGTGCAGGCGCTCGGGAACCTGGTCCCGCTGCCGCCGCTCGACGGCTACCGGATCCTCAGCCACCTCCTGGGCGTCACGCACCTCGCCCCGGAGACCCGGACCTATCTGGCGCTGCGCCGGCGGGGACGGGGGGCGGTCGCCGCCTATCCGCCGCGCGCCCGCCGCATCCACACGTCCTACGCGGTCGCGTCGGCCGCCCTGGTGCTGCTCGCCGTCGGCGGCACCTGCGCGGCCGTCGTCCTGCTGCTGTTCCGATGACGCGCCCGCCCGCCCCGAAGGCGAAAGACCCGCAACCCACGAATGAGGTACCCGTATGAGCTCCTCCCCCACCACCGACCCCGCCGGGTCGCCCCCTGCGGCCGTCGAGGTCACCGACGTGTCCAAGGTCTACGGCGACCGGAAGGCCGTCGACGGGGTGTCCCTGAGCATCCGGCGCGGCGAGTTCTTCGGACTGCTCGGGCCCAACGGGGCGGGCAAGTCCACCCTGGTGGAGATCATGGAAGGGCTGCGCAGGGCGGACTCCGGCACCGTCTCGGTGTTCGGCGAGTCGCCCTGGCCGCGCAACACCGCCCTGCTGCCGCGCATGGGCGTGCAGACCCAGTCCTCGGCGTTCTTCGTGCGGCAGACCGTCCACGAGCACCTGCGGACCGTCGCCGCGCTGTTCGGGGCGGACCGTGCGGCCGTCGACGCCACCCTGGAGTCGGTGGGGCTCGGCGGGCGGCACGGCGTCCGGGTGGACGACCTCTCCGGCGGGCAGCGGCAGCGGCTCGCCATCGCCTCGGCGCTGGTCCACGGCCCCGAGCTGATCTTCCTGGACGAGCCGACGGCCGCGCTCGACCCGGAGGGCCGGCGCGACCTGTGGGAGGTGCTGCGGGGCCTGAAGGCGGCGGGCCGGACCATCGTGTACACCACGCACCACCTGGACGAGGCGGAGGCGCTCTGCGACCGCGTCGGCATCCTGGTGGCCGGCCGGCTGGTCGTCACCGACGCGCCGCAGCACCTGATCGGCACCTTCGGCGCGAGCAGCCGGCTGCTCGTCCCGCTCGGCCGGATCGACGAGGAGCGGGCCCGGTCGCTGCCCGGCGTGGACGGCGTGACCGTGCGGGGCGGGCACCTCGTCCTGGAGACCCGTGCCACCGGCAAGGTGCTCTCCGCCCTCGACGCCGTGTCGGGCCTCGACGGCGTGCAGACCCGTACGCCCAGCCTCGAGGACGTCTACCTCGACCTCACCGCCCGGCGGGACCCCCTCGCCCCGAACACCCAGGAGCAGCAGGCATGAGCGCCTACTCCGCGCTGACCGCGGCGGGCTACCGCGCCCAGGTCCGGGACAAGACGACGGTCTTCTTCACCTTCGCCTTCCCGCTGCTCTTCCTCGTCGTCTTCGGGCTCGTGTTCCGGGGCAAGGCGGTCGAGGAGAGCGGGTTCTCGTACCTGTCGTACACCGCGTCCGGGGTGCTGTCCTGGGGCGTCGCGAACGCCGCCGTGTTCGGCATCGCGTTCACCCTGATGCAGTGGCGCTCGGACGACATCCTGCGGATGATCCGGATGTCGCCCGCGCCGCTGTCCTCCGTCATCGGGTCCCGGTACGTCCTCGCGCTCGGCGTGGGGCTCGTACAGTCGGTGCTGTTCGTCGGAGTGGCGATGCTCCCCGGGTTCGGGCTCGTGCCCGCCTCCCGGTGGCCGCTCCTGATCCCGGTCCTGGTCCTGGGCATCACGACCTTCCTGCTGCTCGGGGTGATCATCGGCAGCATCGCCGACACCCCGGAGTCGGTCGCGGGCATCGCCAACTTCCTGATCCTGCCGATGGCGTTCCTCTCCGGCTCGTTCTTCCCGCTCGATTCCATGCCGGAGTGGCTGCGGAACGTGTCGCGGGTGCTGCCGCTGCGCTACCTCAACGACGCGGTGTCGGCCGCCCTGACGGGCCGCGGCGACCTCTCCGACATCGGGGTGGGGTGTGCGGGGCTCGTCGTGTTCGGCGTGCTCTTCGGGGCCGTGGCGGTGCGCTTCTTCCGCTGGACGAAGACCTCATGACCGCCGTCGCCCTCCCGCACCCGCTGGCGGGGGCCCGGGACGCCCTCCAGGACTTCCTGGACGGCCGGTTCGGCGCCGGCGCGCCCCGGGTCGTACCGGTGGGGGCCGTCGGCGCCGGGGGCGGCCGGGCCCCGGACCCGTGGGCCGCCGACCGGCCGGCGGCGCTCGTCCACCTCAGCGCCTCCGCGGTGCTCCTCGGCCCCTGGGGAGGCGACGGGAGCGCGCCCGCCTGCGGCCGCTGCCTGGCCCTGCGGTGGCAGCGGCTGCGCAGCCGGAGCGAGCGGGACGCGCTGGAGACCGGCGGTCCCGACGGGCCCCGTCCGGCCGCCGCCTGGCCGCCGCTCACCGGGCACGTCCACGACACGGTGGCCGCGCTGTGCGAGGCGCTGCTGCGCGGGCCGCTTCCGGTGCCGCCCGCCGCGCACCCGGCGGACCGCGCCCTGCCGCAGGTCACCCGGGTCGACCTGGCGAGCCTGCTCGTCCGGACGTATCCGCTGCTCGCGGACCCGCTCTGCCCGGACTGCGGGCCGGGAGGGGACGACGGCGTCCCGGCGCCCGGCCTCGTCCCGCGCCCCAAGCCGGATCCGGACGGCTACCGGCTGCGGTCGGCCTTCGCGTACCCGCTCCCGGTCGAGGCCCTGGCCAATCCGGTCTGCGGCGCGCTCGGGGCCGGGACCTGGACGGACGTCACCTCGTCGACGACCGCCCCGGTGGCCGGAAGCGTCTTCGTCCGGGGGTACGCGGGGCTCCACGACGTGACCTGGAGCGGGCAGGAGAACTCCTTCGCGACCAGCCGCCGGCTGGCGTTCCTGGAGGGCCTTGAACGGTACGCGGGCACCCGGCGGCGCACCGGCCGGGCGCCGGTCGTCGCCCCGTACGACGCGCTGGGGGACGAGGCGGTCGATCCGGCGGTGTGCGGTCTGTACGCCCCGGAGACGTACCGGGACGACCCCATGGTCAGGCCCTTCGACCCGGCCCGGCCCATCCCCTGGGAGCGGGGCCGGTCGCTGCGGGACGGGCGGTCCGTCCTGGTGCCGTCGCGGCTGGTCTACTACAGCATTCCGACGGCCGACGACGACTTCGTCTTCGAGTGCTCCAACGGCTGCGCCATCGGCGGCTGCCTGGAGGAGGCGGTCCTGGGCGGCCTGCTCGAACTCGTCGAGCGGGACTCCTTCCTGAACGGCTGGTACGGGGCGGCCCGGCTGCCCCGGATCGACCTGGCGACGGTCGGCGGCCCCACGGTCGCCGCCATGGTGGAGCGGGCCGCGCTCCAGGGCTACGACGTGCACGCCTTCGACAACCGGATCGACCTCGCGATCCCGGCGGTCACGGTGGTCGGGGTGCGCCGGGACGGCGGTCCGGGCACGCTGTCCTTCGCGGCGGCGGCCTCGCTGGACCCGCGGTCGGCCGTCGAGGGCGCCCTGTCGGAGGTGCTGAGCTACCTCCCGCACCTGGCCCGCCAGACGGCCGGGCGCCGGGCCGAACTGGAGGCGATGGCCGACGACTTCTCCCTCGTACGGCACCTCAAGGACCATCCGCAGCTCTACGGGCTGCCCCGGATGGCCGCGTACGCGCGCGCGTACCTGGAGCCGTCGGAGGCCCGCCCGTTCGACGAGGTGTACGCGGGGTGGGAGAGCGGCGGGCGGCCCCGCACCGGGGACCTGCGGGACGACGTGGGCGTGGTCGTGGACGAGCTGGTCCGGGCCGGGCACGACGTCGTGGTGGTCGACCAGACCACGCCCGAGCAGGAGCGGACCGGGCTGCGGACGGTCGCCACGGTGGTGCCGGGGCTGCTGCCGATCGACTTCGGCTGGAACCGGCAGCGGGCCCTGCTGATGCCCCGGCTGCGCACGGCGCTCCACCGGGGCGGGCACCGGTCCCGCGACCTGACGGACACGGAGCTGCTGCGGGCTCCGCATCCGTTTCCGTGATGCGCCGGTCCGGTCGCCGGGCAGGCCCTACCGGGCTATGCCGTGGGAGCGGGCCGTGGCGGTGACGGAGGCCCGGGACAGCTTCACCGCCCTGCCTCGGGCGGTCTCGAACACCGTCTTCGGGTCTCCTTCCCTGCGCCAGGGCTCGGCACCGCACCACGGGCCGATCAGGCGGAACTGCTCCAGGGCGGGCCCGTACATCCTCGACCGGAGCATGTAGTGCGCGAGGAGGTGGCGCAGGGCGGGCAGGCGCTCGTCGTCGGGGTCGGCCTCGGCGAGGGAGGCCGCGACCCGCTTCAGGTGCCCCCTCACCACGGGCGTGAAGGAGAGCGCGGCGGCCGGACGGCCCGCCAGCTCCTCCAGGGCGTGCACGTACATGCCGGGGAGCGGGCTGCCCTGAGGGGCCTTGCGCACCGCCTTGCGGGCGAAGCGCATCATCAGCCTGTCGTTGCCGTACCACTTGGCGCACCAGTACTGGAGGGCCTGCCAGTGCCCCTCGTAGTGGTGCGGCGCCCGGGCGACGAGACCGTCCCAGAGCGGCCGGAACCGGGCGCGGCGGTACTGGGCGCCCCGGGCGGCGGTGACCATGACGACCCAGGGTCCCGGGTTCGCGGGGTCGAGCAGCGCGGCCCGCCGCGCCTCCTCGATCGCGGCCGGGAGCATGGCGCGGAAGCTTTCCATCCGGTCCTTGGAGACCTTGTAGGCGTACTCGCTGCCGCGGATCTCCCAGGCCTGCTGGACCATGATCCGGGCGTGGAGGGTCGCCGCGTCGCAGTTGCCGGGCTCGGCCGCGCGCCACGCGTCCAGCCAGGCGTCGTCCTCGCGGGCGACCTCCCGGAGGAGTTCGGTGCGGGACCAGCGCTCGTCCCAGTCGTCGCCCGCCGCGCGGACGTAGGCCTCGGCAGCCCGCCAGTTCCCGTCCCACGCCGCGTCGGCCACGGCCTGCCGCTCCTGGCGCCGGTGCGGCGGCGAAGGCGGGCCGGGACGGCTCGGGTCGAGCTGTTCGCGGGGGGCGAGTCCGTAGTCGGAGGCGACGAAGTGTTTGCGGGCCCAGCGGTCGGCCAGGTCGGGAATGACGAAGAGGAAGTAGACCGCGCAGAGGACGACGCAGAGGACAACGATATGGAAGATCGGCACGGCTGCGAATGATCCCCCACTCGGTCACTCTCTGCAATAGCCAAGGCCAACAATAAGGCGAGGTCAGGAGCGGGGCGCGGAGGAATCGGCGGCCCGCATCCGTCCGCGTGTTTTCCCCTGGAGCCGTCGGGCAGGCGCGTTCGTGCCAGTAATTCTGGCCGACTCCTCCGCCCCCTACGGAACGGATACGGGTGATCCCCATGACCACGGCACGCGAGATGATGACGCCGGACGCGACCTGTGTGAAGGCGAGCGAGACCGTGCGCGACGCCGCGCGGAAGATGGCCGAACTCGGGGTCGGGGCGCTGCCGATCTGCGGCGCCGACGAGAAGCTCAAGGGCATGGTGACGGACCGCGACATCGTTTTGAAGGTGGTGGCCGAGGGCCTCGACCCGGCGGAGTGCCGGGTGGGCGACCTCGCCCGGGACGAGATCGTCTACGTGCGGGCCGACGC
Organism: Streptomyces sp. NPDC093071; assembly: GCF_044754545.1. Lineage (NCBI taxonomy): Bacteria > Bacillati > Actinomycetota > Actinomycetes > Kitasatosporales > Streptomycetaceae > Streptomyces > Streptomyces sp. NPDC093071. The sequence goes on along the minus strand of NZ_JBIVPH010000007.1, from coordinate 126,758 downwards.
GGATGCGGACGAGGTCCTCGACGTCATGAGCGAGCACAAGATCCGGCGCGTGCCCGTCATCGACAGCCACGTCCTCGTCGGGATCATCGCCCAGGCCGACGTGGCCCGCGCCCTGCCCGACCGCAAGGTCGGCGACCTGGTCGGGGCCGTCTCCGCCGACTGACCGGAGGAGGCCGCGGCCCCGGGGCCTGTGGCAGGCTGACGGCGTGACGTCGGAGACCGCGCAGCACCTCGCCCCGGACGACGGCGGTGACGGCGGGACCGCCACCGCCGACGCGTCGGCCGCCGAGTTCACCGCCCACCGGCCCAGGATGTTCGGCCTGGCCTACCGGATGCTCGGCTCCGCCGAGGAGGCGGAGGACACCGTGCAGGACGCCTACCTCCGCTGGAGCGGGGCCGACCGCGCGGCCATCGCCCACCCGGCGGCCTGGCTCGCCACGGTCGTCACCCGCCTCAGCCTCAACCGGCTCGCCTCGGCCCGCGCGAAGCGCGAGGAGTACGCGGGGCCCTGGCTGCCCGAACCTGTCTTCACCCGCGACGGCGCGCTCGGCCCCCTGGAGTCCGCCGAGCGGCGCGACGCCGTCTCGACGGCCCTGCTCGTCCTCCTCGAACGGCTCACCCCGACGGAGCGGGCCGTCTACGTGCTGCGCGAGGCCTTCGCCTACAGCCATCGTGAGATCGCCGGGGTCCTCGAACTGGGCGAGGCCAACTGCCGTCAGGTGTACGGAAGGGCGGTCCGGCGCCTGGAACGGCCCGAGGCCCGTTTCGCGCCGGCGCAGGAGCAGCGGCACCGGCTCGTGGAGTCCTTCGTCGGCGCCGCCCGCGAGGGCGATCTGGCCGGTCTGGAGCGGCTGCTCGCCGAGGACGTCGTCTGGTGGAGCGACGGCGGCGGCAAGGTCTCGGCGGCCCGGCGTCCGGTCGTCGGCCGGGACGCCGTGCTGCGCTTCCTCGCGGGCGTCGCGCGGCGCACGGAGGAGGGCACGGAGACCGCGCTCGCCGAGGTCAACGGGGCGCCCGCGCTGGTGAGCCACCGGGAGGGGACGCTCCTCGCCGTCGCCACCTTCGACCTGCGCGACGGCGCCATCGGCGGCGTGCGGGTCGTGATGAACCCGGACAAGCTCGCCTTCGCGCAGCGGCAGCTCGCCGCAGGAAGCCCGTGGGAGTGAGATCCTTCGGGGCCGGTTGTCACATTCCCGGGGGCTCGCCGGTTCTCAGCTGACGACGCGCGCTCCACCCGGGAGCGCGCACCCTGCGGAGGGAAGACGCACGATGACCACGATCCTGGTGACCGGGGGTACGGGAACGCTCGGACGGCTCGTCGCCGAGCGCCTGCGCGGAGACGGCGCCGAGGTGCGGGTGCTGAGCCGCCACGCCCAGCCGTACGCGGTGGACCTGCGCGAGGGCACGGGCCTGGACGCGGCCGTCGAGGGCGTGGACACGGTGGTGCACTGCGCGAGCACGCTGCGCGGGGGCGACGACCTGGCGGCGCGCCATCTGATCGAGGCCTCGCGCCGGGCCGGGGTCCGGCACCTGGTCTACATCTCGATCGTCGGCGTCGACCGCGTGCCGCTCGGCTACTACCGGACGAAGCTCGCCGTCGAGAAGATGATCGAGGGGTCCGGGCTCGGCTGGAGCGTGCTGCGGACCACGCAGTTCCACGACCTGGTGGTGGAGGTCCTGCGCAACGCGGCCCGGCTGCCGGTCGTGCCGGTCCCCGCCGGCGTCTCGGACCAGCCGATCGAGGTGGCCGAGGTCGCCGCCCGGCTCGCCGGACTCGCGGCCGGGGAGCCCGCGGGCCAGGTGCCGGACATGGGCGGGCCCGAGGTGCTTCCGTTCGCGGAGCTGGCCCGGACGTATCTGCGCGCGATCGGCCAGCACCGCCGCCTGGTGAACGTGCCGCTGGCCGGGAAGGCCTACCGGGGGTTCCGGGCGGGCGGGCACCTGACGCCGGAGCGGGCCGTGGGCAAGGTGACGTTCGAGGAGTTCCTGGCGAAGCGGCTCCCTCCGCGCCCCTGACGCGCGCCATGACCGGATCCTGACCCACCCGGTCGTACGCATCTGCGCATTCGGACGAACGGGCCGCCGGGCGACCGGCGGCCCGTTCGTCCGCCCGGGGGCGGAGCCGGGCGGTCGGCCGTCCAAGGCCGACAGCCGTGGCAGGCGCCGCGAGGCCGATCCACCGCCGTCGCGTTTTTGGTATGGACCTGCCAAGTCAATGCCGCTACCGTAACGGCCGACGCTCTCTGAGAGCGCTCTCAAGCGTTCGATCCCCCACACCAGGAGGCTTCGTGAAACGCACCACCCCCCTGGGCGCCGCCATCGCGGCCCTGTTGCTGACCCTCGGTCTCGGCGCCGCCCACGCCGGGGCCGCGCACGCCGCCCCGCTCCCCGAGCCACGCCCGTCCTCCGCCCCGGCGGCCTCGGACGGCCTGCTCGACGCCCTGCAGCGGGACCTCGGCCTGACCCCGGCGCAGGCCGAGGCGCGGCTGCGCGCCGAGAAGGCCGCGACGGACGTCGAGAAGGCCGCCCGGCAGACGGCCGGAAGCGCGTACGGAGGCGCCTGGTTCGACGCCTCCTCGGGGCGGCTCGTCGTCGCCCTGACCGACCGGGCCGAGGAGGCCGGGGTGCGGGCGCTCGGCGCCGACACCCGGGTGGTCCGCCACAGCGCCGCCGCCCTGGACCGGGCCAAGGCCCGCCTCGACGCGCTCTCCGCGCCGAAGGGCGTGGCCGGCTGGCACGTCGACCCGAAGACGAACAGCGTCGCCGTCACGGTCGTCCGGGCCGAGCGGGACGCCCCCGCCGTGCGCGCCTTCGTCGAGAAGGCGCGGGCGAACGGGCCCGTCACCGTCGCCGAGGCGGCCACCGCGCCCCGTACGTACGCGGCGGGCACCGTCGGCGGCGACCCGTACTACACCGGCAACGTGCGCTGTTCGATCGGCTTCTCCGTGCACGGCGGGTTCGTGACGGCCGGTCACTGCGGCCGGGCCGGGGCCGCGGTGCGCGGCTGGGACGGCTCCGCCATGGGCACTTTCCAGGGCTCCTCATTCCCCGGTGACGACTACGCGTACGTGAGCATCCACAGCGGCTGGTGGACCGTGCCCGTCGTCCTCGGCTGGGGCGTCACCTCCGACCGGCTGGTGCGCGGTTCCGCCGAGGCGCCCGTGGGCGCGTCGATCTGCCGCTCCGGCTCCACCACGAAGTGGCACTGCGGCACCGTCCTCGGCAAGAACCAGACGGTCAACTACAGCCAGGGCGCCGTCCACCAGATGACGAAGACCAGCGTCTGCGCGGAGGGCGGCGACTCCGGCGGCGCGTTCATCAGCGGCGACCAGGCCCAGGGCGTCACCTCCGGCGGCTGGGGCAACTGCTCCTCCGGCGGCGAGACGTGGTTCCAGCCCGTGAACGAGATCCTCGGGCGCTACGGCCTCACCCTGCACACCGCCTGACGGGAGCCGGTGCGCGGCCGTTCCCGGCGGCCGCGCACCGGCGCTCCCGCGCGCCCGGGTCCACCCATCCCGGTCCGCCCCGGTCCGTCCTCCCCGGTCCGGGCGGCGCCGCTCTCCCGGTGCCCGGTACCCTGGACCCGCGACCGTCCCCGGACCGTCGCGCGGCGGTGGGGCCCGCCGTACCCGAACCGCGGCACGCGCTGCCGCCAACGGTCCCTACTCGTGACCCGTCCCCGCTCGTATCCGCGCGCGGGGCACCACGCGTAGGGAGAGGTATGCGTTCCGACGAATCCCCGCAGGGCGCGGCCGGCGAACCGGACGGCCCGGAACCGAACGGCTCCGAGCCGGTCGACCCCGACGTCACCCCGGCGGACGTCCGCCGGTGGCGCGAGTCCCGGCGTTCGCGCCACGGCATCCTCGCAGTGATCGCGGCGGGCGGCTCGCTCGGCGCCCTGGCCCGCTTCGGGGCGTCGCTGCTGTGGCCCACGCCCGCGGGCGCCTTCCCCTGGACGACGCTGACGGTGAACGCCGTCGGGTGTCTGGTGATCGGCGTCTTCCTGGTCGCCGTCACCGAGGTCTTCACGGCCCACCCCCTCCTGCGCCCGTTCTTCGGGACCGGGTTCCTGGGCGGGTTCACCACCTTCTCCACGTACTGCGTGGACATCGAACGCCTCGTCGACGCGGGCCGCACCGCCACCGCGCTCGTCTACCTCGCGGCGACCGCGGTCGCCGCGATGGCGGCGGTGTCCGCCGGCGCGTTCGGCACGCGCCGGCTCCTGTCGCACCGGAGCGCGTCATGACCTTCCGCACCCGTCCGGCGGTCCGGCCGGCCGGTCCCGTCGACCGCACCGGGGAGGGCCCGCGGTGAACGACTTCCTCCTGGTGGCCGCCGGCGGCGCCGTCGGCGCGCCCCTGCGCTATCTGACCGACCGCGCCGTCCAGGCCCGCCACGACACCGTCTTCCCGTGGGGCACCTTCACCGTGAACGTCGTGGGCTCCCTGGTCCTCGGCCTGCTCACGGGCGCCGCGCTGTCGGGGGCGGCCGGGCACACCGTGCAACTGCTGCTTGGAACCGGGTTGTGCGGCGCGCTGACGACGTACTCAACGTTCTCCTACGAGACGCTGCGGCTCGCGGAGACCGGCGCGCGGTTCTTCGCCGTGGCGAACGTCGTCGTCTCCGTCGTCGCCGGGCTCGGCGCGGTCTTCGTCGGCCTCGCCCTCGCCCGGGTCCTCTTCCCCTGACCCGGCCGCCGGGACCGGACCAGGAGAAGGGGGCGCCTCCTAGCGGCCCTGGAGCGCCTTGACGTTGTCGCCGAAGGTCCAGCCCTTCGAGCCGTCCCAGTTCGCCGACCAGGTCATCAGGCCTTTGAGGGCGCCCTTGTAGTGGTTCCAGGCCTGGGCCACGGCCGACGGGGCCATGTGGCCGCCGCCCGCGCCGGGCTGGGCGGGCAGGCCGGGGACCTGCTTGTCGTACGGGACCTTGATCGTGGTGCCCTGGATGACCAGGCCCTTGTTCAGGCAGTCGGTCTGCGCGACGAACCCGGCGACGGTGCCGGCGGAGTAGGAGTCGCCCGCGCAGCCGTACATGCTGCCGTTGTAGTACTGCATGTTGAGCCACCACAGGCGCCCGTTGTCCGCGTACTTCTTGATGACCGGCAGGTACGCGCCCCAGATCGAGCCGTAGACCACGCTGCCGCCGGTGACGTACGCGGTCTCCGGGGCCATCGTCAGGCCGAAGCCGGCGGGCATCCGGGCGAGGACGCCGTCGATGATGCGGATCAGGTTGGCCTGGGAGGTGGAGAGGGTGGCGATGGAGCCGCTGCCGACCAGGCCGGTCTCGATGTCGATGTCGATGCCGTCGAAGTTGTACTTCTTCAGGATGGGCACGATGGTGTCGACGAAGCGGTCGGCGACGGCGGTGGAGTTCAGGTCGATGCCCGCCGTGGCACCGCCGATCGACATCAGGATCGTCGCCCCGGCCGCCTTGGCGCGACACATCTCGGCGGGGGTGGCGACGCGGACGGTGCTGTCCATGCCGTCCTCCCACAGGACCGTCCCGTCCGAACGGATCACGGGGAAGGCGGCGTTGATGACGTTGTAGCCGTGGGCGGCGAAGCGCGGGTCGTCGATGGGGGCCCAGCCGAAGGGCGGGTGGACGCCGTTGGCCGCGCCGTCCCAGTTCTCCCAGTACCCCTGGAGGACCTTTCCGGCGGGCTTCGGCTTGAGGGCGCAGGTGTCGGCGGCGGCGTCCGCGGCGGACACGGCGGTGCGTACGGGCTTCGCGCCTTCGGCGGCGGCGGGTGCGGCGAGGCCGGCGGCCGCGAGCAGGGCGGCGAGGCCCGCTCCGAGGACGCGGGTGATCCGAGAGCCTGACATGCGTGCTCCTTGGGACGTGGGGGGATGGGTCCTGGGGAATGGCGCGCGCTCCAGCAGACCGTAGGTTGGTCCAGACCATTCGTCAACCACTGCCGCACATAAGGGAATTGGCGTTCACCCCCGCATCGGAGGACACGGGGCCGGCCGCCTCGGAGTTCCGGCCGGGTGGGTCCACAGGGAGGGCGCGCGCCCGCGAGGCGTACACCCGCAAGGATGAGACGTCGCAGGTCACCGCTCCACCTGCGCCCTTCGGGCGAGGGGGCGTAGGACAGTGGGCGGACGATCCGCCGGGCTCTTTCGAGCAGGGAAAACCAAGGGAACCAGATGGGCCGTCGCCTGATGCTCCGCTGCCGTCACGTCCTCCTCCTCGTGGCGCTCGTCGTCGCGACGGCGGTCGCGCCCGGCGCGCTCTCCCCCGGGGGCGGGGCCGTGTCCGCCGCCGCGCCCGCCTTCGACACGGCGCCCGCGCGGGCGAGTCTGGAGCGCCTGCTGTCCTCGCGGGCCCAGCAGTTCGTCCTGGTGCCCGTCGAGCGGCCGGAGTCCGGCGACTGGTTCGCGGTCTCCGGCGGGGCGGGCCGGATCCAGGTGCGGGGCACCTCGCCGGCCACGCTGCTCGCCGGGGCGGGCTGGTACCTGGAGCGGGTCGCCGGGGTCGACATCGGATGGCCCGGCGACAGCCTCGGCCGGCTGCCCGCCGTGCTCCCCGGGGTCCCCGGGACCCTGACCCGGTCGGCGAACGTGCCCCACCGCTACGCCCTGAACGACACCGACGAGGGCTACTCGGGCGCCTACCGGGACTTCGACGCGTACCGCCGCGACATCGACCTGATGGCGCTGCACGGCGTGAACGAGGTCTTCGTGCCCACGGGGGCCGAGTACCCGTACCACCGGGCGCTCCAGGAGTTCGGCTACGACGCCGCCGAGCTGCGGCGCTGGATCCCCGCCCCCGCCCACCAGGCCTGGTGGCTGCTGCAGAACATGTCGGGCTTCGCGGGCCCGGTCTCCGAGCGGCTGATCGAGGACCGCGCCGCGCTCGGCGGCCGGATCGCACGGCAGCTGCGCTCGCTCGGGATGACCCCCGTGCTCCCCGGCTTCTTCGGCACCGTGCCGCCGGGGTTCGCCGCGCGGAACCCGGGGGCGGTCACCGTCCCGCAGGGCAAGTGGGTCGGGTTCGACCGGCCCGACTGGCTGGACCCGACCGGCCCGGTCTTCGACCGGCTCGCCGCCGCCTACTACCGGGTCCAGCGGGAGCGGTTCGGCAACAGCGCCATGTTCAAGATGGACCTGCTGCACGAGGGCGGCACCCCCGGCCCGGTCGACGTCGGCGCGGCCGCCGGGGCCGTCCAGCGGGCCCTGGAGACCGCGCGCCCCGGCGCCACCTGGGTCATGCTCGGCTGGCAGAAGAACCCGACCGCCGCGTTCCTGAGCGGGGTGGACCGCGACCGGGTCCTGATCGTCGACGGCCTCTCCGACCGCTACGACGGCCTCGACCGCGAGGCCGAGTGGGGCGGCACGCCCTACGCCTTCGGCTCGATCGCCAACTTCGGCGGTCACACCAGCATCGGTGCCAACGCCGGCGTCTGGGGCGAGCGCTTCCACGCGTGGCTGACCAGGCCCGACTCCGCGCTGCGCGGCATCGCCTACCTGCCGGAGGCCACCGGCGGGAACCCCGCCGGGTTCGACCTGTTCACCGAACTCGCCTGGGAGCCGGGCCCCGTCGACCAGCGGGCCTGGTTCGCCGCGTACGCGGACCGGCGCTACGGCGGGGCCGACCCGCACGCGGCCGCCGCCTGGGAGCAGTTGCGCCTGGGCCCGTACGGCATGGCGCCGGGGACGTGGAGCGAGCCGCAGGACGGCCTCTTCACCGCGCGGCCGAGCCTCACGGCGACCAGGACCGCCCGCTGGAGCCCGGCCTTCTCGCGGTACGACGCGGCCACCGTGGAGCGGGCGCTGTCGGAGCTGCTGCGGGTCGCGCCCGCGCTGCGGACCACGGACGCCTACCGGTACGACCTCGTGGACGTGGCGCGCCAGGCGCTCACCAACCGCGCCCGGGTGCTGCTGCCCCGGATCAGGAGCGCGTACGAGACGAAGGACCTGGAGCGGTTCCGGACGCTGGTGCGCGAGTGGAACGCGGACACGGAGCTGCTCGGGCGGCTGGTCGGCTCCGACCGGCGGTTCCTCCTCGGCCCGTGGCTGGAGGACGCCCGCGCCTGGGGCTCCGACCCGGCCGAGCGCGACCGCCTGGAGTACGACGCCCGCTCGATCCTGACCACCTGGGCCGACCGGGGGCCGAGCGAGACGGGGCTGCGGGACTACGCCAACCGCGAGTGGGACGGGCTCGTCCGGGACGTCTACGCGCCGCGCTGGGCCGCGTACTTCGCGGGTCTGGACACCGCCCTGGTCACCGGCACCGCGCCGGTCGCCGTCGACTGGTTCGCGCGGGACGACGCCTGGGCCCGGGAGCACCGGAGCTACCCGACCGAGCCGACCGGCGACCCCTACGCGCTCGCGGAGGAGGTGCGGGCGGCCCTGGCGGCGGCGTCCACGGCCTGAAGGACTCCTCCCGGCACCGGATCGCGGCCCGTCCGCGTAGGCTTCGACCCGTACGACGGACGGGGCAGGGGGCGAGGCGCATGTCGGAGGAGACGGCCCGGAGGTGGGGGTCGACCCTCGATTCGGTCGTGGTGTACGCGCAGGGCGCGGTCTGCCGCCGGCTGGCCCGGGGCACCGTGCCCCCGGACGGCCGGGTGCGGGTCGCGGGACTGCCCCGCACCCTGGATCCGGGCTCGCTGCGGGCCCGGATCCTGGGTCCCGCCGGCGTCCGGGTCACCGAGGCCCGGGTGACGGTCGCGGCCGCGCCGCTCGACGGCGACGCGCCCGACGAACTGCGGCGCGAGGTCGAACGGCTGCGTGACGCGCACGCGGCGGTCGAGGCGCGCCGGGACCGGCAGCGGACCCTGATCGAGGAGGTCAAGGGGCTGCACCCGGTCCCTCCGGCCCGCAAGCGCGAGGACCCGCACCGCCGGACCGCGGTCGACGCCTGGCTGGACCTCGCCGACTTCGTCGACGAGCGGCTGGCCCGTCTGCACGCGGGGCTCGGGGAGGTCGAGGAGGAGCTGCGCCGCGCCGAGCACGCGCTCTCCGTCGCCGCCGACCGGCTCGCCCGGGCCTCCACCGACGCCCCCTCGTCGCACGTCGAGACCACCGTCTCCGCCCTCCTGACCCTCGACGGCGCGGCCGGCGGAGAGGCTCCGGCGGAAGTGGAACTGGAGCTGGAGTACGGGGTGCCGGGCGCCGTCTGGGTACCGGCCTACCGCCTCTCGCACCGCCGGGGCGACGACGGAGGACAGCTCGTGCTGCGCGCCTCGGTCGCCCAGCGCACCGGCGAGGACTGGACCGGGGTGCGCCTCGCCCTGGCCACCGCCGACCTGCGGCGCCGCACCGACCTGCCCCGGCTGCGTTCGGTACGGATCGGGCGCCGGCAGGCGGCCCCCGCGCCGTCCGGCTGGCGCGAGCCCCCGGCGGGCCTCGACGACCTCTTCGCCGGGTACGAGGCGGCCGGGCCCCGGCCCGTCCCGGCCTCCTCCCTGCCCGGCGGTGCCGTGGCGGGCTCCGCGGCCGTGCCGGTCGCGGCCGGTCCGGTCCCGCCGCCGCCCCCGGCTCCCGCGCCCCCGGCCTTCGCCGGGCCGCCGGCCCTCACCGGCGCGCCCCCGCCGCCCGGCGCCGCGTACGGCTTCGCCCCCGAGGCCCACGGCGGGGCTCCGGGAGCGGCGCCGCAGGGCTACGGCGGGGCGCCGGGACCGGCCCCCCAGGCCTACGGCGGCGCACCGGGGTCCGCGCCGGGGTCCGCCCGGCGTGCCATGGCGCCCGCGGCCCCCGGCGCACCCGCAACCGCGCCCGCCCCGCCGCCGCTGCCGTCCGGTCCGCCGAGGCCGAGCGGCGACGAGCTGGACTACGCCTCCCTCGTCCTGTCCGGCCCCGACGACCGGGGGGCGCGCCGGGGACGGCTGTTCCCCGACTCCTCCTTCGACGCGGTGGCGACCGAGTACCGCCGCCGTGCCGAGGGGGTGGCCGCGCTGCCGCTGCCCCGGCACGCCGTGCGCCCCCGCGAGTCGGCGGGGTCGTTCGACCACCGCTTCGACGCCGCCGCCCGCGCCGACGTCCCGTCGGACGGTACCTGGCACACCGTCACGGTCGGCGAGATCCCGGTCGGCCTGCGCACCGAGTACCTCTGCGTGCCGTCCGTGGAGGAGACCGTGTACGCGACGCTCGTGGTCTCCAACGCCACCGGCCAGGCCCTCCTGGCCGGCCCGGTGGAGGTCACCGTCGACGACGAGTTCCTGCTGACGGCCGCGCTCCCGACGCTCGCCCCGGGCGGGGTGCGGTGGCTGGGCCTGGGCCCGGCCGAGGCGATCCGGGTGAAGCGCGGCAGCCATCTACGGGAGTCGACCGCGGGCCTGCGCAACAACGTCACCGTGCTCGACCACCAGGTGCGCGTGGAGCTGGTGAACCGCCTCGCCGGGCCCGCCGTCGTGGAGGTCCGCGAGCGGGTGCCGGTCACCTCCGAGTCCGACGTGCGGATCGAGGAGCGGGCCGGCTGGGCGGTGCCCGGGGACGGACCCGAGGAGCACGCGCCGGGCACCCGCGTCCGGCGGGTCGAACTCCCCGCCGGGGGCACCGCCGTCCTCGAAGGCGGCTACGAGATCCGCATCCCGGCCGGCAAGGCCCTGGTCGACGGCAACCGCAGGAGCTGACCCCCACCATGACCACGGAACCCCGACCGATCGCCCTTCCCGTCACCGCCGTCACCTGTCTGGAGGACCGCGCCCACGTCGAGCGGACCGCCGATCTCGACCTGGCGGCCGGCGTCCAGCGCCTGCGCCTCGGCCCGATCGGCGCACTGGCCGTCGACCGCACCCTCCACGCCGAGCTGACCTCCGACCGCCCGGCGACCGTGCTCGGCACGCGGATCGTCCGCACCTGGACGCCGCGCGGCCCGGTCCCCTCCCCCGGCGACGACTCCCCCCTCCGGCTGCGCCTGCACGCCCTGGACCGGGAGCGGGATGCCGTGGAGCGGGAGCGCGACCGGCTGCTCGCCCGGCTCGACCTGCTCGGCCGGCTCGCCGCCGACCTGCTGCGGGAGATCCGCGAGGGCGTCGGCTCCGGGGAGAGCGAGGGCGAGCGCTGGGGCCGGGAGCTGGACCGCGTGGACGCCGAGCGCGACACGTACGCCGAGCGGCTCCGAGCCGTCGGCGTCCGGCTGACCTCGCTCGAAACCGAGTACGACACGACCTTGCGGGCCATGGCCGAGGCCGAGGAGGAGCCCGCCGAGCTGGTCGCCCACGTGGAGCTGACCGTGGAGGCCGCGGAGGCCGGGCCCGCCCGGCTGCGGCTCGGTCACCTCACCCCGTGCGCGCTGTGGCGGCCCGCCTACCGGGCCGTGCTCGACGGCGGCTCCCTGACCCTAGAGACCGAGGCGGTGGTCTGGCAGCGCACCGGCGAGGACTGGTCGGACGTGCGGCTGACGCTGTCGACGGCCCGCTCGGCGCTCGCCACCGAACCGCCGGGCCTGGTCGAGGACCGGCTGACGCTCAGGGACCGCTCCGCCGCCGAGCGGCGCACGGTCGACGTCGAGGTGCGCGAGGAGGCGATCGGGGACCTCGGGCCGGCGCCGGTGCTCGGCCTGCCGGGGGTCGACGACGGCGGCGAGGCGCGCGTCCTGAACGCCCCCTCGGCGGTCTCCGTGCGCGGCGACGGGCGCGCGCACCGGGTGTCGCTCTCCGTCTTCACGACGGACGCGGGCGGCGAGTACGCCTGCTCCCCCGAACTGTCCCCGCTGGTCACCCAGGTGGTGCGGTTCGACAACCGGTCCGGTCACGCCCTGCTGGCGGGGCCGGTGGACCTGGTGCGCGGCAGCGGCTTCACCGGTCGCGGCACGCTGGACTTCACCGCCCCCGGCGCCCCGGCGGAACTCGCCTACGGCAGCCGGGACGACATCCGGGTCGTCCGGTACGCCGAGGAGTCCCACGACACCACGGGGCTCACCCAGCGGACCGTGGTCACCCACACGGTCCGGCTGCACCTGTCGCGGTTCTCCGCCCCGGGCGAGGAGGGCGAGCGGGTGGTGGCCCTGCGGGAGCGGATTCCCGTCTCCGAGGTCTCGGCGGTGGAGGTGCGGCTGCGCGAGGAGTCCTGCTCCCCGGCACCGGCCTCGGTGGACGCGGAGGGCGTCGTCCGCTGGGACGTCCCGCTGCCCCCGGGCGGCCGCCGGACGGTCACCCTGGTGTACGAGGTGTCGGCGGCCGCGAAGGTCGTGGGGCTCTGAGGGCGGGCGGCGCCGGCCCCGTGTCGCGGAGGGTCGCCCCGGGGTGACTCCTCGTGGCCGTGGACGTACTTGCGCAGGTTGCTTCCTCATGCCTGATGCACTGCGGCCTCTTCCGGTGCAGACTGTGCAGCAGATGGCGTCACACCCTGTCTGGAGGCCGAAAGAGTGAACGGCGGGAGCGACAGGCGGCGCCTGACCAGCCGCGCCTCGGCCGGGAGCAATCCGTCGGCCCACCACCCGGCCGGCGCGGGCGCGCGGTTCCGCAGGAGCAGGGGTCTGCTGCCGCCCGACCGGTTCACCACCCGCAGTCAGTTGGCGTGGCTGAATTCCGCCACCTCCAGGATCGGCACGACCCTGGATCTGGAGCGCACCGCGCAGGAACTGGCGGAGTTCACGGTGCCCCGGTTCGCCGACGGCGCCGCCGTGGACGTCCTGGAGAGCGTCCTGCGCGGCGAGGAGGGGGCCCGGTGGACGGGGGAGGGCATCCCGCTGCTGCGGGCCACGGCGCTGTGCGCCATCGAGGAGCTCTCCTCCCTGGAGCCGACCCCGGTGGGCGAGACCTACGTCCAGACCGAGGAGCGGCACGAGACGCTGCTGCACCGGTACTGCCTGCGGCAGGGCAAGCCGGTCCTGCTGAGCCGGATGCGGGGAGACGACTTCTCCCGCGTCGCGCCGACGGCGAGCGCGGCGGCGCAGATGCGCGCCGCCGGGGTGCACAGCTATCTGGCCGTGCCGCTGATCGCCCGCGGACTGCTGCTCGGGAGCGCCGACTTCGTGCGCGGGCGCGGGACGCCGCCGTTCTCCTCCACCGACCTGGCCCTGGCGGAGCAACTCGCCTCGAAGGCCGCCGTCTTCATCGACAACGCGCGGCTCTACGGGCGCGAGCGCGAGCACGTGGTCTCGTTGCAGCGCAGTCTGCTGCCGCGCGCGACCCCGGTGACGCCGGGGCTGCGGCTGCACTCGGAGTACGCGCCCTCGACGGCCGGCCACGGGGTGGGCGGCGACTGGTACGACGTGATGGCGCTGCCCGGCGGGCGGACGGCCCTGGTGGTGGGGGACGTGATGGGGCACGGGCTGCCCGCCGCCGCCACGATGGGCCGGCTGCGGGCCGTCGCCCGCACCCTGATGACCCTGGACATGGCCCCGGAGCGGGTCCTGGCGCGGCTCGACCTGGCCACCCGAGACCTGGAAGACGAGCAGGTCGCCACGTGTCTGTGCGCGGTCTACGACCCGGCGGACTCCAGCTACACGCTGGCCAGCGCCGGGCACCTGCCGCCGCTGCTGCTCGACGGGCGGGGTGCGGCCGACTTCGTGGACGTGCCGGCGGGCGCGCCCCTGGGGGCGGGCGTGATCCCGTACGACCCGATCCGGCTGAAGGTGCCCGACGGCGGTCATCTGGTGATGTACACGGACGGGCTCATCAAGACCCGGACCGAGGACCTGGACGAGCAGCTGGACCGGCTGCGGTCGGCCGCGCTCGGCCTCACTCCGGGGGCCCTGGAGGCGGGCGGTCTGGTGGAGCGCGCCCCGGCCGGGGCCGAGCGGTTCGACGAGGCGGTGCTGCTGGTCGCGACGGACTCCCCGTCCCCGCGCGACGACCTGCGGGTGTGGGAGCTGCCGAAGGACGGGCGGGCGGCCTCCGTCGCCCGGAACCTGGTCACCGGCCAGCTCGCCGCGTGGGGCCTGGACGAGCTCGCGGACGTCTGCGAGCTGGTGGTCTCCGAGCTCGTGGGCAACGCGCTGCGGTACGGCAACGGGCCGGGCGAGCTGCGGCTGTGGCGCGGCGAGCGGCTGGTCGTGGAGGTCTCGGACACGGGTCCCGACCTGCCGCAGATCCAGCACGCGGACCTCAGCGACGAGGGCGGGCGGGGGCTCCAGCTCATCAACATGCTCTGTCGCCGCTGGGGTTCCTGTCGCACCGTCACCGGCAAGGTGGTCTGGGCGGAGCAGAACGTGCCGGTCGCCCAGGAGTCGTAGCAGAACAGGGCAGAGTACCAGCGCGGCGCCGTTCCCGTACGAAGTACGCATACTCTCCACACACGCGCGAACACATGGGGTAGTCATGGAGGCCAGGAGGGAACACCTTGGTCTTCAGTCTGCGACGCCGGCGGAAGCCGGCACCCGTCGGCGTCTGTCCGTTCACGTCCGACACCGTCCCCGGCCCGGAAGGGCCCCCGCGAGCGCCGGAGGCGCCGCCGCACGTCACCGACCGGCGGGAGGCGGAGAGCTTCGTCCGGCAGTTCCACCAGGAGGAGCCGCGGGCGGGTGACGCGGAGCGCCGGGTCCGCGAGGTCCTCGCCGAGATCGACCGGACCGGCACCTACGAACACACCCCGGACGAGCTGGCCTTCGGCGCCCGGGTCGCGTGGCGCAACGCGGCCCGCTGCATCGGCAGGCTCTACTGGCGCAGCCTCGTGGTGCGCGACCTGCGGCACGTCGCCTCGGCCGACGGGGTCGCCGACGCCTGCTTCGAGCACCTGCGGCTGGCCGGCAACGACGGGCGGATCCGTCCGGTGATCTCTGTCTTCGCGCCGGACCGGCCCGGCCGCCCCGGGCCCCGGATCGTCAACGACCAGCTGGTGCGCTACGCGGGGCACCGCACCCCGGAGGGGAGCTGGGTCGGCGATCCGCGCGGCGCGGAGCCGACCGCGCGCGCCCGCGAGCTGGGGTGGAAGCGGACCGACGACCCCTTCCAGATACTGCCGTTGATGGTGCGGGAGCGCCCGGACGCGCGGCCGGAGTGGTACGAGCTGCCGGACGGGTGCGTCATGGAGGTGCCGCTGCGGCATCCGGACCACCCGTGGTTCGCGGAACTGGGCCTGCGCTGGTACGCGGTGCCGGCGATCAGCGACATGCCGCTGGAGATCGGCGGGGTGCGCTATCCGGCGGCGCCGTTCAACGGCTGGTACATGGGGGTGGAGATCGGCGCCCGGAACCTCGCCGACACCGACCGCTACGACCTGCTGCCGGTGGTCGCCGAACGCCTGGGCCTCGACCGCTCGTCGGAGCGGACGCTGTGGCGGGACCGGGCGCTGGTCGAGCTGAACGTGGCGGTGCTGCACTCCTTCGAGGAGGCCGGGGTGACGATGGCGGACCACCACACCGAGTCCGAGCGGTTCCTCCGGCACATCGACCGGGAGACCCGGCACGGCAGGCCGACCCCCGCCGACTGGAGCTGGATCGTCCCGCCCGTCTCCGGCTCGGCCACCCCGGTGTTCCACCGCTACTACGACCCGGTGGACGACTCGCTGCGGCCCGCGTTCGTGGCGCGCGAGCGGTAGGCCGGGCGCCGGCCGTAAATCGGAGGCCGCGGCCCGGCGGCTCCGTCTAAGGTGCGGCGACGGCGGGTGAAGGGGAGACGTGGAACAGCGGGTGCGGGTGCACAGGGTCGGTCTGGACGGGCGCGAGGTCCGGGTGGTGCGGTCGGACCCCGGGCCGGACGCGACGGGGCCGGCGCTGCGCGACGACGGGCACTGGCTGTCGATGTACGCGGACCGGGACGGCGCCGAGCGGCTCGCCGCCCTGTGGGCGCTGGCCGCCCGGTCCGCCAGGTCGCTGGTGTACCTGCCCCTCCGGGGCAATCCGGCGCCCCACGACGGCGCCGGCGAGGTCGAACCGGTCGCCCTCGACCTGGTGCTGGTCCATCACAGCCTGCAGTTTCCGACCTCGGCGTGGAAGGGGGTCAGGGCGCGGCTCGGTGCGGGCGTGCCCGGCACCGTGTCCCTGCCGGACGACGACCTCCCGGACGAGGGCTCCGTCGACCACGAGCGGCGGCGCCACCGGACGTACCGCGACCACCTCGCCTTCGACATCGCCGCGCACACCCTGTTCGTCGTCGGTAGCTCCCTCGCGTTCCGCGAAGAGGGCGCCGCACTGCGCCGGTTCGTCGAGCGGGCTCCTTCCCACGCGCGGCGCCACCCGGAGTCGGGGCACTTCTGCGTGGAGTTCGTTCCGGGCCCGTGGGGCCGGGAGCGGACGCGTCGGCACGTGCCCGGCAGTCTGCACGTCGAGTACCTCGGCGGCTGACGGCCTGATGGCCCGACAGGGAGCGGACGCGGTCCGGCCCTTCGATGAACCCTGAGTAAATTCGATCACTCTTGATTGCATAAATGGGGCAGTTGAACCTTTATCTGGGTACCGATCCGATCAAGCCAGTTCCTAACTGATCAACAACGCCTCTATAGTGCCGTCGTTGCGACTCCCTTCCCGCGTGCCCGTTCTCGAGAGTCTGGTTGATGTCGGCGCCGTCCACCCCCTTCCGCCCTGCCCTGCTCGCCTCGTTGCTGACAGCCGCCGCAGGTGGTGCGCTCGCCGCGGCGGCGACCGCCGCGGCGCCGGCCGGGGTCCGTCCCGCGCTCGCCTGGTTCGCCGTCTGCTGCGGCCTGCTGCTCGCCGCCTCGGCCTTCGCCGTCACCTGGTACGGGCGCACCTCGCGCGCCCTCGGCCGCCGGGTCGAGACGCTCACCGCCGAACTCGCCTCCCGCGAGGCGTACGCCACCGCGGCCGCGGCCTCCGCCGAGCGGGAGACCGCGGCCCTGAGGGAGCGGTACGCGGCGGAGACCGCGGCCGCCGAGGCGGCCCGTGCCGCCCGGACCGAGGAACTGGTCCGGGCCCACACGGCCGAGACGGCGGAGCTGACCCGGACCCGGGCCGCCGACGTCGCGCGCTTGGAGGAGAGGCTGCGCCGCGCCGAGTCCGGCCGGTCCGCCGCCATGGCCGCCGCCGCCAACGCCGCCGGCCGTATGCAGGCGCTCGCCACCAGCATGTTGGCCGACCTGCGGGAGATGGAGCACCGGCACGCCGACGAGGACGTCCTGACCGACCTCCTCCACCTCGACCACCGCACCGCCCAGGCCGGCCGGCTCGCCGACTCCATCGCCGTGCTGACCGGAGCGCGCTCCGGCCGCCGCTGGGCCCGCCCGATCGTCATGGAGTCGATCCTGCGCGGCGCCATAGGCCGGATCGGCGGCTACCAGCGGGTGCGGCTGCACTCCAGCAGCGACGCGGCCGTCGCGGGCCACGCCGCCGAGGGCGTCATGCACGCCCTGGCCGAACTCATGGACAACGCCGCGAACTTCTCGCCGCCCACCGCCGAGGTCCACGTCTACGTGGAGGAGGTCCCCGCCGGCGTCATCATCGCGGTGGAGGACAGCGGCCTGGTGATGAGCGACGTCCAGCTGCGCCGTGCCGAGGCCGCCGTGAGCGCGGAGAACCAGGACCTGGCCGGTCTGTCCGGCACCCGGCTCGGCCTGGCCGTCGTCGGCCGGCTGGCCCGCAAGCACGGTCTGACCGTGTCGTTCCGCCCCTCGGCGCGCGGCGGCACCGGCGCCCTGCTGATGCTGCCGCAGGACCTGATCAGCCACGTGCCCGCGGAGACGCCGGCCGCGCCCGCCGCCGTCCTGCCCCCGGTGTCCGCCCGCGGCCTGTCCGCGCCCGCGCCCGACCGGGCACCGGCCGAGGCCCCGGCGCCGGCCCCCGCCGGTGCGCGGGTCCGGGAGCCCGAGACCGTGCACGAGCCCGACACCGCCCGGGAGACCGCCGGTGAGGGCACCGGCGAGCACCCGCAGTTCGGCGAGAGCGGTCTGCCGCGCCGCCGTCGCGGCCGGGCCCTCGCCGCCGCCCACCCGGAGGGTCCCGACGCCGCCGCGAAGCCGCGCGCGGCGGGCCCGCGCAGCGGCGCGGCGGCCGGGGCGGCGTCCCGCTTCGGCACCTTCCGCCGGGCCGTCCGCGCCGCCGAACGGTCCGACGCCGGCACCGAAGCCGACGCCTCCCCGGCGTCCGACACCTCTCCGGCGGCGGACGGCTCCCCCGCCGCCCCGCCCGCCCCGTCCGACCAGGCCGGCCGGACGTCCGCCCCCCGGACGTCGCCGTCCTCGAACTCCCCGCACCCGGAAGGCACCCCGTAAATGACCGGCACCACCACCGACGAGAAGCTCAGCTGGCTCCTGGAGGGCCTGCTTGAACGCACCCCGGGCACCCGACACGCCCTGGTGCTCTCCCGTGACGGCCTCAAGCTCTGCCGTACCCCCGAGCTCTCCGTCGACCAGGCGGACCAGCTCGCCGCGATCGCCGCCGGCATCCAGAGCCTGTCGCACGGTGCGTCCGTGGAGTTCGGCGACGGCACGGGCGGCGTCCGTTCCGCGATGGCCGAGTTCTATGGCGGCATCCTGTTCATCGTGGAGGCCGGCGAGGGCGCCCACCTCGCCCTCGTCGCCGACGAGGACGCCGACGCCGGGCTCGTCGGCCACAACATGTCCGAACTGGTCGAGCAACTGGGCGAGTACCTGGTCGCGAGGCCCCGGGGATGAGCCGATCCAGGCCGGGCAGGGACGACTCCCCCGACCGGCTCTACACCCTGACCGGCGGCCGCAGCCGTGCCGGGTCCGACGCCTTCGACCTGGTGACCCTCGTGGTCGCCGAGAGCGACCCGGTCCCCGGGATGCAGTCCGAGCACGCCGCGATCCTGCGCATGTGCCGCTTCCCCACGGCGGTGGTGGAGGTGGCGGCCGGACTCGGCCTGCCGGTGTCGATCACCCGGATCCTGCTGGCCGACCTCCACGACACCGGCCGGATCAGCGCACGGCACCCCCGCGCGTCGTACCGCCTTCCCGATCACGACATCCTGGAGCAGGTGCTCGTTGGACTCCGTAACCTCTGAACAGCGCCAGACCCTGCACAGCACCGCCGACAACGGACTGAAGATCGTCGTCGTCGGCGGTTTCGGCGTCGGCAAGACCACCCTGGTGCGCTCGGTCAGCGAGATCCGTCCGCTGAACACCGAGGAGACCATGACGCAGGCGGGCGAGGGCGTCGACGACACCGTCGGCGTCGCCGCGAAGACGGCCACCACCGTGGCCTTCGACTTCGGCCGGATCTCGCTGGACGCCCACAACATCCTCTATCTGTTCGGGGCACCCGGCCAGGAGCGGTTCTGGTTCCTCTGGGACCGGCTGTTCTCCGGGACGCTCGGCGCGGTCGTGCTCGTCGACACGCGCCGGCTCGCCGACTCCTGGTACGCGATCGACCGCCTGGAGCACCACGGCACGCCGTTCGTCGTCGCCTGCAACGACTTCGGCGGCCCCGCTCACACGACCGAGCAGATCCGCGAGGCCCTCGACCTCTCCGACGGGGTCCCGCTGGTCTTCTGCGACGCCCGGTCCCGCGAGTCCAGCAAGCAGGTCCTGATCACGCTCGTCGAGCACCTGCAGTCCGTCGTCGCCCAGGACCCGACGCCGCAGCCCATCCCGGAGCCCGCCCCGTGACCTGCCCCGTGCCCCACTCCGAGCCCCGGCCCGTCCCACTGGGCGGGCCCCGGTTCCAGACCGACCCCACCGAGCTGTACCGGCAGATGCGCCGCGAGCACGGGACGGTCGCCCCGGTCGTCCTGGACGGGGACGTGCCCGCCTGGCTGGTCCTCGGCTACCGCGAGCTGCACCAGGTCACCAGCGACCCGGTCCTCTTCTCGCGCGACTCCGACCTGTGGAACCAGTGGGACCGCATCCCGGCGGACTGGCCCCTGCTGCCCATGATCGGCCGCAAGCAGCCGTCCATCCTCTACACGGTCGGCGAGCGGCACCGCGAGCGCGCGGAGGTCGTCTCCGGCGCCCTGGAGGCGATCGACCCGTTCGTCCTGAGGCAGCGCGCCGAGCGGTTCGCCGACGAGCTGATCGACGGGCTGTGCGGCAAGGGCTCCTGCGACATCATCGCCGAGTACGCGATGCTGCTGCCGGTCCGGGTCCTCGCCAGCGTCTACGGCTTCGCCGACGAGCAGGGCCCCGGGCTCGTCAAGGCCCTGAACGACATGATCAACGGCCAGGAGGGCGCCCTGGAGGGCCAGCGCCACCTGGGCGAGTCCATGTTCGGGCTGCTCACCGCCAAGGCGGCGGCGCCGGGCGACGACGTCGCCTCGCGGATGCTCGGCAACACGGCCGGCTTCACGGTCGAGGAGGTCGCCCAGGACCTCATGGTGATGCTGGCCGCCGGCCACCAGCCGACCGCCGACTGGATCGGCAACTCGCTGCGCCTGATGCTCACCGACGACCGGTTCGCGGCCTCGCTGTCCGGCGGCCGGCACAGCGTCGGCGAGGCGATGAACGAGGTGCTGTGGGAGGACACCCCCACCCAGAACGTCGCCGGGCGCTGGGCCTCGCGCGACACCCACCTCGGTGGGCGCCGGATCGGCGGCGGCGACCTGCTGCTGCTCGGCCTGGCCGCCGCCAACTCCGACCCGCACGTGCGGACCGACTCCGGCGCGCTCACCGGCGGCAACAACGCCTACCTGTCCTTCGGGCACGGCGAGCACCGCTGCCCGTTCCCCGCGCAGGAGGTCGCCGAGACCATCGCCCGGACGGGCATCGAGGTGCTGCTCGACCGGCTGCCGGACGTGGACCTCGCGGTGCCCCCGGAGGACCTCGCCCGCCGCCCCTCCCCCTGGCTGCGCGGCCTGACCGCGCTTCCCGTGACCTACACCCCGACCCCCGCCCTTGGAGCCCTAGGATGAGCTGCCCGTACGACCACACCGCCGCGTCCGGCACCGGCGTCATCGACCTGGACCCGTTCGTCGGCGACCTCGACGGCGAGAGCGCCCGGCTGCGCGCCGCGGGGCCGCTGGCCCGGGTCGTCCTGCCGGGCGGGGTGCCCTGCTTCGCCGTCACCCACCACGCGGAGGCCCGGAAGCTGCTCACGGACCCCCGGCTGGTCAAGGACATCGATGTCTGGGGCGCCTGGCAGCGCGGCGAGATACCCCTGGACTGGCCGCTGATCGGTCTGGCCAACCCCGGCAAGTCGATGCTGACGGTGGACGGCGAGGAGCACCGGCGGCTGCGCGGTCTGGTCGCGCAGGCGCTGACCGCGCGCCGGGTGGAGCGGCTGCGCGCCGGCATCGAGGCCCTGACCACGGAGATGCTGGACCGGCTCGCCGAGCGCCCGGCGGGCGAGACCGTGGACCTGAAGGCGGAGTTCGCGTACCCGCTGCCGATGAACGTGGTCTGCGAGCTGATGGGCGTGGACCGGGCCGACCAGCCGCGGATGAAGGAGCTGTTCGACAAGTTCTTCTCGACGCAGACCCCGCCCGAGGAGGTGCCGCAGATGATGGCGGACCTGGGCGCCCTGTTCTCGGGGATCGTGGCGGGCAAGAAGGAGGCGCCCGGCGACGACCTGACCAGCGCGCTGATCGAGGCGTCGGAGGACGGCGACCGGCTCACCACGGAGGAGATCACCAACACCCTCCAGCTGATGGTGGCCGCCGGTCACGAGACGACCATCAGCCTGATCGTGAACGCCGTGGTCGCCCTGAGCACCCACCCCGAGCAGCGCGACCTGGTGCTCAAGGGCGAGGTGCCGTGGGAGAACGTGATCGAGGAGACCCTGCGCTGGTCGACGCCGACCTCGCACGTCCTGATCCGGTTCGCCGCCGAGGACATCGAGGTCGGCGACCGGGTCCTGCCCAAGGGCGAGGGGCTCATCGTGTCGTTCGGCGCGATCGGCCGGGACGAGGCCCAGTTCGGTCCGACGGCGGGCGACTTCGACGTGACCCGCACGCCGAACCGGCACATCTCCTTCGGCCACGGCCCGCACGTCTGCCCGGGTGCGGCGCTGTCCCGCCTGGAGGCGTCGGTGGCGCTGCCCGCGCTGTACGCGCGCTTCCCCGAGCTGCGTCTGGCCGTACCGCGCGAGGAGCTGCGCAACAAGCCGGTCGTCACCCAGAACGACCTCTTCGACCTGCCGGTCGTCCTGGCCTGACGCCGTCCGCGCGTGCGTGCGCGCGGAAGACCGCGAAAGACGCGGAAGAACCGGGCCCCGTTCTGAGTAGCCGTACTCATGCCGGGGCCCGGTTCCGTCGGAACCATGGCCCCAGGGTGTGCACCGGTTCTCGTGCACCGGTCCGGAGGGGGGCGGCATGGGCAAGGTCGTGGGCGCGTTCGTGGTGGCGGGTCTCGCGGTCGGGGTGCTGGTCCTGGCGTACGCGGTGGGGGCGCCGCCCGGGGCGGTGCTCGCCGTCGGGGCGGGCGTCCTCGGGCTGCTCTGGCTCCTGCTGCTCCTGACGGCGCCGTGGAACCTGTACTTCCGGGCGCACGCGGTCCTCGCGGAGATCGCGGTCAGCCGTGAGAAGGGCCTCGTGGTCTCCGGGGAGCGGGACGTCGAGGCGCGGCGGATCGCGCGCGTGATGCTGCGGGTCGCCGTCGCCGGGCACGTGGCCACGGCGGCCGGTGTGCTCGCCGTCGCCCTCGCGACCGGCCGGGAGGCGGCGTACTGGTGCGCCGGGTTCTTCCTGCTCAGTACGGCCTTCCGGCCGGCCGGGGCGTACTTCGGGCAACTGCGCGGCAGGCTGGGCACGTTGCTCCGGGAGGTGACGTACCCGAGGGACGACGTGGTGGCGCTGCGGGAGCGGGTCGCCGCGCTCGAAGCGGGTGCCTCGGTGCTCCAGGACAAGGCGGAGGAGCAGTACCGGGCCCTGGCCGAGCTGCGCAGGACCGTGGACGCGGTCGGGCTCTCCGCGCACGAGCGCGCCGAGCGGACGGACCGGGGCGTCGCGGCCCTGGCCCGCGAGTTCGAGGCGACGGTGAACCGGCTCACCGACAACGAGGAGATCATCACCGGTCTGAAGGCGTTCCTGCGGCTGCTGCGCGCCACCGACCTCACCGCAGGACCCGCTTCCGGGCCCGTCTCCGGCCCGGGTGACGCCCCCGTCTGACCGGGGGCCCGCTTCACCCGCTTGCCGGTCCCCGGGTTGCGACTAATGTCGATATGTAGGCCATGTGTGCCCCCCGCGTTCCCGTGCTCGCGAGGCGCGGGAGAGGGGGCGTACGGAAGGAGCCTTCCATGAGCCGTACATTGCGGGGCGCGATCGCCCTCGCCGGGGCCGCGGCCCTCTCCCTGGGCGCGGTGGCGACGACCGGAGCGGCGCAGCCGGCCGCGGCGCAGGACGAGGTCAGGATCGGGCTGCTCCTCCCGGAGAGCAAGACGACCCGGTACGAGAAGTTCGACCGCCCCTACATCGAGGCGAAGATCAAGGAGCTGGCGCCCGGAGCGCAGATCGACTACTACAACGCCGCCGAGAGCGCCACCACCCAGCAACAGCAGGTGAACACCGCGCTCGCCAAGGGCGACAAGGTCCTCATCCTGGACGCCGTGGACGCCAAGTCGATCCAGTCCTCCGTGCAGAAGGCCCACGACGCGGGCGTCAAGGTCGTGGCGTACGACCGCCTCGCGCAGGGCCCGGTCGACGCGTACGTCTCGTACGACAACCGCAAGGTGGGCGAGCTCCAGGGCAGGGCGCTCCTCGACGCGCTCGGCGACAAGGCGGGCAGCGGGCAGATCGTGATGCACAACGGGTCGCCGACGGACCCGAACGCCGCCGAGTTCAAGGCGGGCGCGCACGCGGTCCTGGACGGCAAGGTGAAGATCGGCAAGGAGTACGACACGCCGAACTGGGACCCGAACAACGCCAACCAGCAGATGTCCGGTGCCATCAGCGCGCTGGGCAAGGAGAACATCGTCGGCGTCTACTCGGCCAACGACGGACTGGCCGCCGGCATCGCCACCGCCCTGAAGGCGGCGGGCATGAACGTGCCGCTGACCGGCCAGGACGCCCAGCTCGACGCCATCCAGCGGATCCTGCTCGGCACGCAGACCATCACGGTCGAGAAGCCGTACAAGCCGGAGGCGGACATCGCCGCCACCATGGCGGTCAACCTGGCCGAGGGCAAGCCGATCCCCTCCGACCTGACGCCCACCACCGTCACCAGCGGCAGCGGCCAGAAGGTCCCCGCCTCGCTGCTGACCCCGGTCGTGGTCGACAAGTCGAACATCAAGGACACCGTCGTCAAGGACGGGCTCTACACGGTCCAGGAGATCTGCACCCCGACCTACGCGGCCGCCTGCGAGGAGGCCGGTCTCCAGTAGTCGCGAGCCGTCCGCCCCCGCCGGGGCGGACGGACGGAGGAGGCGGTTCCCTTGCCGGAGTCACCCGTGCTCACCCTGCGGGGGGTCTCCAAACGGTTCGGCGCGGTCCAGGCCCTGAAGGACTTCGACCTGGAGGTCCACCCGGGCGAGGTCGTCGCGCTCGTCGGGGACAACGGCGCGGGCAAGTCCACCGCCGTCAAGGCGATCGCCGGGGTCAACCCGCCCGACGAGGGCGTCATCGCCTGGGAGGGCCGGCCGGTCTCCCTCACCCGGCCCCACGACGCCCAGGACCTCGGGATCGCGACCGTCTACCAGGACCTCGCGCTCTGCGACAACCTGGACGTGGTCGCCAACCTGTTCCTCGGCCGCGAGCTGCGCAGGTTCGGGATCCTGGACGAGGTCCGGATGGACCGGCGGGCGCGCGAGCTGCTCGACACCCTGTCGATCCGCATCCCGAGCGTCCGCATCCCCGTGGCGTCCCTCTCCGGCGGGCAGCGCCAGACGGTGGCGATCGCCCGTTCCCTGATCGGGGACCCGAAGGTGGTGATCCTGGACGAGCCGACCGCCGCCCTGGGGGTGGAGCAGACCGCCGAGGTCCTCGACCTGGTGGAGCGGCTGCGCGACCGGGGCCTGGGGACCATCCTGATCAGCCACAACATGGTGGACGTGATGGCGGTCGCGGACCGGATCGCCGTGATGCGCCTCGGCCGGAACAACGGCTTCTTCGACCGGCGCTCGACGACCACCGAGGAGATCGTCTCCGCCATCACGGGGGCCACCGACAGCGCCGTGACCCGGCGCCGGGACCGCAAGCGGGAGGAGCCGTGAAACGGGACCGACTCTCCGGGAACGCCGGCGGAGCCGCCGACAACGCCTCCCAGGAACCGGCCCCCGGCTCCGTGCCCGCCGTGGACACCCGCCTCCTGGTGCGCGAGGAGGGCCTCAAGGGGTACGTCGGGGAGTTCCGGCGCAAGCTGCGCGGCGGGGAACTGGGATCGCTGCCCGTCGTCCTCGCCGTGATCGTCATCTGGACGGTGTTCGGCAGCCTGGACAGCACGTTCCTCTCCGCGCAGAACCTGTCCGACCTCAGCCAGCAGATCGTCGGGACCGGCATGATCGCGGTCGGGATCGTCTTCGTGCTGCTGCTCGGCGAGATCGACCTCTCGGTCGGCTCGGTGAGCGGTCTGTGCGCCGCGCTCTTCGCCGTGCTCAACGTCCTGAACGGCATGAACGAGTGGCTGGCGCTGCTTGTCGCGGTGGCGGGCGGCGCGGCCGTCGGGCTGATCCACGGGTTCTTCTTCGCCAAGGTGGGCGTGCCGGCCTTCGTCGTCACCCTGGCGGGCAACCTCGCCTGGAACGGGCTGATGCTCCAGGTGCTGGGCACGAGCGGCACGGTCAACATCCCGGCCGAGAGCGTCGTCGCGGAGCTGTACTCGACCGTCTTCCACAGCCCGGTCGCCGCCTACGCGACCGCGGCCGTCGGGGTCGGGCTCTTCCTGGCGGCCTCGCTCCTGGACGCCCGGCGGCGGCGGACGGCCGGGGTGCCGTCCCGGCCGGTCGCCGAGATCGTGCTGCGCACGCTCGTCCTCGCGGCGCTCGCGTTCGCCGGCGCGTACGTCCTGAACCGGTACCAGGGGCTGCCGCTGGCACTCCTGATCTTCCTGGTCCTGCTGGTGGTCCTGGACTTCGTGCTGCGGCGCACCACGTACGGCCGGCGGGTCTTCGCGGTGGGCGGCAACGTCGAGGGCGCGCGCCGGGCGGGCATCGGCGTGGCGCTCGTCCGGATGTCGGTGTTCTCGATCGCCGGGACCATGGCGGCGATCGGAGGCCTCTTCCTCGCCGGGCAGATCCAGTCCGCGAGCCAGACCTCCGGCGGCGGCAATCTGCTGATGAACGTGATCGCCGCGGCCGTCATCGGCGGGACGAGCCTGTTCGGCGGGCGCGGCTCGGTCTGGTCGGCGCTGCTCGGTGCCCTGGTGATCGGGTCCATCCAGTCGGGCATGAACATCATGGGCGTGAGCAACGCCGTCCAGTTCATGATCACGGGGTCGGTGCTGCTGGCCGCCGTGGTCGTGGACTCGCTGTCCCGCAGGAGCCAGAAGGCGGCGGGCCGCGCCTGATCCGGCGGCGCCGGGCTCCCCGCCTCTCGCCTCCCGCCCTCCGCCCTCCGCCTCCCGCTTTCCGCTTTCCGTCAGGAGCCGTCGCGGCCCGGCGCGCCGGGTCCGTCCTGGCCCGGCTCTCCCGGCCCGATCCGCAGTTCGAAGTCCCCGGAGTACTTCTCGTGTCCGGCGATCACGGCGAGTTCGACGGCCTCCTCCCCCATCTCGCCGCGGACGATGAGCGGGTCCTTGCGCAGGTCCCGCATGAGCGCCACGCACATCCCGATCATGACGAGCACGAACGGCGCGGCCACCAGGATGGTGAGGTTCTGCAGGCCCGCGAGCGCGTCGCCCTGGCCGTCGCCGATGAGGAGCATGATCGCGGCGACCGCGCCGGTCACCACGCCCCAGAAGACCACCACGGGCCGGGTGGGCTCGAAGGAGCCGCGCTGCGAGAGCGTCCCCATGACGATGGAGGCGGCGTCCGCGCCGGACACGAAGAAGATCCCGACGAGGATCATCACGAGGAGGCTCATGGCCCCGGCGATCGGGAACTCCTGGAGGACGCCGAAGAGCTGCCCCTCGGGGGTGCTCTCGCCCGCCAGCTCGCCCTGCTCGCTGAGCTTCATCGCCGTTCCGCCGAAGATGGCGAACCAGATCAGGCTGACGGTGCTGGGGACCAGGATGACCCCGCCGACGAACTGCCGGATGGTGCGGCCCCGGCTGATGCGGGCGATGAACATGCCGACGAAGGGCGTCCAGGAGATCCACCACGCCCAGTAGAAGACGGTCCAGCTGCCCAGCCAGTCGTGGATGTCGTCCCCGCTGGTCGCCTCGGTGCGCCCGGCCAGTTGCGGCAGGTCGCCGATGTAGGCGGCGATCGAGGTGGGCAGCAGGTCGAGCACGATGATGGTGGGGCCCGCCACGAAGACGAAGACGGCGAGGATCGCCGCGAGCACCATGTTGATGTTGGAGAGCCACTGGATGCCCCTCTCCACGCCGGAGACGGCGGAGAGGACGAAGGCCACAGTGAGGACCGCGATGATGGCGACGAGCAGTCCGGTGCCGGCCTTCTCCATCCAGTTCAGCTCCTGGAAGCCGCTGCCGATCTGGAGCGCGCCGAGGCCGAGGGAGGCGGCGGAGCCGAAGAGGGTGGCGAAGATGGCCAGGATGTCGATGACGCGGCCGGGACCGCCGTACGCCCGCTTCTCGCCCATCAGCGGGACGAAGACGGCGCTGATGGTCTGGCGGCGGCCGCGCCGGAAGCTGGAGTAGGCGATGGCGAGGCCGACGACGGCGTAGATCGCCCAGGGGTGGAGCGTCCAGTGGAAGAGCGTGGTGGCCATGGCGGTCTGCATCCGCTCGGCCGAGTCGACGGGGTGGGTGCCGGGCGGCGGGGTGCCGTAGTGGGCGAGCGGTTCGCTCACGCCGTAGAACATCAGGCCGATGCCCATGCCGGCGCTGAACATCATGGCGATCCACGACACGGTCCGGAACTCGGGGCCCTCGTCCTCCCGGCCGAGGGTGATCCGGCCGTAGCGGCTGATGGCGAGCCACAGCGCGAAGACGACGAATCCGGAGGCGGCGAGCATGAACGCCCAGCCGCCGTCGCGGATCAGCCCGTCGAGGAGGGAGCTGGAGACGTCCTCCAGGCTCTCGGTGGCCGTGGCTCCCCAGACGACGAAGGCCACGGTGAGGACGGCGGTGACCCCGAACACGATCCGGTCGGTGCGGGCGTGGTGGCGACGGTCGGAGCGGATGAGGAGGGTGGGCAGCACCGGCAGCCCCCGACTCCTCGCCCGTGCGGCGCCCTTCCGGCGGCCTTCCGGCCTCTCTTCTTCCTGCGACACAGGCGGCACCTTTCACGGCATTACGGGACAAACATCATGATGTCTCCGTAAGGCAGTACCACAGGTGCGGCCCGACCCGGCGGACCAACAGGCCCCCGGCGCCCCTCCTTTCCCGGGCCGGCGTCCTCCCGGTACGAGGCCTCAGGCCGCCGCGTCCTCGAACACCGTGGTCTCGGCGAAGAGTTCCCCCACCCAGTGGGCGCTGGCCTCGGAGCAACCGGTGGTCGGAGTGCCGGGGAAGAGGCGGAACCACGAGGCCGCCCGGCCGAGGGCGGCGAGGCGGGTGGCGAGCGCCGCGGCCCGGCGCAGCTCAGGGAGGGAGGGCCCCAGGTCGGTCCAGGGCTCCAGATAGGCGTCGCGCAGCCGCTCCGCGTGCTCGGGTCCGTACCGTTCGAGGACGGCGCGGGCGGGGACGAGGAGGCTGCCGAAGGGGTGGCCGACGGCGGCGTCGCCCCAGTCGAAGAAGGTGAAGCGGCCGGTGGCGGGGGCGAGGACCTGGCCGTCGTGCAGGTCGCAGTGGTCGAGCGAGTCCGGCACGCCGTACGCGTCGAGCTCCGCGCACCAGTCGAGCAGACGGGGGCGCCCGGCCGCGAGGTCGCGGCGGGCGGCCGGGTCCAGGGTGGGGTTGTCCGCGACGAGGGCGTCGAAGAGGGCGGGCAGCCGGGCGGTGCGGGCGTCGGGCACGCCGAGCGCGGTCATGCGGTCCGCGTACGGGGTCAGCGCCCGCTGCATGTGCGCGTACTGGGCGAGGGCCCGCGCCCAGGAGTCCGGTCCGGCGTCGCCCGCGTCCAGGACGTTCCGGAAGAGGGGGCCGCCGTCGGGGAGCAGGGACCACGCCCGTTCGGTGTCGACGGCCAGCGGGGTCACGACGTGGCCGGGCACCCATCGCGCGAGGGCGTCGCCGAGCGGGGCCTCGAAGGCGTTGTCCGGCGCGCCCGCCTTGAACCAGACCGCGTCGCGCTCGCCGGGCCCGGTGCGGAAGCGCACGAGGATCGACCAGGGGCGGACCCTGACCTCGCGGATCCCGGTCTCGCGCAGGCCGTGCCGGTCGAGCGCCCGCTCGGCCCACGCGAGGGCGGCCGTGCGCCAGTCCTCTTCCTCCCAGGGGGTGACCGCGTCCGCGAACCGCCCCCGGTCGACCGACATGGGGATCGCGGACGTCGTGGACGGTGCGGACGTCGTGGAGGTCTCTTGTCGCATCGGTCGATCCCATCACCGGGCCGGGCGGGGCGCACTCGAATATCCGGGGCCCGACGTATCCTCGCCCCGGACGCGCCCGACGGGGGGCCGCGGGGACGGAAGAGGCGGACAGGGTGACGGACAAGGCGGCGGAACCGGGCAGGGCCGGTTCGCCCTCCCTCGGCGCGCAGGCACGGGAGGCCGTCCTCCGGCGGATCGTCGACCGGCGGTACGAGCAGGGCGCCCGCCTGGTGGAGCGGGAGGTCGCCGAGGAGCTCGGCATGTCCCGCGTACCGGTGCGCGAGGCGCTGCGCGCCCTGGTCGCCGAGGGGCTCCTGGAGCTGCTCCCGCACAGCGGCGTGCGCGTGCGCCGGCTGGAACGCGCCGACGTGGAGCACCTGTACGAGGTGTGGGAGCCGCTCGCGGTCCAGGCGTCGCGGCTCGCGGCGCGGGCCGTGGCGTCGGGCGGCGGCGAGGGGCTGGCCGCCCTGGAGGCGGCGCTCCATCAGGCCGAGTCGGCGGCCGCGGCGGACGAGGGGGCCCGGGAGGTGGCGGCGCACACGGCGTTCCACGAGGAGATCGTGGCGCTGTCGGGGAACCCGCTGCTCGCCCGCACGATGGAGCAGCTGAGCCGGCAGCTGCGGCTGCTGTTCGGGCTGCGCGAGGAGCCCGCGCACATGCGGGCCCAGCACGCCGAGATGTACCGGCACATCGCCGCGGGCGATCCGGAGGCGGCGGCGGCGAGCACGCTGCTGCACGTGCGCGACAGCAGGTCCGTCGCGCTGCGCTCGCTCTTCGGTTCCTGAAGTATTTGTATACCAACACCGGTCGAAGTAGGCGAGCCCTGCACTTCAGCACTTGAACAACCCGGCTTTTCGGGAGCTCTCGACCACCTTCCTTGTTCACCCCCGGCAGCTTGGTATACAAACCAGGGAACCGACGCCCACCGCCGAAGGAGCCCCCATGCAGCCGTCCCCGTCTTCCCCCGGCGCGCTCTCCCGCCGCACGATGCTGGCCGGGGCCGCCGCTCTGGCCGGGGCCACGGCGGCCGCCACGGCCGTTCCGGCCCAGGCCGCCACCACCGCCACCGGGGGCGGGGCCGAGGCCGCCGCCACCGCCGCGTCTCCCTCCGCGTCCCCCGCCTCGGGGCGCCGCCCGAAGGCCGTGGTCTTCCGTGACGTGCGCCCGTTCGGCGCGGCAAGGGCTACGGACCTGGTGGTCGTCGACGGCCGGATCTCGGCCGGTCCGGCGCCGCGCGGCGCGAAGGTCGTCGAGGGCGGCGGCCGCATCGCCCTGCCGTCCCTCGTGGACGCCCACATCCACCCCGACAAGACGACCTGGGGCGGCTCCTGGGTGTCGCGGAAGCCGGCGGGCGGCATCGCGGACTACGTCGCCCAGGACGTGGAGCTGTTCCGCGCCCAGCGCCGTCCCGTCGCGGAACGCGCGTACGGCCTGATGAGCCGTGCCGTCGCCCGGGGCACCCGGGCGATGCGCGCCCACGCCGACGTGGCCCCGGCCTACGGCCTGGCGGGCGCGGAGGGCGTCGCGGAGGCGCGCGAGCGGCTGCGGCACGCCCTCGACGTCCAGATCGTGGCCTTCCCGCAGCACGGCGTGGTCCGCACCCCGGGCACGGCGGCGCTCCTGGAGCGCGCGGCGCGCGAGGGCCTGGTGGACATGATCGGCGGGATCGACCCGATCGGTTTCGACCGCGCCCTCGACGAGCAGCTCGACCTCGTCTTCGGCATCGCGGACCGGCACGGCGTGGGCGTGGACATCCACCTCCACGACCGGGGCGAGACGGGCCTGAAGGCCCTGCGCGGGATCATCGACCGCACCCGGGTCCTCTCCCTCGCCGGCAAGGTGACCGTCAGCCACGTCTTCTGCCTGCCCGGCCTGTCGGACCGCGAACTCGGCTCCGTCGCGGCCGACCTGGGCGAGCAGGACATCGCCCTCACCACGGTCGCGCCGTCCGACTCCCTGGTCCTCCCGATCGCCCGGCTGCGCGAGCACGGGGTGCGGGTCGGCCTCGGCTCGGACGGCGTGCGCGACTCCTGGAGCCCGTTCGGCAACGCCGACATGCTGCACCGCGCCCACATCCTCGGCTGGGTGACGGACGTGCGGCTCGACGACGAACTGGCCGAGTGCTACCGGGTCGCGACCCACGGCGGCGCGGACGTCATGGGCCTCGCCCACGCGGACCTCGCGCCGGGCGCCCCGGCCGACTTCGTGCTCGTGCGGGGCGAGTGCCTGCCGCAGGTGGTCGTCGACATGCCCCGCCGGGACGTGGTCGTCCACGGCGGGGCGGTCGTGGCGCGCGACGGGGAGTTCCTCGACTGAGGCCGTCCCCGGGCGGGCCCTACAGGTACGGGCGGGTGATCAGTTCCATCGCGTGGCCCGCGGGGTCCTTGAAGTAGACCCCGCGGCCGCCGTGGTCGGTGTTCGTCTCGCCCGGCCGCCGCATCTGCGGGTCGGCCCAGTGCTCGACGCCCTGCTCGCACAGGCGCGCGTAGGCCCGGTCGAACAGCTCGTCGTCGATCAGGAACGCGTAGTGCTGCATCTGGATCTCCACCGGGGGCTCGGCGAACTGGATCAGTACGCCGTCGGGGAGCTGCACGTTGACGAAGGGGCCCCAGGAGGGCGCTTCGGGGAGTTCGAGGAGCTCCCGGAAGAAGCGCGCCGACTCGTGCCGGTCCTTGGCCGCGACGATGGTGTGGTTGAACGTGACTGACATGGGGATGACCTCGCTCTTGTTCGACGGGAAGGGGACGCTCGGTGCTCGCGCGCCGGGCGGTCCTCGTGCCGAACGGAGGGGATGCGTCGTGCGCATCCGCCGAGCCGTCAGTCGTCCACCGGGTCGCCCGTCCGTGTGTGGCGTAGAGCCGGTCCGGTGTTCACGTCGCAGGACGGTACGTGATCGATACGGGCCGGGGCAAGGCCGTTCAGGAGGATCGGGCGCGCGTACTCGAGGGAGTCGGGTACGCGCGCGCGTCCTCCGGCGTCCGGACCGGACCCGGCGGGCGGGGCGGTCAGCCGTTCGGCAGGATGACCGCGCGTCCGTCGACGCGCCCCTCGTGCAGCCGCTCGTAGGCCTTCGGCGCGTCGTCCAGGGCGTAGGTCTCCACGTGGACGTCGACGGCGCCGGCGCGGGCCAGGTCGAGCACCTCGATCAGCTCGGCCCGGGTGCCCCAGTACGGGGAGGCCACGGAGACCTCGTACGCCGGGGAGCCGAAGCCGACGGGCAGGGCGCCCCCGCCGAGGCCGACGATCGTGACGTCGCCCTCGATCGCGGCCATCGCACCCGCCGAGGTCACCGTGGGCTGCGCTCCCACGAAGTCGAGGACGACTTCGGCGCCCCGGCCTCCGGTCAGTTCGCGGACGGCGCCGGCCGCAGAGGCGTCGGAGAGCACTGCCTCGTGCGCGCCGACGGCGCGGGCGAGGGCGAGCTTCTCCTCGGTGACGTCCAGGGCGACGACCCGGGCCGCGGTCATGGCCCGCAGCAGCTGGATGGCGACGTGGCCGAGCCCGCCCGTGCCGATGACGACGGCGGTGCTGCCGGGCACGAGCTTCGGCAGGGACCGCTTGACGGCGTGGTACGGGGTGAGGCCCGCGTCCGTGAGCGGCGCGGCCCGCACGGGGTCGAGGCCGCCGAGCGGGACGAGGTGGCGGGTGCTGTCGACGACCATGTACTCGGCGATGGCGCCGGGGGCGCCGAGGCCGGGCGGCCTGATGCCCAGCTCCGCCGCCCGCAGACAGTAGTTCTCCTTGCCCTGCGCGCACATGGAGCAGGCGCCGCAGCCCCAGGGGCCGTAGACGGCGACCGCGTCCCCGACGGCGAACCCCTCGGCGCCCGCGCCCAGCGCCTCGACGGTGCCGACGCCCTCGTGCCCGAGGGTCAGCGGCAGCGGGAAGGGCAGCTGGTCGGCGGACCAGCTCATGACGGCGATGTCGGAGTGGCAGACGCCGGCGGCGGTGACCTTGAGGAGCACCTGGCCGGGGCCGGGCTCCGGGTCGGGGACGGTGACGACCTCGGGCGGGGCGCCCACCGCGCGGTACTGGAGTGCCTTCATGACGGGGTGTCCTTCGCTCTCGCTCTTTCCGGTGGCTCAGCGGGCGGCGTAGGCGCCGTCGACGAGGTGGTAGCTGCCGTGCACGAACGACGCCCGCTCCGAGAGCAGGAACGCGACGAGCTCGGCGACCTCCTCCGCACGGCCCAGCCGGCCCGCGGGGTGCAGGGCGACGAGGGCGTCGTACGCCTCCCGGCCGATTCCGGCGAGGAGGGGGGTGTCGACGTAGCCGGGGCCGACGGCGTTGATACGTACCCCCTGGGAGGCGTATTCGAGTGCCGCCGTCTTGGTGAGGCCGACGACCCCGTGCTTGGCCGCGACGTAGGCGGCGCTGCCGGCGGAGCCGTTGGTGCCGAGGATGGAGGACATGTTCACGACGGCGCCGCCGCCGGAGGCGACGACGGCCGGGAGTTCGTGGCGCAGGGAGTGGAAGACGCCGTCGAGGTTGGTGGAGACGACGCGCCGCCACTCCTCGGCGGGGGTCTCGCCGATCGGGACGCGGGCGCCGGCGACGCCCGCGTTGTTGACCGCGAGGTGCAGGCCGTCGAGGGCGGCGACGGTGGCCTCGACGCCCTCCCGGACGGAGGCGTCGTCGGTGACGTCCATGCGGACGGCGAGGGCGCGGGCGCCCTGTCCGGTCAGCTCGGCGACCGCGGCGGCCGCCTTCTCGGCGTCGTAGTCCGCGACGGCCACGGCGGCGCCGCCGCGGGCGAGGCGGTGGGCGACGGCCAGGCCGATGCCGGAGGCGCCGCCGGTGACGAGAGCGGTCCGGCCGGCGAACTCCTGGGGGTCGGGGGTGGAGGGGTGCGTCATGGGGGTTCCTCGGGGGTGTGCGCGGTCCGGTCGGGGTCGGCCCTCGGGGCGGGTCGGGCCGGACGGGTGGGATGGGGGGTCGGTGGTGGCGCCGGTGGACCGGACGCGGGGTCAGGTCCCGGCGGGCGGGGGTTCGGTCGCGAGCAGGGCGAAGGCCTCCTCGACGAGGGCGGGCAGCGCGGTCCGGGGGCCGTCGAGGACCCAGGCGCGCGTGGCCGCCATGAGCGCGGCGGCGCCGGCGCCCACGGCGACGGCCGGCCGCAGGTCGCGCTCGGGATCGGCGCCCACGCGGTGCGCGACCAGGCGCACCGAGGCCGCCTCGCCCTCCAGGAGGACCCGCCGGAGCACGGCCCGCAGTGGCGCCTCGCGTTCGGCGAGGCGGAACAACTCGCGCACCCCGTCGCGGCGGTGCCAGGCCGGGACCGCCGGGTCGGCGAGCCAGATCCGCAGGGCCGCCCGGTAGGCGGTGAGCGGGGCCTCCGTCCCGGGGCGGGCGGCGAGCGCCTCGTTGATCCGGGCGCAGTCGGCGCGGATGCCGTCGACGACGGCCTCCTCCTTGGAGGCGAAGTAGCGGCTGAAGGTGCGCCGGGAGACGCCGACCGCGTCGGTGACGTCCTCGACGGAGACTCCGCTTGGCCCGCGCTCCAGGACGAGCCGCAGCGCGGCCTCGCCGAGCGCTTCCCGGGTCCGCGTCCCCTTCGGGCCGCGCCGCGGGCTCCGGCGCTCTCGTTCCGTGCTCATACTTGCACCGTACACCCATTAATGTCTCAGTGAGACATTCCCCCGCGCTCACCCCTCCACCTGCCAGGACGCGGCGAAACACTGTGGAGCGAGGTGACGACTTGTCGCCATCATGTGACTCTCCGTGGTTACCCCGGGTGGGGCGAGGGCAGACCGTACGGGGGCCGATGGACGCCCCTGCGACGAGAGGAGCGAGCCGTGCTGTCCGACTTCTTCGACCGACTGCTGCGCCGTGGCGCGGGTTCCGGTTCCGGCACGGGGCCGCCCCCGGGGGCCGGAACGACGACGGGGGCGGGGGTGCCCGGGCAGGCGCGGCCGTCCCGGAACCTCGTCCTGGACGCCGACTTCTCCTCCGCCGAGCAGTGGGTGGCCGGCCGCTCCTGGGCGTATCCCCACGGCGGCCCGACCAACCCGGGCGACAACAAGCTCGACCACCTCACGGACGATCCCGCGTACAGCCGGAGCGGGGTCTTCCGGGCGACCCCCCGGCCCGACGGCCGCTGGACCGCGGGACTGCTCACCACCGAGGGCAGCGCCGAGGGGTTCCTGGTGCGCACGGGCGACGTCCTGGAGGCCCGGGTGCGGCTGCCGGTGGAGATCGGCGCCTGGCCGGCGATCTGGACCTGGCGCGACGGCGGCCAGGAGATCGACGTCTTCGAGTACCACCCCGACAACCCGGACCTGCTCGAACTGTCGAACCGGGTCCGGGGGCGCCACCACTACTTCCGGGACCCGGCCGTCCGTCCGGGGGCGTGGATCGACTTCCGGGTCGAGTTCGGCGCGCGCTCGGTGGTGTGGTGGGTGAACGGCGCGCGGGCCTTCGACGACCGCCGGGGAGTGGGCCGCTCCTGGCGCGCGTACCTGATCGTGAACCTCTCGGTCTGCGCGGGCCGCTACCACCCGGCGCCCGAGGCGGGTACGGCGGAGATGTCGTACGAGGTGACGGAGCTGCGCGTGTACCGCGGCTGACCGGGCCCGGGCCGCGTGGTTCTCCGTACGGCGGGAAGGGGGGTGTCGACGCGCGCGACGGCGGGGGAAGCGTCGTGGGGACAACGGGTGTTGCGTAGGCTCGAACAGAGCGTTCCGCGCACCCGCACCGTGCCGCCCGTACGACGAGGAGGACCCCCATGACCACCGCCGAAGAGGGACGGCAGCGGCTCGACGCGGCCAGTGTGCTCAACGCGAAGAGGACGCTCCTCCAGCTGCTCGCCCGGGCCGGCGTCTGGTCGGGCGACGCGGAGGAGATGATCGGGTTCGTCGAGGCGGGCGCCCTGGCCCTCGCGTACGAGGAGATCGGCGGGGCCGTCCGGAGCGCTCCGGACGGGAAGGGCGAGGCCTATGCCGCCGGTTGGCTCGACGGCGCCCGGAGCGTGGCGGACGAGCTCGGCGGTGTCGCCGAGCGGGCCCTGCGACAGGCCCTCGCCGCCGACCCCACCGCCGACTCCCCCGACGACCGGCCGCCCGTCGGACGCACGGAGATGGAGCGGACCAAGGTGGCGGTCACCCCGATCTACCTCTC
Source organism: Streptomyces sp. NPDC093071 (assembly GCF_044754545.1). Lineage (NCBI taxonomy): Bacteria > Bacillati > Actinomycetota > Actinomycetes > Kitasatosporales > Streptomycetaceae > Streptomyces > Streptomyces sp. NPDC093071. Next base: position 90,442 of record NZ_JBIVPH010000007.1, on the reverse strand, counting down.
CTTCACCGACGTCTCCGACCTCGATCCGGAGGTCACCGAGCAGGTGCTCGGGGCCGTCCTGCGCACGATGAGCTCCCGTCAGCGCTCCCGGTACGCGGGGCGGTTGGCGGAGTTCGCCACGACCCACCGGGAGCGGCTGGAGCGGCTGTACGCGGAGTACGGGCCGGGCAGTGCCATCGCGATCCACGGGCGCTACACCCTCGTCCACTCCCCCACCAGCGTCGCCGTCCTGGAGCGGCTGGCGGCGGCGCCCGCCGCGCTGTACGAGGAGTGGGACGCCGCCGAGTTGCCGCCCGCGTGGCTGGACGGCCTGACGAAGGCCTGGGGCGCGCCGGCCTGACGTCCTCCCACCGCCTTCCGCCCGCCGCTCCGAGAGGGGCGGGCGGATCTTGGGTGAACGTTTCTTCTCGGCCAGCCGCCTACCGCTGGTCGCTAGTCGCTAGTCGCGGAAAGGGTCGGGATACCTGGCGGAGAAAGGTTCCTCCGGACGGTCGGGCCGCGTCGGCGCCTCCCGGCGCGCGTCGGTCCAGATGGCCTCGATGCCGAGGGGGCGGGTCATGTCGTCGGACCGCCAGGAGGGCGGGAAGCCCGCCGTCTCCCGCGTGCGCGCGGGGTGCGGGGAATTCCGCGGGACATCGCGCTGGATGCCGCCGAGGCGCCGCTCGAAATCGGCCTGCAAACGGTTCATCGTGTCGAGGAAGTCCTCGAGAGGAATGGTTCCTTCATACATGCGTTCCTCCTGTTGCCCACGGCGAAGGTCATCACATTCGAATAAAAAGGGCACTGCTGATGACACATCCCCTCAACGACACCCTCGCTCGGAGGGAACGCGGCATTCGGGTGACTCGCGCCCCGGGAAAAATCGGTTCTTCACAGATCGGAGGCGTGCCGGCGCGCGTCAGCCGGCCGGTTCCGCACGGAAGGCGATCATGGCGGTGTCGTCACGGTGGTCGGAGAGGTCCTGCAGGAGGCGGAGCAGGTCGGGCAGGTCCTCCTCGCGGTGGAGCGCGGCCGCCCGCAGCAGGCACCGCTGCCCGGTGTCGAGGGAGGTGCCGGGGGTCTCGATGAGCCCGTCGGTGTACTGCAGGAGCGTGTCGCCGGGGGCGAGGCCGTGCGTGTGGGTGGTCCGGGGGAAACCGGGGGCGACGCAGAGCGGCGGGTCCTCGCCGCTGCCGTCGAGGAAGCGGGGCTCGCCCCGCGCGGGGATCAGCAGGGGCGGCGGGTGCCCGGCGTTGGACCAGGTCATCCGCCAGGTGCCGTCGGGCCGCCGGCGCAGATGGGTGTGGACGACGGTGGTGAAGGAGCCGGCGTCGAGGCCTTCGGCGGCGTCGTCGAGCATCCCGAGGACGGCCGCGGGCGTGCAGTCGGGGCCCTTGTTCCAGGCGAGGGCGCGAAGCATACTGCGCATCTGCCCCATGACGGTGGCGGCGCCGAGGTCGTGTCCGGCGACGTCCCCGATGTCGAGGACGAGGGTGCCGTCGGGGAGCGTGATGGCGTCGTACCAGTCGCCGCCGATCTCGTTGGCCGGGCTGGCCGGCTGGTAGCGGGCGGCCAGGCTCGCCCCGGGCACCGCGGGCGGGCGGGTGAGCTGGGCGCGCTGGAGGCTCAGGGCGGTGCGGCGGGCCCGCTGGAGGTCGAGGACCTTGCGGATGGGCCGCTGCGCGTGGTGCAGGACCTCGCGCAGCAGCTCGACGTCGGCGGGTTCGGGGGCGGGGGTGTCGCCGCTGGTGGCGGCGGTGGCGTAACCGAGGACGATGTCGTCGACGACCAGGGGGACGAGGGTCATGCTCGTCGCGCCGGAGGCGGTGAGCCACCGCTCGGTGACCTCAGGCACCAGGCCGGGCGGGATCCGGCCGTCCGCCGGCAGCCGGAACGTCCTCGGCTCGCGGCTCTCCAGGACCTCCCGCATGACCGGGGTGACCGTGACGCTCTGCCCCATCGGCGCGGGCGCGGGCGGGAGTCCGGGGCGGGTGGCGGAGGCGACCCGCCGGGCCGTGACCGTCGCGTGCTCCGGGAGCGGCCACTCCTCGTGGGAGAGGAGCAGGATCACACAGGCGTCGGTGAGGTCGGGGACGACCGAGTCCGCCACCGCGGCGAAGGCCGTGTCCAGGCCGCCGCCCGACGCCTGCGCCACCCGGGCGAGGAGGTGCTCGCGCAGCTCCGCGCCCCAGGCGTCCTCGACGTCGACGGTGGCGGCGATCCACTCCTCCGCCCGTCCGTCCCGCACGATGGGGACGCAGCGCGTGGCCATGTGGCGGTAGGAGCCGTCGGCCGTCCGGAGCCGGAAGGTGTTCTGGTAGATCTCGGGGGGACGCCGGGCCTGTGCCCGGTGCCAGGCGTCGACGAGCGCCTGCCGGTCCCGGGGATGGATGTGGGCGTACATCTCCTCGCCCTCGCCGTGCGGCAGGGGGGCGCCGGTCAGCTTCTCCCAGCCGGGGACGATCTCCTCGACGTGGCCGTCCGCGCGCACCACCCACACCATCTGGGAGACGGCCGTCACCAGGGCCTCGAAGCGCTGGAGCGCACGGGTCTCGGCGGTGGTCTCCAGGATCACGACCAGGACGCCGTCGCCGACCGGGGTGGCGACGGGGGTGCAGGAGGTGACGAAGTAGCGGACCTCCTCCGGGCCGCCGGGGACGGGCAGCAGCGAGTCGGTGAGCTGGCGGGGGCGCCCGGTGGCGAGGACGTCGTCCAGGACCGCCAGGAAGCGCGCGGCGCTCGGTTCCGGGTAGGCCTCGTGGGCGGGCCTGCGGAGGGGGCGGTCGCCGAGCATCCTCCGGTACGCCGCGTTGACGTAGATCAGCAGGTGCTCGGGTCCGCCGAAGAGGGCGACCGCCGCGACGGTCGCGTCGAACAGCTTCGGGTCGAGGGCCCTCGCGGGGCTCATCGCCCCTCCGCCCCCGTCCGGGCCGGCGGGGGATCAGGCCGCCCGTCGGTCCGCCGGTGATCCGGTGCGATCATCCTGTGAGCCTTTCGTCCTTCCGGCACGCGAACCCCTGCATCCTCCAGGGGACCGTGCCGCGGTGGCCCGCGCCACACGGGCGGCTACCCCGTTCGTGTGCGCCCCGAACGCCGCCCGCCCCCTTCCCTTCCGGCTCCCCCGTGAAGATCGACGCCCCCTAGTGTTCGAGCACGAAAGCGAATAGGTTAGGCTCACCTAACAAGCGTTCGCGACCGTCGCCGCCTCTGCGTGATCACGTCCGGAGAGGCATGGGCGCGGCGTCGCACACCTCTGCCCGGAGACAAGGAACCGTCATGCCTTCTGTGTTCACCCCTCTTCGCCGCCGCGCCCTCGTGGCGGGGGCCGCCGCGGTCTCGCTCGGCCTCATGGTGACCGGATGCGGTTCGGACGAGAAAAAGGACGGCGCGGCGGGTTCGGCGTCCGAGGCTCCGGCGGGCGCGTTCCCCGTCACCATCAAGAGCGCCCTCGGCGACGCCGTCATCAAGGACAAGCCGAAGCGCGTCGTCACCCTCGGCCAGGGCTCCGCGGAGACCGCCATCGCCCTCGGCAACGTCCCGGTGGGCATCGAGGAGTACCCGTGGGGCAGCGACAAGACCGGCTACCTCCCCTGGATCCACGAGGCCGTGACGAAGTCCGGCGGCACGCTCCCCAAGCAGTTCAAGGGCGGTGAGGAGCTCGACATCGAGGCCATCACCGAGCTGGAGCCCGACGTCATCCTCGCCCCGTGGTCCGGCCTCACGCAGAAGCAGTACGACGTCCTCAAGGACATCGCGCCGACCGTCGCCTACCCCGAGAAGGCGTGGAGCACCAACTGGGACCAGCAGATCGAGATCATCGCCAAGGCGCTCGGTCAGCCGGAGAAGGCCAAGGAGCTGGAGTCGAAGATCGACAAGCAGCTCGCCGACGCGGCCGCCTCCCGCCCCAACTACAAGAACGTCACGTTCTCGTACATCTACAACACCGGCCCCGGCACCCTCGGCGTCTTCAAGCCCGAGGAGCAGCGCGTCGCGATGGTCTCCAAGCTCGGCCTCAAGGTCGACCCGGTCGTGAACGAGTTCAAGGAGACCGAGGGCACGGACTCCGCCCTGATCGGCCTGGAGAACGCCAACAAGCTCGCGAAGAGCGACATCGCCTTCACCTTCTACATGGACGAGAAGTCCCGCAAGACGGTCGAGGCCCAGCCCCTGTACGCGGCCATCCCCGCCGTGAAGAAGGGCGCGCTGGTCTACAGCCACGACACGCCGTTCGTCACCGCCTCCTCGATGATCAACCCGCTGACGGTGCCGTACAGCATCGAGCGCTACCTGCCGATGATCGACAAGGCCGTCGCCAAGGCCGGAAAGTAACCACGGATTCCGGCGTGACCACACTCTCCCGGACCGTCCAGGGCCCCGCCGCACGTCGGCGGGGCCCTGCCCGGTACCTAGCAGCAGCCGTCCTGTGCCTGGTCCTGCTCGCCCTGGCCCTGCTGGCCAGCGTGATGTTCGGCAGCAAGCCGACGTCCCCGGCCGACGTCCTGCGGGTCGTCACCGGCGGCGGCGACGAGTACCTCCGCACCGTCGTTGAGAGCCGCTACCCGCGCACCGCCCTCGGCGTGCTCGCGGGTCTCTGCCTCGGGATCGCCGGCACCCTGATGCAGGGCATCACCCGCAACCCGCTCGCCGAGCCGGGCCTCCTCGGCATCAACGCGGGCGCGTCCGCGAGCATCGTCGCCGCCACCGCGTTCCTCGGCGCGTCCGGGCAGCGGGAGACCATCTGGTGGGCCCTCGTCGGCGCCCTGGTGACCGGCGTCCTCGTCCATCTCATCGGCACGGCCGGCGGGGGTGCCAGCCCGGTGCGGCTGGTGCTGGCCGGCGCGGTGCTCTCCGCGGTCCTCGCCGCGTTCATCCAGGCCGTCGCGCTGTCCCGGCCGAAGGTCTTCGACACGTACCGCTACTGGGTGGTGGGCTCGCTCGGCGGGCGCGGTTTCGACGCCCTCTGGGCCGTGCTGCCGTTCGCCGCGGCCGGGCTGCTCCTGGCCGTCGTCCTCGCCCCCGGGCTCAACGCCATGGCGATGGGCGACGACAAGGCCGCCTCGCTCGGCATCAGCCCCGCCCGGGTCAAGGGCGCCGGGCTGCTCGCCGCGACGCTGCTCAGCGCGGCGGCCACGGCGGCGGTCGGCCCCATCGCCTTCGTCGGGCTCGCCGTCCCGCACCTGGTCCGGGGCCTGGTGGGCGCCGACTTCCGGATGCAGATCCTGTTCACCGCGCTCGCGGGCCCCACGCTGCTGCTCTTCGCGGACGTCGTCGGCCGGGTCCTGCTGCGCCCCGAGGAGCTGATGGTCGGCGTCGTCACCGCGTTCGTGGGCGCGCCCGCGCTGCTCTTCGCGGTCCGTCGCATGAGGGGGGCGGCATGAAGACCACCGACCGGACCGAAACGCCGGCCGAGGTCCGGGCCGGGGACCCGGCCGTGACGCTCCCGCGTCCGGCGGGGCGCGTCCTGGTGCGGCTCGGCCCCCGGGTCGCGATCCCCGTGCGCCGCTCCTCGCTGGTCGCCGCCGCGCTGTCGGTGCTGCTGCTCCTGGCGGCGGCCGTGGCGACGCTCTCGATGGGCCGGCTGGGCATCCACCCGGCCGACCTGCCGTCGGCGCTCATGGGCGAGGCGACGGGCAAGAACGCCTTCGTCCTCAACCGGCTGCGCGGCCCCCGGCTCGTGGTGGCCGTCGCCACCGGCGCGGCCTTCGGCCTGTCCGGGGCGCTGTTCCAGTCGGTCACCCGCAATCCGCTGGGCAGCCCCGACGTGATCGGGCTCAGCGCCGGGTCCGGCGCGGGCGCGGCCGCCGCCGCGCTCTTCTTCCCCGACACCGTCCCGGTCTCCGTCGGCGCCCTGGTCGGCGCGGTCGCCGCCATGGCGCTCGTGTACGTCTCCACCGGGACCGGGTTCCGCAACCCCGGGCGCCTGGTCGTGGCGGGCATCGGCGTGGCCGCCATGTCGACGGCCCTGACCCAGTACGTGGTGTACGCCGTCGAGCGCGACAAGGCGAGCGCCCTGACCGCGTACATCAACGGCAGTCTCTCCGCCCGCTCCTGGGACGACGCGACGGTCATCTGGACGGTGCTGCTCGTCTGTCTGCCGCTCGCGGCGCTCCTCGCGCGGCCGCTGAGCATCGGCGAGATGGGCGACGACCTCTCCACCGGTCTGGGCGCGCGCCCAGACCGGACCGCGACGGCGGCGGTCGCCCTGTCGATCGTCCTGTCGGCGGGCGCGGTCAGCGTGGCCGGTCCGATCGCCTTCGTCTCGCTGACGGCGCCGCAGATCGCCAAGCGGGTCACCCGCAGCGGCGGGCCGCAGCTCGTCATGTCGGCCCTGCTCGGCGCCCTGCTCCTGGTCCTCGCGGACCTCGCGGCCCAGCAGTTGCCGTTCTTCGACGACCTGCCGGTCGGTCTGTACACGATGGCCGTCGGCGGGGTGTACCTGGGCTATCTGCTGCTGCGGGAGTGGAAGCGGCCCGTCTGAGGCGGATGACGGAAACGGGGAGGGGGAGGACCGTCCGGTGGTCCTCCCCCTCCCCGTTTCCGTCATCCGGTGAACGGCTCGCCGACGCGCAGGTTCCAGCGCCCGCTCCGGCCGCTGAGGTGGACGGCGGTCAGGGGGCGGACGTCCAGGCGCCGGGCGGTCGCGTCCGGCACCCCGAGGGCGTGGACCGTCGCGGCGCGGACGACGTCGGGCTCGACGACGGCGGTGACGCGTCCCGATCCCTCCCCGAGCGCGTCGAGCCAGGCCCCGACCCGGACGCGCAGGTCGCGGAGGGACTCCCCGCCGTGCGGCGCGGCCTCCGGGTCGGACAGCCAGGCGGCGAGCCCGGACTCCTCGGCGGCGGCGACGTCTTCGAGGGTCCTTCCCCGCCACCGGCCCATGGCGCAGCCGGCCAGGCCGGGCACCGGCTCGGCCCGCAGGCCGAGGGCCCGGGCGGTGCCGAGGCAGCGCGCGGACGGCGAGGCGTACGCGCGTGTGGAGGGGTCCACGGCGGCCGCGAGGGCTTCGGCGCGGGCGCGTCCCGCCGGGTCGAGGGGGCCGTCGTCGTCGAACCGGACCTCGCGCAGCGCGTCGTTCGTGGCGGGCGGGACGAGGGTCAGCCGGACTGTCATCGGGGTCCTTCTCGGTCGGCGCCGGCACGGGGCGGCGGAGCGGTCCCCCGTACGGTACGGGCCACGGGGAAGCGGGTGTTCGGCCCGGGGGCGCACGGAAGGTGATCCAGACCTCACGCCCTTAACAATGTCCACGTCACGCGGTACCGTCAGGCGACATTTGAACAGCGTGACGACGGCGAGACGGAAGTCCGGTGGGAACCCGGCACGGTCGCGCCACTGTGTGCCGAGGCCTTCCCGGGCAGGGGAGGCCACGGCGAGTCAGACCCGTGGACCGTCGTCCTGCACCACCGTTCGGGACGCGCGTTCCCGCAGGAGGTTTCATCATGGCCGAGGCTGCCGTCTCCGCTTCCGTTTCCACCCCTTCCGTCGCCGTACCGGCTCCGCTGCCCGTGCGGGCCGTGCTGCCCTGGGCCTTCTTCGTCGGCCTCCTCGCGCTGATCGCGCTGTACTTCGTGGGCGCCGAGCAGGGTGCCACCTCCCTCTTCGCGGGTTCCGACGTGCACGAGTGGGTGCACGACGGGCGCCACCTGCTCGGCTTCCCCTGCCACTGAGAGGCGACGAGCACATGCATGCCTCGACTGTGAGAACCCTGCTGGTCCGCGGCATGATCGCGGGCCTGATAGCCGGTCTGTTCGCCTTCGCCGTGGCCTACGTCGGCGGTGAGCCCTCCGTGAACGGCTCCATCGCCGTGGAGGAGGCCCAGGCCGCCCAGGAGGCGGCCCACGCCGGGCACGGCGGCGCGGAGGCCGAGGAAGAGGAGGAGGTGGTCAGCCGCTCCGCGCAGTCCACCTTCGGCCTGGCCACCGGCGTCCTCGTCTACGGAGTGGCGCTGGGCGGCGTCGCCGCGCTCGCCTTCTCCTTCGCGCTCGGCCGCATCGGCCGGTTCAGCCCGCGGGCCACCGCGGCGCTGACAGCCGCCGCGGCCTTCACCACCGTCTACCTGGTGCCGTTCCTGAAGTATCCGGCGACCCCGCCGGCCGTCGGCAACCCCGACACCATCGGGAAGCGCACCACCCTGTTCTTCCTGATGATCCTGCTCAGCGTGCTGCTCGGCGTCGGCGCGGTGATCCTCGGTCGCCGTCTGGCGCCACGCCTGGGCAACTGGAACGCGAGCCTGGCCGCCGGCTTCGGCTTCCTGCTCGTGACGGGCATCGCCTTCGCGGTCCTGCCGGCGAACGACGACGCCGTCAAGGCGGGCTTCCCGGCCAAGCTGCTGTGGGAGTTCCGGCTGGCCTCGCTCGGCGTCCAGGTCGTGCTGTGGGTGGTGTTCGCCGTCGTCTTCGGCTACCTCGCCCAGAAGGCGCTGGCCGCCCGTGCGTCCGACGCGGAGGCTCCGGCCCGGGTCGGGGCTCCGGCCGCCGGCTGACCGGCCGCCCCGTACGGAACCGCCCCGCGTGCCAGGAGCACGCGGGGCGGTTCCGTGTGCGGGCGTTCCGGCCGGTCACCGCCGGCCGGTGCGTCCGGTCCCCGCGCACAGCCAGTGGTCGCCCGTCGTGGTCCATCCGGTCAGCCGCCGGGCGCGTCCGCCGTCCGCCGTGCCGTCGGCGGCGAAGAAACCTCCGTCGGCGACCAGCCGGAGGCCGGCCAGGGCCGGTGCCAGGAGGGCGGCCACCGGGGCGGGGTGACGGGCCGTCTCCTCCGGCATCCGGGCCAGCACCCCGGCCGCCGTCGCCGCGTCGCAGCGGGACAGGTGGAACAGCATCTGCCGCCAGGCGTACGCCGCGTCCTTCACCGTGCCGAGCGGGCGCGGCTCGCGCCGGGCCCGGTCCGTCAGGCGGCACACCGTGACGAAGCAGCGGCGGGCCGCTTCCGCCCAGCCGGAGGCGGGTGCGACGCCGACGCGGTGGACCAGGGTGGCGAGGTTGTGGGTGGTGAGGATCTGGGACTGCTCGATCACCGCGCCGTTCCTCGCCACGGTGTGGGAGGCGTGCCCGCCGGCCCGCTCGTGGCACAGCGCGGCGAACTCGGACGCGTCCCGGGCGGCGCGCCGCCGGGAGGTCCCCCGGCCGTCCTCGTCGGAGAGCACGTAGACGGCCGCGTAGTCGATGCCGTAGTACCGCGCGTACAGCGATCCTTCGAGCAGTTCCCCGGCCACCGCGGCGGCCGCCTGGAACTTCGGGCTGAAGGTGCCCGTGAAGATGTCGGCGGCCAGCTCCTCGACCAGGGGCGCGTCCAGACCGGCCCGGCGGGCCAGGACGGCGAGTTCGCGGACGAGCGGGTTGGGCAGCAGGGTGCCGGGGAAGCCGTCGACGGCGACCTCGGCGAGGTGCCGCAGCGTCGCGTGCGCGGAGTTCCGTACGCGCGCGTCGGTGCGGTGCTGTGCCGACACCGCGCGGACCCAGGGCAGTTCGTCGGGCCGGACCTGCCGCTCCAGGTCGAGCAGCAGCAGCGAGCGGCGCTCGCGGAACGCCCGGTAGTTCGCGGCCATGAGCGCGCGCAGCGGCGCGTCCCGGTAGGCCCGGGTCGTCTCGGCGGCGACGAGCTGGGGCACGAGCTCGGCCATGACCTCGGCGGAGGGGATCACGCCGAGCTCCACCAGGACGGGCAGGGGCGCGCTCCGCGCCCTTTCGACCACGCGGCGGATCGCGGGCGGTACGGCCGTCCCGGCGGGCAGGCCGGTACGGCGCTGCTCGGCCCCGGTCACCGGGACGAGAAGCGCGTCCGGATCGGTCGCGCCGGCGTCCTGCGGGAGGCCGGACATCCGGTCGGCGACGAGACGGGCGAGGGCGTGGTGGGAGGGCAGCGCGGCCTGGGCCGCCTGGGCGCTCCGTACCGCCGTGTGCCGCTCCGCACCGGGCAGGCCCCGCTTGCGGACCATCGAGGCGACGGCGTGCCGGAGGAGTCCGAGGCGCCGCGCGTCGAGCGGGCGGCCGGCGACGGTCTCCTCCAGGGCCCCGCGCAGGATCCCGAGGTTGCCCTTGGGGTCGCGGTGTCCGCCGCAGCGGGTGTGCTCGCGGGCCAGGGCCCGGTAGCGGTCGAGGAGGGCGGCGCCGCGCGCGTGCCACCCGTCGCCGGGGTCGCGGTCGAGAACCCGGTGGCCGGGGCCGGCCGTCTCCAGCCAGTGCCCGAGCAGTTCGTCGGCGAAGGGGTGCCAGACGCGGAGCGCCTCGCGCTGGGTCTCGACGGCGTCGTTCGGGCCCCGGCGGGCCAGGGCGGCGGCCGTCTGCGCGACGGTGCGGCGGTGCACGGCGCCGGTGTCGGGCGCCGGGGCCGCGGACGGGCGCGGGGTGAAGCGCAGCGTGCCGGCGAACGGGCTCAGTTCCCGGACGAGTTCGAGGGCCGCCTCGGTCTCCCCCGCGCGCACCAGCCAGGCCACCGTGAGCAGCGCGGCCTCCTCGGGGACGGTCACCTCGTAGCGGGCGCCGTCGAGGAGCGCCCACAGCTCCGCGAGGCCCTCCTCGGTGAGGCAGTGGGCGAAGAGGGCCTCCCGGTCCTCCGGTACGCCGGCCTTCCGCGCCGCCTCGGCCTCGTACGGCAGGAGGGGGCCGCCGGCCCTGGCGCCGCCCGTGGCGAAGCCGCCGTGCAGCACCTCCGGGGTCACCCAGGCGGGCAGCCCCCGGACGGGGGTGCGCGAGCCGATCCGCAGCGTGCCGTCGGCCATTCCGGAGAGCACCCGGCGCCAGCCGCGGACCCGTTCCCCGGCACGCTCTCGCGTGGCGGGGTCCTCGTGGGTGAGGGCGGTGGTGAAGGCGCGGGTCAGTCGGCCCTCGGCGTAGGAGGCGGAAGGGATCTGCGGCTGCTTGTCAGCGTGGGTGTCCATAAGCCGACGTGGCGGGTTCCGCCCCCGCGCCCTCCGGGTCCCGAGCCCGGCGCTCTGCTGCTGAGCTACACGTCGTAGGGCACTGACGGTAGTGAGGGCGCCGGGAAGGGGGCAACGAGATTTTTCCGGGGCGTGCCGCAGAGGCGGCCGGGCCGGGCCGGGCCGTCCTGCGGCCGGAGCCGGACGCATTCTGCTTGGGAGCGCTCTCAGAAGGTGGGGGCTACAGATATCCTGAACCGGACGAGAACGCGCACCGCACCCGTGCGCGCCGCACGATCCGGTACACCGCCCGGCCGACGCAGTCGAGGAGCGCCCGCCTTGCCCGAGCAGACCACGGGGCCCCGCCCCACGCTGGAAGCCGTCGCCGCGCGCGCCGGCGTGTCCCGCGCCACGGCCTCCCGGGTCGTCAACGGGGGCGCGGGCGTGCGCGCTCCCCTGGTCGACAAGGTCCGCAGGGCCGTCGAGGAGCTCGGGTACGTCCCCAACCACGCGGCCCGCACCCTGGTCACCCGGCGCAACGGCGCCGTGGCCGTGATCATCGCGGAGCCCGAGTTCCGGATCTTCTCGGACCCGTTCTTCGAGCAGCAGGTGCGCGGCATCAGCCGGGAACTGACCGCGCACGACTCGCAGTTGGTGCTGCTGTGGGTGGAGGGCCCCGGGGACCACGAGCGGATCGCCCGCTATCTCGGCGGGGGGCACGTGGACGGCGCGCTCGCGTTCTCGCTGCACAGCGACGACGCCCTGCCGGCCGTGATCGAGGGGGCGCGGATCCCGGTGGTCGTCGGCGGCCGGCCGGCCCCCGGGAGCGGTCCGGCCGTGCCCTTCGTCGACTGCGACAACCGGGGCGGCGCCCGGGAGGCGGTGCGGCACCTGGTGGGCCTCGGGCGGCGGACCATCGCCCACATCTCCGGTCCGGCCGACCAGACTTCGGCGATCGACCGGCTGCACGGCTACCGGGACGTCCTCCACGACGCCGATCCGGAGCTGCTGTGCGCGGGCGCCTTCACCGAGGAGAGCGGCGCGCGGGCCATGGCGGAGCTGCTCGACCGGCGGCCGGACGTGGACGGGGTGTTCGTCGCCAACGACCTGATGGCGTCGGGCGCGCTGCGCACCCTGCGGGAGCGCGGGGCACGGGTCCCGGAGGACGTGGCGGTCGTCGGCTTCGACGACATGGCCTCGGTGGTCGACCGGACCTCCCCCGCCCTGACCACCGTGCACCAGGACATCGAGGGCATGGGCCGGCTGATGGTGAAGCTGCTGATGCGGCTGCTCGACGGGACCGGGCCCGAGATCCCGGGCTCCGTGATCACCCCGACCTCGCTGGTCCGCCGCGCCTCCGCCTGACCCCCGTACGGGAGACGGCGGGCCCGGGTGTGTCACCCGGGCCCGCCGCCGTACTCCCCTACGGGATCAGCCGCAGGTGATCAGTCGTACGGGATGACCACCACGGACCGGTCCGTGCCCGTCTGGAGCCGCGCGTCGCCGTTGCCGATCGCGCTCCAGACCTCCAGGCGGACCGTTCCGCCGCGCAGGTTGCCGAGCGTGCCGGTGGCGGACTTCAGGCCCCGGGACTGGGCGTACTCCTCCCAGCCCGTCACCGGGTCGGTCGCGAAGTAGTGGTACGTCTCCGTGCGGTCGAAGGTGCCGTCGCCGGTGAGGTCGTAGCTGATCCGGGCCTGCTGGCCGAGGCCGACCGACGCGCCGGCGTCCACCTGGAGCCGGAAGGCGGTCGAACCGCCGGCCCGGAGCGTGCCGTTGACGTTCTTGACGACGTAGACGAGCGGCTTGTTCGGGGTGCCGTCGTGGTTGCCGCCCTGCGCGGAGGCGAGGGTGTCGCTGCCCGCCGCGGCCCCGGTGGCCGTGGTGAGCGTGCCGCCGGTGCGGAGCTGGAAGGTGTTCCCGGAGCCGGGCTCCGGCTCGGGGTCGGGACCGGGGCCCGCCGTGCCGTTGCCGGTGGCGGTGGAACGCGCCGGTACAGAGAGGGACTTGCCGTCGGAGAAGGTGACCGTGCGGGCGGTCGAGCCGTGGTTGTGGGCCACGTAGGTGCGCGTGGTGCCCTTGGCGAAGACGGCGGAGGTGGGAATCGATCCGGTGACGGTGGTGTCGGGGGCGCCGAGCGCGTCGAGCGCGGTGATCCAGTGGTACGTGTGGGCCTTGGACTCGCCCGCCTCCGGGGTGTAGCCGGCGTTCCCGGCGTCCCACTTGGCCTTGGCGGCGCCGGGGTCGGCGAGGGCCTGGAACTCCCAGAGGATGTCGCGCCACTCGACGGCCGGGCCGCCGTTCTCGCGCTCCATCTCGGCGATGTTGCGCCGGATGGCGTCCTTGCGGCCGCCGAGGTGGAGCGAGCCGCCGCTGGTCACGGGCAGGACGTTGATGCCGTGGATCTCCTCGGGGTTGGCGGTCCACCAGGTGGAGTAGGCGCCGCCGCTGCCCCAGACCATGCCGACGGTGTCGTGCTGGAAGGAGCCGGGGAAGACCTGCTGGTCGGCGTCGAACCAGTACTGGGCGATGGCCTCGCCCTCGGTGGTCAGGAGGTAGGTGCCGAGGTCGCGCAGGGCGGTGTCGCCGGTGGCCGCGCCCCACAGGACGAGGGCGGCGCTGAGGTTGGTCGACTCGGAGGACGACTCCTGGTTGTTTCCGGCGGCGAAGCCCTGGTGGCCGCTGGCCCAGCTGTGTCCGGCGTAGACGTCGAAGCCGCGCAGGAAGGGGAAGGCGCTGTCGGTGCGGCTGGGGTTGGCGGTGTCGCGGACCAGGGTTTTGACCATGGTCCCCCAGGCGGAGTCGGCGGCCCAGTTCGGGTCGTACTGGGCGACGATCGCGGCGGCGTACACGTAGTAGCCGTAGTGGAAGTGGTGGTCGTTGAGCTCGGTGTCGCTGCCGTAGGAGGCCGGGTAGCCGGTGAGGGTCTTCCAGACCTTGTCGTACGAGAACTCGGTGGCGCCGCCGGCCGTGAACCACTCCTGGAGGCGGCCCTTGATGAGGCCGAGGAGCTTGTCGCGGACCGCGCCCTCGCCGATCTGGTCGGCGAGCGGCACGAGCTGGGCGAGCTTGCCGAGGGCCTTGCCCGTCCAGTACGTGTCGACGGCTCCGGAGAACGGGTCGGAGGAGTTCGCGACCTCGTTCAGGTAGCCGCGCAGCCGGGCCGTGTCGATCCCGCTGCCGGGCAGGCCCGGGAGGGTGGCGGCGGCCTTCTGGGCGGTGGTGAAGGAGGCCGCCTCGCGGACCTTCATGGTGCCCCGGGGCGAGACGTAGGTGTACGGGGTCAGCGGGTCGGTGGTGTGCAGCCACTGGTGGCGGTAGAGCGCCTGGAGGGTGCCGCGCTCGGTGCCCTCCTTGGCCTCGGTGGTGAGGCTGTAGGTGGCGCGGACGGTGCCGGCGTCGTAGCTCCAGCCGACCGCGGAGCCGGTGACGAAGCTGTAGGCGTACTTGCGGTACGTGGCGAGCGCGTCGGTGGAGGGCAGGACGGCGACGGAGAAGTAGTCCTTGCCGCCGAGGCCCGCGGTGATGGTGGAGCCGGAGACGTTCCAGTCGGTGCCGCTCGGCGAGAAGAGGGCGTAGTGGTGGCCGGCGACGGTGATGCCGAGGACGTTGCCCTGGTCGGAGAAGACCGTGGGGGCCTGGGCGGTGGTGATCCGGGCGTCGCCGCCGGTGCCCTTGGCGTACACGAAGGGCAGGCCGTGGCCGATGGTGGTGCGCAGGGTGCGGGCGCCGTCGGACCAGTAGGGGGTGACGGTCCAGTCGGACCAGGCGTCGGCCTTGGTGTCGGGCGAGTTCAGGCCGGTGAGGCCGAGGGTGAGGTCGCGCTTGTGGGCGAACTCGTACTGGCGCCCGTCGCCCACGATCGCGGGACTGGTGGGGTAGCCGACCTCCAGGCCGCCGGAGACGGCCTGGTAGGTGAGCGGGTGGCCGTACATGGGGGTGGAGTACGGGTTGTCCCCGTAGCGCTGGAAGGCGAGCGAGGACCACCAGTCGTTGGTGGGGACGGGCTTGCCCTGGGCGGCGGCGGTGACCTTGGGGGTGACCGGGGCGCCGGTGTTGGTGGTGGGTCCGGAGGTACCGGCGGGGCGGGTGTCGGAGTAGCTTCCGGCGCCCGCCGGGACGGTGGCCGCGGCCGCGGGGACGGCGGCGGGGCCGAGTCCCACGGCGGCGAGGGCGGAGACCAGGACCAGCGCTGCGGCGGGCCGGGTGCGGGGGGATGGCATGAAGGGGCACCTCATGTCGTCTGCGGCGGATGGAGCTCGGGGGTGGAGCTTCGAGGGGGTGGAGCTCGGGTGGCGCTCGTGGAGGGCGGACGGAGCCGCCCGGACGGGGGCGGATGGAGCTCGGACGGGGGGTGCGCGGAGTGGGGAGGACCGTGTTCGGGAGTCCGGAAGTCCGGCCTCCAGAATGGCTGAGAGCGCTCTCAGAGTGACGGAAACGTAAAACCCTCGAAACGAGCGTGTCAAGAGGTTGAACGCGGGCGGGAGTTGAGGTTTCCCCTCGTCCGTTACGCCTTCGAGTCTTGACGGATGCACCGCGGCACGGGCACGCTCCCCACGCACGCTTGAGAGCGCTCTCAACCGCTCTCGCTCGTTCCGGAGCCAAGGGAGGCTTCCCATGCCCATCGCCCGAGCCGCCAAGAGAGCCGTCGTCCGCCTGGGTGCGGTCACGCTCGCCGGGGCCCTGCTCGCCGCCTGCGGCGGATCGACGGACGACTCGTCCTCGGACAGCGCGGGAGGGAAGGTCACGATCACCGTCGACCTCTTCGGCTCCTTCGGATACAAGGAGGCCGGGCTCTACACGGAGTACGAGAAGCTCCACCCCGGCGTCACCATCAAGCAGACGGACACCGAGGACGAGGCCGACTACTGGAAGTCCCTCCAGACCCGGCTCGCGGGCAACGCCGGCCTCGCCGACGTGCAGGGCATCGAGGTGGGCCGCATCGCCTCCGTCGCCCAGCAGCAGGCCGAGCGGTTCGAGGACCTGAAGAGGTACGGCGCGGACTCCCTGAAGGACCAGTTCGCCCCGGCCAAGTGGGCGGCCGCCACCGGCAAGGGCGGCGAGGTCCTCGGCCTGGGCACGGACGTCGGCCCGGAGGCCATGTGCTACCGCACGGACCTGTTCAAGCAGGCCGGGCTGCCCACCGACCGCGAGGAGCTCGCGAAGAAGTGGGCCACCTGGGACGGCTACCTGGCCCTCGGCAAGCAGTACAAGGCGAAGGCCCCCGCCAAGAGCGCCTGGCTCGACAGCGTCGGCAGCCTCTACTCGATCATGATCGGCCAGGAGAAGGAGCGCTACTACGACGCCTCCGGGAAGCTGATCTGGGAGCAGAACCCCGCCCTGCGCTCCGCCTGGGACCACGCCGTCCAGGCCGCGAACGACGGTCTGAGCGCCAAGCTCGACCAGTGGTCCCCGCAGTGGAACCAGGCCTTCTCGGCCGGCTCCTTCGCCACCATGCCGTGCCCCGCCTGGATGCTCGGCTACATCAAGGGCCAGGCCGGTGAGGCCGGCAAGGGCAAGTGGGACGTCGCCAAGCTGCCCGGCGGCGCCGGCAACTGGGGCGGCTCCTACCTGGCCGTGCCGAAGGCCGCGAAGCACAAGAAGGAGGCGTACGAGCTGATCAAGTGGCTCACCGCCCCCGAGCAGCAGACCAAGCTCTTCCAGAAGCAGGGCAACTTCCCCTCCGCCACCGGCGCGATCGAGAAGGTCGCCGACGCGAAGGACGCGTTCTTCTCGGACGCCCCCATCGGCAAGATCTTCGGTGACGCGGCGAAGGAGGCCCCGGTCCAGGTCCTCGGCGTCCACGACCAGAACATCGCCCAGCAGATCACCAACGCGCTGAGCGAGGTCGAGCGCAAGGGCACCTCCCCGGAGAAGGCCTGGTCGAACGCCAAGAAGGGCGTCGAGAACACCATCGGCTGATCCGTGCCGCCGGACGGACCCCCGCACCGGGGGTCCGTCCGCCCCCGCCTCCCCCGCTCCGACCCACCGAAGGGCCGCACCGTGACCCTCACCGCACCCGAGACACCGGCCCGGCCGAAGCCGGCCGCGCCGCCCCGGCGCCCCGGACCCGCCCGGCGGACCTGGCAGAAGGTCTCCCCGTACGCCTACATCACCCCGTTCTTCACCCTGTTCGCCGCCTTCGGCCTCTTCCCGCTGATCTACACGGCCTTCGTCTCGCTGTACCGGGTGGAGCTCCAGACGCCCGGCGACATGGAGTGGCGCGGGCTCGGCAACTACACCGCGCTCTTCGGTGACGAGTACTTCTGGGTCTCGCTGCGCAACACCTTCACCATCGGCGTGCTCTCCACCGTGCCGCAGCTGATCATCGCCCTCGGCCTGGCGCACCTGCTGAACTACCGGATGCGCGGCCGCACCTTCCTGCGCACGGCGGTGCTGCTGCCGTACGCGACCTCGGTCGCCGCCGCCACCCTCGTCTTCGCCCAGCTCTTCGGGCGGGACTTCGGCCTGATCAACTACGCGCTCGGGCTCGTCGGCATCGACCCGGTCGACTGGCAGAACGGCACGGTGGCCTCGCAGATCGCCGTGTCGACGGTCGTCGTCTGGCGCTGGACCGGCTACAACGCGCTGATCTACCTGGCCGGTATGCAGTCGATCCCGGACGAGCTGTACGAGGCGGCCGCGATGGACGGGGCCTCGCGGTGGCGCCAGTTCTTCCACGTCACGCTGCCCGGACTGCGGCCCACCATCCTCTTCACCGTCATCGTCTCCACGATCGGCGCGACCCAGCTGTTCGGCGAGCCGCTGCTGCTCGAAGGATCGATCTCGGGCGGCATCTCGCACCAGTACCAGACGCTCGGGCTCTACATGTACGAGCAGGGCTGGGGCTTCTTCCACCTGGGCCGGGCCGCCGCCATCGCCTGGGTGATGTTCCTGCTCATCGTGGTGCTGGTCGGGGTCAACGCCCTGATCGTGCGCCGCCGTTCCCGCAAGGAGGCCGGCCGATGACCGCGCCGATCGCCCCGGCGGCGCCCGCCGCTCCCCCGGTCGCCCCGCCCGCCCCGGAGCCCGGCC
This sequence comes from Streptomyces sp. NPDC093071, assembly GCF_044754545.1. NCBI lineage: Bacteria > Bacillati > Actinomycetota > Actinomycetes > Kitasatosporales > Streptomycetaceae > Streptomyces > Streptomyces sp. NPDC093071. The sequence continues at coordinate 72,576 of NZ_JBIVPH010000007.1, read as the reverse complement.
GGACGCCGCGCCGGGGGGCCGCCCGGGCGGGCCGCACCCTGCACGCGGGACCGCTCGCGTACGGCATCCTGATCGTCGCCGTGCTGTTCTCGGCGTTCCCGTTCTACTGGACGATCGTCGCCGCCAGCCGCTCCAACGCCGATCTGGCGAAGGTCCCGCCGACGCTGCTCCCCGGGCCGAACCTGATCAAGAACTTCGAGGCGGTCCTCGAAGAGGCCGACATCGGCAAGGCGCTGCTCAACTCGTTCATCGTCTCCGGCTCGATCACCCTCGGCACCGTCCTGTGCTGCACCCTGGCCGGGTTCGCCTTCGCCAAGCTGCGCTTCAGGGGCCGGGGCGCGCTGCTCGCGGTCACCGTCGGCACCATGATGATCCCGCCGCAGCTGGGCGTGATCCCGCTGTTCATGCTGATCGCCGAGCTGGGCTGGGTGAACCAGCTCCAGTCGGTGATCCTGCCGGGCCTGGTCTCCGCGTTCGGCGTGTTCTTCATGCGCCAGTACCTGGTGCAGTCGCTGCCGGACGAGCTGATCGAGGCGGCCCGGGTGGACGGCGCGTCCACCGCCAGGATCTTCTGGTCGATCGTCGTGCCGATCGCCCGGCCCGGCATGGCCGTACTCGGCCTGCTGACCTTCATGGCCTCGTGGAACGACTTCTTCTGGCCCGTCGTCGCCCTGACCTCCTCCGAGCCCACCGTCCAGGTCGCCCTGCGCCAGCTCGGCGGCGGGTACGTCCACGACCAGTCCGTGATCATGGCGGGCACGCTGCTCGGCACCCTGCCGGTGCTGCTCGTCTTCGGCCTGCTCGGCCGGCAGATCGTCGGCGGCATCATGCAGGGCGCCGTCAAGGGCTGACCGCCTCCGCCCCTCTCCTCCCCACCCCTCCCCGCCGAACGTCTCACCCCAGGGAGTTCCCACCCCATGACCGCGCTCGACGCCCGCACCGACCCGACGACCACGCTCCGCTTCCCCGAGGGCTTCCGCTGGGGCACCGCCACGGCCGCCTACCAGATCGAGGGGGCGGCGGCCGAGGACGGCCGCACGCCGTCCATCTGGGACACCTTCAGCCGTACGCCGGGCAAGGTCCGCAACGGCGACACCGGCGACATCGCCGCCGACCACTACCACCGGCTCGACGAGGACGTCGCCCTGATGCGGCGGCTCGGCGTGACCGACTACCGCTTCTCGATCGCCTGGCCCCGGGTCCAGCCCACCGGGCGCGGCCCGGCCGTGCGCAAGGGCCTGGACTTCTACCGGCGGCTCGCCGACTCCCTCCTGGAGGCCGGGATCCGGCCCGTGGCGACCCTCTACCACTGGGACCTGCCGCAGGAGCTGGAGGACGCGGGCGGCTGGCCGCACCGGGAGACCGCACACCGCTTCGCCGAGTACGCCGGGATCATGGCGGACGCGCTCGGCGACCGGGTGGCGACCTGGACCACGCTCAACGAGCCGTGGTGCGCCGCCTTCCTGGGCTACGGCAACGGCGTGCACGCCCCGGGCCGCACCGACGACCTGGCCGCGCTGCGCGCCGCCCACCACCTGAACCTGGCGCACGGCCTGGGGGCGCGGGCGCTGCGCGGCGCGCTGCCCGGGTCGGCGGAGGTCTCCCTGACCCTCAACCTGCACGCCGTACGGGCCCTCACGCAGTCCCCCGAGGACCTGGACGCGGCCCGCCGGATCGACGCCGTCGGCAACCGGATCTTCCTGGACCCGGTCTTCCACGGGCGGCTCCCGGAGGACCTGGTCCGCGACACGGCCTCGGTCACGGACTGGTCGTTCGTGCGGGACGGCGACCTGGAGGCGGCGGCCGCGCCGATCGACTCCCTCGGCATCAACTACTACTCCCCGTCCGTCGTCGCGGCGGGCTCCTCCGAGTCGCCGGCGCCGTGGGCGGGCGCGGAGCGGCACGTCCGGTTCCTGCCGGCGCCGGGGCCGCGCACGGCCATGGACTGGCCGGTGGACGCGAACGGCCTGCACGAGCTGCTGATCCGGCTGCGGGACGAACTGCCGGGCGTGCCTCTGGTGATCACGGAGAACGGGGCGGCGTACGACGACTACGCCGACCCGTCGGGGAACGTGAAGGACCCGGAGCGGGTGGCCTATCTGCACGCGCACCTGGCGGCGGTGCACCGCGCCCTGGAGGACGGGGCGGACGTGCGGGGCTACTTCCTGTGGTCGCTCCTGGACAACTTCGAGTGGGCGTACGGCTACAGCAAGCGGTTCGGCATCGTCCACGTGGACTTCGCGACGCAGCGGCGGACGCTGAAGGACAGCGCCCGCTGGTACGCGGAGGTGATCGCCCGGGGCGGCCTCGCGGAGGCGTGAGGGGCCCGACACGGCAAGGAGGGGGTGCCGCGGCACCCCCTCGGAGCCGCGGCACCCCCGGTCACCGCGCGGACGGGCCCCGCGTCACACGCGCTGCCACAGGGCCGGGACCTTGGACGGCTCCCAGCCGGTCTGGGCCTGGTGGCCCTGGAGGCAGCGGTAGGTGGCGCCGCCGTAGGTCACGGTGTCACCGGCCTTGTAGACCTTGCCGGCCGCCCAGGTGCCGCCCGGCTCGGGCTCGCCCGGACCGGGGCCAGGACCCGGGTCGGTGGTGGTCTTCAGGGTCAGGCCGTAGTTCTGGAGGATCGGGTTCAGCGGCTGGAAGAAGGTCGTGCCGCCGCTGGAGCAGTTGCCGGAGCCGCCCGAGGTCACGCCCTGGGCCTGGCTGCCGGAGATGTACGAGCCGCCGGAGTCGCCGGGCTCGGCGCAGACGGTCGTGCGGGTGACGCCCGAGATGGTGCCCTCGGGGTAGGTGACGCTGGTGTTGTGCTGCTGCACGGTGCCGCAGTGCCAGCCGGTGGTCGAGCCGGAGCGGCACACGGAGGAGCCGACGGGCTGGAGGACGGAGCCGGTCACCTGGACGTTGGCGCCGCCCGAGCCCTTCACGTACGGGGTGGCGGTCCAGTTGGAGTTGGTGGCGACCCAGGCCATGTCGCTGCCGGGGAAGACGGAGGCCTGGAAGCTGCCCTGGGCGACCTGGTTGAAGCCGCTGGTGGAGGTGCCGGCCCGGCCGCAGTGGCCGGCCGTGGCGAAGCCCTGGGTGGTGCCCTTGGTGATCGGGAAGCCGACGGAACAGCGCCCGCTGCCGTTCATGTAGTACGCGTCGCCGCCCCGGAGGTCGTACAGCGGGCGGGGCGCCTCGGCGGTGCGGACCACCTTCACCAGGTCGCGGGGGACGCCGGTGGCCGCGAGGAGCCGCGCGCCGGCTCCGGCCCGTGCCTCCTCGACGACGAGGACGTTGGCGCGGACGTCGACGTACCGGACGGGCGCCTCGGCGGTGGCGGCCCGGTCCAGGGTCTCCTTGGCCCGCTCCAGGGCGGTCAGGGCGTGCGTCACGACCTTGGCGTGCGCGCCCGAGGCGCGGATCGCGGGCGCGTCGGCGGCGCGGGTGGTGGCCACGGTCAGGGTGCCGGACTCGGCACCGTCCACCCAGGCTCCGGCGAAGGCGCCGCCCAGGTCCAGGCGGAGTCCGGCGGCCCTGGCCCCGGCCTCGGCCTCGTTGGCGAGGCGGTTCTCGGCCTGGGCTCGGGTGAGGCCCAGGTCGCGCTGCAGGGCGCGGAGGAGTTCGGGCTGCGCGGAGGCGGCGCCGAGGGCGTCGGCGGCCGTTCTGACGGTGGGGACGCGGTCCTCGCCGTGCGGGGCCGCGGTGGCGGAACCGGCCTGGAGGCCGGCCAGTGCCAGGCCGGCGGCGGCCAGCACGGTACACGCCGTGCGGGCGTGTCGTCGGAGCATGGGGAGTCTCCTCGGTTGGCGGTGGGGGATCTGCTGAAACCGTAGGGATCCCGCCGGGGAGACGGCAGTTGCCAGTCGGCCCCTGCCACGGCGTTATGGGCGGGTGCCGAAGGGGGTGGGGACGTGGGGGTGTTCGGACGCGGGCGTTCGGGCGCGCGTCAGCGCGGGGTGTTCTCGCGGGGCGTCGGGGCCGGGGCCGGGGCCGTCGTGCGGCCGGCGCTGCGGGCGAGGGCCTCCTCGTGGGCGGCCCGGGTGTGGTGCAGGACGGCGGCGGCCCGGCCGGCGGCGCGGCCCTCGGGGTGCCAGCCGAGCAGGTGCCGCCACACCAGCGGCGCGCCCGCGAGGGGTCTGGTCACCAGGCCGGGGGTGACGGGGAAGGTGGCCCGGCAGAGGCCGACGGCCCGGCCGACCTGGACCAGGTGCACGCAGGAGGCGGTGTCCGTCTCGTACACGCAGGCCGGGGTGAACCCGGCCCGTACGCACGCGGCGGCGAAGCAGTCGCCGAAACAGCCGTCGCCCGGCACGTCGGTCCAGGCCTCCGCCGCCAGTTCGGCCAGGTCGATCTCGGTGCGGGGCGCCAGCGGGTGGTCGGCGGCCAGCATCACGTACACCGGATCGCGGGCCACCTCCGTCCAGGCGAGCCGGCCCGCCTCGGGCGGTCCGCTCTCGCCGCAGACCCCGACGAGGGCGAAGTCGAGCCGGCCCGCGACCACCCCACCGGCGATCTCGCGCTCCGACCAGGAGGTGTACGTGGTGACCGGCGCCCCGGGGTCGGTGCGGGCGATCCGGTCGACGAGGCCGCCGAGCAGCGGGCCGTGCGTGCCGCCGAGCCGGTAGCCCTCCGCCCCGTCCCGGGCGAACCGCACGGCCTCCTCCTGGAGTTCGCACACGGCGGGCAGCACCACGCGGGCGCGTTCCAGGACGAGGTCGCCGAGCGCCGTGGTCCGCACGCCCTCCCGGCCCCGCTCGAACAGCTCCCCGCCCAGGGCCCGTTCGATCCGCTTGAGCTGGGCGCTGAGGGCGGGCTGCGCGAGGCCGAGCGCGGTGGCGGCGCGGGTCAGACTCCCCGCGTCCGCGATGGCCCGGATCGTCTTGAGGTGCCTCAGCTCCAAGTCCATACGGAGAGCTTGGCGTCCCGCGCCCGGGAGGTCCAGACCAGCGACGGGCCGCGGGGGGCGGGAACCGGGGGGAACGCGTGATCGTCTTGAGGGGCGAAAAGGGCGGCCGACCGGAAGACCGGCGGCCGCGAGGGCACGGAAGCAGGAGGTACTGGGTGACGGTCACGCTCGCGGAGGAGATCATGCTGTTGTCGCTGGACGACGCGTCCGGGGCCGCGCAGGAGAAGCAGTCCGCCTCGTGGGCCGTCGCCGGCGGCATCCTGCTCGACCTCGTCCTGGCCGGGCGCGTGGCGGTCGAGGGGGGACGCCTCCGGGTGACGGACCCGACGCCCACGGGCGTTCCGCTGCTCGACGAGCGGCTGCGGCGGATCGCCGAGTGGGCGGGGCGGAAGAGCCGGGTCCCGAAGGTCACCGAGTGGCTGACGAAGGACCACCCCAAGGCCGTGCGGGCGACGGTCGACAGCCTGTGCGGACGGGGGCTCGTCCGGGCCGAACAGCACAAGGTCCTGGGGCTCTTCCCCGTCACCCGCTACCCGGAGGCGGACGGCTCCGTGGAGCGGGAGCTGCGGGACAGGCTGCGGGCCATGGTCCTCGGCGGCGCCCGGCCCGACACGCGCACGGCGGGCCTCCTCGCCCTCGTGCACGGCGCGAAGCTGCACCGCGTGGCCTTCCCCGAGGTGCCGCGCAAGGAGATCGCCCCGCGCCTGGAGGAGATCGCGGCCGGTCAGTGGGCGTCCGAGGACGTGCGCCGCGCGATCCGCGACATGCAGGCGGCGATGACGGTGATCCTGGCGGCCACGGTGGTCACGATGACGGGCTGAGCCCTTCCCGCGTCCCCTTTCCTCTTTCTCCTCGCGGTTCCGACCGGACGGGGCCCGGGGCGAGCCCCCACGGCTCGCCCCGGGTCCGGCCCGGTCGGATCCCGCCCCCGCGCGTCCGGGCGGGCCCCGGACGCCGTGCGCCGGGAAGCGCTCCGGTGCCGCCCCACGCCTCGGCACCCGCCACGACGGCGGCCCACGGCCCTCCGGTACGCGTCGGCGGTCACGCCGGGACGGTCGGTCACACCGGCCCGGCCTGCCGGCCCGGGTCACTCTGCCGTCCGCCGCTCACGTCCCGCTGTCGTTCCGCTAACGCCCGCGCACGGGTCTCAGCGCTTCTGCTCCTTCTTCCAGGGGCCGACGCCGAGCTTCCCCGTCGTGCCCAGGTCGAGTTCGGGGATCACCATCACCGGGGCGGCGCCGGGCTTCGCCCACACGCGCGCGTAGGGGGCGGCCACGGGGCCTTCGGTCCCGCTGTCGACGGTGTTGCGCCAGACCAGGCCGGCCCGGGCGCGCTCGCCCGGCGCGAGGACCAGCTGCTCGGGCGGACCGTCGGCCCCGGTGCCGCTCGCGATCGCGTCGCCGCCCTCCAGGACCGCCACGCCGTCGACCCGCTCGCGGGCCTCGTCGAGGGGCTCGACGCGGGGGTGGCCCTTGAGCCGGTACGGCCGGGTGCCGCAGTTCTCCAGGTGGAGGCCGACGACGCGCAGCCCCATGGCGGCGTCGCCCTCGTCGGCGTACACGCGCACGCCCGTGGGCGGGCAGGCTCCCCCTTCGGAGGAGGCCTCGGCCGCCGGGACGCCGCGCACCGTGAGGACGCTCAGGGTCACCCGTCCCGCCGCGTCCGAGGAGACGCCGGCGGCGGTGGCGTCATCGGCGGTGACGGTGCGGCGCACGGTCCGGCCCGGGGCGACGGCCTCGACCGTGTCCTTCACGTTCGTCAGCCCCCGGCCCGTGTCCGCGTCCTGGAAGCCGAGGGTGACGGTGTAGGTGAGGGGCTCGGTCCCCCGATTGGTGACGGCGTACGTGCCGCAGGGGCGGGCCCGGTCGGCGCCGGGGCCCGTCCCCGTACCGATGACCACGACCTCGTCGCCGTCCGGCGTCCCCGGCGTGGTGGGCGATCCGGCTCCGCAGTCCCGGGCGGCGGAGGGGGTGGCGGACGCGGCGGCGCCTTGCCGTTCGGTTCCGCAGGCCGTGAGCAGCAGGAGACAGGCGGCGGGGAGGGCCAGGGCGGGGAGAGGGGTGCGGCGCATGGGGAGAGTGGATCAGCACCGGACCGCTCCGACCGTGACGGAAGCCACCCTTCCGGTAACAGGCCTGTCACAGGGGCGCGAGGCCCGCCGTGTGCTTGATCTCCTCCAGGATCCGGGCCGCCTCCACGAGGACAGTGCCGTGCACGGGCCACTCCCCCTCGCGGCCGGGGCGGTCGGAGCGGGCCGTGGCCGTCACCTCCGCGTAGCGGCGCTCGGCGTCCTCGACGCGGCGGCGGAGCCGGTCGGGGTCGTCCGGTCCCCGGGGCGGGGCGAGGAGTTCGAGCCCTTCGGCGGTGGCGTGCAGCAGGTCGGCATAGGAGGCGGCGAAGTCCGCCGAGACGGACGCCTCGAAGGGGCGCCGCGACTCGGAGGGGTTTCGGGGCTCGTACGTCAGTGCGCGGGCGATGGAGCGGACGTGCGTGCCGACGCGCTCGATCATGCCGACGGTCTCGTGGCAGCGCCGGAGCGACTCCTGTGCGCTGTCCCAGGGGCGGCGGGGGTTGAGCCTGGCGTTCTCCTGCTCCCTGTCGAGCGCCGCGCGCGCCCGTGCCGCCTGTGCGGCGAGTTCCTCGCAGCGGCGCGGCCAGTCCTCCTCCCGTACGTCCTCGTCCTCGCCCCCGGTCTTCGCCTCGGCGGTCCGGGCCAGGTCGCGCAGGAGGGTCTGCGCGCGGACGGTCAACTCCTCGACCCTGTGCCGGGCCGTGGCCGTGTGCGGGGAGGGCGCGAAGGCGAAGTGGGCGGCGAGGCCGCAGCACACCCCGATGGTGGCGGACGCGACCAGGGGGCCGATGTAGTCGATCCGTCCGCCGCCGCCCACGAACGCGAAGAGGGCCACCACCGGCACCTGGGTGCCCTGGCCGCCGAGGAGGTGGAGGCGGGCGACCACGAGGGCGACGAGGGCCAGGACGCCGAGGGTCCAGGCGTGGACGCCGACGGTGCTGCCGAATCCCGCCGCCACGGCCGTGCCGATCGCCATGGCCGCGAGGTACTGGGCCGAGTCCCACATCGAGCGGTAGACCGTGGACTGGAGGGCGAGGAGCGCCGTGAACGGGGCGAACGCCGTGACGTTCGCGGGCAGCAGCCAGGAGGAGAGGCACCAGGCGACGGTGGCGGCGGCCGCGCCCTTGGCCTGGAGCAGAAGGCCGTCGCGCGCCTCGCCGGGCCCTCGTACCGCGTCCGTGAGGGAGGTGCGGGCGGTGTGCCACCGGTTCCGGCACCAGTCGCCCGCCCTGCTCTTCGCTCCGGTCATGCCTCTCCCGTCCTCCGTCACCGCTCGTGTCCGCCGCGCCTACCCGCCGCCCGGGGATGTACGTGCGCGTCCCGTGGCGCCGGGGGAAGAAACGGCCGTTCCGGGCATCGTGCGCTCCGGACGTGGAAGACGCGGAGGTGTCGGCGACCGTTCGCACCGGAGGAGGCCCCCGTGTCCCGCACCCCGGAATCCCGTATCCCGGAATCCCGTGTCCCGGAGTCCGTGTACGCCCGCGTCGGGGAGGAGGTGGCCGCCCGGGCGGACCGCCTCTGGGACGTGAGCCTCGCGCTGCACCGCGAACCCGAGACGGCATACGAGGAGCACGGGGCGTCCCGGCTCCTCGCGGACGAGCTCGAACGGGAGGGCTTCCGGGTGGAGCGCGGCGTGGCGGGCCTGCCGACCGCCTTCGTCGGACGGTCGGGCGGAGAAGGCGGGGGTCCCCGGGTCGCGCTCCTGATGGAGTACGACGCGCTGCCGCTGCTCGGCCACGCCTGCGGGCACAACCTGATCGCGGCGGCCGGCCTCGGCGCGGCGCTCGCCGCGCGGGCGGCCCTGGGCGGGGAGGCCGGGGGGACGCTGCTCGCCGTCGGGGCTCCGGCGGAGGAGCGCGGCGGCGGGAAGGTGACGGAGGTGGAGGCGGGCCTGTTCGAGGGGGTGGACGCGGCGCTGATGTTCCATCCCGGCGTGTACGACTGGGCGTGGGCGCCGCTGACCGCCAGCGCGCAGATCCGGGTGGGGTTCCACGGGCGGGCCGCGCACCCGACGGGCAACCCCACGGAGGGGATCGACGCGCTGGGGGCCCTGATCCAGCTGTTCAACGCGCTGGGCGTGCTGCACAAGCGGCTGCCGTCCGGATCGCACGTCCAGGGGATCGTGACGGAGGGGGGCCGGGCCACGAACATCGTCCCCGCGTACGCGGAGGGCCTCTTCGGGCTGCGCGGCGGGACCACGGCCGCCCTGGAGGAGCTGGTGGAGGAGCTGCGCACCTGCGCCCGGGGCGTGGCGCTGGCCACCGGTACGACGGTGGAGGTGACGGACGTGGGCGGCCGGTACGAGCACTTCCGTGACAACGACGTGCTGTCCGGGCTCTTCGCCGGGCACCTGGAGCGGGCGGGCGTCCGGCTGTCGGAGCCCGTGGCGGGCGTGTACCTGGGGTCGTCGGACATCGGGAACGTCAGTACGCGCGTGCCCGCGATCCATCCGTTCGTCGCGATCACGGGCCCGGACGCCTCGGACCACACGACGGAGTTCGCGGAGGCGGCGGCCGGGCCCCGGGCGCGGCGGGTGATGCTCGCGGCGGCCGAGGCGCTCGCCTGCACGGCGGTGGACGTCCTACTGCGGGCGGACGTGCCGGAGCGGGCCTGGGACCGCTTCCGGGAGAAGGCCGCCGCCGGGCTGTGACCCCGGCGGGGGCCCGGGGCCCGGCGGTCAGTCCTCGACGGTCACGCGTACGGCCTTGACCTCCGGGTCGGCCGCGTCCGGCACGACCATCCCGGCCTCGACGCCGCTGCGCAGGTACCGCAGGACCTCGGCGTTGAGCCGCTCGCCGGGCAGGGCGGCGGGGATGCCGGGCGGGTAGGGCGTGAGCATCTCGGCGGCCACCCGGCCGACGGCCTTCTCCAGGGGCACCTGTTCGGTCCGCCCGAAGAAGGCGTCGCGCGGGAGGATCGCCTGCTCCAGGCGCAGATCGGCCGGGTCGGGGACCTCCACCCGGGGCGCGGGGCGCAGTTCGTCGGCGTGCGCGGCCGCGTCGCGCAGGGCGTCGAGCAGGAGCTGGGCGCTGTGGATGTCGTCCGCGTGGGTGAGCTGGGCGCTGGTGCGGCGGTGGTCGGACAGGTGCAGGTTGACGTGGTGGCGCTCGCGGATCCAGTCGGCGACGCGGTAGCCGGTGGTGTCGAGGCCGGTGATGTCGACGATGACCTGGAGGGGGTCGAGGTCGGCGGCGCGGCCGGGTCCGCAGAAGTCGTCGCGGCCGTGGACGCGCAGGCCCGCGATGCCGTCGATCCGCGTCCGGACCGTCTTGGCCAGGGAGAGCGCGTCGTCGTAGAGGGCGTGGCCGTGCTGGGCCATCTGACGGCGCCAGCCGTCGAGGGCCGCGTAGACGAGGACGGAGGGGCTGGTGGTGCCGAGGAGGTCCTCGCGGTTCTTGAGGACCTCGGGCTCGATCAGGTCGCCCTGGAGGTGGAAGACCGAGCCCTGTTCGAGGCCGGAGCCCATCTTGTGGACGGAGGTGACGCAGATGTCCGCGCCGGCGTCCATGGCCCAGGTCGGCAGGTCCGGGTGGAACGGCAGGTGGGCGCCCCAGGCCTCGTCGACGACGAGCGGCACGCCGTGCTCGTGGCAGACGTCGGCGATGGCGGCCAGGTCGGAGCAGGTGCCGTACGGGGTCGGCGTCGTGACCAGGGCGCCCCGGGCGTCCGGGTGCTCGGCGAAGGCGGCGCGGAAGGCGTCGGCGGACGGCGGGTGCGCGAGGTGGAGTTCGGCGTCCCACTGGGGGTCCACCCAGACCGGCACGATCCCGGCGAGCACGAGGCCGGACACCACGGACTTGTGGGCGTCCCGTCCCACGAGCAGCTTCTCGTGGGGGCCGGCGACGGACAGCATGGCGGCCTTGACGGAGAGCGAGCTGCCGCAGGTCGAGAAGAAGGTGTGCTCCGCGCCGACCGCGTCGGCCATCAGCTCCTGCGCCTTCGCCAGGACGCCCTTGGACGACCTGCGGTCGTCGAGACCGCTGGTGGCCAGCACGTCGGACCGGAAGACGGCGTCCCCGAGGACCGCGCGCACACGGGCGTCCGCGCCGCGTCCCTGCTTGTGGCCGGGCGGGGTGAAGGGGGTCTGGTTCTCCGCGTGGTACGCGGCCAGGGCGTCGAGCACGGGTGCTTGTGAGTGGTCCATGCTGCTTCGACTGCCCCGGGGAAAAGGACAAAAACCCCAGGTGGCGTGGACGGAGGGTGTCCGCACCATGACTCTTCGGAAGGCATGATCCCCGGTCGGCCGGGCACTCGCGATACGGAGCGGGTCGCCGCGCGCCCCGTACCGAGGGGTGCACGGGCACCTGCTCCCTGTCTTGGAGGAGTCTGCAGTGAGTGATGCACATGAGGTCGAGGAGGGCTGCGAGGCCCCGGACGCGCCGGGGGCGGCGGGGGCACGGCGGACGGGTGCGACATGTGCGGTCTGAGCGGTGAGATACGTTTCGACGACCGCCGGCCCGACGTGGCCGCGGTGGAGCGCATGACCGACCATCTGGCGGCCCGTGGCCCCGACGGCCGGGGCATCTGGTCGCAGGGCCCGGTGGCCCTGGGGCACCGCCGCCTCAAGATCATCGACCTGTCCGAGCGCGGCGCCCAGCCGATGGCGGACGCCGAGGCCCGGCTGACGGGCGTGTTCAACGGCTGCGTGTACAACTACCAGGAGCTCCGGCGGGAGCTGGAGACCCTGGGACACCGGTTCTTCTCCACCTCCGACACCGAGGTGGTCCTCAAGGCGTACCACCAGTGGGGCGTCGACTGCGTCGACCGCTTCAAGGGCATGTTCGCCTTCGTCATCGTGGAGAACGACACCGGCCGGGTCGTGCTCGGCCGCGACCGGCTGGGCATCAAGCCGCTGTACCTGTCCCACGCGCCCGGCCGGCTGCGCTTCGCCTCCACCCTGCCCGCGCTGCTCGCGGGCGGCGGCGTGGACACGTCCCTGGACCCGGTGGCCCTGCACCAGTACCTGAGCTGGCACGCCACGGTGGCGGCCCCGCGGACCGTCCTCAACGGGGTGCGGAAGCTGCCGCCCGCCACGGTGCGCGTGGTGGAGCCGGACGGCTCGTACCGCGACCGGGTCTACTGGCAGCCGTCGTACACCCGCCGCGCCGAGCACGCGGGCATGGACGCGGGCGACTGGCGCGACGCGGTCCTGGACGCGCTGCGGACGGCGGTGCGCCGCCGGATGGTCGCCGACGTGCCGGTCGGCGTGCTGCTCTCCGGCGGCCTCGACTCGTCCCTGATCGTCGGGCTCCTCGCCGAGGAGGGCCAGAAGGACCTGGCCACGTTCAGCGTGGGCTTCGAGGCGGAGGGCGGCGAGGAGGGCGACGAGTTCTACTATTCGGACCTGGTCGCCCGCCGCTACGACACCGCGCACCACCAGCTGATGGTCCCATCGGACCGCGTCTCGACCGCCCTGGACAGCGCGGTCCTGGCCATGAGCGAGCCGATGATCAGCCATGACGTGGTCGCGTTCCACCTGCTGTCGGAGCTGGTCTCCAAGGAGGTGAGCGTCGTCCAGAGCGGGCAGGGCGCCGACGAGGTGTTCGCCGGCTACCGCTGGTACCCGGACCTGGCCTCCGTGCCGCGCGAGGGGGAGCCGGAGCGGTACGCGGAGGTGTACTTCGACCGCCCGCACGCCGACTTCGCCCGGATCCTCCAGCCGCACCTGCTGACCGGCCGCGACGAGTCCGGCCTGTTCGTCCACGAGCACATGGCGGCGCCGGGGGCCGAGACCGCGCTCGACGCGGCGCTGCGGCTCGACACCCACGTCATGCTCGTCGACGACCCGGTCAAGCGCGTGGACAACATGACCATGGACTGGGGCCTGGAGGCCCGGGTGCCGTTCCTGGACCACGAGCTGGTCGAGCTGGCGGCGGCCTGCCCGCCGGAGCTGAAGCTGGCCCAGGGCGGCAAGGGCGTCCTGAAGGACGCGGGCCGCAAGCTGCTGCCGCGCGAGGTCGTGGACCGGCCCAAGGGGTACTTCCCGGTGCCGGCGATCCGCCACATGGCGGGACCCGTCCTCGAACGGGTGCGTCAGGCGCTGTCGGCGCCGGAGGCACGCGCGCGGGGCGTCTTCCGGGACGAGTACGTCGCCGAGCTGCTCTCCGCCCCCGACCACCACCGGACGAAGCGAGGAGCGAACGCCCTGTGGCACGTAGCGTTGCTGGAGATATGGCTGCAGACGCACGGGATCGAGTGAGCGGACCGATGTCGGCGGCGCCCGTACCGGTGCCGCTGGCCGACGCGGCCGGGGCCCGCGACACGCCCCGGCCGCTGGTCGCGCACGGCTGCTGGTACCCGTCCGTGGACCCCACGGGCGAGTGGGTGGCGTTCATCTGCGACCGGACGGGCGTCCCCCAGCTGTGGACCGGGGCGGTGAACGGCCCGGAGATCCACCTCCTCGACGCGGACCCCGATCCGGTCACGGAGGTGGCCTGGTCCCCCGACGGGCGGTGGATCGCCTACACGGTCGCGCCCGGGGGCGGCGAGCACACCCGCGTCCTGTGCGTACGGCCGGACGGCACCGGCCGCCGGATCGTGGCGGGCGCGGACGCGGGCAGCTCCGCGTACCTGGGCTGCTGGACGCGCGACGGCTCGGCCGTGGCGGTCACGGTGGCCGAGCCGCCGCCCCCGGCGGGCCTCGCCCTGCGCCGGGAGCCGGCCGTCCCGGACCCCGGGACGGCGTTCACGGACCTGCCCCCGGGCTGGGCGGAGCGCGACGGCCCGGCCACGCTGCTGGGAGGCGCCGGGCACGGCGAGGTGGGCCCGGGCCTCGGGGAGGACGTACGGCCGGACGGCAGCGGGAGCGGGCCGGACGGCGGGGCACCGGACCGGCTCACCGCGTATCTGGTCGATCCCGACGGGCTCGGGTCGCCCGTGCTCGTCGCCGCCGAGTCGGGGGCCGCGACGCTGCGGGTGTGCGACGTCGGCGAGGACGGCCGGTTCGCCCTGGTGCGCCGGGGTCCGCGCGGCCGACGGGAGGCGGTGGTGGTGCGCACCGCCGACCTCGCGGCCCGGTCCGTCCTGCGGGTCGGCGACGGGGACCCGTGGATCGGCCGGTTCTCGGGGGACGGCCGCACCCTGTGGCTGCGCAGCGACCACGAGCGGCAGTTCGCGGCGCTCCTCGCGGCGTCCCTCGACGAGGACGGCGGGCGCGTCGGCCTGTCCGTGGTGGCCGAGCGGGAGGGCAGCGACCTGGAACTCCTCGCGTTCGCCGAGGACGGGCGCACGGCCGCGCTCGCGTGGAACGTGCGGGGCGCGAGCGAGCTGGAGACCCTGAGCCTGGCCACGGCGGCCCGGCCCCGGGAGGTGCCGCTGCCGCACGAGGTGGTCACCCGGATCACCCGGGCCGGGCCGGGCGGCGGCATGGTCCTCTCCCTGTCGGGCTCGCAGCGCCGCCCCGGCGTGTGGTGGGCGTCCCCGGGCGCGCTGTCGGCGCGCACGCCCTGGTCGTCGCGGGACGAGGACGCCGTGCCTCCGGGCCGGCCGCCCGTGCGGCCCGTACCGCTGCGGCCGGTGGCCCGCGACGGGCTGCACCTGGGCGGCTGGTACTACCGGGCGCCCGGGCGCGACGCCGGACGACCGGCCCCGTGCGTGATCCATCTGCACGGCGGGCCGGAGGAGCAGGAGCGGCCCGTGTTCGACCCGCTCTACCACGAGCTGCTCGGCCGGGGCCTGGACGTCTTCGCGCCCGACGTGCGCGGCTCGTCCGGCTGGGGCAGGTCGTTCGTGGACGCCGACCTCGGTACGGGGCGGTTCGCGGCGATCGACGACGTGGCCGACTGCGCGGCGCACGTGGTCCTGGACGGCCTGGCCGATCCGACGCGCCTCGCGGTGATGGGGCGCTCGTACGGCGGCTATCTGACGATGGCGTCCCTCGTGTGGCACCCGGAGCTGTTCCGCACCGGGGTCGCGGTGTGCGGGATGTCGGACCTCGCGACGTTCTTCGCGGGGACGGAGCCGTGGATCGCCGAGTCGGCGGCGCACAAGTACGGCCATCCGGTGCGCGACCGGGAGCTGCTGCGCGCGCTGTCCCCGATGAGCCGGGTCGACGAGCTGCGGGTCCCACTGCTCGCGGTGCACGGCGAGCACGACACGAACGTGCCGCCGGGCGAGTCGGAGCAGATGGTGCGGGCCGCGCGGGAGCGGGGCCTCCCGGCGGAGATGCTCACGCTGCGCGACGAGGGGCACGAGTTCCGGCGGGCGGACAACCGGCGGCTGTTCCGCCGGGCCGCCGCCGACTGGATGCAGCGGCACCTGGGCCGCTGAGCGGCGCGTTCCCTCACCGTCCGCGATCGGGCGGTCGCACGCGTGTGACCTGCGGAAAGCGGTGAGCGCAGGACCGATTTCCGCCGCCGATCGGGGGTAGTCGGAGGACATGATCACTATTGGGGTCGAGGAAGAGTACCTGCTGCTCGATCCGGACACATGCCTTCCGGTGCCGCTCGGTGACCAGGTGCGGGCGTCCGCCGGACTGCAACCGATCGTCGAGGGCTCCGAGGTCCAGTCGGAGCTGCTCCAGGCCCAGGTGGAGGTCGCCACGCCCGTCTGCACCGACCTGGAGGAGGTCGGCGGCCACCTGCTGCGCCTGCGGCACGCGCTCGGCATGGCGGCGGAGAAGCACGGCTGTCTGCTCGCCGCCTGCGCGACGGCCCCCTATCGGGAGACGGCGCCCGTGCCGGTCACCCGGAAGGCCCGCTACCTCGCGATGTCCTCCCAGGCCCCGCAGCTCGTGGCCGAGCAGTTGGTCAACGGGATGCACGTGCACGCTGCCGTGCCGGACCGGGAGATGGGCGTCGCCGTCCTGAGCCGCATCCGGGTCTGGCTGCCGGTCCTGGTGGCCATGTCCGCGAACTCGCCCCTGTGGGACGGCGGCGACACCGGGTTCGCGAGCTGGCGGACGGTGATCTTCGGCCGGTGGCCGGTCAGCGGCCCACCGCCGCGCTTCACCTCGCTCGCGGACCACGAGGAGCGCGTCCAGGCGCTCCTCGACACCGGCATCATCACCGACACCGGCCAGCTGTACTGGCAGGCCCGCCTCTCCGACCGGTACCCCACGGTCGAGGTGCGGTGCGCCGACGTCCAGCTGCGCGCCGACGAGGCGGTCATGTTCGCCGGGATCGTCCGCGCGCTGGTCGCCACCGCGATCGACGAGGAGAAGGCCGGGGTCCCGCTCCCCGACTGCTCGTCCGAACTCCTCCAGGCGTCCAACTGGCACGCCGCCCGGCACGGTCTGAGCGGCCTCCTGGTCGACCCGGAAGGGCGGTCGCGCCGGGCGGGCGACGTGCTGTGCTCGCTGCTCGACCACATCAGGCCCGCCCTGGACGAGTCCGGCGACACCCGCGAGGTGTCCTCCCTGCTGCACCGGCTGCTCCAGGAGGGCACCTCGGCGGACCGCCAGCGCCGCGCCCTGGCCGAGGGCGGCCTGCCGGACCTGGTCAAACTGATCACCACGGAGACGGTCGCTCCCTGATCACGGCGAAGCCCTTCCCCTCCTCCGGCTCATCCCCGGAGGAGGGGAAGGGCTTCGCCGTCGCGCGGTTCGCGGCGCTGTTCGAGCCAGAAGAGGTAGCCGCGCAGGTAGTCCTCCAGCCCGTCGTCGATGTGGGCGACGAAGTCCCGGTGCCCCCGGGCCGCGTCGTGGTAGTGCGGGAGGTAGGCCGGGTCGGCGTTGAACCCCCAGTGGGGGTGGGCGTCCGCTCCCCAGTCGGCGGCGATGGCGACGGCCCACTCCCGGACGCGGCCCCGGTCCCGCCACCGGTCACGGACCGCCTCCACCGTCCAGTGGTCGTCGCCGTCCCAGTTGTAGCCCCGGTACAGCTCCAGCCGGCAGCCGTGGACCAGGTTCTCGGTCTGGTACGCGTCGACCGGCTGGCGGTAGACGAACTCGAAGCCGAAGCCGCCGCCCAGGTCGTCGTCGTAGGCGATGTGGTCCGGAGCCTCCCTGCGCCCGAGGGCCAGGCTGTCGGTCTCGGCGGCGTAGAACGGCCCGGGCACGTTGCGCCGGTTCCGCTGCTCCCACACCCCCGTGAAGAGTTCTTCCGCCTTCTCCCCGACGTCCTCGACCACTCGGCGGGCCGTCGGCAGCGGATTCCGGTATCCGGTCACGGCCCCATCCTGCACGGCGGCGCCGGACCCGGGCGACGGGCCCCCGGGGAAAACACGTGTCGGCGCGGGGCGCGGTCGTCCTGCCGTGGGCCCGTGCACCGGCGACGCGGACGTGACAGGCGCCCCGCTCCCCGACGGCGGACGACGGGCGGCCCCCCGCCCGGCCGGCCCTTCGCCGTCGCGGGGGCCGACGTCGTGCTCGTCGGGTACTCCCCCGCCGGACAGCGGGACTTCGCCGCCCTGATGGACGCGGCCGCCGCCGAACTGGCGGCCCGTGGTGCCCGGGTCGTGGCACGGGCCGTGCAGCGTCGTGGCGTCTCCCGGGGCGGGGTGGCGAAGACGGCCCTGCCGCTCTCCCCCCGAACGCTCCTGAGCGGCGGGAAGGTCCGTGAGGTGGCGGAGATCCGCGAGCGGACGGGGGCCGACGCGGTGGTCCTCCTGAACCCGCTGACGGAACGGCAGCGGCACGCCCTCGCGGAATGCTTCGGCTGCCCGGCGGTGGGCCTCGCCGAGGTCCTCGCGCCGGTCCGACCGGTACCGCCGCCCCCGCCCGGTCGTTGACGGCGGGCTCGCGCACGCGGCCCGGCCCGGACGCCGATCCGGATCCGCATCGTGGGCGTCCGGCCGCCCACCACGTGGACGGCCGGGTGGGGGAACTCCCCACCCCTCCGACGTATCCGCTGGTCAGAGGGGTACGGAGGGTGTGTCAGGTGGCGCAATACTGCGGCAACACCACGGCGGCCGGTCCGCCGCTACGTTCCGTGTCATGCCCGCCGAACCCGCTCCCGCCGCCCGCCCCGTCGCCGCCGCCCGCCGTCGGCGCCTCCGGGCGGACCGGGCGCGGCAGCTCGCCGACCTGCTGCGCCACCAGATCCTGGCGGGCGGCTTCCCCGGTGGGGTCCTGCCCCTGGAGGACGTCATCGCGGCCGACTACCGGGCCAGCCGGAACACCGTGCGGCAGGCCCTGGACCTGCTGCGCGGCGAGCAGCTGGTCGACCGGCAGCCGGGGGTCGGCACGGTGGTGGTCTGCGAGAAGTACCCGCACGGCCTGGACCGGCTCCAGGGGCTCGCCGAGACCCTGCACGAGCACGGGAGGGTCACCAACGAGGTGCGGACCGTGGGGCCGGTCGGGGCGCCGGGACCGGTGGCCCACCGGCTCGGGCTTCCCGAGCACTCCGACGTGCTGTGCATCGAGCGGCTGCGACGGCTCAACGGGCTGCCGCTCTCCCTGGACCTGTCCTACCTGCCGATGGACGTCGGGGCCGCGCTGCTCGACTGCGACCTGGAGAACACGGACGTCTTCCGGCTCCTGGAGCAGCTGACCGGGTCCCCGCTCGGGCACGCGGAGATCACCCTGGAGGCCGTCAACGCCGACGCGCATTCCGCCGCCGTGCTCCAGGCCCCGCGCGGGGCGGCCGTCCTGATGCTGGAGCGGCTGACCCGTCTGCCCGACGGGCGGCCGGTGGACCTGGAGTTCATCCGCTTCCGCGGCGACCGCATCACCATGAGCGGCGTCCTGCGCCGCGCCCTCTGAGTCCTGACGACACACCAGCCGTTCCCTGGAGACAGCCATGCCCCTGGTCCCCCAGCGCGCCGACGTGCCCGTGACCATCGACGAGTCGAAGTGCATCGACGGCTGCACGCTCTGCGTCGACATGTGTCCGCTCGACTCGCTCGCGATCCGCGAGGAGGACGGCAAGGCGTACATGCACGTCGACGAGTGCTGGTACTGCGGCCCGTGCGCGGCGCGCTGCCCCACCGGCGCGGTCACCGTCAACATGCCCTACCTGCTCCGGTGAAAGGCCGAACCCCCATGCCCACGCCCCTGTCCACGAAGAGACTCGCCCTCCCCCTCGCCCTCCTCCTGCTGCCCCTCGCCACCGCCTGCGGGTCCGGCGCCGACGACGGGGCCGGGGCGAAGTCGGTGACGGTGACCGTCGGTTACCAGTCGAAGACCATCAACACCGTCACCGCCGGCACCCTGCTGCGCTCCCTCGGCTACTTCGAGGAGGAACTCGCGGCGCAGGGCCGGAAGGACGGCGTCGCCTACCGGGTGAACTGGCAGGACTACGCGACCGGGGCCCCGATCACCGCGCAGATGACGGCGGGGAAGATCGACATCGGTTCGATGGGCGACTTCCCGCTGCTCCTCAACGCGGCGCGCGGCAAGCAGCTCAAGCAGCCGACGCGGCTGGTGTCGGTGACCGGCTACAACCTGCGGGGCGGTCTCAACACCGTGGTGACCGCGCCCGGTTCGCCGCTGCGGTCGCTGACGGACCTGAAGGGCCGCAAGGTGTCCACCAGCGTCGGTTCGGCCGCCGACGGCACCCTGGTCCGGGCGCTCCAGCGGGCCGGCCTCGACCCGGCGAAGGACGTCCGGAAGCTCAACCAGCAGCCGAGCGTGGGCGCTTCGGCCCTGGCGGCGGGCAGCGTCGACGCGCTGTCCCAGTTCGTCGCCTGGCCCGGTCTGCTCGCCTTCCAGGGCCGGGCGACGGCGCTGTACGACGGGGCCGAGCTGGACCTGCCGACCTTCCACGGCGTCACCGTGCGCGAGAGGTTCGCGAAGGAGCGGCCGGTGGTGCTCGACGCGTTCCTGCGGGCGCAGCGGCGGGCCACGGACGAGCTGCGCGCCCGGCCGGTCGCGTCCGCCGAGTCGGTGGCGAAGGAGACCGGGCTGCCCGCCGAGGTGGTCTACCTCTACAACGGCGCCCGGGGCATCGCCACCTTCGACCCGGCGCTCCGCCCCGAGCTGGTCGCGGCGCTCAAGGAGGACGTGCCGGTCCTGGCGGCGGCCGGCCTGGTGGAGGAGGTCGACGTGGACGCCTTCGTCGACGCGGCCCCGCTGGAGCGGGCGGTGCCGGCCGCCGCCTACCCGGAGGCCGCCGCCGCGAAGCCGGAGCTGTGGCTGAAGGGGCAGGGCTCGACCCGTACGTTCGATACTCCCGGCGGGCTCCTGAAGGCGGTCGCGGAGGCCGGGGCGGACCGGGTGCGGGCCGCGTACGTGCCGGACGCGGTGACCGGGACGCCCTGGTTCGCGGACCGGGCCGTGTGGGTGCGGGACGGCCGCGAGTGGCGCGCCTTCGTGACCCGGGCGGGCGCGGAGCGGTACGTCGCCGGGCACGCCGGCGCCCGGATCGTCGGGTACGCGCAGGCCGTGAGGTCGGCGTCGTGAGCGCGGGAAGGACCGCGTCCGCGCGCACGGGCCCGTCGCCCGCGGTCCGCCGTCTGGTCCGGATCGCCTCGCCGCTCGCGGCCCTCGGCCTGTGGCAGCTGCTGACCTCCCTGGACGTCAACCTGTGGCTGCGGTTCGAGCAGTTCCCCACGGTCGTGGAGGTCGCCTCCGCGTTCGCCGACCGGGTCGGCACCGGGGCGTACTGGCAGGACCTCGGGCACAGTCTGCGCCGGATCGCGGTCGGCTTCCTGCTCGCGGCCGTCCTCGGAGTGGCGGCCGGGACGGCGGTGGCCCGGTCCCGGTGGGCCGCCGACGTCCTGGGCCCGCTGGTGGAGGCGGTGCGGCCGGTCCCGGCCATCGCCCTGGTGCCGGTGGCGATCCTGCTGCTGCCCACCAACGAGCAGGGCATCGTCTTCATCACCTGCGCCGCCGCCCTCTTCCCGGTCCTGGTGTCGACCCGGCACGCGGTGCGGGCCCTGAGCCCGGTGTGGGAGGAGGCCGTGCTGACCCTGGGCGGCAGCCGGGCCCGGGTGCTGTTCTCGGTGGTCCTGCCGGGCGCCCTGCCGGGGATCTTCGGCGGTCTGTCCGTGGGGATCGGCGTCTCGTGGATCTGTGTGATCTCGGCGGAGATGATCTCCGGCGAGTACGGGGTGGGCTACCGCACCTGGCAGGACTACACGGTCGTCGACTACCCGGGGGTCTTCGTCGGCATGGCCACCATCGGCGCGCTGGGGTGGCTCACCTCCACCGCCGTGGAGACGCTCGGCCGCCGGGTCACCGCCTGGCTGCCGCGCCCGGCCGAGCGGGGCGGGCCCGGACCCGGCCGGACGGCGGGCGTCCCGGCTCCCGCCGCCCCCGCCCGTACGCCCTCCCGTTCCGTACCCCTGCCCGAGAAGGAGCCGGTGCCATGAGCGCCACGAGCACGGCCGGCGCCACGGGCGCGGAACTCGCCCTGCACGACGTGCGGTTGGGGCATCCGGACGGGTCCGCCGTGTCCGGTCCCGTGGGGCTGCGGATCGCGCCCGGCGAGCTCCTCACCGTGGTCGGTCCCTCCGGCTGCGGCAAGACGACCCTGCTGCGCACGCTCGCCGGGCTGCTGCCGCCCCTGGAGGGGCGGGTCACGCAGGACGGGGAGCCGGTGCGCGGGCCCGGCGCCGACCGGGCGCTCGTCTTCCAGCACGACGCCCTGCTGCCGTGGCGGACGGTCCGCGCCAACGTGGAGCTGCCGCTCGCGATCCGCCGGGTCCCCCGGGCCGAGCGGCGCCGTTCGGCGGAGGAGTGGCTGGAGCGGGTCGGGCTCGGCGGGCACGCCGCCCGGCTGCCGCACCAGCTGTCCGGCGGGCAGCGGCAGCGGGTCCAGCTGGCCCGGGCCCTGGCCGGGCGGCCCCGCGCGGTCCTGATGGACGAGCCGTTCGGCGCGCTCGACGCGCACACCCGGGCCGGGATGCAGGACCTCCTGGTGGAGATCCTGCGCGGGACGGGCGCGACCGTCGTCTTCGTCACGCACGACGTGGACGAGGCGCTCCACCTCGGCGACCGGGTCGCCCTGTTCGCGTCCGGCGAGGTCCTGGACGTCCCGCATCCGCGCGTGCGGGACGCCCTGCGCGCGCCCGCGACGGCCGCGCTGCGCCGCCGCGTCCTCGACTCCCTCTGACGCCTCCTCCGGCCGGCCCCGCCGGCTCCTGAGCACCTCGAAAGGCATCCCCCGTGGACACCCCCCTGACCGTCCCCGACCTCGCCGACGCGACCGAACTCTCCTGCGACGTGCTCGTCGTCGGCGGCGGGACCGCCGGCACGATGGCCGCGCTGACCGCCGCCGAACGCGGGGCGAGCGTGCTGCTCCTGGAGAAGGCGCACGTCCGGCACTCCGGCGCCCTCGCCATGGGGATGGACGGCGTCAACAACGCGGTCGTGCCGGGCCGGGCCGAACCGGACGACTACGTAGCCGAGATCACCCGCGCCAACGACGGCCTCGTCGACCAGTCCACGGTCCGGCAGACGGCGACCCGGGGCTTCGCGATGGTCCAGCGCCTGGAGTCGTACGGGGTGAAGTTCGAGAAGGACGAGCACGGCGAGTACGCGGTCCGGCAGGTACACCGGTCCGGCTCGTACGTGCTGCCGATGCCGGAGGGCAAGGACGTCAAGAAGGTCCTCTACCGGCAGCTGCGGCGGCGCGAGATGCGGGAGCGGATCCGGATCGAGAACCGGGTCATGCCGGTCCGGGTCCTCACCCACCCGGACGACGGGCGGGCCGTCGGCGTCGCCGGTTTCCACACCCGTACGGGCGAGTTCACGATCGTGCGGGCGGGGGCCGTGATCCTGGCGACGGGCGCCTGCGGGCGGCTCGGCCTGCCCGCGTCGGGCTATCTGTACGGCACGTACGAGAACCCGACGAACGCGGGCGACGGCTATGCGATGGCGTACCACGCGGGGGCGGCGCTCACCGGGATCGAGTGCTTCCAGGTCAATCCGCTCATCAAGGACTACAACGGTCCGGCCTGCGCCTACGTGGCCAATCCGTTCGGCGGGTACCAGGTGAACCGGCACGGCGAGCGGTTCGTGGAGTCGGACTACTGGTCGGGGCAGATGATGGCCGAGTTCGCGGCCGAACTCGCCTCGGACCGGGGGCCGGTGTACCTGAAGCTGAGCCATCTGCCGGAGGAGACCGTCGGCGCCGTCGAGTCGATCCTGCACACCACGGAGCGGCCCACCCGGGGCACGTTCCACGAGGGGCGCGGCCACGACTACCGGACGCACGACATCGAGATGCACATCTCCGAGATCGGCCTGTGCGGCGGCCATTCGGCCTCGGGGGTACGGGTGGACGCGCACGCCCGGACGACCGTGCCCCGGCTGTACGCGGCCGGGGACCTGGCCTCCGTGCCGCACAACTACATGATCGGCGCGTTCGTCTTCGGCGACCTGGCGGGCGAGGACGCGGCACGGTACACGGCGTACGAGGGGGAGCTCGACCGGCGGCAGATCGCGGACGCGCACGAGTTGGTCTACCGGCCGCTGCGGAACCCGTCCGGTCCTCCGCAGCCGCAGGTCGAGTACAAGCTGCGGCGGTTCGTCAACGACTACGTGGCGCCGCCGAAGACGGGTGCGAAGCTCTCCCTGGCGGTGGAGGCGTTCGACCGGATGTCCGGGGAGATCGCCGGGATGGGGGCGCGCACGGCCCACGAGCTGATGCGGTGCGCGGAGGTGTCGTTCATCCGGGACTGCGCGGAGATGGCGGCGCGGGCCTCGCTGGCCCGGACGGAGTCGCGCTGGGGGCTCTACCACGAGCGGCTCGACCACCCGGAGCGGGACGACGAGGGCTGGCTGCACCACCTGGACCTGCGCAAGTCGGCTTCGGGGGCGATGGAGTTCACGGCGCGGCCGGTGGAGCCGTATCTGGTGCCGGTGCCGGAGTTCGCGCCGCCGGGCGGACCCGAACGGCACCTGGGCGAGGTGGAGCTCGTGCCGGTGGCCACGGCGGGGCCCCGGGACGCGGTCCCGGCGGCGCGGCCGGTCGCGGAGGCGCGGCCGGTCGCGGACGCGGTCGTCGCGCCGGCGCCGGAGGACCCCGCGACGACGGCCTCTCCCCGGCTCCTGGAGCTGCTCGGCCTGGTCGAGGACTCCCCCGGTCTGGACGTGCTCGGCCCGTATCTGGACGACGCCGATCCGGCGGTGCGGGCCGCCGCCGTCGCCGCCCTCGGGGAGACCGCTCCGGCCGGGACGGGTCCCGCGCTCGCCGCGCGGCTGCGGGACGGTGCGCCCCGGGTGCGGGCCGCCGCGGCGGCGGCCCTGCGCGAGCTGGTCGAGGTGCTGCCGGCCGAGCCGGCGCTCGGGGACGGTCTGCGGGAGGCCCTCGGCGTGCCCGACCCGGCCGTACGGACCGCCGCGCTCGACGTGCTGCGGGCGCTGCGGCTCGGGGACGCCCCGCTGTACGCGGCGGCGCTCGGCGCGGCGGAGGTGGACGTGCGGGTGGGGGCCGTCCGGGCGCTGGTCTCGGTGGACGCGGTCGCGGAGCTGGCGCGGGCCGCCGCCGACCCGGCGCGCGAGGTGCGGGTCGCGGTGGCCCGGGGTCTCGCGGCCGTGCGGGATCCCCGGCCGGGGCCGCTCGCGCCGCTGCTCGACGACGCCGATCCGCTGGTCGGGGGCGCGGCCTTCGCGGCCCTGGCGGGCACCGGCTGCCCGCCGGAGTACGCGGTGCGGGCCGCCGCCGCGCTCGGCGCGCCCGCCTGGCAGGTGCGGGCCGGGGCCGCGACCGCGCTCCGGGCGGCCCCGGCGGGCCTCGCCGTGCCGGCCCTGGCCCCGGTGCTCGCGGATCCGAACGCGGACGTGCGGAAGGCGGCCGTCCTCTCGCTCCTCGCCCACCGGGACGACCCGTCCGCCCGGGCCGCCCTGGCCGGGGCGGCCGACGATCCCGACGCGGACGTCCGCGCCTACGCGGCCCGGGCGGCGCACGCGGTCCACTGAGCCTCCCGGGCCGTCGGCCCGCTCCCCCTCGACCGGGTGGTGATCGGCGGCACGTGGGTGAATCCGCGCATGGGGACTCGTGGAACGGGGAAGGGGGCGCACGGCACACTCCGGACGCGGGGGGCACCCTGGTACACGGACGCGCTCTGGACGCAGGACGACGAGGAGGTGGCCCCGGTGGCGGGACCGACGACCGTGGAGGCCATGGGAGCACCGTGCTGGCTGAACCTGTCCGCGCGGGATCTCGGTACGGCGGAGCGGTTCTACGGGGCCGTGCTGGGCTGGACGTTCCGGCGGGGCGCCCTCGGCGACGCGTACGCGGTGGGCGAGCGGGACGGGGTGCCGGTGGCCGGGATCGCGGCCGTGGCGGCGGAGATGCAGGTGCCGGTGGCCTGGACGGTCTTCTTCGCCGTCGACGACGCCGACGCGGCGGTCGCGCGGATCCGTGAGCGCGGCGGCACCGTCGGCGTGGGTCCGATGGCGTTCCCGCCCCGGGGCCGCGCGGCGCTCGCCACCGACCCGGAGGGGGCGGCGTTCGCGGTCTGGGAGGGGCGGCTGGTGTCGCGCTGGGAGATCGGCGAGCGGAAGGCGCCCGCCTGGGTGGAGCTGCACACCCGCAACGCGTTCGACGCGGCCGTGTTCTACGGCGGGGTGCTCCGGTGGGCGGACGCCGTCCCGGGCTCCTGCGAGGTCTCGTACGAGGACGACCGGGTGGTCCTGCGGCGCGACGGCGAGGCGGTCGCCCGGCTGAACAGCGGGCCGGTCGAGTCCGCCTCCCCCCGGCCGCAGCTGCGGCCGCGCTGGCTCGTGCGCTTCCGGGTGCCGGATCTGGAGACGGCGGAGGAGGCGGTCCTGGAGCACGGCGGGTCGGTGGTGCCGGGCGGCGAGTGGGGCGGGGTGCGCGAGCCGGACGGCGGGGTGCGGCGCGCGGTGGTACGGGACCCGGACGGGGCGCTGTTCACCCTGGAGGCGGAGGACTGAGGCCCGGGGGCGTACCCCCTGGGTGTCGGCGAGGGGCCAGGGGGCCGCGAGGCCCTGGGTGTCCGTGAGGGCCCCGGTGAGCGTGTGCTCCACGGTCACCGGGGCCCTTCGGCGTCCGGCGGGCCGCCTCTGCGACCGGCCCGCCGGACGGACGGGCGGCGCCGTCACGGGGTCCGTCCCCACGTGTCCCGCGACGGCCCCGCCCGGTCGGGGGATCAGGCGGTGGCTTCGGCTTCCGCCGTGGAGGGGGCGCGTACGGCCCCGGCCTCCGCCCCGGCGGGACCGGCGGCGGCGAACCGGGCCGGGATGAGGGCGGCGACGACCGCGGCCACGAGGCCGACCCCGCAGCCGATGAGCATGGCGACGCGGAAGCCGTCCTCGGAGGGCAGCGCGTGGCCGCCGAGGGTGGTGGTCATCTGGGCGAGGACGACGCCGATGACGGCGGCGGAGACGGAGGTGCCGATGGAGCGCATGAGGGTGTTGAAGCTGTTGGCCGAGGCGGTCTCCTCCTGCGGCACCGCGCCCATGATGAGCGCCGGCATGGCCCCGTAGGCGAGTCCGACGCCCGTGTTGCAGACGAGGGTGACGGCGAGCAGGCCCCAGGTGGAGCCCATCAGGGCGAGGGAGGATCCGTAGCCGGCGGAGATGACGAGGGCGCCGACGGAGAGCGTGACCTTGGGGCCCCGGGCGGCCGAGAGCTTGGCGCCGAGCGGGGCCAGGACCATCATCATCAGGCCGGCCGGGGCCATCCACAGACCCATGGCCATCATCGACTGGCCGAGGCCGTAGCCGGTGGCCTCGGGGAGCTGGAAGAGCTGGGGGACGACCAGGGACTGGGCGTACATGGCGAAGCCGACCAGGATCGAGGCGGCGTTGGTCATGAGGACGACCGGGCGGGCGGTGACCCGCAGGTCGACGAGGGGGTCGGGGATGCGGAGCTCCCACGCGCCCCAGGCGAGCAGGACGACGGCCGCGGCGGCGAAGAGGCCGAGGGTGGTGGCGCTGCCCCAGCCCCAGCTCGCGCCCTTGGAGACGGCGAGGAGCAGGGCGACGAGTCCGGTGCCGAGACCGAGCGCGCCGGGCAGGTCGAAGCGGCCGGGGGCGGCGGCGCGGCGGCCGGCGGGGACGAGGCGCCAGATCAGGGCGCCGACGAGGACGCTGAGGCCGGCGGCGACCCAGAAGAGGACGCGCCAGCTGGCGTTCTCGGCGACGGCGGCGGAGAAGGGCAGGCCGAGGGCGCCGCCGACGCCCATGGAGGCGCTCATGAGGGCGATGGAGCCGCCCAGCCTCTCCGGCGGCAGGATGTCGCGGAGCAGGCTGATGCCGAGGGGGACGACGCCCATGCCGAGGCCCTGGAGGCCGCGTCCGACGATCATCGGGACGACGGAGGAGGCGAGCGCGCAGACGACGGACCCGGCGACGAGCGGGACCACGGAGACGAGGAGGACCCGCCGCTTGCCGAGGGTGTCGCCGAGCCGGCCGGCGACGGGGGTGGCGACGGCGCCCGCGAGGAGGGTGGCGGTGATCACCCAGGAGGCGTTGGACGCGGTGGTGCCGAGCAGCCTCGGGAGGTCGCCGATGAGCGGCACCACCAGGGTCTGCATGAGTGCGGCCACGATGCCCGCGAGCGCGAGGACGCCGACGACGCCTCCGGGTCGGGCGTCGGGCTTGGAGCCGTCCACGTGTTCTCCCTAGGTCTTCATGACGATGAGCATGCATCATGCACATCACATGCTGAATACACAAACCATGCATGATGCACATCGCATCGCCGCGGGAGAGAATGACCCCATGGACAAGCCCGTGGACAAGCCCGTGGACAAGCCCACCGATCTGGTCGAGTTCGAGACCATGCTGCTCGGCCGGCACGCGCACCTGTACGCGCCCCGCTCCCGCGCGGGCGGCGGCCGGCTCGACCGCAGCGCGTACGTCCTGCTGAGCCGCATCCGGATGCACGGGCCGATGTCCATCGGGCAGCTCGGCGAGGCCTTCGGCCTCGACGCGTCCACCCTCAACCGGCAGACCGCCGCGATGCTGCGCGCCGGGGTCGTGGAGCGCATCCCCGACCCGGACGGCGGCATCGCCCGCAAGTTCCGCATCACGGCCGAGGGCGAACGCCGCCTGGAGGCCGACCGCACCTCGAACATCGCGGGCCTGGAACGCGTGATGGAGCACTGGTCCCCCGAGGACGTCTCCCGCTTCGCCGCCTTCCTGGAGCGCTTCAACCGCGACATCGAACGCCTGGAGGGCCGGCCCTGGCCGCGCCCCTGAACGGGTTTATCCGATTGCGGGCCCGGCAGGGTGCGGCACACCGTCAGCGCGACGGCCGACGGCGACGTGCCCGGGTACGTCGAGGAGTTCCTCGCCGCGTACCGGTCGCGCGCGCCTGCGAGCCCACCGTCCTGTCGCCGTTCCGGCGGGAACTCGACGACGAGGCCCTGCAGGCGTTCCCGCTCTCCTAGGACGTGGTGTACGCGGGCGGCGGCAACACGGCGAACCTGCTTGGGGTCAGGCGGGTCCACGGCGGTGACCCGCGTGCCGGGGGCCCGGCCGTACCGGGTGGAACCGGACGGAGACGGTGGCGCCCGGGAGCCGGCCGTGGCCTGCCGTCCGCTCGTCACAGGTCCCTGAGAACGGACCGGTCGCCGGCCGCGCGTCCGGGTGGCCCGGCGTCGCCACGGCCGCGCCGGTTATGCCCGCCGAGGCCCGGCCCGCCGTGTCCAAACCCTTTACGCACAGGGCGACCGGCGGTAACTTCCGGCCAGCGCAAGATGTTTCTGCAACTTTCCGACTGCGTTTCCAGAAGGCTTCGCCCTCCTTCCCGGGGAGAGGTCTGCCCGGAGGCGCGGCCCCCGCCTGGAGATTCAGATGACACGCACCCGCCCACGGTCACCGGCGCGCCCCCTCGCCGTCCTGGCCGTCGCCGCCGGCGTCGTCGGCCTCGTCGCCGCACCGCCCGAGACCCCCTCCCCGCGCACCGCCCCCGTCGCCGCCGCCGTCGAGAACACGGCGACGGTCTACTATTGGACGAAGACGAAGAACTGGGCCCGGTACAACCTGCATTACGCGCCCGACGGCGGCTCCTGGACCACCGTCCCCGGCACCGCCATGGAGGCCGCCTGTACGGACTGGGTGAAGAAGACCGTCCCCCTCGGCGCGGCCGCCGGCCTCCGGGCCGCCTTCAACGACGGCGGCGGCACCTGGGACAACAACGGCGGCCGGGACTACGCCCTGGGCACGGGCGCCGTCACCGTCAGGGACGGGGTCGTCGCCCACTCCGACCCCTGCGCCGACACCCCGCCCGCCGAGTCCCGCAAGGCCACCGTCTACTACTCCACCGCCTCCCTCGGCTGGTCCACCGTCAACGTCCACTACCAGCCGGCCGGCGGCGCCTGGACCACCGCTCCCGGCGTCGGTATGCAGGCCGCCTGCGCCGGCTGGTGGAAGCGGGAGCTCGACCTCGGGACGGCCACGGGCCTCAAGGCCGCCTTCAACAACGGCAACGGCACCTGGGACAACAACGGCGGCTCCGACTACGCCCTCGGCACGGGCGTCTCCACCGTCCGGAACCGGACGGTGACGCCGAACGCCGCCGACCCCTGCGCCGCCACCCCGCCCGACACCCGGGCCCCCACCGTCCCCGCCGGTCTCACCGCGAAGGCCGACGGCACCTCCGTGCTGCTCGCCTGGAACCCGTCCACCGACGACCGGGGCGTCACCTCGTACCAGGTCACCCGCACCGGGGGCGGCGGCGGGGCGGTCGTCACCGACGTCGGGTCCACGGTCTTCTCCGACACCGGCCTGGCCGAACGGACCGCCTACACCTACACGGTGCGGGCCGTGGACGCCGCCGGGAACGTCTCCGCCGCCTCCTCCCCCGCCACCGCGACCACGGGCGAGAAGCCCGCGACCCCGGCGACCGGCAAACCGCTGGGCACCGACCCGCGCAAGGACCCGATCTACTTCGTCCTCACCGCCCGCTTCCACGACGGCGACCCGTCGAACAACCGGGGCGGGAGCCAGCACGCCAAGTCGGGCAACGCGGCCCACGACGACCCCATGTTCCGGGGCGACTTCAAGGGCCTGATCCAGAAGCTCGACTACGTCAAGGGCCTCGGCTTCTCGGCGATCTGGGTCACCCCGGTCGTCCTCAACCGCTCGGACTACGACTACCACGGCTACCACGGCTGGGACTTCTACAAGGTGGACCCGCGCCTGGAGTCCGCCGGCGCCTCCTACCAGGACCTGATCGACGCCGCCCACGCCAAGGGCATGAAGATCTACCAGGACGTCGTCTACAACCACTCCTCCCGCTGGGGCGCCAAGGGCCTGTTCACGCCCACCGTGTACGGCGTGCGGGACGCCCAGTGGAGCTGGTACTACGACGAGAAGCAGCCGGGCTTCGAGTACGACGGCCTGACGGTCGACCCGAAGAGCGGCAAGTCGTACTACAACGGCGACCTGTGGTCGACGGCCGAGCCGACCGGCAACACCTGTGTGAACTGGGGGAAGCCGACCGGCGGGAAGAGCGCCGAGGGCTACACCGTCTACAACTGCCAGTGGCCGAGCCCCACGTCCGGCATGTTCCCGAAGGCGCTCTACCACCAGTGCTGGATCGGCAACTGGGAGGGCGAGGACTCCCGCTCCTGCTGGCTCCACGAGGACCTGGCGGACTTCGACACGGAGAAGCCGGCCGTCCAGAACTACCTGATCGGCGCGTATAACAAGTACATCGACATGGGGGTCGACGGCTTCCGCGTGGACACCGCCGTGCACATCCCGCGTACCACCTGGAACCGCCGCTTCCTGCCCGCGATCCAGGAGCGGGTGGCCCAGCGCCACGGCGCGGAGGCCGCGAAGAACTTCTTCGTCTTCGGCGAGGTCGCCGCCTTCGTCAACGACAAGTGGAACCGCGGCTCGGTGAACCACTCGGCGCAGTTCTACACCTGGAAGGAGCGCAAGGAGTACGACCTCGACGACGGCAAGGCCGCCCTTGAGATGTACGACCACGAGCAGCAGCGGGGCACGGGCGACCAGCCCACCTCCACCAACGCCTTCCTGAACGGCAACAGCTACCACGCGCCCGACCACAGCCGCTTCTCCGGCATGAACGTCATCGACATGCGCATGCACATGAACTTCGGCGACGCGCAGAACGCCTTCTCCAACGGCAAGGACTCCGACGACAGCTACAACGACGCCACCTACAACGTCGTCTACGTCGACAGCCACGACTACGGCCCCAACAAGTCGAGCGAGCGGTACGCGGGCGGCACCGACGCCTGGGCCGAGAACATGTCCCTGATGTGGACCTTCCGCGGTATCCCGACGCTGTACTACGGGTCCGAGATCGAGTTCCAGAAGGGGAAGAAGATCGACTGCGGGCCGTCCTGCCCGCTCGCCGACACCGGCCGCGCCTACTTCGGCGCGCACCTCGCCGGCTCCGTCACCGCCTCCGACTTCTCCACGGTGGCGTCGGCGTCCGGCACGGTCGCCACCACCCTCCAGCAGCCCCTGGTCCGGCACGTGCAGCGGCTCAACCAGATCCGCCGGGCGGTCCCCGCGCTCCAGACGGGCCAGTACTCCACGGAGGGCGTCTCGGGCGGCATGGCGTTCAAGCGCCGCTACACCGACGCGGGCACGGACAGCTTCGCGCTCGTCACGGTCTCGGGCGGCGCCACCTACACCGGCATCCCGAACGGCACGTACACCGACGCCGTCACCGGTGACGTCCGGACCGTCACGAACGGCACCCTCGCGGTCGCCGCGCCCGGCAAGGGCAACCTGCGGGTGTACGTCCTGAACGGCCCCGGCCGGATCGGCACCGCCGGGCCGTACCTCAAGTAGCGGCGCCCGGAACGCCGGCCGGGGCCCGTACGGGGTCCCGGCCGGCGGCTACGCCAACGGCGCGCGGTGCAGGGCGATCAGGAGGCGCCAGACCCGGTGGGCGACCTCCTCGGGGGCGCCCTCGACCAGGCCGTGCAGCCAGTCGGCGAGTACCCCGGCGAAGGCCGCGGCCACGGCCGACGCGACGAGGCCGGGCTCCGGGGCGCCGACCAGGGCCCGTTCGGCGAGGCTGCGGGCGCGCAGGTCCTCGTGGAGGACGAGGCCGAGCGGCCCGCCGCCGCCCGGGCGGAGCAGCTCCCGGTAGAGCCCGGCGTGCGGGGCGAGTCCGGCGAAGAAGGCGAGCAGCGCGGGCGGCGGGGTCGCCGGGTCGGGCAGGCCGCGCCAGGCGTGCAGGGCGTCGACCGCGTCGCGGACCACGTCGGCGCAGGCGTCGACGGCCAGCGCCTCCAGGTCTCCGTAGTGGAGGTAGAAGGTCGCGCGGCCGACCCCGGCGCGGCGCACCAGGGCGGCGACGGTGACCTCGGCCAGCGGGGTGTCCGCGCAGGCGTCGAGGAGGGCGCGGCGGAGCCGGGCCCGGGTCCGGGCGGCGCGGGGGTCTTCGGCGGCCGGGGTCACCGGGCGAGCAGGACGGCGCCGAGGGCCAGCGCGCCGGGGAGCGCCTGGGCGAGCAGGATGCGGCGGTTCGCGGTGAGGCCGCCGTACACGCCGGCGACGAGGACGCAGGAGAGGAAGAAGACCTGGACCCGGTGGCCCGTGGGGTCCCCGGCGATCAGGCCCCAGACGAGGCCGGCGGCCAGGAAGCCGTTGTAGAGGCCCTGGTTCGCGGCGAGCGGGGCGGTCGCGCGGGCCAACTCGGCGTCGAAGCCGGACAGTCCGCGCCCCGGCGCCCTCTCCCACAGGAACATCTCCAGAACCAGGATGTACACGTGCAGGGCGGCCACCAGGCCCACCAGCACGTTCGCCGTCGTCTCCATCGCCGTCTCCGCCGCTCACATTTACTGGACAGGTGTCCAGCATACATGGACAGGTGTCCGGGAAATTTCGTCGTCTTGACGCTGTTCGATCAAAAGTGCGTAACGCGAACGGGCTTCTCGGACAGAACACTTCCTTCCGGGGGGCGATTCTGGGATCTTGCGTCCACCCCACACATCACAGGGCCCGGCAAGCGCCCCAGGCGCCACCGGGCCATCGGAGGACGCAATGTTTTCCCTCATATCCGGCCGTACGGCCGGCCGGTCGAGAACCTCGGCCATATCCGTCGCGGCCCTCGGCACGATCGTGGCCCTCGCCACTCCCGCCGGACTCGCCCACGCAGCAACGTCGGACACCGCGCCCGTCGCGGCCCGTTCGACGGGGGCGAGCACGGCCACCACCCCGAGCACGGCCACCACCACGGGCAAGGCCGCCACCGCGGGCAAGGCCGCCACCGCGAAGGCGGCTCCCGCCGCCGCTCCGGCCGCCTGGGCCGCGGGCACGCGCGCGTACCTGGTGATCACGGCCCCCGGCGGCACCGCCGCCGTGAGCGGCTCCGTGGCCGCCAAGGGCGGTTCGGTCTTCGCGACCTACGACGCGATCGGCGTGATCGTGGCGCACTCGACGTCCGCGTCGTTCGCCGCCTCGATGCGCACGGTCTCCGGCGTCCAGCAGGTCGGCGCGACCCGGACGTCCGACGTCCCGGCCGACGCCTACAACCCGGCGCTCCCGGCCAACCCGTCGCAGTCGACGACGACGCTCACCGAGTCCAACCGCTGGGACATGACGCAGATCAAGGCCGACCAGGCCTGGGCGGTCACCACCGGTTCGGCGTCGGTGAAGGTCGGCGTCCTGGACACCGGCGTGGACGACCAGCACCAGGACATCGCGCCCAACTTCAACGCCGCCGACTCGGCCTCCTGCGCCTACGGCAAGGCGGACGCGCGGGCGGGCGCCTGGCGGGACGTCGACACCCACGGCACGCACGTCGCGGGCACGATCGCGGCCGCCAAGAACGGCAAGGGCGTCATCGGCGTCGCGCCGGGCGTGAAGATCTCCTCGGTCCGCATCGCGGAGCCGGGCAGCACGCTGTTCTTCGCGGAGAACACGATCTGCGGCTTCGTGTGGGCCGGTGACCACGGCTTCAAGGTCACCAACAACAGCTACTACACGGACCCGTGGCAGTTCAACTGCCCGGACAACCTGGACCAGGCCGCCATCATCGAGGGCGTCCGCCGGGCCCAGGAGTACGCCGAGGGCAAGGGCTCGCTCCAGGTCGCCGCCGCCGGCAACTCCAACTACGACCTGGCGAACAAGACGACCGACACGGCGAGCCCCAACGACTCGACCCCGGTCACCCGCACCATCACGAACGCCTGCATCGACATCCCGACCGAGCTGCCCGGCGTCGTGACCGTCGCCGCGCAGGGCAACGGCGGCGCCAAGGCCTCGTACTCGAACTTCGGCAACGGCGTCATCGACATCGCGGCCCCCGGCGGCGACGGCTCCTCGGGCGTCTACTCGACGCTCCCGGGCGGCAAGTACGGCAACCTGAACGGCACCTCGATGGCGTCCCCGCACGTGGCCGGCGTCGCGGCGCTGATCGCGAGCGTGAACCCGTCCTTCACCCCGGCGCAGATCCGGGACCAGCTGGGCGTCCAGGCGACCGACCGGGCCTGCCCGTCGGACACCCGCTGCAAGGGCACCACGACCAAGAACGGCTTCTTCGGCGAGGGCGCGGTCGACGCCCTGAAGGCCGTCGGCGGCTCGACCCCGCCGCCCGGGAAGTACTTCGAGAACCTGACGGACGTGACGGTCCCCGACAACACCACGGTCGAGAGCTCCCTCACCGTCAGCGGCGTGACCGGCAACGCGCCGGCCGCCCTCAAGGTGGGCGTGGACATCAAGCACACCTACATCGGCGACCTGAAGGTCGACCTGGTGGCCCCGGACGGCAGCGTCTACACGCTGCACAACCGGACCGGCGGCAGCGCGGACAACATCGTCCAGACCTACACCGTCAACGCCTCCTCCGAGGTGGCGAACGGGGTCTGGAAGCTCCGTGTGAACGACAACGCGAGCCAGGACTCGGGCAAGATCGACGCCTGGAACCTGACCTTCTGACACCGCGCGACCCCCTGACGGGGCCGGAGCCGCCACGGCTCCGGCCCCGTTCGCGCGTCCGGGAGAAAGGTTTCGGAAACAAGTCCTTACCGAGGGGTAGGCCTACCCCGGCACCTTGCTATACGTTCCGTCTAACAAGCTTGCTAGACGGGACGTCTAACAAGCTCCGCGTCGATCGCGACCCAAGGAGCCGCACCATGGCAAGCAGCACCGTTCGCCCGGACAGCCACGACGGAGCCGAGGACGAGAACCTCTCGGACGCGGACGTCGCCGAGCGGCTGCTCCGGTCCGCTGCCAAGCTCTCGTACGACCCCGCCGCCGAGGTGGACTGGGACACCCCCCTCGACAAGGACTTCCACGGCCAGAGCCCCGAGTGGAACAGCCTCTACGGCACGGCCTACTGGAACGAGATGACCGAGGAGCAGCGCAAGGAGCTGACCCGGCAGGAGGCCGCCTCGGTCGCCAGCACCGGCATCTGGTTCGAGATGATCCTCCAGCAGATGGTGCTGCGGGACATGTACGCGAAGGACCCCACCGACCCCCGCTTCCAGTGGGCCCTGACCGAGATCGCGGACGAGTGCCGCCACTCGATCATGTTCGGCCGCGGCTCCGCGAAGCTCGGCGCCCCCGCCTACCGGCCGCGCCGCGCGGTGCTAGAACTGGGCCGCGCCTTCAAGACCGTGGGCTTCGGCGAAGCCGCGTACGCCGCGATCCTCGTCGCCGAGGAGGTCCTCGACGTCATGCAGCGCGACTGGATGCGCGACGAGCGGGTCGCCCCCTTCGTGCGCACCA
Organism: Streptomyces sp. NPDC093071; assembly: GCF_044754545.1. Taxonomy (NCBI): domain Bacteria; kingdom Bacillati; phylum Actinomycetota; class Actinomycetes; order Kitasatosporales; family Streptomycetaceae; genus Streptomyces; species Streptomyces sp. NPDC093071. The sequence continues at coordinate 37,155 of NZ_JBIVPH010000007.1, read as the reverse complement.
TCAGCAACATCCACGTGGTCGAGGAGTCCCGGCACATGAAGTTCGCCCGGGACGAGACGCGCCGCCGCCTCGCGCGGGCGAGCACGGCCCGCCGCCACTTCCACGCCCTGGTCGTCGCCATCGCCTCGTACTACATCGTCACCAGCATGGTCAGCCCCGACGTGTACGCGCAGGCCGGACTCGACCCGGAGCGGGCGCGCCGCGAGGCCGCGGCCAACGAGCACTACAAGTCCCAGCTGCGCTCCAGTTGCGCCGGGCTCATGGAGTTCCTCGCCTCGGCCCGGCTGCTCACCCGGCCCGCGCTCCTCATCTACAAGCGCGCCAGCCTGATCTGACCCCGCGTCCGCACCTCGCGCCCGCTCCCCGGGCCCCGCACCCGAACCGAGTCGACGACATGACCTACGCGATCACCCAGACCTGCTGCAACGACGCGACCTGCGTCGCCGTCTGCCCGGTCAACTGCATCCACCCGGCGCCCGGGGAACCGGACTTCGGCACCACGGAGATGCTGTACATCGACCCCAGGAGCTGCATCGACTGCGGCGCCTGCGCCGACGCCTGCCCGGTCGACGCGATCTTCCCGGCGGACCGCCTCACCGGGCGGCTGCGGGAGTACGAGGCGATCAACGCGGAGTACTACGCGGACCGTGAGCCCGGCCCGGCCGTGGCCTCGCCCAACTTCCACCCCTGGGACGAGCCCTCCTTCCCGCGCTCGCTCCCGTCCGACTTCGCCCCGCTGCGGATCGCGGTCGTCGGCACGGGACCGGCCGGCATGTACGCCGCCGAGGACCTGCTCCTGCACACCAACGCCGAGGTGACGCTGATCGACCGGCTGCCGGTGGCCGGCGGACTCGTCCGGTACGGGGTGGCGCCCGACCACCCGGCGACCAAGGGCGCCGGGGAGACCTTCGCCCGCTTCCACTCCCACCCCCGGGTCCGGATGCGGCTCGGCGTGGAGATCGGCCGGGACGTCACCGCCGAGGAGCTGGCCGACCACCACGACGCGGTGATCTACGCGGTGGGCGCGCCCGCCGACCGGCGGCTCGGCATCCCCGGCGAGGACCTGCCGGGGAGCGTCTCCGCGACCTCCGTCGTCTCCTGGTACAACGCACACCCGGAGACCGGCGCGGACGCCGTCCCGCTCTCCGCCGAGCGGGTCGTCGTGGTCGGCAACAGCAACGTGGCGCTCGACGTGGCCCGCGTCCTCGTCATGGACCCGGCCGACCTCGCGGGCACGGACATCGCCGACCACGCCCTCGCCGCCCTGAGCGGCACCCGGGTCCGCGAGGTGGTGCTGCTCGGCCGCCGGGGTCCCGAGCACGCCGCGTACACCTCCTCCGAACTCCTCGCCCTCAAGCACCTCCCGGGTGTGGACCTGGTCGTCGACGACCGGGACCCGCGCACCGGCGCCGCGATCGGCGCGGCAGCGGCCGGGGAGAAGGCGGCGCTGCTCCGGGACGTGGCCCGGGAGGCGGTGGACTGGACGCGGTCGCCCGCGCCGGACCGGCGCCGGATCGTGCTGCGCTTCCACTCCGCGCCGGTCGAGGCGCTCGGCACCGACGCGGTGCGGGCGGTCCGGGTGACCGAGGACGGGTCGGAGTCCGGTACGGAGATCGGGGCGGGGCTGCTCGTCCGGGCCGTCGGCTACCGGGGCGTGGCGCTGCCGGGCCTGCCGTTCGACGAGGCGACGGGCACCGTGCCGCACGAGGGCGGGCGGATCAGCGGTCTGGCGGGCGGCTATGTCGTGGGCTGGATCAAGCGCGGGCCCTCCGGCGGCATCGGGGCCAACCGGGCGTGCGCGGAGGAGACGGTCGGGACGCTGCTCGCGGACGCGGTCGCGGGGGCGCTGCCGAAGCCGACGGGCACGTCGGCGGAGTTCCGCAGGCTGGCCAGGAGCCGCAGCAAGGGGCTCGTGGACGCGCGCGGTCTCGCGGCCATCGACCGGACCGAGCGGGCGCGGGGCCGGGACGCGGGCCGCCCCCGGGTCAAGCTCGCCACGGTGCCGGAGCTGGTCGCGGCGGCGCGGGGCAGCCGCTGGCGCCGGCCGGTCTGATCCGAGCGACGGAACGAAAGAAGGCTCTACGAGTACGAGTACGAGTACGGGTACGGGTACGGGGTCCGGCCCGGGACGGCGGGCCGGTGGGCGCCCCGGTGGCACGGGGGTGTGCCGGGGCGGTCCGTCAGGCCGCGAGGTCCAGGGTCTGGCGGATCACGATCGCGTTCAGCCGCACCGCGAAGGGCACGACGTCCGTCAGGTCGAGCGCGACGGCCTCCGCCTTCGGCAGCTCGACGGTCACGTCCACGCAGAAGGCCAGGGCGTACATGTGCTCCCCGGTCTCCTCGTCCTGGAGGGCGAAGAACAGGTCCCGGTAGAAGCGGGTGCGCTCCCCGGTCTCCTCGTAGAAGGAGAGCCCGGGCTGCCCCTCCTGGGCGGCGAGGCCGGTGAAGGCCGCGACGAGCTCCCGCTCGACGGTGGCCCAGAAGCCGGCGTCCGCGCACTCGGGCGGGAGCGCCTGCCGGACGGCCTCCTTGAGGGAGAGGACCATGACCAGGACGGGGGCATGCTCCTGGAGCCCCCAGCCCCTGACCATCCGCACCACGCTGCTGTCCGGGACGGCGGCGGCCGCCTCCCGTATCGCCTCGAAGTCGAAGTTGACGGTCGCCGGGGCGATCGCCTCCTGGAACACCCGGTCGATGGACCGGGCCTGGGCGAGGTGGTCGGGGCCCACCTCGACGACGGTCCTGAAACTGGCGGCCAAAGCTCCTCCTGTGGGAATCCGTGCGATCTCTGCGATCTCGGTGATCTCGGTGATCAGGAGGGGTCAGTATGCCGAGCGGGCCCCGGCCGGGCGGGGCGTGTCCGGCGTACGGACGCGCCGGCCCGGGCGGGGCTCAGGACCTGCGGCGCGGCTTCCCGCTCCGGCCGCCGCGCGCGGAGCCCCCGGTGCCGCCCTTGCGGGCCGCGGGCCGTCCGGAGGTGCGGGAACCGGCCCCGGGCTTGCCGGACTTGGCCGGCTTCCCGGACTTGGCGGGCTTCTGCTCCTTCTGGCCCTTGCGCTCCTCGGCGCGGCGGCCCCGGGTGCTGTTCACCGTCCGGCCGCGCACGATGCCGATGAACTCCTCCACCAGGTCGGGGGCCTCGTCGGCGGCCGGCCACGACAGGGCGACGCGGGACTGCGGGACGCCGTCGAGCGTCCGGTAGGTGAGGTCCTTGCGGTGGTGCAGCCGGGCGAGCGACTGGGGGACGGCGAGCAGGCCGACCCCGGCCGCGACGAGTTCGATCGCGTCGGCGGTGGTCGCCGGGCGCTCGAACGCCGGACGGCCCGGCGGGCGCTCCCAGCCGAGGGTGTCGTCGAGGGGGTGCAGCACGAGCTCGTCGGCGAGGTCCTCCGCCGACACCTCCTCGACCTCCGCGAACAGGTGGTCCTTGGGGATCACGACGACCGTCGTCTCCGTGTAGAGCGGGATCGCGCTGAGGTCGTCCCCGTCGACGGGCAGCCGGACGAGGCCCGCGTCCGCCGCACCCTCCCGGAGCGCGCCGAAGGCCTCGGCCGGGGTCACGGCGTGGAGGGCGAGCGGTACGTCGGGCAGGCGCTCGTTCCAGATCCGCACCCACTTCGAGGGGGTCACGCCCGGCACGTAGGCGAGCCGGAAGGAGGGCGGGTCCGCGGAGGGATCCGGGGAGGGGGCCGAGGGGGAAGCGTCCGAGCCTGTCACCCCGCCAGGTTACGGCAGCCGCCGTGGTCGGAGTCCGTCCACATGCTCGATACCCTGGTCGCATGACGTCGCACCAGAACACCCAGACGATGAAGCCCGCGACCGCGGCGAAGAAGCTGGGTGTGTACCTCGAGGCCACCCCCGCGGAGTTCCAGGAGGGTGTCGTCTCGCGCACCGAGCTGAACGAGCTCCAGGCGAACCCGCCCGCCTGGCTCCAGGAGCTCCGGAAGAACGGCCCGCACCCCCGCCCGGTGGTCGCGTCGAAGCTGGGCGTCTCCATCGCCGGTCTCGCGCGCGGCGGCATCACCGAGCCCCTCACCACGGAGCAGATCGACGCGCTCAAGCAGGAGTCCCCGGAGTGGCTCCAGAAGGAGCGGGCCACCCAGGCGGAGGTCCGCAAGGAGACCGCCCGCATCAAGGAGCGCGACGCGGAGCGGGCGCGCCGCGCGCAGGAGGCCTGACCCCTCCCCCGCGTCCGCCCTTTCCCTCCCTCGCGCCCGTCCTTTCCCCGCTCGTATTTTTCCTCCTCCGGCCCGGTCACGACCGGGCCGGACCGGTGTGGCGCGGGGGCCGGTGAGGGAGTCATCCCCTCATGAGTGACACGAACCCCGCGCACCGGCCGCCGGTCGTCGTCGGCGTGGACGGGTCCGAGCACGGCCTGCGGGCCCTGGAATGGGCCCTGAGCGCCGCGGAGGGCACCCGCTCTCCGCTGGTCGTGGCCCACGTCCGCCCCGAGGGCCTCCAGCTCGGCGCCGCCCGCGTCGAGTCCCAGGGCGTGGTCCCGGAGCTTCCCGACACCGTGCTGAACGGCGTGGCGGCCGGGATGGAGCGGCGCGACCCCCGCGTCCCCGTGCGGTACGAGTCCCTCGACGGGTCCGTGACCGACGCCCTGGCGGCGGTCGCCCGGGGCGCCCGTCTCCTGGTGACCGGCTCCCGGGGCCGCGGCGGCTTCGCGAGCCTGCTGCTCGGCTCGACCAGCCGCACCCTGGCCGCGAGCTCGCCCTGTCCGCTCGTCGTCGTCCCCCACGAGGCCCGTACGGCCGTCCCGGAGGGCGGGGCGGGCCGGGTGCTCCTGGGCCTGCATCCGGAGGAGACCCCGGACGAGGTGCCGGCCTTCGCCTTCGAGGAGGCGCACCACCGGGGCGTGCCCCTGGAGGCCGTGACCGCCTTCCGGCTGCCCCCGCCGCAGGGCGCCCTGCTCGCCGTGCCGTCCCCGGCGCTCCAGGTGCCGCCCCCGCTGCCCCTCGCGGACGACGCCGAGGAGCTCGTACGGGGAGCGGAGCGGGAGCAGGAGGAGCGCCTGCGGCCCTTCGCCGCGCGGTGGCCGGACGTGGAGCTGCGCCCGGTGGTGGTGCCGGGGGACGCGGCGGGACGCCTGGTGGAGGGCTCGCGGGACGCGGGCCTGGTGGTCGTGGGGCGGCACCACCGGCACCACTTCGGCTCGCTGCTCGTCGGGTCCGTCGCCCACGCCGTGCTGCACGAGGCCCACTGCCCGGTGGCGGTGGTCCCCCCGGCATCCGCCGGGTGAGGCGGGACTGGTAGAAGAAGGGCCATGACCACCTCCGAGCACGCCGCCGCGGCCCTGCGCAACGTCCAGCCTCCCCCCGCCCACGCCTCCCTCGGGGCGGGGATCGTCGTGACCGACGGCTCCGGCCGGGTCCTCCTCGGCCTGCACCGCTCCGGGGTGTGGGAGCTGCCGGGCGGCAAGGTCGAGCCGGGCGAGTCCGTGGAGGCCGCGGCGGTCCGCGAGCTGGCCGAGGAGACCGCGCTCGTCGTGGACGCGGCCGACGTGGAGGTCCTCGGGCTGATCCTGGACTCGGTCACCTCCGTGCACCTGACCCGGATGACCGTGGCCACGGCGGTGGGCGTCTTCGGCGGGACGCCGGCCGTGACCGAGCCCGACAAGATCGAGCGCTGGGAGTGGACGGACCCGGACCGGCTGCCGGAGGCGCTGTTCCTGCCGTCGGCCCAGGTGCTGCGCATGTGGCGGCCCGGCCTGCCGATCCCGGACGGTCCGTTCCACCGGTACGCGATGGGCCGGCTGCCGGGCTGACGCACGGCCCGGCGGCCCGGTGCCGTCCCCGTCGCCGCGCGGGGTGCGACCGCCGTGGCTAGCGTGGCTGGGAGGAAGCACCCCCCGTCGACCGGAGGAGAGTCACCGCCATGGCCGCACGACCCGAGGGCACGCCGATCTGGACCGACGCGATGTTCACCGACGCCGAGGGCGCCAAGACGTTCTACGACGACGTGCTCGGCTGGAGCTTCGCCGAGGCCTCCACGGAGTTCGGCGACTACACCCAGGCCTACAAGAACGGGAAGGCGGTCGCGGCCGTCGTCCCGCCGATGCCGGGGCAGGACACCCCGCCGCAGTCGGCCTGGTGTCTCTACTTCTCCTCGCCGGACGCCGCCGCCACGGCGGAGCGGATCCGGACCGCGGGCGGCACCGTCCTGATGGAGCCGATGCGGATCGGGGACTCCGGGACGATGTGCCTCGCGCGGGACCCGGCGGGCGTCGTGTTCGGCGTCTGGCAGCCGGGCGCGCACCAGGGCTTCGAGCTGGAGGGCGAGACCGGCTCGTACGCCTGGGCGGAGGTTTTCACCCGGGAGCCGGAGAAGTCCGACGCCTTCTTCACGTCCGTCTTCGGCTACGGCTCGAAGAGGATGAAGGACGAGGAGGTCGACTACAAGGTCTTCGACCTGGGGGACGAGCCGGTCCTCGGGCGGATGACGATGACCGACGACTTCCCGCCGGAGGTCCCCTCGTACATCCAGGTCTACTTCGCCGTCGACAACTGCGACAAGGCCGTCGAGGCGGCGGAGCGGCTCTCCGGACGGAAGGTCTTCGGGCCGATGGACAGCCCGTTCGGCCGGTTCGCGGCGATCCTGGACCCGCAGGGGGCCGCCTTCGCCGTGATCGACATGAGGACCACGGTGGGCGAGATGCCCGAGATGGAGTGAGCCGCCCCGCGCCCGGGGGTCACGGCTTGAGGCCGGAGACCACGTCGGCGGTGGCGGCGACGCCCTCGTGGATGGTGGGCGCCATGCTGGTCCCGGCGAGGAAGAAGCCGAGCAGGGCGCAGACCAGCGCGTGCGAGAGCTTCAGACCGCCGTTCCGCAGGAAGATCACGGCCAGGATCAGCAGGAGCAGCACCACAGAAATGGAAACGGCCATCGCCTTCACGTCCCTCCGACGCCGCACCGGAATTGCGGCTTTCGGCGGACAGTGTGGCGGAATGCGCGCTCCGTCCGGGCGTATGGCGGGGCGGCCATCCGGGTGAGATCCCGCCGGGCGGGTCAGCGCGGGCGGCCGAGGGCTTCCGCGATCCCGGGGCGGCGCACGGCGTCGAGCTCCGGATCGGCGAGCAGGGCGGCCACGAGCGCGGCGGGGCCGAAGACCAGGGTGGCGCTCAGGTCCCAGTCGGTGAGCACGAGCCAGTCGCCGTCCGCCGCCCACCAGGTGGCCGGGAAACGGTGGTCCGATACGGCCCCGGGGCCGTTGCAGGCGTCGTGGTGGGCGAGGGCGTCCCCGAGCCGTCCGCGCCGGGCCACGAGGGTCCCGGCCCCGCCGGGAAGGCCCTCCACGGGTGCCTGCGCGGCGCCGCAGGGCGTGTCGGGCCCCTGCGGGCCGTGCCGTACGAGGTGGCCGACGAGCCGGGCGAGGCAGGCGCGGTCCATCTCGGCCGGGTCGGGGCCCTCCAGCTCGGCGGCCCCTTCCACGCCTTCGAAGACGAGGTGCGAGGGGGGTCCGGGCCAGTCGGCGAGGCGCCGCCCGGACCGGGCGAGGACGTCGTCCCAGCGGAGCCGTACCGGACCGTCGTGGATCGTGTGGAGGAGCCAGCAGTGGTCCTCGTACCCGCTCGTGGGCTCGTATCCGCAGGGGGCCTCGGCGAGGGCGGCGCGCAGTCCGTCGAGGGGGTCGTCGTCGGGGACCGGGGGCCACGGGACGGTCACGGGCGCTTCCCTGCGGGCAGGCAGTCCGCCCACTCGACCGTGCGGTCGCACCAGCGGTTCAGGAGGACGCGGTCGTGGCCGACGGCGAGGAGGCCCGCGCCGGTCTCCGCGCGGTAGGACTCGACGGCGGCGACCAGGGCGGCCGTGGTGGAGGCGTCGAGCATGGCGGTCATCTCGTCGCAGATCAGCCAGCGGGGGCGCAGGGTCAGGGCGCGGGCGAGGCAGGCGCGCTGGAGCTGTCCGTCGCTGACCTCGTGGGGGCGGCGGACGAGCAGGTCGGGGGTGAGGCCGACGGCCGGGGCCAGCTCGGCGAGGCGTTCGGGGGCCTCGGCGCGGCGGCCGGTGGCGCGCAGCGGTTCGACCACGAGGTCCGCGAGGGTGAGCCGGGGGTCGGCGGCGGTGCGGGGCTGCTGGAAGACGACGCCGACGGCGGTGCGCAGCGCGCGCGGGGCGCGGTGGCGCCAGGTCCGCACCTCGGAGCCGTCCAGGACGAGCCGGCCCGCGTCGGGGCGGTGGAGGAGGGCGGCGACCCGGGCGAGGGTGGACTTGCCGCAGCCGCTGGGGCCGAGGAGGCCGACGGAGGCGCCGGGGGCGACGGTGAGGGAGGCGCCCCGGAAGACGGGGGCGCGGCGGTCGTAGCCGGCGGTGACGGCGTCGAGTTCAAGCACGGGGGTGCTCCGGGTGGTGGCAGGCCACCCCGGCCGTGGGCTCGGGGCGGGTGGCGCAGAGGTCGGTGGCGCGCGGACAGCGCGGGGCGAAGGCGCAGCCGCCGGGCAGGTCGGTGAGTTCCGGGGGCATTCCGGGGATCGGGGCGAAGGCCCGGTCGGGGAGGGCGTCGAGCAGGCCCCGGGCGTAGGGGTGACGGGGGCCGACGGGGCCGAAGAAGCGGTGGGCGGGGGCGATCTCGACGATCCGGCCCGCGTACATGACGGCGACGCGGTCCGCGATCCGCTCGGCGGCGGCCAGGTCGTGGGTGATGAGGAGCAGGGCGCGGCCGTCGTCGGCGTGGCGGCGCAGTTCGTCGACGGTGCGGTCGACGAGGTCGCGGTCGAGGCCGGTGGTGGGTTCGTCGGCGAGCAGCAGCCGGGCGTCGCCGATGAGGGCGAGGGCGGTGGCGGCGCGCTGGGCGAGGCCGCCGGAGAGCTCGTGCGGGTGGCGGTCGAGGTGGTCGGCGGGGAAGGCGGTCCGCCCGGCCGCCTCCTCGGCGGCTCCGCGCCGGGCGCGGCGTGCGGTGCCGGTGAGGGCCCGTACGGTCTCCTCCAGGTGGGACCGTACGGTGCGGACGGGGGTGAGGTGGGCGGCGGGGCTCTGCGGTACGAGACCGACGCGGCGGCCCCGTACGGTGCGGGCGAGGGTCTTCTCGTCGGCGGCGAGCAGGTCGACGGCGTCCGTGCCGTCGGGGCCCGCGAGCAGGGCCGTGCCGGAGGTCTCGGCGTTGCCCGGGAGCAGGCCGAGGAGGGCGGAGGCGAGGACGGACTTGCCGCAGCCGCTCTCGCCGACGAGGGCGAGGCACTCCCCCGCCGCGAGGTCGAAGTCGGCCTCGCCGACGGCGTCGACGGTGCGGCCGCCGCGCAGCCGGAAGCGGACGGTGAGGCCCCGGACGCTGAGGACGGCGTCCTCGGCCCGCTCGGCGGTGACGGCGTCGAGCGCGCGCAGGAGCTTGTCCCCGGGGGCCCGGGAGGCGTTCGGGGCGGTCACAGCATCAGCTCCGATCGGCGGCGCGGGTTGAGCCGGTCGCGCCACACGCCCGCGAGCCCGGCGATGGCGAGGGTCGGCACGATGAGGAGGAGGCCGGGGAAGAGGGTGGGCCACCAGTACCCGGCGAGGAGCGAGGAGCGGGCGTTCTGCACCAGGTTGCCGAGGCTGGCCTGGTGGCTGGGGAGGCCGAGGCCGAGGAAGGACAGCGCGGACTCGTGCCACATGGCGTGCGGGACCATCAGGACGGCGGCGAGTCCGGCCTGCGGCAGGACGGCGGGCAGCAGGTGCCGGACGGCGACGCGCCACCGGCCGGCGCCGCCGGAGACGGCGGCGTCCACGAAGGGCCGGGTGCGCAGCGAGAGGACCTCGGAGCGCACGATCCGGGCGGTGGAGAGCCAGTGGGTGACGGCCACGGAGACGATGACGGGCCAGACGCCGGGCCGGAAGAGGGCGACGACGAAGATGCCGAGGAGCAGGTGCGGCACGGAGGAGAAGGCGTCGACGAGCCGCATGAGGGTGCGGTCGGCCCAGCCGCCGAGCGCGCCGGCGGCGGCTCCGACGGTGGTGCCGATGACGGTGGCGACGAGGGCGGCGACGAGGCCGACGAGGAGCGAGACCCGCAGGCCGTAGACGCAGCGCAGGAGGAGGTCGCGGCCGAGGTCGTCGGTGCCGAAGGGGTGGTCCCAGGACGGCGGGAGGAGCTTGCGGGAGAGGTCGACGGCCTGTTCGTCGAACTGGACGAGCGGCGGGACGAGCAGCACGGCGAGGAGGACGGCGCCGACGGTGACGGCGGAGGTCCAGAACCGGATCCGGTGGGTGCGCGGGTCAGCCATCGAAGCCCACCCTCGGGTCGGCCAGGCCGTACAGCAGGTCGGAGAGGAGGTTGCCGAGGAGGACGGCGGCGGTGGCGAGGACGGTGAGCGCGGCGAGCAGCGGGAAGTCCACGGAGGTGGCGGCCGTGACGGTGGCGGCGGCGATGCCGGGCCAGCTGAAGACGGTCTCCACGAGCAGGGCGCCGGTGATCAGCTCGGGGACGCGGGAGCCGACGAGGGTGAGCATGGGGAGCATTCCGGAGCGGAGGGCGTGGCCGGTGAGGACGGTCCGCTCGCGCAGGCCGCGGGCGCGGGCGCCGCGCACGGGGTCCTCGTCGAGGGCGTCGCCGACGCCCTGGCGGACGTACAGGAAGAACCACGGCAGCTGGGAGACGCCGAGGACGAGGGCGGGCAGCACGAGGTGGCGGGCGACCTGGTCGAAGGTGACGGTGTCGCTCGCGGTGTCGGTGAGGCCGCCGGCGGGCAGGACGCCCAGTTTCAGGGCGAAGAACCAGATGGCGAGGAGGCCGAGCCAGAAGGCGGGGGCGGCTTCCAGGGTGTACGCGGCAGAGCTGACGGCCCGGTCGAGGAGGCCGCCGCGGCGGCGTCCGGCGAGGACGCCGAGGAGGGTGCCGAGCGCGATGGCCACGGCGAAGGCGGTGGCGGCGAGCAGGACGGACCAGCCGAGGCGTTCGGTGATGACCTCGGCGACGGGCCGGCGCATGACGGCGGAGTCGCCGAAGTCTCCGGTGAGGGCGGCGGTGAGCCAGTCCCACCAGCGGGTGAGGAGGGGCCGGTCGACGCCGAGGTTGGCGCGGAGCTGGTCGAGGTTCTCCTGCGAGGCGGTGAGTCCGGCGGTGCCGGCGTAGGCCTTGACGGGATCGAACGGGGAGGCCTCGGCGACGGCGAACACCGCGAGGGTGACGCCGAGGAGGACGGGGACGGCGGCCAGGGCGCGCCGTCCCGTCATCCGCGCCATGGCCCCCCAGGGGAGGCGGCGCTTCACTTCTGCGCCGCTCCGGCGCCCTTGGGCTTCCAGCTCTCGACGTTCCACCAGGGGCCGGCGGCGAGGCCGTGGTCGTGCGGCTCGGTCTGGGTGCTCGGGCCGTCCCAGGAGTCGTTCACGACGTAGAGGTGGTCGATGTGGGTGAGGAAGGTGTAGCCGGGGTTCTTCACCAGTTCGCGCTGGACGGTGTCGTACGCGGCGTGCCGCTTGGCGGGGTCGTTGGTGCGGCGGCCGTCCTCCAGGGCCTGGTCGACGGTCTTGTTGTCGTACCAGGCCATGTTGTTGAAGCCGTCGCCGCCGAGGGAGGACTTCAGGAGGAGGTACTGGTCGAAGTCGGGGTCGCCGGGCGAGCCGCCGCCGGCGAGGACCGCGTCGGTCTTCATCCGGGGCTCGATGACCTCCCAGGTGCCGGCCTGGGTGGTGATGTCGATGCCGGCCTTCTTGGCGTCGGAGGCGTAGGCGAGGGCGTGGTCCTGGCGGAGCTTGTCGCCGGAGAGGTACCAGAGCGGGAAGGCGGCGCGGACGCCGTCCTTGACGCGGACGCCGTCGGGGCCGGGCTTCCAGCCGGCCTCGTCGAGGATCTTCCGCGCCCCGGCGAGGTCGTGGCGGCGCTCGGTGCCCTTGGTGAACCAGGGGCTGTCGGTGGGGACGGGCCCGTAGGCGGGCTTTCCGGCGCCTTCGAGGATCTTGTCGACCATGGCCTCGCGGTCGACGGCGAGGTCGAGGGCGCGGCGGACGGCGGTGTCGCCGGTCACCCCGTTGTGGGTGGGGAGGGTGACCGTGCGGTAGTCGTAGGTCTTCGCCACCCAGGTCTTCTTGCCCTTGTCGGTCGTGAAGCCGGCGGCGAGGTTGGGCGGCAGGATGGCGCCGTCGAGGTCGCCCGCGCGCAGCCGGGTGGCGCGGACGTCGTCGTCCTTGATGATCGCCATGGTGAACTTCTTCACCGCCGGGGCGCCGTTCCAGTAGGCGGGGTTGGCCTGGAAGGTGAGCTTCTCGCCCTTGGACCAGCCGGTGAGGACGTACGGTCCGGTGCCGATCGGCTTGGTGGTGAAGGAGCCGGTGTTGACGTCCTGCTTCGCGGCGACGTGCTCGGGGGCGATGGCGTGGACTGTGCGCTCGGCGAAGGGCGCGTAGGGGTACTTGAGCCGGAAGACGACGGTGTCGTCGCCGACCGCCTCGACGCTCTTGAGAGCGTCGAGTTCGGTGCGGGAGGGGTTGTTCGTCTTCGGGTCGAGGATCGTCCGGTACGTGAAGACGACGTCCTTCGCGGTGAAGGGGGCGCCGTCGCTGAAGGCCACGTTGTCGCGGAGGTTGTAGGTGTAGGTGAGGCCGCCGTCGCTGACTTGGGGCAGTTCGCGGGCGAGGGCGGGCTTCAGCTTCATGTCGGCGTCGAAGGCGAGGAGGCCGTCGAATATCTTCGAGTTGCCGTCCTTGCCGTAGCCGAGGAGGGGGCTGAGGCTGTCGGGCTCGTAGGCGATGCCGACGACCGCGGAATCCTTGGGCCCGCCGGTGCCGTCGGCGGTGGAGCCGGGGTTCGTGCAGGCCGCGGCGGTGAGGGCGAGGGAACCCGCCAGTACCGTGGCCGCCGCGTTGCGGATGGATCGGGCGGTCATCGTGTCCGTACCCCTTTTGAAGATCAACTGTTTTTGCCAACAGCTTGCAATTAAACAGTATGTATAAGGGGTACGGACAGACGGCCCCTTACACGGGTGCCGGGAGGTCCGCCAGGGCGGCGATCGCGTCCTGGTGGCGGCCCGCCGGGCCGAACGCGATCTGGTCGGCCTTGGCCCGCTTCAGGGCCAGGTGGGCGGGGTGCTCCCAGGTCATTCCGATCCCGCCGTGCAGCTGGACGCACTCCTCGGCGGCGCGGACCGCGACCCCGGAGCAGTACGCCTGGGCGACGGCCGCGGTGAGCGGGGCGTCCGGGGCGCCCTGGGCGAGGGCGTCGGCGGCGGCGCGGGCGACCGCCCTGGCCCCGACGACGTCCAGCCAGAGCCGGGCCATGCGGTGCTTCAGGGCCTGGAAGGAGCCGACGGGACGGTTGAACTGGTGGCGCTCGCGGGTGTACCGGACGGTGTCCTCCAGGCACCGCTCGGCCAGGCCGAGCTGCTCGGAGGCGAGCAGTCCGGCGCCCGCGAGGAGGCCGCGGCGGACGGCCGCGCGGGCCGCGTCCGGGCCGGCGAGCCGGGTGCCGGTGCCGGGTTCCGCGGTGACCCGGGCGAGCGGGCGGGTGAGGTCGAGCGGGGTCCGCGGCTCGATCGTCGCCTCGCCCGCCGGTACGGCGTACAGGCCGTCGGCGCGCGGGACGAGGAGGACGTCGGCGGCGGTGGCGTCGGCGACGGCGGGCACGGCCGGGCCGTGCGGCGGCTCCGCGTCCGGCGCCGTCGACAGGGGCACGGCGAGGACCGCGACCGTGCCGCCGCCCGCGACGGCGGCGAGCAGTCCGGCCGCCGGGGCGCTCTCTGCCGCGAGGGCGAGCAGGGTCTCGGCGGCGACCACCGCGCTCGTGAGGTAGGGCAGCGGGGTGACCGCGCGGCCCAGCTCCTCCAGGACGACGGCGGCCTCGCGGTGGCTCGCGCCCTGGCCGCCGAACTCCTCGGGGACCAGGAGTCCGGCGGCGCCGATGTCGGCGGCGAGGGACTTCCAGAGGCCGGGGACGTAGGGGGTGTCCGTCTCGATCCGGTCGAGGAGGACCGTGTGGCCGGCCCGGTCGGCGAGCAGGGCGCGGACGGCCGCCCGCAGGTCGTCCTCGGTGTCGGAGTAGAGGAGGTCCAGTCGGTCCGTCATCGCGCGAGATCCTTCCAGGGGACGTCCTTGTCGTTGCGGGGCTCGGAGGGCAGGCCGAGGACCCGCTCGGCGACGATGTTGAGGAGCACCTCGCTGGTGCCGCCCTCGATCGAGTTGCCCTTGGAGCGCAGATAGCGGTAGCCGGCGTCGCGGCCGGTGAAGTCGACCAGTTCGGGGCGGGTCATGGCCCACTCCCCGTACAGCAGGCCCTCGTCGCCGAGGAGTTCGACCTCCAGGCCGCTGAGGGCCTGGTTGAGCCGGGCGAAGCCGAGCTTCATGGCGCTGCCCTCGGGGCCGGGCTGGCCCGCGACGAGCTGCTGGCGGAGGCGTTCGCCGGTGAGCCGGGCGACCTCGGCGTCGACCCAGAGGCCGAGGAGGCGCCGGTGCAGGTCGTGGGTGCGCAGCTCGGGGCGCTCGCGCCAGGTGGCGGCGACCTTCCCGATCATCCCGCCCTCGCGGGGGATCCGGGCGCCGCCGATGGAGACCCGCTCGTTCATCAGGGTGGTCTGGGCGACCCGCCAGCCGTCGCCGGCCTCGCCGAGGCGGTGGGCGTCGGGGATGCGGACGCCGGTGAGGAAGACCTCGTTGAACTCGGCCTCCCCGGTGATCTGGCGCAGCGGCCGGACCTCCACGCCGGGGTCGGTCATGTCGCAGACGAAGTAGGTGATGCCCCGGTGCTTGGGGGCGTCCGGGTCGGTGCGGGCGATGAGGATGGCCCAGCGGGCGAGGTGGGCGCTGGAGGTCCACACCTTCTGCCCGTCGACCACCCAGTGGTCGCCGTCCCGGACGGCCCGGGTGCCGAGGGCGGCGAGGTCGGAGCCCGCGCCTGGCTCGCTGAAGAGCTGGCACCACACCTCTTCCCCGACCCACAGCGGCTTCAGGAAGCGGCGCTTGACCTCGTCGGAGCCGTACGCGAGGAGGGTGGGGGCGGCCATGCCGAGGCCGATGCCGATCCGGCGCGGGTCGTTGTCGGGGGCGCCCGCGGCGGCGAGTTCGGCGTCGACGACCGCCTGGAGGGCGCGGGGCGCGTCGAGGCCGCCGAGGCCCGCGGGGTAGTGGACCCAGGCGAGTCCGGCGTCGAAGCGGGCGCGCAGGAAGTCGGTGCGGTCGGTGGTGGCGGGCGGGTGGTCGGCGAGGAGCTTCCGGGTGAGCGCCCGGAGCGCGTCGGCGTCGACCGTCCCCAGGGTCGTGCGGGTCACGCCTCGGCTCCTTCCGGGAGGACGACCAGGCGGCCGGTGGTGGTGCCGTCGGCGACGCGCCGGACGGCGTCGGCCGCGCCCGCGAAGGGGACGCGCTCCGCGACGAGCGGTTTGATCAGGCCCTTGGCGGCGTAGGCGGTGAGGGTCTCGTGGCAGCGGCCGATCGAGGCGGGGTCCTTCGCCGCGTACAGGCCCCAGTGGAGGCCGAGGACCGAGTAGTTCTTGACCAGGGCGTGGTTGAGGGCGGGCGTGGGGACGGTGCCGCTGGCGAAGCCGACGACCACGATCCGGCCCTCGAAGGCGACGCACTTCGCGGACTGCCGGTAGGCGTCGCCGCCGACCGGGTCGTAGATCACGTCGGCGCCCCGGCCACCGGTCGCCTCCTTGACGGCGGCGACGACGTCCTCGGAGCGCCGGTCGATCACCAGGTCGCAGCCGAGGTCACGGGCGACGGCGGTCTTCTCGGGGCCGCCGACGACGCCGATGACGGTGGCGCCGGCCGCCTTGCCGAGCTGGACGGCCGCGCTGCCGACGCCGCCGGCCGCCGCGTGGACGAGGAGGGTCTCGCCCTCCTTCAGGGCGGCGCGGCGGTGCAGGCCGAACCAGCCGGTCTGGTAGCCGATGTGGAGCGCGGCGGCCTCGGCGTCGTCGAGGGCCTCGGGGGCCGGGAGCAGCCCGGCGGCGTCGGCCAGGGCGAGGTCGGCGAAGCCGCCGTGCGGGAGGGCGGTGGTGGCGATGACCCGGCGGCCGTCCTCGGTCTCGGCGCAGATCTCGACGCCGGGGGTGAAGGGCAGCGGAGGGCGGACCTGGTAGTGGCCGCGGCAGAGCAGCGCGTCGGGGAAGTTGACGTTCGCGGCGCGAACCTTCAGGAGGACCTGGCCCTCGCCGGGGACGGGCGGTTCCACCTCTTCGCGGCGCATCACCGCGTCGGGTTCGCCGTTCTCGTACACACGCCATGCCTGCATCCGGGAGCCTCCTCCGTACCGTGCGGTCGGTTGCATACTAAGCGGTCGCTTGCATCCGGGGAACAGGCCGGCCGGACTTCTCGGTGGCGGATCGGGGGACTCCCCGGGGGGGCGGATCGGCCCGACCCCCCGGACCCGGGTCAGCCCGACTCCCCGGACCCGGGTCGGCCCGACTTCCCGGACCCGGGTCGGCCCGACTTCCCGGGCCGGGCCCTGACGTGCATCCGCTCCCCCTGCGGCCCGAACAGGCTCAGGAACTCCACCGGTCCCTCGGCGGTCGGCCCGAACCAGTGCGGGACGCGCGTGTCGAACTCGGCCGCCTCCCCCGCCGTCAGGACGACCTCGCGCCCGCCGAGGTGGAGCCGGAGCCGGCCCGAGAGCACGTACAGCCACTCGTACCCCTCGTGCACCCGGGGCTCCGGGCATTCGTAGGGCTTCTCCTGGATCACCTTGTACGCCTGGAGGCCGCCGGGCTGCCGGGTCAGCGGGTACATCGTGCGCCCGTGCCGCACGATCGGCTTGGCCTTGACCCGGGGGTCGCCCACGGGCGGCGCGCCGACCAGTTCGTCGAGCGGGACCTGATGGGCGCGGGCGAGCGGCAGGAGCAGTTCGAGGCTGGGCCTGCGCTGCCCGGATTCGAGCCGGGAGAGGGTGCTCACGGAGATGCCGGTGGCGGCGGAGAGCTCGGCCAGGGTCGCCCCGCGGCTTCGGCGGACGCGGCGGAGGCGGGGGCCGACCTCGTTCAGGACGGCGTCGATGCGGTCGTCTTCGGTCATGGGCCCAGTGTTGCAGGAACGGCAAGTTACCTTGCTCGTACGGCAGGGTCGGAGCGAGCCTCGACCCCATGAACGCACACACGGAGCAGTACGAGGTGGTGGTCGTCGGCGGCGGCGCGGCCGGGCTCAGCGCGGCGCTGGTCCTAGGCAGGTCCCGGCGGCGGACCCTGGTGGTCGACGCGGGCGAGCCCCGCAACGCCCCCACGCCCCACATGCAGGGCGTCCTCTCCCGGGACGGCATGAGCCCCGCCGCGTACCTGGCGGCGGGCCGGGAGGAGATCGCCGCGTACGGGGTGGAGTGGCGGGCCGGCCGGGTGACGGGCGCGGCGCCGGACGGGCGGGACGGCTTCACCGTGACGCTCGCGGACGGGACGGAGGTCGGCGCGCGGCGGCTCGTGGTGACGACCGGGCTGGTCGACGAGCTGCCGGAGATCGACGGGGTGGCCGGGCGGTGGGGCCGGGACGTGCTGCACTGCCCGTACTGCCACGGCTGGGAGGTGCGCGACCGGGCGTTCGGGGTGATCGCCCACCCGGAGATGCCCGCGCACCAGGCGCTGATGGTCTCCCACTGGTCGTCGGACGTGACGCTCTTCCTGCACACCGCCGCCGGGCTCTCCGAGCGGGAGGCGGCGCTGCTCGACGCGGCCGGGGTGCAGGTCGTGACCGGCGAGGTCGCCGGGCTCGCGGTGGAGGACGACCGGCTGACCGGGGTCCGGCTCGCCGACGGGCGGTTCGTGCCGCGCGAGGTGGTCTTCGTCGGGGCGAACCGCCTCGCGGCCCGGGACGGGGTGCTGCGGCAGCTCGGCGCGAAGCTGGACGAGACGCCGTTCGGGGAGTTCGTCGCGGTGGACGCGACGGGCCGCACCAGCGTGCCCGGGGTGTGGGCGGCGGGGAACGTGACCGGCCCGCAGGAGCAGGTGGTCAACGCGGTGGGCCTGGGCTACCGGGCGGGCGTCGCGATCAACACCGAGCTGCTGTTCGGCGACCTGGAGGCGGCGGTGGAGGGCGGGGCGCCCGCCTGAGAGGGGCGGCCCCCCCGTCAGCGAGGGAACAACGCCAGCGAAGGAACAGCGTCAGCGGGGGAACAGCTCGAAGGTGACGGCGGGGCGGCCGCCGAAGCGGTCGGCCGCCTGCCCGGTCGTCTCGGCGAGGAAGGAGCGGACGTACTCCTCCGGGTCCTGGTCCGTCAGGGCCTCGATGTAGGTGCGGTGGCAGAGGAGCGAGCGGACCGCGCGCTCCAGGCCGGGACCCGCGTCGACGGCGTGGGTGGGGGTGCTGGAGGCGGCGACGGCGACCCAGCGGACGCCGTCCCACGGCTCCAGGCCCCGTTCCTCCAGCTCGGGGAAGATCCAGCGGTTCCCGGCGTCGGCGGCCGCGTCCAGGACGGCGCGGCCGACGGCCAGGTGGTCGGGGGTGTTCCACGGGGCGCCGGGGCCGCCGCCCCAGGTGTCGCGGTGGTTGAGGGTGACGACGAGTTCGGGGCGGTGGCGGCGGATCGCGGCCGCGATGTCGCGGCGCAGCCCGGTGCCGTACTCGACCACGCCGTCCCGGTGGTCGAGGAACTCGACGGCGTCCACGCCGACGACGGCGGCGCTGTCGCGCTGCTCGCGCTCGCGCAGCGGGCCGCAGACGTCCGGGGCGAGGGAGTCGATGCCGGCCTCGCCTCGGGTGGCGAGGACGTAGACGACCTCCTTCCCGGCGTCCGTCCAGCCGGCGACGGCGGCCGCGCAGCCGTACTCCAGGTCGTCCGGGTGGGCGACGACGGCGAGGGCGCGCCGCCAGTCGCCGGGCATCTCGGCGAGGTCGTTTCCGGTCATGACCGCAGGATACGGGCCGCCTCCGGGCCCGTCGGGCGGAACGCACCGGCGAGGATCACCGACCGCGAGACGTGCCGGGGCCGGTCGGGGTTGAGGCCGCGCCGGCCGGCGAGGGCGACCGCGAGCCGCTGGGCGCGGACGAGGGCGGCGACGGGGTCGATGGCGTCGGCGGCGAACAGCGCGCCGGTGGACTCGACTTCGTCGCGGAGGCCCGAGGGGGCGGGGCCGAGGCACCAGACGAGGCTGGAGCGGTCGCTGATGCTGATCGGGCCGTGGCGGTACTCCATCGCCGCGTACGACTCCGTCCAGGCGCGGGCCGCCTCGCGCAGTTTGAGGGCGGCGTCGTCGGCGAGCCCCACCGTCCAGCCGGTGCCGAGGAAGGTGAACTGGCCGCGCCGCTCCCAGGCGGCGGGCAGCCGCTCGTACAGGACGAGTTCGGCGTCCGCGATGGCCGGTCCGAGGTCCACGCCGAGTCCGGCGCGCAGGAGCTGGAGGGCGGTGGTGGCGAACCGGGTCTGGAGGACGGAGCGTTCGTCGGCGAAGCCGAGGTCGAGGACCCGGTCGGCGAGCCGCCCGGCGGGGCTGTCGGGGGCGCCGGTGAGGACGAGCGCGGGGACGCGCCCGGCGGCACGGGCCAGGAGGTCCACGACCTCGGTGGTGGTGCCGGAGCGGCTGAGGGCCACGATCCGGTCGTAGCCGCGCCCGAGCGGGGTCGCGTCCGAGGCGGGGAAGGCGTCGGTCTCCCCCGCGCCGAGGGACTCGCGCAGGGCCGCGTAGGCGCGGGCCATGAAGTACGAGGTCCCGCAGCCGACGACCGCGACGCGCTCGCCCCGGTCCGGCAGCAGCCCGGCGTACCGCACGGCGTCCTCCGCGGCCCGGCGCCAGCAGTCGGGCTGTCCGGCGATCTCCGCGCCGACGTGGGTGCTCATGTCCGGGTCCTCTCCTCGCGGGGGCCCTCGGGGCCTTGCCCCGAGTTCTACCGCCGCCCGCCGAAGACGCACCATGTGCAAGGGGGATCCACCGCTTGGACTTTTGCGCACGACCGGCGGCCGGTGCCGCTCCCGTCCGGTGCGCCCCCGCCGGGGCGGTGGACCGCACGGCGGGGGCGCGTCCGGTCGCGGGGCGGGCGGGTCAGGAGGTCGGGAAGTCGTCCGCCGTCCTGATGCGGTCCCGGACCCAGACGCCGGCGGGCTTGAGGGAACCGGTGCCGGTCCAGGGGCCGCCCTTGTCGCAGGTGCCGGTCTTGAAGACCGCGCCGCTGCGCTCGTCGTCGGAGAAGTTCCAGTTGACCCAGCTGATCTTCTTGGCGGCCATCAGGTCGAGGTACTTCTGCGTCATGGTGAAGTCGTTGGAGCCCTCGCCCGCGTAGTTCTGGGTGCCGAACTCGGTGACGAAGACGGGCAGCTTGTCGGCGGCGCGGGAGAGGGTCTTCAGGTACTCGTCCCGGTGCGAGTACGCGTAGAAGTGGAAGGTGTACATGATGTTGGCCGCGTTCACCGGCTGGGAGACGACCTCGGACTCGGTCGCGCCCTCCGAGACGCCGAACGAGGACCACGCGCGCGTGCCGACGAGGACCGGGGTCTCGGGGTCCTGGGCGCGGACGACGGGGATGAGCTGCTCGGCGTAGCTCTTGATCCGGGACCAGGACACGCCGCTGGGTTCGTTGGCGATCTCGTACAGCAGGTTGGTCTTGCTGTTGTGGCGCTTGGCGATCTCGGTGAAGAAGGTCTTGGCGCGGGAGAGGTTGTGGTGGGGGTCGCCCGGGTCGAGCATGTGCCAGTCGACGATCACGTACATGCCGCGCGCGGTGGCCTGTTCGATGAGCGAGTGGGCGAGGTCGGTGTACTTGCGCGGGTCGGTCTCGTAGCCGTCCTCCTGGACGTACGTGGAGACGCGCAGGACGTCGGCCTTCCAGTCGTTGGCGAGGGCGTCGAGCGAACCGCCCGTCAGACACTGGGCGTACCACTGGGTGCCGTGCGAGGACATGCCCCGGAGCTGGATCGGCTTGCCGTACCGGTTGCAGAGCTTGGTGCCGCAGACCTTGAGCTGTCCGTTGACGGCGGCCGGGGTGGTGGCGGCCGCCTTGGACGGAGCGGCGGGAGCGGGGGCGGGGGCGGCGTTCACGGCCGAGGGGGCGGCGGCGAGGCCGAGGAGCGGGGTGCCGAGGGCGGTGCCGGCGATGCCGAGGCGGCGTGCGCGGGGTCGTGCGGGTCGGGTGGTTCGTGCGGTTCGTGCGGACGTCATGGGGGTCTCCACGGAACGGCGAACGGGGTTTGAGACCCGGAGGGTTGACGCCTCCGGGACTGGAAGGAAACCTTCCTAACGGATGAATAGCAGGGCTCCGGACCGCCCCGCAAGGGTCACGACGGGAGACGCTGTTCAGCGGGCTGGAAGCGGGCCGGTCGGAGGAGCCCCGTGGCGTCAGTCCGCCAAGAGTCCCTTCCGCACCAGGTAGTCGCGCGCCACGTCCTCCGGGAGACGGCGCCAGCTGTCCACCTGTTCGTTGAGGTTCGCCAGGTCGGCGGTGGTCAGGACGGTGTTGAGCAGGTCGAGCGCGCGGACGACGTCCTCGTTCCCGGCCCGCGCCCGGTTGACCACGGGGACGACGAGGTCGGCGTTCTGGAGGCGTTTGTCGTCGGCGAGCAGCACGAGCCCGAAGTCGTCGAGGGTGGCGTCGGTGGTCGTGGTCAGGACCAGCTGGTCCCGGCCGCTCTGGACGGCCTGCTTCGCCTGGGTCGTACCGACGCCCTTGGGGTCGACGGCGGTCACGTCGATGCCGTACACCTCCCGCAGGCCGGGGGCGCAGTACGGCCGCCGGACGCATTCGTCACCGGCCGCGAGGCGGACGGGGAGGCCGGTGGCGCCGAGGTCGCTGAGGGTCTTCAGGCGGTGCTCGGCGGCGAAGGCGGCGGTGACGGCGAAGGCGTTCTGGTCGACGGCCCGGCCGGGGTCGAGGACGGTCAGGCCGCGCGGCCCGGCGAGGGCCCGGAGCGCCTTCATGGTGGCGGCCGGGTCGGGCGAGCCGACGGTCGGCGCGTCCGGCCCGTTGGCCTTGGCGTTCAGCCAGTCGGCGAAGGTGGCCGCGTACTCCGGCACGACGTCGATCTGCCCGTTCTCCAGGGCCGGTTCGTACAGCTCCCGGTTGGTGACGGTGAGGATCTTCGTGCGGTGTCCGGCGTCCTCGAGCAGCAGGGCGTACATCCGGGCGAGCAGGTCGCTCTCGGTGAATCCGGCCGAGCCGACGGTCAGCCGGCGGCCGTCGCCGGGCCGGCCGGTGACGGCGTCCCGGTCCTCCAGGGACGGGCCCGCCGCGCAGCCGGCGCAGAGCACGGCGAGGAGGCCGAGGGCGACGGACCGGGACGCCCTCACGCGCCGCTCCCCCGGGCCCCGGCGGGGATCAGCCGCCGGACGCCCTCGAAGACCCCCTCCACCAGGAGGGCGAGCGCCGCGACCAGGCAGGCCCCGGCGACGACCTGCGGGGTGGAGGCGAGGTTGAAGCCGGCGGTGATGATCCGGCCGAGCCCGCCGCCGCCCGCGAGCGCGGCCACGGTGGCGGTGGCGACGAGCTGGACGGCGGCGATCCGCACGCCGGTGAGGACCATCGGCAGCGCGAGGGGCAGTTCGACCCGGGCGAGGACCTGGCCGCCCGTCATGCCCGTGCCCCGGGCGGCCCGGACGACGTCGGGGTCGACGCCCCGCATCCCGACGTACGCGTTGGTGAGCAGCGGGGGCACGGCGAACAGGACGAGGGCGATGATCGTCGGCCACTCCCCGTACGGGCCGAGCGGGCTGAGCAGGAGCAGGACGAGGACGGCGAAGGTGGGGACGGCCCGGCCGGCGTTGGCGAGGTTCACGGCGAGTCCGCCGCCCTTGCCGAGGTGGCCGAGGACCAGGGCCGTCGGGAGGGCGATCGCGCAGCTCAGGGCGAGGCAGACGACGGTGAGGAAGACGTGCTCGCCGAGCCGGTGCCAGACGCCGTTCTCGCCGGACCAGTGGGCGGCGGTGGTGAGCCAGGACCAGGCGGCGGAGACGGTGTTCACGCGGACCGCGCCCGGGTCCAGGGGGTGAGCAGCCGCTGTACGCCGAGGAGGAGCAGGTCGGCGGCGACGGCGATGACCACGCAGAGGACGGAGGCGGTGAGGACCTGGGCCTTGAAGTAGGTGTTCATCCCGGCGTAGATGAGGTTGCCGAGCCCGCCGTGGCCGACGATCGCGCCGATGGTGACCAGGGAGACGGCGGAGACGGTGGCGAGGCGCAGCCCGGCCATCGCGGCGGGCAGGGCGAGGGGCAGTTCGACGGCGAGGAGGAGCCGCAGCGGCCCGTAGCCGAGGCCGCGCGCGGCCCGCCGGGTCTCCTCGGGGACGGCCCGGAGCCCGGCGAGGAGGTTCCGGACGAGGAGCGTGAGCGAGTACAGGACGAGACCGGCCACGACGAGGGCGGCGGAGAGTCCGTACAGGGGCAGGAGCAGCGAGAACATCGCGAGCGCCGGGATCGTGTAGAGGAGCGTGGTGATCCCGAGGACGGGGGCCGCGACCCAGCGCAGGCGGCGGGCGGCGATCGCCAGGGGCAGGGCGATCAGGAGGGCGAGGGCGACGGAGACGCCGGTCAGCTGGAGGTGCTGGACGACGGCGTCGGTGAGGATCTCCCTGCGGGAGGAGAGGTAGGCGCCGCAGATCCACTCGTTGCGGGCGAGGCAGTCGTCGGGCGGCGCGGTCACGCTCCCATTCGAGGCGGTACGGGTGCCCGGCGCACCCCGGCCGGGCCCGTTCGGGCCACGGGGCGGGGATCCGGCGCCGCCGCCGTCCGGGGCGGCGGCGGGGCGCGGGACCCGCCGGAGGGCCCCGTCCGGGGCGGCCGGGCGGTCAGGACTCCTGGAGGACGGACAGGACGTTGCCCGCCGGGTCCGTGAACCAGGCGACGGCCGGACCGCCCTCGCCGCGCACGATGCCCTTGTCGTCGGCGTCGAAGCCGGGGTAGCGCTCCAGGGCGATGCCCCGCCCCGTCAGCTCGTCGACGGTCCGCTCGATGTCGTCGACCTGGAAGTTGAGGATCGTGAAGGAGGCGGGGGCGTGGTCCTCCTTGGGGTAGACGAGGACGCGCGCGCCGCCCGCCAGGGTGAGGAGGAGCATCTCCATGCCCTCCGGTCCCGATTCCTCCACCTCCAGGCCGAGGGTCTCGCCGTAGAACCGCCGGGCGGCGTCGAGGTCGTCGACCGAGAAGCCGCTGAACGCCGAGGTCTCGCCGAACATGGCGCACTCCCTTCCGGAGTCCGTTCCGGGGGCCTCCGGCGAGGCCCCCTTCCAGGATCCGCCGTCGGCGCGGAGTCCGCCGCTCCGCTCAGGGGGCGATCGGCAGCTGTCGCTTGTGCTCGGTGAGCTCGTAGCGGCGGACGATCGCGTCGAAGGCGGCCTCGTCGACCGGCTTGCCCTCCAGGAAGTCGTCGATCTCGTCGTACGTGACGCCGAGCGCGTCCTCGTCGGGCTTGCCCGGGTCGAGGGTCTCCAGGTCGGCCGTGGGGACCTTCCGCACCAGGCCGCCCGGGGCGCCCAGCTCGGCGGCGACCGCGCGGACGCGCCGCTTGGTCAGACCGGTCAGCGGGACGACGTCGGCGGCGCCGTCGCCGAACTTGGTGAAGAAGCCGGAGACGGCCTCGGCCGCGTGGTCGGTGCCGACGACGAGGCCGTCGTGGGCGCCGGCGACCGCGTACTGGGCGATCATCCGCTGGCGGGCCTTGATGTTGCCCTGGACGAAGTCCTGGTGGTGGGCGTCGCGGAAGGCGACGTCACCGGCGAGGCAGGCCTCCAGGGCCGCGTCGCTCGCCGCCTTCACGTCCACGGTGAGGACCTTGTCGGGGCGGATGAAGTCGAGGGCGGTCTGGGCGTCCTTCTCGTCGGCCTGGACGCCGTAGGGCAGGCGCATCGCGTAGAAGACGGCGTCGTGGCCGGCGGCGCGGGCGCGCTCCACGGCGAGCTGGCAGAGCCGGCCCGCGGTGGTGGAGTCGACGCCGCCGCTGATGCCGAGCACCAGGGCGCGCAGTCCGGTGGTGGTGAGCCGCTCGGTGAGGAAGGCCACCCGGCGCTCGATCTCCACCGCCGGGTCGAAGGTTTCGGACACCTGGAGGTCCCGGGCGATCTGCTGCTGGAGGGCGGTGGACGCCGGGTCGGTCACGTGAGGTCTCCTCGTCGGGGGTCGTTCGCTCGTACGGGCCGTGGCGCTCGTCCGCGCGCACGGCTCGCACCGCTCGTACAGGGGCCGACTCTACGCACCGGGGCGCCGTGCCGTCGCCCCGCGCCGTCCCGGTGCGTTCCGGCAGGTCGGGCGGTACGCGCGGCGGTGGCGGCCGGTGCGGCGTGCCGGTCCCGTGGTGCGGATGTCCCGGTGCGCCGGATCCGAAACGTCAGGCGTGCCCGGGGCCGCGCAGGGCGCGGTCGAGGCCGTCCTGCGGGAGGCCGGTGAGGGCGCGGAGGAAGATCTCCTCGTAGGCGGGCTCGCCGATCGAGGCGCGGACCGTGTCCGTGTACTTCTCGTGCAGGGCCCGCAGGCCGGGCAGGCCGCGCCGGGGCTGGCCGGTGGAGCGCCAGTACGCCTCCCCGGTGCCGGAGACGTCCGCGGCGCGCTCGCCCTCGCCGGCCGCCGCGAGGGCGGTGGCCAGGACGTCGAGGCCGAGGGCGACGCCGAGGCTCGCGCCGAGGCGGCGGGTGCCTTCGAGCATGGCGCGGGCGTGCACGGAGGCGGTGGCCGGGTCGCCCTCCAGGAGGCCGGTGAGGGCGAGCTGGTACTCCAGGGCGGTGCGGGTCCAGTGCTCGTCGAGCTCCTCGCACAGGGCGCGCAGCCGGAGCGCCCGCTCCCGGGCCTCCGCGAGCCGGCCCAGACCGGTGAGGGCGAAGACCCGCACGAGGTGGCAGCGGAGCCGGGCGGCGGAGTCGGCGGGGCCGCCGCGGGCGGCGTCGAGGACGTGGCCCACGACGACGTCGGCGGCCGTCGGGCGGCCGGTGGTGAGGGCGAGGAGTCCGGCGAGGGCGGCGGCGTCGAGGGTGAGGTCGCCGGGCCGGTCGCGGCCCGCCCCGGTCCCGGCGGGCTCGGCGTATTCGGCGTGCCGGGCCTCGCGGGCGCACCGCTCGCTGACGTCCTGGGCGGGGCCGAACTCGCCCTGGAGCACCAGGGTGACGCCGAGGGCCCACAGGGCGCGGGCCCGGACGCGGCCGCGCGCCTCGCTGAGGACCAGGGCCTGTTCGAGGCCGTCGCGGGCCTCGCGGAGGCGGCCCCGGCAGGACCAGGCGAAGGCGACGGAGCCGACCAGGTCGAGGGCCGCGTCGGGGTCGGTGCGCAGCAGCCGGTCGAGGGCGGTGCGCAGATCGGTGTGGTGGGCGTCGACGGTCCGGTACCAGCGGAGCTGGCGGGCGCCGTGCCACTCGGTCTCGGCCCGGCGGGCCAGGCCCCGGAAGTGGGCGGCGTGCCGGTCGGCGACGGTTCCGGCCTCGCCGGTGCGGTCCAGCCAGGTCGCCCCGTACTCGCGGATCGTGTCGAGCATCCGGTGGCGCCCGCCGGCGTCGGGCGGGCGGACCACGGAGGAGCGGACGAGGCCGTCGAGCGCCTCCGGCAGGGTCGCGCGGTCCAGCGGGCCGCCGCCGCACACGGCGGTCGCGGACGCGAGGTCGAAGGGGCCCCGGAAGACGGAGAGCCGGGCCCAGAGGAGGCGTTCGAGCGGGGTGCTCAGCTCGTGGCTCCAGCCGATGGCGGCGCGCAGGGTCTGGTGGCGGCTCGGCCAGACGCGCTCGGTGTGGGCGAGCAGGTCGAAGCGGGCGCCGGGCGGGGCGTCGAGGCGGGAGCCGAGCTGGTCGCGCACGGCCTCGGCGCCCTGGAGGCGGATCTGGGCGGCGGCGAGTTCGAGGGCGAGCGGGATGCCCTCCAGACGTACGCAGATCTCCCCGGCGGGCCCGGCGGCGGGGAAGTCCTCCCCGGCGGCCCGGCGGAGCAGGGCCAGGGCGTCCGGTCCGGCGGGCGGCAGCGGGTCGAGGGCGATCGTCTCCTCCCCCGCGACGCCGAGGGGGCGGCGGCTGGTGGCGAGGACGGTGAGGCCGGGGGCGGCGGCGAGGAGTTCGGCGACGAGCCGGGCGCAGGGTTCGGCCAGGTGCTCGCAGGAGTCCAGGACGAGCAGCAGCCGGTCGTCGGCGAGGCGGCGGCAGAGGCCGGCGGCGGACGTGCCGGGGGTGTGGTCGGCGAGGTCCACGGAGTCGGCGACGAGGGCGACGAGAAGCCGCTCGCCGTCGAGCTGGCCGAGGTCGGTCCACCAGGCCCCGTCCGGGTACCGCTCGGCGGCCCGGTGTGCGGCGCGCAGCGCGAGCCGGGTCTTCCCGACTCCCCCGACGCCGGTCACGGTGACGAGGCGGTGCTCCGCCAACGCGGCGGAGACGCGCTCCAGTTCCGTGCGGCGTCCCACGAAACCGGGGTTCTCGTCCGGCAGATGTCCACGCACGGAAGCAGTGTCCCTCATCCTTCCCCCGAACGGGTGAGTGCGGCGGCTTCGTTACGCACCTACGACCACGGGCCCCTATGACCACGGGCGTCTACGACCACGTATGCCTACGACCACGTGTGCCTACGCCCCGCCCTCGACGGTCACGACGACCGAGTGCCATCCCTGGGCGCCGTCGGGCATCGTCTTGGTGCGCCGCTCGGGCTGGGTGGCGCCGGTGCCGTCGGTGGCGCGGACGGTGAGGGTGTGGCGGCCGGGGGTGGCCGTCCAGGGGTACGTCCACTGGCGCCAGGTGTCGCGGGTGTCCTCGGCGGCGAGGCGCGCCTCCTGCCAGGGGCCGTCGTCGACCCGCACCTCGACCCGGCGGATGCCCCGGTGCTGGGCCCAGGCGACTCCGGCGACCATGACGGTTCCGGCGGCGGGGCGGCCGAAGGGGCGGGGGGTGTCGATGCGGGACTGGGTCTTGACGGGGGCCTCGGCGGCCCAGCCGCGCGGGACCCAGTAGGCGTCGTAGGCGTCGAAGGTGGTGAGCTCGATCGACTCGATCCACTTGCAGGCGGAGACGTAGCCGAACAGGCCGGGGACGACCATGCGGACGGGGAAGCCGTGCTCGAAGGGCAGGGGTTCGCCGTTCATGCCGAAGGCGAGGAGCGCGTCGCGGCCGTCCATGACGTCCTCGACGGGGGTGCCGATGGTCATGCCGTCGACGGAGCGGGCCACCAGCTGGTCGGCGGGTCCGCCCTCGGAGGGTGGGCGGACCCCGGCCTCGCGCAGCAGCTCGGCGAGGGGGACGCCGAGCCAGCGGGCGTTTCCGACGTACGGGCCGCCGACCTCGTTGGAGACGCAGGCCAGGGTGATGTCCCGCTCGACCGTCCGCCGGGCCATGAGGTCCCGCAGGGTGAGGGTCAGCTCCTCGCGGACGCCCGCGCCGTGGAGGCGCAGGCGCCAGCGGTCCGCGTTCACCTTGGGGACGACGAGCGCGGTGTCGACCCGGTAGAAGTCCCGGTTGGGGGTGGTGAAGGGACTGATGCCGGGGACGGCGAGCCGGGCCCCGGCGGGGACCGGGGGTGCCGGGGACGCCGGCCGGGGCAGGCGCAGGGCCGCCCGGGAGGCGGCCGCGTTCTCCTCGGCGGGCGAGCCGACGGCCCGGCCGAGGGCGGCGGCGCCGGTCGCGGCGAGGCCGGTGGTCGCCGCGACAAGGAGGAAGCTCCTGCGGTCCGCGCGGGCGGCCCGGGTCCCGGTCCCTGCACCGGCCGCGCTCTCGCTCTCGGCACCGGGCACGCTCTCGGTCCCGCCCCCGGCCCCGCTTCCGGTCCCGCTCCCGACCTCGGCCCCGCTTCCGGCCCCGCCCCCGACCCCGGCACCAGCACCGGCCGTGGTCACGGCGCCCGGTCGCGGGGCGAGGAGCCGGCCGATCAGGACGTACAGGAGGAGCGCCCCCGCGGCGGCTCCGACGAGGGAGGGGACGGCGTCGACGGCGGACTCCGAGTCCGGGCGGGTGACGGCGGCGAGTGCCCCGAGGACGCCGAAGGCGCCGACCGCCGCCGAGCCGAGGACGCGGCGGCGCAGCGCCAGCAGACCGATCCCGACGGCGAGGAGCGCGAGGAGGAGCAGGATGCCGAGCTGGAGGACCGCCTTGTCGTCCTCCCCGAAGGTCCGGATCGCCCAGTCCTTGAGGACCGCCGGGGTCCGGTCGACGACGGCGCCGCCGACGGCCACGACGGGGCTCGCCTCGGGCCGCACCCGGGAGGCGACGAGGTCCGCGACGGCCAGGGAGACGTACGCGGCGGCGAGGCCGCCGAGCGCGGCGAGGAGACGGTCGGTGCGGGTGGCTTCGCGGACGGGCCGGAGCGTGTCCCTGGTGGCGTTCATGCTGAGTACTTCGCCACGGATCGCCTCGCGGATGGGTGCTTTCGGGGTGTCCTCGGGGTCCCTTCACCCGGGGGAGGGACCCCGGCCCGTCAGCCGTGACGGGGCGGGCCCTGAGGGGCGTCGGGGAAGACCCCCACCCACGGCCGCAGCTTCTCCGGGTTGCGGACCACCCAGATCCGGGCGACGCGCCCGCCGACGACGTCGAACGCGGCCACGGTCGCGACGACGCCGTCACGCCGGGCCACCAGGCCGGACGCGCCGTTGACCGACCGCTCCAGGAGTTCGAGCCCGGGGGCCCTGTCGGCGATGGCGACCATGTACCGGGCGATCCGCGTACCGCCCTCGACCGGGCGCAGGACGGTGCCGACCATGCCCCCGCCGTCGGCGGTCATCACGGCGTCTGGGTCGAGGAGATCGACGAGGGCGGGGACGTCCTTGCTCTCCCACGCCTCCTTGACGCGTCTGACGACGTCGGGCCGCCCGGTCGCCGGCACCGGGCCGGACGCGGTGTCCACCCGCCGCCGGGCGGAGGAGGCCAGTTGCTTGCAGGCGGCGGGGGTCCGGCCGAGGACGCCCGCGATCTCGGCGAACGGGTACCGGAAGACGTCGTGCAGGACGAACGCCACCCGCTCGGCGGGCGTCATCGACTCCAGGACGACGAGGAAGGCCATGGCCACCGACTCGTCCAGGACGATCCGGTCGGCGGGGTCCCCGGGGCCGGCCGGGGAGCCCGCGCGGTCCCACTCGGCGCGGTCGGGCAGCGGCTCGGGCAGCCAGGCGCCGACGTAGCGTTCGCGGCGGGCCCGCGCCGAGCCGAGCAGGTCCAGGCAGATGCGGCCGGTCACCGTCGTGAGCCAGGCCCCCGGGGACAGGATCTCCTCCCGCCGGCTGCCCGGCAGCCCGTACCAGCGCGCGTAGGCGTCCTGTACGGCGTCCTCGGCCTCGGTCGCCGAACCGAGCAGCCGGTAGGCGACGTTGATCAGCCGTCCCCGTTCACCGGCCGTGCCGTCCATGCCGTCCGTACCGATCCCGGCAGTTCCCATGCCCAGGCCGCCCCCGTCCCGTCTTCCACGGTCCCCGCCTTACCTTTCGCGGGCCCGCGTCGTCGAACAGGTGAGACCTTATCGATCCACTGCCCGAGGGCGGGAAGCCCGGGGCGGAAAAGGGGACTGTGACATGGCCACCCAGGTGACGGCACACGCAGAGCGCGGCTTCTCCTTCCTGAGGACCGCGATCGTCCTGCAGACCCTGACCCTCTTCCTCCAGGCGGTCTCCGCCGGGCTGCTGCTGACCTCGTCGGCCGGAGGGACGCTGCACGACGTCGGGGCCCGGGTGATGTACGGGGCGACGATGCTGTACCTGCTCGCGGCGGTGCTCGCGTGGAAGCCGGGCGGCGGCTCGGTCCGGCCCGTCTGGCATGCGTCGGGCTTCCTCGTCCTCGCCTCGGTCCAGGTGGTGGTCGGCATCGCGCACGTCCCGGCGGTCCACGTCCCGCTGGGCGTCCTGATGTTCGGTCTGAGCGTGCTGGCCCTCGCCCGGCGCTGAGGCCCCGGGCCGGCCGCCGCGTCAGGGCTTCCCCGGGCGGTCCCCGTGCTCGCCTGGTACGGCCAGTTCCTCCACCGCGTCCGCCCCGACGACCGCGCCCGTGGACCGCTTGCCGCGCCGCAGGCGGCCTTCGAGGCGGGAGGCGAAGGCGGTGAGCGCGAAGTTGAGGAGCACGAAGATCACGGCGACGACGGTGAAGCAGGCGATCGTGTTGGCCCCGTAGTTGGCGCTCGCCGGGCGGACCGAGGCGAGCAGTTCGGAGAAGCCGAGCATCGCGCCGCCGAGCGCGGTGTCCTTGACGATGACGACGAGCTGGCTGACCAGGGCGGGCAGCATGGCGGTGACCGACTGCGGCAGGAGGACGTACGCCATGGTCTGGCCCTTGCGCATTCCGACGGCCTTGGCCGCGTCGGTCTGTCCCGTCGGCAGGGAGAGGATGCCGGCGCGGACGACCTCCGCGAGGACGGAGGCGTTGTAGAGGACGAGGCCGGTGACGACGGCGTACAGGGGGCGGGTGTCCGGGCTGATGTCGGTGAACTCGGAGTAGGCGGCGTTCGCGAAGAGCATCAGGATGAGGACGGGGATCGCCCGGAAGAACTCGACGACGGTGCCGGCCGCGCCGCGCACGGCACGGTGGTCGGAGAGGCGGGAGACGCCGAGGAGGGCGCCGAGGGGCAGGGCGATCACCATGGAGAGGGCGGCGGCGATCACGGTGTTCTTCAGGCCGGGCAGGAGGTACGTCTCCCAGACGCGGGCGTCCGTGAAGAAGGGCTCCCACTTGGACCAGGCGAGCTGGTCCTTGTCGGCGAGGCTCGCGATCACCCACCCCGCGACGGCGGCGAGCGCGACCAGGAAGAGGAGGGTCCACAGGAGGTTGCGCCGCCGGGCGCGCGGCCCGGGGACGTCGTAGAGGACGGTGGGGGTGTCCTTCCGCGGCCGTCCCCGTCCGCTCCGGGCGCTCATCGTCTCACCGCCACCTTCTTGGCGACCCAGCCGAGGAACAGGCCGGTGGGCAGGGTGAGGCAGAGGAAGCCGACGGCGAAGATCGCGGAGATCAGGATGAGCTGGGCCTCGTTCTCGATCATCTCCCGCATCAGCAGGGCGGCTTCGGCGACGCCGATGGCGGCGGCCACGGTGGTGTTCTTGGTGAGGGCGATGAGGACGTTGGCGAGGGGGCCGACGACGGAGCGGAAGGCCTGCGGGAGCACGACGAGCCGCAGGACCTGGGGGAAGTTCAGGCCGATGGCGCGGGCGGCCTCGACCTGTCCGAGGGGGACGGTGTTGATGCCGGAGCGGAGCGCCTCGCAGACGAACGCGCTGGTGTAGGCGGTGAGTCCGAGGACGGCGAGGCGGAAGTTGATGGTGGTGAACCGTTCGGCGCCCATGTCGACCCCGAGGGTCTGGAAGAGGCCGAGCGAGGTGAAGACGATGATGACGGTGAGCGGGATGTTGCGGACGACGTTGACGTAGACGGCGCCGAAGCACCGCATGAGGGGGACGGGGCCGACCCGCATGGCGGCGAGCAGCGTCCCCCAGACCAGGGAGCCGATCGCGGAGTAGACGGTGAGCCGCACCGTCACCCAGAAGGCTCCGAGCAGGTCGTACCCCTGGAGGAAGTCGAACACGGCGGTCCGCTCACTTCACGACGACGCCGATCTTCGGTGCGGGTTCGCTCTGGTAGCCGGCCGGGCCGAAGTTCTTCTTCACCGCCGCGTCCCAGGAGCCGTCGGCGACCATCTTCTCCAGGGCCGTGTTGATCCTGTCCTTGAGGTCGCTGCCCTTCTGGACGCCGATGCCGTAGTTCTCGTTGCTCATCTTGAAGCCGCCGAGCTTGAACTCGTCCTTGAACTCGCTCTGCGAGGCGTACCCGGCGAGGATCGAGTCGTCGGTGGTGACGGCGTCGATGACGCCGTTCTCCAGGCCGGTCAGGCACTCGGAGTAGCCGCCGTACTCCTGGAGCTGGGCGTCGGGGGCGAGCTTCGTCTTGACGTTCTGCGCGGAGGTGGAGCCGGTGACCGAGCAGAGCTTCTTGTCGTTCAGGTCGGACGGCTGCTTGATCGAGTCGTCGTCGGCACGGATCAAGACGTCCTGGTGGGCGAGGAGGTAGGGGCCGGCGAAGTCGACCTTCTGGGCCCGTTCGTCGTTGATCGAGTACGAGGCCGCGATGAAGTCCACGTCGCCGCGCTGGAGCAGGGTCTCGCGGTCGGCGCTCTTGGCCTCCTTCCACACGATGGTCGACGGGTCGTGGCCGAGTTCCCTGGCGACGTAGGTCGCCACGTCGACGTCGAAGCCGGTGTACGTGCCGTCGGGGGTCTTCAGGCCGATGCCGGGCTGGTCGAACTTGATGCCGACGGTGATCTCGTCCTCCCCGTGGTCACGGGGGACGGCGGCGTTCGCGAATCCGGCGGAGGTGAGGGAGAGGACGACGGCCGCGGCGGCGGCCGTGAGGGACCTGCCGGTCCTGAGCGGGTTCATGAGGATCACCCCAGGGGGTCTTTCGGCCGGGCCTCGGCCCGGTGCTTGCTCAGTGGTGGAGGATCTTGGAGAGGAAGTCCTTGGCGCGGTCGCTGCGCGGTGCGGTGAAGAACTCCTCCGGGGTCGTCGCCTCGACGATGCTCCCGTCGGCCATGAAGACGACCCGGTGGGCGGCGGAGCGGGCGAAGCCCATCTCGTGGGTGACGACCACCATCGTCATGCCGTCCCGGGCGAGTTGCCGCATGACCTCCAGGACCTCGTTGATCATCTCGGGGTCGAGCGCGGAGGTCGGCTCGTCGAAGAGCATCACCTTCGGATCCATGGCGAGGGCGCGGGCGATGGCCACGCGCTGCTGCTGGCCCCCGGAGAGCTGGGCCGGATATTTGTCCGCCTGCGAGGCGACCCCGACCCGGTCGAGGAGTTCGCGGGCCCGTTCCTCGGCCGTCCTCCGGTCCTTCTTGCGGACCTTGATCTGTCCCAGGGTGACGTTGCCGAGGACGGTCTTGTGCGCGAAGAGGTCGAAGGACTGGAAGACCATGCCGACGTCGGCCCTGAGGGCGGCCAGTTCGCGTCCCTCGGCCGGCAGGGGCCGTCCGTCGACGACGATCTCGCCCGCGTCGACGGTCTCCAGGCGGTTGACCGCCCGGCACAGCGTGGACTTCCCGGAGCCGGAGGGTCCGACGACCACGACGACCTCGCCCCGGTGGACCGTGAGGTCGATGGAGCGCAGGACGTGCAGGGTGCCGAAGTGCTTGTCGACCCCGCGCAGCACCACGAGCGCGTCACCGCCGTCCGGGACGGGCATGGCACCCTCCTGGGTCACGCCTCCGCTTGCCGGCTCCCTCCTCACGTTCATGCTCCGCCCTCCGCCCGGCCCGCGCACGCCGGGCGGGGACGGGCCGGACGGAGGGTCGTACGGAGGGCGTACGAAGGGGGCGTACGGAGGGTGAGCGGGCGTTCCGGGGGCGTGACGGCGGGCGGATCCTGCGCGCGCGGCGGCTCCTTGGCCGACACTGGGGGTGGGAGTCGAGTGTCCGAGGAGGGTCCGCCATGAGCAGTGCCACGCCCAAGGTCAGCACGTTGCCCCCGGAGCACCGGGAACGCCTGATGGCCTTCGCCGAGGACGTGTACTTCGAGTCCGGTCACCGCCTCTTCGAGGAGCACCAGCACGCCGACCGGTTCTGGATCGTGAAGACGGGCGCGGTGACGCTCGACGCGCGGGTGCCGGGGCGCGGGGCGCCCGTGATCGAGACGCTGCACCACGGCGAGCTGGTCGGGCTCTCCTGGATGTTCCCACCGTACCTGTGCCAGTCGGGGGCCGAGGCGATGACGCCGGTGCGGGCGTACGAGTTCAACGCCCCGGCGGTCCGGTCGATGTGCCGCTCCGATCCGGAGTTCGGCGCCTCGGTCCTGTTCTGGCTGGGCTCGATCCTGGCGCACCGCCTCCAGGTGACCCGGGTCCGGCTCCTGGACCTGTACGCGCCGCACGGGAGCGGGATCATGGCCTGAGGCCGGGCGGGCGGGGCCGCCCCGGGGCGGTGCCGGACCGGGCGGTACGGTGGGGGCGCACCGCTGATCCATCGTACGCGCGATCCGTTCGTACACGTGATCCATCCGTGTGATCCATCTGTACGAGCGATCCGCCCGTACGCGTTCCCCGTAGGCACCGGCGACCGGCTGCGAGGCCCGCATGACCGATCCGACGACGGCACGCGGGGCGATCGCCCTCGTGACCGACGAGTTCACCGAACTGCCCTTCGACGAGGGGCCCCTGACCGGCGACGGGCCGATCGGCTGGCCCGGTTACTCCGCCGCGCACGCCCGTGCCGCCGCCCGGACCGGCGAGACCGAGTCGGTGGTCTGCGGGACGGGCACGGTGGGCGGGGTGAAGGCGGTCCTGATCTCCTTCGAGTTCGGGTTCCTGGGCGGTTCCCTCGGGGAGCGGACGGGGGCGCGGGCCGTCGCGGCCCACGCCCTGGCCCGGGCGCGGCGGCTGCCCGTGGTGGTCCTGCCGGCCACCGGCGGCAGCCGGATGCACGAGGGGATGCGGGCCCTCCTCCAGCTCCAGAACCTGGCCCGCGAGTCGGAGCTGACCCGGGCCGCCGGGCTGCCGCAGATCGCGGTCCTGCGGGATCCGACGACCGGCGGCGGCTGGGCCACCCTCGGCGCGGGCTCCGACGTCGTCCTGGCCCTGCCCGGCGCCCAGGTCGCGTTCGCCGGGTCCCGGGTGCGGCCGCCGGACGCGGATCCGGCCGCGTACACCGCGGAGGCGCAGCTCGCGCACGGGCACGTGGACGCGATCGTGCCGCCGGAGGCGCTGCGCGCCGCCCTCGGGCGGTGGCTGTCCCTGCTGACCCGCCCGGCGAAGGGTCCGGTGCCGCCGCCGTACGCGCTCGGGGATCCCGGCGCGGCGCCCGCCGCGAGTGGCCGGGAGGCCGTGGCGCGGGCCCGGCATCCGGACCGGCCCCGGGCCGGGGCGTACCTCGACGCCCATTTCACCCTCCGCGAGGAGATCTCCGGGGACCGCTGCGGCGGTGTCGACCCGGGTGTGCGGTGCGGCTTCGGGCGGCTGCCCGACGGGCACACCGTCGCCTACGCCGCGCAGTGCGGCACCGCGACCCGTCCGGCCGGCTTCCGCACGGCCGCCCGGCTCGTGCGCCTCGCGGGCCGCCTCGGCGTCCCGGTGCTCACGCTGGTCGACACCCCGGGGGCCGCGAACGACGCGGAGGCGGAGCGCTCGGGCGCGGGCAGCGCGATCGCGGACCTGTTCGCGGCCGTCGCGAGCGCGCGCACCCCGCTGACCTCGCTGCTCGTCGGGGAGGGCGGCTCGGGCGGGGCGCTGGCGCTCGCGGCCCCGGGGAACACCTGGGTCACCCCGGACGCGTACTTCTCCGTCATCGCGCCCGAGGCGGCCGCCGCCATCCTGAAGCGCGCGCCCGGGGAGGCCGGTGAGACCGCCGACCAGCTCCGGCTGCGGCCCCGGGACCTCGTCGACCTCGGGATCGCCCGGGGCGTGGTGGGGCCCCGACCGGCGTCGTAGGGAACGTGCGCGGAAGTGCATGACCGCGAGGGGAGCGGGCAGGGGCGATGTAGCGGGTGTCCGGGCGGACGAGCGCCGGACGACACCGTGAACGACGGAGGTGACGTCATGGTTCCCCTGCTCCTCGTCCTCCTGGTGATCCTGGTCCTCTTCGGCGCGGGCTTCGCGGTCGACGTGCTCTGGTACATCGCCATCGCCCTGCTCGTGCTGTGGGTGCTCGGCTTCTTCATGCGCAGCGGCAGTGGCCGCTGGTACCGCTGGTGAGTCCCCGGTGAGCGGAGGCGTTCTTCGTGGCGTGGCCCGGACGGTGACCGTCCGGGCCACGCCACGAGGACCGTTCAGCGGGCCGGGCCCGTCACTTGCCCAGGGCCTTCTTCAGCTCCGCCTTGTCCATCGAGGAGCGGCCGTGGACGTTGCGGCGCTTGGCCTCGGCGTAGAGCTGGTCGTACGTCGGTCCCTGCGCGCCGCTGTGCGCGTTCTTGCCGCCCCGGCGCGCGGAGGACATGTCCTGCGTGGAGCTCTTGCTGGCGGTCTTGGACTCGCCGCTCCGGGCCCGCTCCTTGTTGACCGTGCGCGCGGCGATCTCCTCGGCGCGCTTCTCGCTCTCGCCCCGGTCCAGGGCGCTGTCCTTGATGTGCTCGTACTGTCGCTCCCGCTTGGGGCTCGATCCGCGCGGCATCGTTCGCTCCTCTCGGCCGGAGACGGGTTCGTCTCCTCGCTGCACGGCTTCCCCGAGAAATCGTGCCAAACCCCTTGATACGGGGCATCCTGATTCAAGACGTTTGACCGGCGGACCCGCGCCGTCGCCCTTTTCACGGGGTCGGGGCAGGTCCCGTGAACCGTCGAAGGAGCCCCATGTCCACCCCCCGCGTTCCGTCCGTCACCCTCGGTCACGGCCCTGAGGTCGCCGGGAATCCGGAGGCATCGATGCGCCGGACGGCCCTGGACGGACTGCCCGAACTCACCCGCCCCACCACCGTCTCCACCGACGACGCCCAACCCCTCTCCGCCGCCCTCCT
>NZ_JBIVPH010000006.1:315576-353906 GCF_044754545.1 Streptomyces sp. NPDC093071 | reverse complement strand
GAGGAGTAGAAGTACGGCGTCTTCGCCGCGAACTCCGCCGCACAGGTGTCCACCGTCTTGTACACCGGCCGGACACCGAGGGCGTGCCGGACCTCGCGGACGACGTCCTCCCGCAGGCCACGGATCTCCGCGATCTGGGCGTCGGAGAAACCGTGGCGCTTGGCCTCGGCCAGGATCTCCGGGTCGAGCTTCTCGGCGGCGGCCAGCTCGTCGGCGATCTCCTTGATCAGGAAGAGCTGGTCCACGAACCACGGGTCGATCTTCGTCGCGTCGAAGACCTCGTCCGGGGTGGCACCCGCGCGGATGGACTGCATGACGGTGTTGATCCGGCCGTCGGTGGGACGGACGGATTCGCGCAGCAGCTCCGCCTTGTCGCCGGGCTCGCCCACGAAGGTGAACTGCGAGCCCTTCTTCTCCAGGGACCGCAGGGCCTTCTGGAGGGCCTCGGTGAAGTTCCGGCCGATCGCCATGGCCTCGCCGACCGACTTCATGGTCGTGGTCAGCGTGGAGTCGGCGGCGGGGAACTTCTCGAACGCGAAGCGGGGCGCCTTGACGACGACGTAGTCGAGGGTGGGCTCGAAGGACGCCGGGGTCTTCTCCGTGATGTCGTTCGGGATCTCGTCCAGCGTGTACCCCACGGCCAGACGGGCCGCGATCTTGGCGATCGGGAAACCCGTCGCCTTGGAGGCGAGCGCGGAGGAGCGGGAGACGCGGGGGTTCATCTCGATGACGATGATCCGGCCGTCGTCCGGGTTGACCGCGAACTGGATGTTGCAGCCGCCGGTGTCCACGCCGACCTCGCGGATGATCGCGATGCCGATGTCACGGAGGACCTGGTACTCGCGGTCGGTCAGCGTCATCGCCGGGGCGACGGTGATCGAGTCGCCGGTGTGGACGCCCATCGGGTCGAAGTTCTCGATGGAGCAGACGACCACGACGTTGT
This sequence comes from Streptomyces sp. NPDC093071, assembly GCF_044754545.1. NCBI lineage: Bacteria > Bacillati > Actinomycetota > Actinomycetes > Kitasatosporales > Streptomycetaceae > Streptomyces > Streptomyces sp. NPDC093071. The sequence continues at coordinate 352,963 of NZ_JBIVPH010000006.1, read as the reverse complement.
CGTTCTTGTCGCGCATCAGCTCCAGCTCGTACTCCTTCCAGCCGAGGATGGACTCCTCCAGGAGCACCTCGGTGGTGGGAGAGAGCGTCAGGCCCTGGCCGGCGATGCGGCGCAGCTCCTCCTCGTCGTGCGCGAAGCCGGAGCCGGCGCCGCCCATGGTGAAGGAGGGGCGGACGACGACGGGGTAGCCGCCGAGGGTGTCGACGCCCTTGATCACGTCGTCCATGGAGTGGCAGATGACCGAGCGGGCGGACTCGCCGTGCCCGATCTTGGCCTTGACGGCCTCCACGACGCCCTTGAACAGGTCGCGGTCCTCGCCCTTGTGGATGGCCTCGACGTTCGCGCCGATCAGCTCCACCCCGTACTTCTCCAGGACGCCCTGCTCGTGCATGGAGATCGCGGTGTTCAGCGCGGTCTGGCCGCCGAGGGTGGGCAGGAGGGCGTCGGGGCGCTCCTTGGCGATGATCTTCTCGACGAACTCGGGAGTGATCGGCTCGACGTACGTGGCGTCGGCGATCTCCGGGTCGGTCATGATCGTGGCCGGGTTGGAGTTGACCAGGATCACCCGCAGGCCTTCGGCCTTGAGGATGCGGCACGCCTGGGTGCCGGAGTAGTCGAACTCGGCGGCCTGGCCGATCACGATCGGGCCGGAGCCGATGACCAGGACGGACTGGATATCGGTGCGCTTAGGCACGCTCGGCCTCCATGAGGGATACGAAGCGGTCGAAGAGGTACGCGGCGTCGTGCGGGCCCGCTGCCGCCTCGGGGTGGTACTGGACCGAGAAGGCCGGCCGGTCGAGCAGCTGGAGGCCCTCCACGACGTTGTCGTTCAGACAGACGTGGGAGACCTCGGCGCGGCCGAAGGGGGTGTCGGAGACCTTGTCGAGGGGCGCGTCCACGGCGAAGCCGTGGTTGTGCGCGGTGACCTCGACCTTGCCGGTGGTGCGGTCCTGGACCGGCTGGTTGATGCCCCGGTGGCCGTACTTCAGCTTGTACGTGCCGAAGCCGAGCGCCCGGCCCAGGATCTGGTTGCCGAAGCAGATGCCGAAGAGCGGCGTCCCGCGCTCCAGGACGGCCCGCATGAGGGCGACGGGGCCGTCCGCGGTGGCCGGGTCGCCGGGGCCGTTGGAGAAGAACACTCCGTCGGGCTCGACGGCGTAGACGTCCTCGGCGGTGGCGGTGGCGGGCAGGACGTGGACCTCGATGCCGCGCTCGGCCATCCGGTGCGGGGTCATGCCCTTGATGCCGAGGTCGACAGCGGCGACGGTGAACTTCTTCTCGCCGACGGCGGGGACGACGTACGTCTCCTTGGTGGCGACCTCGGCGGAGAGGTTCGCGCCCTTCATCTCGGGCTGTGCCTTGACCTTGGCGAGCAGGGCCTCGTCGCGGACGCCGGTCCAGGCGTCGCCGGAGAAGATGCCGACGCGCATGGCGCCGCGCTCGCGCAGGTGGCGGGTGAGGGCGCGGGTGTCGACGCCGGAGATCCCGACGACGCCCTGGCGCTCCAGCTCCTCGTCGAGCGAGCGCTTCGCGCGCCAGTTGGAGGAGACGCGGGCGGGGTCGCGGACGACGTAGCCGGAGACCCAGATGCGGCCGGACTCGGGGTCCTCGTCGTTGACGCCGGTGTTGCCGACGTGCGGGGCGGTCATGACCACGACCTGGCGGTGGTACGACGGGTCGGTCAGGGTCTCCTGGTAGCCGGTCATGCCGGTGGAGAACACGGCCTCGCCGAAGGTCTCCCCCACGGCCCCGTAGGCGCGGCCGCGGAAGATCCGGCCGTCCTCCAGGACGAGTACGGCGGGAGTCTTGGCGGCTCCCCTGGTGGAGGTCGTCATCGTGCGATGCCTTCCGTTGCGCTGATCATGGAGTTGACGGTCTCGACCCAGGCGGTGTGTTCCGCCGCCCGGTCGGACCGGAAGCCGGAGTCGAGGAGGGTGCCGCCGTGCTCCCAGGTGACGATCAGGAGCCCGCCCTCGGCGAGGACCTTGCCGGCGATGCCCTTGTCGAGGCGTGCCTCGCGCAGGGCGTCGGCCGGGATGTGGAAGTCGTTCGCCCCGGGGCGGACGACCGTGATCCCGGCGTCGGTGAGCGTGAGCTCGACGCGGCTGCGGACGCCGAGTCCGTGGGCGACGATCCGGTCGAGCCACTGCCCGGCGGTCGTGGACCCGTGGTAGCGCCCGCTGAGGGTCAGTTTCGCCGCACCGGCCGTCTCCGGCGCGGCGGGCAGTGCGGGGAGGTCCGACTGGAGGCTGCCGCGCCACTTCCAGCCCTGGCGCATGAGCCAGTACACGAAGGCGATGAAGAGCAGCAGTCCGGCGACCCAGCCGATCCTTCCGGCCCAGTCGGTCACCTCCGCCGACTTCTGTTCGGCTGCCTCTGCGGCGATTGCGATGAGTGGTGTCACGCCAGCTTCCCGTCCACGACCGTTGCCCGGCCCCGCAGGAAGGTGTGGGTGACGCGTCCCGGCAGCTCGCGGCCCTCGTAGGGGGTGTTGCGGCTGCGGGAGGCGAAGTCCGCGGGGTCCACGACTCCACGGTAAGCCGGATCGACCAGGGTCAGGTTCGCGGGCTCACCAGCCGAGACGGGTCGTCCGTGGCCCTTGGCCCGGCCGATGCGGGCGGGGGCGAAGGACATCCGGTCGGCGACGCCGGCCCAGTCGAGGAGTCCGGTCTCGACCATCGTCTGCTGGACGACGGAGAGGGCGGTCTCCAGGCCGACCATGCCCATGGCGGCCGCGGCCCACTCGCAGTCCTTGTCCTCGTGCGGGTGCGGGGCGTGGTCGGTGGCGACGATGTCGATCGTGCCGTCGGCCAGCGCCTCGCGGAGCGCGAGGACGTCCTTCTCGGTGCGCAGCGGCGGGTTGACCTTGTAGACGGGGTTGTACGAGCGGACCAGCTCGTCCGTGAGGAGGAGGTGGTGCGGGGTGACCTCGGCGGTGACGTCGATGCCGCGGGACTTGGCCCAGCGGACGATCTCGACGGAGCCGGCGGTGGAGAGGTGGCAGATGTGGACGCGGGAGCCGACGTGCTCGGCGAGGAGGACGTCGCGGGCGATGATCGACTCCTCGGCGACGGCGGGCCAGCCGCCGAGGCCGAGCTCGGCGGAGACGACGCCCTCGTTCATCTGGGCGCCCTCGGTGAGGCGGGGCTCCTGGGCGTGCTGGGCGACGACGCCGCCGAAGGCCTTCACGTACTCCAGGGCGCGGCGCATGATCACGGCGTCGTCGACGCACTTGCCGTCGTCGGAGAAGACGGTGACGCCGGCGGCGGAGTCGTGCATGGCGCCGAGCTCGGCGAGCTTCTTGCCCTCCAGGCCGACGGTGACGGCGCCGATGGGCTGCACGTCGCAGTAGCCGTGCTCCTGGCCGAGCCGGTAGACCTGCTCGACGACGCCGGCGGTGTCGGCGACCGGGTGGGTGTTGGCCATGGCGAAGACGGAGGTGTAGCCGCCGGAGGCGGCGGCGCGGGTGCCGGTGAGGACGGTCTCGGAGTCCTCGCGGCCGGGCTCGCGCAGATGGGTGTGGAGGTCGACCAGGCCGGGGAGGAGGATCTGCCCGGCGGCCTCGATCACGGTCGCGCCCTCGGCGGAGAGCCCGCTTCCGACCTCGGCGACGGTCTCGCCGTCGATCAAGACGTCCTGGACCTCGCCGCCGAGTACCTTCGCGCCGCGGATAAGGATCTTGCTCATGGTTACTTGTTCTCCTCGGTGCGCGCGGCGGGGGTGGTGGTGACGGCGGGCTCGGAGCCGCCCAGGAGCAGGTAGAGCACGGCCATCCGGACGGAGACGCCGTTGGCGACCTGCTCGACGACCGTGCAGCGGTCGGAGTCGGCGACCTCGGCGGTGATCTCCATGCCGCGGACCATGGGGCCGGGGTGCATCACGATGGCGTGCTCGGGCATCTTCGCCATCCGCTCGCCGTCGAGCCCGTAGCGGCGCGAGTACTCGCGCTCGGTGGGGAAGAAGGCGGCGTTCATCCGCTCGCGCTGCACGCGCAGCATCATCACGGCGTCGGACTTGGGCAGCACGGCGTCGAGGTCGTACGAGATCTCGCAGGGCCAGGTCTCGACGCCGACGGGGACCAGGGTGGGCGGGGCCACCAGGGTGACCTCGGCGCCGAGGGTGTGCAGCAGGTCGACGTTGGAGCGGGCGACCCGGCTGTGCAGGACGTCGCCGACGAGGGTGATCCGCCTGCCGGCGAGGTCCTGGCCGAGTCCGGTGTCGCGGCCGACGAGGCGGCGGCGCATGGTGAAGGCGTCCAGGAGGGCCTGGGTGGGGTGCTGGTGGGTGCCGTCGCCGGCGTTGACGACGGGGGCGTCGATCCAGCCGGAGGTGGCGAGCCGGTACGGGGCGCCGGAGGCGCCGTGCCGGATGACGACCGCGTCGACGCCCATGGCCTCCAGGGTCTGGGCGGTGTCCTTGAGGGACTCGCCCTTGGAGACGCTGGAGCCCTTGGCCGCGAAGTTGATGACGTCGGCGGAGAGGCGCTTCTCGGCGGCCTCGAAGGAGATCCGGGTCCGGGTGGAGTCCTCGAAGAAGAGGTTGCAGATGGTGCGGCCGCGCAGGGTCGGCAGCTTCTTGATGGGCCGGTCGGCCACCCGGGCCATCTCCTCGGCGGTGTCGAGGATCAGTACGGCGTCGTCGCGGGTGAGGTCGGCGGCCGAGATGAGGTGACGCATCATCGGGGTTTCTCTCCGTGGTGGGGAGGCGTGAGGGCGTGCGGGGGCAGGGGGGTGCCCCGGCCCCGGCGGGGAAGCCGGTCCGGCTAGGAGGCGGCCTTGGAGCCGAGCAGGACGGTGTCGCGACCGTCTTCCTCGGCGAGCAGGACCTTGACCGTCTCCCGCAGCGACGTGGGGAGGTTCTTGCCGACGTAGTCGGCGCGGATGGGCAGCTCGCGGTGGCCGCGGTCGACGAGGACGGCGAGCTGCACGGCGCGGGGGCGGCCGATGTCGCCGAGGGCGTCGAGGGCGGCGCGGATGGTGCGGCCGGAGAAGAGGACGTCGTCGACGAGGACGACGAGGCGTCCGTCGATGCCGTCGGAGGGGATCTCGGTGCGGCCGATGGCGCGGGCGGGCTTCATCCGCAGGTCGTCCCGGTACATGGTGATGTCCAGGGAGCCGACCGGGACCTTGGTGCCGGTGATGGAGGCGAGCTTCTCGGCGAGCCGGCGGGCGAGGAAGACGCCGCGGGTGGGGATGCCGAGGAGGACCACGTCGTCGGCGCCCTTGGCGCGCTCGACGATCTCATGGGCGATGCGGGTGAGGACCCGCGCGATGTCGGGGCCTTCGAGAACGGGCCGCGCGTCGTCGCCGTACTGCTGCTGGGTGTCCAGCCGGGTGTCCATGGGAAACGGACCTCCTTCTCCGCCTCACGGGACGGTTCTTAAAGGACGTCGGATGTGCGCATCGATCCTAGCAGGGGTGGTGCGGGGTCTCACGCGCACCTCCGGCGCCCCTCCGGGCGCCGTCCCCCGGGCGGGGGCGGTACGGACCTTTCGGCTTGACGGGTGGGTGTAACGCTGCGTAACCTCACAGTGAGTTACCAGCCGCGCGGCGCAGCCGCATGTCGTCACAGCGTCCGGGAGCGTTATGTCCAGCGAATACGCAAAGCAGCTCGGGGCCAAACTCCGCGCCATCCGCACCCAGCAGGGTCTCTCCCTCCACGGGGTGGAGGAGAAGTCCCAGGGCCGCTGGAAGGCCGTGGTGGTCGGCTCGTACGAGCGGGGCGACCGCGCCGTGACCGTGCAGCGCCTCGCCGAGCTGGCGGACTTCTACGGGGTGCCGGTGCAGGAGCTCCTGCCGGGCACGACGCCGGGCGGGGCCGCCGAGCCGCCGCCGAAGCTGGTCCTGGACCTGGAGCGCCTGGCCCACGTCCCGCAGGAGAAGGCCGGCCCGCTCCAGCGCTACGCCGCGACGATCCAGTCGCAGCGCGGCGACTACAACGGCAAGGTGCTGTCGATCCGCCAGGACGACCTGCGCACCCTCGCCGTCATCTACGACCAGTCCCCCTCGGTCCTCACGGAGCAGCTGATCAGCTGGGGCGTGCTGGACGCGGACGCGCGCCGCGCGGTCGCCCACGAGGACAGCTGACCCCTTCGCAGGGCTCAGCAGAAACGTACCGCCGGATCCGTGGACGTCACCGACGTTCACGGATCTCGTGTTTTCCCGGCCCGTAGCCCGTACGGGCGTACGAGGCGCCCCCGGGCCCTCGAGGGGCCTCCGGGGAGCCCGGACAGACCGAAGGGGCCCGCAGCACCGGATGCTGCGGGCCCCTTCGACTGCCGGGGACGGGCGGGGCCTCAGGCCTCGACGTCCCGGCGCAGACGCGGCTTCAGGTCCTTGAAGCGCGCCAGGAGGCCGTTGACGAAGGCCGGCGACTCGTCGGTGGAGAACTCCTTGGCGAGCTGCACCGCCTCGTCGATCGCGACCGCGTCCGGGGTGCCGTCCTCCCAGATCAGCTCGTACGCGCCGAGGCGCACGATGTTCCGGTCGGCGACGGGCATCCGGTCGAGGTCCCAGTCCACCGCGTAGGTCGCGATGAGCTCGTCGATCCGCGCCACGCGGGACGCGTACCCCTCCACCAGCTGCATGGTGAACTCGTTGACCGGCGGCTGCCGGTCGTCCGACCGGGCGTGCCGGACCTGGTCCGCGAGGACCTCCTGGACGGAGGCGCCGCGCTGGTCGGCCTCGAAGAGGATCTGGAAGGCGCGCTTGCGGGCCTTGCTCCGAGCGGCCACGGTTAGTCGTTCACCCGGCCGAGGTAGTCGCTGCTGCGCGTGTCGACCTTGATCTTCTCACCGGTGGTGATGAAGAGCGGGACCTGGATCTCGTGGCCGGTCTCCAGCGTGGCGGGCTTGGTGCCGCCGGTGGAGCGGTCGCCCTGGACGCCCGGGTCGGTGTGCTGGATCGTCAGGACGACGGCGGCCGGGAGCTCGACGTAGAGCACCTCGCCCTCGTGCTGCGCGACGGAGGCGGTGAAGCCCTCGATCAGGAAGTTCGCGGCGTCGCCGACGGCCTTGCGGTCGACGTGCAGCTGGTCGTACGTCTCCATGTCCATGAAGACGAAGTAGTCGCCGTCCATGTAGGAGAACTGCATGTCACGACGGTCGATGGTGGCCGTCTCGACCTTGACGCCCGCGTTGAAGGTCTTGTCGACGACCTTGCCGGACAGCACGTTCTTGAGCTTGGTGCGCACGAAGGCCGGGCCCTTGCCGGGCTTGACGTGCTGGAACTCGACGACGGACCAGAGCTGGCCGCCTTCGAGCTTGAGCACCATGCCGTTCTTGAGGTCGTTCGTGGAAGCCACGGTTGCGGAATCTCCTGGACTCTGGACTGACGTGGGACCGGGGAGGCGTGCGCGCCCTACAGCGCGAGCAGCTCCTTGGTCGTGATGGTGAGTAGCTCGGGTCCGCCGTCCGCCTCCTGGCGCACGACGAGCGTGTCATCGATCCGGACACCGCCCCGGCCCGGGAGGTGGACCCCCGGTTCGACGGTGACCGGCACACAAGCGTCCAGTTTACCCATGGCCGAGGGTGACAACTGCGGGTCCTCGTCGATTTCGAGCCCCACACCGTGCCCGGTGAGCGGCACGGCGGCCTCCGCGTGCCCCGCCGCCTTCAGGATCCGGCGGGCCGCCCGGTCCACGTCCCGGTACTCGGCGCCGGGCACCAGGGACTCCCGCCCGGCCCGCTGAGCGGCGAAGACGAGTTCGTACAGCTCGATCTGCCACTCGGCGGGGGTGGTGCCGATGACGAAGGTGCGGCCGATCTCGCACCGGTAGCCGCGGTAGTCGGCGCCGAGGCAGACGGAGAGGAAATCGCCCTCCTCGACCCGGCGGTCGGTGGGCCGGTGCCCCCGGCGGCCGGAGTGCGGCCCGGTCGCGACCGAGGTGGGGAAGGCGGCCCCGTCGGCGCCGTGGTCGACGAGCCGGCGCTCCAGCTCCAGGGCGAGGTGCCGCTCGGTCCGTCCCACCAGGATGGATTCGAGGAGTTCGCCGAGGGCCTGGTCGGTGATCTCGGCGGCGATCCTGAGGCAGGCGATCTCGTCCTCGTCCTTGACGATCCTGAGCTGCTCCACGGCGCAGTCCAGATCGGTGAGGCGGGGCGCGGCCGCGACGGTGCCCATGGCCCGGTGCCGGGCCACCGTCAGGTGGTGCTCCTCGACGGCGAGGGCGTCGGCGCCCGCCCGGCGGGCGAGGTCGACGGCCGCGACGGCCGGGTCCCCTCCCCCGGTGGGCAGGACCTGCTGCCGGAGCAGTTCGTCGAGCCGTCCGTCGGCCGGTTCGCCCCCGGGCGGGACGGGGCAGAGCAGGACGTCCGCCTCCGGTTCGGGGCCGACGAGCAGGACGGCGCCCGGCGGGGAGCCGCCCGCGAGATAGCGGACGTTGGCGGGGCGGGAGACCAGGGCCGCCGGGCTGCCCGCGGCCGCGCACCGGTCGCGCAGCCGTACACGGCGGTCCGCATACACCTCTGACATGCTCCGAGCCTACGAGGAGCGGGCCGCCCCGGCCTGTTCGGGACGGCCGACCGGGCGGGCCCGCACGCCCGGGTCCCACGGGCACGGCCTCACCAGGAGGGCGGGCTCGCGATCGCGCGGGCGAGGACGTCGTCGAGGACGCGGGCGGTGGTCTCGACGTCGTACGTGGAGTTGTCGATGATCGGCAGGCCCGAGCCGTACCAGCCGGCCATCCGGCCGTGGATGGCGGCGACCTCCTCGTCCGAGAGGCGCCGGTTGCCGCTGCGCTCGGCGTTGCGCTCCAGGACGACCTCCAGGCCGGGCAGGAGGACGACGGGCAGCAGGCCGGGGCCGACGTGCCGCTTCCAGCCGCCGAGGCCGACGACGGGCCGGTCGGGGAAGACGGCGTCGTCGACGATGCAGGAGATGCCGTTGGCGAGGAAGTTGCGCGCGGCGAAGCCGCAGGTGCGGCGGGCGAGCCGGTACTGCGCCTCGGAGTGCTCGTTCCATCCGGACTGCGGGTCGGCGAAGCCGGAGCAGACCCACTCGCGGACGTCGTCGAGGCTGATGTGCGCGGTGGGCACGCGGCGGCGCCGCGCCCAGTGCCGGGCGACGGTCGTCTTGCCCGCGCCGGCGGGGCCGATGAGCAGCACGGCCAGGGTCGCGCCGCCGGTCCCGGCCCCGTGCTCGGCGGGCGGGGCGAGGGGCGCGACCGGGGGCGGCAGCGGGACCTGCCCGGTGGGTTCGGCCCGGTGGAGCGGCGGGGCGGTGGGGTAGTGGGGGGCGGCCGGGCCCTGGGACGCGCCCTGGGAAGAGGGCCGGGGAGCCGGGGGGCGCCCGGGTATGCCGCCGGAGCCGCCCGCGCTCCACCCCGGGGTCCCCTGCCCGGTGGGCGCCGGGTGCGGGGGCGCCGCGGGCGGCGGCGGGGCCGGGTGCCGGGGCGCGGACGTCCCGCCGGGGACGGCCGGGTGGACGCCGAGGCGGGAGCCGGCGCCCGGCGTCGCGCCCGGTGCCGGGTGTACGGGCGGCGGGCCGCCCCGGTCGGCGTCCCCCGCCGCGGGAACGGGGCCGGGCGCCCCGCCCGGCCGCTCGTGCGGTGGCAGCGGGCCCCCCACTGCGTGCTGCATCCGGTGCCACTCCGTCTCGTACGCCTGTTGTCACCCGGGACCGGTCGTGTACCCGGACGGCGGAACGTTACCGCTCCCGAGCGCCCCCGCTCCCACGGGGGGAACGGTCGGGGGCGCTTCCTGGTGCCCCGTCAGCCGGACAGCTCCTCGGCGAGCGCCCGCAGCGCCAGCCGGTAGGAGCCGATGCCGAACCCGGCGACCGTCCCGGTCGCCACGGCCGCGATCACCGAGGTGTGCCGGAACTCCTCGCGGGCGTACGGGTTCGAGATGTGCACCTCGATCAGCGGCGCGGTCCGCTGGGCGGCCGCGTCCCGCATCCCGTACGAGTAGTGCGTGAACGCGCCGGGGTTGATCACGACCGGGACCGAGCCGTCCGCCGCCTCGTGGAGCCAGCGGATCATCTCGCCCTCGTCGTTGGTCTCCCGCACCTCGACGTCGAAGCCGAGCTCCGCGCCGAGGGCGCGGCAGGACTCGACGAGCCCCTTGTAGGAGGTGGCGCCGTAGATGTCGGGCTCGCGGGAGCCGAGGCGGCCCAGGTTGGGGCCGTTGAGCACCAGTACCGGACGCGGCTCGCTCACGCCGACACCTCGCCGTACGCCGCGATCAGGACGGCCGGGTCGGGGCCCTCCAGGACGGTGGGCTTGGCGAGCCCGTCGAGCACGATGAACCGCAGCAGGTCGCCGCGGGACTTCTTGTCGACCTTCATGGTCTCCAGGAGCTTGGGCCACTGGTCGCCGCGGTAGCTGAGCGGCAGGCCGACGGACTCCAGGATCGCGCGGTGCCGGTCGGCGGTGGCGTCGTCCAGGCGTCCGGCGAGCCGGCCGAGTTCGGCGGCGAAGACCATGCCGACGGAGACGGCGGCGCCGTGGCGCCACTTGTAGCGCTCGTTCTTCTCGATGGCGTGGGCGAGGGTGTGGCCGTAGTTGAGGATCTCGCGGCGGCCGGACTCCTTGAGGTCCCCGGAGACGACCTCGGCCTTGACCTTGATCGAGCGGACGAGCAGCTCGGCGGTGTGCGGTCCGGCCGGGGTGCGGGCCGCCTGCGGGTCCTCCTCGATGAGGTCGAGGATCACCGGGTCGACGATGAAGCCGGCCTTGATGATCTCCGCGAGGCCGCTGACGTAGTCGTGGACCGGGAGCGAGTCGAGGGCCGCGAGGTCGCAGATGACCCCGGCGGGCGGGTGGAAGGCGCCGACGAGGTTCTTGCCCTCGGCGGTGTTGATGCCCGTCTTGCCGCCGACGGCCGCGTCGACCATCGCCAGGACCGTGGTCGGCACGGCGATCCAGCGCACGCCCCGCAGCCAGGTCGCGGCGACGAAGCCGGCCAGGTCGGTGGTGGCGCCGCCGCCGACGCCGACGACGACGTCGGTGCGGGTGAAGCCGGTCTGGCCCAGGGCCTTCCAGCAGTAGGCGGCGACCTCGGCGGTCTTGGCCTCCTCGGCGTTCGGCACCTGGATGGCGACCGCCTCGTAGCCCTGGTCGGCGAGGTCGGCGCGCAGGGCCTCGCCGGTGTCGGCGAGCGCCTCGGGGTGGATCACGGCGACCCGCTTGGCCCGGTCGCCGATCAGGCCGGGCAGCTCGCCGAGGAGCTGCCGGCCGACCAGTACCTCGTACGGCTCCGTGCCCGCGCTGCCGGCCACGTGGATGCGGGTCACGTCCTGGTCCGTCGTCATGCGTCCTTCTCGATTTCCAGTGCCGAGAGGACCGCGTCCGCGACCTCTTCGGGGGTGCGGTCGTCGGTGGTGACGACGGCCCGGGCGACTTCGGTGTAGAGGTGGCGGCGCGCCTCCATCAGCTCGCGCCACTGGCGGCGCGGGTTGACGGCGAGCAGCGGCCGGGCGGCGCCGAGGCCGACGCGGCGGACCGCCTCCTCGACGTCCATGGAGAGGTACGCGACGGGCAGTCCGGCGAGCAGGGTGCGGGTGCCGGCGTCGAGGACCGCGCCGCCGCCGAGGGCGAGGACGCCCTCGTGCTCGGCGACGGCCCGGGCGACGGCGTCCCGCTCCAGGGCGCGGAAGCGCTCCTCGCCGTCCTCGACGAAGATGTCGGAGATCTCGCGTCCCTCGGCGGCGACGATGTCGGCGTCGGTGTCCCGGTAGGGCGCGCCCAGCCTCTCGGCCAGGAGCGCGCCCACCGTGGACTTGCCGGACCCCATCGGTCCGACGAGGACGACCAGGGGACCGGCGGTCACCGGATGTGCAGGTTGTCGAGGTACGACCGGACGTTGCGCCGGGTCTCGGGGACGCTGTCGCCGCCGAACTTCTCCAGGACGGCGTCCGCGAGGACGAGCGCGACCATGGCCTCGGCGACGATGCCGGCGGCGGGGACGGCGCAGACGTCGGAGCGCTGGTGGTGGGCGACGGTGGCCTCGCCGGTGACGACGTCGACGGTGGCGAGGGCGCGCGGGACGGTCGCGATCGGCTTCATCGCGGCGCGGACGCGCAGCAGTTCGCCGGTGGTGAGGCCGCCCTCGGTGCCGCCGGAGCGGCCGGAGGAGCGCTTGATGCCCTCGTCGGTGCGGACGATCTCGTCGTGGGCCTTGGAGCCGGGCACGCGGGCGAGCTCGAAGCCGTCGCCGACCTCGACGCCCTTGATGGCCTGGATGCCCATGAGGGCGGCGGCGAGGCGGGCGTCGAGGCGCCGGTCCCAGTGGACGTGCGAGCCGAGGCCGACGGGCACGCCGTAGGCGAGGACCTCGACGACGCCGCCGAGGGTGTCGCCGTCCTTGTGGGCCTGGTCGATCTCGGCGACCATCGCCTTCGACGCGTCGGCGTCGAGGCAGCGGACCGGGTCGGCGTCGAGCCTCTCGACATCGGCGGGGGTCGGGTAGACGCCGTAGGGGGCCTTGGCGGCGGCCAGCTCGACCACGTGCGAGACGATCTCGATGCCCGCGGCCTCCTTGAGGAAGGAGCGGGCGACGGCGCCGAGGGCGACGCGGGCGGCGGTCTCGCGGGCGCTGGCGCGCTCCAGGACCGGCCGGGCCTCGTCGAAGCCGTACTTCTGCATACCGGCGAGGTCCGCGTGGCCGGGGCGGGGCCGGGTCAGGGGCGCGTTGCGGCCCGTCTCCTTGAGCTCCGAGGGGTCGACCGGGTCGGCCGACATGACCTTCTCCCACTTGGGCCACTCGGTGTTGCCGACCATGACGGCGATCGGGGATCCGAGGGAGAGCCCGTGCCGGACGCCGCCGAGGAAGGTGATCTCGTCCTGCTCGAACTTCATCCGGGCGCCGCGCCCGTAGCCGAGGCGTCGCCGCGCGAGGTGGTCCGCCACCAGCTCCGTGGTGACCGGGACGCCGGCGGGCAGACCCTCAAGGGTCGCGACCAGCGCGGGTCCGTGGGATTCCCCAGCCGTCAGCCAACGCAACCTGCTCAACGATGCTCCTCATGCTCGCGCCTGGCACTGCGACGGCGCGCCCGGGTGCGCGGCCCTGGCCCGCCACCCCCGATCCTCCCACGTCCGGAGCGCCCCCTTGGACGCCTGTCCAGCTACCGGACGGGAGTCTCAGCTCCCGGGACGGTTTCCCCGCCGCCGGAGGCGGCCGCGGACTTGTTCCGCAGCCAGGAGACGAAGCCGGACACGGCTGCCGAGCCGCCGAGCCCGAGCACGGTGTACCGCACCCAGGCGGGCAGGTCGCTGAAGAACCCCACGTACAGAAAGCGCAGCACGTCGAAGGCCGTGTCCCACTTGGACGCCAGCAGCATGTCCCCGTATCCCCCCGTCCGGCGCCGGCCGGTCCCGGGCGCCGACGGGAGCCTATCGGGCGGCCAGTGCCCGCTCCCCCGCCGCCCGCATGGCCGCGAGCGGTGCCTGCGGGACGCCCGTCATCCGTTCCACCTGGAGGACGGCCTGGTGGACGAGGAGGTCGAGGCCGCCGACGACCTTGCCGCCCCGGTCGGACCAGGCGGCGGCCAGCGGGGTGGGCCAGGGGTCGTAGAGGACGTCGAAGAGGGTGCCGACGCGGTCGGGGACGGCGGTGGCCAGGGCGTTCGTCGTACCGGCGGGGGTGGTCGCGATCACCAGCGGGGCCTCGAAGGCCTCCGCCGCGCGCTCCCAGTCGGCGGTGCGCACGTCCACGCCGAGCCGCTCGCCCCAGCCGCGCATCTCCTCGGCCCGCGCCTCGCTCCGCACGTACGCGGTGACGGGTCCCGCGCAGATCAGGGCGAGGGCGGCGAGCGCGGAGGAGGCGGTGGCGCCGGCGCCGAGGACGGCGGCGGCCTCCACCTTCTCGACGCCGCGCTCGCGCAGGGCGGCGATCATGCCGGGGACGTCGGTGTTGTCGCCGACCCGCCGTCCGTCCTCGCGGAAGACGACGGTGTTGACGGCCTCCACGGACGCGGCCGTGTCGCTGACCTCGTCGAGCAGCGGGATGATCGCCCGCTTGAGCGGCATGGTCAGCGAGAGCCCGGCCCAGCTGCCGTCCAGCTCGCCCACGAACCCCGGCAGCGCCGCCTCGTCGACCTCGAAGCGCTCGTATGACCAGTGGTCGAGACCGAGTTCGGCGTACGCGGCGCGGTGCAGGACCGGGGAGAGGGAGTGGGCGATCGGCGATCCCAGGACCGCCGCGCGGTGTCGCTTGCTCACTGCCCCTGCTTCCGCTGCTTCTCGTACTCCGCGACGTTCCGGTTGTGTTCCTCGTTCGTCACGGAGAAGACGGTCTTGTCCTCGTTGATCGAGACGAAGTAGTACCACGGACCGGCCGCGGGTTTGATCGCGGACTGGAGCGCCTCCATGCCCGGGTTGCTGATGGGCCCGGGGACGAGCCCGGTCACCTTGTACGTGTTGTACGGGTCGTCGATCTTGCGCATGGCGTCGACCGTGCCGACGTCGAGGGTGCTCTGCCCTCTGAGGTAGTTCACCGTCGAGTCGAACTCCAGACGGCCCACGGTCTCCGTGTTGCCGGGCTTGAGCCGGTTGTAGACCACGCGCGCGACCTTGTCGAAGTCGTGCTTGTACTTGCCCTCGACCTGCACGAGGCTCGCCACCGTCAGCAGCTCCCAGGGCCCCTTGAGGCCGACCGCACTCGCCTTCGCGTCCAGGTCCAGCTTGCCGTACTCCTGGTTCGCGCGGGTCACCATCCTGCGCAGGGCGTCCTCGGGCTTGCTGCCCTTCGCGACCGGGTAGCTCGCCGGGAAGAGGAATCCTTCCAGCGGGTCCTTGATGTCGGGGTGCTTCTTGGCCCACTCGGGCAGGCCCAGGGAGTCCGCCTTCGCGAGCGCGATCTCCTTGGTGGTGCCGGGCTTGAGGTCGAGGCGCTGGTCGAGCGTCTCGTAGACCCAGGCGTTCCGCTTGCCCTCGGGGATGATGAGGTTGGCCTGGCTCGCCGGGTCGAGCATCAGCTTGACCGCGCTCTCCGCCGACATCTCCTTCTTCAGCGTGTAGACGCCGGCCTGGATGGACTGGCCCTTGGGGTCCTTCAGCTGGGCCGAGGTGAAGGCGTCGACGCTCTTGACGACGCCGGCCTTCTTCAGGATGTTGCCGATGTCGGAGCCGTACGCGCCCTTGGGGATCTCGACCTGGACCTCGCCGCTGCCGGTGCCCGCGAAGTCCGGGACCTCGGCGAACCGGCCCTGCCAGAACTGGTAGCCGAAGTAGCCGACGCCGCCGACGCCGCCCACCAGGACGACGGCGACGACGAGGCAGGCCACGCCGTTCTTGCCCTTGCGCTTCTTGTCCCTGCCGCGCCGGTCGCGGTCGTCGCCGCGGGAGCCCCGGCCGCGCGCCGGCTCCTCGTCGTACGCGTCGTCGTGGTCGTCGTCCCGGCCGCCCTTCCCGCCGCGGCCGGCGTCGCCGTCGTCCTCGCCGGTGAAGAAGGGGTGGTTCTCCTCGTCCGGCCCGGATTCCCGGCGGGCCTCCTCCTCCGGGGCCCAGTCGATCACCGGCTCCGGCGGGTTCTGCCGGTGGCCGGGGGGCCGGGGCGGCGGATAGGCCTCGGGCGTGCCGTACAGGTCCGGGTTCTGGCCGCCGTACGGATCGGCCGGGGGCGCGCCGTAGGCCATCGCCGCCTGGCCGGACTCCCAGGTGCCGTCGTACTGCTGTCCGAGGTGTCCGGGCGTGTCGTAACCGCCCTGGTGGCCGGTCCCGTACTGCTGTTGCTGCTGGTCGTACGGCTGCTGCTGCTGGTACTGCGGCTGGTAGTGCTGCTGCTGGTACTGCGGATCGGCGTAGCCCTGCGGCTGCTGTTGCCGCGGGTACTGCTGCCCGTAGGGGTCCTGGTACCCCTGGCCGCCCTGCCCGTACGGGTCCTGGTAGCCGTGGCCGTCCTGGCCGTCCTGGCCGTCCTGGCCGTACTGGTCCGGCTGCTGCGGATGCGGGTACTGCTGCTGGCCCTCCCACCCCTGGTCCCCGTAGAGCGGGTCCCCGGGGTGCCACGGTTCGGAGCCCGGGCCCCGGCCATACTCAGTCATCGATCCCCAAACAGCCGCGAGGCTTCCGGACGATCCGCCTCTACGTAGTGCGGCAGCTGTTCGAACACCGCCGCATCGCGCGGAACGTTACCGTATCGCGATCAGATGACCACTTCGACGCCCTCGCCGGGAGGATTACCCGATACCCGTTCGGACTCAAGAGCGTTCTGAAGGATGATCACGGCGGCGGCCTGGTCGATGACCGCGCGGCCCTTCTTCGACTTCACCCCGGAGGCGCGCAGCCCCTGGGTGGCGGTGACGGTCGTCATCCGCTCGTCGACCAGCCGGACCGGCACCGGGGCGATGCCCTTCGCCATCTCGCGGGCGAAGGCGCGGACCTTGGTCGCGGCCGGGCCCTCCCGCCCGCTGAGCGAGCGGGGCAGGCCCACGACGACCTCGATCGGCTCGTACTCCCCGACGATCTGGCGGAGCCGCCGGTGGGCGGCCGGGACGTCGCGTCCCGGCACGGTCTCCACCGGCGTGGCGAGGACCCCGTCGGGGTCGCACGAGGCGACCCCGATCCGGGCGTCCCCGACGTCGACCGCGATGCGGCGGCCGCGGCGCATCGTCACGCCGTCTCCACCACGAGGCGCTCGACGGCGGCCATGGCCTCGCCGACGGCCTCCGGGTTCTGGCCGCCGCCCTGGGCGACGTCCGGCTTGCCGCCGCCACCGCCGCCGAGGGTCTTGGCGGCGGTGCGGACGAGCTCGCCGGCCTTGAGGCCGCGCTCGCGGGCGGCCTCGTTGGTGGCGATGACCGTCAGCGGCTTGCCGTTGACCGTGGTGAACAGGGCGACGACGGCCGGGCGGCCACCGGAGATCCGGCCGCGCACGTCCAGGACCAGCTTGCGCAGGTCGTCGGCGGTGGTGCCGTCCGGGACCTGACCGGTGACCAGGGCGACGCCGCGGATGTCGCGGGCGGAGTCGACGAGGCCGGCGGCGGCCTGGAGGACCTTCTCCGCGCGGAACTTCTCGATCTCCTTCTCGGCGTCCTTCAGCTTGCCGAGCATGGAGGAGATCTTCTCCGGCAGCTCCTCCGGGCGGCCCTTGACCAGCTCCTGGAGCTGGGCGACGACCGTGTGCTCCTTGGCGAGGAAGTGGTACGCGTCGACGCCGACGAGGGCCTCGATGCGGCGCACGCCGGAGCCGATGGAGGACTCGCCGAGCAGCTTCACCAGACCGAGCTGGGCGGTGTTGCGGACGTGGGTGCCGCCGCACAGCTCCTTGGAGAAGTCGCCGATGGTGACGACGCGGACCTGCTCGCCGTACTTCTCGCCGAACTCGGCGATGGCGCCCTGGCGCTTGGCCTCGTCGATCGGCATGACCTCGGCGTGGACCTCCAGCTCGTGCGAGAGGACCTCGTTGATCTTCTGCTCGACGTCGGTGAGGACCGTGCCGGGAACGGCGTTCGGCGAGCCGAAGTCGAAGCGGAAGCGGCCGGGCTGGTTCTCGGAACCGGCCTGGGCGGCCGTCGGGCCGAGGGCGTCGCGCAGGGCCTGGTGGGTGAGGTGGGTGGCCGAGTGGGCGCGGGCGATGGCCCGGCGGCGGCGCACGTCGATGGCGGCGTAGGCGGTGGCGCCCACGGTCACCTCGCCGACCTGCACGGAGCCCTTGTGCACCGAGACGCCCGGGACCGGCTGCTGGACGTCGCGGACGTCGATGACGGCTCCGCTGTGCAGCTTGATCCGGCCCTGGTCGGCGATCTGGCCGCCGCCCTCGGCGTAGAACGGGGTGCGGTCGAGGACGACCTCGACCTCGTCGCCCTCGGAGGCGGCCGGCGAGGGGACGCCGTTGACGAGGAGGCCGACGACCGTGCTCTCGCCCTCGGTGCTGGTGTAGCCGGTGAACTGGGTGGCGCCGCTGGTGTCGGCGATCTCCCGGTACGCGGTCATGTCGGCGTGACCGGTCTTCTTGGCCTTGGCGTCGGCCTTGGCGCGGTCCCGCTGCTCCTTCATCAGGCGGCGGAAGCCGTCCTCGTCCACGGAGAGGCCCTGCTCGGCGGCCATCTCCAGGGTGAGGTCGATCGGGAAGCCCCAGGTGTCGTGGAGCAGGAACGCCTTGTCGCCGGAGAGGACCGAGCCGCCGGAGGCCTTGGTCTCGGTGACGGCGGTGTCGAGGATGTTGGTGCCGCCGCGGAGGGCCTTGAGGAAGGCGGCCTCCTCGGCGAGGGCGACGGTCTCGATGCGCTTGCGGTCGGTGACCAGCTCGGGGTACTGCTCGCCCATCGTCGCGATCACGGTGTCGACGAGGTCCTGGACGACCGGACCGGTGGCGCCGAGCAGGCGCATGTTGCGAATGGCGCGGCGCATGATGCGGCGCAGCACGTAGCCGCGGCCCTCGTTGCCGGGGGTGACGCCGTCGCCGATGAGCATGACGGAGGTGCGCATGTGGTCGGCGACCACGCGGAGCGAGACGTCGCTCTCGTGGTTCGCGCCGTACCGGACGCCGGTCAGCTCGGTGGCCTTGTCGATGACGACCTTGAGGGTGTCCGTCTCGTACATGTTCTGGACGCCCTGGAGGATCATCGCCAGGCGCTCCAGGCCGAGGCCCGTGTCGATGTTCTTGGCGGGCAGGTCGCCGAGGATCGGGAAGTCCTCCTTGCCGGAGCCCTCCCCGCGCTCGTACTGCATGAAGACCAGGTTCCAGATCTCCACGTACCGCTCGTCGTTGACGGCCGGGCCGCCCTCGACACCGAACTCGGGGCCGCGGTCGTAGTTGATCTCGGAGCAGGGGCCGCAGGGGCCGGGGACGCCCATGGACCAGAAGTTGGGGCCCATGCCGAGGCGCTGGATGCGCTCGGCGGGGACGCCGACGACGTCGCGCCAGATGCGCTCGGCCTCGTCGTCCTGCTCGTAGACGGTGATCCAGAGCTTCTCCGGCTCAAGCCCGTAGCCGCCGTGCTCCACCGGGGTGGTCAGCAGCTCCCAGGCGAGCTTGATGGCGCCTTCCTTGAAGTAGTCGCCGAAGGAGAAGTTGCCGCACATCTGGAAGAACGTGCCGTGGCGGGTGGTCTTGCCGACCTCTTCGATGTCGGGGGTGCGCACGCACTTCTGCACGCTGGAGGCGCGCGAGAAGGGCGGCTTGACCTCGCCCAGGAAGTAGGGCTTGAAGGGCACCATGCCGGCGGGGACGAGCAGCAGAGTCGGGTCGTCCGCGATGAGCGACGCCGAAGGGACGACGGTGTGCCCGCGCTCCTCGAAGAAGCTCAGCCAGCGGCGGCGGATTTCAGCCGACTCCATCAGTGGTCCTCATTCCGGTTGTACGAACTCTTGGGAAGGGTGAAATACGAAGGCGGGGTGGGACCGAGGGCGGTCCTGCGGCGGGGCTCCGGAAGCTCCCGGCCCTGTGCCGCAGCGGGGTCGGCGGGGGCGTCGAGTCCGAGCGCCTCCCCCAGCTCGGCCTCCCGCTGGACCATGCCCGCCCTCACGTCGAGGGCGAAGTCCTTGAGCCGGTGGCCGGTTTCGACGGCCTTGTTCGCGGCCTGGGCCGCGAGGCTCTCGGGGGTCAGCTGCTTCAGCTTCCGGTTGACCTTGGCGGTGGCCCACACGCCGGCGGCTGCGCCGGCCGTGAACCAGAACGTGCGGCGGAACATCGCGGCTCAGCCCTTCTGTTTCCGGCGTCGCATGGACGGCACGGTGCGGCCGACGATCACGGTGCGGCGGGCGGCGGCCGGTGCGCCCTCCCCGTCCCGGCTCCGGCCGAGCGCGCGGCGCACGCCGTAGCCGAAGGCGGCCACCTTGACGAGCGGGCCGCCGAAGGTGGAGGCGACGGTGGTGGAGAGCGCGGAGGCGTTGGAGGTGACCTCCTGGACGTCCGAGGCGATGGCGTCGACCCGGTCGAGCTGGGTCTGCGCCGACCGCACGGTCGCGGAGGCCTCGGCGAGCAGGGGCACGGCCTGCTCCGTCACGTCCGCCACGAGCTTGGTGGTCGCCCTGAGCGTCTGCGCCAGTCTCGCCAGCGCCACGGCGAGGAAGGAGACGAGGATCGCCCAGAAGACGGCCACCAGGATCCCGGCAACCTCTCCACCGGTCACGCTGCACCGCTCTCTGCTGTCGTTGGGCCTTGTGAAAAGTCGTCCCCCGACCCTATCGCGCCCGGGCTGTCGCGCCGTACCGCATTACCGCGCGCGAGGCGCCGGTCACGGGATCCGGTTGTACGCAGCGCGCGGAGGTGAGTACGCTCCGTGTCCCATGCGACGGAGCAATCTCCCGGCGGAGCTGAACCGGTTCGTCGGACGGGCCGCCGAGCAGGCCGCGTTGACGGCGCTCCTCGGAACGTCCCGCCTGGTCACGGTCGTGGGCGTGGGCGGGGTCGGCAAGACGCGGCTCGCGCTGCGGGCGGCCGCGGGGGCGCAGAAACGCTACGGCGACGGGGTCGGGCTCGCCGACCTCGCGACGCTGCGCGATCCGGACCTGGTGGCGCACGCCGTGGCCGAGGCGCTCGGCCTCACCGACCACACGCCGAGGCCGCCGCGCGAGGCCCTGGTGGAGCACCTGGCGGAGCGGCGGATGCTGCTGGTGCTCGACGGTTTCGAGCACCTGGTGGAGAGCTGCGCGCCGCTGGTGCGGGAGCTGCTGGCGCACGCGCCCGGCCTCGCCGTCCTGGCGACCGGGCGCCGGCCCCTGCGGGTGGCGGGCGAGGCGGTGTTCCCGCTGGCGCCGATGGACGAGGCGGACGCGGTGGCCCTGCTGGCCGAGCGGGCGGCGGAGGCGGGCGCGCCGGTGCTCCCGGGAGGCGCGGGCGGCCCGGACGGTCCGGATGCGATCCCCGGCCGTAAGCCCTCCGAAGTCCCCGACGCCGTACGGGAGTTGTGCCGGTGGCTCGACGGGATTCCGCTCGCCCTGGAACTGGCCGCCGGGCGGCTGCCGCTGCTCTCCCCCGAGCAGGTGCTGCACCGGCTCGACGACCGCTTCCGGCTCCTCGCGGACGGCGAGCGCGGGGCGCTCCCCCGCCACCGGACGCTGCGGACGGCGATCGGCTGGAGCCACGAGCTGTGCACGCCGGGGGAACGGCTGCTCTGGGCGCGGCTCTCGGTGTTCGCGGGCCCCTTCGACCTGGAGGCGATGGAGTACGTGTGCGGGGGCCGCGAGCTGCCGCCGGAGCGGATCCTGGACCTGCTCGGCGGGCTGCTCGCGCAGTCGCTGGTGTCGCGGGAGGACACGCCCGCGGGCCCGGCCTACCGGATGCTGGGGACGGTCGCCGCGTACGGGGCGGAGTGGCTGGCGGCGCTCGGCGACACGGAGCGGATGCGGCGCCGACACCGCGACTGGTACATGGGCCTGGCGACCTGGTGCGAGCTGGAGTGGTTCAGTCCGCGCCAGGCGGAGGTGGCGGCCCGCACGGACGTGGCGCTGCCCCATCTGCGGGCGGCCCTGGAGCTGTGCCTGGAGCTCCCGGAGGACGCGCACCTGGCCCAGCACCTGGCGGGCACGCTCTGGTTCGCCTGGGCGGGCTGCGGGCGCCTCGCGGAGGGACGGTACTGGCTGGACCGGGCGCTCGCGCTCGACTCCGGGCACCAGGAGGCGCGTCTGAAGGCGCTGTGGGTGCTCGGGTACGTGGCGGTCCTCCAGGGGGACGGCACGGCGGCGGTGGCGGCGCTCCACGAGCGCGGGGAGCGGGCCGGGTCCTCGGGAAACGTGCTGGCGGAGGCGTACGCGACGCACCGGATGGGCTGTCTGGCGCTGCTGACGGACGATCCGGTGCGCGCGGAGGAGCTGATCGGGCGGGCGCTCGCCTCCTACCGGGAGCTGGGCGAGCTGAACAGCAACGTGCTGATGGGCCAGGTCGAGGTGGCGATGGCGCGGGCCTTCCGGGGCGACCTGGAGGGGGCGGTGGTCCTCTGCCGGGAGGTCCGGGAGATCTGCGAGGAGCGCGGGGAGCTGTGGACGCGGGCGTACGCGCTCTACGTCCTGGCGTACGCGGCGTGGACCCGGGACGCGTACGGGGAGGCGCGGGAGCTGCTGACCGAGTGCGTCTCGGTCAACCACGTCTTCCACGATCTGGTCGGGCTCGTCCTGGCGATCGAGCTGCTCGCGCTCGTGACGGTGGGCGAGGGGGATCCGGCGGAGGCGGCGGTGTTCCAGGGGGCGGCGGTGCCGGTGTGGGACGCGGTGGGCGTCCGGCTCTTCGGTTCGAGGTCGTTCGGCGGGCCCGGGGAGCTGTGCGAGGCGCGGGCGCGCGAGGCGCTGGGCGCGGCGGCGTACGAGGAGGCCTTCCGGGAGGGCCGGGGGCTCTCGCTGGACGCGGTGGTGGAGCGGGCGCTCGCCGGGCGCCGGGATCCGGCCGGGGGCGGTGCGGCGGCGCCGCGCCCGTTCCGCACGGGCCGGTCGGCGGGGGTCCCGGGAACGCGGAAGCCCGCCGGCTCCCCCACCGGAAAGGGCGGGGAAGCGGCGGGCTGAACACCGCGGGGGTGGTACCGCGCCTGCGTCAGCGGGCGTAGTACTCGACGACCAGCTGCTCGTCGCAGATGACCGGGATCTCCTTGCGGTTCGGGTCGCGGTCGAGGCGGAACGCCAGCGCCTTCAGGTTGACCTGGAGGTAGCGGGGGGTCTCGCCGTCGGCGGCGAAGCCACCCTCGCGGGCGACCTCGAACAGCGGCTTGGTGCGGCTGCGCTCGCGGACCATGACGACGTCGTCCGGACGGACGCGGAAGGACGGCTTGTCGACCTTCTGGCCGTTGACCTGGATGTGGCCGTGGACGACCATCTGGCGGGCCTGGTAGATGGTGCGGGCGATGCCCGAACGCAGGACCAGGGCGTCGAGGCGACGCTCGAGCTCGACGACCAGCGCCTCGCCCGTCTTGCCCTCGGCCTTCTTGGCGCGGTCGTAGGCGCGGGCCATCTGGCGCTCGCTGATGTCGTACTGGGCGCGCAGACGCTGCTTCTCGAGCAGACGGACCTTGTAGTCCGAGTTCTGCTTGCGACCGCGGCCGTGCTCGCCCGGCGGGTACGGGCGGGCCTCGAAGTACTTGACGGCCTTCGGCGTCAGCGCGATACCGAGCGCACGGGACTTCTTGACCTTGGGACGCGACTGGTTAGGCACGTTCTCCAGACCTCCGTTGTAGGTTAGGTTAGGCTCACCTTACTCAAGGAGATCGCATGTCTCGCCCGGGGAACACCACACGCATCACGGACGGCAACACAAAGAACGACGCCCAATCCATGGATGAAGCCCTGGATGGCATCGATACGACGGAGGTCCGATCAGCTCATGGTCAGCCGCGTCCCAGCGGACTTGAAATCGCGCGGATGCCGTCAGCAGCCGAGCGCACACGAACTCTCGTACAGAGTACATGCTCCGGCGTCCTGCTGATTCCCGGGGCCGAGGGGCACCGGCCCGAGCAGCTCGCGCCCGAGGCGCGGGCCGTGGGACCCGACGGCGAGATCTTCCTGCTCTACGCCGCCGACGCCCCGCCCGTACGGGCCGCCACGCACGCCGTGGACGACGAGCTGCCGGTCGTCCTGGAGCTCACGGACGTGGCCCCCGTCTCCGTCCCCCACCGCATCCGGGGCCGCGCCTGGGTCTCCGGCTGGCTGACCTGCCTGCCGGGCGTCGCCGAGCAGGGCCGCATGATGCTGCGCCTGGAGGTCGGGGAGGCGCGCGTGGACGACCTGTGGGGCACCGCCGGGATCGACGCCGAGGAGTTCGCGGCCGCCGCCCCCGATCCGCTGCACGCGCACGAGACGGAGCTGCTCCAGCACCTGGCGGCGGCGCACGGCGACCGGCTGCGGGAGCTGACCTCGCTCCTCGGCGAGCGCTCGGCCGCCCTCGTCCCCACCCGGGACGTGGCCCCGCTCGCGCTCGACCGCTTCGGCCTGCGGGTCCGCTTCAGCGCGGGCCCCGGGGACTGCTTCGACGCCCGCTTCGACTTCCCGGAGCCGGTGCGGGAGGTCTCGGGGCTGCGCCGCGAGATGCACCGGCTCTTCGAGGCCGCCCGCGCCTGAGCGCGCTACCGCTGCGGCTCCTCGCCCCTCAGGCGCGCCCGCGCCCACTCCGCCACGTCCGCGTACCGCGCCTCCCCGCCGTAGCGGGTGGGCTCGTAGTAGCGGCGGCCGTGGATCGCGTCCGGGGCGTACTGCTGGGCCGCGATGCCGCCCGGCACGTCGTGCGGGTACACGTACCCCTGCGCGTGGCCGAGCTTGGCCGCGCCCTTGTAGTGGCCGTCGCGCAGGTGCGACGGGACCGGGCCCGCCAGGCCGCCCCGCACGTCGGCGAGGGCGGCGCCGATCGCGGTCGTCGCCGCGTTCGACTTGGGGGCCAGGGCCAGGGCGATGGTGGCGTGGCTCAGGGTCAGCGCCGCCTCCGGGAAGCCGATCATGGCGACGGCCTGGGCCGCCGCGACGGCGATCGGCAGGGCGTTCGGATCGGCGAGGCCGATGTCCTCGCTCGCGGAGATCATCAGGCGCCGCGCGATGAAGCGCGGGTCCTCCCCCGCCTCGATCATCCGCGCCAGGTAGTGCAGGGCCGCGTCCACGTCCGAGCCCCGGATCGACTTGATGAGCGCGCTGGCCACGTCGTAGTGCTGGTCGCCGTCCCGGTCGTACTTCACGGCGGCCCGGTCGACGGTCTCCTCGACCGTCTGGAGGGTGATCTCCGCCTCCTTCTTGGCGATCGCCGCGCCGGCGGCGGCCTCCAGGGCGGTCAGGGCGCGCCGGGCGTCCCCGCCCGCGACCCGCAGGAGGTGGGACTCCGCGTCCTCCGGCAGGGTCACGGCCCCGCCCAGCCCGCGCCCGTCGGTGAGTGCCCGGGCGAGCAGGCCCTTCAGGTCCTCGTCGGTCAGCGGCTCCAGGGTGAGGAGCAGCGAGCGGGAGAGGAGCGGGGAGATCACGGAGAAGTAGGGGTTCTCGGTGGTGGCGGCGATCAGCGTCACCCAGCGGTTCTCCACGGCCGGCAGGAGGGAGTCCTGCTGGGCCTTGGAGAAGCGGTGGATCTCGTCGAGGAAGAGGACGGTCTCCTTGCCGTAGCCGCCGGCCGCGCGCCGGGCCCCGTCGATGACGGCCCGGACCTCCTTGACGCCGGAGGTGATCGCGGACAGCTCCACGAACCGCTTGTTCGTGGCCTTCGAGACGACGTACGCCAGGGTGGTCTTCCCGATGCCCGGCGGGCCCCAGAGGATCACGGAGGAGGCTCCGGCGGGGCCTCCGTCGCCGTCCCCCACGAGCCGGCGCAGCGGCGATCCGGGCTTGAGCAGGTGTCGCTGCCCCACCACCTCGTCGAGGGTGCGGGGGCGCATCCGGACGGCCAGCGGGCTGCTGGACGGGTCCTTCTCCTGGCGGTCTTCGGCGGCTGCGGTAAAGAGGTCGGGCTCCACGTTCACGAAGCCTAGGTCACGCCGCCGACAACGCGGTCCGGGCTCAGCCCGTCCAGAAGTCCCACCAGCGGGTCAGGATCAGCATTCCGATGATCCCGATGTGCAGGACGGGCAGGACCCAGGTGAACTCGCCGAAGAAGGTCTTCAGCCCGGCGGGGGCGGGGATCACGCCGTGGCGCACGTTGTGCGAGGTCACGTACCAGAACATGACGATGGTCCCGACCCAGGCCAGGCAGCACCACAGGCAGAGCGCGTTGATCTCGTACAGCGACTGGTACGTGAGCCAGGCGCAGAAGACGACGCCGAAGAGGGTGCCGGCGTTGAGGCCGAGCCAGTACCAGCGCCGGTAGCGGGCGCCCGCGAGCAGGCCGACGCCGATCGCGATCACCATGCCGTACGTGACGAGGCCGAGCATCGGGTTGGGGAAGCCGAAGACCGAGGCCTGCTCGCTCTTCATGATGTTGCCGCAGGAGACGACCGGGTTGAGGCTGCACCCGGGGGTGAAGCCGGGGTCCTCCAGGAGCTTGAACTTGTCGATCGTGATGACCCAGGCGGCGAGCAGTCCGGCCGCGCCCGTGACCACCAGGAGCCAGGCGAGGGCGCGGCTCGCTCCGATCGTGCCGGGTGCCGGGTCGTCCACCGCTGCTTTCGTCATGTTTCCGATCCATCGCTCGCGGGCTGCTGGGCACGGACATTCTGCCGCACGGAGGCCCGTGCCCACCGTTCGGTGGACATAAGGAAGGGCCCGGGCGGCTGTGCGCGCCGGGCCCCTCCTCGTACGAGCGGAGGTCAGGCCAGTTCGGTCCGTACCGCGTCCAGGAGGTCGTCCAGGGCGACCGGCCGCTGCTCGCCGGACTCCATGTCCTTGAGCTGGACGACGCCCTCGGCGAGATCCCGCTCGCCGGCGACGACGGCGAAGCGGGCGCCCGAGCGGTTGGCGTCCTTCATGGAGCCCTTGAGGCCCTTGCCGCCGAAGGAGAAGTCCGCGGCGATCCCGACCCTGCGCAGCTCGGTGACCTTGCCGAAGAGGATCCGGCGCGCTTCCTCGCCGAGGGCGACGGCGAAGACGCTGGTGGCGGAGGGCAGGTCGAGTGCGACGCCCTCGGCCTCCAGGGCGAGGACCGTGCGGTCCACGCCGAGCGCCCAGCCGACGGACGGCAGCGCGGGGCCGCCGATCATCTCGGAGAGGCCGTCGTAGCGGCCGCCGCCGCCGACCGCCGACTGCGAGCCGAGGCCGTCGTGGACGAACTCGAAGGTGGTGCGGGTGTAGTAGTCGAGGCCGCGCACCAGCTTGGGGTCGTCCTCGAAGACCACGCCCGCCGCGGTGATCAAGGCGCGCACCTCCTCGTGGTACGCCTTGCACGCGTCGCACAGGTAGTCGCGCAGCAGCGGGGCGCCGACGAGCTGCTTCTGCACCGCCTCGCGCTTGTCGTCGAGGACGCGCAGCGGGTTGATCTCGGCGCGGCGCAGGGTGTCCTCGTCGAGGTCGAGCCCGCGCAGGAAGTCCTGGAGGGCCTCCCGGTAGACGGGGCGGCACTCCTTGTCGCCGAGCGAGTTCAGCAGGATGCGGAAGTTCCGCAGGCCGAGCGAGCGGTAGGCCTCGTCGGCCAGGATGATCAGCTCGGCGTCGAGCGCCGGGTCCTCGGAGCCGATGGCCTCGGCGCCGACCTGCGAGAAGTGCCTGTAGCGGCCCTTCTGCGGGCGCTCGTAGCGGTAGTACGAGCCGGAGTACCAGAGCTTCACCGGCAGGTTGCCCTGCTTGTGGAGGTTGGCCTCCAGGGCGGCGCGGAGCACGGAGGCGGTGCCCTCGGGACGCAGGGCGAGGCGGTCGCCGCCCTTGGTCTCGAAGGCGTACATCTCCTTGGTCACGATGTCGGTGGACTCGCCGACGCCGCGGGCGAAGAGGTTCACGTCCTCGAAGCCGGGGGTCTCGACGTAGCCGTAGCCGGAGCGGCGCAGCGGGGCCGCGATGGCCTCGCGGACCGCGAGGTAGGTCGCCGAGACCGGCGGGATGAGGTCGTACGTGCCCTTGGGGGCCTTGAAGGTGCTCACGTGAGTCGTCACATTCCTCGTCGGGGAGCGTCGGGGCTCCCGAGGCCGGAGGCCACCTGCCTGAGGTAGGGGTTGGTGGCGCGCTCCTGGCCGATGGTCGTCTGGGGACCGTGCCCCGACAGCACCACGGTCGAGTTGTCGAGGGGCAGGCACACGCGGGCCAGCGATCCGAGCATCTCGTCCATGTCACCGCCGGGGAGGTCGGTGCGTCCGATGGAGCCGGCGAACAGCAGGTCCCCGGAGAAGAACACGGAGGGGATCTCCGCGGTCTCGGGCATCCGGAAGGTCACCGACCCCTTGGTATGGCCGGGCGCGTGGGCGACGGAGAACTCCAGACCGGCGAGCTTCAGCTCGGAGCCGTCGGCGAGCTCCCGCACGTCGTCGGGCTCCCCCACGGTCAGCTCGCCCATGAGGGGCATCCCGATGGAGCGGCCGAGGGCCTTCTCCGGGTCGCTCATCATGTAGCGGTCGGACGGGTGGATCCACGCGGGGACGTCGTGGGCGCCGCACACCGGGACGACGGAGGCGACGTGGTCGATGTGTCCGTGGGTGAGGACGACGGCGACGGGCTTGAGACGGTGCTTCTTGAGCGTCTCCTCGACTCCCCGGGCGGCCTGGTGGCCCGGGTCGATGATGACGCACTCCTCGCCTGCGGCGGGGGCGACCAGATAGCAGTTGGTGCCCCAGGCTCCGGCGGGGAACCCGGCAATCAGCACGTTCGTCCTTAGATGTCGTCCGGCACGGGGCGCGGAAATCCCGGGAATGACGGGATTCGGCAGATCAGAGCCTACCGGCGCTGCCGGTTCCACAGCCAACCCGTATACGGTACGGGCACATCCGGCCAGGACAGGAACACACGAGCGACAAGGAGCGGACCGGTGGTCAGCAGCGATCAGCGGCGGCGGCAGCTTGCCAGGGAGAAGTACGTACGGCAGCAGCAGCGGCGGGAGGAGAAGCGGCGCAAGGACAAGCGGCGCAACACCGTCATCGCGTCCGTCCTCGCGGTGGTGCTGGCCTCGGGCGGCGCCGTGTACGCCTCGGTGGCGCTCTCGGACGACGGCTCGAAGAAGGGCTCGGACAGCGCGGCGGGCGACACGCCCACCACCCCGGCGCCCTCGCCCTCCGGGAAGGAGTCCGAGAACCCGGAGCCGAAGCTCACGGTGGACCAGAAGGCCTCGTACGACATGGCGCTCAAGACCAACGCGGGCGACATCACGATCGCCATGGACGCGTCGAAGACCCCGCGCACGGTGAACTCCTTCAAGCACCTCGCGGACAAGAAGTACTTCGACGGCAGCAAGTGCCACCGCCTCACCACGCAGAACATCTTCGTGCTCCAGTGCGGCGACCCCGAGGGCACCGGCTCGGGCGGCCCCGGCTACACCATCCCCGACGAGAACCTGGACGCCCTCGGCAAGGCCGGCGCGGACGGCTCGGTGACCTTCCCGGCCGGCACCGTGGCCATGGCGAACACCGGGCAGCCGGGCACCGGCGGCTCGCAGTTCTTCCTCGTCTACAAGGACACCAAGCTGCCGCCGACCTACACCCCCTTCGGGAAGATCGACGCCGCCGGCCTCAAGGCGGTCCAGGAGGTCGCCGCCGCCGGTGTCGAGGGCGGCGCCGGGGACGGGGCCCCGAAGAAGGCCGTGACCATCGAGAAGGCCACCGTCACCGAGAAGTGAGCCCGCCCGTCCGCACCGGCGGGCCGGCCGTCGAATCTCGGTCGCGCTGAGTGCGGACAGCCGGGCCGCCGTTCGCCTAGATTGGCGGTGGGCAGCGTGGGCCGTCGGCCGCGCTGCGGAAGGCGGGCGAGGCCCGCCGGGAAACTGTGGACGATGCCCGGGGGGTTGCGACCCCCCGACGGCATCATGGTGAGGAGGCGCTGTGAGCAGCGACCCGTGGGGCCGCGTCGACGAGACGGGCACCGTGTACGTGCGGACGGCCGAGGGCGAGAAGGTCGTCGGATCGTGGCAGGCCGGCACCCCCGAGGAGGCCCTGGCCTACTTCGAGCGCAAGTACGAGGGCCTGGTGGTCGAGATCGGCCTCCTCGAGAAGCGGGTGAGGACCACCGACCTCTCGGCGAAGGACGCCACCGCGGCGATCGAGCACATCCGGCACCAGGTCGACGAGCACCACGTCGTCGGCGACCTGGCCGCGCTCTCCGCCCGGCTGGACAAGCTCGTCGGGACGGTCGACTCGCGCCGCGAGGAGCGCCGGGCCCAGAAGGCGAAGCAGGCCGACGAGGCGCGCGCCGCCAAGGAGAAGCTCGTCACCGAGGCCGAGGAGCTGGCCCAGAGCGAGCAGTGGCGTTCGGCCGGCGAGCGGCTGCGGGCGCTCGTGGACACCTGGAAGGGCCTTCCCCGGCTCGACCGGAAGTCCGACGACGAGCTGTGGCACCGCTTCTCGCACGCCCGCTCGGCGTTCTCGAAGCGCCGCAAGGCCCACTTCGCGTCCCTGGACGCGCAGCGCGAGGACGCCCGCAAGGCGAAGGAGCGCCTGGTCGCGGAGGCGGAGTCGCTCTCGAACTCCACCGACTGGGGCGCCACGGCGGCCCGCTACCGCGAGCTGATGGCGGACTGGAAGGCGGCCGGCCGCGCCCAGCGCGAGCACGAGGACGACCTGTGGAACCGCTTCCGCGGCGCCCAGGACGTCTTCTTCGCGGCGCGCGGCGAGGTCTTCGCCGAGCGGGACGCGGAGCAGGGCGAGAACCTCAAGGTGAAGGAGGAGCTCGCGACCGAGGCCGAGAAGCTCGTCCCGGTGACGGACCTGAAGGCGGCCCGCGCGGCCTTCCGCTCCCTCAACGAGCGCTGGGAGGCCGTCGGCCACGTCCCGCGTGACGCCCGCCCCAAGGTCGAGGGCCGGATGCACGCGGTGGAGCGGGCGATCCAGGAGGCCGAGGAGGCCGAGTGGCGCCGGACGAACCCGGAGGCGCGCGCGCGTGCCGCGGGTCTGACCGGTCAGCTCCAGGACGCGGTCGAGAAGCTGCGCAAGCAGATCGACGCGGCCCGCGCCGCCGGCAACGACGCCAAGGCTGACAAGCTCTCCCGCGAGCTGGAGGGCCGCCAGGCCCTGCTCGACCAGGCCCTGAAGGGTCTGGAGGAGTTCGGCGGCTGATCCGCCCGTACGGACTCCGTACGGGCTTCGTACGGAAAGGAGGGCGGCCCCGGTACGCAGGTACCGGGGCCGCCCTTCTCGTACGCCCTCGTTACGGCCGGCGGGCCGAGGTCACGCGGTAGACGTCGTAGACGCCCTCCACGCCCCGCACGGCCTTCAGAACGTGGCCCAGGTGCTTCGGGTCGCCCATCTCGAAGGTGAAGCGGGAGGTGGCCACCCGGTCGCGGGAGGTCTGGACGGCCGCCGAGAGGATGTTGACGTGCTGGTCCGAGAGGACCCGGGTGACGTCGGAGAGCAGCCGGGAGCGGTCCAGGGCCTCGACCTGGATGGCGACCAGGAAGACCGAGGACTGGGTCGGGGCCCACTCGACGTCCAGGATCCGCTCAGGCTCCCGGGACAGCGAGTCCACGTTGACGCAGTCGCTGCGGTGGACCGACACCCCGCTGCCCCGGGTGACGAAGCCGATGATCGGGTCGCCGGGGACGGGGGTGCAACAGCGGGCCAGCTTCACCCAGACGTCCTCGACGCCCTTGACGACGACGCCGGGAT
This sequence comes from Streptomyces sp. NPDC093071, assembly GCF_044754545.1. NCBI lineage: Bacteria > Bacillati > Actinomycetota > Actinomycetes > Kitasatosporales > Streptomycetaceae > Streptomyces > Streptomyces sp. NPDC093071. The sequence continues at coordinate 321,959 of NZ_JBIVPH010000006.1, read as the reverse complement.
CCGCGTTGGAGCGGCGCTTGGAGCGGCCCCGGGTCGGCGGCGCGGACTCGTCGATGTCCTCGGTGGCGGCCTCCTCGCCGCCGAGCGCCTGGACCAGCTTCTGCACGATGGACTGGGCGGTGACGTGGCCCTCGCCGATCGCCGCGTACAGCGAGGAGATGTCGCTGTAGCGCATCTCGTGGGCGAGGGTGACGAGGGAGTCGCCGGTGAGGATCCGCTGGATCGGCAGGTTCTGCTTGCGCATGGCCCGCGCGATGGCGTCCTTGCCCTGCTCGATGGCCTCGTCCCGGCGCTCCTTGGAGAACCAGGCGCGGATCTTGTTGCGGGCGCGCGGGGACTTGACGAAGCCGAGCCAGTCGCGGGAGGGCCCGGCGCCGGCGGCCTTGGAGGTGAAGACCTCGACCAGGTCGCCGTTGTCGAGGGTGGATTCGAGCGGGACGAGCCGGCCGTTGACCCGGGCTCCTATCGTGCGGTGGCCGACCTCGGTGTGGACCGCGTAGGAGAAGTCGACGGGGGTGGCGCCGGCGGGCAGGGCGATGACGTCGCCCTTGGGGGTGAAGACGAAGACCTCGTTGCGGGAGAGGTCGAAGCGCAGGGACTCCAGGAACTCGCCCGGGTCCTCGGTCTCCTTCTGCCAGTCGAGGAGCTGGCGGAGCCACGCCATGTCGTTGAGGTGGTCGTCCTTGCCGGTCTTCTTCGGCACGTCGGTGCGCACCTTGGAGGCGCCGGCGACGGCCTCCTGCTTGTACTTCCAGTGCGCGGCGATGCCGTACTCGGCGCGCCGGTGCATGTCGAAGGTGCGGATCTGGAGCTCGACGGGCTTGCCGTTGGGTCCGATGACCGTCGTGTGCAGCGACTGGTACATGTTGAACTTCGGCATCGCGATGTAGTCCTTGAACCGGCCGGGGACCGGGTTCCATCGCGCGTGGACGGTGCCGAGGGCCGCGTAGCAGTCGCGGACGGTGTCCACGAGGACGCGGATGCCGACCAGGTCGTAGATCTCCGCGAAGTCCCGGCCGCGGACGATCATCTTCTGGTAGACGCTGTAATAGTGCTTGGGGCGGCCGGTGACGGTGGCCTTGATGCGGGCGGCCCGCAGGTCGGCCTGGACCTCGTCGGTGACGACGGCCAGGTACTCGTCCCGCTTGGGGGCGCGCTCGGCGACGAGCCGGACGATCTCGTCGTACATCTTGGGGTAGAGGATCGCGAAGGCGAGGTCCTCCAGCTCCCACTTGATGGTGTTCATGCCCAGCCGGTGGGCCAGCGGGGCGTAGATCTCCAGGGTCTCGCGGGCCTTCTTCTCCTGCTTCTCCCGCTTGAGGTAGCGCATGGTGCGCATGTTGTGCAGGCGGTCGGCGAGCTTGATGACCAGGACGCGGGGGTCCTTGGCCATGGCGACGACCATCTTGCGGACGGTCTCGGCCTGGGCGGCCTCGCCGAACTTGACCTTGTCGAGCTTGGTGACGCCGTCGACGAGGAGGGCGACCTGGTCGCCGAAGTCCCGGCGGAGGGTGTCGAGGCCGTACTCGGTGTCCTCGACGGTGTCGTGCAGGAGGCCGGCCATCAGGGTCGCCGGGTCCATGCCGAGCTCGGCGAGGATGGTGGTGACGGCGAGCGGGTGCGTGATGTACGGGTCGCCGCTCTTGCGCTTCTGCCCCCGGTGCCAGCGCTCGGCGACCTGATAGGCCCGCTCGATCTGGCGCAAAGTGGCCGTTTCGATCTTGGGATCGTTGGACCGGACGATCCGCAGCAGCGGTTCGAGGACCGGGTTGTACGGGGAGGAGCGCTGCACGCCGAGTCGGGCGAGGCGGGCGCGGACGCGGTTGGACGAGCCGCCCGAGCGGGCGGGCGCGGTCGGCGCGGGGCGCGCGGCCGGGGCGGCCGCGGGGGCCGGCTCGGGCGCGGCAGGCGCGGGCCCGGTCTCCGCGGGCTTGTTCTGGGGCGTGCCGGTTCCCTGCGCGGCCTCTTCGGCCTTCGGGTCGGGCTGCGCGGCGGAGAGTGGCTGGGCCTCGTCTGGCAAGAGCGCTCCTCGTGCATGTCCGGGTCCCCCGGTCAGGCCCGGAACGGCCATGGTATCGAGCCCGGACCCGCGTCGCTCACGCGGCCGGGGGTGAACGGATCCGGCCACGGTCGACATCCGCTCCCGGGCGGCCGGACCGGGGCATTCCGGAAAACCACGGGGGCGCCCCGGGGATTCCCCGGGGCGCCCCCGTACAGGCCGGAGCTGAGACAGTCAGTTCCAGCGGAGGAGCGACGGCCCACCCTTGACCAGGATCTCCTTGCTCGCCGCGACATTGCCCCAGGCGACCTCCACCCGGCCGTTCTTGGAACAGAGCGGGGCCGACCAGAACTCCTTGCGGCGGGCGTCGAAGCCCTTGGCCCGTACGCAGACGCTGCCGCCCCGGTAGACCTTCCAGGCGTAGGACATCTTCATGCCGTTCGCCCCGAAGTGGCCGCAGCCGTCGCTGACCTTGCTCCACTCCAGGGGCACGCTGCCCGCGTTCTTCCAGCCCTCGCAGACGGCGGCCGGCCGGACGGCCGCGGACGGCGGGGTCGCGGTGGCGGGAGCGGCGGCGAGCGGAGCCGCCGCGAGGGCGAGCAGGCACGCTGCTCCGGCGAACGGCTTGCGGGCGATCGGCATGGGGTTCCTCCTGTGGGGCGACACGGTCCCGGAACGCGGAGACGGGCGCCGCGGGAGGTCCCGGGGCGCCCGTCGCCGCGTGTCCACAGGTGACATCGGCCAAGAGGTGATCAGACTTGAATCAGCGCCGTGAGCGGAGCGCCCTTCAGGGCCGGTTCCAGGCGGGCGCGGCCCGGTAGGAAGGCCAGTTCCATGAGGACGGCGACGCCCGCGACCTCGGCGCCGGCGCGGCGGATGAGCTCGAGGGAGGCCTCGGCCGTGCCGCCGGTGGCGAGGACGTCGTCGATGACCATGACGCGGTCGCCCGGCGCCAGGTCCTCGGCGTGCACCTCGATCTCGGCGGTGCCGTACTCCAGCTCGTACGCCTGGCGGAGCGTGGCCCCGGGGAGCTTTCCGGCCTTGCGGACCGGGATGAAGCCCAGGCCCGCGCGGACGGCGACCGGGGCGGCCAGGATGAAGCCGCGGGCCTCCAGGCCCACGATCTTCGTCGCGCCGTGCGCGGAGCACAGCCCGGCGAGGGCGCCGGTGAGGGCCCCGAACGCCTCCGGGTCCGCGAGCAGCGGCGTGATGTCCTTGAACAGCACGCCCGGCTTCGGATAGTCCGGTACGTCGCGGATGCGGCTGAGCAGGAGGTCGGCGACGTCCTGGGCCCCGGCGGTCATCCTCGGTGCTCCTGGGCGCGGCCCCGGCGGCCGGTCCGCGGGCCGACGACGGCGGTCTCCGCGCCGTCGCCGAACGCGTCCGGGCCGTCCGCGGACTCGCCCTTGGCGGCGGCACCGGCCCGCTTGGCCAGGATGCGCTTCTTGAGCGCCTTGATCGCCGGCTCGCGCTCCTTGAGGTCGGCGACCAGCGGGGTGGCGATGAAGATCGACGAGTACGCGCCGGCCGCCAGGCCCACGAACAGCGACAGCGAGATGTCGTTGAGCATTCCGGCGCCGAGGACGCCGCCGCCGATGAAGAGCAGGCCGGCGACCGGGAGGAGCGCCACGACGGTGGTGTTGATCGAGCGGACCAGGGTGCCGTTGATCGAGCGGTTGGCCATCTCGCTGTAGGTGAAGCGGGTCTGCTTCGTGATGTCCTTCGTCTGTTCCTTGAGGGAGTCGAAGACGACCACCGTGTCGTACAGCGAATAGCCGAGGATCGTCAGGAGGCCGATGACCGTGCCGACGGTGACCTCGAACCCGACCAGGGAGTAGATGCCCACGGTGATGGTGAGGTCGTGGATGAGGGCGATGAGCGCCGCGACCGCCATTCTCCACTCGAAGGCGATGGCCAGGTAGATCACCACCAGGATCATGAAGACCCCGAGGCCGGTCCAGGCCTTGTTGGCGATCTGCTCGCCCCAGCTGGGGCCGACCAGCTCGGCCGCGATCTTGTCCTCGGCGACGTTCAGGTCCTTGGCGAGCTCGGAGCGGACCTGGTCGGACTGCGCGGTGTCGAGGCCGCCGACCTGGATGCGCAGCGAGCCGTTGCCGAGCTGCTGGACGATCGCGTCGTGGCCGGAGGCCTCCTCCGCATACTCCTGGGCCTGGCTGACCGAGACGTCCGTCTTCGGGGTGGTGAAGACGGCGCCGCCCTGGAACTCGATGCCCATGTTGAGGCCGCGGACGGCCAGGGCGACGATGGCGGTGATGGTGATCAGGACGGACAGGCCGTACCAGATCTTGCGGTTGCCGATGAAGTCGTAGCCGACCTCACCGCGGTGGAGTCGGGCGCCGAGATCTCCGAGCTTCGACATCTCACGCCTCCTTCGGGTCGACAGGGCCGGCGGGGGCGGTGGTGCGGCGGGTGCGGCGCAGCGGCGGCTTGGCACCGAGGCGCTTCGGGTCCAGGCCGGACCACGGGTGGCCGTCGCCGAAGAACTTGGTCCGCGCGAGCAGCGTCATGATCGGCTTGGTGAAGAGGAACACCACGACGATGTCGAGCAGGGTGGTCAGGCCGAGCGTGAACGCGAAGCCCTGGACCTTGCCGACGGTGACGATGAAGAGCACGGCCGCGGCCAGGAACGACACGAAGTCGGAGACCAGGATGGTGCGGCGGGCGCGCGGCCAGGCGCGCTCGACGGCCGGGCGGAGCGTGCGGCCCTCGCGGAGTTCGTCCCGGATGCGCTCGAAGTAGACGATGAACGAGTCCGCGGTGATGCCGATGGCGACGATGGCGCCGCAGACGGCCGGCAGGTTCAGCGCGAAGCCGATGGCCGGACCGAGCAGGGCCATGATCACGTAGGTCAGCAGCGCGGAGACGCCGAGGCTGAGGATGGCGACCAGCGACAGGCCCCGGTAGTAGACGACCAGGTAGAGGATGACGAGACCGAGGCCGATGGCGCCGGCGATCAGGCCGGCCTCCAGCTGCTCGCCGCCGAGCGCGGCGGTGACGGTGTCGACGCTCTGGGTCTGGAAGGAGAGCGGCAGGGCGCCGTAGGACAGGATGTTGCCGAGGTCCTGGGCGGACTGCTGGTTGAAGCTGCCGGAGATCTGGGCGCTGGCGCTCAGCGTGGTCTGGACGCGGGGCGCGGAGACGACCTCGCCGTCCAGGACGATGGCGAACTGGTTCTGCGGCTCGCTCTGCTGCGAGAGCTTGCTGGTGATCGCCTGGAACTTCTTCGAGCCGGCGCTCGTGAACTCCATGTCCACGATCCACTGGCCGGTCTGCTGGTCGAGCGCGGCCTTGGCGTCGTCGACGTCCTTGCCCTCGACCTCGGCGGGACCGAGGAGGTACTTCTCCCACTGGTCGATCGCGTTCTTGCCGCAGGCCACGGTGGGCTCGCTCGGCTTGACGCCCTGGCCGGCGGCGGTGCGCTGCTTGGGGTCGAGGCAGTTCAGGGTGGTGAACTTCTGCTCGAGCGCCGCGGAGGCGGGGTCGGGCGTGGGGGTCGCCTGCGGGGTGCCGGTGGCCTTCGGCGTCGCGGAGGACGAGGGGGAGGCGCTGCCGGTGGGCGTCGGGCTCGGGGCCTTGAGGGCCTCGGTGAGCGCGCGGCCCTGGGTGGAGGCGGTGGCCGTCGGGGTGGCCGACTTGTCGCTCGCGGTCGGGGCGGAGGCCGAGGCGGAGGGCTTCGGCGAGGCCGAGCCGGTGGCCGTCGGGGCCGGCTGCGGCGCGGCGGCCGCGACGGCGAGAACGGGCCGGAAGTAGAGCTGGGCGGTGGTGCCGACCTGCTCCCGGGCCTGCTTCTCGTTCGTCCCGCGAGGGATGTTGACGATGATGTTCTCGCGGCCCTGCGTCTGGACCTCGGCCTCGGAGACACCCAGACCGTTGACACGGCGCTCGATGATGCCGACCGCCGTGTTCATGTTGGTCTCGTTGACCGCCGACTCCTGGCCGGGGTCGGCCTTGGCCTTGAGCGTGATCGACGTGCCGCCGGCGAGGTCGATGCCGAGGCGCGGGGTGGTGTGCCCCGACCAGAACATCCCGCCGGTGAGCGCGACCATGGCGATCAGGATGAGTGCCAGGGCGCGGCCCGGCCGGCTCTGTCCCCCCGCCGGCCTTCGGCCCTTCTTCGGTGCTGCCACCTGTCGTATCTCCCTGTCCAACCGTCGCGCGACGGGTGTGCGCGCGACGGCCACGAAGTATGTGTGGGGACCATCCCCCGCAGACGTGGAACCGTTCGGGGGCGGGGGGGGGGGGGGGGGGGGGGGGGGGGGGGCCCCCCCGCGGGGGGGGGGGGGCCCCCCCGGGGGGGGGGCCCCCCCCCCGCCGCCTTTCGCGCGGCGCCCGTGGACGGCGGCGCCCGCCCTTACCGGAGGGC
>NZ_JBIVPH010000006.1:0-315568 GCF_044754545.1 Streptomyces sp. NPDC093071 | reverse complement strand
TTTAACCGCCCTGACCCCCCGGCGCGCCCGGGGGGGGCGCGCCCGGCCCCCGATGTTTGTGGGGGCACCACCCCCCCCAGCGGTGCACCCGGGGGGGGGGGCGCCCCCGCGGGGGGGGGGGCGCGCGGTCCCCCGGTCGCGATTACTTCGCGTCGGTCTCGCCGTCGGTCTTGCCGTCCTTCTCCCCCTCGGCCACGGCCTCGGCCGCGTCCGACTTCTTCGTCAGGTCGGCCTTGGGCGCGTCCTCGGCCGTGACGTCGGTGGCGCCACCGGTCAGCGAGGAGGCGTCGTCCGGGACGACGGCGGCGGAGTCCGAGGACTCCTCGGTGTCGTCGTCGCCGTGGACGATCCGGTTGTACTCGGAGTCCTCGAGGACCGCGCCGATCGCGTTCTTGGCGTAGACGGCGTGCACGCCCGGGGCGACCTCGAGGAGGACGGTCTCGTCGCCGATCTCCTTGACGGTGGCGTACATCCCCCCGATCGTGCGTACGCCGGTGCCGGGCTGCATCTCGTCACGCATGCGCGCCGCCTGCTGCTGCTTCTTCTTGGCGGAGCGGGTCATCAGGAACATGGCCCCGATGAGGACGATGAAGGGGAGGAGGGTCACGATGCTCACGGGACGGGTTTCCTTCGCACGGTCGCGGAGAACCCGCGGCCTGATCTTCGGGGGTGGGCGCGCCGACCGGAAAGGGGCGGCATCGGCGGAGTCTAGGCGAGTCCGCATCGATGGAACAACGTCCAGCATCGCACCCCGGTTCCGGTCCGGGCGAGTGTCCGCTCCGTCACGCCCCGAAGAGCCCCTGTTGTCCCGTTCCCGTGCCGCTTCCCGCGCCGCCCGGGCCCGCTGCCTGCGGCGGAACGAGTCCGAGGTGCGTCCAGGCGGCGGGCGTGGCGACGCGACCACGGGGCGTGCGGGCCAGCAGACCCTCGCGTACGAGGAAGGGTTCGGCGACCTCCTCGACGGTCTCGCGCTCCTCCCCCACCGCGACCGCGAGGGTGGACAGGCCGACCGGTCCGCCGCCGAAGAGCTTGAGGAGGGCCTCCAGGACGGCGCGGTCGAGCCGGTCGAGGCCGCGGCCGTCGACCTCGTAGACGCTGAGGGCGGCCTCGGAGATCTCGCGGGTGATCACTCCGTCCGCCCTGACCTGGGCGTAGTCGCGGACGCGGCGCAGCAGGCGGTTGGCGATGCGGGGGGTGCCGCGGGAGCGGCCGGCGATCTCGGCGGCCCCGGCCGGGTCGATCTCGACGTCGAGGAGTCCGGCGGAGCGGTGGATGACGCGCTGGAGCTCGGACGGGTCGTAGAACTCCATGTGGGCGGTGAAGCCGAAGCGGTCGCGCAGCGGGGGCGGCAGGAGTCCGGCCCGGGTGGTGGCGCCGACGAGGGTGAAGGGCGGCAGTTCGAGGGGGATGGCGGTGGCGCCGGGGCCCTTGCCGACGATGACGTCGACGCGGAAGTCCTCCATCGCCATGTAGAGCATCTCCTCGGCGGGCCGGGACATGCGGTGGATCTCGTCGAGGAAGAGGATCTCGCCCTCCTGGAGGGAGGAGAGGATCGCGGCGAGGTCGCCGGCGTGCTGGATGGCGGGGCCGGAGGTGATGCGGATCGGCGCGTTCATCTCGGCCGCGATGATCATCGAGAGGGTGGTCTTGCCGAGGCCGGGGGCGCCGGAGAGCAGGACGTGGTCGGCGGTGGCGCCGCGCTGCCGGGCGGCCTTGAGGACCAGGTCGAGCTGCTGGCGGACCTTCTCCTGGCCGACGAACTCGCTGAGGTCCTTGGGGCGCAGGGCCGCCTCGACGGCCTGGTCGTCCCTCTCGGCGGCGGCGCCGACGATGCGCGCCTCGGCGTCGGGTGCCTCGGCGGTGGTGTCGTCGTCCCAGTTCACGGTGGATGCCTTCTCGTTCGTACGGCCCGGCCGGGCGGGGTCGGGGGTGGTCAGCGGGCGCGGTTGAGGGTCTGCAGGGCGGCGCGGAGCAGCTGCGGTACGGGGGCGGTGCCGGTCTCGGCGAGGGCGGCCTCGGCCTGCGGGGTGACGGCGCCGACGGCCTCCTCGGCCTCGCGGCTCGCGTAGCCGAGGCCGATGAGGGCGGCGGCGAGCTGCTCGGTCCAGGGGGCGGGGCCGGAGGCGACGCGCTGGGCGCCGACGAGGCCGCTGCTGCCGAGGGGCGAGCCGAGCTTGTCCTTCAGTTCGAGCAGGAGCTTCTGCGCGCCCTTCTTCCCGATGCCGGGGACGGCGGTCAGGGCCTTCTCGTCGCCGGTGGAGACGGCGAGGCGGAGCGCGTCGGGGCTGTGCACGCCGAGCATGGCCTGGGCGAGGCGGGGGCCGACGCCGCTGGCGGTCTGGAGGAGCTCGAAGACCTGCCGCTCGTCGTCGTCGGCGAAGCCGTACAGGGTGAGGGAGTCCTCGCGGACGACGAGGGAGGTGGCGAGCCGGGCCTCCTCGCCGATCCGCAGTCCGGCGACGGTCGCCGGGGTGCACTGGACGGCCATGCCCACGCCGCCGACCTGGATGACGGCCGTGGTGGGGGCGAGGGCGGCGACCGGGCCGCTGACGAAGGCGATCATCGGGTTCGGCCTTTCACTGCGGACGCGTGCCGGGCGGCCGCTTCCTGGAGACGGTTCTGTGCGGCGACGGCCTGCTGGAGGCGGTTCTGGGCGGGGGCCCGCCAGATGTGGCAGATGGCGAGGGCGAGGGCGTCGGCGGCGTCGGCCGGCTTGGGCGGCTCGGAGAGCCGGAGCAGCCGGGTCACCATGGTGCCGACCTGGGCCTTGTCGGCGCGGCCGCTGCCGGTGACGGAGGCCTTGACCTCGCTGGGGGTGTGCAGGGCGACGGGGATGCCGCGGCGGGAGGCGCAGAGCATGGCGACCGCGCTGGCCTGGGCGGTGCCCATCACCGTGCGGACGTTGTGCTGGCTGAACACCCGCTCCACGGCGACGAGTTCGGGCGAGAAGCGGTCGATCCACTCCTCTATGCCCCGCTCGATGCCGACCAGGCGCATCCCGATGTCGGCGTCCGCGGGCGTCCGCACCACTCCGACGCCGAGCATGGTCAGGGGCCGGCCGGCGACGCCCTCGACGACGCCGACGCCGCACCGGGTGAGCCCGGGGTCCACTCCGAGTACACGCACGTCGCCCCCTCTCTTCGATCTCCTGTTTGAGCAGGCTATCGGCTGCCACCGACAACGCGGCGGGCCGACGGGAGCGTGTCCCCGTCGGCCCGCCGCGTGAAGCAGGTGATCAGGCGTCGACCTTCGCCATGACCTCGTCGCTGACGTCGAAGTTGGCGAAGACGTTCTGCACGTCGTCGCTGTCCTCGAGCGCGTCGATCAGCTTGAACATCTTGCGCGCGCCCTCCTCGTCCAGCTCGACCTGCATGGTCGGGACGAAGCTGGAGTCGGCGGAGTCGTAGTCGATGCCGGCCTCCTGGAGCGCGGTGCGGACCGCGACCAGGTCGGTGGCCTCGCTGATGACCTCGAAGGACTCGCCGAGGTCGTTGACCTCTTCGGCGCCCGCGTCGAGGACCGCGCCCAGGACGTCGTCCTCGGTCAGCTCGCCCTTGGGGAGCACGACGACGCCCTTGCGGTTGAACAGGTACGAGACGGAGCCCGGGTCGGCCATGGAGCCGCCGTTGCGGGTCATGGCCACGCGCACGTCGGAGGCGGCGCGGTTGCGGTTGTCGGTGAGGCACTCGATGAGCACCGCGACGCCGTTCGGGCCGTAGCCCTCGTACATGATCGTGGCGTAGTCGACGCCGCCGGCCTCGAGGCCGCCGCCGCGCTTGACCGCGGAGTCGATGTTCTTGTTCGGGACCGAGCTCTTCTTCGCCTTCTGGATGGCGTCGAAGAGGGTCGGGTTGCCCTCGGGGTCGGCGCCGCCCGTGCGGGCCGCGACCTCGATGTTCTTGATCAGCTTCGCGAAGAGCTTGCCGCGCTTGGCGTCGATCACGGCCTTCTTGTGCTTCGTCGTAGCCCATTTAGAGTGGCCGGACATCTGCCTGTCTCCTTCGCGTAACCCTTTTCTGAACGAACCCCAGAGATCCTACCGGGATCGGATCAGCCCGCCGCGCGCACCATGTCGACGAACAGGGCGTGGATGCGGTGGTCGCCCGTGAGTTCGGGATGGAACGAGGTCGCGAGCGCCCGGCCCTGCCGTACGGCGACGACGTGGCCCCCGTGCTCGGCGAGGACCTCGACGTCCGCGCCGACCGACTCCACCCAGGGGGCCCGGATGAAGACGCCCTCGACGGGGCCGTCCTCGATGCCCGCGACGGTGACGCCGGCCTCGAAGGAGTCGTTCTGCCGGCCGAAGGCGTTGCGGCGGACGATCATGTCGATGCCGCCGAAGGTCTCCTGGCCCGAGCGCGGGTCGAGGATCTTGTCGGCGAGCATGATCAGGCCGGCGCAGGTGCCGTAGACCGGGAGGCCGGCGGCGATGCGCTCACGGAGCGGCTCCATGAGGCCGAAGAGCGCGGCCAGCTTGGAGATGGTGGTGGACTCGCCACCGGGAACGACCAGGCCGTCGACCTCGGCGAGCTCTTCGGGGCGCCTCACCGGCCTGGCCACGGCGTCCGCCGCGGCCAGGGCGATCAGGTGCTCCCGTACGTCGCCCTGGAGGGCCAGGACACCAATGACGGGAGTGCTGCTCATCGGTGCTTACCAGCCCCGGTTGGCGTAGCGCTCGGCCTCGGGGAGGGTGTCGCAGTTGATGCCGACCATGGCCTCGCCCAGGTTGCGGGAGGCGTCCGCGATGACCTTCGGGTCGTCGTAGAAGGTGGTGGCCTTCACGATGGCGGCGGCGCGCTTGGCCGGGTCGCCCGACTTGAAGATGCCGGAGCCGACGAAGACGCCCTCGGCGCCGAGCTGGCGCATGAGCGCGGCGTCGGCGGGGGTGGCGACGCCACCGGCGGAGAAGAGGACGACCGGCAGCTTGCCGAGCTCGGCGACCTCCTTGACGAGCTCGTACGGGGCGCGGAGGTCCTTGGCGGCGGCGAACAGCTCGTTGTTGTCGAAGCCGCGCAGCCTGGCGATCTCGTTCTTGATCTGGCGCAGGTGGCGGACGGCCTCGACGACGTTGCCGGTGCCGGCCTCGCCCTTGGAGCGGATCATGGCCGCGCCCTCGGCGATGCGGCGCAGGGCCTCGCCCAGGTTGGTGGCGCCACAGACGAAGGGGGTGGTGAAGGCCCACTTGTCGGAGTGGTTGACCTCGTCGGCCGGGGTGAGGACCTCGGACTCGTCGATGTAGTCGACGCCGAGGGACTGGAGGACCTGGGCCTCGACGAAGTGGCCGATGCGGGACTTGGCCATCACCGGGATGGAGACCGCGCCGATGATCTCCTCGATCATGTTCGGGTCGGACATGCGGGCCACACCGCCGTCCTTGCGGATGTCCGCGGGGACCCGCTCCAGGGCCATGACGGCCACGGCGCCGGCGTCCTCGGCGATCTTCGCCTGCTCGGCGTTGACCACGTCCATGATCACGCCGCCCTTGAGCTGCTCGGCCATGCCGCGCTTCACGCGCGCGGTGCCGGTCTCGGGGGACGAGGAGGGGGTGGAAGGCGTGGTGGACACGGATACCTCACTGGTGACAACGGGGGTTGACGACAGAGACGAGGAAACAGTCCACTCGCGGGCCACGGCAAGGGCCAATGTGGACCCGGTGGATCGTTTTCGCAGGTGAGAACGATCAAGCCGGGCGATCGGCAAGGGCCACCGGGGGCTCGTCGTCCATTTCGAAGGCCAGCGGGAAGGGGGCGTGGCCCGCGAGCCGGAGCCAGCGGACCGTGCGGTGGCGGCGCAGGGCGCGGGCGGCCCGTACGGCGTCGTTGTGGAAGCGGCGGGCCATCGGCACCCGGCGCACGGCCTGCGCGAGCTCCCCCGCGGCCTCCTCGCCGCCGGGGGCCTCCCGTACGAGGTCCATCTGCTCGGGCTCGCCGAAGACGGCCCGCAGCGCCTGGCTGAGCTCGCTCTCGGCGACCTCCCGCTGGTCCTCCTCGGCCTGCCGGGCCGCGTGCGCGGCCTCGTACAGCACGATCGAGGCGGCCGGGTCGAGGACCCCGGAGGTGGCCAGTTCCTGCGTGACCGAGGCCCGGCGCAGCAACTGCGCGTCCAGGGCCGCGCGCGCCGCGTCGATCCGCGAGTGCAGCCGGTCGAGCCGCCCGGCGGTCCAGCTGAGGTAGACGCCGATGACGATCAGCGCGACGACGGTCCAGATCAGGGTTTGGGTCACGGGCGCACAGGCTACCGGGGCGGGGGCGGCACGCCTTCCCAAAGGGCGTGGTCGTGGGCGAACAGGACGCGGGTCGGACGGCCGCCGGCCAGTTCGGCGAGCCGGTCGAGCCAGGGGCGGTACGGGATCCCGAACTCCGCCGCGAAGTCGTACGCCTGGCCCGCGAGGACGGTCACGCGGTCGCCGTGGTCGAGGAGGAGTGACTGGTGCCCCTCGGTGTGGCCGGGCGTGGGCACGACGAGGACGCCGGGCGCGATCTCGTGCTCGCCGTCCAGCTCTTCGTACCGGACGCCGGGCAGGAGCGAGTCGATGGTGTGCCCGCCGGCGCGGGCGAGGGCGAGTTCGGTGCGCTGGACGAGGACGGGAGTGCCGGGGAAACGCTGGTTGCCGCCGATGTGGTCGAAGTGCAGGTGGCAGTTGACTACGGCGTCCACGTCGGCGGGGCCGACGGTGAGCGGTTTGCGGACCGGTCGGTAGTGGGCGTCGGTCTCGGGCGAGCCGGTGCCCATGCCGGTGTCGAGGAGGAGCGCCCCGCGCGCGTGCCGCACGAGGTAGCCGAGGACGGGCTCCACGCGCGCGTGGGGCCCGCCCCACTCCTCGGCGGGACGGGTGAAGTGCCCGAGGTCGAGCCGGTGCACGGTGATCGGAGTCATCGCCCCAGGATCCACCGCGGCCCCGGCGGGCGGGCGGGTTCAGCCGGGGGCGTACGGCTCCGCTCCGGGGCCCTGGTTCCGCTGTCCGGCCCTCGCCACTCGGACACGGGGCGGCCCGCACCGCGCAGGCGTGGCGCGGGACCGGCCCCTACAGCCCCAGCCGCGCCCGCAGCCCGCCCGCGCGTTCGTCCGTGTCCACCGCCGCCGCGCCGTCCGTGACCGTTTCGTAGACCGCGAGGACGTCCGCGCCGACGGTGGACCAGTCGAAGCGGCGGACGTGGGCCGAGCCGCGGGTGCTCAGTTCGGTGCGGCGGGCCTCGTCGCCCAGGAGGCGGATCGCCGCGTCCGCGAGGGCGTCCGCGTCCTCGTTGGCGAAGAGCTCGCCCGCGCCGCCCTGGTCGAGGACCTGCGCGAAGGCGTCCAGGTCGGCGGCGAGCACGGGCGCGCCGGCCGACATCGCCTCGACCAGGATGATCCCGAAGCTCTCGCCACCGGTGTTGGGCGCCACGTACACGTCGACGCTCCGCAGCAGCCGCGCCTTGTCCTCGTCGCTGACCATGCCGAGGAACTCCACCCGGGACCGCATCTCGCGCGGCAGCGACGCCACCGCCTCCTCCTCGTCGCCGCGCCCGGCGACCAGGAGCCGCGCCCCGGGCCGCTCGGTGAGGATGCGGGGCAGCGCCTTCATGAGGACGGGCAGGCCCTTGCGGGGCTCGTCGATCCGGCCGATGAAGCCGAGGGTCTCGCCCTGCCACTCCTTCTTCGGCTCGGCGCGGGCGAAGAAGTCCACGTCGACGCCGTTGGGGATGACGACGGCGTCGCCGCCCAGGTGCTCGACGAGCGTGCGCCGCGCGTACTCGCTCACGGCGATCCGCGCGCTGATCTTCTCCAGGGCGGGCTGGAGGATCGGATACGCGGCGATCATCGCCCGCGAGCGCGGGTTCGAGGTGTGGAAGGTCGCCACGATCGGCCCCTGCGCCGCCCAGCAGGTGAGCAGCCCCAGCGACGGCGAGGTCGGCTCGTGGATGTGGACGACGTCGAAGCCGTTGTCGTGCAGCCAGCGCCGCACCCGCGCGGCGGACAGGAAGCCGAAGTTGAGCCGGGCCACCGAGCCGTTGTACGGCACGGGGACGGCCCGCCCGGCCGAGACCACGTACGGCGGCAGCGGGGTCTCGTCGTCGGCCGGGGCCAGGACGGAGACCTCGTGGCCCAGCCGGATCAGGTGCTCGGCGAGGTCGCGGATGTGGAACTGGACGCCGCCCGGCACGTCCCAGGAGTACGGGCAGACGATCCCGATCTTCACTCCGCCCCGCCCTCCCGTTCGCCCGTCCCCTGGTCCTCCAGGTCCGCGAGCCACAGCCGCTGCAGCATGTGCCAGTCCTCCGGGTGGTCCGCGATGCCCTCGGCGAAGGCGTCGGCCAGGGCCTGGGTCATGACCACCGTCCTCTCCGCCCGTGTACCCGCTTCGGGCACCTCCACCGGCGGGTGGACCCGGCCCTTCATGACCGGCGTGTCGTCGTACCAGAGCGTCACCGGCAGCAGCAGGGCGCCCGTCTGCTGGGCGAGTATCGCCGGGCCCGCCGGCATCCGCGCGGTGTCCCCGAAGAACGTGACCTCGGTGCCGGAGGCCGACAGGTCCCGGTCCGCGACCAGACAGACCAGGCCGCCGGCCCGCAGCCGCCGCGCCAGCCTGCCGAAGGCGGAGCCCCCGGTGTGCGGCACGACCTCCATGCCCAGGGACTCGCGGTAGGCGACGAACCGGTCGTACAGCGACTCCGGCTTCAGCCGCTCGGCGACCGTGGTGAACGGCACGCCGAGCGAGCGGGTCACCCACACGCCCGCGAGGTCCCAGTTCGCCAGGTGCGGCAGGGCAAGGACGACCCCGCGCCCGGAGGCGAGGCCCTCCTTCAGATAGTGGATGTCCTTGATGTCTATCCCGCGCTCGACCCGCTCCTTGCTCCAGGTCGGCAGCCGGAAGGACTCCATCCAGTACCGCATGTACGAGCGCATACCGGCCTTCGACAGCTCGGCGAGCCGCTCGGGCGTGGCGTCCGGCACCACGCGCGCGAGGTTGGACTCCAGGCGCAGGACGCTCTTGCCGCGCCGCTTCCACGCGAGGTCGGCGATCCGCCGGCCGAGGCCCGCGGCCACCGGCTCGGGCAGCTTCTTCACGGTCGCCCAGCCCAGGCCGTACAGCCCGTCGCTCAGCCGGTCCTTGAGGTCGCTCACGAGGCCGCCCCGCCGCCCCCGGCCGCGGCGGCGTCCGCCTCGGCCGACTCCCGCCGTACGGTGACCACCCGCTGCCCCAGGGTGACCGCGCTGCCGACGGCGACGATCCACAGGGCGATCGGCAGCAGCACCTGGATGCCGGGGACGCCGAAGGCGTGCAGTCCGGCGAGTCCGGCGGCGACCAGGGAGATCACGAGCCGCTCGGCGCGCTCGACCAGACCGTTGACGGCGACCGGCAGGCCGATCGACTCGCCGCGGGCCTTGGTGTACGAGACGACCTGGCCGCTCGCCAGGCAGAAGATCGACACGGCGCACATCACGTTGTCGTCGCCCTTGCCCGCGTACCAGAGCGCGAAGCCGCCGAAGATCGCGCCGTCCGCGACCCGGTCGAGCGTCGAGTCCAGGAAGGCGCCCCAGCGGCTGGAGATCCCCGCCTGCCGGGCCATGTTGCCGTCGACGAGGTCGGAGAAGACGAACAGGGTGATGACGATCGTGCCCCAGAAGAACTCTCCGCGCGGGAAGAAGACCAGCGCACCGGCCATCACCCCCGCCGTGCCGATGAGCGTGACCGCGTCGGGGCTGACGCCCCTGCGGAGCAGAAACGCGGCGAACGGTGTGAGGACACGCGTGAAAAAGGCACGCGCGTACTTGTTCAGCATGGCCTTCCCGAGGTTCGGTGGGCCGCGCGGCCCCTACGACCACCGGCCCGCCCATCGTAGCCACGCGCGCCCCCGGCTACCGGCGGGTACCCGCCCCGCCGCGTCGGCGTCCCCCCGGGAGCCCGGCGGACGCGGTGCGAGGGCCCCCGACCGATGGACGCGCCCCGGTGTCGGTGCCAAGCTCGAAGGACCACCGCAAGGCACCGCGGGCACCGCGGAAGCCGTACCGCAGCCGCACCGCCGCGACACCCCCGCTCCCCCGCGCCCGCGTCCCGCCGCACCGTGCGAGCAGTCGGGAGGAAACACGTCATGGGTGACAGGGCGAAGACACCCGCCGGGGCCGCCGGCAGGGCTCCGACGGCCGACCGGCCCTCGGACATACGGAACGTGGTGCTGGTCGGCCACAGCGGATCGGGCAAGACGACGCTCGTCGAGGCCCTCGCGCAGACCGCGGGCGCGCTCAACCGGGCCGGACGCGTCGAGGACGGCGGCACCGTCTCGGACCACGACGAGATCGAGCGGCGCCGCCACCGCTCCGTCCAGCTCTCGATCGTCCCGGTCGGCTGGGACGGCCGCAAGGTCAACCTGATCGACACCCCCGGGTACGCCGACTTCGTCGGGGAGCTGAGGGCCGGTCTGCGCGCGGCGGACGCGGCCCTCTTCGTCGTCTCGGCCGCCCAGGAGGCCGACGCCGTCGCCGCCTCCACGCGCGCGCTCTGGGAGGAGTGCGCCGCCGTCGGGATGCCCCGCGCCGTCGTCGTCACCCACCTCGACACCGCCCGCACCGGCTTCGCCGAGCTGACCGGCGTCTGCGCCGGACTCTTCGGCCGCGACGACCCGGACGCCGTCCTCCCCCTCCACCTCCCCGTGTACGGCCCCGAGGGCGCCGACGGGCACGCGCCCGCGACCGGCCTGATCGGCCTGCTCCCGGAGCGGATCCTCGACTACTCCACGGGCGCACGCCGGGAGGAACCGCCCGACGAGAGCCGACGGGAACTGATCGCGGAGGCCCGCGCCCGGCTCATCGAGGGGATCATCGCCGAGAGCGAGGACGAGACCCTCATGGACCGCTACCTCGGCGGCGAGCCGATCGCCCCCGAGACCCTCGTCGAGGACCTGGAGAAGGCCGTCACCCGGGGCGTCTTCCACCCGGTCCTCGCGGCCGCCCCCGCCGCCGACGGCGGCACGCAGGGCCTCGGCACCGTCGAACTCCTGGACCTGATCACCCGCGGCTTCCCCTCCCCCCTGGAGCACGGGCCGCGCGCCGTCACCACCCCCGACGGACAGCCCCGGCCCCCGGTCGTCTGCGACCCCGAGGGCCCCCTGGTCGCCGAGGTCCTCAAGACCGCCACCGACCCCTACGTGGGCCGGATCTCCCTCGTCCGGGTCTTCTCCGGCACCCTGCGCCCCGACGAGACCGTCCACGTCTCCGGCCACGGCCTCGCGGACCGCACGGGCCCGGCCCCCGACCCCGGAGAGCGGGACCTCCACGAGGCGGACGACCGGATCGGCGGCCTCACCTCCCCCTTCGGCAAACAGCAGCGCCCCGTGGCGCACTGCGTCGCCGGGGACCTCGCCTGCGTCGCCCGCCTCGGGCACGCGGAGACCGGCGACACCGTCTCCGCCAAGGCCGACCCGCTCCTGATGGAGCCGTGGACCCTGCCCGAACCCCTGCTGCCGCTCGCCGTCCGCGCCCACGGCAAGGCCGACGAGGACCGGCTCTCCCAGGGCCTCGCCCGGCTGGTCGCCGAGGACCCGGCCCTGCGGCTCGAACAGAACCCGGACACCCGGCAGACGGTCCTGTGGTGCCTGGGCGAGGCCCACCAGGACGTCGCCCTGGAACGCCTCCGCGAGCGCCACGGCGTACGGGTCGACGCCGTGCCCTACGAGGTGGCGCTGCGCGAGACCTTCGGTAGCGCCGCCTCCGGCCGGGGCCGGCACGTCAAGCAGTCCGGCGGCCACGGCCAGTACGCCGTCTGCGAGATCGACGTGGAGCCGCTGCCGCCGGGCAGCGGCGTCGAGTTCGTCGACGAGGTCGTCGGCGGCGCGGTCCCGCGCCCCTTCGTCACCTCCGTCGAGAAGGGCGTGCGCGCCCAGGCCGCGCGCGGGATCGCCACCGGTCATCCGCTCGTCGACGTCCGGGTCACCCTGCGCGACGGCAAGGCCCACTCCGTCGACTCCTCCGACGCCGCCTTCCAGACCGCCGGCGCCCTCGCCCTGCGCGAGGCGGCCGCCGGCGTCCCCGTCCACCTCCTGGAGCCGGTGGACGAGATCGGGGTCCTCGTCCCCGACGAGTACGTCGGCCCGGTCATGAGCGACCTCTCGGGACGGCGCGGCCGCGTCGTCGGCACCGACCGGGCGGGCCCGGGACGGACCCTCGTGCGGGCCGAGGTGCCGGAGACCGAGATCGTGCGGTACGCGGTGGACCTCAGGTCCGTGTCGCACGGCACCGGACGGTTCGACCGCGCGTACGCCCGGCACGAACCGATGCCGCCCCACCTGGCGGAGAAGATCCGGCAACGGACCTGAAACGGATCCCGGTTGACGGCCCGACGGCCGAGGCCTCCCGTTCCGCCGCCGCGGGGCGGACGGCATTCGGCCGTCCCCGCGCACTCCGGTGACGCGTCGGGGGGTACCCGGTTACGCTGGGGTGCCCAGCTCAGAAGGTGTGCGGGGCACCGCAGTTGGGAAACAGCCCGCACAGGGACTCGGCGCGATGGGGGCGGCAGTGGCGATGGACGGTTTCGGTCTCGGGGCGCAGATCCCCCTCCAGGGCTCGGACGGGCAGACGGCGGCGACCCACGCCCTCGCCTCCGCCGCGTACCGCGACGGCCCCGTCGACAAGATCCTGGACGCCGACAACGACCTGTACAAGTCGAAGGTCACCCCCGGCAAGTGGCACAAGCTCTTCCGCCCCGACCTCGGCGAGGCCTTCTCCCGCGCCGTCCAGGTGCGGATGCTCGGCGGCGCGCGCGGCGCCCTCGTCCAGTCCTTCGGCGTGGAGCCCCAGCCGGTGGTCGTCCACTGCCTCGCCGCCAACCGCATCCGCAAGCAGCGGGACGTGAAGCTGACCCTGATCACGCTCGTCTGCGGAGTCCTCTTCCTGCCCGGCCTGCTCCTCTGGCTCGCCGTCATCCAGCTCCGCCGCTTCGCCGCCGGCTCCGACAACAAGCGCACCGGCTTCCTCGGCAACGCGGTGCTCGTCGCCGCCGGGTTCCTCGCCCTGCTCGTGATGTTCAAGCTGCCCTTCGCCGGGATCCTGCCGACCTATCTGCGCGCCATGCTGATCGCCCCGGTCATCGGCTGGTTCCTCGCCCGCCGCGTCTGCGAGAAGACCGCCGTCGAGCTGCGCGAGCGCTGGAGCGCCCTGCTCGGCGGCGGCGGCATCGGCGCCAAGATCCCCGAGGCGGCGCCCCGGGACCCGGGCGAGAAGGCCGCCGAGGAACTCCGCCAGAACCTGGAGAAGCTCTCCGCCGAGCAGCAGTCCAACGTCGTCTTCTACGCCGGCCCCAAGGGCATCCTCGGCCTGGGCACCCGCTGGGGCAGCTGGACGCTCGCCGAGGAGATCGTCCCCAAGGCCGGCAAGGAGATCCACGACTTCCGCGCCTGGGACGTCGTCCGCAAGATCCACGAGCAGCTCACCCTCCTGGAGCGCGGCTCGCTCAAGACCGGCTTCCCCAAGCCGACGGTGAAGCACTGGATCGTCTCCCCGGTGGGCGAGGGGGCCGACTCCGTCAGCCGCCCCGAGGGCGACAACATCGTCCACTACCAGGTGAAGCCCCACGAGATACAGCGCATCTGCAACGACCAGCAGTTCGGCGCGGGCAACCGCCACTACCTCGGCGTGCAGTTCACCCTCTGGGACGGGAACCTCGTCCTCACCATGATGGTCACCGTGACCTCCCTCCTCCACACGCTCCGCGTGGAGGTCACCGGCCACGCCCTCGGCCCCGTCCACGGCCTCTTCAGCGAGAAGCCCGCGGGGAAGAGCAAGACGGTCTCCAAGTCCGTCCGCTTCTGGGAGACCCGCGAGGTCAAGCTGCCGCTGACCACCACCGACGACGTCGTCCGGACGGCCGTCCGCGCCCCGCTCACCTGGTTCCCGCCGGTCCTGGAGTTCCTCGGCGGCAAGCTCGTCCTGCCGGAGCCCTTCGGCCTGCGCCACGTCTGGGCCGGGCCGCTCTGGAGGAACCGCTTCATGGCCGACGACGCCATCCGCATGGCGACGCCGGTCCTGCGCGCGGTCCACGCGGCCACCATCAAGGTCCTCGACGAGCACAACGTCGAGACCGAGCGCTTCACCAACCGCTCGCTCGTCCTCAGCGGCGGCACCCAGGACGCGAGCCCCCGGAAGGCCGACGTCTACGACGCCTGACCGGCCCGTACGACGGGAAGACCCGGACCCCCTTGTGTGCGGGGGTCCGGGTCTTCCCGTCGTACAAGCCTTCACACAAGCCTTCGTACGAGCCGCCGTACGGATCAGACCGCGGCCGGCCAGGCGTCGGCCAGCATCTGCCGGGTGTCCGCGAGCAGCTGGGGCAGGATCTTCGTGTGCCCGACGACCGGCATGAAGTTGGTGTCCCCGCCCCAGCGCGGCACCACGTGCTGGTGCAGGTGCGCGGCGATGCCCGCACCCGCCACCGCGCCCTGGTTCATGCCGATGTTGAAGCCGTGCGCGCCGGAGGCCGCCCGCAGCGCCACCATCGCCCGCTTGGTGAAGTCGGCCAGCTCCGCCGTCTCCGCCGCGTCCAGGTCCGTGTAGTCGGCGACGTGCCGGTAGGGGACGACCATGAGGTGACCGCCGTTGTACGGGTACAGGTTGAGGACCGCGTACACGCTCTCGCCGCGCGCGATCACCAGGCCGTCCTCGTCCGACTTCGACGGAATCGAGCAGAACGGACAGCCGTCCTCGGCACCCGGCCCGGTCGGCTTGTTCTCGCCCTGGATGTAGGCCATCCGGTGAGGCGTCCACAGGCGCTGGAACGCGTCCTGCGTCCCCACTCCGATCTGCTGCTCCGGCTCAGTCGTCATGCCGTGCAGCATATTGCGTCGTCCGTTCGGAACGTGTCGCCGGGGCGGAGGATCCATCCGCCGTCCATGCTGATGCGATGAGCGACAGGCCACCGACACCGGCCCGGCAGGAGCACTGGGACCGCCGCATGGAGATCCCGCTCGCCGTGGCCTCCACCGCCTTCCTCGCCTCCTACGCAGTCCGGGTCCTCGCCCGCCACCGCCTCCCCCAGGACTGGCTCGACCTCTGCCTCTCCGTGACCCTCACCTGCTGGGCCGTCTTCGGCGTGGACTACGCGGTACGGCTCCGGCTCAGCGGCCTCTCCCCGCTCCGCTTCCTGCGCACCCACCTCCTCGACACGGTGGTCCTGCTGCTGCCCCTGCTGCGGCCGGTACGGATGGTGAGCGCGTACGGCCGGGTCCAGCAGCGCCGCCGGGGCGAGCCGCGGCTCAGCCTGCACGGCCGCGTGATGCTCTACGCCGGGCTGAACGTGGCCCTGCTCGGCTTCGCGGGCGCGCTCACGGTCTACCACCACGAGGTGGACGCCCCCGGCGCCACCATCCGCACCTTCGGCGACGCGGTGTGGTGGACCTGCGCGACCCTGGCGACGGTGGGGTACGGGGACGTGTCGCCGGTGACGCCGATGGGCCGGGTGACGGCGGTGGGCCTGATGGCCTGCGGCCTGGCGCTGCTCGGGGCGGTGACGGGCTCGTTCTCGTCCTGGCTGATCCAGGCGTTCTCGAGGGAGGACGAGAAGAGGCCCCCGGGGGATTCCCCGGGGGCCTCCTGAACGCGCTCCGGTCCGTCAGACCTGGACGCGGTCCTCGACGAGCTTGGCGATCTTGGCGAGGGCCTCGTCGGCGGGGACGCCGTTCTCCTGCGAACCGTCGCGGTAGCGGAAGGAGACGGCACCGGCGGCCATGTCCTCGTCACCCGCGATGATCATGAACGGGACCTTCTGCTTCTGGGCGTTGCGGATCTTCTTCTGCATCCGGTCCGAGGAGGCGTCGACCTCCACCCGCAGCCCCTGCCTCTTCGCCTTCGCGGCGAACTCCTGCAGGTACTCGACGTGCGCGTCGCCGATCGGGATGCCGGTCGCCTGCACGGGCGCCAGCCACGGCGGCATCGCGCCCGCGTAGTGCTCCAGGAGCACCGCGAAGAAGCGCTCGATCGAGCCGAACAGCGCGCGGTGGATCATGACCGGGCGCTGCTTGGTGCCGTCCGGCGCGGTGTACTCCAGGTCGAAGCGCTCCGGCAGGTTGAAGTCGAGCTGCACGGTCGACATCTGCCAGGTCCGGCCGATGGCGTCCCGCGCCTGCACCGAGATCTTCGGGCCGTAGAACGCGGCGCCGCCCGGGTCGGGGGTCAGCGGGAGGCCCTGCTTCTCGGCGACCTGCTGGAGGACCGCGGTGGCCTCCTCCCACGCCTCGTCCGAGCCGACGTACTTCTCCGGGTCCTTGGTCGACAGCTCCAGATAGAAGTCGGTCAGACCGTAGTCGCGGAGCAGGTTGAGGACGAAGGTGAGGGTCTTGTCGAGCTCCTCCGCCATCTGCTCGCGGGTGCAGTAGATGTGCGCGTCGTCCTGGGTGAAGCCGCGGGCCCGGGTCAGGCCGTGCACGACGCCGGACTTCTCGTACCGGTACACGGTGCCGAACTCGAACAGGCGCAGCGGCAGCTCACGGTACGAGCGGCCGCGCGCGTCGAAGATCAGGTTGTGCATCGGGCAGTTCATGGGCTTGAGGTAGTAGTCCACGCCCTCGTCGAGCTGCATGGGGGGGTACATGCCCTCGGCGTACCAGTCGAGGTGACCCGACTTCTCGAACAGCTTGCCCTTGGTGGCGTGCGGCGAGTAGACGAACTCGTAGCCCTCCTCCTCGTGGCGCCTGCGCGAGTAGTCCTCCATGACCCGGCGGATGATGCCGCCCTTGGGGTGGAAGACCGCGAGGCCGGAGCCGATCTCGTCCGGGATGGAGAAGAGGTCCAGCTCGTTGCCCAGCTTGCGGTGGTCGCGCTTCTCGGCCTCGGCGAGGAAGTCGAGGTGGGCCTTCAGCTCGTCCTTCGACGGCCAGGCGGTGCCGTAGATGCGCTGGAGCATCGGGTTCTTCTCGCTGCCGCGCCAGTACGCGGCGGCGTTCCGCATCAGCTTGAACGCCGGGATGTTCCGGGTGGTGGGCAGGTGCGGACCGCGGCAGAGGTCCTTCCAGCACAGCTCGCCGGTCTTGGCGTCGAGGTTGTCGTAGATGGTCAGCTCGCCGCCGCCCACCTCGACGTTCGCGCCGTCGTCGGTCGACGCGGAGCCCTTGATGCCGATGAGCTCCAGCTTGTACGGCTCGTCGGCCAGCTCCTCGCGGGCGGCCTCGTCGGAGACCACGCGGCGGGCGAACCTCTGCCCGCGCTTCTGGATCTCCTGCATCTTCTTCTCGACGGCCTTGAGGTCCTCGGGGGTGAAGGGCCTGTCGACGTCGAAGTCGTAGTAGAAGCCGTCCCGGACCGGCGGGCCGATGCCCAGCTTGGCCTCGGGGAAGAGCTCCTGCACGGCCTGGGCCATGACGTGCGCGGTCGAGTGGCGCAGGATGTCGAGACCGTCCGGGGAGGAGATCTCGACGCCCTCGACGACATCGCCGTCGGCGAGCTCGTACGACAGGTCCTTCAGCTCACCGCCGACGCGGGCGGCGACGATCGTACGGTCGTCGGCGAACAGGGCGCCGGCGGTGGTGCCCGCGCTCACCGCCCTCTCCTCTGCTTCCGAGGCGGACTGGACGGTCACACGGACATCAGACACGGGTACTCCATACATCGGGGCGCCGGCAGACACGAGGTGCCGGCGTCGGTGGCGCGCGGCAGAGACGAGGTGCCGCGCACCGCCGATCTTACGGTCTCGGCCCCGGACCCGGCGTCGGCTTTTCGGGCCGTGCCCCGCCCCCGTCCTCAGTCCTCCGGCCCGCAGGCCTCCCCGAAGAAGTCCAGGTTCTCGTGGAGCGCCTTCATCAGACGGTCCCGTTCCACCTCGTCGACCTGGACGGGGACAACCTCGGAGGCGTCGGTGAGGCGGCGGAAGCCGCCCCGGCTCTCCAGGCGGCCGGAGACCCGGATCGGGAGGCCGACGAGGTGGGCGTGGCCGGCGGTGCGGTACGCCTCCTCGTCGAGGGTGACGCGGACGTGCGGGACCTCGGCCCCGCCCAGGACGCGGAGCCGGACGGTGCCCTCGCCCCGGGGTCCGGAGCGGCGCATACGGACGACGGCGCCGGTGAGGCGGACCGGCACGGCGGGCTCGCCGGTCCGGTAGCGGGCGCTCGCCTCGCGCAGGGCGGGCAGGTCGCCGGGCGAGAACTCGACCGGTCCGGGCCGGGCGGCGCACCCCTCGGGCGGTCCGGCGGCCGGGGCCCACTCCAGGGCGATCCGGGCGCCCTCGGTGCCCCGGACGAGGGCGACGAGGGCCTCGGTGAGCTCGCGGCTGACGCCCGCCTCGACGGCGGCGTCGAAGGCCTCCGTGCCGCCGGTGGCCCGCTGGTAGTCGACGGCCTCGCGGGCCGCGTGGAGCGCGTGGTAGAGCCGGACGGCGATCGGGCGGCCCGGTTCGACGGGCAGGAAGGCGGTGAGGCCGCGCCCGCCGGGGGACGCGCCGACGAGGACGGTCTCCAGGGAGGCCTGGGCGGGGCGCCGGTGCCGGGCGCCGTAGTAGCCGGCCCGGCCGCGCACGGCGAGGGCGCCCGCGAGGAGGAGCTGGCGGGCGGCGGAGCCGAGCTGTTCCCGCACGGTCCAGGGGACGGTGCCGGCGGGGCCGGGGGGCACGTCGCGCCACCAGCGGATCTCGTCGCTGGGCACGGCGAGGCCGGTGAGGACCTCGCGGGCGGAGGGCGTGGCGCTGTGGGCGAGGGCGGCGAGGGCTTCGCCGAGCAGGTCCTCGCAGTCCGGGAAGGCGCGGCTCTCGGGGACGAGCAGGCTCGTGCCGGTGCCGGTGCCGGGCGGGGTCCAGCGGCTGTAGCGGCCGGCCGCGCCGCCGCGCCGCCGCCAGCCGTGGCGGGCGAGCAGGGCGCCGAGGACCCGGGGGTCGACGCGACCGGGGTCGGGCACGCCGTGGGCGTCGGCCCAGGGGCCGGCGGGCGGGGCGACGGGGGTCCCGGACCGGGATCCGGAGAAGCCGGAGCGGGGTCCGGAAAGGTCGGGCCGGGGTCCGGAGGGGGCGCCGGGCGCCGGGTGGGGCCGGTAGGGCGGGGGGACGGGCCCGTGCCCGCCGGATCCCCCTCCCCCGTACCCGGGGCCGTCTCCGTACCCGGGGCCGTCTCCGAATCCGGGGTCGTCGATCGGTCGGTGCATCAAGGTCTCCCTCCCACCCCGACCCGGGTCATGATCTCGCAGAGCGCCCGGTCGTCGAAGATCCGTGTCGTCGGGACGCGCACGGTGGTCCGGCGGCGTCCCGTGACCGGGTGCCCGGCCAGGTTGATCCAGTAGCAGCAGTGCCGCAGGTCGAGCCCGTCGTGGTCCGCCCGCAGCCAGTCGTCCCGGGACCTCGGGACGAGCATCACGACCAGGATCTTGTGCACGGACACGGGGGTCCGGGCGAGCTTCACCAGGTGGTCGTTGTCCAGGGTGAAGGAGAAGGCGCTCCCCCGGGGGCGCGGCGGTATCTGGTAGGTGCACTTGAGCTGCACCTTGATGGTCACCTCGTCGTCGACGGTGTGGCCGGGAGCGCTGTGGCTCACGTGCCAGTCGATGCCGTTGTCCGGAAAGGGCTGGGACAGCGAGCAGCCCGCCGCGGCGGCGACGGCGTGCAGGTATCCCACCTGGAGGGTCTCCATGCAGGCGGTGGTGGCGAGTGAGCCGCGCGTCGGTGCTGCCCGCTGGGGCGGCAGCCCTCCCGACTCGGGCTGGGCGAGCGCCATGTCGTCTTCCTTCCCCGTCCCTTCTGTTGTGACCGGTCCGCGTACGGCGCAAACAGTCCGGGTATCACCGTTTCGGGGCAGGGGGTTGGCCATCTGCCGCACGTGTGCAGGGAGTTCGGGGATGACGATGCACTGGTACGAAGGCCCCCTGGCGGCTTTCGACACGGAGACGACGGGGATCGACGTCGAGGGCGACCGGATCGTGTCGGCCGCGCTCGTCGTGCAGGACACGGCCGGGGCGCGTCCCCGGGTGACGCGGTGGCTGGTGAATCCGGGCATACCGGTGCCCGCGGAGGCCACCGCCGTGCACGGCCTGACGGACGATCACCTCCAGCGGAACGGCCGGTGGCCGGCTCCGGTGATGGAGGAGCTGGGGCGGGCGCTGTCCGAGCAGATCGCGGCGGGGCGTCCGCTGGTGGTGATGAACGCGCCGTTCGACCTGACGCTCCTGGACCGGGAGTTGCGGCGGCACCGGGCGTCGACGCTGGGCACCTATCTGGCGGGCGCGCCCCTGTGCGTGCTCGACCCCCGGGTCCTGGACAAGCACCTGGACCGCTACCGGAAGGGGCGCAGGACGCTGACGGACCTGTGCGCCCACTACGAGGTGGAGCTGGCGGGGGCGCACGACGCGGCGGCGGACGCGACGGCGGCGATGGACGTCGTACGGGCGGTGGCGCGGCGGTTCTCGTCCCGGCTGGAACGGCTGACGCCGGCGGAGCTGCACACGCTCCAGGCGGTGTGGCACGCGGCCCAGGCGCGGGGGCTCCAGGCGTGGTTCGCGCGGCAGGGGACGCCGGAGACGGTGGATCCGTCGTGGCCGCTGCGGCCGGAGCTGCGGACGGCGGCGTGATCCGCGGGGCGCGCCCGCAATGACAGAGGCCGGTCCGTCTTTAGACGGACCGGCCTCTCCCGGTGGGCGATACTGGGATCGAACCAGTGACCCCTTCGGTGTGAACGAAGTGCTCTCCCGCTGAGCTAATCGCCCGGGAACGGGTTGAACCATACAGGCCTCCCGGCCCTTCCTTCAAACCGATCGCAGGTGGGCGGCGAGCCCCCGTCTCCCGCCGCGCATCATCAGGGCGTGGTTGGCGCGGAAGAGGGGTCGGCCGGGGACGGCGAGGACCCTCAGGAGCCGGGCGCGGACCTCGACCTCCTGCTCGTACAGGACGCGGGTGCCGGTTCCCTCCGGGGTGAGGGCCCAGCGGGCCCGGCCCTCCAGGTCCCCGCCGAGGCCGACCTCCAGGACGCGGCCGACGGGGTCGCGGCGCAGGGCTCGGACGGTGACGACGAGGTCGTACGGGAGGAGGGAGCGGAAGCGGGCGGTGCCGGAGGTCCCGTCGCGGGGGACGACCTCGCGGACCTGGGGCCACCAGCGGGGGTAGTCCTCGGCCCGTTCGAGGACGGCGTAGACGGTGTCGGGCGGGGCGGCGAGCCGCCAGACGCAGCGGAATCGGTAGCGGCACCAGTCCATGACCCCAGTGTGGGCGTACTCAGGGGGAGACGGGGGCGAGCGGGGGAATCTGAGTACGGGGACCCATTCCCGGCGGACGCGGCCGGGACGACACTCGGCTCATGGACAACTCCCTGCCGCCCGCGGACGAGCTGGTGCTCGTCGACCGCGAGCTGGCCCAACTCGAAGTGCGCCGGAACCAGTTGCTGACCCGGCGGGCCTGGCTGGTCCAGGTCCTGTACCAGCCGGTCCGGCCGGTGGGGCCGTCGTGGCCCTCGGCTCCGGTGGCTCCGGTGGCGGACTCGACGCCGCGGAGCGCGCAGAACGTGCTGCTGACGCTCGGCGGCACGCTGCTGACGATCGCGGCGGTCGCGTTCACCCTGGTGAGCTGGGGTTCGATGGGGATCGGCGGCCGTGCGGCGGTGCTGTGCGCGGTGACCGGCGCGGCGCTCGCGGCGCCGGTGGCGCTGCTGCGCAGGGGGCTGGGGTCGACGGCCGAGTCGGTGGCGGTCCTGGGGCTCGTCCTGACGGTGCTCGACGCGTACGCGCTGCACCGGGTGGCGCTGACGGACACGGACGGCCTCGGGTACGCGGCGGTGGCCTCGGCGGTCCTGGCGGGGGCGTGGGCGGCGTACGGTACGGCGCTGTCCCGGCTGCGCGTGCCGCTGCCGGCGGCCGTGGTCGCGGCGCAGCTGCCGCTTCCGCTGGGCGTGCTCGCGGCCGGTGGCGGGCCGACGGCCTTCGCGTGGGCGGCGCTCGTCACGGCTGCGGCGGACGGCGCGGCGGTCCTGTGGACACGGCCGCTGCCGGTGCGGGTCACGGCGGGCGTCGGTGCGGCGGTCCTGGGCGGCTGGGCGTTCCTGACGGGCGGCTGGCTCTCCTTCTCCTCGCCGTGGAGCGGCGCGCCGCTGCTCCTGGCGGGTGCGGCGGTGTGCCTGTACGTGGCGTGGCGGACGCCCGCGGTGGCGGTGGCGGCCTCGGTGGTCGCGGGTCTGGCGGCGCCGGCGGCGGTCGGCGGTCTGCTGCGGTCCGTGCTTCCCGGGGACTGGGAGGTCCCGGGGTACGTGCTGTGCGCGCTGGTCCTGGCGTCGGTGGGGCGGGCGGGCGCGGGTGCCCGGCTGCCGCGCGGGGTCCGGGCGGGTCTCGCGGGCGCGGGAGCTGCGGTGACGGCGCTGGGGCTCACGTGGGCGCTGCCGCCGGTGGTAACGGGGGCGCTGGTTCCCCTGGCGCGGACGACGGACGTCTGGTCGGGCGAGCACGCCGGTCCGGTCCTGGGCCCGCACCCCGCGACGGCCGCCCTGGTCCTCGCGGTGGTGGCCGCCGTCCTGGCGTCCGTCCCCCGGCTGTGGGCCCGGTGCGGGGCGCTCGTCCTCGGCTGGGCGCTGCTCACGGCCCTCCCCGTCTCCCTGGGCCTGCCGTACGCGGCGACGCTCGCCCTCCAGCTCCTCACGACGGCGGCGGCCCTGTGGATCGCCGTCCGCCCGACCCCGCTGACCCGGGGCCTGCCCCGGCCGGAGGCGGCCCGGGACGCGAGGACGGCGGCCGCCGGGGCCGTGGACCCGGCCGCGCAGCCGACCGCCGACCCGACGGACCGACCGACCGCCGACCCGACGGACCGACCGTCCGCCGGCCCGGCCGCGTCGGTCACCGACCCGGCCTCTGGTTCCGTCCCGCCCCCGCCCTCGGCCCCGCCCCGGGGCCCGGCGGCCGGTTTCGGCGCCCCCTGGTCCGGCTGGTCCGGCTGGACGCCCCCGAAGCCCCGGCCGCAGGTCCCCGCGGCGGAGCCCGGGACCGTCCTCGGGCGGGTCGCGTACGCCGGCGGGCTCCTGTCCGCCACGGGCGCGGTCGCCCTGGCCCTGGACGTGCGGGAGGCCACGTTCGTCGTGCTCGGAGTGGTCCTCGGACTCCTCGCGGGCGTCGCGGTCCTCGGCACGGGCGCGCGGCGGGTCGTGTCGGCGTGCGGCGCGGTGCTCGCGGCGACGGGCCTGGTGCTCGCCGGGGCGGCGGCCGGTGGTCTGGAGGGCCACTGGGCGGGAGTGGTCCTGCTCCTCGTCCCGGCGGCGACGGCGGTGGTCGGCGCCAAGGCGCGTCCGGTGGCGCTGCCGGTGGAGATCACCGGCGCGGCCGTGGGCCTCTGCGCCCTCGGGCTCGCCGGGTCGCGGCCCGCGTTCCTGGCGCTGGTCCTGGCGCTCGGCGGGGTGATCGCGGCGGCGACGGCGGTCCGGCCGGAGCGGCGCCGGTTCGCCTCCTGGGCGGCGGCGGGCCTGTTCCTCCTCGCCGCCTGGGTGCGGCTGGGGGCCTGGGGCGTGACGACTCCGGAGGCGTACACGCTGCCGGTGACGGTCCCGGCGCTCGTCGTCGGGTTCCTGCGGCGGCGCCGGGACCCGGAGGCCTCGTCCTGGGCGGCGTACGGCCCCGGTCTGGCGGCGACGCTGCTGCCGAGCCTCGGCGCGGCCTGGACGGACCCGGAGTGGGTGCGGCCGCTGGTCCTGGGGGTGGCGGCGCTCGTGGTGACGCTGCTCGGGGCGCGGTTCCGGCTCCAGTCGCTGCTGCTGCTCGGCGGCACGGTGCTCGCCCTGGACGGGCTGCACGAGCTGGCGCCGTACGTGGTGCAGGTGGTGGGCGCGCTGCCGCGCTGGCTGCCGCCGGCCCTCGCCGGGCTGCTGCTGCTCGCGGTGGGCGCCACCTACGAGCAGCGGCTGCGGGACGCGCGGAGGCTGCGGGAGCGGCTGGCGCGGATGCGGTGAGGGTTTCCGGGGGGAACGCCGAGGGCCCGGAGACGGTGGTCGTCTCCGGGCCCTCGGTCCGGGTGGTGGGCGATACTGGGTTCGAACCAGTGACCTCTTCGGTGTGAACGAAGCGCTCTCCCACTGAGCTAATCGCCCGGTGCACCGCACACATTACCCCATGTCAGCGGGGCTCCCGCACCACGCGGAGGTCACTCGTCGATCTTCCACGGCATGACGAAGCCGAACTTCCAGAGGTAGATGCCGAGCAGGACGGCGACGATCACCAGGCCGATGCTGGTGAGGATGATGTTCCGGCGGCGGACCTTGGGGTCGAGGGCGCGCTGGGCGGCCTCGGTGACCTTGCGCTTGGTCCAGCGGAGGACGAGCTGCGCCCAGACGAACTCGGTCGCCCAGATCGCCATGCCGGCGAAGATGACCAGCCAGCCGGGTCCGGGCAGCACGAGCATGAGCACCCCGGCGACGACGACCGCGAGCCCCACGACGAAGACGCCGACCTGCCAGCTGAGGTGCAGGGTCCGGCGGGACTTGATGAACTCCGGTGCGCGGGATCCGAGTTCGGCGTCCTGGTCGGCCGCGGACTCCCCCGTGCGCTCGTCACTCTCCGCATTCATGCCTCCCAACCTACCGGACGCCGGGCGGATACCTGAATGGCCGTATTACCCAAAGTTACACGGGCCCGTACGAGGGACCTGAACGACCACAAAACCGACAGAGGGGTTTACAACGGCACCGGAGGTGGCATGTCGATTTCGCCGACGTGCGAATCCCCGAGCGCACACTGAGCGAAAGGCCCTGGCGCTTATGAACACCACGGTCAGCTGCGAGCTGCACCTGCGCCTCGTTGTGTCGAGCGAGTCCTCACTGCCTGTACCCGCGGGCCTGCGGTATGACACGGCCGATCCGTATGCCGTGCACGCCACCTTCCACACCGGAGCCGAGGAGACGGTCGAGTGGGTCTTCGCCCGCGACCTTCTCGCCGAGGGGCTGCACCGGCCCACCGGCACGGGCGACGTCCGCGTCTGGCCATCTCGTAGTCACGGCCAGGGAGTCGTCTGCATCGCTCTGAGCTCTCCCGAGGGAGAAGCCCTGCTCGAGGCCCCGGCGAGGGCCCTGGAGTCGTTCCTGAAGCGGACCGACGCCGCCGTGCCACCGGGCACCGAGCACCGGCACTTCGATCTCGACACGGAGCTCTCCCACATCCTGGCCGACAGCTGAGCCAGGCCGAGAGCCGCACGGCGCCGTCCGACTCGGGGAGACGGCGCCGCGCGGGCAGCCACACAGGCACGTCATCCGGCGCCCACCACCGCGCAGCCGGCGCGGTGGTGGGCGCCGGTGCCATGTCCGGGTCGCGCTAAAGTCAGCGCCATTCCGCGGGCGCCCGCCCGCGGCCGGCCAGGGAGCGAATCGTGCTGATCCCTCACGACACCCGGATCGCCCTCGACACCGTCGTCGATCTGATGAACACCGCGCCCCAGGGCGACCGCCCCGACGCGCTCGCCGACCTCCGGGGCCTCCACGCCTTCGTGCACGCGCACAAGATCAGCGACGTGGGTGACCTCGGCCCCGGCGACCTGCGGGCCGTGCGCCAGGTGCGCGAGAAGTTCGCGGCGGTCTTCTCCGCGCCCGAGGCCCGGATCGCGGCCCCCCTGATCAACCAGCTGGTGGCGGGCGCGGGCACCACCCCGCAGCTCACCGACCACGACGGCTACGACTGGCACGTGCACTACTTCGCGCCGGGCGCCTCGGTGGCGGACCACCTGGCGGCCGACTGCGGCATGGCCCTGGCGTTCATCGTCGTGGCGGGCGAGCAGGAGCGGCTGCGGCGCTGCGAGGCTCCGGACTGCGGCCGGGCCTTCGTCGACCTCTCCCGCAACCGCTCGCGCCGCTACTGCGACAGCCGGACCTGCGGCAACCGGCTGCACGTGGCCGCGTACCGGGCGCGCCGCAAGGAGGCGGCGGGCTGACGGCCCGGGACCGGAGGGTCACAGCACGAAGAGGTCGTGCACGGCGGCCACCAGCAGCAGACAGCCGATGACGCCGAGGAAGATCATCAGCGGCGGCTGGGAGAGCGCGTACAGACAGCCGCGCGGTTCTTCGCCGGGGGCGTCGGTGGGGGCGGGGACGGGGTCCCGCGAGGTATCCAGCATCTCGGGGGGATGATCGCGCACGCCACGCGCCCGACCTCACGGAACACGCCTTCCGACCGGGGGGTTCACTCCTTCCCGTGGATCACCGAACCGGGACGGACAGCGGAATCGCCAGAAGCGGTCAGATTCCGTGCTTCTTCAGAATCGCCTCGATGTCGCTGAAGTCGTCCCCCGCGGGCTCGGCGGCGGCCCGCGGCTTCCCCGTCACGGCCCTCGGGGCCGCCGGGGCACCGGGAGCCGCGGCTCTCGGGGCGGCCTCCGCGACGGCGGTCCCTCCCCGGCCGGCCCGGCGCCGCTCGACGGCCCGGGTGGACAGGAGGAGCACCCATGCCAGGCCGAGCAGGCCGAAGCCGGCCCAGGCCACCGGGCTGAACGCGGTGCCCGCGATCCAGGCGACGGCCCCCGTCATCACCAGGCCGAGGGGCACCAGCGCGTAGGCCGCGATCCGGACGGCGGGCAGGAAGCGCTTCCGGTACGCCGCGATCGCGGCGATGCCCAGGCCCGCCGCGGACACCGCGGAACAGATGGTCTCGGCGAGCATGTGGTCCTCCAGGTCCCCGGGTGATACGTCCCTTCCATCCTGCACCCGCGCATCGGCCCGGGGCCATGCTCCTCGGCCGGTCTCAGGGAGATCTCCGGGTCACCCCGACCGGGATCTCCTCCCCTGGTCCCGGTGGACTCCCGGGCCTTGACGACCTCCCGGACACGGACGGCCTCCGGGTTCCCGGTGAGCTCCCGGGTCCCGACGATCCCCTGGGTCCCGGCGATCCTCCGGGTCCCGGCGATCCTCCGGGCGGCGGCGGCCCTCCGCGCCCCGGCGAGCTCTGGGCCCCGGCGAGCTCCAGGTGCCGGCGAGCTCCAGGTGCCGGCGAGCTCCAGGTGCCGGCGAGCTCCAGGTGCCGGTGAGGTCCAGGTGCCGGTGAGCTCCCAAGGCCCGGTGAGGGAGACTGCTGGCATGAGCGACTCCACCACCGCACCCGTCTCCCCCGTCGTCCTGGAGGCCTGGTTCGACCTCCAGTGCCCCGACTGCCTCCGGGCCCTCGACGACGTCCGCGCGCTCCGCGAGGAGTACGGCGACCGGCTCGACGTACAGCTGCGTCACTTCCCGCTGCCGAAGCACAAGCACGCGTACGCCGCCGCCCAGGCCGCCGAGGAGGCCTTCGCGCAGGGCGCGGGCTGGCCGTACGCGGAGGCGCTGCTCGCCAGGACCGCCGAGCTCGGCGAGCGGGGCGAGCCGGTCCTCCTGGAGCTGGCGGCCGAACTGGGCCTGGACGCCGAGGAGTTCGACACCGCCCTGATCGACGGCCGGCACCTGCTGACCGTCGACGCGGACGAGGCCGAGGGCAAGGCCATCAAGGTCACCGGCACGCCGACCTATGTCATCGGCGGCGAGCGCCTGGACGGCGGCCAGAGCCAGGAGGGCCTGCGGGAGCGGATCGGGACGATCGCCGACCGCCTCCTCGCCGGCTGACCCGGCCGACCCGGCCGACCCGTCCGACCCGCTCGACCGCCCCGCTACAGCAGCGTCTTGGCGCTGTTGACGTAGGTCGTGCGGTAGCCGAGCGACTCGTAGAGCCGGACCGCCGGGGTGTTGTCCGTGAAGACGTGCAGTCCGAGCAGGGTCTCCCCGGCCTCCCCCGCGACCCGCTCGGCGAGCAGCATCAGCGCCCGCCCGTAGCCGTGCCCGCGATGCTCCTCGTCCACCTCGACGTCGTACACGTAGGCGGCCCGCCGGCCCGATTCGAGTGCGGTCCGGCCGGTCCACAGGACGCCGGCGGGCCGCCCGTCCCGGACCAGCACGTGGAACGCGGCGCCGGGGGTGGCGAGTCCCTCGGGCAGGAGGGTGCGGTGGCTGTTCTCGGCCTTCGCGCGCGCCAGCTCCTCGGGGACGCCCCGCTCGGTCCAGTCCCGCGCGAAGGCCTCCCGGGCCCGCACCCGCCACTCCTCGTACTCGGCGCCGGTCATCGGCCGGACCTCGACGCCGTCCGGCAGCGCGGGCGGGACGGCGGGCAGTTCCTTGACCATGTTCCGGCTGCGCTCGACGTAGCCGAGCGAGCGGACCATGCGCAGGGCGGGCGCGGCACCGGCGGGCACCGACGTCCGCACCTGGACGCAGCCCCAGCTCCGCAGCACCTCCTCGGAGGCGAGCGCGGCGACCGTGCCCCGGCCCCTCCCCCGGTCCTGCTCGTCGATCCGGAGGTCCTGGACCACTCCCGAGGCGGCGCCGAAGTCGGGATCGGTGCTGAGGTGGACGGAGCCGACGCGACGGCTGTTCACGCACACGTCGTAGGTGCGGGAACGGCCGCCGCCGGGCAGCTGCTGAAGCGGCTCGACCGGCCGCAGGGTGGTGGTCATCGGAAGTGTTCTACCCACCCCGGGGCCGTCCGTCATCGGGTTTTGCGGCGGATCGCGACCGCCCTACCCGAGGCGCGGGTCCCGGTCGCGGGCCGCGTGCTCGTCGAAGGTCCGCATGGCCTTGGCGGTGACCGGGCCGGGCGCGGGCGACAGTGCGCGCCCGTCGACCCGGTGCACGGCCTGCACGTCGCGGAGGGTCGAGGTCAGGAAGACCTCGTCGGCGCTCTCCAGGACGTCGAGCGGCAGATCGGTCTCCTCCGCGCCGGTCCACCGGACGGCGAGGGCGCGGGTGATGCCCGCGAGGCAGCCGGAGGAGACGGGCGGGGTGAGGATCCGGCCGTCGACCACGACGAAGACGTTGGAGCCGGTGCCCTCGCAGAGCCGCCCCACCGTGTTGGCGAAGAGCGCCTCGGAGGCCCCCTCCTCGCGCGCCCTGGCGAGGGCGACGACGTTCTCGGCGTACGAGGTGGTCTTGAGGCCGGTGAGGGCGCCGCGCTCGTTGCGGGTCCAGGGCACGGTGATCACCGCGGTGGAGTCGGGGCGGCGGCCGGTCTCGCCGAGGGCGACGACGAGGCTGGTGCCGGAGTCGCCGCGCTCCGAGCCGAGCGGGGAGGGGCCGCCGGTGTACGTGATCCGGAGGCGGCCGAGTTCCATCGGGTTGGCGTCCAGGACGGCGGCGCAGGCGCGGCGGACCTCGTCGAGGTCCGGGTCGGGCAGGCCGAGCCCCCGGGCCGAGCGGGTGAGACGCTCCAGGTGGAGGGTGAGGGCGAACGTTTCGCCGCGCTCCGCCTTGACCGTCTCGAAGATGCCGTCGCCGACGGTCAGTCCATGGTCCAGTACGGAGACCCGGGCGGTCTCCGCGTCGTGCAGCCCGCCGTTGACCCAGAGTTTCATCGAGAAATGGCCTTTCCGGTCGCCTCGGGGGCGCCTTGTCCGTAGGCGCCCGACGCTATCGCGACCAGCCGGGACGCCTTCAGCTCGGTCTCCTCCCACTCGCGCTCCGGGTCGGAGCCCCAGGTGATCCCGGCGCCGGTACCGAAGCGCAGCACGCCCTCGGGGCGGTCGATCCAGAAGGTGCGTATGCCGACGGCCAGCTCGCCGGTGCCCGCGTCGGCGTCGACCCAGCCGACGCCCCCGCAGTAGGGGCCCCGGGGCGCGGTCTCCAGGGCCTCGATGATCCGCAGCGCGCTGGACTTGGGGGCGCCGGTGACCGAACCGGGCGGGAAGGTGGCGGCCAGCAGCTCGGGCCAGCCGGCGTCCTCGCGCAACAGGCCGGTGACCGTGGAGACGAGGTGGACCAGGCCGGGGTGCTCCTCGACCGCGCAGAGGGCGGGGACGGCGACGGAGCCGGTCTCGCTGACGCGTCCCAGGTCGTTGCGGACCAGGTCGACGATCATCACGTTCTCCGCGTGGTCCTTGGGCAGGAGGTCGGCGGCGGTGCGGCCGGTGCCCTTGATGGGCCCCGAGGAGACCAGGGCCCCCTCCCGGCGCAGATAGAGCTCCGGGGAGGCGGTGGCGATCTCCACGCCGTGCGCGGGCAGACGGATCGTTCCGGCGTACGGGGCGGGGTTGCCCCGGGCGAGCAGCGCGGTGAGCGCGTCCACGTCGGCGGCGGCCGGATCGGGCAGCGGCGCGGTCAGGACCCGGCAGAGGTTCGCCTGGTAGACCTCGCCGCGCGCGATGTGCTCCCGCACGCGCCGTACGCCCGCGGTGTACGCGGCGCGGTCCAGGGAGGACGTCCAGGCCCCGGCGGCGGGACCGCGCCAGGCGCCCGGCACGGGCAGGGGCACCGGGTCCGGCCGCACGTCCCCGAAGCGGGCGCAGGTCAGGCGCCCCTCGAAGTCCGCGCAGACGGCCCAGAAGCCGGTGGAGTCCAGGGCCTCGGGGTCGTGGGTGACGTCCCGGAGGTCGGTGGCGACGAGGCCGCCGAAACGGGCCAGGGGAGCGAGGTCGTACACGCGTCGAGTCTAGGTCGGGCGGGGCGGGGGCACCGGGCCGCGTGCGCCGGGGGCTCCGCGCGACCCCGGGAACACGGCGAGTGAACGCCGCGCGAACCCTCCGGGGGCCCGAGCGGGGGCCGGAGCGGCGGCCGGGCCGGGGGCGTCGCCGGTGCCCCGGTCGGCCCGCAGGTCAGCACGCTGCGGAAACGCGTTTTTGTACTGGCCCGGGAATCCGCTAGAGTTCAACACGTCGCCGGGACGCGCAAGCGGAACGGAAACGACAAGCGGACGTGGCTCAGTTGGTAGAGCATCACCTTGCCAAGGTGAGGGTCGCGAGTTCGAATCTCGTCGTCCGCTCGATGTGGGGGATCTTCCCGAACCCCCGTACTCACTCCTGGTGGAGTGGCCGAGAGGCGAGGCAACGGCCTGCAAAGCCGTCTACACGGGTTCAAATCCCGTCTCCACCTCCAAGGACGATTAGCTCAGCGGGAGAGCGCTTCCCTGACACGGAAGAGGTCACTGGTTCAATCCCAGTATCGTCCACTGGACCTTCGGGTCCCGGATCTCCGGATCCCCCGCGCGATTAGCTCAGCGGGAGAGCGCTTCCCTGACACGGAAGAGGTCACTGGTTCAATCCCAGTATCGCGCACGCAGTACGACCGCCTTCGGGTAGGTTGTGCACGTCCCGCGCGATTAGCTCAGCGGGAGAGCGCTTCCCTGACACGGAAGAGGTCACTGGTTCAATCCCAGTATCGCGCACCAGCAAGAAGCCCCCGGCCGCGTCTCGCGGCCGGGGGCTTCTTCGTTCCGGTGTCTCAGGAGGAGAACAGCATCCGTCCGAAGCCGCGCTGGCGGTAGTGACCGCCGCCGTGGTGGCCGCCGTGGTGCGGGGCGCCCCAGGCGGGCGCGGCGGGAGCGGCCTGCGCCGGGTAGGCCTGGGGGGCGGGCGGCGCGGGCGGGGCCTGCTGGACCCACTGGGACTCCAGGCGGGTCAGGGCCTCCAGCTCCCCGTAGTCCAGGAATATGCCCCGGCAGCCGCTGCACTGCTCGATCTGGACGCCGTTGCGGTTGTACGTGTGCATGGCCGCATGACACTTGGGACACTGCATGTTCGGCTCAACTCCCTGACATTTCCGTTCGAATGGTGGCCTCACCTTACGTGGACGCCGAAAGTGCCTACCCGGTTCGATGTCCGGCGATGCGGGCGCAGGTGTCGATCATCACCTCCTCGACCTCGTCGAGCGGCCGGCGTTCGACCGTGGACTTCGCGAGGGCCAGGGCGGCGGTCTGCACCGTCAGGGCCCGGGCCGGCACGTCGAGCCGGACCCAGGGATCGGCGCCCACCGCCGGACCGTCCGCCTCCCGGTACGCGCCGAGGAAACGGGACCAGACCTCCGGGGGCAGGATGCCGGCCGCGAACCAGGCGGCCGGACGGGCCAGGTCCCAGGCCGGATCCCCCGCGCCGAGGTCGTCGACATCGATGAGCCGCCAGGACGGAGGACCCGACGGGGCGTGGGCGAGCCGGACCAACTGGCCCAGGTGGAAGTCGCCGTGACAGAGCAGCCGGGGGACGTCCGCGCGGTCCGCGGGGACCGTACGCCAGGCGGCGAGGACGGTGGCCGCGGCCGGGTGGTCCGGCGCCGCCCGGCGCATCCGGTCCACGGCGAGGGCCGCCTTGAGCGGGGCCCGCATCTCCGGGAGGCCGTCCGCGGCCCCCGGCGGGAGCGGGGTGCGGTGGAGCAGGGCGAGGAGCCGTGCCGCCTCCTCCCAGGGAGCGGCGTCCGGATCTTCCGGGTCCACGGGCGGACCGTACGGCCAGACGGTGACCGGACGCCCGCCGAGCACGTTCGGAGCGGTCGGTGTCGGTGTCGGTGACAGCGGGAGTGGCAGCGGTGCCAGGAGGATTCCGGCGAGGTCCGGGCGGGCGGCCAGCGCGAGCCGCGCGCGGTGCGCCTCGGGGTCGGTGTCGGGGGCGTGCACCTTCACCACGAGCGCCCCGTGGCGTACGACGGTCCCGTCCTCCCGGTCCGCCAGCACCCCGACGAGCCCGTCGTCCGCGCAGCCGCAGGGGGCGGCGCCGGGCGGGTGCGCGGCGGCACGGGCCAGGGCGGCGAGGTGGTCGAGGGGAGTGCCCTCGGTGGCTGCGGGGTGGGGGATGGGGGTCACGCGGGGAGCGTACGGGGTGGGGGGCGGGGGCGTACGGGGGTGGGGGCGGGAGCTTCTGTGCGGGCGGCTTGGTGCGGGGGCCGGTGCGGGCTGCTTGGTGCGGGGCCCGGTGCGGGCTGCTTGGCGGGAGCCCCGTACAGCAGGGCCGGGGGCCCGGTGCGGTAAAGGAGTGGGAACGCGCGAGGGCCGGTCGGCTCCCCAGCCGACCGGCCCCACGCTGCCGTCCGTCGCACCCCCGTCCCCACGGGGCTGATGGGCGGATGTCCCGACCCGGGCCGCTCTCCCGGGTCCGGGGCGCCGCTCAGCGCCCCAGCATCACGCCCACGGACGACGCCTGTGTGACCACCGCTTCCCAGCCGCCGAAGACGACCACGAGCAGGGCCGCGAGAGGAAGAACCATGGCCGTGGCCACCAGGGGGTGACGGCGGCCCGCGGGCCGGCTGGTCGTCCTCGGTGCCGTGTAGGCCATGGTTCCTCTCCCGTCGTGTGGCGCGGCGGGTGCGTAACCTCGGGGGACGAGTGCTGCACCCGCCGCGTGACAACAACCTTAGGAAGCGGGAAGCTCCGGGGCGTCATGCCCGCGTACCGACTTCCGGGCCTCCCGGAGGATGACGGCCGCCCGCACGGCGTACTCCCCTGGGTGGAGACGGGGGCTCGCAACCCCGGGTCATCCCCGAGGGGTTGCCCAGGAGAGGCCTCCGGGCGGCGGGCGGCGTGACATCGCTCACTTCCTTGATCGTCACGGGTGCACCCCGGTCCACGGGGCCCCGGAGGCCTTCCCTCCGGGGTGGGCGGGTGGGGCTCGGCCGGCTCGTCAAGTGGGCCGGGCCGGGCGGGGGTTGGGCGGTGGGGGCGGTTGTCGGGCGCCAGGGGGTCTTCCCAGTACTGACAATCGATCCCGGTGCGAGGGCGCGGCCTATGAGCGCGTGCGGGCGCCACTACGTAAGCTGTGCCACGTCGAACGGACGAGGGGACGGACATGGCGATGATGCGGCTCCGGCGCGAGGATCCGCGGATCGTCGGGTCGTTCCGGCTCCACCGCAGGCTGGGGGCCGGCGGAATGGGCGTCGTGTACCTGGGGTCCGACCGGCGCGGCCAGCGGGTCGCCCTGAAGGTCATCCGGCCCGACCTCGCCGAGGACCAGGAGTTCCGGTCGCGGTTCGCCCGCGAGGTGTCCGCGGCCCGGCGGATCCGCGGCGGCTGCACGGCCCGGCTCGTCGCCGCCGACCTGGAGGCCGAGCGCCCCTGGTTCGCCACCCAGTACGTCCCCGGCCCCTCCCTGCACGACCGGGTCGCCGAGGAAGGACCCCTGCGGGCCGCCGACGTGGCCTCCATCGGTGCCGCGCTCTCGGAAGGCCTGGTCGCCGTCCACGAGGCCGGCGTCGTGCACCGGGACCTCAAGCCGTCGAACATCCTGCTCTCCCCCAAGGGTCCCCGGATCATCGACTTCGGCATCGCCTGGGCCACCGGCGCCAGCACCCTCACCCACGTGGGCACCGCCGTCGGCTCCCCCGGCTTCCTCGCCCCCGAGCAGGTGCGCGGCGCCGCCGTCACCCCCGCCACCGACGTCTTCTCGCTCGGCGCCACCCTCGCGTACGCGGCGATGGCCGACTCCCCCTTCGGACACGGCAGTTCCGAGGTCATGCTCTACCGGGTCGTGCACGAGGAACCGCACCTCCACGGCGTGCCCGACGCGCTGGCGCCCCTCGTCCGGGCCTGTCTCGCGAAGGACCCCGAGGACCGGCCCAGCACGCTCCAGCTGTCGATGCGGCTCAAGGAGATCGCGGCCCGCGAGGCCCAGGGGCTGCCCGCCTCCCGGCCGCCCGTGCAGCGGGAGCGCGCCGAGGAGCGGAACGCCGTCCGGCCCACTGAGCGGTACACCGAGTACACCGAACGGGACACGCGCGGGCGTGGGCCCGAGCGCGGGTCCGAACGGGGTGTCGAGCGCGGCTCCGATCGGGAGCGGGAGCGCGAGCGCGGTCAGGGGCGGGGGGCGTCCTCCCGGTCCTCCGCCGGGCCCCGGACCGGGGGCTCGCGGTCCCCGCAGTCCCGGCCCGGCACCCGGCCCGGCGTCCGCTCCACCTCGACGGGCCGCCGCCCCGCCAACCCCCGGCTGCTGCGGCAGCGGCTCTTCGTCTTCGTGGTCGTCACCCTGGTCGTCGCCCTCGGCATCGCCGCCGCGCAGGCGCTCCAGAGCTGAGCCGTCCCGGGCTGAGCCGTCCCGGGCCGAGCCGTCCCGGGCCGAGCCGTCCCGGGCCGAGCCGTCCCGGGCTTTTCAGGCCTCCGGGCGGCCCGTCGCCACCGCGTAGAAGGCGACGGCCGCCGCCGCCCCCACGTTGAGCGAGTCCACGCCGTGGGCCATCGGGATGCGGACCCACTCGTCGGCGGCCTTCAGGGCCTTCTGCGAGAGGCCCTCGCCCTCCGCGCCCAGCATCAGCGCCACCCGGTCCAGCTTGTGCGGAGCCGCCTCGTCGATGGAGACCGCCCGCTCCGCCGGAGTGAGCGCGAGAAGCCTGAAGCCCGCCTCCCGTACCGTCCCCAGGCCGTGCGGCCAGCCCTCCAGGCGGGCGTACGGGACCGAGAAGACCGCGCCCATGGACACCTTCACCGAGCGCCGGTAGAGCGGGTCCGCGCAGTCCGGGGAGAGCAGGACGGCGTCCATGCCCAGGGCGGCGGCGCTGCGGAAGATGGCGCCGATGTTCGTGTGGTCGTTGACCGACTCCATCACCACCACCCGGCGGGCCTCCGCCAGCAGCCCGGACGCCTCCGGGAGCTCCTTGCGCCGCATGGACGCGAGGGCGCCCCGGTGCACGTGGTAGCCGGTGACCCGTTCCGCCAGGTCCGGATCGATCACGTACACCGGCGCCTCGGCCGCGTCGATGACGTCCCGCATCGTGTCGACCCACTTGGCCGAGAGCAGCATCGACCGCATCGCGTACCCGGCCTGCCCCGCCCTGCGGATGACCTTCTCGCCCTCCGCGATGAACAGGCCCTCGGCCGGCTCCCGTCTGCGGCGGAGCTCGACGTCGGTCAGGCCGGTGTAGTCGTGCAGGCGCGGGTCGTCGGGGGTGTCGATCGTGATCAGTTCGGCCACGGGGTGCTGCTGCCTCGTTCGGGGGTTGGGGGGTGGGTTGGGGAGTTGCTTTTACGCCGTCGGCTTGTTCGGGCCTTCCGTCACCACCGCGCCTATGACGATCACCGCCGGCGGGCGGACCTCCTGCGTCCTGACCGTCTCCTCGACCGTCGCGAGCGTCGCGTCCACCCGGCGCTGGGACGTCGTGGTGCCCTCCTGGATCAGGGCCAGGGGGGTTTCCGGGGCCTTGCCGTGGGTCATCAGCGCCTCCGCGATCCTGCCGATCTTGTCGACGCCCATGAGGATCACCAGGGTGCCCGTCAGCTTGGCGAGCGAGGCCCAGTCGACGAGGGAGCGCGGGTCGTCGGGGGCCACGTGGCCGCTGACCACCGTGAACTCGTGGGCCACCCCCCGGTGCGTGACCGGGATGCCGGCCGCGCCGGGCACCGAGATCGAGCTGGAGATGCCCGGGACGACCGTGCAGGCGATGCCCTCGGCCGCGAGCGCCTGCGCCTCCTCCATGCCCCGGCCGAAGACGAACGGGTCGCCGCCCTTCAGGCGGACCACCGACTTCCCCGCCTTCGCGTGCTCGATCAGCGCGTTGTTGATCGCCTCCTGGGCCATGAACCGGCCGTACGGGATCTTCGCCGCGTCGATCACCTCGACGTGCGGGGGCAGCTCGTCCAGGAGGTCGCGGGGGCCCAGGCGGTCCGCGATCACCACGTCCGCCTCCGCGAGCAGGCGGCGGCCGCGCACCGTGATCAGGTCCGGGTCGCCGGGGCCGCCGCCGACCAGGGCGACGAACGGGGTGCGGGCGCGGTGCTGGGGCGCCGCGATCGAGCCGTCCCGCAGGCCCTCCACGATCGCGTCCCGCACGGCGGCCGAGCGCCTCGGGTCGTGGCCGGTGAGCACCGCCACGGTGACGCCGTCGCCGCGGCCGGTGGCCGGGGTCCAGGCGGTGGCCGCCTCGGCGTCGTCCGAGCGCACGCACCAGGTCCGGGTCCGCTCGGCCTCGGCGGAGGCGGCGGCGTTCGTGGCCGGATCGGTGGTGGCCACCAGGACGTACCAGGCGTCGGCGAGGTCGCCCTCCTCGTACCGGCGCTTGAGCCAGGTGATCTCGCCCGTCTCCGCCATCACGTCCACGGACGGGGTCGCGGAGGGGGAGATCAGGGTGACGTCGGCGCCCGCGGCGATCAGGGCCGGGAGGCGTCGCTGGGCGACCTGGCCGCCGCCGAGGACGACCACCCGGCGGCCGGCGAGGCGGAGGCCCACCGGGTAGGCGGGGTGGGCGTCGGGGATCGCCTTCTCGGTGTTCTCGGCCATGGGTGAGCGGCTCCTCGGGGCGTGGCAGGTGCGGGCCGCTGCGGCGGTGGAGCGGCTGGTGGGACGCTGTTTCGGGTCCCACGATATCGGGGGCCCCGGGGGGTCACCCTGTGACGGATCTCCCCGCCGTGGGGCGTGACGTGGGGGCCGCTCCGGAACAGGGTTCGGGACTGCATGATTTACGGCGCCCGCCGCCCTGGAGGGTTCGGCTTCTTGTAGCGCCACAAATCACGCTTGACGTCCCGAACCCTGTTCCTGCGCGGCCCCCACTCCCGTGTGTGGGGTGGGAGCCGCGCCGTGGTGCTACTTCTCGGTGACTCCCGCCGAGTCGAACGTGGCCACCTCGTGCATCGCGCGGGCCGCGCTCTGCACCAGCGGGAGGGCGAGCAGGGCGCCCGTGCCCTCGCCGAGGCGGAGGTCCAGGTCGACCAGGGGGCGCAGGCCCAGCTTGTTCAGGGCCGCCACGTGGCCCGGCTCGGCGCTGCGGTGGCCCGCGATGCAGGCCGCGAGGGACTCCGGGGCGATCGCCCGGGCCACCAGGGCCGCCGCTCCGGTGGAGACGCCGTCCAGGATCACCGGGGTGCGCAGGGAGGCCGCGCCCAGGATCAGGCCCACGAGGGCCGCGTGCTCCAGGCCGCCGACCGCCGCGAGGGCGCCGATCGGGTCCTCCGGGTCCGGGGTGTGCAGGGCGAGGGCGCGGCGGACCACGTCCACCTTGCGGGCGTGGGTCTCGTCGTTGATGCCGGTGCCCCGGCCCGTGACCTCGGCCGGGTCCACGTCGGTGAAGACGGAGATCAGGGCGGCGGACGCCGTGGTGTTGGCGATGCCCATCTCGCCCGTGAGCAGCGCCTTGTTGCCGGCTGCCACGAGGTCGCGGGCTGTCTCGATGCCCACCTCGATCGCGGCCAGGACCTCTTCGCGGGTCATCGCGGGGCCCGTGGTGAAGTCGGCGGTGCCGGGGCGGACCTTGCGGGGCAGAAGGCCCGGGGTGGCCGGGA
Organism: Streptomyces sp. NPDC093071; assembly: GCF_044754545.1. NCBI lineage: Bacteria > Bacillati > Actinomycetota > Actinomycetes > Kitasatosporales > Streptomycetaceae > Streptomyces > Streptomyces sp. NPDC093071. Next base: position 277,708 of record NZ_JBIVPH010000006.1, on the reverse strand, counting down.
GCTCGGAGGCCACGCCGACGTCGACGACGCAGACCTCGGCGCCGACCTGGTTGGCGAACGCGTTGCAGACCGCTCCCCCGCCGAGGAAGTTGGCCACCATCTGGCCGGTGACCTCCTGCGGCCAGGGCGTGACGCCCTGGGCGTGGACGCCGTGGTCGCCCGCGAAGACCGCGACGGCCGCGGGCTCCGGGATCGGCGGCGGGCACATCCGGGAGAGGCCGGCGAGCTGGGCGGAGATGATCTCCAACATGCCGAGGGCCCCTGCGGGCTTGGTCATGCGCTTCTGGCGTTCCCAGGCCTCGCCGAGCGCCTTGGCGTCCAGCGGGCGGATGTTCGCGACGGTCTCCTGGAGGAGGTCGTGCGGCTCCTCGCCGGGCAGGGCGCGGCGGCCGTACGTCTCCTCGTGGACGACCCAGGCCAGCGGGCGGCGCTTGGACCAGCCCGCCTGCATCAGCTCGGGCTCCTCGGGGAACTCGTCCACGTATCCCACGCAGAGGTACGCGACCACTTCGAGGTGCTCGGGGAGGCCGAGGGCGCGGACCATCTCGCGCTCGTCGAAGAAGCTGACCCAGCCGACGCCGAGGCCCTCGGCGCGGGCCGCGAGCCAGAGGTTCTCGACCGCGAGCGCGGAGGAGTACGGGGCCATCTGCGGCTGCGTGTAGCGGCCGAGGGTGTGGCGGCCGCCCCGGGTGGGGTCGGCGGTCACCACGATGTTGACCGGGGTGTCGAGGATGGCCTCGATCTTCAGTTCCTTGAACTGCTTCGCCCGGGCCTTCGGGAGCGACCTGGCGTACGCCTCGCGCTGCCGCTGGGCCAGTTCGTGCATCGTCTGCCGGGTCTCGGCGGAGCGGATGACGACGAAGTCCCAGGGCTGGGAGTGGCCGACGCTCGGGGCCGTGTGGGCGGCCTCCAGGACGCGGAGCAGCACCTCGTGAGGGATCGGGTCGGAGCGGAAGCCGTTGCGGATGTCGCGGCGCTCACGCATGACGCGGAGGACCGCCTCGCGCTCGGCGTCGTCGTAGCCGGGGGCTGCGGGGGTGGGCACCTGCTCCTGGGCCGGGGCGGACTCTTCCGGTGTGGACTCTTCCGTGGCGGGTGCCGGTTCCGGGGTGGGGAGTACCTCGGGGGCGGGTGCCGGTTCCGGGGTGGGGAGTACCTCGGGGGTGGGTGCCGGTTCCGGGGACGGAGTCGGCTCCGGGACAGGTGCCGGTTCCGGGACGGGTGCCGGTTCCGGGGGCAGGATCGGTTCCGGGGTGGGCGCCGGCTCCGGGGTGGGTGTCGACTCCTGGGCGGGTGCCGGTTCCGGGGCCGGGGTCGACTCCTGGACGGGCGCCTGTTCCTGGACCGAGGGCAGTTCCGGGGCGAAGGCCGGTTCCGGGGCGAGCGCCTGCTCCTGTGCCTGTTCCTGGGGCTCTTCCGGGGCCTCCGGGGTCTCCTGCGGCTGCTCGGGGATCGCCTCCGCGACCGGCTCCACGGCCGGCTGCTCCGCCGGGGTCTCGGGCGCGGGAGCGGGCTCCTCGGCCACGGGCGCGACGGGCTCCGGTTCGGTGGCTTCCGGGGCCGTCGGTTCGGGCTCGCGCGGTGCGGGCACGACGATCGCCTCGGAGCCGGTCGGCTCCTCCCAGATCTCCGGGGCGGCCTCGGGCGTCGGCTCCGCCGTGGCGGCGGGCTCCTCCGGGGCGGGGGCCGGTTCGGCCGGCGGCTCGGGGGCCAGGTGCGGGGTCGTCGGGACGGTGCCGTCGACCTGGACGAACTGGCCGGAGTGGTCCGGCTGCGGGACGACCGTTTCTGCGGGGGGCTGCGCCACCGGCTCCTGCGCGGTCCACGGCTCGGCGCCCTGCGGCGCGAGCTGCTGCTCCTGCGCGATCTCGAAGTACTCGGGGCCCGTGGTCGGCGGGCCCGGGTTCCGGACCGGCATCGGGGCGGGGGCAGTGGCCACCAGGGGCTCGGGAGCGGGCTGCGGGGCCGGGGCGGGCGCGGTGGCCGGGCCCCGGTCGGCCAGCGAGCGGACGACTCCGCCGGTGGCCTCGGGCACGGGCGGGCCCATGTGCAGCGGGCGGCGGGCGGGCGGCGGGGTCTGCGCCGCGGCCGGCGGAGGCACCTGGACGCCGCCGAGGTCGACGGAGCCCGTGTCGAGGATGCCGGGCTCGTAGCCGTGGTCGGTGAGGACCGGCTCGTACGGGGCCGCGGGGACGCCGTGCGCGGGAGTGCCGGCGGCGGGGACGCCGTGTGCCGGAGTGCCGGTGTACGGGGCGTCGCCGAGGGCGGCGGGCTCGGGGAGCGGGTCCGTGAGCGGATCCGGCAGGGGGTCCGTCAGCGGGTCTCCCAGCGGGGCCTCCTGGTGCGGGAGCACGGGGGGCGGCACGGCGACCGGCGGCGCGGGCACGACGCCCGGCGGGTGCTCGCTCCAGGCGCCCTGGGCGCCCGGCATCAGAAGCAGGTCGTCGTCCTCGGGGGTGTGCTCGGAGGGGTCCAGGAAGGTGTACGCGCCCGGTGCGGGGATGCCCGGCTGCTCGACCATGCCTGCGTTCTCCGGCAGCCCCTCGCCCGGGACCTGGCCGGTGTCCGTCATGCGTACCCCTCGCCCATCGCTTGTGCTCCTTCAGACCTGCGCCCGTCGACAAGAACGAGCGTGCGCGCCGCGCGGCACGAAGGACGCGGACACCTGCACATTGTCCCGGCCCTCGGCCCCCGTGGCAGGAAGATTCGCCACGGTGCGCTGTGGACTGCGCCACGTCGCGCGGTCCCCCCTTGTCGCGTACCACACCGGTGACTCCTAGGGGCCACCATTTCCGGACATCGGTACACGAAGTGACGAACGTCAGGACGCGGTACAACAATCGGCCAGCCTACCCCGCCCGGCGGGGCGGCCGGGTCACGGGGCGCGGTCGATCCTGCGTCCGGAGAGCAGGAAGACGGCCGAACGATCGCGTTCCGACCAGGTGTCCGGGTCGAGTCCGACGGTCTGGAGGAGGAGGGCCTCGACGGCGTAGCCGCCGGCGGCGGTGAGGGCGGCGGCGATCGCCTCGGCCTCGTCGCGGGTGGAGGCGTGGGCGACGATGCGTTCCGGGCGCCGGTCGGCACAGGCGGTGACGACCTGGACGCCGCCGGTCGCGATCCGGACGACATCGGGTTCGGGGAGGCTCTCCAGGACGTGCGGGGCGCGGCCCCGGACGGTCTGGAGGGGGACGCCGTGGCGGCGGGCGGCGGCCTCGGTGCGGGCGCAGGCGGCCGGGTCGGGGTCGACGGCGATGACGGCGGCGCCGAAGCGGGCGGCCTCGACGGAGAAGGCGCCGCCCGCGCAGCCGATGTCCCAGACGAGGTCGCCGGTGCGGGGCCCGAGACGGGCGAGCTGGGCGGCGCGGAGGGCGGGGTCCTCGCCCGCCTTCGGCCGGGCCTGATCGGTTCCGGGGGCGTGCCCCTCGGAGTCGTACTCCTCGGTGGGGAGGCCCCAGCCTCGGACGGGGTGGACGGACGGGTCCTGGCCCGCCAGCCAGGGGGTGGCCGGGGTGCCGCCGCCCCCGCCGATGACGAGGACGACGTTGGGGTCGCGCCAGGTGTGGTCGGCGGCCTTGTCGGAGGTGAGGACGGAGACCCGTTCGCGGTCGGTGCCGATTTCCTCGCAGACGACGAAGGTGCGGTGGACGCCGTCGAGGAGGAGGGCGAGCTCGGCGGGGCCCGCGCCCGGCGAGGTGAGGACGGCGACCTTGGGGTGGGCGCGGCAGACGTTGACGGCGCGGCGCAGGGTGCGCTGCTGGGCGACGACGATCCGGGCGTCCTCCCAGGGCATCCCGGCGCGGGCGAAGGCGGCGGCGACGGAGGAGACGGCCGGGACGACCTCGACCTCCAGGCCGTGCTCGGGGGCGCGCAGGGTGCGGACGACGCCGAAGAAGCCGGGGTCGCCGTCGGCGAGGACGACGGCGGTGCCGCGGTGGCCGGCGATGCGGCGGGCGGCGAGGTCGACGCTGCCGAGGCGGATGCGTTCGGCGGCGGGGGGCACCTCGGGCCGGGCCAGGTGGTGGCCGGCTCCGGCCACCAGGGTGGCGGCGGAGAGCGCGGACAGGGCCGCCGGGGAAAGGGGCGAGCCGTCCCAGCCGATCACCGTGACGCGGTCGGCCATCGTCGTCTGTCTCCCTGTGGTGTTGTCGCAGGTCGGGGGCGTGCCGAGCGTACCCGGTCGTCAGCTCCAGTCGGTGTACGAGGAGTATCCGGCCTCGGCCATCTGGTCGGCGACGTCGTCGAGGTCCTCGGGGAGGAGGCCCCAGAGGATGAAGTCGGTGCGCAGCTCGGTCCAGGCGCCGTCCTCGGTGCGGGTGCGGGCTATGCAGGCGTTGCGCAGGACGCCCTCGCTGATGCAGCCGATCTTCTGGGCGACCTGCTGGGAGGCGGTGTTGTCGGCGGCGGTGCGCAGTTCCAGGCGTTCGAACTTCCGGTCGTTGAAGAGCCACCGGGCGGTGGCGAGGGCGGCTTCGGAGGCGTAGCCCTCGCCGCGGGCCCAGGGGGCGACGATGTAGGAGAGTTCGGTGGAGCGGACGCGCCAGTCGGTGTGGGCCAGTTGGACGATGCCGACGAGGCGCTGGGTGAGGAACTCGGTGACGGCGAGGTCGAGTCCGCGGCCCGCGGCGCGTTCGGCGGGGGCGTACTCGGTGATCCAGCGGTGGGCGGCGGCCTCGGTGAAGGGCTGGGGCACGGCGGTCCAGGCGCCGACGAGTTCGTCGTTCATCATCTCGGCGAGCGCGGGGGCGTCCGCCTCCTCCAGCGCGCGCAGCACCAACCGGTCCGTGTTGATGGAGATGTCCGGAAAGGTGGTAGTCATGCGCAGCTCCATGCCGTGGACCGTCCGAATCGACCGTGAACGCACAGCATGCAGCATGGCGCCGCCGGTGCGCATGGCCGGGTGGGGTACGGCGGAAGGCCCCGCGCACCGGACGGGGTGCGCGGGGCCTTCCGCTCAAGGACTGTACGGGGGAACCGGTCTGACGGCCCCTCGGACGGCGGTCACTCCTTGGGGGCGCCGAAGGCCGGGATGACCGAGCCCTTGTAGGTGTCCTCGATGTACTTCTTCACCTCGGGCGAGTTGAGGAGCTCGGCGAGCTTCTGCACGCGGGCGTCCTTCTCGTTGCCCGCCTTCACGGCGAGGAAGTTGGCGTACGGGTTGCCCTCGGCCTTCTCCAGGGCGATGGCGTCCTTCGCCGGCTCCAGCTTCGCCTCCAGGGCGTAGTTGCCGTTGATGACGGCGGCGTCGACGTCGTTCAGGGCGCGGGGCACGGTGGCGGCCTCCAGCTCCTTGAACTCCAGGCCCTTCTTGTCGGTAATGTCGGAGAGCTTGGCGTTGGTGCCGACGCCGTCCTTGAGGGTGATCAGGCCGTTCTCGGCGAGGAGCTGGAGCGAGCGGCCGCCGTTGGTGGTGTCGTTGGGGACGGCGATGGTCTGGCCGGGCTTGATGTCCTTCAGCGACTTCAGCTTCTTGGAGTAGAGGCCGAGCGGCTCCAGGTGGACGTTGACCACGGGGACGATGGTGGTCTTGTTCTTCTGGTTGAAGTCGTCGAGGTACGGCTTGTGCTGGAAGAAGTTGGCGTCGACCTGGCCGGACTGGGTGGCGGTGTTCGGCAGGACGTAGTCCGTGAACTCCTTCACCTCCAGCTTCAGGCCGGCCTTCTCGGCCAGGTTGTCCTTGACGTAGTTGAGGATGTCGGCGTGCGGCGTCGGGGACGCGGCGACGACGAGGGGCTTGTCGGCGGCGCCGGCCGAGTCCTTGGAGGAGGACGGGTCGGAGGAGGTGCCGCAGGCGCTCAGGCCGAGGGCGAGGGCTGCGGTGGCGGCGATGCCGGCGGTGAGCTTGATGTTCTTGCGCACGAAGAGTGCCTCTTTCAGGTGGAGTGGTAGTCGTCTGGACAACAAGTCCGGACTGTTCTTCGCAGGACGAAGTCGGGGGACGGGGCGGGACGGCTCAGGCCGTGCGGCCCCGGCGGGCGAGGAGTCGGACGACTCCGTCGCCGATGAGCTGGACGACGGTCACGATGACGACCAGGACGACCACCGTGACGAGCATGAAGGTGGTGTCGAAGCGCTGGTAGCCGTAGGTGACGGCCTTGGAGCCGAGGCCTTCGCCGCCGACCGCGCCGGCCATCGCGGAGTAGCCGATGAGCACGATCACGGTGGTGGTGACGCCGGAGACCAGGGAGGGCAGGGACTGCGGGAGCAGGACCTTGCGGACGATGGTGGGGATGCCGCCGCCCATGGCCTGGACGGCTTCGACGAGTCCGTGGTCGACCTCGCGGATCGCGGTCTCGACGAGGCGCGCGAAGAAGGGGATGGCGCCGATGGCGAGCGGCACGATCATCGCGGTCGGGCCGATGAAGGTGCCGACGACGAAGGTGGTGAAGGGGATCAGGGCGATCAGCAGGATGATGAAGGGCAGCGAGCGCCCGACGTTCACGATCGCGCCGACGACCTTGTTCACCGGCCGGTTCTGGAGCAGTCCGCCCTTGTCGGTGAGGACGAGGAGGATGCCGAGCGGCAGGCCGCCGAGGACGGTGACGACGGTGGCCCACAGGACCATGTAGAGGGTGTCGACGGTGCCCTGCTCCAGCAGGGGCTGCATCTCGGACCAGGTCACTTGGCACCTTCCTTCACCAGTACGGTCGCCGCGTCGGACGCCGGTTCCGGGACAACCGTTTCTTCGGCGGTCTCGGCTTCTTCCACGACCTCGACCTGGAGGCCCTGCTCGCGCAGGAAGCCGACCGGGACGACGTTCTCCTCGTACCGTCCGGGCAGTTCGATCCGCATCCGGCCGATCTGCTTGCCGCCGACGGTGTCCATCGCCGCCCCGAGGATCGAGATGTCGATGTTGTACGTGCGGGAGAGCTGGGAGATGACCGGCTGGGTCGCGGCCTCGCCGTGGAAGGTGACGTCGACGACCGTGCGGTCGGGGCCGGTGGGGGCGCCGCTGACCGGGAAGAGTTCGGCGGCGAGCTGGGAGCCGGGGGTGGCGAGCAGTCCGCCGACGGTGCCGGACTCGACGACGCGCCCGTGCTGCATGAGGGCGGCGGAGTCGCAGATGGTCTTGACGACGTCCATCTCGTGCGTGATGAGCAGGACGGTGAGGCCGAGCTGCCGGTTGAGGTCGCGCAGGAGCTGGAGGATGGAGCGGGTGGTCTCCGGGTCGAGGGCGCTGGTGGCTTCGTCGGAGAGCAGGACCTTGGGCTTGCCGGCGAGGGCGCGGGCGATGCCGACGCGCTGCTTCTGACCGCCGGAGAGCTGGGCGGGGTAGGCCTTGGCCTTGTCGGCGAGGCCGACGAGGTCGAGGAGTTCCAGGGCGCGGCGGGAGCGCTCGGCGCCGGATATGCCGAGGATCTCCAGGGGGAGCTCGATGTTGTCCTTGACCGTGCGGGAGGACAGCAGGTTGAAGTGCTGGAAGACCATGCCGATGCTGCTGCGCGCCCGGCGCAGGTCCTTGCCCGCGCGGCGGCCCTTCCCGGCGAGGGCGGTGAGGTCGACGCCGTCGACGGTCACCGTGCCGGAGGTGGGGCGCTCCAGGAGGTTGACGCAGCGGATGAGGGAGGACTTGCCGGCGCCGCTCTGGCCGATCACGCCGAACACCTCGCCCTCGCGGACGTGGAGGTCGACGCCGCCCAGAGCGGTGACCTGCCGGCCGCGCGACTCATAGACCTTGGTCAGGCCCGAAGTGGTGATCACAGGGGTTTCCGTCACTGTCGAGTGCGCGACGCGGGGTCCGTCACGCACGGGGCATTCGTCATCGGACAGTCAGGCGCACGGAGCCGGTCCGGCGGGTGGCCGGGCGTCGGCGGGTGCGCGGGGCGGGCACGGTCCGCCGCCGTGGGGCGGGGGGACCGGCGCGGCCGTCGGTCTCGCTTCGGGGCGCGAAACGCAGCGGGAGCCCTCAGATGGCGCACATTCGACACATACAACGAGCACCGGGCGTCGTGATCGCCTCGGTCGCAAGGGTGCGGCTGCTCGTCGTGGTCATGTCTGCAAGTAAAGCACGCACGGTCGGGGGCGAAAGGGGGCTGTCCGAATAGCGGACGTCGATGAGACGCCATGCGGACACTTCGGAGGCTCCTCCTCCGCTTCCCTCCGCCCGTGCGGCCCGCCCTGTGGCCTGCGGGGACGGGGCTGCGGGCCGGTGCTCGGGGGGACGGGCGCGGGGCCTGCCGGGGTGCCGGTTGTGGCCAAGGCCACGCGGGGGCGGGGGCGGTGGGGAGGGCCGAGCGCATCGGGTCATTCGCACCGTAATACCCTCGGGCCCATGCTCGACGCCCTGACGGTCGCGGTCTCCGTGGCCGCGCTCGCCCTCGCCGCCTGGTGCGGCTTCGCCGCCTTCCGCGACCTGCCGACCAAGGACTGGCACTTCATCGGCATGGCCGTGGTGACCTTCCTGGTCCTAGTGCAGCTGATCGTCGGCATCGTGCAGCTGGCGCGCGGCGAGAAGGCCGAGGAGGGCGCGACGATCTTCGTCGCCTATCTGCTCGGCGCGCTGTGCGCGGTGCCGATCGCCGGCTTCATGTCGCTCGCGGAGCGCAGCCGGTGGGGTTCGGCGACGGTGGCGGCCGGCGCGGTCGTCCTGGCCGTGCTCGAAGTGCGTCTCTACGACATCTGGACGGTGGGCTGACCATGACCGCGACCGAGGGAACGACCCGTCTGGTCAAGGGACCGGGGATGCTCCTCGTCTGGCTGTACGGCGTGATGTCGGTCGGCGCGGTCTCCCGCTCGATCTACCAGATCGCCACCGAGTTCGACCGGGCGCCGCTCGCGTACGCCCTGTCGGGGGTGGCGGCGGTCGTCTACGTCTTCATCACGTACACGCTGGTACGGGGCGGGGAGAGGGCCCGCAGGGCGGCGCTGGTGTGCTGCGCCGCCGAGCTGGCGGGCGTGCTGGTCGTGGGGACCTGGACGCTGGTCGAGCCGTCCGCCTTCCCGGACGCGACGGTCTGGTCGGACTTCGGCTACGGCTACGTCTTCATCCCGGTGCTGCTGCCGCTGACCGGGATCTGGTGGCTGCGGAGGTCCAAGGCCGCCTAGGGTCCGTCCGGCGGATCGGGATCGGCCAGGGTCAGGCGGCCTTCTCCAGGGTCACCAGGGTGAGCCTGGGGCCTACTTCCCGGGTGGCGACCTGGGCGTACCCCTTGCTGCGGTAGAGGCGCAGGTTGAGTTCGCTGCGGTGGCCGGTGAAGAGCTGGAAGCGCTTGGCGGGGGAAGCCGGTTCGGGGGCGTCGGCGAAGTGGCGCTCGATGGCGTCGAGGAGCCGGCCGCCGAGGCCGTGGCGCCGCATCCGCGGGTGGACGATGAGCTTGGCGATCCGTACGGTGCCGTCCTCGTCGGCGCGGGCCCGTACGGAGGCGACGACCTCGTCGCCGAGGCGGGCCACGAGCCCGTGCCCCTCCTCCAGTTCGGCGCGCAGGGCGTCGAGGGACTGGGTGAGCGGCTCGATGGACCAGTCTCCGTAGAGCTCCGCCTCGCTCTGGTAGCAGAGGTACTGCAGCTTCAGGATGTGCTCCGCGTCCCGCGCGTCCGCCGCCGAGATGGTCACGCTCAGGCCCATGTGTGCACGCCTCCCGCTCATCTGCCGATCATCGGTTCAACACACCCTTCCCCGTCGGCTCGGGGCGGGAACCTCCGCAGCCAGCATTCTGCGCAGGCATCCCAGGCAACGGGAACGCATCGGCCCCAGACTCCCCTGTGAGATACCCAACTCTCCTGCGATTTCGCGGTAGGTACGGTCCACGGGGTCGAGCATCGCGGTGAGGACCCCGGGGCAGCGGCCGGGGGTGCGGGTGACGGCGGCGCGCAGGGTGCGGCGGCCCTCGGCGGCGAGGAGGGAGCCCTCCGGGGAGCCGTGGGGATCGGCGCCGGCCGGTTCGTGGACGGGCTCGGTCCGGTAGGGGCGTTCCCGGTCGCCGGTCCTGCGGGCGCGGCGGGCTTCGGCCCGTACGGCCCGGCGGAGCCATTCGGCGGGCCGCTCGGGGGCGCCGGTGTCCCGGAGGCGTTCCAGGAGGCGGAGCCAGACGGCCTGTTCCAGGTCGCCGGGTTCGACGCCGGCGGCCGGTGCCTCGGCGTCCGACTCGGCGGCGAGGAGCGGAGCGAGCGCGGCGAGGAGACCGGCCGACGCTTCGGCGGTGTCGGGAGTGGGGGTGGCGGGGGCGGGTGCGGGGGTGGCTGGGGTGGTCATGCCCCGCACGATGCCGGGGTACGCGCCCGTGGTTGCGGTACGGGGCGTAAACCACCCGGGAGGGGGTCGTGCGGGCCCGGGGGTCCGGGCCCGCGGGGGCGTCAGCGGCGGGCGGTGAGGTCCGCGGCGGCGAGCAGGGCGGTGTCCGGGTTGTCGGAGAAGATGCCGTCGATGCCCGTCTCCAGGTACCTCCTCAGGGCGCCGAAGGAGTCTCCGTAGGCGTTCGGGTCGGTGCCCCGGCGGAACTCGGCGGGCAGGAAGGCGTTCTCGTTGCGGTGCGTGTACGGGTGGAGGACGAGCCCGGCCGCGTGCGCGTCGCGGACCAGGGTGGTCGGGGTACCGAGCCGGCCCTCCGCGTCCCGGGGGATCACCAGGTCGAGCGTGGGGCCGATGCCCTTCGCGTACGAGGAGATCCACCGCAGGCCCTTGGGGGTGACCAGGTCCGCGACCGTGCGTGGGTCCCCGGCCTCGGTGAAGTCCCAGGGGCGGCTGCCGGCGCCGGAGAGCAGGACCACGCCGGGGGCGTCGACCAGCTTCGCCAGGCGCCGGATGCTGCTCGGCTCGAAGGACTGGAGGATGACCGGGGAGTTCGCGCGGTGGCGTCCGTACCGGCGCAGGAGCCCGGCGAGCCGCTCCTCCAGGCCGAGGCCGAGGGAGCGGAAGTAGCTGGGGTGCTTGGTCTCGACGTACAGCCAGACCTCGCGGCCCCGGCGGCGGCCCTCCTCGTCGGCCCAGCGCAGCACCTCCTCGAAGGTGGGGACCGTCCAGCGCCCGTCGTAGAGGGTGTTCTCCTGGCGGTTGCCGGGGATGCGCTCCTTGGCGCGCAGGGTCTTGAGCTCGGCGAGCGTGAAGTCCTCGGTGAACCAGCCGGTGAGCTCGGTGCCGTCGACGGTCTTGGTGGTCCTGCGGGAGGCGAACTCGGGGTGGTCGGCGACGTCGGTGGTGCCGGTGATGTCGTTCTCGTGGCGGCAGACCAGGTGTCCGTCCCGGGTGGGGACGAGGTCCTGCTCGACGACGTGGGCGCCGAGGTCGAGGGCCAGGCGGTAGGAGCCGAGGGTGTGTTCGGGGCGGTAGCCGCTCGCGCCGCGGTGGCCGATGACCGTGGGGACGGGCAGGGAGCGGTAGCCGCGGCCGTGGCCGTGCGCACCGCTCGTCCCGACGGCGGGGGCGGCCTGCGCGGGGCCGGCGGTGAGGGCCGCGGAGGCGCCGAGGACGGTGGCGCCCGCCGCGCCGAGAACCGTCCGCCGTGCCGGGGTCCGGCGTTCGCCCTGGGTCATAAGGGATCCTCCTGAGTGGACCGGGGTGTGATGTCCCGCACCTGTCGGCGGTGACCCCGACGCTAGGCACGGAGCCCCTACGGGCGGCAGACCTGCGCCGAACATGGCGGAAACACGTGTCAACACTGCGTATCCACCCGGTGAACCCGATGTGCGCACGGTGGTGACCCGCGAGTATCGTCGCCACCTGCACCGTCGGTGCGGCCGCCTTCGCCCGACCCGCTTCCCACCGGAGGAACCGTTGTCCCGTCTCGCGATCATCAAGGCAGTGCTCGGGCCGGTCATGCGCCTGATGTTCCGCCCCCGCGTGGAGGGCGCCGAGAACATTCCGGGGACGGGTCCCGTGATCCTCGCGGGGAACCACCTGACGTTCATCGACTCGATGATCATGCCGATCTGCCTGGACCGTCCGGTCTACTTCATCGGCAAGGACGAGTACGTGACGGGCAAGGGGATCAAGGGCCGGGCGATGGCCTGGTTCTTCACCAGCGTCGGCATGATCCCGGTGGACCGGGACGGCGGCCGGGGCGGTGTGGCGGCGCTGATGACGGGCCGCCGGGTCCTGGAGGAGGGCAAGGTCTTCTCGATCTACCCGGAGGGCACCCGCTCCCCCGACGGCCGGCTGTACCGGGGCCGTACGGGCATCGCGCGGCTGACCCTGATGACGGGCGCGCCGGTGGTGCCGTTCGCGATGATCGGCACCGACAAGATCCAGCCGGGCGGGGCGGGCTTCCCGCGTCCGGGCCGGGTGACGGTCCGCTTCGGCGAGGCGATGGAGTTCTCGCGGTACGAGGGGATGGACCGCGACCGCTACGTCCTGCGGGCGGTGACGGACTCGGTGATGGCCGAGGTGATGCGGCTCTCCGGGCAGGAGTACGTGGACATGTACGCCACCAAGGCGAAGGCCGCGTAGGTCTCGTACGCGCGTGGAAGCGCCCCCGTACGGTCTGCGCCGTACGGGGGCGCTTTCGTGTGCGGACCGGCGCGTCAGTGTGCGACGCCGTCCTCCAGCTTCTGGCCCCTGAGCAGGAACCAGGCCGCGACCGCCGTCGCGAGGAGGACCGCCGCGCCGACTCCGGCCGCGATCCGCAGGCCGTCGACGAAGGCCTCCTGGGCGGCCGACACGAGGGCCGTCGCCGTGTCCGGGGCGAGGGCGCCGGAGGCTTCGACGGCGCCGCCGAGGGACTCGTGGGCGGCCGCCGTGACGTCCGCGGGGACGCCGGCCGGGGTGGGGAAGCCCCGGTAGACCCCGGTGACGATGGAGCCGAGGACGGCGATGCCGAGCGCGGCGCCCAGTTCGTACGCGGTCTCGGAGACGGCGGACGCGGAGCCGGCCTGCTCCTTGGGGACGCTGGAGAGGATCACGTCGGCGGTGACGGTGAAGGCGAAGCCGGCGCCGATGCCGACGACGAGCAGGGCGGCGCCGAGCAGCGGGTAGCCGGTGTGCTGGTCGAGGGTGGTCAGGACGGCGAGGGAGAGGCCGACCGCCGCGAGGCCCGCGGTGACCACGGACCGCACGGAGAAGCGGCGGGCAGCGACGCCCGCGATCAGACCGGCGGTGACCGCGCCGACCGCGGCGGGCAGTTCGGCGAGTCCGGCCTCCAGGGGCTGGCGGCCCTGGACCAGCTGGAAGAACTGGGACAGGAAGAACACCAGGCCGGAGAGGCCGAGGATGGTCAGCAGGTCCGCGAGGACGGCGCCGGAGAAGCCGCGGTGGCGGAAGAGGCGCATGTCGAGGAGGGGCGCGGGCAGGGTCAGCTGCCTGCGGACGAACCAGGTGAGCGCGCCGGCGCCGGCGAGGGCGGCGAGGCCCGCGTCGAGGGAGGGGCCGTGCGAGGCCAGTTCCTTGATCGCGTAGACGACGCCGATCATGCCGACGAGGGAGAGGGCGACGCTGGGCAGGTCCCAGGGGCCCGGGTCCGGGTTCTTCGACTCGGGGATCAGCTTGACGCCGACGAGGACGAGGACGGCCATGACGGGCAGGTTGATGAGGAAGACCGAGCCCCACCAGAAATGCTCCAGGAGGAAGCCGCCGACGACCGGTCCGACGGCCGCGCCGGCCGAGGCCATGGCGCCCCAGATGCCGATGGCGAGGCTGCGCTCGCGCGGGTCGTGGAAGAGGTTGCGGATGAGCGCCAGGGTGGACGGCATCAGGGTCGCGCCGGCGACGCCGAGGAGGGCGCGGGCGACGATCATCGTCTCGGGGCTGGTCGCGTAGGCGTTGAGCACGGAGACGGCGCCGAAGGCGGTGGCGCCGATCAGCAGCAGCTTCTTGCGGCCGATGCGGTCGCCGAGGCTGCCCATGGAGACCAGGAGTCCGGCGATGACGAAGGAGTAGACGTCGCCGATCCAGAGCAGCTGGGTGCCGGTGGGTTCGAGGTCCTCGGAGAGGAAGGGGGTGGCGAGGCCGAGCACCGTGGCGTCGACCGCCACGAGCAGGACGGCCAGGACGAGGACGGAGAGGGCGAGCCACCGGCCGGGGCGGCGCACGCCCTCGGTATGGCCCGTGCTCTTGAAGGTGCTGGTGGTCACTTCTCCACGCTCCTGCGCGCTCCGCCGAGCAGCAGCTCGACGATCATGTACTGGAAGTCCTTGGCGGCGACCCGGCCGTCCTGCACGGCCCAGGCGCCGGAACCGACGAGTCCGTAGAAGGCCTCGGTGAGCCAGGCGGGGGACAGGTCGATCCGGAAGACGCCGTTCTCCTGTCCGCGCCGGAAGAGCGCGGAGACCCGGGCGTCGATGCGGGCCCAGCCCTCGTTCTGCTGGTCGCCCTCGAAGAGCTGGTTCTCGGTGACGAGGAACGAGAGCAGGGGGCCGACGGGCTCGACCGCGGCGACGAGCCGGCGTACGGCCTCGTCCTCGGGTCCCTCGTCGATCCCGGCGGCGTCGAGGGCCGCCTCCAGCTCCTGGAGCCCCAGCTCCTCCAGCGCCCGCACCAGGGCGTCGCGCCCGGCGAAGTGCCGGTGCAGCGTGGCCCGGCCGATCCCGGCGGCCCGGGCGACCTCGTCCATGGTGGCGGTCGCCTTGCGGGTGAGCAGGGCGGCGGCGGCGCGGAGCACCTGGGTGCGATCGACTGACATGAGACGAGCATACACCGAATGAGACATCAGTGTCTCATTCAATAAATCGACGCCTCACCAGGGGCGGGAACGGAATGCTGTGAACATGACGAAGCCACTGCTGCTCATCGACGTGGACGGGCCGCTGAACCCGTACGCGGCGCAGCCCGAGCGGCGCCCGGAGGGGTACGAGACCCATCGGATGAGCCCCACGGGCTGGACGGGGGCGAAGCCGCTGCGGGTGTGGCTCAATCCGGACCACGGGGACGAGCTGCTGGCGCTCGCGGAGGCGTACGAGCTGGTGTGGGCGACGACCTGGAAGGGGGAGGCGAACGACTGGATAGGGCCCCGGCTCGGGCTGCCCGAGCTGCCGTTCGTCGACTGGCCGCAGATGCACGGGAAGGCCCCTCACGGGACCTTCTGGAAGACGCAGTACGTCCTGGAGTACGCGGCCGGGCGGCCGTTCGCCTGGATCGACGACGACATCACGCCGTACGACCGGGAGTACGTGGAGCGGAACCACCTCGCCGCCGCCCTGCTCCTGCGTGTCAACGAGCGGATCGGGCTGATCCGGCCGGACTTCGACGCACTCGCGGAGTGGGCGGCGGCGCTGTGATCCCCTGGCGTCCTACTGCTTCGCGGTGGCCCAGGCGTGCTGGATCACCAGGTCCGCCTTGACCTCGACGAGCTGGACGGCGACGGCGGAGGGGGCGGTGCCGCCCCGGCCGTCGCGGGAGGCGAGGGCGCCGGGGACGTCGAGGACCGTGCGGACCTCGGGGGTGAGGTGCTCGGAGATCTTGGCGAACTGCTCGTCCGTCAGCTCGTCCAGCTCCTTGTCCTCGGACTCGGCGACCTTCACGCACTCGCCGGCCACCTCGTGCGCCACCCGGAACGGCACGCCCCGCTTGACCAGCCACTCGGCGATGTCCGTGGCCAGCGAGAAGCCGGCCGGGGCGAGGGCCTCCATGCGCTCCCGGTTCACGGTGAGCGTGGCCATCATGCCGGTGAAGGCGGGCAGCAGGAGCTCCAGCTGGTCGCAGGAGTCGAAGACCGGCTCCTTGTCCTCCTGGAGGTCCCGGTTGTAGGCGAGTGGGAGCGCCTTGAGGGTGGCCATCAGGCCGGAGAGGTTGCCGATGAGGCGGCCGGACTTGCCCCGGGCGAGCTCCGCGATGTCGGGGTTCTTCTTCTGCGGCATGATCGAGGAGCCGGTGGAGAAGGCGTCGTGGAGGGTGACGAAGGAGAACTCCTTCGTGTTCCAGATGATGACCTCCTCCGCGATCCGGGAGAGGTTCACGCCGATCATCGCGGTGATGAAGGCGAACTCGGCGACGAAGTCGCGGGAGGCCGTGCCGTCGATCGAGTTGCCCGCGCTGCCCCGCTCGAAGCCGAGGTCCTTCGCGACCGCCTCCGGGTCGAGGCCGAGGGAGGAGCCGGCGAGGGCGCCGGAGCCGTACGGGGAGACCGCCGTCCGGGTGTCCCACTGCCGCAGCCGCTCGGCGTCCCGGGAGAGGGACTGGACGTGGGCCAGGACGTGGTGGGCGAAGAGCACCGGCTGGGCGTGCTGGAGGTGGGTGCGGCCGGGCATGGCGACGTCCGCGTGCGCCTCGGCGAGGCCGACGAGGGCGCTCTGGAGGTCGGCGAGGAGACCGCCGATGATCCGGGCGTGGTCGCGCAGGTACATCCGGAAGAGGGTGGCGACCTGGTCATTCCGGGACCGGCCGGCGCGCAGCTTGCCGCCGAGGTCCGGACCGAGGCGCTCCAGGAGGCCCCGCTCCAGGGCGGTGTGGACGTCCTCGTCGGCGATGGTGCCGACGAAGGAGCCGTCGGCGACGTCCGCCTCCAACTGGTCGAGCCCGGCCAGCATCCGGGTCAGCTCGTCCTGGGTGAGCAGGCCCGCCGTGTGCAGCACGCGCGCGTGGGCGCGGGAACCGGCGATGTCGTACGGGGCGAGGCGCCAGTCGAAGTGGACCGACGCGGACAGCTTCGCCAGGGCCTCGGCCGGACCGTCGGCGAACCGTCCGCCCCAGAGCCGTACGTCACCGTTGTTGCTGCTCACAGCTGCTGCTCCTCGGGAGGGTGGGGGTACCGCCGCCTTCCCGGCCCGGGGCCTCGCGGCGCGGGGACGGAGAAGACGATGGCATAACTATGCAATCCTCCGTATGTTTTGTCAACGCGGGCCGGTCACCCTCCCGGGGGTCACATCGGGGGTGACATCGGGGGTGGCCCCCGGGGTGACATCGGGGATGGCGGCGGGGGCGATATCCGGCGGCTTTCCCGGCCGCGCGGGCCTAGGCTCCGCCCATGCCGACCAGCGCTTTCGACGACCTCGCCGACCAGCTCGCCCGCGCCCTGACAGGGACCCACGCGCACGCGTGGACCGACTTCGACGAGGCCGTCCGGGCCGAGCTGCGATGGGGCCGCTCCGTCCCGCCCGTCCCCACCCGGTTCCCCGGCGACCCGGACCGGCGGCCCACCGCCGTCGAGACGGCCGTCGCCCTGTGCGGTCCGGACGGACGGGCGCGGGAGGCCGCCCTCTCCTTCGCGCACGGTCTCCCCGAACTCCTCCCCCTGGTCGTCGTCCGGTGCGCCGACTGGGCCGGACCCGTACGGGAACGGGCGCGGTCCGTGCTGCGCGCGGAGCTGCCGGGACTGCCGCCCGAGGCGTTCGGCGACCTCCTGGCGGTCGCCCTGCTGATCGCGGGGCGGCTGCGCGGGGACGCCGCGCGGGAGCTGCTGGCCGGGTCCCTGCGGGAAGGGCGCGCGAGCCGGGTGACCGCGCTGCTCGGGCACGGCGACCGGAGGGTCCGGCGGCTCGCCCACCGGATCGGCGTCGAGCGCGGGCTCCTCTCCCCCTCGTGGCTCGCGGAGACCGCCGCCACCGACCCCGACGTGGTCGTGCAGGACCTCTGCGCGAACGCCGTGCTCGCGGCGGTCCGGGACGCGGCCGACGGGGCCGTCCTCGGTCCGCTCCTGCGCTCCCGGAAGGGGCGGGTGCGGGCCGCCGGGGTCACGGGGCTGCGCCGGGCGGGACGGGCGGCCGAGGCCGAGCCGTTCCTGTACGACCGCTCCGCGATGGTGCGCGCCTGCGCCCGCTGGGTGCTGCGGCAGGCGGGCACGGACCCGTTGCCGCTCTATCGGGCGGCCTGCGCCGCCGGGACCGGGGTGCCCGACGACGCGCCGTACGGTCTCGCCGAGTGCGGCGAGCGGGCCGTGGACGTCCCGGTCCTGTGGGTGCTCACGGACCACGAGCGGGCCCGCGTGCGGGCGGGCGCCGTGGCGGGACTGCGCCGGTTCGACGCCGCCCGGGTCGAGCCCCTCGTCCCCCTACTCGAAGACGGTTCGGCGCGGGTCGTACGGGAGGTGGTGACGGCGCTGCTGCCGTGGGCCGGCCGGCTTCCGGCCGACGGGCTCCTCCGGCGCGCGACCACCGCCCCGGCCCCGCACGTCCGCGGGGGCGCGCTGCGCCTGCTCGCCGAGGCCGGGGGCGTCCCGGCGCGGGAGGCGGTCCGGGCGCTCCTCGACGACCCGGATCCCGGGCTGCGCGCCCGGGCACGCCGGGCATGGGGAGAAGCGCCTTCTTCCGCAAGGGACGTGCCAAAGGTGCGCTCCGGGTGGGGGCGGTGAGCAGAATGTGGGCCATGGGAAAGACATACGAACGTATTGACGGACGGCTGCGCGCCTTCATCGAGGAGCAGCCGGTGTTCTTCACGGCGACCGCTCCCCTGACCGGCGACGGCCACGTCAACCTCTCCCCCAAGGGGCGGCGCGGCACCCTCGTGGTGTTGGACGAACTGACGCTCGCCTATGTGGACTTCGGCGGCAGCGGGGCCGAGACGATCGCGCACCTGCGGGAGCCGGGCAACGGGCGGATCACCCTGATGTGGACCGCGTTCTCGGGGCCGCCGACCGTGGTGCGGGTGCACGGGACCGGGGAGGCGGTGTTCCGGGACGACCCGCGCTGGGGCGAGCTGTTCGCCCGGTTCCCGGCCGAAGCCGTGGAGGGGCAGGGCAGCGCCCGGGCGATCGTGGTGGTGCGGGCGCGGCTGATCAGGGACGCCTGCGGGTTCGCCGTACCGCTGATGGAGTACCGGGAGGAACGGACGCTGCACGCCGAGTACTTCAACCGGAAGACGGACGAGGAGTTCAACGCGTACTGCGAGGGCAAGGAGCACATCGCGAACAGCCTGGACGGGCTGCCCGCGCTTCCGCTGCCGCTGCCGCCGCTGCCCAGCCCGGCCGGGTGACCCGTACGGGACTGATGCCCCGTACGGGTCCGCACCGCGGGCGGGGGCCTACTTCTGGGCCAGTTTCAGGAGGTGGTCCGCCAGGGCCTGGCCGCCCACCGGGTCGCGGCTGATCAGCAGGAGGGTGTCGTCGCCCGCGATCGTGCCGAGGATGGCGTGCAGTTCGGCCTGGTCGATGGCCGACGCGAGGAACTGGGCGGCGCCCGGCGGGGTCCGCAGGACCACCAGGTTCGCGGAGGCCTCGGCGGAGATCAGCAGTTCGCCGGAGAGGCGCCTCATGCGCTCCTCCTTGGCGGACTCGCCCAGCGGCGCCTGCGGGGTGCGGAAGCCGCCCTCGCTGGGCACCGCGTAGATCAGCTCCCCGCCGGTGTTGCGGATCTTCACCGCGCCCAGCTCGTCGAGGTCGCGGGAGAGCGTCGCCTGCGTGACGCTCAGGCCGTCGTCCGCGAGGAGCTTGGCCAGCTGGCTCTGCGAGCGCACCGGCTGCCGGTTGAGGATGTCGACGATCCTGCGGTGGCGTGCGGTGCGGGTCTGCGGAACGGACGGCCCTCCGTGCTCGTTCTCCTGCGCGTCGGTCATCGTCGTCTCATTCTCCGCTTCGTCCTTGCCCGTTCACCACGTCGAGGACCCCGGGCAGCGCCCGGACGAAGGCGTCCGCCTCGGCGTCGGTGAGGAGCAGCGAAGGCATGATCCGTACGACATCGGGGGCGGGCGCGTTCACCAGGAGGCCGGCGTCCTGAGCCGCCTGCTGCACCTGGGGCGCGAGGGACTCCGTGAGCACGATACCCAGCAGGAGGCCCGCGCCACGGACGTGGGAGACCAGCGGGTGGCCCAGACCCTCGATTCCCTGCCGCAGCCGCTCCCCCACCGCCTTCACGTGGTCGAGGGCCGCGTCGGCGGCGAGGGTGTCCAGGACGGCGAGTCCGGCGGCGCAGGCGACCGGGTTGCCGCCGAAGGTGGTGCCGTGGTGGCCGGGACCGAAGAGGTCGGCGGCCGGGCCGAAGGCGACGGTCGCGCCGATCGGGAGGCCGCCGCCGAGGCCCTTGGCGAGGGTCACGACGTCCGCCTCGACGCCTTCGGCCTGGGCCGCGAACCAGTGGCCGCAGCGGCCGATGCCGGTCTGGACCTCGTCGAGGACGAGCAGGGTGCCGGTGGCGCGGGTGATCTCCCGGGCCGCCTTGAGGTAGCCGGCGGGCGGGACGACGACGCCGTTCTCGCCCTGGATCGGCTCGATGATCACCAGCGCGGTGTCCTCGGTGACCGCGGCCCGCAGCGCCTCGGCGTCGCCGTACGGCACGTGGGTGACGTCGCCGGGCAGCGGCAGGAAGGGGGTCTGCTTGGCGGGCTGGCCGGTGAGGGCCAGGGAGCCCATGGTCCGGCCGTGGAAGCCGCCGTGGGTGGCGACCATGTGGGGGCGGCCGGTGAGCCGGCCGAGCTTGAAGGCGCCCTCGACGGCCTCGGCGCCCGAGTTGCAGAAGAAGACCCTGCCGGGCCGGCCGAAGAGGCCGAGGAGCCGCTCGGCGAGGGCGACGGGGGGCTCGGCCACGAAGAGGTTGGAGACGTGGCCGAGGGTCCCGACCTGCCGGGAGACGGCCTCGACGACCGCCGGGTGGGCGTGGCCGAGGGCGTTGACGGCGATGCCGCCGACGAAGTCCAGGTACTCCTTGCCGTCGGCGTCCCAGACCCGGGCGCCCTCGCCGCGGACGAGGGGGAGCCGAGGCGTGCCGTAGTTGTTCATGAGCGAGCCCTGCCAGCGCCGGGTCAGCTCCGCGTTGCCGGTGCCGGTGCTGTTGCCGGTGCTGTGGTTGGTGCCGGTACCGGTGTTGGTGCCGTTGCCGCTCATCAGTCCCCCTGTCCGTCGTGGCCGTCCGGTACGACCATCGTGCCGATGCCCTCGTCGGTGAAGATCTCCAGCAGGATCGAGTGCTGGACGCGGCCGTCGATCACGCGGGCCGTGGTGACCCCGTTCCGTACGGCGTGCAGGCAGCCCTCCATCTTGGGGACCATGCCGCTGGAGAGCTCGGGCAGCAGCTTCTCCAGCTGGCTCGCGGTGAGCCGGCTGATGACCTCGTCGCTGTTCGGCCAGTCCTCGTAGAGGCCCTCGACGTCGGTCAGGACCATCAGGGTCTCGGCACCCAGCGCCGCAGCGAGTGCCGCAGCCGCCGTATCAGCATTGACGTTGTAGACATGTGCGTCGTCCCGGGAGCGTGCGATGGAGGAGATGACCGGGATCCGGCCGTCCTCCAGGAGTGCTTCGATGGCGCCGGTCTCGATGGCGGTGATCTCGCCGACCCGGCCGATGTCGACCTGCTCGCCCTCGATGACCGGCCGGTGCTGGACGGCGGTGATGGTGCGGGCGTCCTCGCCGGTCATGCCGACGGCGAACGGGCCGTGCTGGTTGAGCAGTCCGACCAGCTCGCGCTGGACCTGCCCGGCGAGCACCATCCGTACGACGTCCATGGCCTCGGGGGTGGTGACCCGCAGGCCAGCCTTGAACTCGCTGACCAGGCCGTGCCGGTCGAGGGCGGCGTTGATCTGGGGGCCGCCGCCGTGCACCACGACCGGCCTGAGGCCGGCGTGGCGCAGGAAGACGACGTCCTGGGCGAAGGCGGCCTTGAGGTCCTCGTCGATCATGGCGTTGCCGCCGAACTTGATGACGACGGTCTTGCCGTGGTGGCGGGTGAGCCAGGGCAGGGCCTCGATGAGGATCTGGGCCTTGGGGAGCGCGGTGTGCTTCCGCGTGGCGCCGGTCACGACGAGTACGCGCTGTTCTCGTGGACGTAGTCCGCGGTGAGGTCGTTGGCCCAGATGACGGCGGACTCGGTGCCGGCGGCGAGGTCGGCGGTGATGGTGACCTCCCGGTAGCGCATGTCCACGAGGTCGCGGTCCTCGCCGACCGAGCCGTTCCGGCAGACCCAGACGCCGTTGATGGCGACGTTGAGCTCGTCGGGCTCGAAGGCGGCCGAGGTGGTGCCGATGGCGGAGAGCACCCGGCCCCAGTTGGGGTCCTCGCCGTGGATGGCGCACTTGAGGAGGTTGTTGCGGGCGATGGACCGGCCGACCTCGACGGCGTCGTCCTCGGTCGCGGCGTTGACCACCTCGATGCGGATGTCCTTGCTGGCGCCCTCGGCGTCGCCGATGAGCTGGCGGGCGAGGTCGTCGCAGACGGCCCGTACGGCCCCGGTGAACTCGTCCTGGGCGGGGGTGAGGCCGGAGGCGCCGGAGGCGAGGAGCAGCACGGTGTCGTTGGTGGACATGCAGCCGTCGGAGTCGACCCGGTCGAAGGTGACGCGGGTGGCGGCCCGGAGGGCGTCGTCGAGGCGCTTGGCGTCCACGTCGGCGTCGGTGGTGAGGACGACGAGCATGGTGGCGAGGCCGGGGGCGAGCATTCCCGCGCCCTTGGCCATGCCGCCGACCGTCCAGCCGTCCTGGGTCACCACGGCGGTCTTGTGGACGGTGTCGGTGGTCTTGATGGCGATGGCGGCCTTCTCGCCGCCGTGCTCGGAGAGTTCGGCCGCGGCCTTCTCGACGCCGGGGAGGAGCTTGTCCATGGGGAGCGGGATGCCGATGAGGCCGGTGGAGGCGACGGCGACCTCGCCGGCGCCGACCTCCTCGCCCTTCGCGGAGAGGACCTCGGCGACCTTCTCGGCGGTGGCGTGGGTGTCCTGGAAGCCCTGGGGGCCGGTGCAGGCGTTGGCGCCGCCGGAGTTGAGGACGACGGCGGTCAGCTCGCCGTCGGCGAGGACCTGCCGGGACCAGACGACGGGGGCGGCCTTGACGCGGTTGGAGGTGAAGACTCCCGCGGCGGCGCGGCGGGGCCCGGTGTTGACCACGAGGGCCAGGTCCGGGTTGCCGTTCTGCTTGATCCCGGCGGCGATGCCCGCCGCCGTGAATCCCTTCGCTGCGGTGACGCTCACGGAGCGACTCCAATCGTGGAAAGTCCGGTCGCCTCGGGGAGCCCGAGGGCGATGTTCATGCTCTGCACCGCGCCGCCGGCGGTGCCCTTGGTGAGGTTGTCGATGGCGCTGATCGCGATGATCCGGCGCGCGCCGGGGTCGTACGCGACCTGGACCTGGACGGCGTTGGAGCCGTAGACGGAGGCGGTCGCCGGCCACTGCCCCTCGGGGAGCAGATGGACGAACGGCTCGTCCGCGAAGGCCTTCTCGTATGCGGTCCGCACGGCCTCGGCGGTGGTGCCCGGCTTCGCGGCGGCCGTGCAGGTGGCGAGGATGCCGCGGGGCATCGGGGCCAGGGTGGGCGTGAAGGAGACGGTGACCCGCTCCCCCGCCGGTCCGCTGAGGTTCTGGATCATCTCGGGGGTGTGGCGGTGGCCGCCGCCGACCCCGTACGGGGACATGCTGCCCATGACCTCGCTGCCGAGCAGGTGCGGCTTGGCCGCCTTGCCGGCGCCGGAGGTGCCGGAGGCGGCGACGATCACGGCCTCGGGCTCGGCCAGGCCGTCCGCGTACGCCGGGAAGAGCGCGAGCGAGACGGCGGTGGGGTAGCAGCCGGGCACCGCGACGCGCTTGGACCCCTCCAGTGCGGCGCGGGCGCCCGGCAGTTCGGGGAGGCCGTAGGGCCAGGTCCCGGCGTGCGGAGAGCCGTAGTACGCCTCCCAGTCGGCGGGGTCCTCGAGGCGGAAGTCGGCGCCCATGTCGACGACGAGGACGTCCGGGCCGAGCTGCTCGGCGACGGCGGCGGACTGGCCGTGCGGCAGCGCGAGGAAGACCACGTCGTGCCCGGCGAGCTCCTCGGCGGCGGTGGGCACGAGGACGCGGTCGGCGAGCGGCAGCAGATGGGGCTGGAGGGCCCCGAGGCGCTGGCCGGCGTTGGAGTGGCCGGTCAGTGCCCCGATCTCGACGTGGGGGTGTGCCAGGAGCAGACGCAGGAGCTCTCCGCCCGCGTATCCGCTCGCACCCGCCACCGCTACTCGTACCGTCATCGAAACCCTCCTCATGGATGGCATGACTATACGTGGAGCCGCAGTTTTATGCAACGAACCGCGGGGAAGGCGCCCCACGCGCGAGCGGCGGCGGTCAGACCACGGCGAGGCGGTCCACCAGCAGCTCCGTCCGCCGCTCGGCGTCCTCGGGAGGCAGCCGTCCCGCCCGGGCCAGGGTCGCGAGGCCGTGCAGGGCCGCCCAGAACACCTCGGTGAACAGCCCCGGGTGGACACCCTCGCCCGCGACCTCGCCGAGGGGCTCCAGCAGGGCCGCGAAGGCGTCCTTCAGGGGCTCGGGGGTGCCCTCCTCCGCGAACGCCAGGCCGCCGTCGAGCCGGAACATGGCGTCGTAGACCGCCGGGTTCCGCTCGGCGAAGTCGAGGTAGGAGCGGGCGAGGGCGGCCACCCGGGCGCGCGGGCCGTCCGCGGCGGAGGTCGCGGCCCGCAGCGCCTCGGCCATCTCGGCGGCGCCCTCCAGGGCGACGGCGCCGATGATCTCGCGCTTGCCGCGGAAGTGGCTGTAGAGGACGGGCTGGCTGTACTCGATGCGCTCGGCGAGCCGCCGGGTGGTGACCGCGTCCCAGCCCTGCCGCTCGGCGAGTTCGCGGGCCGTCGCCACGATGAGCCGCTCGCGGTCCGCCCGTTCGCGCTCCTTGCGTTCCTGTACCGACATGAAGGAATCCTAGCACCGCTAGACAATCGAGCGGCAGTAGGTCTAGCGTTGCCTTACTGTCTAGCAACGCTAGAACCCGGGAGGGTCATCATGCTCACCGCACTCGAGGTCTTCACCACCGTGGTCGTCGGCGTGATGGTGGGGGTGGAGTTCTCCGTCGCCTTCGTCATGAACCCGATCTTCGGCGCACTCCCCGAGGACAGCGGTCAGCTCGCCCGCGCCCACGGGGGCCGGATGCTCGGCGCCGTGATGCCGTTCTGGTACATCGGCTCGCTCGTCCTCGCCGCGATCTGGGCCGTCGCCGGGCGGCACGACGGCGGCACCGCCCTCGTCGCCACCGCCGGCGGACTGCTGCTCGTCAGCGTGGCCATGTCGGTCCTGCTGCTCGTCCCGATCAACAACCGGGGCAAGACGTGGACCCCCGAGAACCGGCCCGCCGACTGGAAGGAGCAGATGAACCGCTGGGACTTCTTCCACTACATCCGCGTCGCCGTCATCATCGGCGCCTTCACCCTGCTGATCACCGCACTCGCCTGAGGGGCCGAGGGGTGTGGGGGGCCGGGGGGCGGGGGCGCCCCCCTTCAGGGCTCCCCCACCCCTCTTTGCATGACCATGCGAGATGATGCATACTCTTCCTATGTCCAAGGTCCTCACCTCCCTGCCCGCCGGCGAGCGCGTCGGCATCGCCTTCTCCGGCGGCCTCGACACCTCCGTCGCGGTCGCATGGATGCGCGACAAGGGCGCCATCCCCTGCACCTACACCGCCGACATCGGCCAGTACGACGAGCCCGACATCGCCTCGGTGCCCGGCCGCGCGCAGACCTACGGTGCCGAGATCGCGCGCCTGGTCGACTGCCGGGCGGCGCTGGTCGAGGAGGGCCTCGCCGCGCTCACCTGCGGCGCGTTCCACATCCGCTCGGGCGGCCGTGCCTACTTCAACACCACGCCCCTGGGCCGTGCCGTCACCGGCACCCTGCTCGTCCGGGCGATGCTGGAGGACGACGTCCAGATCTGGGGCGACGGCTCGACCTTCAAGGGCAACGACATCGAGCGGTTCTACCGCTACGGGCTGCTCGCCAACCCCCACCTGCGGATCTACAAGCCGTGGCTGGACACCGACTTCGTGACCGAGCTGGGCGGCCGCAAGGAGATGTCGGAGTGGCTCCTCGCCCACGACCTCCCCTACCGGGACAGCACGGAGAAGGCGTACTCCACCGACGCCAACATCTGGGGCGCCACCCACGAGGCCAAGACCCTGGAGCACCTGGACACCGGCGTCGAGACCGTGGAGCCCATCATGGGCGTCCGGTTCTGGGACCCGTCGGTCGAGATCGCCGCCGAGGACGTGACGATCGGCTTCGACCAGGGCCGCCCGGTCACCATCAACGGCAAGGAGTTCTCCTCCGCCGTCGACCTCGTCATGGAGGCCAACGCCATCGGCGGCCGCCACGGCATGGGCATGTCGGACCAGATCGAGAACCGGATCATCGAGGCCAAGAGCCGGGGCATCTACGAGGCCCCCGGCATGGCCCTGCTGCACGCCGCGTACGAGCGCCTGGTCAACGCGATCCACAACGAGGACACCCTCGCCCAGTACCACAACGAGGGCCGGCGGCTCGGCCGGCTCATGTACGAGGGCCGGTGGCTGGACCCGCAGGCGCTGATGGTCCGCGAGTCGCTCCAGCGTTGGGTCGGCGCGGCCGTCACCGGCGAGGTGACGCTGCGGCTGCGGCGCGGCGAGGACTACTCGATCCTCGACACCACGGGCCCGGCGTTCAGCTACCACCCGGACAAGCTGTCCATGGAGCGCACCGAGGACTCGGCCTTCGGTCCGGCGGACCGGATCGGCCAGCTCACCATGCGGAACCTCGACATCGCCGACTCCCGCGCCAAGCTGGAGCAGTACGCGGGCCTCGGTCTGATCGGCAGCGGCGGTCCGGCCATCGGCGCCGCGCAGGCCGCCGCGACCGGGCTGATCGGCACCATGCCGGAGGGCGGGGCCGAGGCCATCGCCTCGCGCGGCGAGGCCTCGGACGAGGACGAGCTGCTCGACCGGGCCGCGATGGAGTTCGGCACGGACTGACCGCGCGGGCCGTCGGGCGACGGCCCGTCAGTGGCGGAAGGCCGGTTCGGCACCTTGGGTGCCGGGCCGGCCTTTTCGCGGAGCGGACCGGGGCGGACCGGAGCGGACCGGGGCGGACCGGGGAGGCGTGCGGGCGGCGTGCGGGCGGCTTTTTCGCGGGCCGCGTGGGCCCGGTGCGGGCGGTTCTTTCGTGGGCGGGCCCCGTGGGCTCGACGCGGGCGGGCCCGTGGGATCGGTGTGAGCGGGCTCCGTCGGCTCGGCGCGGGCGGCGCGGCGGGTCAGTCCGTCGTTTCCTCCGGGCTCCGGCCGCCCCGCGTCGTGGCCGCGCGGGAGGCCAGTTCGTCGCGCATCCGGGTCAGCCGGGCGATCTCCTCGTCGAGGGCCTCGATCCGGCGGTTCACGACCGGGGAGGTCCGCGCGCAGACGCCCTCCGGGACCCGCCGGGAGCGGATCGCCTCCACGTCGAGGAGGGAGAGGCGGTCCACGCAGGCCCGGACGTCCTCGATCGTCAGGCCGAGGGCGAGGAGTTCGCGCACCACGCGCACGCGTGCCACGTCGTCCGGGCCGTACTCCCGCTGGCCGGCCGGGGTGCGGACGGGGGCCGGGAGGAGGCCCCGCTGCTCGTACAGGCGCAGGGCCCTGGGCGTGGTCCCCGCCGCTGCCGCCGCGTCGCCGATCCTCATGCCGACCGTCCCCGCCGTGGCCCCCGGCGGCCACCTCCGTCAGGGCAACTCGACCACGACCGCGCCGAGATGCCGTCCCGTCATCACCTCGTGCAACACGTCGGCGGCCCGTTCCATGCCCGCCGCCCTGACGTGCGGGAAGGTGATCTCGCCGGTACGGAGCCAGCCGCCGAAGCGCTCCCGCCACTCGGCGTCGGTCTCCGGGTGGTCGAGCGGGCTGAAGCCGCGCAGCGAGATCCGCTTGAGGACGAGCGCGTACGAATCAAGCTCCACGCGTGCGTCGGTGCCGGTTCCGGCGGGGTCGAGCTGGCCGGAGAGCGCGCCGACGACGACGGCACGGGCCCCGGGGCGGGCCGCGTCGACGGCCGCGCGCAGTTGCTCGCCGCCGACGTTGTCGAAGATCACGTCGACGCCGTCGGGCGCGGCCTCGGCGAGCTGCGCGGCGAAGGGCGCTCCGGCGTCCCGTACGACGGCCGCGTCGTAGCCGAGTCCGGTGACGAGCCGTTCGGCCTTGGCGGGCGAGCCGGTGCTGCCGACGACCCGGCCCGCGCCGAGGAGCCGGGCGATCTGCCCGGCCATGGTGCCGACGGCGCCCGCCCCGCCGGTCACGAGGACCGTGTCGCCGGGACGCACCTCCGCGCCCCGGGTGAGGGCCGCGTACGCCGTCCTGCCCTGGGAGAGGTGGGCGACCGGGTCGGGCAGCGCGTCCCCGAGGGGCGTGCAGGCGGCGACGGGGACGGCGGCGTACTCGCGCCAGCCCTGCCAGTGGAGGACCAGTTCCCCGGGGCGCGGGCCGCCGGGCGGGGCGGACACGACCTCGCCGACGGCCGCGCCGAACAGCGTGTCGCCCGGCTCGACGGACGGGAGGGGCGCGCCCTCGATCCGGCCGGAGATGAGGGTCCGCAGCGCGGCCTGGACCGCGAACCAGCGGTTCCTGACGAGGAGTTCGCCGGGGGCGGGCACGGGGCGCGCGGTCGTGACGAGTTCGAGGTGGTCGGGGGTCGGGAGGCCGTGGGCGGGGCGGGTGCGCAGCCGGATCTCGCGGTGGGTGGCCATGGCGTGCTCCAGGAGGAGGGACGGGCGGGTCGGCGGGACCGTAAACCCTGACCCGCGCGTCAGGGTCAAGCCCGCCCGTCCCGTGCCTGCCGGGTGTACGGGGCCATGGCGTCGGTGACACCGGCGTGGGGTCGAGCTGTTGGTGGGTGGTTTCCGACAGCGGTGTGGGGGCGGCGGTGATGGTGGTCGTGGTGGGCGGTTCCGGGCTGCGAGCGCAGCGAACCGGACCTTCGCCCGGTGCGGGAAGCCGATCTGCGGTGGCCGCCTTTCCCGTCATCCCGGCGGAAAGGGGCGCGTCGCGCGACACAGGCGAGTCCTCCCACCGCGATCGCCGGGAGGACTCGCTTCGCCGCTGAGCGCGTGTCGCCGTCGCTGTCACCGTCGCCGCTAATCGCCCGCCGCTAATCGCCTGCTTCCGGCCTGGCAGCGGATGCCGCCGCGACGGCCGTGGCCAGGGGAGCGCGGGCCGCGCGGCCGAGGAGGTCGGTGAGGTCGGGTGCGGTGCCGTCCAGGAAGCCGTGCCGGATGCCCGTGGCGATCGAGGCGAGCATCGGCGGCTGGAACGGCAGCAGCCCCGGCGTCTCGTGGAGGAGCCTGCGCCGGTACTCGCCCAGACCGATGGCGCGGTGCGCGACGCCGAGTTCATCGGCCACCTGTCCTGCCGTGATCGGCGTGCCGACGAGGTCGTAGACGCGCCCGCCATGGGGTGCGGGATCCGACGCCACCACCGCCGCGGCCTCGGCCAGGTCCGCTCGCGAGACCGCGGCCAAGGCGCCGTCCCCGAACGCGGACTCCACGTCGCCACCGGCCCACATCAGCAGGCCGCCGAAGAGTTCGGCGTACAGGCCGTTGCGCAGGATCGTCCACGGCAACCCGCTCGCCCGTACAAGGCGCTCGGTCGCGCGGTGGGCCAGAGCGAAACCGAGATGGTCGCCGGCGGTGGTCAGGCTCGTGTAGACGACGTGGCCGACGCCGTCGCGGACGGCGGCGTCCAGGGCCGCCGCGTGCCGGGCGACGACCCGGTCGTCCTCGGCGTAACCGGCGGAGACGAGCACCAGAGTCGACACACCGGCGAGGTCGAGGCTCGAAGGGTCGTCGAAGTCGAGGCGCCGCATCCCCTCGCCCGGCGTGCGGCTGCCGCCCGCCGCGACGGTACCGCGGGCGTGCAGCGCCGCGAGAGCGGCCGCGCCGAGGTTCCCGTTCGCTCCGGTCACTAAAATCATGATCGATCACCGTCTTCCGTAGTGGTTCTCATCGGTAACTACGCTTGATCCTCGACCTCACGCCCACCGGCCACAAGGAGGCAGTTCGATGTCACTCACGCACACCGGGGTAACCACCGCTCCCGCCGAAATCGACCCGTGCGGACGCGAACACCACCCCGACTGCGGCATCCGCGACGTCCTGGATCGCATCGGCGACAAGTGGTCGGTGCTCGTGATCGTCGAACTCACCGGCGGGCCACGTCGCTTCCGCGAACTCCAGCGCGCCATCGACGGCATCTCCCAGCGGATGCTCACCCTCACCGTGCGCAGGCTCGAACGCGACGGCCTCGTACTGCGCACCGTGTACCCGACCGTCCCGGCCCGGGTCGACTACCGCCTGACCGAGACCGGGGCCGGCCTGACCCACCTGGTCAAGGCACTCGCCGACTGGTCCCTCGCGCATCGTTCCGTGATCGCCGAGGCGCGGCACGTGTACGACCGGGCCCACCCCGACCACGACATCCGCTGACACGGGCGGCTGTCGCCGCGTGCCGGACGCCTGCCGCCACGGGGCGTCGACCACGTCACGACAAGCGACGGCCAGGACCCGTCCGCCCCTGATCCGCCGGATGGGATCTAGGAGCGGACCGCGCGCAGGACCACGAACTTCGGGTCGCTCGCGACCAGTTCGCTGTTGCCGAAGATCCGGCGGAGGGTGACGTGGTAGCCGAGGTGCCGGTTGCCGACGACCCACAGTTCGCCGCCGGGGCGCAGGGCGCGCCGGGCGTCGGCGAACATGCGGCGGGCGGTGCGGTCGGTGGTGGCCTGGTGGCTGTGGAACGGCGGGTTGTTGAGGACCAGGTCCACCGAGCCGGGGGCCAGGTCCGCGAGCCCGTCGCCGACGAGGAACCCGGCCGTGCGCCCGTCGCCCGCGTGGGCGCGGAAGTTCTCCTCGGCCGAGGCGACGGCCTGGTACGACTCGTCGGTGAAGACCAGCTCCGCGCCGGGTTCGGCGAGGGCGACCGCGAGGCCCACGACGCCGTTGCCGCAGCCGAGGTCGGCGACGCGGGCCCGGCCCAGGTCGCGGGGCAGGTGGGCGAGGAGGAAGCGGGTGCCGATGTCGAGGCGGTCGGCACAGAAGACGCCGGCGTGGTTGGTGACGGTCCGTCCGGGGAGGCCGGGCGCGGGGGTGTCGGCGGGGAGCGCGTACCGGTACGGCCAGGGGTTCGGGCCCGGGGCGGCGGCGGGGTCCGGCGTGGTGTGGATCAGCCGGGCCTTCTTCACCGCGAGGGAGGTGCGAGTGGGGCCGAGGATCCGCTCGAAGAGCTTCAGCGTGGAGGTGTGGATCTCCTTGACCATGCCGGTGCCGACGATCACGGTGCCCTCGTGGACGGCGGGGGCGAGGCGGTGCAGCTGGTCCTCCAGGAGCGCGAGGCTCTTGGGGACGCGGACGAGGAGCACGTCGATCCGCTCGGGCGGCGGGTCCTGGGTGGTGAGCAGCCGGACGGCGTCCGGGGCGGCGCCGGCGCGCGCGAGGTTGGTCCGGGTGGCCCGCCCGCCGAGGTACGAGTCGGTGATCTGGACGAGGGCGCCGGGGCCCGCCGCCTGGAGGGCGGTGACGAGGGCGCCCCAGCGGTCGCCGAGGACGGCGACGGTGCCGGAGAGGTCGGTGCCGGTCTCGGCCAGGTGCCCCAGGAGGTACTCGTCGGACGCGTCCCAGGCGCGCAGCGGGTCGCGCGGGTCCTCGGGGTGGCGGGTCAGCGCGAAGGCGCCCCATGACGTGCTCAAACGGTTCATCGTGGGTTCAGGCTAGCCGGTCGCGGGGCCGGGCCGCCCCGACCCCGGCCCGCCCCCGTCCCGTTCCCGGGGGCGCGGGCCGGTCAGCGCAGGGCCGCGCCGAGCTGGAGGTGCCAGAGGCCGGGGCGGCCGGTGAGGGTGACGGTGGAGAGGGGGCGGACGTCGACGTTCCAGTACGTGGTGGGGTGCGCCTTCAGGGCGTACACGAGGGCGGCCCGTACGACGGAGGGTTCGGCGACGGCGACGATGGCGCCGTCCTCGGCGGGGCGGGTGTCGAGCCAGCCGCCGATCCGGGCGATGAAGGCGAGGAGGGGTTCGCCGCCGTGCGGGGCGGTGCGGGCGTCGGTGAGCCAGGCGTCGACGGCGGCCGGTTCGAGGGCGGCGACCTCGGCGAGGGTCAGGCCGCGCCAGCGGCCCATGTCGCAGTCGCGCAGCGCGGGCTGGGCGAGGGGCGCGTAGCCGAGGGCGGTGCCGGTGGCGCGGCTGCGCGGGGTCGGGGAGCAGTAGCGCAGTTCGGCCGCGCCGAGCGGGATGAGCGCGGGCGCGGCCTGCTGCACCTCGTACCAGCCGGCCTCGTCGAGCGGCCGGTCGTCGTCGAACCGTTCGGCGAGCAGGGAGGAGCTGCGTGCCGCCGTGACGAGCGTCACCCTAAGACCCATGGCCGCGATCGTGAGGCCGGTGGCGCCGCTGGTCAAGGGGTCGTTTCGCGGGGGCGGAGGGGGTCCGGCTCACTGCCGCCCGAGAGCCATCCACTTGTCCGGATTTCGTAGTGGCGCGAAACCCACCTTCTCGTACACGCCGTGCGCGTCGGCGGTGGCGAGCATGATCCGGCTCAGCCCGTACGGCTCCAGGAGGTCCCGGACGGCGGTGACGAGCGCGGTGCCGAGGCCGGTGCCCCGGGCAGGGCGGTCGACGTAGACGTCGCAGAGCCAGGCGAAGGTGGCGTAGTCGGTGACGACGCGCGCGTAGGCGCCCATCTCGCCGGTCTCGCGGTGGTAGGCGCCGACGTTGAGCGAGCCCGCGATGGCTCGGTCCTGCTTCTCCCGAGGTCGGCCCGGGGCCCAGTAGGAGTCGGTGGAGATCCAGTGGTGGACGCGGGCGGCGTCGATCCGGGCGGGGTCGGCCGATATCTCGTACGCCCCGTGCATGACGGGGCCTTCCGGGACGGTGCTGTCGCTCATGGACGCAGGCTTTCAGGAGTACGGGGTGTTGTCAGGCGGATTTGCCGGGGACCGTTGCCGGGCCGGGGGCGGGCGGAGCGTCCGTACGGCCCGGCCCCGGATGCCGGCCGGTGAGCTCGTCCACCGCCGTCCGCAGGCGGCGCACGCCCTCCGCGATCTCCGTGGGGCCCGCGACACCCGCGAAACTCAGCCGGATGTGGCCGGCGGGGGGTTCGGCGCAGAAATAGGGGCGGCCGGGGGCCACGGCGACCCCGGCGCGCAGGGCGGTGGCGTGGAGGGAGGTCTCGGACAGGGCGTCGGGGAGGCGCGGCCAGAGGTGGTAGCCGCCGGAGGGGACGTGGGACAGGGCGAGTTCGGGAAGGTGGCGGGCGAGGGCGCCGGTCATGGCGTCCCGGCGGGCCCTGAGCTCCTGCGAGACGGCGCGGAGGTGGCGGGGCCAGGCCGGGGAGCCGACGAGTTCGAGCGCGGCCTCCTGGAGGGGGCGGGGGACGAAGAAGCTGTCCACGACCT
The DNA here is from genome assembly GCF_044754545.1 of Streptomyces sp. NPDC093071. Lineage (NCBI taxonomy): Bacteria > Bacillati > Actinomycetota > Actinomycetes > Kitasatosporales > Streptomycetaceae > Streptomyces > Streptomyces sp. NPDC093071. The sequence continues at coordinate 244,809 of NZ_JBIVPH010000006.1, read as the reverse complement.
GGATGGCGCGCAGCCGTTCCAGGACGGGGCCGCGGGCGGCGAGGGCGCCGACGCGGAGGCTGGCCGAGGTGGGTTTGGTGAGGGAGCGGACGTGGACGACGACGCCGTCCGGGTCCTCGGCGGCGAGGGGCGCGGGGAGCGGCGGGGCGTCCTCGTGCACGAGGCGGCGGGCGAAGTCGTCCTCGATGACGAAGGCCCCGGCGGCACGGGCGATCCGGACGACCTCCCGGCGCCGCTCCGGCCCGAGGACGGCGCCCGTCGGGTTCTGGAAGAGCGGCTGGCAGACGAGGACGCGGGCCCCGGTGGCGCGGAAGGCGGCTTCGAGGAGTTCGGGGCGGACTCCCCCGGCGTCGACGGGCACGGGGACGGGGCGGAGGCCCGCGGCGCGGGCGACGGCGAGCATCCCCGGGTAGGTGGGCGACTCGACGAGGACGGGGGTGCCCGGCGGGGCGAGGGCGCGCAGGGCGGTGGTGATCGCGGACTGGCCCCCGGCGGTGATGAGGATCTCGGCCGCCGTGACGCTGCCGCCGATCTCGCGGGCGAACCATTCGCGCAGCTCGGGCAGGCCGTCGATGGGCGGCCTGCCCCAGGCGCCGGGGCGGCGGCCGGCCCGGGCGAGGGCGGCGGCGAGGGCCCGCTCGGGCTGGAGGGAGGGGTGGAGGTAGCCGCCGTTGAACTCGATCGTGCCGGGCGGCGGCGCGGCGAGCGTGACGAGGACGCCGGAGGCGTCGACGGCCCGGGGCACGAGTTCGGTGGCGGTGTCGGCGCTGAGGGCGACCTCCTGCCAGGAGGTGTCGCCGGTGACCGGGGCGGGGGTACGGGGCTCCGCACGGAAGGCGCCGGCGCCGGGGCGGGTGACGACGAGCCCTTCGGCGGCGAGCTGCGCGAGGGCGCGGGTGACGGTGACCGGGGAGACGCGGTGGCGCTCGACGAGGGCCCGGCTCGACGGAAGCTTTCCGCCGGGAGAGTAGCGGTCAAGCTCTACCCTCAGGGATTTCACCAGTTCCGCGACACTGCTACGCTCATGCATGAGGACACACGATAGCGCTACTACTCCTAATGCGATAGCGGTCACCGGCTCGGAGGGCGGCACCGCTGGGGCATCGGCCCCCTCGGCCCCGGGGGTTGCCGGGGCGCCGGGTGTCTCGGCCTTGGGGGCCGGTGGAGCCACGGGGCCCTCGGTCTCCGGGGCCGCCGGAACCACCGGGTCCTCGCTTCCCGGGGCCGCCGGAGCGTCGACCCCTTCAGTTCCCGGAGCCATCGGAGCGTCGACCCCTTCGATTCCCGGAGCCATCGGAGCGTCGACCCCTTCGTTTCCGGGAGCCGCCGGAGCCACGGCTCCCCCAGCTCCCGGCTCCGCCGGAGCCCCCGGAGCCCCGGACGGTTGCCGGGCCGCAGGCTCTACGCCCGTTCACCCGGCCCCCGGCCCTACGGGAGCCGTGACCGTCCGCCGGGACCCCGGAGCCACTGGAGCCGCCGGAGCCACGGGAGCCGTGACCGGCCGCCGAGCCCCCGCCGACACCGGCACCGGCACCGGCACCGGCACCACGGCTGCCCGCCGGACCCCCGGCACTCCCGGCGCCCCCGACACCGCCGACACCCCCGACACCGCGAGCACCCACCGGCCCCCCGCTCCCGACTCCCGCGCCCGTGGCACCCTGCTCGCCGGCCTCGGCGTCGTCGCGTTCTCGCTCACCTTCCCGTCGACCGTCTGGGGGCTGGAGAGCTTCGGCCCCTGGTCGCTGGTGGCCGTGCGCTCCACCCTCGCCGCGCTCGTCGCCGGCGTCTTCCTGCTCGCCGGCCGGGTGCCGCTGCCGGAGCGGCGCCACTGGGCGGGGCTCGCGGTGGTCGCCGGCGGGGTCGTCATCGGCTTCCCGCTCCTGACCAGCCTGGCGCTCCAGACCTCCACCACCTCCCACGCCGCCGTGGTGGTGGGCCTGCTGCCGCTGACCACGGCCGCCTTCGCCGCCCTGCGGACGGGCCGGCGCCCCTCCCGCACCTTCTGGATCGCGGCCGTCTCCGGCGCCGTGGTGGTGCTCGGCTTCACGCTCGCGGAGAGCGGCGGGGCGCTCTCCACCGGCGACCTGTACCTCTTCGGGGCGCTGCTCGTGTGCGCGGCCGGCTACACCGAGGGCGGCCGGCTGGCCGGGCTGATGCCGGGCTGGCAGGTCATCGGCTGGGCCCTGATCCTCTGCCTGCCGCTGATGCTGGTCGCCTCGGCCGTCACCCTGTCCCTGGAGCCGGTCCATCTCACCGCCCACGGCGTCGTCGGACTGGTGTGGGTCGCCGCCGGTTCGACCTTCTTCGGCCTGTACGTCTGGTACCGGGGCATGGCCGCGATCGGCATCCCGAAGGCCAGCCAGCTCCAGCTCGCCCAGCCGCTCCTCACCCTCGTCTGGTCGGTCACCCTCCTCGGCGAGACCCTGTCGCCGGCCGCCCCCGTCGCGGCGGTCGCGGTCCTGGTCTGCATCGCGGTCACCCAGCGCTCGAAGTCGTGACCCGCCCCCCGGCGACCGGGCGGGTCCGGTGCGACGGAAGCGGACGAAAAGGGTCACAATGACAAGCAGAGGCTCCGAAGAGCGAAGGACCGGCACGGGCCGGATCGCGAGGAGGTCACCCCGATGCAGGCGAGCGTGGGCGACAAACTGCTGGTGCACGGACGGACCGTCGGCCACCACGACCGTACGGCCGAGGTCCTTCAGGTACTGGGGGAGAACGGCACTCCCCCGTACCGCGTGAAGTTCGACGACGACGGACACGAGGCCCTGATGTCACCGGGCCCCGACACCGTCGTGCGTCACCACCCGGAGGCGGGAACCGGCTGAGGAACGGAGACCGGCCGAGGAGCTGGGACCAGCTGAAGAACGGGAACCGGCCGAAGAACGAGGACCGGCCGAGGGGCCGTCACCCCGGCGGGCGGATCCTGGTCGGATAGTGGTCGGTCACCACCCTGGCCATCGCCCCGATCCGGTCCCGCGCGACCTCCTTCGCCGAGAAGAAGCAGTGCCCGCCGACCCCGGCGTACCCCTTGGCGAGTTCCAGGTGGCGCGAGAGCTCCCCCGGGTCCTGCCAGGCGGCCGGCTGGGCGGGGTCGCCCGCCTTGTGGAGCGCCTCGCCGACGTAGAGGCCGACGCCGGTCCCCCGTACCGTCTCGTCCCACCAGGGCAGCAGCTCGGCGTAGTCGGCCGCGGGCAGGCCGATGTTCCAGTACAGCTGCGGCACGATGTGGTCGAGCCAGCCCTCCCGCACCCACTTCCGGGTGTCGGCGTACAGGTCGTCGTAGGTCTGGACGCCGGCGGTGGTGTTTGAGCCCTCCGGGTCGGTGGCGGCGTTCCGCCAGACCCCGAAGGGACTCACCCCGAAGGCCACTCCCGGTGTGACGGCCTTGATCCGGGCGGACATCTCGGAGACCAGCAGATCGGTGTTGTGCCGCCGCCAGGACGCCTTGTCGGGGAAGTCGCCGCCGTGGCGCGCGTACGTCCCGTCGTCGGCGAAGGCCTGCCCGGCGACCGGGTACGGATAGAAGTAGTCGTCCCAGTGCACGGCGTCGACGTCGTAGCGGCGCACCGCGTCCAGCATGGCGTCCTGGACGAAGCGCCGGACCTCGGGAAGGCCGGGGTCGTAGTACAGCTTCCCGCCGTAGGGCAGCACCCACTCCGGGTGGCGCCGCGCCGGGTGGGAGGCGACCAGCCGGGCCGGGTCGGTGTGGTTGGCCACCCGGTACGGGTTGAACCAGGCGTGCAGCTGGAGGTCCCGCGCGTGGGCCTCGGCGACGGCCGTGCCCAGCGGGTCCCAGCCGGGGTCGCGGCCCTGGACGCCGGTCAGGCACTCGGCCCACGGCTCGTACGGCGAGGGCCACAGGGCGTCGGCGGTCGGCCGGACCTGGAGGACCACGGCGTTGAGCCGCCGCTCGGCCGCCCTGTCGAGGTGGACGAGGAGCTCGGAGCGCTGCTGCCCGGCGGTCAGGCCGGGCTTGGAGGGCCAGTCGATGTTGTTGACCGTCGCCACCCACACGCCGCGGAACTCCCGGCGGCGGTGGGGCCTCCCCCGCGCCCGGCTCCTCGCCTCGGGTGCCGCGCCAGCCTCCGCGCCCGCCTCCGCGACCCCCCGGACCGCACCGGCCGCCGTCGCCGTCCCTGTCGTTCCCGTCACGGCGAGCGCCGTCCCGGTGGCGCCGGCCACGAACCCTCTTCTCCCGATAGGCCGCACTTGTACCCCTCCTCTGTCGGATACGTCACACTCACGGGGAGATCCTGCCCACGTCCCGGACGATCGATCATCGGTTAATGAGCGGTAACGTCGGAGGATCGAGGCGGACGCACCGGAATCACACGGGCCCGCCGCCGGCAGAAGAGCGAAAGGCACGAGGTGACGGACTCCATGGCCGACATTGAGCGCGTCGGAGTGGTGGGCTGCGGCCAGATGGGCGCGGGCATCGCGGAGGTGTGTGCCCGGAGCGGGCTCGAGGTGAAGGTGGCCGAGACCACCGGCGAGGCGCTGGAGATCGGCCGGACGCGGCTCTACAACTCGCTGGCGAAGGCCGCCGAGCGCGGCAAGATCAGCGAGGAGGAGCGGGACGCGACGCTCGCGCGCCTCAGCTTCACCACCGACCTGGGCGAGTTCGCCGACCGCGACCTCGTCATCGAGGCCGTGGTGGAGAACGAGCAGGTCAAGACCGAGATCTTCCAGGTCCTCGACCAGGTGATGACCCGGCCGGACGCCATCCTGGCCTCGAACACCTCCTCCATCCCGCTGGTGAAGCTGGCCGTGGCGACCTCCCGCCCCGACCAGGTCGTCGGCATCCACTTCTTCAACCCGGCCCCGGTGCAGAAGCTCGTCGAGCTGATCCCGGCCCTCACCACCTCCGAGGGCACGCTCAGCCGGGCGCAGGCCTTCGCCGAGAAGACGCTCGGCAAGCACGCGATCCGCGCCCAGGACCGCTCCGGCTTCGTGGTGAACGCGCTGCTCGTGCCGTACCTGCTCTCCGCGATCCGGATGTTCGAGTCGGGCATCGCGAGCCGCGAGGACATCGACAACGGCATGGAGTTCGGCTGCGCCCACCCGATGGGCCCGCTGAAGCTCTCCGACCTGATCGGCCTGGACACGATCGCCTCGATCGCCGACTCGATGTACTCGGAGTTCAAGGAGCCGCTGTACGCCGCTCCCCCGCTGCTCCAGCGCATGGTGGACGCGGGCCGGCTCGGCCGGAAGACGGGCTGGGGCTTCTACCCGTACTCCTGACGCGTCCCTCCGCTCCCGGCGGCTTTCCGCCGGGGCCTCACGACCACTCTCCGCACCACCCGGACGGCCCGTACTCCCGCACAGGTACGGGCCGTCCGGCCTTTCCCGGCCCCGGCTCAGCCGAGGCGCAGATGGTGGAGCATCAGCAGCCCGGCGGCCATGTTGGCGGCCGGGACCTCGCCCCGGGCGATCATGTCGGGGACCTGTTTCAGCGGGACCCAGGCCCGCCGCGAGGACTCGAACGCGTCCTCGGGCGGACCGGTGTACGTGGCCCGCTCCGCCCAGTAGAGGTGGTGGCGGGCGTCGGTGAGGCCGTTGGAGGGCTCGACGGTGAGGAGGTGGCGCAGCGGCCCCGGCCGCCAGCCGGTCTCCTCCTCCATCTCGCGGGCGGCGGCGGACTCGACGTCCTCGCCGTCCTCGACCACGCCGGCGGCCAGTTCCCAGCCCCAGCTGTCGGTGATGAAGCGGTGGCGCCAGAGCATCAGGACTTCGTCGGCCTCGTTGACGGCGGTCGCGACGGCGACCGGACGGAGCCGGATCAGATAGTGGTCCAGGTGGCGGCCGTCCGGGAGTTCGACGTCCGCGAGGTTCACTCGGAACCAACGGTTCTCATAGACGGAGCGTTCGCTCCGTTTCGTCCACTGCACGTTCTTGCCACCTTCCGACTGGTCGGAGCTTGTTCGGTGGCAATATCGCAGCAGTTGGAGACCGAAAGGGGATCAGGAGGGATCAGGAGGGATCGGAGAAGGCCGAAAGGGATCGGGCGAGGGGCAGCGGGCAGGGGCGGCGTCAGAGGGGAACGCGCAGCGCCCCGTCGATGAGGGCCGCCGCCTCCCGCGCGTCCTGCGCACCGCTCGCCAGCAGGTGCTCCCGCACCTCCCGCAGCCGGTCCCGCAGCCTGCGCGACTCCATCCCGCGCGCCAGCTCCGTCATCTCCACGGCCGTGTGCGCCGCCCCGTCGGCCTCCCCCCGCCGCAGCTGGACCTGGCACAGCATGGCGAGCCGGTGCACCCGCCCCCGGTCGTGCGAGGGGGCGCCGACCGCCACCGTGGCGTGCTCGTGGGCCGCCGGAAGGTCGCCCAGACCGAGGAGGGCCTCCGCGATCTGCACGTTGACGAGCCCCGGCTGCACATAGCCCGTCTCGGCGGGCTCGTCGCCCGGACTGATCCGCTCCGCCGCCGCCTCGGCCCGCCGGATGCAGGCGAGGGCGGTCGCGCCGTCGCCCAGGTGCGCGTACGCCTTCGCCTGCATCGCCGTCAGGTCGGCGGCGAGCGCCGGGGTGATCCCCGGCCCCGCCGCCCGCAGCGCCGCCTCCGCGAACGCCACCGCCTGCCGGTACTCCCCCGTGAACAGCGACTGGTTGACGAGGAGCGCGATCACGTACGCGCCGAGCCCCCGGTCCCCGCTCGCCTTCGCGAGCCGCAGCGCCTGGTGGAAGTAGCGCTGGGCCAGGCCGTGCGCGTCGGCGTCGTAGGCACAGATCCCGGCCACCGCCACCAGGCCGCCGGCGGCGCGGTGCAGCCGCCGTCCGAGGGCGTCGCTGTACGTGCCCCGGAGCAGCGGCGCCGTCTCGGCGGTGAGGAAGCCGACGATCCGGGCCCGGGTCGCGACGCCGCCGGCCTTGCGGTACATCTGCTCGTAGTGGGACCGGGCGGCGACCAGGACGGCGATGTCGGCCGCCGAGACGGCGGTCCTGCCGGTACGGGAGACGTCCACGTCCTCCGGCGGGTTCTCCCACTCCCACACGGGCATCACGGCGGGGGTGCCGGTCAGGGCGGGTGCGGAGACGATGTGCGGCCGCTGCTGCTCGTCGGAGCGCCAGAGGGCGGCCGCCCGCTCCACGAAGCCGGAGAGCGGCGAACCGGTCGCCGGGGCCGGGCCGCCCGGGATTCCGAGGCCGATGTCGTCCAGGGTCACCTGCCGGTGCAGCCGGGCGGCGAGCACCTCGCAGATCAGGTCGGGCACCTGGCCGCGCGGCCGCTGGCCCTTCAACCAGCGGGCCACGGCGGTGTGTTCGTAGCGCAGGGCGAGTCCCCTGGCCCGGCCCGCCCGGTTCACCCGGGTGGCGAGGCCGGCGTGCGAGACGCCCGCTTCGTCGAGCAGGGCGTCGAGCAAGGTGTTGGGCTGCATGGCCACTCCGGTCCGCTCGGTGAACTCAGCGTAGCGGTGGCCGATTTCGTACGGGGCGAAGTGGCGCGAGTGGCCCCGTACGGGGGGAATCGCGTGCACGGGGTGTACGCGCGGAGGGGGTCGGGGGTCTCACCCGAAAGCTCCGACACGGTGTCCCGCACGAGAGGTCGGGCACGGGGATTTCGCACGGGGTGTGAACGAAGCACCCGTTCTCCCGGCCCGTGCGCTCTGCCGCGCCCGTCCCGCCCCCGGTTGACTGTGCTTCTCGCCGCAAGGCGACGACCGGGCCGCCGGCTCCCCCTCGTACAGTGCGGCCGCCCGGTCCGCGTCGCCCGCCCCGCTGATCTGCCCGACACTCCGTGGCGGGGCGGGCGGCGCCGGTCCCGTCCCCCTCCGCTCAACAGTGGGAGGAGGGGGCGGGCCGGGGGCGGCGCAGCCCGGGTTCGGCGGGCTGCGCCGGCACCCTGGCACGGTCGTTCCGTACGACGAGGAGCGCGACGTCGTCGGCGAGCCGGCCGCCCGTGTGGTGCAGCAGCTCCGCGTGGACCCGGCGGACGAGGGCGGCGGGCGCCTCGCCGGGCGGCCCGGCCAGGGCGGCGTCGAGGGCGAAGAACCGGCCCCGATGGTCCCGGGCCTCCTCCGCGCCGTCGGTGTGCAGGACGAGGGTCTCGCCGGGCAGCAGCCGGGCGGCGGTGTACGGCGCGAGGCCGGCGGGCAGCGGCAGCACGCCGAGCGGGGGCAGCGGGTCCCCGACGGGCAGCCGCTCCGCCTCCCGGCCGAGGCGGTACGGGCCGGGGTGACCGCAGTTGAACACGGAGAGCCGCCCGTCGGGCGCGACCTCCAGGAGCAGCAGGGTCACGAACTCCTCCGCCGCCGGGTGTTCGGGGTCCGTCCCGGCCCGCGCCGGGTGCTCGTCCCGGGCCCGCTCCCGCAGGTGCCGCTCCAGGGCCCGCTCCAACCGCCTGAGCACTCCGGCGAGTTCGGGCTCGTCGTGGGCGGCCTCGCGGAAGCTGCCGAGCACCGCGACCACGGCGCCGAGCGCGGCGAGCCCGTGGCCCCGGACGTCCCCGATGACGATCCGCACCCCGTAGGGGGTGGCCATCGCCTCGTACAGGTCCCCGCCGACGGACGCGCCCCGGGAGGCGGAGAGCTGCCCGGCGGCCAGGCTCAGTCCTTCGAGCCGGCCCGGCGGCGGCCGCAGGAGCACCCGCTGGGTGGCGGCCGCGACGGCCCGGGCCCGCGCCAGCTCCTGGGCGAGCCCGCGCCGGACGCCGAGGACGAGACCGATGCCGACGGAGAGGAAGACGACGCTGGTGGCGATCCGTATCGGCAGCCCCGGCTCCCTGGCCGGCGGGCAGGCGAACTTCCACGCCACGGCCACCGCGCCCCAGGCGGCGGGAAGAGCGAACGGGGCCAGCCGGCGGAGCCGGGAGCCATCGGAGTCCAACGACCTCGTACGGATCATGCACGACCCTTCCCGAGCCCCGACAGTGCCCGAAGGCCCTGCGACACGCAGGTCCGCCCCTGCGGCCGCGTCGATTCTCCCGACCGCGCCCACCCCCGCGGAACACCCCCGGACGATCTCACCCGAAGGAGTGACCACCCCCGGCGCGCCGCCCTCCGCCAGGGCCGCGCCATCGGCACGGACGCGCGATTCTCGTGAAGGTGTGCGCACTTCGGGGACGGTAGGCATCGCCGTACCCACCGCCCTGCGCGAGATCGCCGTACGAGATTCCCGTCAATCGATGAAGGGGGTTGCGATCCCCTCAGGAGGAGCACGAACGGCGGAAGATTTCCGGTGCGACACGAGCTGGGACGCGCCCGACGGCGCAGGGACTCACGGCGAGGCGGGGCACCGGAAGAAGGGGGTACCGCATCCGATCCCTGCCGACCGCACGTCAGGCACCGGCATGTTCCAGCAGGCAGACGTGTGCCGGTGGCGTCCCGGCGTCGAGACGGCTGTAGTCGAGGATCGCCGGGTAGGTCAGACGTGTTCCCGGATAAGAAGATATGCAGTCTTGGGGAGAGTCGTAGAAAACAACCGACTCGCCGTCCAGGTGCACGGCTTGTCCGTCGACGGCTCCCACGAGAGTGGCGCCGCACTGATAGCCAGGGGCATTCAGGAGAAGCGCGCCGTCGCGATCGGTTCCTTTTCCTTCGCCGGTCCAGGCGACACAGAACGCCGTACCGGGATCGCCGCCGGTTTCCGGCTGGGAAACGAGGTGCACGACCCGGGTGGAAGACCGCTCGCCGCACAGGGCGTTGATGTCGGAGACGTACCACGGCGCACCGTCCGTGCAGATGTCTTCCTTGGATTCACAGCTCGATTCGCCGTCCGGAAGCTTGTAGGTGACGGGTAGGCATGTGGCCGATGCCTTGGCACCGGGCAGAGCACCGGTCGGCGGCGACACCGAAACCGGGGCCGACCGGCCGCCGCTGTTCACCGTCGTGGGAGACGCCGGAGTAGTGGTCGGATGCTGTCCGCGCATCACGTAGGCGGCACCCAGCGTCACGGCGAATGCCATGAGGCCGACGGCGGCGAGGAACCCGGCGCGATGCCAGAGGGGGCGTCGTCGGGCGAGCGTCCATGCAGGGTCGTCCTGAGCGGGCATGTCCCAGTGGGCAGCCACGAGGTCCCCGACGACGGTGGGCGTGTCCGCGTTCAGGGGCAGGACACTGGTGGTCTGGGCGGCGAGCAGAGCGATGCACTTCTCCGCCAGAACGGCGGGGGTGGGTCGATCGCCGGGTTCTTTGGCCAGCGACGACGTCACCACCGCGAGCAGGTCGTCAGGCACGCCGGCGATATCGGGTTGGCCGGACATCACGCGGAAAGCCACCACGTCCGGGGCTCCGGTGCCGAACGGCAGGCGGCCTGTCGCGGCGTACGCGATCAGAGCTCCCCAGGCGAACACATCGCCGGCGGTGCCTGCCGTACCGGTTCGGTAGTACTCGGGGCTGATCCAGCCGGCGGTGCCCGTCATCACGCCCGTACGGGTCACAGAGGTGCCGTCGAGCACGTGGGCGATACCGAAATCGAGCACCCGCGGGCCGGACGGCGCCAGAATCACATTGGCCGGTTTGATGTCGCGGTGCACCACCCCTGCCTCGTGGATGGCCGCCAGTGCCGCCGCTGTGCCCGCCGCCAAGGCGTACAGCTGCGCCCCGGTCAGCGGACCGTCCGCAGCGACACGCTGACCGAGTGTGGGACCGGAGACGTACTCGGTGACCAGCCAGGGATGGCCGACGTCGGTGTCGGCGTCGAGCAACGCCACCAGACACGGACCGGAGACCCGCCGGGACAGCGCGACTTCTCGCTTGAACCGTGCGCGGAACTCGCCGTCGTCGGCCTGCGCCGGATGAATGAGCTTGAGCGCGACTCGGCGCCCTGCGGGGTCAAGAGCGGCATGGACGGTTCCCATTCCGCCCGCACCCAGGCGACCGATGATCCGATAAGGGCCTATGCGGCTGGGGTCACCGGGGCGGGCGGGCTGGACACGTGTGGGCAACGAACCTCCAAGAGCACCGATCGGGACGAGCAGCACCGTAACCGTCCTGGTCGGCCTGCCGGACGTTTTGCGGGTTTTCGCAGCCCGCCCGTTGCACGGTCCGGCAGGCGGGCGGCTCCGTCACCCCGATCACGGCTTTCCGGAGCGATCGGCCGGGCAGCGGCGGCTCGGCTCAGTCCCGCAGGTGCGGCCACCCGTCCCGGTTGGAGCAGGTCTCGTAGCAGTACCGGGTCAAGCGGTTCCACTTCTCACCGGTGGCCAGCTCGTACGCCTGGTCCGGTACGTACAGCAGCCATTCACCGTCGTACTCGGTGGAGGTGTACGGAGCGAACCCGTCGACGTCGAAGAAGACGCTCTCCCAAACGGTTCGGCCCGCGGCCACGACGGCACAGCGTGCGTACAGGAACGTGTCGGACGACTGCGGGAACGGGCTGCCGTCCCGGTCCGTCAGGTCGATCACGGGGAGGGTGCCGAACTTCTCCTGGTCCAGGCGGTAGAGGGCCTCGGCATGGCGTTCCGCGAAGCCGATGATGTCGGGGACGGGGCGGCGGCTCAGCTCTTCGGCGAGGTGTCGGCAGCTCTCTTGGGTCGCTTTGCCGTCCAAGGTGGCTATCAGTACCCAGAAGTCGGCCCATGTCATTCTCACGGGCGCAGGATGGCATGGGGGTCCGACATCGACGAGGACGCGCGACCGAACCGGGATTGTCCGTGCTCTGGCGTACCTTCTCGTCATGGCGAAGAGACCCCCCGAGAACTGGCGTGCCTGGATGGCGGAGATGGCTCGCGAGGTCGCCGCCGGGATTTCCGAACCCGAGTGCGCCGGCGCGGCGGAGGCGTACCCCGAATCCTTGCTGAGGGCGACGGACTCGGCGCTGGAGACGTTCGAGGCGGAGATGCGTACGTTGGCGGAGCCCTCCGACGACGAGGTCTTCGGGGTGGTCGAGAGGGTCGTTCTCGCGCTCAACGTCGTCGCCTGCGACGACGGCCACGGTGGCGTCGGCTATTGCACCGAAGAGCGGGAGCAGCTGTGCGAGTACATCGATCTCACCTTGGGTGAGCACGGTGTGGACGTGGCCGCTCTGGCGGCGAGGAGGGGCATCGATCGTGCCGAGATCACGGACGCGTGGCGCGACTGGTGACCGCGGCTTCCCGAGCTTCTGCCCGTCCGCCGCGTGCGCGGGTCCGAGTTCCCGGCCTCCGGGGACCTTTCCGTGGGGCGGCATCATGGGCTCCATGACTTCCGGAACCGGCTCGGCGCCGATCGAGAGCACTCACGTCACCGTCGTCGTCGAGGGCACGGGGCTCCGCTTCTCCTGGGACGCCGACGCCCGGATCGAGGTGCGGAACCTCAGGGCCGAGGTCGTCATCGAGGCGAATGCCGCGGGCCTCAGAACGCTTGCCGGGCATCTTCTGGTACTGGCCGGCGAAGGAGTTACGAACGGGGCGCATCTGCATCTCGAAGGCGGCAACGGGCTGGAGGGCGGGTCCGTCGGCCTGGTCCTGGAGCGGAGCGACGAGGAGTGAGCGGATCCTTCGCGGTTGTCGCAGGAGTCGACGGCGGCCGTACGCGGTTCGCCGTGACGGGGGTCCGCTTCCGGCCGTGGCTCGGTGGGCGAACGCGCACAGCGGATGTCGCCGTTTCCGGAAACGGCGGAGGGCCGCCCCGGGAAGAGTTCTCCCGGGGCGGCCCTCCTGGTGCCGCTGGGTGCCGCTGCGAGGTCAGGCGCCGCGCAGGACGGCGCCGGTGCGCTCGGACGCGAGGGTGACGGCCGCGTCGCGGGCCGCGGTGGCCTCGTCGACCGTCAGGGTGCGGTCCGGGGCGCGGAACTTGAGGGCGTAGGCCAGGGACTTGGTGCCCTCGTCGAGCTGGTCGCCGGTGTAGACGTCGAACAGCCGGATGGACTCCAGGAGTTCGCCCGCACCCTCGCGCAGGGCGGCCTCGACCTCGGCGGCCGGGACGCCGTCGGCGACGACCAGGGCGACGTCCTGGGTGGCGACCGGGAAGGAGGAGATCCGGGGGGCCTTGAGGGGGCCCCCGGACGCCGCCTCGACCAGGTCGAGGTCGAGCTCCATCGCGCTGGTCCGGGCCGGCAGGCCGAAGGACTTCACCACGCGCGGGTGCAGCTCGCCCGCGTGACCCGCCGTGCGCTCCTCGCCGTCGACGACGACCAGCAGCTCGGCGCAGCGGCCCGGGTGCCAGGGGCCGTACTGGCCCTGGCGCACGATCAGTTCGGCTCCGGCCTCGCGGGCGACCGTGCGGGCGGCCTCGACCGCGTCCGCCCAGTCGGACGGGCGGCCCTTGCCCCACCAGCCCGCCTGCTCGCGCGCACCGGCGAGCACGACGGCGGCGTGCCGGGGCTGCGCGGGCAGGGCCGCGTTGACCTCGGCGATCTCCTCGTCCGTGGGGCGCCGGTCGACGCCGAGGCGGACGGCGACGCCCGGCCGCTCCCCGGCCAGGAAGACCAGGCCGGTCTCGAAGAGCGCCAGGTCGTGGCCGCCCCGGCTGTCGTTGCGGCGCAGCGCCCCGAGCAGCCCCGGGAGCAGCGTCGTACGGAGCGCGGGCTCCTCGTCCGAGAGCGGGTTGACCAGCTTCACCAGGCGGCGACGGGCGTCGTCCGCGTCGAGGCCGAGGTTGTCGAGGGCCTGCTCGCCGATGAACGGGTAGTTCAGCGCCTCGACGTAGCCGGCGCCGGCCAGGGCGCGGCCCACCCGGCGGTGGACGCGCTGGCGCTCGGTGAGCCCGCGGCCGGCCGGGGGCTTGGGCAGCGTGGAGGGCAGGTTCTCGTAGCCCTCCAGGCGGATGACCTCTTCGGCCAGGTCGTTCGGCTCGTTGAGGTCGGGCCGCCACGAGGGGACGGTGACGATCAGCTCGTCCTGTCCGTAGACGTCGCAGCCGACCTCCTGGAGGCGGCGGACGACGGTCTCGCGGCCGTAGGCGACGCCCGCGACCTTGTCCGGGTGGTCCGCCGGGATGACGATCGTCCGGGGCGCGGACGGGGCGACGACCTCGGTGACGCCGGCCTCGGCCGTGCCGCCCGCGAGCAGCACGAGCAGGTCGACGGTGCGCTGCGCGGCAGCGGCGGCAGCCTGCGGGTCGACGCCGCGCTCGAAGCGCTTGGACGCCTCGGAGGCCAGCTTGTGGCGGCGGGCCGTGCGGGCGATCGAGATCGCGTCGAAGTGCGCGGCCTCGACGACGACCTCGGAGGTGCCGGTGACGACGCCGGTCTCCGGGTCGGTGACCGGGTCGGCGATCTCCGTGTTGGCGCCGCCCATGACGCCCGCGATGCCGATCGGGCCGCGGTTGTCGGTGATGACCAGGTCCGCGGCGTCCAGGACGCGCACGGTGCCGTCGAGGGTGGTGATCTTCTCGCCGGGCTCGGCGCGGCGGACCCCGATGGGGCCGTCGAGCCGGGTGCGGTCGTAGGCGTGGAGCGGCTGGCCGAGCTCCAGCATCACGTAGTTGGTGACGTCCACGGCCAGCGAGATCGGGCGCATTCCGGCCTTCTGGAGGCGGCGCTGGAGCCAGATCGGGGAGCGGGCCTCGGGCGCCAGGCCGACGACGGTGCGCGCGGTGAAGCGGTCGCAGCCGATCGGGTCGGTGATCTGGACCGGGTAGCCGTACGAGTTCGGCGCGGGCACGTCGAGCAGCGCCGGGTCGCGCAGCGGCAGGCCGTAGGCGGTGGCCGTCTCGCGGGCGACGCCGCGCATCGAGAGGCAGTAGCCGCGGTCCGGGGTGACGGCGATGTCGAGGACCTCGTCGAACAGCTCCAGGAGGACCGTGGCGTCGGTGCCGACCTCGTGCTCCGGCGGCAGCACGATGATGCCGTGCGAGCCGTCGTCGCCCATGCCGAGCTCGTCGCCGGAGCAGATCATGCCCCGGGAGACGCGGCCGTACGTCTTGCGCTCGGCGATCCGGAAGTCGCCGGGGAGCACGGCGCCGGGCAGGGCCACGACGACCTTGTCGCCCTCGGCGAAGTTCCGGGCGCCGCAGATGATCTCCTGGGGCTCGCCGGTGCCGTTGGCCTGCCCGACGTCGACGGTGCAGAAGCGGATGGGCTTCTTGAACTCCGTCAGCTCCTCGATGGTGAGGACCCTGCCGACCACCAGCGGGCCGGACAGGCCGGCGCCGAGCTGCTCGACGGTCTCGACCTCGAGGCCCGCGGAGATGAGTTTGGCCTGGACGTCGCGGCCGGTCTCCGTCGCCGGCAGGTCGACGTACTCCCGCAGCCAAGAAAGCGGGACCCGCATCAGATCTCCATCCCGAACGGCCGGGTGAACCGGACGTCACCCTCGACCATGTCTCGCATGTCTTCGACGTTGTGGCGGAACATCAGCATCCGCTCGATGCCGAACCCGAAGGCGAATCCGCTGTACTTCTCGGGGTCCACGCCGCAGGCGACGAGCACCTTCGGGTTGACCATGCCGCAGCCGCCGAGCTCGATCCAGCCCTCGCTGCCGCAGGTGCGGCAGGGCCGGTCCGGGTTGCCGACGGACTCGCCGCGACAGACGTAGCAGAGCATGTCCATCTCGGCGGACGGCTCGGTGAACGGGAAGAAGTTCGGGCGCAGCCGGGTCTTCATGTCCGGGCCGAAGAGCGCCTGGACCATGTGGTCGAGGGTGCCCTTGAGGTCGGCCATGGTGAGGCCCTCGTCGACGGCGAGCAGCTCGATCTGGTGGAAGACCGGGGTGTGCGTGGCGTCGAGCTCGTCGGTGCGGTAGACGCGGCCGGGGCACACGACGTAGACCGGGGGCTCCCGGTCGATGAGCGTGCGGGCCTGCACCGGGGAGGTGTGGGTGCGCAGGACGACGCCGGACTCGTCGCCGGTGGTGCCTTCCGGCCCCTCGACGAAGAAGGTGTCCTGCATCTGGCGCGCCGGGTGGTCCGGGACGAAGTTGAGGGCGTCGAAGTTGAACCACTCCGCCTCGACCTCGGGGCCCTCGGCGACCTCGTACCCCATGGAGACGAAGACGTCGGAGACGCGCTCCATGAGGGTGGTCAGCGGGTGGCGGGCGCCGGCCGGGACGCGGTCGTACGGCAGGGTGACGTCGACGGCCTCCTCGACGAGGACGCGGGCGTCGCGCTCGGCCTCCAGCTCGGTCTGGCGGGCGGCGAGCGCCTTGGAGACGGCGCCGCGGGCCTGGCCCACGAGCTTGCCCGCGGCGGCCTTGGCCTGCGGGGGCAGGGCACCGATCTCCCGGTTGGCGAGCGCCAGCGGCGAGGTGCCACCGGTGTGCGCGGTCTTCGCGTGCGCGAGCGCGTCGAGATCGTCCGCGGCGGCGAAGGCGGCGAGCGCCTCGTCCCGCATACGCTCGATCTCTTCCGGTTTCAGTGCCTCGACCTCAACCGGGTCGTACGACTTATTGGGTGCGGACATCTCTTCCCGTGCTTCCGTTGGCTTGGCTGGGCGGCCCCGCTCGACGTCAAGGGCGCAAACGTGCCAAAGGTCGAGTCTAACGGGGTGGGGGGACGCGAATGAGCCCGTGGGCGGGCCGGGCGCCTCCTGATCGTCTGCGGTCTCGCGGGGCGAGACGTCAGAGGAGGTGGGCCGGGGTGCCGACGGGCAGGATAAATCGGAACTCGGCCCCGCCGCGGGGGCCCCGTCCGACGGTGATGGTTCCGCCGTGGGCCTCGACGACGCCCTTGACGATGTAGAGGCCGAGACCGGTGCCGCCGCGCTTGCTGCCCCGCCAGAAGCGGGTGAAGACGCGGCTCATGGACTCCTCGGGGATGCCGGGGCCCTCGTCGCTCACGGTGACCTCCGTCCCCTCTTCTCCGTCGTCGCCCGCCGTGGTGGGTGCCACCTCGATGGTGACGGTTCCCTCGCCGTGGCGCACCGCATTTTCGAGGAGGTTCCCGAGGATCTGGTCGATCTTGTCGGGGTCGGCCCAGAGCGGGGGCAGCTGGGGCCTGATCCGTACGAAGAAGCGGTCCGGGGACTGGCCGCCGGTGGTGTGGGCGTGGACGTGCCGGCCGACGGCGGCCGCGATGTCGACGGGCTGGCGGCGGACCTCCAGGCGGCCGGAGTCGATCCGGGAGATGTCGAGGAGTTCGGCGATGAGCCGTTTGATGCGGCCGGCGTCGGCGTCGACGGTCTCCAGCATCAGCCGCTTCTGCTCGTCGGTGAACCGCTCCCACTTGTGGAGGAGGGTGGCGGTGAAGCCCTTGACGGAGGTGAGCGGGGAGCGGAGCTCGTGGGCGACGGTGGCGATGAGCTCGGCGTGGCTGCGCTCGGTGCGGCGGCGGGCCTCGGTGCCGCGCAGGGAGACGACGACCCGGCGGACGGGGCCCGTGGGGTGCTCGCGGACGTAGCGGGCGGAGACGAGGACCTCGCGGCCGCCGGGGAGCAGCAGGTTGCGCTCGGGCTGTCCGCTGCGGGTGGCGAGCCCGCCGTACGGGTCGGTCAGCGCCCACCAGCGACGCCCCTTGAGGTCCTCCAGGGGCAGCGCCCGGTCGAGCGGAAGCCCGAGGGCCCGGTCGGCGGGGACGGCGGTGATGCGGGCGGCGGCGGCGTTGTAGCAGACGACCCGGCCGGTGGCGTCGGCGACGACGAGACCGTCGGGGAGGTCGTCGGGGTGGACCCCGGCGAAGCCGAGGCCGACGGGGTCGGCGGAGGTGGTGGAGTCGCCGGGGTCGGCCGGGCCGGTCGTTCCGGCGGGGCCGGTGGAGGGTGGGGCCTCCGGTGGGTCGGTCGGGGTGGAGGGTTTCGGGGCGTGCGGTCGGTCGCTCCGTGCCTGTGCGGGACTGTCCGTGCCGGCCGTCATCCCCGTTCCCCACCCCTCCGTGTAGCGCAGTGGGCCCCCGAGTGCGTCACTCTACTGGGCGGGCGGGGCGGAATGGGCCCTTCCGGGCGTCTCTCAGGGAGAGGTTCGGGGGCGCTGGGCGCGGGCGGAGGCGTACAGGCAGACCGCGGCGGCGGTGGCGAGGTTGAGGCTCTCCGCCTTGCCGTGGATCGGGACGCGGACGACGGCGTCGGCGAGGGCCCGGGTCTCCTCGGGCAGCCCCCAGGCCTCGTTGCCGAAGATCCAGGCGGTGGGCCCGCCCATGGTGCCGGCGTCCAGCTCGTCGTCGAGGTCGTCACGCCCGGCCCCGTCGGCGGCGAGGATCCGTACGCCCGCCGCCTTGAGTCCGGCGACGGCCTGCTCGACGGGGACGCCGACGGCCACCGGCAGGTGGAAGAGCGAACCGACCGAGGCGCGCACGGACTTGGGGTTGTAGAGGTCGACGGAGGCGTCGGTGAGGACGACGGCGTCGGCGCCGGCCGCGTCGGCGCAGCGCAGTACGGTGCCGGCGTTCCCGGGGTCGCGCACGTGCGCGAGGACGGCGACCAGCTTGGGGCGGGCCGCGACGATCTCCTCGAACGGCGAGTCGAGGAACCGGCAGACGCCGACGAGCCCCTGCGGGGTGACGGTCTGGGAGACCTCGGCGAGGACGGCGTCGGAGGCGTGGTGGACGCGGGCCCCGGCGGCGCGGGCCGCGTCCACGATGGCGTCGTACCGCTCGGCGGCCTCGACGGTGGTGAACAGCTCGACGAGGGTGGGCTCCCCGCCGGGTCCCCGGTGCTCGACGGCCTCGCGGACGGCCTGGGGGCCCTCGGCGATGAAGAGGCGGTCCTTGCCCCGGAAGTTGCGCTTGGCGAGCCGTCGGGCGGCGACGACGCGCGGGGAACGCGGGGAGATCAGCTCGGGGGTGACCATGGCGTGCGGCGGTTCTCTCTTCGGGGCCGGGGGCTACGGAGGCCGGGGCTGCGGGGACCTGGGACGGTCGCGGTCCGGTACGGCACGGACACGCGCGCGTGGGTGCGGACACGAACGAGGACGCGTCACGCGCGCGGGCGCGCCACGGGTGCGGGTACGGCGCGGGCCGGATGGTTCGGGGGGCCGACGCACCCGGACCCGCAGGCGCGTGGGCGTCTGCGGGTCCGGGCGGAAGTACTGCGGGCCTGGAAGATCAGGCGGCGGCCTTCGGGGCGTTGACGTCGGCCGGGAGGGCCTTCTGCGCGACCTCGACCAGCGCGGCGAACGCGTTGGCGTCGTTGACGGCCAGCTCGGCGAGGATCTTGCGGTCCACCTCGATGTTGGCGGCCTTCAGACCCTGGATGAGGCGGTTGTACGTCATGCCGTTCAGGCGGGCAGCGGCGTTGATGCGCTGGATCCACAGCTGACGGAAGTCGCCCTTGCGCTTCTTGCGGTCGTTGTAGTTGTAGACCAGCGAGTGGGTGACCTGCTCCTTGGCCTTGCGGTACAGGCGCGAACGCTGACCGCGGTAGCCGGAGGCCTGCTCGAGGATCGCCCGGCGCTTCTTGTGGGCGTTGACTGCCCGCTTGACGCGTGCCACTTGTTAACTCCTTGTAGCGGGGTCGTGGTTGGACTCACACGACCCGAAAAACGAATGGGTCCCGGACCTGGCCGGTGGCCCTCGTCGCCGAGGGCGGGTGATCAGATCAGATGCCCAGCATCTTCTTGATCTTGGCCGCGTCGCCCGGGGCCATCTCCGCGTTGCCGGTGAGGCGACGGGTCAGCTTGGACGACTTGTGCTCGAGCAGGTGGCGCTTGCCGGCGCGCTCGCGCAGGATCTTGCCGGAGCCGGTGACCTTGAAGCGCTTCTTGGCACCGGAGTGCGTCTTGTTCTTCGGCATCGCGCCGTATCTCCTCGTCAGTGGCGCTCCCCCCGGTGCGGGCACCGGACGTCCGGGAGCGTCAATTCTTCGTTTGGTGGGTCCGGGCGGGGCCCGGGGCTGCCTGGGTGGCAGCCCCTCGGGTCACGCCTCGGGGGTCTCGGCCGGAGCCTCGGCCTCGGGTGCCGGAGCCTCGGAAGTCTCCTCGGCGGTGACGCCCTGGCGCTCGGCCTTGCGTGCGGCCTGGGCCTCACGCGCCTCGGCCATGGCCTCGGTCTTCTTCTTGTGCGGACCGAGAACCATGATCATGTTCCGGCCGTCCTGCTTCGGGTTGGACTCGATGAAGCCAAGCTCCTCGACGTCCGACGCCAGCCGCTGCAGCAGCCGGAAGCCGAGCTCGGGGCGGGACTGCTCACGACCACGGAACATGATCGTGATCTTGACCTTGTCGCCCTGCTTGAGGAACCGGACGACGTGACCCTTCTTGGTGTCGTAGTCGTGCGGGTCGATCTTCGGCCGGAGCTTCATCTCCTTGATGACCGTGTGCGCCTGGTTCTTGCGCGCCTCACGGGCCTTCATGGCCGACTCGTACTTGAACTTCCCGTAGTCCATGAGCTTGCACACGGGCGGACGGGCGTTCGCCGCGACCTCGACCAGGTCGAGGTCGTACTCCTGTGCGAGCTCCAGGGCCTTGGCAAGCGGAACAATCCCGACCTGCTCGCCGCTGGGTCCGACAAGTCGCACCTCGGGAACGCGAATCCTGTCGTTGATGCGGGGCTCGGCGCTGATGGATCCTCCTCGGTAGCACCACGCGACCGCCTGGCGGACGGACGCGTAACGTCTGTTTCTGAGACCAACCGAGCCGGTACATGAAAAATGCCCCGGACGGGACACAGGCGGGGCTCCAGGGGAATACCGGAGCACCGCCGCGGTCAACCGCGGGGCGCGCATCGGGCGGCTCCATCGTCCGTACGGAACGATGGGCGCCACCTGACCGGTGACCCGCCACCCCTGAGGGCGGTCGGGTGGGAGTACGGAGCCTCCACTTGTGGGCTGGGCACACACGTGTCCAGCCGGTCGTTACACAAGGTTAGCAGGACCCGCCGGTCTCCGCTAACCGGAGACCGGCATATCGTGTGGGGCATGAGCGAGACGCCCCAGAACGAGTCCCCCGACTCCTCCGACACCCCCGACTTCGAAGCCATGACCCGCGACATCGCCGAGGTCCCGGCGGTCGAGGTGATCGTGACCGTCGCCGTCAACCTGATGAGCGCCGCCGCGGTGAAGCTCGGGCTCACCGAGGAGGGCGACAAGCACAAGGACCTGGACGAGGCCCGCAAGCTGGTGCACGCGCTCGCGGGTCTGCTCGACGCCGGCGCGACGGAGGTCTCCTCCTTCCACGCGGCGCCCCTGCGGGACGGCCTGAAGTCCCTCCAGCTCGCCTTCCGCGAAGCCTCCCTGATCCCGGACGAGCCGGGCCAGGGACCGGGCGAGAAGTACACCGGGCCGGTGTACGGCTAGGACCTGTCACGGGGGTACGGGGGTCGCCCCCCCCGGAAGACAACAGCCACGGGGCCGGTGTACGGCCAGGACCCGTCACGGGGGTACGGCCAGGACCCGTACCCCTACGCGTTCCGTACGTAGAAGGGCTCGCCCGGAGGCGTGGCCGAGGCCGGCAGGAGTGCCAGGTCGAGGCCCCGCACCAGGCGGGCCCTCAGTGTTTCGTCGGCGGCCAGGGCGCGCGCCACGCCCTGGGCGGCCTCCGCCGGGGACGCGTCCCCGGCGAGGACCAGGGCGAGGGTGCCGTCGGCGGTGCCGGGGCCCAGGTGGGCGCGGAGCACGGCGGGCTCGGCGGCGACGGCGGCCCGGACCGCCTCCCGTACGGCGGGGTCGTCGAGCGGGTCGGCGCTGGTGCGGCCCTCGGCGAGGGCGAGCAGGGCCGGGCCGGTGACCTGGTAGGGCACGGGGCCCGCGAGGTCGAGGAGGAGCGTGTCCGCCTTCTCGTGCGCGACGGCCTGGAGCGCCTGGTGCAGCGGGACGGCCACGGGCCGGGCCTGCGGGTCCCAGAGGGCGAGCGAGGCGGTCGAGGTGAAGGCGGGCAGGGCCCGCCGGTCGCCGGCCGTGAGGGTGGGGACCGCCATGTCGCTGGTCTTCTCGCGGCGCAGGCCGTTCTCGTCGGTCTCGACCTCGCCGAGGACGGCGACGACGGGGACGAGCAGCCGGGCGTCGCGCAGGGCTTCGAGGACGGGGCCGTGGGCGGTCCTGTCCTGCGCCCAGGCCGCGAGGGCCTCGGTGAGCCGCGGGTCGGCGGTGCCGTCGTCTTCGGAGAAACCGGGGTCCGGGATGTTCTTGAGCGCCACGCCCCGAGCCTAGCCGCCGGGCGGGTGCGCCCGGCCCGCCGGGTGTCAGCCGGTGCGGTGGGCGCGCCGGAGCACGACGGCGGTGAGGAGGAGCAGGGCGCCGAGGCCGCCGAGGAGCGGGGCGAGCAGGCCGAAGGAGCGGGGCTCCTCGGCGGCGGCGACGGGACCGGGGCCGAAGTAGCGGCCCCGGTAGCCGGCGGCGGTGTCCTTCGGGTCGCCGCCCTTCAGCCGGGCGCCCGCCTCGATCGCCGCGGCAGGGTCGACCGTCCCGTACCCCTTGGCGTCGCTGCGGCCGTCCTTCGGGCGGCTGCGCGCGGTGTCGATGAGCAGGGTCTTGATCTGGGCCGGGGTGAGGTCGGGGTGGGCGGCCCGGACGAGGGCGACGGCGCCGGAGACGAACGCGGCGGCGGCGCTGGTGCCCCAGCCCTCGTAGTAGCGGCGGTCGGGGTCGGCGATGACGATGTCGACGCCGGGGGCGCTGACGGTGGCGTACCAGCGGCGGGTGGAGAAGGAGGCGCGGGTCCCGTAGCGGTCGACGGCCGTGACGGCGATGACGCCGGGGTAGGCGGCGGGGTACGAGACGTGGTCGCCCTTCTCGCCGCCGTTCCCGGCGGAGGCGACGACGGAGACCCCCTTGGAGAGGGCGTACTGGACGGCGGCGTCCTCGCCCGCGTCGGGGTGGGCGGACTCGGAGTCGTCGCCGAGGGAGAGGTTGATGACGTCGGCGCCGTGGTCGGCGGCCCAGCGGATGCCCTCGGCGAGGGCGGTGCCCCGGCTCTTGCGGGCCTTGTCGCGGGCCTTGTCCGAGGACTCCAGGATGACCCGTACGGGGAGGATCTCGGCCTCGGGGGCGATCCCCAGGACGCCGCTGCCGCCGTCGGGGCCGTGGCCGTGCCCGGCGATGATCCCGGCCATGGCGGTGCCGTGCCGGGCCCAGGCGCGGTCGCCCCGTTCGGCGCCGAAGCCGATGAGGTCGTGTCCGGGCAGGACGGAGCCCTCGAGGTCGGGGTGGTCGGCGTCGACGCCGGTGTCGAGGACGGCGACGGTGACGCCCTCGCCCTCGGTGGTGCGCCAGGCCTCGTCGGTGTGGAGGGCTTCGAGGCCCCACTGCCGGGCCCGGATGGTGTCGGCGTGCGCGGGCGCGGTGGTGGCGGGCAGGACGGAGAAGGCGGCGGCGAGCAGGACGGCCGCGCCGCCGCGCGCGTGTCGGCGGGCGGATCGGTTCACCGGGTCTTCTCCTTCGCCGCCGCGGTGGCGGTCGTGCGCAGCAGGCGCTCCAGGTGCTCGGTGATGCCCTTGGCCTCGTGGCCGAGGCCGGACTGGGCGACGGCGTCGGTACGGCCCTTGGCCATGGCCCGGTCGGCGGGCTGGGGGGCGTCGACGGTCCGGCCGTCGGCGAAGCCGGAGACGGCGGTGACGACGACGGGGAGGTCGGCGGGGGCGCTCGTCCACCAGCTCGCGCGCTGCCGGTCGCCGAAGCGGGCGGCGACGGTGGAGGGGCCGGGGAGGGCCGGGGGGACGTCCTGGCCGAGGCGGGCGGTGAGGCCCTGGCCGAGGGTGCGCTGCGCGGCCGCGTCGGCGCGGGTGAAGACGAGGCCGACGGTGATCACGCTGCTGGCGGTGGCGTCGGTGTACGTGGCGCGCAGGACGCGTTCGCAGCCGAGCGGCTCGACGGTGGCGAGCAGGCCTTGGGCGAGGACGGCGGGCGAGCAGGCGGCGTCCGGGGCGACGACGATCCGGGTCCAGGTGCGGGCGGCGGAGCCGGGGCCCGCGCCGGGGCCCGCGAGGGTACGGGGGAAGAGGACGTCGACGGGGGCGTTGTGCCAGAGCTCCCGGGCATCGGCGTACCCGGCGGGTTCGGCGGGCTTCCCGGGCTCGGAGGCCGCCAGCCACACCCCGGCGAGGGCGCCGCCGATGAGCCCGAACCCGAGCACGGCGCAGGCGGCGACCACGGCCGTCCGCCCGGCGCTCCTCCGGTCCCGCACGGGCCGCAGCCGCGTGGTGATCTCGACGGGCGCTTCGGGCGGCACGGTGGCACGGCCGTAGGAGGAGGTGAAGTGCGCGGGGGCGGCTTGCGCCGGGGCGGACGAAGGAGAGCCCGGGAGCACCGGGCCCGGCGAAGGCGCGCCGGGACGGAGCCGGGTCGCCTGCGGCGGGGCGGGTGCCGGGCGCGCCGGGCCGGGCCGTCCCTGCGGCGGTACGGAGGGCGCGGCCGGGGGCGCCTGCGGCGGTGCGGGCGGGCCGGACGCCGGGCGGGCGGGCCGTACGGGCACGGGAGGCGGGGACGACGGCCGGGGCGGGGTGGTCCGCGGGGACGCGGACGGCCCCGGCCCCGGGGCGGGAGGCGTGGGCCCCGGGCGGGACGGGGGCGCCTGCGGCGGCGCGGGGGCCGGGCCGGGCCGTCCCTGCGGGGGTGCGGGGGCCGTGGAGCGGGCGGGGCGGAGGCGGGCCGCCGTCTCGACGGTGAGCGGGTCGGCGCCGGGCGCCGCCGGACGGGGGGCGGCGGGGGCTCCGGGGGCGGCGGTCGTCGCCGGACGAGGGACGGCGGAGGTTCCGGAAGCGCCCGCCATCGCCGGACGGGGGGCGGTGGGGGCCCCGGGAGCGGCGGTCGTCGCCGGACGAGGGACGGCAGGGGTTCCGGAAGCGCCCGCCGTCGCCGGACGGGGGGCGGCGGGGGCCCCGGGAGCGGCGGCCGTCGCCGGACGAGGGACGGCGGAGGTTCCGGAAGCGCCTGCCGTCGCCGGGCGGGGGGTGCCGGGAGCCCCGGAAATGCCGGCCGTCGCCGAGCGGGAGGCGGCGGGAGCCCCGGAAGCAGCGGCCGTCCCCGGACGAGGGGCGGCAGGGACCCCGGAAGTACCCGCTGTCGCCGGACGGGAGGCGGCAGGAGTCCCGGAAGTGCCCGCCGTCGTCGGGCGGGAGGCGGCAGGAGTCCCGGAAGTGCCCGCCGTCGCCGGACGGGAGGCGGCAGGGGCCCCGGCAGGGGCGTCCTGTGTCCGGCCCGCAGGGGCGTCTGGGCCCGGGTGGGCCGGGGGGACGGGCGCGTCGGGGTGGGGCGGGAGGAGGTCGGTGATGCGGGAGGGCGGGGGGCGGTGCTCGCTGGTCATCCCCGTCTCCCGCTCGTGTCGACAATGCCCGTCACTCTACGGGCTGTTCCCGGCCGCGCGGGAACTCAGGGGCTACCCACCCGTAAACCTGTCTGGCAAGCTCGGGCCATGACTCCCCGTGCCGGCGACCGGGCCCGTTACGACCGGGCCACCGCTCACCTCGACGCGCCCGTGGCGATCGTCGACCTCGAAGCCTTCGACGCCAACGCGGCGGACCTCGTGCGCCGGGCCGGGGGCAAGCCCGTCCGGGTCGCGAGCAAGTCCGTGCGGTGCCGGGCGCTCCTGGAGCGGGCGCTGGCGCGGGAGGGCTTCGCCGGGATCATGTCGTTCACGCTGGACGAGTCGCTGTGGCTGGCCCGGGCCGGGTTCGAGGACGTCCTCCTCGCGTACCCGTCGGCGGACCGCGCCGGGTTCGGGGAGCTGGCGCGGGACCCGAAGCTGGCCGCGGCCGTGACCGTGATGGTGGACGACGTGGCGCAGCTGGACCTGATCGACGCCTCCCGCGCGGGCGGCACGGAGGAGGTCCGGGTCTGCCTGGAGCTGGACACCGCGCTGAGCCTGCTCGGCGGCCGGATCCGGGTCGGCGCCCGCCGCTCCCCGCTGCGGGAGCCCTCCCAGCTGGCGGAGCTGGCCCGCTCGGTGGTGCGCCGCCCGGGCTTCCGGCTGGTCGGGATCATGGCGTACGAGGGGCACGTCGCGGGGGTCGGGGACGCGGTCGCGGGCCGGCCGCTGCGGTCGCGGGCGATCCGGCTGATGCAGTCCGCCGCCCGCCGGGAGCTGGCGGAGCGCCGGGCGGCCGTGGTGCGGGCCGTGCGGGCGGTGGCGCCGGACCTGGAGTTCGTGAACGGCGGCGGCACCGGCAGCGTGCAGCACACGGCCGCCGAGGACGCGGTGACGGAGATCGCCGCCGGTTCGGGGTTCTTCGTGCCGCGCCTCTTCGACAACTACACGTCCTTCAGCGGGCGCCCGGCCGCGCTCTTCGCGCAGCCGGTGGTCCGGCGGCCGGGCATGGGCGTGGTGACCGTCCTCGGCGGCGGCTACCCGGCCTCCGGGGCGGCGGGCCCGGACCGGCTGCCCGTGCCGTACCTGCCGGAGGGGCTGCGGTACGACCCGCAGGAGGGGGCCGGCGAGGTGCAGACCCCGCTGCTCGGCTCGCCGGCCGACGACCTGCGGATCGGCGACAAGGTGTGGTTCCGGCACGCGAAGGCCGGCGAGCTGTGCGAGCGGTTCGAGAGCCTGCACCTGGTCGAGGGCGACCGGATCACGGCGACCGTGCCCACGTACCGGGGCGAGGGCCGCACCTTCTTGTAGCCGCCCTAGTACACGGTGTCATCCTGGTCCGGGATCACGCTGCCGTCGGCCCGGCGGACCGGCCGGGCCGTGCCGTCGTCCGCCGTGTAGCCGGTGGTGGCGCAGGGGTACGGGGTGGTCTTGCGGGCCTTCGGCTCGATGAACAGGGGGTTCACGAGCCAGCGCCCGTCGCCGTTCTCGTACGCCCGGCACATCAGTTCGTCCTTGTTGCGGTTGAGGACCAGGCGCAGGCCCGTGGCGTCCCGCAGGAAGGAGACGTCGGTGTCGGAGTCCCCGGCGGCGAGGACCTGGCGGCGGGAGGCGGGCTGGACGCGTTCGGCGGCGGGGCCCCGGACGCCGAGGATCTCCTGGTTGATCCAGCAGCGCTTGCCGTCGATGTAGGTGATCATCGTGTCCTCGCCGTCCCGGACGGTGCCGCAGCCCTTGAAGTGGGAGGTGAGGCGGCCGCGCTCGGTGGTGTTGCGGATGCCGATCGCGTGCGCGGGGTCGATCCCGATGCCCCGGGCCCAGACGTCGACGACGGGTTCGGGCGAGGCGGAGACGATCCAGACGTCGAAGCCGGCCCGCCGGAGCGTGTGGATGAGGTCGCGCTGCTGGTCGTAGTGGCGGATCCAGCCGGTGACGCGGGCGGTGCCGACCCGCTGGGTGGCGCCCTGCGGGGCGGCGAGGTTCTCGGCGCGGGCGGCGGCCGCGAAGGACTCGACCTCGCGGGTGGTCCAGCCGCGCAGGAGCTGGGCGAGCCAGGCGTACTGGGGTTCCGTGCGGCGGTGGTCGAAGCCGGCGAAGGCGGCCGCGCCGCCGGTGGTGGCTCCGTCGGAGTAGACGGAGCGGATCTCGTCGGCGCAGCGGGTGTCGGTGGCGGTGGGCAGGGTGCGCCCGCCGGCGGGACAGGCCGCGCGCAGGGCGGTCGCGGCGGCGGGGGTGAGGTGGCGGCTGGTGGTGGACCAGTCGTCGTTCCGGGGCGGCCGGACGCGGTCATTGCGCAGGAGCCAGTAGAGGGTGGCGTCGCCGACGTCGTTCTTGATGACGGTGTTGTCCCAGTCGAAGACGGCGAGGGGCTTCTCCCCCTTCCTCCTCGCGTCGGCGCAGTGGTCGGCGATCAGGCGGTCGAGCCGGGCCTTGTTGTCGCCGTACCAGCCGGTGGAGACGGTCAGGGTGGGGCACGGGCGGTGCTTCGCCTGTGCCGGGACGGCCGGGACGAGGGGGGTCGCGGCGAGGGCGAGCGCGACGGCGGCGGCGGACGTGCGGAGACGGTGGTTCACGGACACGCTCCTGTCGGTACGCGGACAGCCGGGCGCCTCGCGACGCCCGGCTGTCGGAGGGGTGGGCTGCTAGAGGGGCGTCACGTACGCGCCCGCGATGCCGCCGTCGACGAGGAAGTCGGTGGCGTTGACGAAGGAGGAGTCGTCGCTGGCGAGGAAGGCGACGGCGGCGGCGATCTCGTCGGCCTCGGCGAAGCGGCCGACGGGGATGTGGACGAGGCGGCGCGCGGCCCGCTCGGGGTCCTTGGCGAACAGCTCCTGGAGGAGCGGGGTGTTGACGGGCCCGGGGCAGAGGGCGTTGACGCGGATGCCCTCGCGGGCGAACTGGACGCCCAGCTCGCGGGACATGGCGAGCACGCCGCCCTTGGAGGCGGTGTAGGAGATCTGGCTGGTGGCGGCGCCCATGATCGCGACGAAGGAGGCGGTGTTGATGATGGAGCCCCGGCCCTGGCGGCGCATGTAGGGCAGGGCGGCCTTGCAGCAGAGGTAGACGGAGGTGAGGTTGACGTCCTGGACGCGCTTCCAGGCCTCCAGGCCGGTCTCCAGGATGGAGTCGTCGTCGGGCGGCGAGATGCCGGCGTTGTTGAAGGCGATGTCGACGGAGCCGTAGGTGTCGAAGGCCGTCTTGAACAGCGCCTCGACCTGTTCGGGGTCGGTGACGTCGACCCGTACGAAGGTGCCGCCGACCTCCTCGGCGGCGGCCTTGCCCGCGGTCTCGTCGATGTCGCCGCAGACGACGTTCGCGCCCTCGGAGGCGAGGCGGCGGGCGGTGGCGAGGCCGATGCCGCTGCCGGCGCCGGTGATGACGGCGGTGCGGCCGACCAGACGGCGGCAGATGATCTCTTCGGTGGTCATGCGGTTCAGGCCTCCGTGCTGATGAAGACGTTCTTGGTTTCGGTGAAGGCGGTCAGGGCGTCGGGGCCGAGTTCGCGGCCGAGGCCGGACTGCTGGTAGCCGCCGAACGGGGTCCAGTAGCGGACGCTGGAGTGGGAGTTGACGGAGAGGTTGCCGGCGCGGACGGCGCGGGAGACGCGCAGGGCGCGGCCGACGTCCCGGGTCCAGATCGAGCCGGACAGGCCGTACTCGGTGGCGTTGGCGAGCCGGATCGCGTCGGCCTCGTCCTCGAAGGGGAGGACGACGGCGACGGGTCCGAAGATCTCCTCGACGGCGCAGGGGGCGTCCTCGGGCAGGCTGGTGAGGACGGTCGGCGGGAACCAGAAGCCGGGGCCCTCGGGGGCCTTGCCCCGGATGCCGGGGAGGTCGTCGGGGACGTAGGAGCGGACGCGGTCGAGCTGGGCGCGGGAGATGAGGGGGCCCATCTGGGTGCGCTCGTCGGCGGGGTCGCCGACGACGATCTCCTCGATCGCGGGGGCGAGCAGCTCCAGGAAGCGGTCGTACGCGCTCCGCTGGACGAGGATGCGGGTGCGGGCGCAGCAGTCCTGGCCGCTGTTGTCGAGGAAGGACATCGGGGCGGCGGCCGCGGCGGCTTCGAGGTCGGCGTCGGCGAAGACGATGTTGGGGCTCTTGCCGCCGAGTTCGAGGGTGACCCGCTTCACCCGTTCCGCGCACTTGGCCATGATGGACTTGCCGACCCGGGTGGAGCCGGTGAAGACGATCTTGGCGACGCCGGGGTGTTCGACGAGGGCGTTCCCGGCGACCGGGCCGGTGCCGGGGAGGACCTGGAAGAGCCCTTCGGGCAGGCCCGCCGCCAGGGCGAGTTCGGCGAGGCGGAGCGCGGTGAGCGGGGTGGTCTCGGCCGGCTTGAGGAGTACGGCGTTGCCGGCGGCGAGGGCCGGCGCGGTGGCCCAGAAGGCGGTCGGCATGGGGAAGTTCCAGGGCGCGATGACGCCGACGACCCCGAGGGGTTCGAGGATCGTGACGTCGAGGCCGCCGGCCACCGGAATCTGGCGCCCGTTGAGGCGCTCCACTCCCCCGGCGGAGAATTCGAGCAGGTCGCGGACGTTTCCGGCCTCCCAGCGGGCGTTGCCGATGGTGTGGCCGGCTTCGGTGACCTCCAACCGGGCCAGTTCCTCGGCGTGTTCGTCGACGGCGGCGGCGAAGCGGCGAAGCAGCCGGGCGCGGTCGGCGGGCGCGGCGGCGGCCCAGCCGCGCTGGGCGGCGGCGGCCCGGGTGACGGCGGCGTCGACGTCGGCGGGGGTGGAGGCCTCGACGGTGGCGACCTCTTCCCCGGTCGCCGGGTTCAGTACCTGGAGCAACTCTTTCCTCACTAGCGTTCGCCTCACAAGCGTTCGAAGGAGCGGCGCAGTTCCCAGTCGGTCACCGCAGCGTCGAAGGCGTCGAGTTCGACACGGGCCATGTTGCGGTAGTGGGCGACGACCTCGGGGCCGAAGGCGGCCTTGGCGATCTCGCTGGTCTCCCAGAGGTCGGCGGCCTCGCGCAGGGTGGTGGGGACGTGGGCGTAGTCGGCGGCGTAGGCGTTCCCCGTACAGGGCTCGGGCAGTTCGAGGCGCTGCTCGATGCCGTGGAGACCGGCGGCGACCAGGCCGGCGACGGCGAGGTAGGGGTTGACGTCGCCGCCGGGGAGGCGGTTCTCGAAGCGGGTGGAGCGGCCGTGGCCGACGACCCGGAGGGCGCAGGTGCGGTTGTCGTGGCCCCAGGCGGCGGCGGTGGGGGCGAAGGAGCCGGGCTGGAAGCGCTTGTAGGAGTTGACGTTGGGGGCGTAGAGGAGGGAGAAGTCGCGGAGGGCGGCGAGCTGTCCGGCGAGGAAGTGCCGCATGGTCGCGGACATGCCGTGCTCGTCGTCCCCGGCCATCACGTTCGTGCCCTCGGCGTCCTGGAGGGAGAGGTGGATGTGGCAGGAGTTGCCCTCGCGCTCGTTGTACTTCGCCATGAAGGTGAGCGAGTAGCCCTCCTGGGCGGCGATCTCCTTGGCGCCCGTCTTGTAGACGGCGTGCCGGTCGCAGGTGACGAGGGCCTCGTCGTACTTGAAGGCGATCTCATGCTGTCCGGGGTTGCACTCGCCCTTGGCGGACTCGACGGTCAGTCCGGCGGCGGTCATCTCGTTGCGGATGCGGCGCAGCAGGGGTTCGACGCGTCCGGTGCCGAGGACGGAGTAGTCGACGTTGTACTGGTTGACGGGGGTGAGGCCGCGGTAGTTCGCGTCCCAGGCCTGCTCGTAGGTGTCCTTGAAGACGATGAACTCCAGCTCGGTGCCGACGTGCGCGGTGAGCCCGTGCTCCGCGAGACGTTCGAGCTGGCGGCGCAGGATCTGGCGGGGCGCGGCGACGACGGGGGTGCCGTCGCCCCAGGCGAGGTCGGCCGTCACCATGGCGGTGGCCTCGTTCCAGGGGAGGCGCCGGAGGGTGGCGAGGTCGGGGTGCATGGCGAAGTCGCCGTAGCCGCGGTCCCAGGAGGACATCGCGTAGCCGTCGACGGTGTTCATCTCGGTGTCGACGGCCAGGAGGTAGTTGCAGCCCTCGGTGCCGTGGCCGAGGACGTCGTCCAGGAAGAACTGCGCGGCGAACCTCTTGCCCTGGAGCCGGCCCTGCATGTCGGGGAAGGCGAGGACTACGGTGTCGATCTCGCCGCTCGCGACGAGGGCGCGCAGCCCCTCGACGTCGAGCGGGGGTGTGCGGTCTGCCACGGGATTGCTCCTCCTTCGGCCTGCCGGAAGCCATAAGGTATTGCGGAAGACCATTGCTTGGGAAGTGCCGGCGGAAAGGAAACGAGAACGTGGCCAGTACGAGTGAATCGGCGGACCGGCTGACGCCCGTGCTGCGGCCGGTGCGGGCGGGCAACGGATTCGAGGAGGCCCTGGAGCAGATCCTCCAGGTGGTGCGGCTCGGTCTGGTGCCGGACGGGGAGCGGCTGCCCGCCGAGCGGGAGCTGGCCAACCGGATGGGGATCAGCCGGGTGACCCTGCGCGAGGTCCTGAAGGTCCTCCAGGAGCAGGGGCTCGTGGAGAGCCGGCGCGGCCGGTACGGCGGGACGTTCGTGCTGCCCCGGACGCGGACCGGCGACGAGGACGAGCTGCGCCGCCGAATCGCCTCGGTCGACATGGAGGACACCCTGCGCTTCCGGGAGGTCCTGGAGGCGGGGGCCGCCGGGCTCTGCGCGGCCCACGGGCTCGACGCGGCGGGCTCCGGGCGGCTGCGGTCCGCCCTCGCGGCGACCCACGACGCCCCGCTCGGCGACTACCGGCGCCAGGACACCCTGCTCCACCTCACGCTCGCGGAGCTGTCCGGCTCGCCGACCCTGACGGCCCAGTACGCGGCGGTCCGGGCGACCGTGAACGACCTGCTCGACTGCATCCCGCTGCTCGTGCGGAACCTGGAGCACTCCCAGCACCAGCACACCGCGCTCGTGGAGGCGGTCCTCGACGGGGACGCGGACGCGGCGCGCGAGGTGATGCGGGAGCACTGCGCGGGCACGGCGGCGCTGCTGCGGGGCTTCCTGACGTGAGGGCGGGGGCCGGGCCGGCCGGGTCCCCGTAACCCGAAAGTAACGCACGGGGGTTGCGCCGCACCGGCGGCCGACGCAAAGGTATGGCCTCAATCCATTGGTCCCGTTGCGGGGAGCTGACGCTGCCATGACGCTCGAAGACACCACCGGGAGCACGTCCGGGAAGACGCCCGGGGACGGGAAGACACCCGGAGCCCCGCCGGAGGACGACTACCTGAAGCGGCGGGCGCTGCGCCGCGGCAGCGCCGGCTGGCTGCTGCTCACCGGTCTCGGCGTGGCCTACGTCGTCTCCGGGGACTTCTCCGGCTGGAACATCGGCCTGTCGAAGGGCGGCTTCGGCGGACTCGCCGTCGCCACCGTCCTGATGGGCGCGATGTACGCCTGTCTGGTCTTCGCGCTCGCCGAACTGTCCGCCATCCTGCCCACGGCGGGCGGCGGCTACGGCTTCGCCCGCCGGGCGCTCGGTACCTGGGGCGGCTTCCTCACCGGCACCGCGATCCTCATCGAGTACGTCCTCGCCCCCGCCGCGATCTCCATCTTCATCGGCGACTACGTCGAGTCCCTGGGGCTCTTCGGCCTGGAGTCCGGCTGGCCGGTCTACCTGGTCTGCTTCGCGCTCTTCATCGGGATCCACCTGTGGGGCGTGGGCGAGGCGCTGCGGTTCAGCCTGGTCGTGACGGCCATCGCGGTCGCGGCCCTGGTCGTCTTCGCGCTCGGCGCGTTCACCGACTTCCGCGTGGACGGCCTGAACGACATCCCGGTGGACGGCGAGGCCTTCGGGTCGAACTCCTGGCTGCCGTTCGGGCTGCTCGGGATCTGGGCCGCGTTCCCCTTCGGCATGTGGTTCTTCCTCGGCGTCGAAGGGGTGCCGCTGGCCGCCGAGGAGGCGAAGGACCCGGTCAGGTCGATGCCGAAGGCGCTGGCGATCTCGCTCGGCGTCCTGGTGCTGCTCGCCGTCATGACCTTCTTCGCCGCCACCGGGGCGCGTGGCGCGGCCGCCGTCCAGGAGGCCGGGAACCCGCTGGTCGTGGCGCTCCAGGGCGACGGGGAGCCGACGGCGCTCAGCCGGTTCGTGAACTACGCGGGCCTGGCCGGTCTGGTCGCCTCCTTCTTCTCCCTCATCTACGCCGGGTCGCGCCAGCTGTTCGCCCTCTCCCGGGCGGGCTACCTGCCCCGCTTCCTCTCCCTGACCAGCCGTCGCAAGTCGCCCTACCTGGGGCTCCTCATCCCGGGCGCGATCGGCTTCGCGCTCGCGGCCGGCACCGGGGACGGGGCGCGGATGCTGAACATCGCGGTCTTCGGCGCCACCATCTCGTACGCCCTGATGGCGCTCTCGCACATCGTGCTGCGCCGCCGCGAGCCGGGCCTGCACCGGCCGTACCGCACGCCCGGCGGGATCGCGACCTCGTCGACGGCCTTCGTCCTGGCCCTGTCGGCCCTGGTGGCGACCTTCCTGGTGGACCGGACGGCGGCGCTCATGGCGCTCGGGGTGTACGTCGTCGCCCTCGCCTACTTCGCGTTCTACAGTCGGCACCACCTGGTGGCCAAGGCGCCCGAGGAGGAGTTCGCGGCGCTCGCCGCGGCCGAGGCCGAACTCGAACGCGGCTGACGTCCCGACCTTTCTGGAGGAGTTGTCGTGTCCAAGCCGCTGATCGGCGTGACCACCTATCTGGACCGGGCCCGCTGGGGGGTGTGGGACATGGAGGCGGCGCTGCTCCCCGCCCCGTACCCCCGGCTCGTACGGGAGGCCGGGGGGCTCGCGGCGATGCTCCCGCCGGACGCCCCGGATGCCGCCGCGGCGGTCGTGGCCCGGCTCGACGGCCTGGTCGTGGCGGGCGGGGCGGACGTGGAGCCCGTACGGTACGGGGCCGAGCCCGACCCCCGGACCGGTCCCCCGGCCAGGGCGCGGGACTCCTGGGAGCTGGCCCTGATCGACGCGGCCCTCGCCTCCGGGACCCCGCTCCTGGGCGTCTGCCGGGGGATGCAGCTGCTGAACGTGGCCCTGGGGGGCACGCTGGTCCAGCACCTGGACGGGCACGTGGAGGCGGTCGGGGTGATCGGGCGGCACGCGGTCAAGCCGGTGCCGGGCACGCTCTACGCCTCCCTGGTGCCGGAGCTCGCCGAGGTGCCGACCTACCACCACCAGGCCGTGGACCGGCTGGGCGCGGGGCTCGCGGCCTCGGCCCACGCGGAGGACGGCACGGTGGAGGCGGTGGAGCTGGCCGCCCCGGTCTGGGCCCTCGGCGTGCAGTGGCACCCGGAGATGGGCGAGGACACGCGCGTGATGCGGGGGCTGGTCGGAGCGGCAGCCGCCCGTGGGCGTTCCTGATCAGGCGGCCGCGCGGGCGGCGAGCACCGTGCGGTCGCCCCGCATCAGGAGGGCGTAGAGGCCGGCCGAGACGCCCATGCCGACGGGCAGGGAGAGGTCGAGGCCGCCGAGGGCCGCGGCGACCGGACCGGTGTAGAGGGTGTCGACGCACAGGGCCGCGGCGGCGACGCCGGCGACCAGGGCGAGCGCCCCGGCCCGGTTGACCCCGGCGGTGTACCAGAAGGGGCCGCCGGGGGTCTCGTCGGAGAGGGCCGCGCCGTCGTAGCGGCAGCGGCGCAGCAGGACGTCGGTGGCGTACACGGCCATCAGGGGGCCGACCAGGACCGTGATCAGCTGGAGGGCGTTGCTGACGGTGTCCAGGAAGCCGGAGACGAGCACGCCGTACAGGGTCAGGGCGACGGCCACGGCGCCGTCGAGGAGGACGCTGACGGAGCGGCGGACGCGCAGGCCGACGGCCTGGAGCGCGAGTCCGGCGCTGTAGGCGGTCAGGGCGTTGATGGCGACGGTGCCGAGGACCAGGGCGAGCAGGAAGACCGGCACGAACCAGCCGGGCAGGAGTTCCTGGAGCGCGGTCTGCGGGTCGGTCATGTCGACGGCGGTCGCCGCGAGGGCGCCGAGCGAACAGACGAGGACGCTGGGCAGGAAGGCGCCGAGCGCGGTCCAGCCGACGATCGCCCGCTTCGAGGCGGTACGGGGCAGGTAGCGGGAGAAGTCGGCGCTCGTGGTGTACGAGAGCGGGCCCGAGGCGATCATCGTGGTGCCCGCGAGGAGCAGGGACCACAGCTCGGTCCCGGAGGGGCGGGCGGCGGGGGCGTACGAGAGGTCGGCGTGCCGCAGGACGGCGAACGCGACGACGGCGAAGGCCGCGGCGAGGACGAGCGTGATCGGCAGGTACAGCTTGATGATCAGGCCGTGCCCGTAGACGCTGATGACCAGCGTGAGGGCGGCGATCACCACGATGACGGCCACCTCGACGGGGACGGTGACCGCGATGCCGGTCCTCTCCACGAGCGCGAAGGCGGCGGTGGCCGCGGCGGCGAGGTTGAGCGCGAAGTAGCAGACGGAGACCAGCCAGCCGCCGATCGCGTTGTTCACGCGGTTGCCGCGGACGCCGTACACGGCCCGGGTGATCACCTCGCTGGGCGCGCCGGCGACCGGGCCCGGGGTGGCGAGCAGGCCGGTGAGCACCCAGAAGAGGTTGCCCGCGACGATCACGCCGACGGCCTGCCAGAGGGTCAGCCCCATGAGGACGAGGGCGCCGCCGATGACCAGGCTCAGGTAGTTGACGTTCGCCGCGGCCCACACGGAGAAGAGCTCGCGGGGGTGTCCGCGGCGCTCGTCCTCGGGGATGCGGTCGATGCCGTGGGCCTCGACGCGGCCGGGCCGGCCGGCGGCCGGAGGGGTGACCTGGGCGGCCCGGGAGGCCGGGTCCTGGTCGGGGATCGTGGAAGCCATGCGGCCCTCCGGAAGCGTGTGGTGCCCACCTGGTTGCTTATTGGTCGCACACTCAATAGCATCCCCGGTATGTCGTCAAGCGTCGAGCGCAAACGCATTCGGAAAACTCCGGAAGCCCGGCGGGCCGAGATCGTGGAGACCGCGGCCCGGGTCGCCCTGACCGAGGGCCTGGAGTGCGTCACCCTGCGGCGGATCGCCGAGGAGCTGGCCGTACGACCGGGTCTGATCAGCCACTACTTCCCCTCGGCGGAGGATCTGGTGGCCGAGGCGTTCGCCGTGGCCTCCACCGGCGAGCTCGACTCCCTGCTGCCCGCCGAGCGGCCGCACGGCACGCCCGCGCAGTACCTCGCGCGCTACTTCGCGCTCTCGGCCGGAGAGGCGTACGACGACATCAGCCGGCTGTGGATCAACGCCCGGCACCTCAGCCGCTACCGGCCCGTCCTGCGCGACCGGGTCGCCGTGCAGGAGCGCGCCTCCGACGACCGCCTCGAAGGGCTCATCCGCGAGGGCGTCGAGCGGGGCGAGTTCCGCACGGACGACCCGCGCACGACGGCCATCCAGATCCTGGTGGTCCTCGACGGCCTCGGCGCCCACGCCAACACCGACCGGGGAAACCGGCCGGAGGCCGTGACCCGCATGGCCGTCACCACGGCGGAACGCGAACTCGGCCTGATGGCGGGGACGCTGACGGAGACGGAGCTGCCGGGGGTGCCGGACTGATCGGCCCGTAGGGGGCCGGGCGGCGGGCGGGGCTCGGGGGACCTGCCGGATCTGCCGAAGCTTCCCGGGGGGGCCGGTATCGGGTCCGGCCCCGGCGTCCCGTACGGGTTCACCTGTCCACGCGACCCGTCCCCCGTACGGGGCCGCCCGTCCACGGACCCGCCGCCCCCTCCCGTACGGGTCCACCCGTCCACACGACACGCCCCCGTCCCCGTCCTCCGTCCCCGTACGCGTATCACCGAAGAAAACCCCCGCGACCCCCTCCTGGAGCCACCGTGCGCACCCGTCTCGTCCTGCTCTCCGCCCGTCTGCTCGACCCCGGTACGGGGGCGTTCCTGCCGGAGACCGCGCTCGCCGTCTCCGAGGACGGCCGGATCGCGGCCCTGGGCGACGACCGCGAGATCCGCACGCTCGCCGGGCCGGCGACCACCGTGATCGACCTCAAGGGGGCCGTCGTCACCCCCGGCCTCGTCGACGGGCACGTGCACCCGGTCACCGGGGCCGAGCTGACGCACGGCCTCGACCTGTCGTACTGCGCCGACCTCGACGACGTCCGGGAGGCCCTCGCCCGCGAGGTGCGGACCCTGGAGCGCGGGGCGTGGCTGTGCGGCTGGGGCCTCGACCCGAACGTCTTCGGCGACCACCCCGTCGGCACCGCCCCCTTCGACTCCGTCCTCGACGGGGTGCCCGCCTTCCTGCTGCTCTTCGACGCCCACTCGGCCCTCGCCAGCCGCCGGGCCCTCGAACTCGCCGGGGTCGACGGCCCCCGCACCTTCCACCAGGCCTCCGCCGAGGTCGTCTGCGACGCCGACGGGCGCCCGACCGGCCTCCTCCAGGAGGACGCCGCGTGCGAGCTGGTCGAGCGGGTCGCCCCGAAGCCGACGCGCGAGGAGAGCCGGGAGCGGCTCGCGGCCGCGCTGCGCGCCATGGCCGCCACGGGCCTGACCGGCGGGCACGCCATGGACGCCAACGGCGACAGCCTCTCCCTGTACGGGGAGCTGGACGCGGCCGGCGAGCTGGCGCTGCGGCTGCGGGTGGCGCCCTGGTGCCAGCCCGGGACCGACGTGGACGGCGTACGGGCCCTGATCGAGCGGCAGGGCACCGGCGGGGCCCTGTGGCGGGTCGCCGGCGTGAAGCTCTTCATGGACGGGACCATCGACAACGGCACCGCGTGGCTGGAGCGACCCGACTGCCACGGCGAGTCCACGCACGCGTTCTGGCCGGACCCGGAGGCGTACACGAGGATCGTCGGCGCGCTGCACCGGGCGGGCGTGCCCACCGCGACGCACGCCATCGGGGACGCGGCCGTACGGCACGTCCTCGACTCCGTCGAGAAGGCGCGGGCCTCGGGCGGCGGCGAGGTGCGGCACCGGGTCGAGCACATCGAGACCGTCCCCGACGACACCCTGCGCCGCTTCGCCGAGCTGGGCGTCCTCGCCTCCATGCAGCCCACCCACTGCTGCGACTTCACCCGCGCCGACCACACCGACAACTGGTCGCGGAGGCTCGGCGAGGAGCGCGCCTCGCGCGCGTGGCGCTGCCGGGACCTGGTGGACTCCGGGGCGGCCGTGGTCCTCGGCTCGGACTGGCCGATCGCGCCGTTCCCTCCGCTGGGCGTGATGGCGGGGGCCCGGCACCGGCGGCCGAGCCGCGACCTCGGGCAGGCGCCGCACGGGCCCGAGCAGGCGCTGACGCCGCTGGAGGCGCTGCGGGGCCTGACGACGGCTCCGGCGTACGCGGCGGGCGAGGAGCACGAGGCGGGCCGGATCGCCCTCGGCCACCGGGCCGACCTGGCGGTCTTCGGGGACGACCCACTGACCACGGCCGCGACCGAACTGCCGGACCTGCCGGTCCTGCTGACGGTCCTCGACGGCCGGATCACCCACCGCGCGGCGACCGTCTGATCAGCGGGGCCGGTCGTGGGGCCGGTCGCGGGTCAGGGAGAGCAGGTCGCGGGCCGGACCCGTGGGGCGGTGTCCCGAGGGCCAGACGGCCCGCAGGTCCCGGCGCAGCGGCACGCCCGCGACGGGGACGGCGACCAGGCGACGGGAGGCCAGCTCCTCGGTGATCGCGAGTTCGCTGAGGACGGCCGGGCCGGCGCCGCTGACGGCTGCGGCCTTCACCGCGGTCGTGGAGGCGAGTTCGAGGAGCGGCCGCGCGAGGCCGCCGTGGGCGGAGAGGGCCGCGTCGAGGACCTGGCGGGTGCCCGAGCCGCGCTCCCGCAGCACCAGCGGGGTCGCGGCCAGCTCGGCCGGGTCCAGCGGGGCGCGGCGGCGGGCCCAGGGGTGCGAGGGGGCGGCGACGATCGCGAGGCGGTCGTGGGCGACGACCACGCCGTCGAGGCCGTCCGGCACGGCGAGGCCCTCGACGAAGCCGACGTCCGCGTCGCCCGCGAAGAGGCGTTCCGCGACGGCGGCGGAGTTCCCGGCCTGGAGCGACACGGCGGTGTCGGGGCGCTCGGCGCGCAGGGCGATCAGCCAGCCGGGCAGCAGGTACTCGGCGATCGTCATGGACGCGGCCACCCGCAGCCGCGAGTCGCGCCGGCCGCGCAGGGCCTGCGCCCCGGCGTCGAAGGCCTCCGCCGCCTCCACGATCCGCCGCGCCCAGTCCGTGACGAGGGCACCCGCGTCGGTGAGCCGCGAGCCGCGCGGCGAACGGTCGACCAGGGCCATCCCGAGCTGCCGCTCCATGGACCGGATCCGGCTGCTCGCGGCGGGCTGCGTGATCCCGACCTCCCGAGCGGCGGCCCCGAGACTCCCGTGCCGCGCGACGGCGAGCAACAGTTCGAGCGCACCGAGATCGGGAACGCGGTGGGAGAGGTGAGGACGGGCACCTGCGGCACCGGGCACGGGGGCACCACCGGGGGTGGGACCGCCACCGGCCACCGGATCGCCAACGGACACCGGGCCGCCACCAGCCCTCGGCACCCTCCCGGCCACCGGACCGCCGCCGGGCGCGGAGCCGTCCCCGGCCGCCGGGGCGGCACCGGCCACCGGACCGCTACCGGGCACCGAGCGGCCACCGGCCAGCGGGCCGTCGCCGGGCCCCGTAGCGCCGAGGACCCCCGAGTCGCCGGCCGCCGGTCCCCTCCCGCCCGTAGGGCCCGCATTAGGCGTCGGGCCGCGCCCGGGTGTCGGAGCCGTGCCGTCCGGAGCCGTGTCCGACCCGCCTCCGTTCTCGTGGGCGTCGCCGCCCCGTGTTCCCCTGGTCATAAAGCCAGCTTATGACGTCATAGCCGCATGATCCCTGGTCCGGGCGGGAGAAGGGGGCGACGGTGGAGGCATGGCAAGCGTCGCACCTCTCCGCACGGCTCCCCTTCCGGTCCTCCGCGCCGCCCGGCCCGGGCCACGGTTCCGGGGCGTCCGGCACCTCGGGCCGAACTGGTACGCCTCCGTGATGGGCACGGCGATCGTCGCCACCGCGGGCGCCGGCCTCCCGGTGCGCGTGCCCGGTCTCCGTACGGTCTGCGCGGCGGTCTGGGCCCTGTCGCTCGCGATGCTGCTCGTGCTGCTCGCGGCCCGCGCGCTGCACTGGATCCACCACCGCGACCAGGCCCGCGCCCATCTCATGGACCCGGCCGTGGCCCCGTTCTACGGCTGTCTGTCGATGGCACTGCTCGCGGTCGGCGGCGGGGCCCTGGTCGTGGGCCGGGACTGGATCGGGCTCCCGGCGGCCGTCGCCCTCGACGCCGTCCTGTTCGGCGCGGGGACGCTGATCGGCCTGGCGGCGGCCGTGGCCGTCCCGTACCTCATGGTGGCGCGCCACCGGATCGAGGGCGCGTCCCCGGCGTGGCTGCTGCCGGTCGTCGCCCCCATGGTCTCCGCCGCCCTCGGCCCGCTGCTCGTCCCCCACCTGCCCGCGGGGCAGGCGCAGCAGACGCTCCTGATCGCCTGTCACGCGCTGTTCGGCGTCAGCCTGCTCGCCACCCTGGTCATGCTGCCCCTGGTCTTCGGGCGGCTCGTCACCGCCGGTCCGCCGCCGCTCGCGCTCACCCCCACCCTCTTCCTGGTCCTCGGCCCCCTCGGCCAGTCGACGACCGCCGCGAACAAGTTCGCCGACGCGGCCCCGGGCGTGCTGCCCGCGCCGTACGCGCACGGCTTCGCCGCCTTCGCCGTCCTCTACGGGGTGCCCGTCATGGGCTTCGCGCTGCTGTGGCTGGCGCTCGCCGGGGCGATGGTGCTGCGGGCGCGGCGCCGGGGCATGGGCTTCGCGATGACCTTCTGGGCGTTCACCTTCCCGGTCGGGACGTGCGTGACCGGCGCCGAGGGGCTGGCGCGGCACACCGGCCTGGCCGCCTTCCGGTGGCTCGCCGTCGGCCTGTACGCGTTCCTCGTGGCGGCCTGGCTGCTGGCCGGGGCCCGCACCCTGCGCGGGCTCGTCAGCGGCGCGCTGCTCGCAGGGCCCGGGACAGTACCGCCGGGGCCTCGGCCAGCGACGGCCCGTACCAGGTGAGCATCCGCCCGTCGACGAGGGCGGCGGCGGTCCCGGGGAAGGCCTCGGGGCCGTCGTCGCGCGTGAAGCGGTAGGGCTCGTCGGGCAGGACGACCAGGTCGGGGGCGGCGGCCCGGAGCTCGTCGAGCGGAAGGCGGGGGTAGCGCTCGGGGTGGCCCGCGTACGCGTTGCGGACGCCGAGGCGGGCGAGCAGGTCGCCAGCGAAGGTGTCGCGGCCCAGGACCATCCAGGGGCGGCGCCAGATCGGCACGACGGCGGTGAGCGGCGCCTCCGGGCGCAGCGGCTCGACCGCCGCCCAGGCCTCCCCGGCCTCCGCCAGCCAACGGGGGCGGCGGGGCGCCCCACAGGCGGCGAGGACCCGTTCCAGCTCGCTCAGTCCCTGGTCGAGGGTGCGGACCTCGGTGACGAGGACGTCGAGCCCGGCGGCCCGCAGGGCGTCGAGGTCGGGGGCCCGGTTCTCCTCCTCGTTGGCGAGGACGAGGTCGGGGCGGAGCGCGGCGATCGCGGGGACGTCGGGGTTCTTGGTGCCGCCGATCCGGACGACGTCGAGCCCGGCGGGGCGGACGCACCAGTCGGTGGCGCCGACGAGGGCGCCGGGCAGCGTGACGGCGACGGCCTCGGTGAGGGAGGGCACGAGCGAGACGACCCGTGGTCCCATGGAGGTGCCCGGCCCTGCGGAGGTGCGCGGCCCCGCAGAGGTGCCCGGTCCCATGGAGGTACCCGGCCCCGCAGAGGTGCGCGACCCTACGGAGGTGCGCGGCCCCCCGGAGGTGTCCCGGTCCCTCACTCCTCCTCCGCCTCCACGTGCTCCCCGACCGCCACGACCAGGAGCCGGGTGCCGGGCTCGGTGGCGCGCCAGCGGTGCCGTACCCCGCCGGAGAGGTAGAGGGTGTCCCCCCGGTCGAGCCGGTAGGCGCGGCCCTCGGCCTCGACCTCGGCGGCGCCGTCGGCCACGTAGAGCAGCTCGTCGTTGCGGTGCTGGAACTCGCGGCCCGCGTCCTGCTCGCCGGTGAACTCCAGGGCGTGCAGCTGGTGGCGGCCCCGGACCAGG
The DNA here is from genome assembly GCF_044754545.1 of Streptomyces sp. NPDC093071. Lineage (NCBI taxonomy): Bacteria > Bacillati > Actinomycetota > Actinomycetes > Kitasatosporales > Streptomycetaceae > Streptomyces > Streptomyces sp. NPDC093071. The sequence continues at coordinate 202,851 of NZ_JBIVPH010000006.1, read as the reverse complement.
GACCGGACGCCCTCGGGCAGGCCGGGGGAGGTCTCCCCGGACCGTACGACGTCGACGGTCCGGGAGGCCTCGGCGACGGCGAGGAGCTCGCCGGCCGTGGTCTCCAGGGCCCCGGCGACGAGTTCGAGGGAGCGGCGGCTGGGGCGGGCCCGGTCGTTCTCGACCTGGCTGAGGAAGGGCACGGACAGGCCGCTGCGGGAGGCGACGACGGCCAGGGTGAGCTGGAGCGCTCTGCGGCGCCTCTTGACGGCCGCGCCCACGCGGGGTGATTCCTTCTCGTCCATGTCGGCTCCCTCCCTCGCGCCTCGTGCCCGTCGCGATCCTCGTACCGGTCGGTTACCTGAACCTTACGCAGCTTTGGGGCGGGGTTTCGCGTCGTGCGGAAAAGGGGTGGTCGCCGAACACGTTCGGCGACCACCCCTTTTCGGACAGGAACCGTTCCGGTCCCGTCGTACGGCTACCGCGGGGTGAGCTTCTCCGCGAGGCCGGGGTTCCGGTCGAGCCAGGTGCGGACGGCCTGCTGCTCCTTGCCCTTGCCGGTCTCCTGGATGACGGCTTCCAGGTCCGTGAGCTGCTTCTCGGTCAGCTCGAAGTCCTTCAGCCAGGCGCCGACCTCGGGGTTCTCCCCGGTGAAACCCTTGCGGGCGAGGGTGTGGACGCCGTCGCCCTTGCCCCAGCTGCCCTTGGGGTCCTTGAGCTTCTTCAGGTCGTGCGCGGAGTAGGCCCAGTGCGGGGACCAGAGGGTCACGGCGATGGGCTCCTTGCGCTCGTACGCGCGCTTCAGCTCGGCGAGCATCCCGGGGGTGGAGCCGTCGACGACCTTGTACTCGCCCTCCAGGCCGTACTCCTTGAGCACCTTGTCCTTGAGGATGCCCATCATCCCGGCGCTGGGCTCGATGCCGACGATCCGGCCCTTGAACTGCCCGGCCTTGCCCTTGAGGTCGGCGAGGGAGTCGACGCCCTTGACGTACGAGGGGACGGAGAGCTCCAGGGAGGTGGGGCCGTACCAGGAGCCGAGGTCCTCCAGCTTGTTCCGGTACTTCTCCCAGTACTGGGCGTGGGTGACCGGCAGCCAGGCGTCGGTCTGGAAGTCGAGCTGTCCGCCGGCCAGGCCGGTGTAGAGCGCGCCGGCCTCCAGCTGCTTGGTGTCGACCTCGTAGCCGCGCCGCTCCAGGAGCTCCTTCCACAGGTACGTGGAGGCGATGCCCTCGTCCCAGGGGATGTAGCCGATGCTGACCTTCTTGCCGTTGCCGGCGGCGGGTCCGGAGCCGGTGCCGAGGAAGCCGGTGCCGCCCGCGACGAGGGCGAGGACGACGACGCCGACGAGGGCGGTGACGGGCTGCGGCCGGTGGCCCCAGAGCTTGGCGCCGGGGCGCTTGGCGGTGGCGGCGCGCGCCTTGGCGGCGGCGCGGCGCCCCAGCGGGGAGACCTGACGACCGAGGGCGCCGGTCATCCGGTCGAGGTACATGGCGAGGACGACGATGGAGACGCCGGCCTCGAAGCCAAGGCCGATGTCGACGTTGCCGATGGCCCGGTAGACGGCGCCGCCGAGCCCGCCGCCGCCGACCATGCCGGCGATGACGACCATGGACAGGCCGAGCATGATGACCTGGTTGACGCCGGCCATGATGGTCGGGAGGGCGAGCGGCAGCTGCACGCGCAGCAGGGTGTTGCGCGGGGTGGTGCCGAACGCCTCGGCGGCCTCGACGAGTTCGCCGTCGACCTGGCGGATGCCGAGTTCGGTCATCCTGACGCCCGGGGGCAGCGCGAAGACGATGGTGGCGATGATGCCGGGGACCACGCCGACGCCGAAGAAGATGATGCCGGGGATCAGGTAGACCATGGCGGGCATGGTCTGCATGAAGTCGAGGACCGGCCGCATGACGGCGCTGACGGTCTTCGAGCGGGCCGCCCAGATGCCGAGCGGCACGGCGATCACCAGGGTGACCAGGGTGGCGACGAGGACGAGGGAGAGCGTCGCCATGGCCTCGTCCCACAGCTGGACGGAGTCGACGAGCGCGAAGCCCGCGAAGGCGAGGAGACCGGCGGCGAAGCCGCGCAGCCACCAGGCGACGACGGCGAGGATGCCGGCGAACAGCAGCGGCTGCGGCGCGGAGAGGACGGCGTCGATGCCGTCGTAGAGGCCGGTGACGCCGGTGGTGACGGCGTCGAACAGCCAGGAGAACTGGGACTGGAGCCAGTCGACGGAGGTGTCGACCCACTGCCCGAGGGGAAGCCTAGGCACCGGCGGTCACCTCCCGCCCGTTCTTGGCGGGGACGCTCCCGGGGGCGTCGTCGCCGCCCTTCGTGACGGCCTTGTCCGTCGTGGCGTTCCCTGTCGCGTCCGCGTCCGCGCCGTTCCGCGCGTCGGCCTTCTTCGCGCCGGTGCCCGTGGTGGCGGGGCCTTCGGCGGCGGGGCCCTTGATGGCGGCGCGCCTGTTCTCGACGCCCTTCGTGGTGACGTCGTGCGCGGCGGCGTCGTGCGTACCGAGGCCGCCCATCACGCCGAGGAGCCGTTCCGGGGACACGACGCCGAGGACGGTGCCGTCGGTGTCCTCCACGGTCACCGGGTGCGGGGCCCCGGCGGCGACGGCGCACAGGTCCGCGACGAGGGTGTCGGGCCCGACGGGCCGGCAGGCGCAGTCGTCGGGACAGTCGGGCGCGGGGGCGCCCGGCGCCATGACGGCGGAGGCGGTGAGCACCCGGGAACGGTCGACGTCCTGGATGAAGGAGGCCACGTAGTCGTCGGCGGGGCGGACGAGGATGTCCTCGGCGGTGCCGAGCTGGACGATCCTGCCGTCGCGCATGACGGCGATCCGGTCACCGAGGCGCATGGCCTCGTTGAGGTCGTGGGTGATGAAGACGATGGTCTTCTTCAACTGCTTCTGGAGGACGAGGAGCTGGTCCTGCATGTCACGGCGGATCAGCGGGTCGAGCGCGCTGAACGACTCGTCCATGAGGAGCAGGTCGGCGTCGGTGGCGAGCGCGCGGGCGAGGCCGACACGCTGCTGCATCCCGCCGGAGAGCTCGTCGGGCCAGGACTTCTCCCAGCCGGCCAGGCCGCACAGCCGGAGGGCCTCGGCGGCGCGGGTCTCGCGCTCGGCGCGGGGCACGCCCTGGACCTCCAGGCCGTAGGCGGCGTTCTCCAGGACGTTCCGGTGCGGGAAGAGCGCGAAGTGCTGGAAGACCATGCTGATCCGGCGGGAGCGGACCGCGCGCAGGTCGCGGGGGGAGAGGGCGGTGAGGTCGTCGCCGTCGAAGAGGACCCGGCCCGCGGTGGGTTCGAGCAGGCCGTTGAGCATCCGCAGGAGGGTGGACTTCCCGGAGCCGGACAGGCCCATCACGACGAAGATCTGGCCGGGCTCGACGACGAAGCCGGCGTCCACGACGGCTGCTGTCGTCCCCTCGGCGCGCAGCTCCTCGCGGTCCGCGCCGTCCACCAGCCTGCGGACGGCTTCGTCGGGTCGTCTGCCGAACACCTTGTACAGGTGGTCGGCCTGGAGCCTGGACACATACACCTCACGGGTAGCAACGAAGAACGGCCCCGCCACCCCCGCGAGGCCGGACCGTGGAGCGGGCGGAATCGGTCCGCGCCCCGTCGCGTACGGGACCTTTTCGTTGAATTCCGTACCGGGGCTCACTCCGGGCACGCACATGCCCGGGGCCGAAGGTCGCAAACGCAAAGGTGACGCGGGTCACGAAAGGGCGGGAGGGGAGGCCGGGTTCCGGCGGTCCGGCGGCGCACCGCGCCCTAAGATCGGCCGGGTGACGCGACGTTTGATGCTCCTCGACACCGCCAGCCTCTACTTCCGCGCGTACTTCGGCGTGCCGGACTCCGTCCGGGCCCCCGACGGCACCCCGGTGAACGCCGTGCGCGGGCTGCTCGACTTCATCGGCCGGCTCGTCCAGGACCACCGTCCGGACGAGCTGGTGGCCTGCTGGGACGAGGACTGGCGGCCGCAGTGGCGGGTGGACCTGATCCCGTCGTACAAGGCGCACCGGGTGGCCGTGGAGACGGAGACGGGCCCGGACGAGGAGGAGGTCCCGGACACCCTGTCCCCGCAGGTGCCGGTGATCGAGGAGGTCCTGGCGGCGCTCGGGATCGCGCGGATCGGGGCGGCGGGGTACGAGGCGGACGACGTGATCGGGACCCTGGCGGGCCGGGCGACCGGTCCGGTGGACATCGTCACGGGCGACCGGGACCTGTTCCAGCTGGTGGACGACGCGCGGGAGGTGCGGGTGCTGTACCCGCGCAAGGGCGTCGGCGACTGCGACCTGGTGGACGGGGAGCTGATCCTCACGAAGTACGGGGTCCGCCCCGACCAGTACGCGGACTTCGCCGCGCTGCGCGGGGACGCCAGCGACGGGCTGCCGGGCGTGAAGGGCATCGGCGAGAAGACGGCGGCGCAGCTGATCACGGAGTACGGGGACCTGGCGGGGGTGCGGGCGGCGGCGGAGGACCCGGCGTCGAGGCTGACCCCGGCCAAGCGGCGCGGGATCGTGGAGGCGGCCGCGTACCTGGACGTGGCGCCGACGGTGGTGCGGGTCGCCTCCGACGTACCGCTGCCGGAGTTCGACCCGGCCCTGCCGTCGGGACCCCGCGACCCGGCGGCCCTGGACGCCCTGGTGAAGCGGTGGGGCCTCACCGGGGCCGTGGGGCGGCTGCTGCCGGTCCTGGAACGCTGACCCGGACGGGCCGCGGGATGTTAACTTAGGCAGACCTAAGTACGCAGAGTCAGGGAGCACGTCGTGGCAGAGCAGCCGGCCCGCAGGTCACCGAAGGCCACCGAAGCGCGCGTGGTGCACACGGAGCGGATCACTCCGCACATGGTGCGGCTCGTACTGGGCGGTGCGGGGCTCGACGGCTTCGACGCCGGCGAGTACACCGACCACTACGTGAAGCTGCTCTTCGCGCCCGGGGGCGTCACCTACCCGGAGCCGTTCGACATGGAGCGGATCCGGGAGGAGTTCCCCCGGGAGCAGTGGCCGACGACCCGGACGTACACGGTGCGGGCCTGGGACCCGGAGCGGCGCGAGCTGACCATCGACTTCGTGGTCCACGGCGACGAGGGCCTCGCGGGCCCGTGGGCGGCGCGCGCCGAGGCGGGCGACACGGTGCGGTTCCTCGGCCCCGGCGGCGGCTACGCGCCGGACGAGGCGGCGGACTGGCACCTGCTCGCGGGCGACGAGAGCGCGCTTCCGGCGATCGCGGCGGCCCTGGAGCGGCTGCCCGCCGGGGCGCGGGCGCACACCTTCGTGGAGATCGCGGACGCGGCGGAGGAGCAGAAGCTGGAGACGGCGGCGGGCATCGACGTCACCTGGCTCCACCGGGGCGATCGCCCGGTGGGCGAGGCGCTGGTCGAGGCGGTGCGGGCGCTGGACTTCCCGGCGGGCGACGTCCACGCCTTCGTCCACGGCGAGGCGGGCTTCGTGAAGGAGCTCCGCCGCCACCTGCGCCTGGACCGGGAGGTGCCGCGCGAGCGCCTGTCGATCTCGGGCTACTGGCGCCTGGGCAAGTCGGACGAGGCCTGGCGCGCGATCAAGCGCGAGTGGAACGACCAGGTGGAACGCGAACAGGAGAGCTGAGCGGGTCCCTGGACGGGGGTGGCAGGGCCAAGGCCCTGCCACCCCCGTCGGCGTGTGGGGCGCTGGCTGGCTGCTGGCTGCTGGCTGCTGGCTGCTGGCTGCTGGCTGCTGGCTGCCAAGAAGATCAGGGCCGCCGGACCGACGGGGCCCTCGAACTCGCCGGGGTGGTGGGCTGGTGGGCTGATGAACACGGCGTACCTCGACCGGGCCAGCGGGCCAGCGGGCCACCGGGCCACCGGGCCACCGGGCCACCGGGCCACCGGGCCACCGGGCCACCGGGCCACCGGGCCACCGGGCGCAGTATGCCGGGTCGGACAGACCGTCAGGTCGTCACGTCGTTTCACCGAAGACCCGGTCCGACGCGTCCACGTGGGCGATCCGCCGCATGGCCGCGAAGACGGCGTCACCGATGACCGTGCCGACGACCACGCTCTCCACGAGATCCTCCCGCGCCACCCGCTTCGCCACATACTCCAGGTCGGCCCGCGCCACCTGTTCCGCCGCGTCCGCGTACGCGTCCAGGACCTCGACGAACCGCCCGTGGCCGACGTCGTCGAGCGCGGCGATCGCCGTCGCCAGCGCCTCCGCCGCGGGGCTCCCCTCGTAGGTGCGCCATCCGCGCGCCTCGATCAGCGCGGCGGCCCTCTTCCTCGCCTCGGCGATCCCGGCCCCGTCCCCGCGCTCGTACCGCGGCACCACCTGGTCCGCCGCCTCGCCCAGCACCAGGTGCAGCGGCCGGACCGGGTCGTCGATCGCCACGATCACCTCGCGGATCCCCGCCACCGACAGGCCGCCCACATCGAGGAGCGCCCGGATCAGGCGGAGCCGCCGTACATGCGTCTCTCCGTACGTGGCCTGGTTCGGGCTCGTCAGTTCTCCGGGCGGGAGCAGTCCTTCCCGTACGTAGAACTTGATCGTCGGCACGGACACCCCGGTCCTGCGACTCAACTCTCCGATGCGCACTGCCTGTTCACCTTTCCGGTCCTCTCCTCGGCCTTGCCGACCGACATCCACATCATAGATAGTGGCGCTATCAGATAGCGGCGAGTGCCACTATCCATACTTTCCCACGGGGGGATTCGTATGCCTGCGCCCCATCCACTCAACCCACTCCCTCAACTGCACCGGCCCCTGGTCTGGTTCGCCGCCTCGATGGGCGTCCTCGCCCTCGTCTCCGCCGTCGGCTTAGCGGTGGACGACCGCATCCTGGTCGGCGCCCCGATCTGGGCCAAACCGTTCAAGTTCTCGGTCTCGTTCATCGCCTACGCCCTCTCGCTCGCCTGGATGCTCTCGCTGCTCCCCCGGGGCCGCCGGACCGGCTGGTGGGCCGGAACGGTGGTCGCCGGCGCGAGCGCGGTGGAGATGGTGCTCATCACCCTCCAGGTGGTCCGGGGCACCCGGAGCCACTTCAACCAGGCGACCCCGTTCGACAACACCGTCTTCCAGATCATGGGCGGCACCGTCGTCGTGCTGTGGCTCGGCGCCCTGGTCATCGCCCTGCTCCTGCTGCGCGCCCGGATCCTCGACCGCGCCATGGCCTGGACCGTCCGCATCTCCTCCCTGATCGCCCTGGCGGGCGCCGGAGTCGGCTTCCTGATGGTGCGTCCGACGCCGGAACAGCTCGCGACCGACAACCCGCCGATCGTCGGCGCCCACAGCGTCGGCGTTCCGGACGGCGGCCCGTCCATGCCGGTGACCGGCTGGGCCACCACGGGCGGCGACCTGCGCGTGGCGCACTTCTTCGGAATGCACGCGCTCCAACTGCTCCCGCTGGTCCTGCTCGTCCTGGCCGCCCTCGCGACCCGCTCCGCCCGCTTCCCGCGTCTCGCCCGCCTCGCCCACCTCGCCGACGAACGGGTCCGGCTGCGCCTCGCCCTCACCGCCTCGGCGGCCTACGCGGCGGCCTTCGTCCTGCTGACCTGGCAGGCGCTGCGGGGCCAGGCCCTGTTCGCCCCGGACGGCGCGACCCTGGCCGGCGCGGGAGCGATCGTGCTGCTCGGCGGTGCGGCCACCGCCTTCTCCCTCCGCCCGACTCCCGAGGGCCCCTCCCCCTCCCCTCCCTCCCCTCCCGCCTCCCCCGCCTCCCCCACCGAGGAGATCGCGGCATGACCGGATTCCTCTTCGAGCTGGCCTTCCTCCTCGTGGCTCCCGTCTGGTTCCTGATGGTCCTCGCGCCCCGGTGGCGGTTCACCGAGCGCCTCGCGGCCTCGCCGCTGACCGTCCTCCCCCTCCTGACCCTCTGGGCGGTGCTGGTCGCCCCGGTCCTGCCCGAGTTCTGGACGGCGGTCAGCAGCCCGGACATCGATGCCTTCCGGGACCTCGCCGCGCTCCCGAACGGCGCCGGCGCGATCTGGGCCCAGATCCTCGCCTGGGACCTGCTGCTCGGTCAGTGGATGTACCGGGAGGGCCGACGCCTCTCCGTACCGCCCCTCCTCATGGGTCCCCTGCTCCTCCTGACGATCCTCCTCTCCCCCGTCGCCCTGCCTCTCTTCCTGGTGGTCCGCGCCCTCTGGACCGCACGCGCACGGCACGAGGAACGCACCCCGGCCGCCCCCGCTCCGGCGGCCTGAACCGGTGGCTCCCCGTGCCCCGCCACCACGGCACGGGGAGCCACAACCCCCGGTCTAGAGTGGCCGGATGACGGACATCGACCGCGCCATGGGCGCCGTTCTGGGCTCCGCCGCGGGCGACGCCCTGGGCGCCCCCTTCGAGTTCGGCCTTCCCGGCGTCTTCCGGGAACGCTTTCCGGACGGCGCCGGCGAGCTGTGCGGAGGCGGCGGCTGGGACCCGGGCGAGGCCACGGACGACACGCAGATGGCCGTTCTGCTCGGGGAGTCCCTCCTCGAACGGGGCGGCCTCGACCCGCCGGACGTCTTCGACCGCTTCCGCCGCTGGGCGGCGGCCGAACCCAAGGACATCGGCCTCCAGACCGAGCAGGTGCTGCTCGGCGGCGACCCGTGGGACCTCGCCTCCTCCCTCCATTTCCAGGTCAACATGTATGCCGCCGGGAACGGTTCGCTGATGCGGGCCGCCACCTCGGCCGTGTACTTCGCGGCGCGGGGACGGACCGCGACCATGGACGCCGCCCGCCGCATCGCCGCCCTGACGCACGGCGACGGCGCGGCCTGGGAGGGCACGGCGATCCTCCACGAACTGGTCCGAGTCGCCCTCCTCGGCAAGGACCCGCTCGCCGCCCTGCCCGCCACCCTCGCCGAAGTGGACCCCGCCCACCGGGACCGCTGGGCGACGGTGCTCGCCCCCGGCTGGCACCCGGACGACGCGACCGAGTTCAACGGCGCCGTCTGGCCGTGTCTCGGCTCGGCGGTGTGGGCGCTGCGCACCACCCCCTCCTTCGAGGAGGCCCTGGCCGTGGCGGTCGACCTGGGCGGCGACACCGACACGGTGGCGGCGGTGACCGGCACGCTCGCGGGTGCGGTGTACGGCTCCGCCGCCGTCCCCGCCCGCTGGCTGTCCGCCCTCCACGTCCCCCTCCCCGGCTTCGGCGGCCGCGTCCTGCGCACCGACGACCTGCGGGAGCTGGCGAGGGCCCTGGCCACGGCCGGCTGAGGGCGCCGGTCCGGTCTCAGTCCCGGGCGCGGACCGTCGCGAGGACGTCGCGGTCCGGCTGGAGGGTGAGGCTGGGGACCGGGCGTACTCCCTCGGCGGTGACGTCCAGGTGGAAGCGGCGGGCGAGCACCGCGAGGACGAGGACGGCCTCGACGAGGGCGAAGCGGGTGCCGAGGCACACGCGGGGTCCGCCGCCGAACGGGAACCAGGCGTACTCGGGTATCTCCTCGGCCGATGCGCCGCTCTCGCCCTCCCCGCCGTCCTTGCCGTTCCCGGGGTCGCCGGTCAGCCAGCGTTCGGGGCGGAAGACCTCGGGGTCGCCGTACCAGCGGGGGTCGCGGTGGGTGGCCCACTGGCTGGACCAGACGCGGGTACCGACGGGAATGGGGGTGCCTCCGATGGTGGCGCCCTCCTTCGCGAGGCCGGTGATGAGCCAGATGGTGGGGTAGAGCCGGAGGGTCTCCTTGACGACGGCCTGGGTGTAGGGGAGGGAGGCGTAGTCGTCGTAGCCCGGTTCGTGGTCGGCGAGGACCCGGTCGAGCTCCTCGGTGAGGGCGTCGCGGACCCGGGGGTTGTGGGAGAGCAGGTGCCAGGCCCAGACGAGGGTGGAGCTTGTGGTCTCGTGGCCCCCGATGTAGAGGGTGACCGTCTCGTCGCGTATCTCCCGGTCGGAGAGGCGGGCGCCGGTCTCGTCCCGGGCGGCGAGGAGCCGGCTGAGCAGGTCGGGGCGCTCGGTGTCGCCGTCGCGGTGGCGGGAGACGACCCGGGAGACCTCGGCGTCGATGACGGCCGTGGCGCGCTTGATGCGGGCGCGTCCGGGCGTGGGGACCCAGTCGGGCAGCAGGGCTCCGATGCCGCTGAACTCGGCGCCGATCTCCTTCTGCGCGATGTCCATCGCCCGGCCGATGGACTCGGCGTCGGCGGCCGTGTCGACGCCGAAGATGGTGCGGACGGCGATGAGTTGGGTGAGGGCGGCCATCTCCTTCTTGATGTCGATCCGCTGTCCGTCGGTCCACCGGTCGGCGAGGTCGACGGCGCATTCGGCCATGGTCGCCGCGTAGGAGCGGACCTGCTTGGGGCGGACGGAGGGCTGGACGAGGGAGCGCTTGCGCCGCCAGTCGGCGCCCTTCGCGACGACGACGCCGTTGCCGAGGAGGGTGCGGAAGGCGATGCCGAGGTCGGGCTGGTCGAAGGTGCGCTCGACCTCGGTGAGGAGTTCGCCGATGTTGTCGGGATGGGCGATGAAGAGGGCGCGGCTGCGGCCGAAGCGCCAGCGGACGAAGTCCCCCCGTTCCCTGAGCTGTTCGAAGAAGGCGAGGGGGTCCTTGCCGAAGGCGGGCAGGTTCCCGAGGAGGGGCACGCCTCGCGGCCCTTCCACGAAGACCACCGGCTCCCGCGCCGTCTCCCCTCCCGGAGCCTCTCCTCCCGCCGGCTTCCGCGCCACCTCCCCTCCCGGAGCCTCCCCTCCCGGAGTCTCCGCCGGCCGCTCCTCGTCGCGCGCCCCGGCATCCGGACCGGCATGTGTGGTCATCCGTTTCCCCTCCCCAACTGCCCTTCCCTGCATGTGAGTCCATGCAAGCGGAAGGGCCGGGGTCCGCGCCACCCCTGTGGACGACGGCCTGTGGACAACGACGGTGGGAACACGACAGAGGCCGGGGCCCATGGCGTGATCGCCATGGGCTCCGGCCGGAACTCACCCGATGGGGTGAGGAAGGTCAGCCCACGGAGCTGTAGGCGACGACGCCCCGCAGCAGCGAGTCGACGGCCTTGCGGGCGTTCTTGGCTACGGTGCTGTTCTCCTTGGGCGCGGCGGCGGCGATCTGTCCGAGGACATCGATCACCTGCTTGCACCAGCGGACGAAGTCTCCGGCCGGCATCTCCGCCTCGCGGAGCACCTGGTCGAGGCCCTTGTCGGAGGCCCACTGGTAGGCCGCCCAGGCGAATCCGAGGTCGGGCTCGCGCTGGCCCACGCCCTCCGCCTGGTTGATCTTGAACTCCTCTTCGAGGGCGTCGAGGCGTCCCCAGATCCGGACCATCTCGCCGAGCGCTGCCTTGGCGTTGCCGGTGGGCAGCTTGGGCGCGACGGCGTCGTCGGCCTGGCGGGACTCGTAGACGAGGGCGGAGACGCAGGCGGCGAGTTCGGGCGGGGTGAGGCCTTCCCAGACCCGGTCGCGGAGGCATTCGCTCGCGAGCAGGTCGAGTTCGCCGTAGAGCCGGGCGAGCCGCTTGCCGTTGTCCGTGACCTCGTCGCCGCGCAGGTAGTCGAGCTCGGTGAGGAGCGCGACGATCCGGTCGAAGGTGCGGGCGATGGTGTTGGTGCGGCCCTCGATGCGCCGCTCCAGCTGCCGGGTGTCGCGCTGGAGGCGGTGGTAGCGCTCGGCCCAGCGGGCGTGGTCCTCGCGCTCGTCGCAGCCGTGGCAGGGGTGCGCGCGGATCTCGGTACGCAGCCGGGCGATCTCGCGGTCGTCGGCGGCTGCGGCACGGTTCTTGCGGTGCCGCTCGGGGTTGATGTGGCCGGCCTTGCTGCGCAGCGCGGAGGCGAGGTCGCGGCGGGACTGCGGGGAGCGCGGGTTGAAGGACTTGGGGATCCTCATGCGCTCCAGCGCCTCGACGGGGACGGGGAAGTCGATGGAGGCGAGCCTCTTGACCTGCCGCTCGGCGGTGAGGACGAGCGGGCGGGGTCCGTCGTGGTGCTCGAAGCCACGGTGTCCGTTGGTGCGGCCCGCCGGGATGCCGGGGTCGAGGACGAGGGCGAGGCCGGCGAACTTTCCGGTGGGGACGTGGATGACGTCGCCGGGCTTCAGCTTCTCCAGGGAGCCGGCCGCCTGGGCGCGGCGCTGGGCGGCGCCCTGCTTCGCCAGTTCCGTCTCGCGGTCCTTGAGGTCGCGGCGGAGCCGCGCGTACTCCTCGAAGTCCCCGAGGTGGCAGGTCATGCCCTCGCGGTAGCCCTCCAGGCCCTCTTCGTTCTTCTGGACCTGGCGGGAGATCCCGACGACGGAGCGGTCGGCCTGGAACTGCGCGAACGAGGTTTCGAGGAGTTCGCGGGACCGGTGCCGGCCGAACTGGTCGACGAGGTTGACCGCCATGTTGTACGAGGGCCTGAAGCTGGAGCGCAGCGGGTACGTGCGCGTGCCGGCGAGTCCGGCGAGGTGGCCGGGGTCGAGGCCGCGCTGCCAGAGGACGACGGCGTGTCCCTCGACGTCGATGCCGCGGCGTCCGGCGCGGCCGGTGAGCTGGGTGTACTCGCCGGGGGTGATGTCGGCGTGCTGTTCGCCGTTCCACTTGACCAGCTTTTCGAGCACGACGGACCGTGCGGGCATGTTGATGCCGAGGGCGAGGGTCTCGGTGGCGAAGACGGCCTTGACGAGGCCGCGGACGAACAGCTCCTCGACGACCTCCTTGAAGGTGGGGAGCATCCCCGCGTGGTGGGCGGCGATCCCCCGCTCCAGGGCTTCGAGCCACTCGTAGTAGCCGAGGACGTGCAGGTCCTCGGGGGGGATGGAGGCGGTGCGCTCCTCGACGATCTCGCGGACCCGCTGCCGGGCCTCGTCGTCGTTGAGCCGGAGTCCCGCGTAGAGGCACTGCTGGACGGCGGCCTCGCAGCCGGCGCGGCTGAAGATGAAGGTGATGGCGGGCAGGAGTCCCTCGGCGTCGAGCCGGTCGATGACCTCGGGCCGGCCGGGGGTCCAGATGCGGGAGCGCTGGCGGCGCTCGCGCTCGCGGTCGGCCTCGCGGACCATCTTGCCGCGCCGCCGTTCGCGCGGGTTGTACGTGCGCGTGTTCTCGGTGCGGGCGAGGCGGAGGAGGTCGGGGTTGACCTCGCGGCGGGAGGCGCCGCGGCCGCCGTGGTCGGTCTCCTCCTCGAAGAGGTCGTACATCCGGCGTCCGGCGAGGACGTGCTGCCAGAGCGGCACGGGGCGGCTCTCGGAGACGATGACCTCGGTGTCGCCGCGGACGGTGTCGAGCCAGTCGCCGAACTCCTCGGCGTTGGACACGGTCGCGGAGAGCGAGACGAGGGTGACGGATTCGGGGAGGTGGATGATCACTTCCTCCCAGACGGCGCCGCGGAAGCGGTCCGAGAGGTAGTGCACCTCGTCCATGACGACGTAGCCGAGGCCGGAGAGGGCCTGGGAGCCCGCGTAGAGCATGTTGCGGAGGACTTCGGTGGTCATGACGACGATCGGCGCGTCGCCGTTGACGCTGTTGTCCCCGGTGAGCAGGCCGACCTTGTCGGCTCCGTACCGCTTGACGAGGTCGGCGTACTTCTGGTTCGACAGCGCCTTGATGGGGGTCGTGTAGAAGCACTTGCGGCCCTGGGTGAGGGCGAGGTGGACGGCGAATTCGCCGACGATGGTCTTGCCGGAGCCCGTGGGCGCGGCGACGAGTACCCCCTTGCCCGCTTCGAGGGCCTTGCACGCCTCGATCTGGAAGGGGTCCAGGTCGAAGTCGTACATCTCGCGGAAGGGGTGCAGCGCGGTGGCCCGCTCGGCGTTGCGGGCGCGGGCGGCCGCGTACGCCTCGGCTGGTGTGAGGTCCTCTGTCATCTTGTTGTCGAGCCTACCCGCCACCTCTGACAGTGACGCGATCTTTATCGCGCGATGTGGAGGGACGGATCAACCGGCGGGCGGGGCGTCCGGCGCGAGGACGCGCAGGGCGCCGGGTACGCACTCCACGGCGAGGGGCAGCGGGCCGAGGGGCTCGCCGTCGGCGTAGCCGGTGGTGTCCGGGGCGTCGAGGACGAGGGTGCGGGTGCGGTACGTGGTGACCTTGGGGTGGTCGAAATGTGTGCCCTTGTAGACGCGGGGGAAGACCTTGATCAGGGTGGTGCGGTCGCAGTCGCCGACGACCGTGACGTCGAGGAGGCCGTCGTCGGTGCGGGCGTCGGCGCAGATGCGCATACCGCCTCCGTAGGAGGTGCCGTTGCCGACGGCGACGAGGGTGGCGTCGACCTCCACGACCCGTCCGTCGTCGAGGGTGAGGCGGTAGGGCACGGGCCGGAAGCCGGCGAGCTCGGCGAGGATCGCGAGGTCGTACTTGAAGCGGCCTGCGGGGACGCGCATGCGGTTGCCGCGGTCGTTGACCCGGGAGTCGAAGCCCGACGCCAGGACGGTCCCGTACCAGCGGGCGTCCCCGTCGTGCCCGGTGGCGCCGGCTCCTCCGCCGGCGCGGCCAGTGACGGTTCCCCCGTCGGCGAGCCCAGTGGGGGCTCCTCCGTCGGCGCGCCCATCGGCAGCTCCCCCGTCTCCGCCCGTGACGCGTCCGAGGTCGACGGTCCGGCCTCCGGTGTCCTTCAGGATTCCGGCGGCGACGCGGGCCGCGGCGGCCGGGTCGCGGACGGGCAGGCCGAGGGTGCGGGCGAAGTCGTTGCCGGTGCCCGCGGCGATGATCCCGAGGGGGACGGAGGTGCCGGCGACGACCCGGAGGGCGAGGGAGACCATGCCGTCGCCGCCGACGGCGACGAGGGCGCCGGTGCCGTCCGCGACGGCCTCGCGGACGCGGCGCAGGGCGTCGGCGGCGTCGTGTCCGAGGACGGTGCGGACGGAGAATCCGGCGTCCCGCAGCGCGTCGAGGGCGGGCCGGGCGGCCTGTGCACCCCGGCCGCGGCCCGCGGTGGGGTTGACGAAGAGGGTGATGTCGCTGGTCATTGGGGTCCCCCCGGACGGAGTCTGGGGGGACCCTACAAGATCAGGTGATGTCGTCGTAACCGTTGAGACGGCGCACGGCGCCGCCGTGCTCCCCGGTGGCCTGCTCGGGCAGGGCGCGGGGGGCGCCCACGGCCTCGACGGCGCCGACCGTCTCGGGGGTGAGGTCGAGGACGGAGGCCTCGTCGTCGTCGAGCTCGGCGTCGGGGTTCGCGCGCCTGCGCCGCCGGTCGTTGAGGAGGGCGAAGCCGACGGCCCCGAAGTACAGGATGGTGATGGGCCCGGCGAGGGCGATCATGCCGACGGGGTCGGTGGTGGGGGTGATGACGGCGCCGAAGACGAAGACGCCCATGATCACGCCGCGCCACCAGCCGGCCATGCGGCGGCCGGTGAGGACACCGGTGAGGTTGAGCATCACCAGGACGAGCGGGAGCTCGAAGGCGAGGCCGAAGACGAGCACCATGCGCAGGGTGAAGTCGAGGACGTCACCGAGCGAGAGGATGTTCGCGGAGCCCTCGGGCGTGAGGCTGATGAGGACCTTCACGCTGATGGGGAGGATGAGGTACGCGAGGTAGGCGCCGGCGGCGAAGAGCGGCACGGCCGCGCCGACGAAGGCGTACGTGTACTTCTTCTCGTTCTTGTGCAGTCCGGGCGCGACGAAGGCCCACAGCTGGTACAGCCAGATCGGGCTGGCGACGACGAGGCCCGTCGTCAGCGACAGCTGGATCGTCGTGCTGAAGGGGGCCATCAGCGTGTTGAAGGAGACGATCGCGCAGTTTCCGCCGTTGCTGGTGACGTCCGGTGCGCAGGTGGGCACCGACTTCGTCAGGAACTGCATCAGCTCCTCGCTGTACACGAGGGCGACGATCGTCACCGCGGCGATGGCGAGGAGACCCTTCGCCAGGCGGTTGCGGAGTTCGCGGAGGTGCTCCACGAGGGGCATCCGGCCCTCGGGGTCCTTCTCCTGTTTGCGGGCAGACTTGGGCAACCCACGTCCTCATCTCGTGCGGCAGGCCGCCGCCCGGTGCGGCGGCCGCGGCGGACCGGGTCAGCGCTTGGTGGTGTCCGTGGGCTCGGTCACGGGGCGAGCGCTGGTCACGTCGCCGGGGGCGGCCTGGATGGTGCGCGCGGCGGGCTGGTCCGGCGTCACGGTTCCGGTGTGCGGCGGGTCGGCGGGGGCGCTCTGCTGGTCGTCGGCCTTCATCGCCTTGGCCTCGCTCTTGAGGATGCGGGCCGACTTGCCGAGCGAGCGGGCCATGTCCGGGAGCTTCTTGGCGCCGAACAGGAGGATGACGACGACGAGGATGAGAATGATCTCGGTGGGGCCGAGCCTACCAAACATAGCTGTTTACCTTCTTCACCGAGGCGACATGGTGTGCGTGCCCGGCGGGTCGGACAGGTGTCCGGCCACCGCGCTGTCTGCGATCGTAACCCGCAGGAGTAAACGGGGGGCAATGCCCGTGCGTACTCCCGATTGCGTCCCGTGCGCCCCGGCCGGGGCCGCTTCCCGCAGCGTACGGCACGGGTTCAGCGGAGCGTCTCGCCGGTTCGGGCGAGGTCGGCGGCGGCGTCTTCGAGTTCTTCGGCGGCCCGGGTGATCCGCTGGGTGGTGTGGGCCACTTGACGGCCGAGGCGCTGGACCTCCAGGAAGACCTTGACGGCGAGGACGCCGAGGACGGCGATGCCGAGGAAGCCGAGGACGATGGCGAGCATGGGCCAGAACATGGGGCGAGCCTAGACGCTGGACGGTGGAGGGGCGTTCAGACGGTGGTGTGGAGGCGCAGTGTCCGGACGCCGCCGCCGGTGAGGAGTTCGACGATGCGGTCTCCGGCGGGCTTGCGGACGGAGCTTCCGCACTCGGGGCAGGTGAAGGAGTAGAAGGTGGTGCGGCGGCTGGCTCCGATGGCGAGGCGCAGGGCGTTCGCCGAGAGTTCGAAGCGGGAACGGCAGTCGGGGCAGGCGGCCTTGAAGAGGACGGGAGCCACCGTCGCCGCGAAACCGTGCATCACGGGCATGTCCCTCATTTCTCTCGCCCCGAGTGGCTCATTCCTGTTCGTTCCCGTCGCCGTTCTCGTACGCGGCGAGCGCGGCGGTGGCGGCCGTCCTGGCGCTGTCGGCGAGCTCGGCCGGTGCGACGATGCGTCCGTCGCTGCCGAGCCGGAGCGCGAGCCTGCGCAGCGAGGCGGGGTCCGGCGTCCGCAGGGTGATCCGCAGACCGCCGTCGGGCAGCTCGTCGGCCCGGTCGTGCGGGTAGTACTCGGCGACCCAGCGGCCGCCGGGGCCGACCTCGACCACGACCTCGGGGTCGTCGGCGGAGGGCTGGACCAGGTTCTCGGAGAGGTCCCGCAGCTCCAGCTCCGGCGGCGCGGCGGGCTCGTCGAGGAGGCGGATCTCCGCGACCCGGTCGAGCCGGAAGGTGCGGCGCGCCTCGGAGAGGCGGCACCAGGCCTCCATGTAAGTGTGGCCGACGGCGAAGAGCCGGATCGGGTCGACCTCGCGCTCGGTGAGTTCGTCGCGCGCGGGCGAGTAGTAGCGCACCCACAGGCGGCGGCGCTCGGAGATCGCCCGGTCGACCTCGGCGAAGACCCCGCCCTCGGCCTCGAAGGTGACCGAGAGCCGGGCGCTGGCCCCGGCGGCCTCGCCGGCCGCGGCCTCCAGCTTGGCGGTGGCGCGGAGCAGGGCCTCCCGGTCGCTCTCGCGGAGCCCCGGCAGGGTGGCGACGGCGCGGGCGGCGACGAGCAGGGCGGTCGCCTCGTCGGCGGCGAGGCGCAGCGGGGCGGCGACGTCGTCGGGGTTGTGCCACCAGATCCGGTCGCCGTCGGTGTCGATGTCGAGGAGGTCCCCGCCCCGGAAGCTGGTGCCGCACATGGGCAGCACGTCCAGGTCGGAGATCAGCTCGTCCTCGGTGATGCCGAAGGCGCGCGCCACGTCGGCGACGTGGGCGCCGGGGCGCTCGCGGAGGTAGGTGACGAGGGAGAGCATCCGCCTCGTCTGGTCGATCGCGTTGGCAGCCATGCGTCCGTCCTCCCCCTCAGCCCTTGGCCACGGCGCGCAGCCGGTCCATCACGTCGGCCCGCAGATCGGCCGGTTCCAGTACGACGACGTCGGGGCCGAACTCGACGAGCCAGGCGTCGAGGCCGTGCCCGTATGGGATCTCCAGCTCGTCCCAGCCGTCGGCGCCCTCCCGTACGGACTGGGCGCGGGCCCGCAGCGGGTAGCCGCTGCCGGCGCGGAGGCGGATCCGGGCGGAGCGGGTGGCGGTCTCGCCGGCCCAGCTCTCGACGGTCTCGCGGACGGTGACGACGTCGGGCACGGGCGCGGTGAAGGCGCCGGCCCGGGAGCGGACCTTGCCGGTGATCCGGGAGAGGCGGAAGACGCGCTCGGCGCCGCGGTCGCGGTCCCAGCCCGCGAGGTACCAGTGGCCGCGCCAGCATTCGAGGGTCCAGGGCTCGACGTGGCGGGTCCCGGGGCGGGCGGCGTTGGCCTTGCGGTAGTCGAAGACGACGGGCCGCCGGTCGCGGCAGGCGAGCATGAGGGGCTCGAAGGCGGCCTCGCGGACCGGGATGCGCGGTTCGAGGGCGCTGGGCTGGACGTCGTACGAGTCCTCCGCCTCGGGCATCCCGGCGGCGCGGAGCTTCTGGAGGGCGCCGCTGGCGGCTCCGGCGAGGCGGGCCTGCTGCCAGACCTTGGCGGCGAGGCCGAGCGCGGCGGCCTCCTCGGCGTCGAGGGTGATGGGCGGCAGCCGGTTGGAGTCGCGGCGGGCGAGGTAGCCGGTCTCGCCCTCCAGGTTCTCGACGGTCTCGATGACGAGGCCGAGCTCGCGGAGGTCGTCCTTGTCGCGCTCGAACATGCGGTTGAAGGCGTCCTCGCCGCTCGCTTCGAGGTAGGCCTCGATGGAGCCGCGGAGTTCGCGCTTGCTGAGCGGGCGGCGCGTCCCGAGCAGGCACAGCGCGAGATTCATCAGCCGCTCGGACTTGGCAATCGCCATCGACGCCCTGCACCTCTTCCGCCGGTTCCACTTCTCGGACGTCCGACCGTACCGTCCCGGGGTCTCGGGACAAAAGCGGAGGGCCCCCGCCGTGGACGGCGGGGGCCCTCAGGAGCCTCGTCGGTCGGGTCCGTGCCCGTCCGGCCGGCGGGTCAGCGCTTGCCGACGGCCACGAGGTCGCAGACGAAGATCAGCGTCTCGCCCGGGGCGATCGCGCTGCCGGCGCCGCGGTCGCCGTAGGCGAGGTGGGCGGGGATGATCAGCTGGCGGCGGCCGCCGACCTTCATGCCCTGGACGCCCTGGTCCCAGCCCTTGATGACCTGGCCGATGCCGAGCTGGAAGCCGAGCGGGGTGCCGCGGTTCCAGGAGGCGTCGAACTCCTCGCCGGTGGAGAAGGCCACACCCACGTAGTGGACCTGCACGGCGTCGCCGGCCTCGGCGACCTCGCCGTCGCCTTCCCAGACGTCCTTGATCTCCAGGTCCTTCGGCGGCTCGCCGCCCGGGAAGTCGACCTCGGGCTTCTCGATGCTCACTGCTGTGTGCTCCTTCTTGTGGTGCGTCGATCCGGAACAGTCTCACAGATCGGTGATCGCGACGGGAATCAGGCGACGCCCAGGATGTCGACGGAGAAGACCAGCGTGTTCTTCGCCAGCTCGCTGCTCGGGTTGGACCCGTAGGCCAGCGCCGGGGGGATCACCAGGAGCACGCGGTCACCGACGTTCTTGCCGACCAGGGCCTTGTCCCAGCCCTGGATGACCGAGCCGGTGCCGATCTGGAAGGCGGTGGCGCCCCCGTGGTCCCAGGAGGAGTCGAACTTCTTGCCGTCCTCCCACTTCACGCCGGTGTACTGGGCGATGAGTCCCTGCCCGGCCTCGACCTTCGGGCCCGTGCCCTTGATGAGGACCTGCTGCTTCAGCTCGGTGGGGGCCTTCTGGCCCTTCGGGACGGTGATCGTCGCGGCCGCCTGGGAGGGGGCCTTCACCTCCGGCATCCCGGCCTCGGGCGCCGCCTGGGTGCCCTTGACCTCGGCCTTGGAGTCCACGGCGGCGGCTCCCGCCACGTCGACGACCCAGACCAGGGTGTCGGTGGCCTTCAGCCCCGACTGCGGGTTCAGGTTCTCGCCGACCAGGTCGCCCGCGGTCCCCTGGACGAGGACGCGGGAGCCGACCTTCTTGCCGTCCACCGCGTTGAGGACCTTCTCCGGCAGCTGCTGGCTCGGCTGACCGAGCCGCTCGACGGCCTGCGGGTGCGCGCCCTTGGCGTCGGGCGTCTGCTGGGCCCAGGTGCCGCCGAGGGGCTTGTCCTCCTGCCACTTCTCGACCGTCCAGTCCAGCCTGACGAAGTCGCCCTTCTTGACCGTCGCCCCGCTGCCCTCCGTCACGGTCTCGATCACCGTCTTGTCGGCGGCCTTGGCGTCCTTGGGGACGACGACGTCGGGCTGCGCGCCGAACTTCCCCTTGACCTCGGCCACCGTGCCTTCCGCGGTGTCCTTCCCCGAGTCCGAGCCGCACGCGGCGGTGATCAGCAGGACGGGCACGGCGAGGAGCGCGGCGATACGTCGCTTCGTGTTGTAGTTCATCAGTCCAACTGGGAGTCGGGGCCATGGGAACGTCCACACTCTACGGTGCGGCCCCTGCCCCGCAGGGGTTCTGCCGTACGGGAGGTACGGAACCGGGGCCGCACCCTCGGAGGGGTACGGCCCCGGGCGCACGGGGTCGGGCCCGGGAGGCCGGGCCCGGCCGCGCGTGCCGCGTTTTCACCCTTGCGGTGGTCCCGTCACATTCCGGCGATCAGCTTCTCCACCCGGTCGTCGACGGAGCGGAACGGGTCCTTGCAGAGCACCGTCCGCTGTGCCTGGTCGTTGAGCTTGAGGTGGACCCAGTCGACGGTGAAGTCCCGCCGCTGCTCCTGGGCGCGGCGGATGAAGTCGCCGCGGAGCCGGGCCCGGGTGGTCTGCGGGGGCACGGACTTGCCCTCGAAGATCTTCAGGTCGTTGCAGATCCGGGCCGCCTGCCCGTTCTTCTGGAGCAGGTAGTACAGCCCCCGGCGGCGGTGGATGTCGTGGTAGGCGAGGTCTATCTGCGCGACCCTCGGGTTCGACATGGTCATGTTGTGCTTGGCCCGGTACCGCTCGATGAGCTTGTGCTTCATGACCCAGTCGATCTCGGTCTCGATGCGGTCGAGGCGCTCGTCCTCGATCGCGTCGAGCGTGCGGCCCCACAGCTCCAGAACCTGGGCGACCGTGCCGCTGCGGATGCCGCGGCGGTCGACGAAGTCCACGGCCTTCTCGTAGTACTCGCGCTGGACCTCCAGGGCGGAGGCCTCGCGGCCGCTGGCGAGCCGGACCTTGCGCTGGCCGGTGATGTCGTGGCTGACCTCGCGGATGGCCCGGATGGGGTTCTCCAGGGTGAGGTCGCGCATCACGGTGCCGGCCTCGATCATGCGGAGCACGAGGTCGGTGGCGCCGACCTTGAGCAGCATGGTCGTCTCGGACATGTTCGAGTCGCCGACGATGACGTGGAGCCTGCGGTAGCGCTCGGCGTCGGCGTGCGGCTCGTCCCGGGTGTTGATGATGGGCCGGGAGCGGGTGGTGGCGGAGCTGACGCCCTCCCAGATGTGCTCGGCGCGCTGGGAGACGCAGTAGACCGCGCCGCGCGGGGTCTGGAGGACCTTCCCCGCACCGCAGATGAGCTGCCGGGTGACGAGGAAGGGAATGAGGATGTCCGCGAGCCGGGAGAACTCCCCGTGGCGGGCGACGAGATAGTTCTCGTGGCAGCCGTAGGAGTTTCCGGCCGAGTCGGTGTTGTTCTTGAAGAGGTAGACGTCGCCCGCGATTCCCTCCTCGTGCAGGCGGCGTTCGGCGTCGACGAGCAGGCCTTCGAGAATGCGCTCGCCGGCCTTGTCGTGGGTGACCAGTTCGGTCACGTTGTCGCATTCCGGTGTGGCGTATTCCGGATGCGAACCCACGTCGAGGTACAGGCGGGCGCCGTTCCGCAGGAAGACATTGCTGCTGCGGCCCCATGACACGACACGGCGGAAGAGGTAGCGCGCCACTTCGTCAGGAGACAGTCGGCGCTGTCCCCTGAACGTGCACGTGACGCCGTACTCGTTCTCCAGCCCGAAAATGCGGCGGTCCATGTCTGAACATTACGCCTGACGGCCTGCGCTGAAACCGGGTTGGACACTCACGTTCGGATCATTTTCCGATCAGGGCGTGTTCTTTTCGCCGTGCGCGGCGGCGGGGCCGTCCGCGTCGACGGCGTGTCGCGCCTCGGCGCCGGGGGTGTTCGGGGCCGTCGGGGCGTCCAGGACGCGGGTGGTGGCGAGGAGGACGACGAAGGCGACGAGGCCGCCCGCTCCGGCGACGGCGAAGCCGGACGCCGTTCCGGCGAGTTCGACGGTGGGTCCGGCGACGGCGGAGCCGAGGGCCGAGCCGACGCCGAAGGTGGTGACGAGCCAGGAGAAGGCCTCGGTGACGGTGCCGCGCGGCGCGTGCCGGTCGACGACGAGGAAGGCGCAGGCGAGGGCGGGGGCCAGGAAGACGCCGGAGAGGACCGAGAGGCCCGTCATGGCCGCGGGGCCCGGGACGAGGATCAGCGGCAGGTAGCAGACCGCGAGGAGCAGCACGAGGACGCGCAGGCGGCGCTCGGGCGCCCCGGCCCACTGGCGGGCGCCGTAGGCGACGCCGCCGAGGAGCGCGCCGAGCCCGAGGGCGGCCATCAGCCAGCCGTAGACGGCGGGGGCGTTCCGGTCGTCGGCGTAGGCGACGGCGGCGACGGTGATGGAGCCCAGGGCGAGACCGACGAAGAAGAAGGAGCCGAGGAGGGCGAGGAGGCCGGGCGAGCGCAGGGCGCCCAGCCAGTGGGCCTCGCGGGGTGCGGAGCGCCAGGCGCGGGAGGGCTCGGAGAGGACGACGGCGAGGGCGCCGAGGACGCCGAGGGCGTTGATGACGAGGAGGGCGGCGGCGGGCGACCAGAGGGAGACCAGGAGGGTCAGCAGCAGGGGCCCGACGGTGAACATGACCTCCTGGGCGACCGCGTCGAGGGCGTACGCGCGGTGGACCCGGTCCGCGCGGCCGAGGACGCTCGGCCACAGGGCCCGCAGTCCGCCCTCCAGGGGCGGGGTGAAGAGTCCGGCGAGGACGACGGCGGCGTAGGCGAGGCCGAGGTGTCCGATGCCGGTGAGGGCGAGCAGGGCCATGCCGAGGGCGGAGAGGACGGCGGCGGGCAGCTGGACCCGGGGCTGGCCCTTGAGGTCGACGGCCCGGCCGAGGAGCGGCTGGCCGAGGGCGGTGGCGACGCCGTAGGCGGCGATGAGGCCGCCGGCGAGGGTGTAGCTGCCGCCCTGGTCGCGGACGAAGAGGGTGAGGGCGACGGGGCCGGTGCCGTTGGGCAGGCGCCCGACGAGGGTCCCGGCGAGGAGCCGGGCGGCGTGCGGCGCCCTGAGGATGTCCAGATAGCCGCCGCGTCCCGGTGCCTCGGTGGCCATGTCGGTCTCCCCTCGCCCGGGATCCCCCCGAGGTTTTACGTATAACGTCCGACGTCATACGTACCATGTCAGCTGTACGCGGGTCCACTCCGCGTGCCTGGGACCGTCCGACGCGGAGGCTTGTGTGCAGACCCCGGAGCCGCTCGGCGGCACGCGCCCGACCAGCAGGGACGTCGCCCGGGCGGCGGGCGTCTCGCAGGCCACCGTCTCCCTGGTGCTCGGCGACAAGTGGCGCGGCCGGGTCTCCGAGCGGACCGCCGACGCCGTGCGGGAGGCCGCCGGGAAGCTCGGCTACCGGCCCAACCTGGCCGCCCGCAACCTCCGGCTCGGCCGCACCAGGACGGCCCTGCTCGTCGTCCCGGCCCTCACCAACGAGTTCTTCGCCCACGTCTACACGGGCGCCGCCGCCGCGGCCGCCCGGCAGGGCTTCGGGGTCGTCCTCTACCCCTCCCCCGACGGCGTGGGCCCGGCCCGGGACCCCTTCGCCTCGGCGCAGGCCGCCCTCGACGGCGTGATCGCCTCCTCCATGGCGACCGACGCCCTGGAGGCCTTCCGGGGCACCGACCTGCCGCTCGTCATGCTCGACAGCGACCCGGCGGGCACCGGCGCCGCCGCCCACGTGAACCTCGACGTCGCGGACGGGATGCGCCGGGTGACCGAGCACCTGCTCGGCCTCGGCCACCGCCGCTTCCTGCACCTGGCGTCCGCGGCCCCGTCCTGGACCTTCGACGTCCGGGCCGACGTGCTCGCCCGGGCCCTGCGCGGTACGGAGGTCCGCACCGTGCGGTCGCCGCTGAACGTCGCGGACGCCCGGGAGGCGGCGACCCTCGCCCTGGCCGCCCCCGGGCCCCGTCCCACGGCGGTGGTCTGCGACGACGACATCCTCGCGGCCGGCGTCTACAAGGCCGCGCGCCGGCTCGGTCTGCGCGTCCCCGAGGACCTGTCGGTCACCGGCTTCGACGACATGGCCCTGGCCACGGTGGTCGAGCCCGAGCTCACCACCGTCCGGCTGCCCGCCGAGGAGTTCGGACGGCGGGGGATGGAGGCGCTCCTCGCCGTCCTCGCGGGCGAGCGGCCCCGCCCGGAGACCCTTCCCGTCGCCCTGGTCCCCCGGGGCTCCTCGGGACCCGCTCCGGCCCCCTGAGGCCCCTGGGCCCGTTCCCCGGGCGGACGTGCCGAGGGGCCCGGCCGCTCGCGCGCGCCGGGCCTCTCGGGCGGTGCCGTCTACTCCTCGGGAGCCTCGTCGGAGGGCTCGTCCGTCTTCGTCACCGCCGCGTTGTCCGCGCCCAGGAGGCGCGACAGCTGCCGGCCGACGATCCGCTTGAACTTGCGCTGCTGCGGACGCGTGCGGTCCAGGACCGCCACCTCCAGGCGCTCGGCGGGGATCTCCCGCTCGCTGCCGTTGGTGTCCCGCGAGAGCGCCTGCACGGCCAGCTTCAGGGCCTCGGCCAGGGACATGCCGTCCCGGTGCCGCTGGTCGAGGAAGGAGCTGATCTGCTCCGCGTTCCCGCCGACCGCGACCGAGCCGTGCTCGTCGACGATCGAGCCGTCGTGGGGCAGCCGGTAGATCTGGTCGCCCTCCGGCTCGGTGCCGACCTCGGCGACGACCAGCTCCACCTCGTACGGCTTCTCCCCCGCGCTGGAGAAGATGGTGCCGAGCGTCTGCGCGTAGACGTTGGCCAGGCCGCGCGCGGTGACGTCGTCCCGGTCGTAGGTGTAGCCCCGCAGGTCGGCGTAGCGCACGCCGCCGATGCGCAGGTTCTCGTACTCGTTGTACTTGCCGGCGGCCGCGAAGCCGATCCGGTCGTAGATCTCGCTGAACTTGTGGAGGGCGCGGGACGGGTTCTCGCCGACGAAGACGATGCCGTCGGCGTACTGGAGGACGACGAGGCTGCGGCCGCGGGCGATGCCCTTGCGGGCGTACTCGGCCCGGTCGGCCATGGCCTGCTGGGGTGAGACGTAGAACGGAGTGGACACCGGCGGTCCGTCCCTTTCTTCTGGGCTTCTGGAGCGACGAGTGGTCAGAGCAGGGCGGCGCGCGGCCCGTCGGGCTGCTCGAGCCGTCGCTCGGTGATCGACCGGGCAAGCTCGGAGGACTCGGCCTCGGTGAGCCTGCGGAAGCCCTCGTCGGTGATGACGGTGACGATCGGGAAGATCCGACGGGCCAGGTCCGGGCCGCCGGTCGCCGAGTCGTCGTCCGCCGCGTCGTACAGCGCCTGCACGACCAGGGTGGTGGCCTGCTGCTCGGTCAGGTCGTCGCGGTAGAGCTTCTTCATCGAGCCCCGCGCGAAGATCGAACCCGAGCCGGTGGCGGCGAAGCCGTGCTCCTCGGAGCGGCCGCCGGTCACGTCGTAGGAGAAGATCCGGCCCTTCTCCTTGCCCTCGTCCCAGCCCGCGAAGAGCGGCACGACGGCGAGGCCCTGCATGGCCATGCCGAGGTTGCCGCGGATCATGGTGGACAGGCGGTTCGCCTTGCCCTCCAGGGAGAGCGTCGCGCCCTCCACCTTCTCGAAGTGCTCCAGCTCCAGCTGGAACAGCTTGACCATCTCCACCGCCAGGCCGGCGGTGCCGGCGATGCCGACCGCGGAGTACTCGTCGGCCGGGAACACCTTCTCGATGTCCCGCTGCGCGATCATGTTGCCCATGGTGGCGCGGCGGTCGCCGGCGAGGACGACCCCGCCGGGGAACGTGGCGGCCACGATGGTCGTGCCGTGGGGGGCCTCGACGATGCCCTCCGGAAGCTTCCGGTTGCCGGGGAGCAGATCCGGCGAGTGCGCGGACAGGAAGTCCATGAACGAGGACGAGCCCGGCGTCAGGAAGGCCGCCGGCAGACGCCCGGTGCTACGAGGGTTGGCTTCCACGCGATTCCTTCCGGGTGGGAGAGTCGGCCCGCCGTGCGGAGCGCGGGCCGATCTTGCTTGCTGTGCACGGACCTTACCCGTGCCACGGCCTGTCACCCGTCCCCGGACCCACGGCTTTCTCCGGGGCTCCGGGGACGGAGGACGACAGGTGCGCGAGGCGGCTACTCGCCGCCCTTCTGCACGAACGATCGAACGAAGTCCTCGGCGTTCTCCTCCAGGACGTCGTCGATCTCGTCCAGGACGGAGTCCACGTCCTCGCTCAGCTTCTCCTGGCGCTCCTGGAGGTCGGAGTTCGCCTCCGTGGTGGTCTCCTCGACCTCCTCCGTGGAGCGCGTCGCCTTCTGCTGTCCGCCGCCGGTGTCCTTGGTCGCCATATCCCTCACCCCGCTCGAATCGGCCCGCTCGGTTGAGTCCTTACAAGATCAGACCCTATAGGTCGGGTCCGACTTCGGCCTCGTGGTTTCCACAACGCCCGGGCACTGGTTCCATGATTCCCAGCGCCGGGGCATTTCAGGCCCGTACCGGTCTTCCGGTTCAGTTGCCCGAGAGCACGCGCACCAGTTCCTCCGCCGTGCGGCAGCGGTCCAGGAGCGATTTCACGTGTGCCTTGGTGCCCCGGAGGGGCTCCAGGGTCGGGACGCGCTGGAGCGAGTCCCGGCCCGGCAGGTCGAAGATCACGGAGTCCCAGGAGGCCGCGGCGACGTCGTCCGCGTACTGCTCCAGACAGCGGCCCCGGAAATAGGCCCGGGTGTCCTCCGGAGGCGCCGTCTCGGCCCGTTCCACCTCGGTCTCGTCCAGGAGCCGCTTCATGCGCCCGCGGGCCGCCAGCCGGTTGTAGAGGCCCTTGTCGGGGCGCACGTCCGCGTACTGGAGGTCCACCAGGTGCAGCCGGGCGGCGTCCCAGTCCAGGCCGTCGCGGCGCCGGTAGCCCTCCATGAGCTCCCGCTTGGCGATCCAGTCCAGCTCGCCGGCCAGGCTCATGGGGTCGTTCTCCAGCCGGTTGAGGGTGTCCTCCCAGCGCGTGAGGACGTCCTTGGTCTGCTCGTCGGCGTCCGTGCCGTACCGCTCGTCCACGTACTTCCTGGCCAGCTCGAAGTACTCCATCTGGAGCTGTACGGCGGTGAGCGTCCGGCCGCTGCGGAGCGTGACCAGGTACTGGAGCGAGGGGTCGTGCGAGACCTGGTGGAGGGTGCGGACCGGCTGGTCGACGGCGAGGTCGACGGTGATGAAGCCGTCCTCGATCATCGACAGGACCAGCGCGGTGGTGCCCAGCTTGAGGTAGGTCGAGATCTCCGAGAGGTTGGCGTCGCCGATGATGACGTGCAGGCGGCGGTAGCGCTCGGCGTCGGCGTGCGGTTCGTCCCGGGTGTTGATGATGGGCCGTTTGAGGGTGGTCTCCAGGCCCACCTCGACCTCGAAGTAGTCGGCGCGCTGGCTGATCTGGAAGCCGTGCTCCCGCCCGTCCTGGCCGATGCCGACCCGTCCCGCGCCGGTCACGACCTGGCGGGAGACGAAGAAGGGGGTGAGGTGGCGCACGATGTCCGAGAAGGGGGTCTCCCGCTTCATCAGGTAGTTCTCGTGCGTGCCGTAGGACGCGCCCTTGTTGTCGGTGTTGTTCTTGTACAGGTGGATGGGCTGGGCGCCGGGGAGCTGGGCGGCGCGCTCGGCGGCCTCGGCCATGATCCGCTCGCCGGCCTTGTCCCAGAGGACGGCGTCGCGGGGGTTGGTGACCTCGGGGGAGCTGTACTCCGGGTGGGCGTGGTCCACGTAGAGGCGGGCCCCGTTGGTGAGGATCACGTTGGCGAGGCCGATGTCCTCGTCGGTGAGCTGGCTGGAGTCGGCCACCTCGCGGGCGAGGTCGAAGCCGCGGGCGTCCCGCAGCGGGTTCTCCTCCTCGAAGTCCCAGCGGGCGCGGCGCGCCCGGTGCATCGCCGCCGCGTAGGCGTTGACGATCTGGGACGAGGTGAGCATGGCATTGGCGTTCGGGTGTCCCGGGACGGAGATCCCGTACTCCGTCTCGATGCCCATTACTCGCCGTACGGTCATGCGGCCCTCCTTGCCCGGCGGCGCTCACTGTGCGCGACTCGGCGGTACCGAAGAGCCTAGATCGGCTCCGCGCTGGTGGGGAGATCGTTGCGCTATTTCCCTGTGATGCCGGGGGAAATGCTGGATGGAATGCGTCGGCTGCGGATGCCCGGGTTTCCGGACATCCGCAGCCGGTGGGCGTTTTACAGGTACTGACCGGTATTGGCCACCGTGTCGATGGAGCGTCCGGTGTCCGCGCCCTGCTTTCCGGTGACGAGCGTGCGGATGAACACGATCCGCTCGCCCTTCTTTCCGGAGATGCGGGCCCAGTCGTCGGGGTTGGTGGTGTTGGGCAGGTCCTCGTTCTCCTTGAACTCGTCCACGCAGGCCTGGAGGAGGTGGGAGACCCGGATGCCCTTCTGGTTGTGGTCGAGGAAGGCCTTGATGGCCATCTTCTTGGCCCGGTCGACGATGTTCTGGATCATCGCGCCGGAGTTGAAGTCCTTGAAGTACAGGACTTCCTTGTCGCCGTTGGCGTACGTGACTTCGAGGAAGCGGTTCTCCTCGGACTCCGCGTACATCTGCTCGACGACGGACTGGATCATTCCGTGGGCGGCGGCGGCCTTCGAGCCGGCGTGCTCGGAGACGTCGTCCTCGTGCAGCGGCAGGTTGCCCGTGAGGTACTTCGCGAAGATGTCCTTCGCCGCCTCCGCGTCCGGACGCTCGATCTTGATCTTGACGTCGAGCCGGCCGGGCCGCAGGATCGCGGGGTCGATCATGTCCTCGCGGTTGGAGGCGCCGATGACGATGACGTTCTCCAGGCCCTCCACGCCGTCGATCTCGGCGAGCAGCTGCGGGACGATGGTGTTCTCCACGTCCGAGCTGACACCGGATCCGCGGGTGCGGAAGAGGGATTCCATCTCGTCGAAGAAGACGATGACGGGGGTGCCCTCGCTCGCCTTCTCCCGGGCACGCTGGAAGACGAGGCGGATGTGCCGCTCGGTCTCGCCGACGTACTTGTTGAGGAGCTCGGGGCCCTTGATGTTGAGGAAGTAGGACTTCCCCGCGGGCTGGCCGGTCACCTCGGCGACCTTCTTGGCCAGGGAGTTGGCCACGGCCTTCGCGATCAGCGTCTTGCCGCAGCCGGGCGGGCCGTAGAGCAGGATGCCCTTCGGCGGACGCAGTTCGTGCTCCTTGAAGAGGTCCGGGTAGAGGTACGGGAGCTCGACCGCGTCGCGGATCAGTTCGATCTGGTTGCCCAGGCCGCCGATCTTCTCGTAGTCGACGTCCGGGACCTCTTCGAGGACGAGCTCTTCGACCTCGCTCTTGGGGACCACCTCGTAGACGTAGCCGGAGCGGGGGTCGAGCAGCAGGGCGTCGCCGGAGCGGATGGTGACGTCCAGCAGGGGCTCGGCGAGCCTGACCACCCTCTCCTCGTCCGTGTGCCCGACCACCAGGGCGCGCTCGCCGTCCTCGAGGATCTCCTTGAGGGTGACGATGTCGCCGGCGCGCTCGAATTCCATGGCCTCGACCACGTTGAGCGCTTCGTTGAGCATGACTTCCTGGCCGCGCCGGAGCTCTTCGAGCTCGATGCTCGGGCTGACGTTCACCCGGAGCTTCCGGCCGCCGGTGAAGATGTCGCACGTGCCGTCCTCATTGGCCTGCAGGAAGACACCGAAGCCGGCCGGCGGCTGTGCGAGCCGGTCGACCTCCTCCTTGAGGGCCACGATCTGGTCGCGGGCCTCACGGAGCGTGTTCGCCAGACGTTCGTTCTGCGCGGACACGCCGGCCAGGTTGGTCTGCAGCTCGACGATCCGCTCTTCGAGAATCCTCGTATGGCGCGGAGAGTCGGCGAGCTTGCGGCGCAGGACGGCGATTTCCTGCTCGAGATAGGCAACCTGACCGGCGGGGTCCTCAGACCCTCGCCCCGGCCGGATGCCGCGGTTGATGTCGTCGTCGTGGGCTGCCACGGTCCTCACCTCCTCCAAGGGGAGCTGGACGCTTCCTGACCCTACCTGCGTGGGTGGTGATTGAAACCCCTAGATCAAAAAGACTCCGGGGTGTGTCCGATCTTCACCCTTGCGCTTCCCCTCTCGCCAGGGGAATACCCACCCTTCACCGTCTGAAAGCGGGCGGTTGTATCGTCGTCATTGGCCAACACCCGCCAAGGGTGGCCCGACTTATCGCGCGAAGCAGAAACGGCAGGAGACATGACCGTGCAGGACGAGGCCCCGGCGACGGGCGCCGGCGAGGCGCTGGAGGTCTGGATCGACCAGGACCTGTGCACCGGGGACGGGATCTGCGCGCAGTACGCTCCGGAGGTCTTCGAGCTGGACATCGACGGGCTCGCTTATGTGAAGAGCGCCGACGACGAGCTCCTCCAGGACACCGGCGCCACCACCCCGGTGCCGCTGCCGCTGCTCCAGGACGTGGTGGACTCCGCGAAGGAGTGCCCGGGCGACTGCATCCACGTGCGCCGGGTCGCGGACAAGGTCGAGGTGTACGGCCCCGACGCGGAGTGACGGGTCAGGCGCTCCGCGCCTCCTCCTGGCCGGCGCGGACGAAGGCTCCGCCCCGCCAGCGCCAGCTGACCTGCTCCTTCTCGTCCGGGCAGCAGCGGGGCACGTCGAGGGACGAGTAGCCGAGGAGGGTGGCGAGGACCGCCCCGTCGCGTACGGCGAGCTCGGTGACGCTCCGGTGCTGGTCGGGTGCGACGAGCGTGGCCACCACGCGCGCGGGCGCGTCCGCGCCCCTGCCGCGGGTGAGGACGTAGACGCCGCTCGGCGGGGTGCCGGAGCCGGCTTCGCAGTGCACGACCGCAACGGTCTCGGGGTTCCCGTCGCCGTCGAGGTCCCCCGAGACCCGCTTGGCGACCGTACGGGGGCCTCCCCCGCACTCCAGGGGATAGGCGGCCGCAGCGGCCTCGGGGGCGGGTGCCGGGCGGGGTGCGGCGGTCGCCGTGGCGGTGGTTCCGGCGGGGCCGGGCTGGAGGAGTCCCGCGAGGGCGACGACCGCGGCGGTCGCGGTGGCGGTGGCCAGCCAGTGCATCGGCCCGGCGTGGGTGTGCGCGAGGTCGGTGAGGTCCGGGGCGGCGGGCAGCTGCACGCGAGACGTCTCCTGTGGGGTGGTGCGGCGAGGGTTTCCGGCATCGTGCCACACGTCACAGGGGGACGGAACACGTGGGGTGAGCGCCGGGCGGGCGTCTCCCGGCGGCCCCGCACCGTTTCCCGGGAGCCGCGGGCCGTTCCCGGCGGGTTCGAACGTCTCGAACGTCTCGAACATGAGGACGCCGCCGCCGAGTTCCGCCCGGGGGGGAACTCGGCGGCGGCGTGCCGCGGGTGTGGGGACGTCAGCCCTTGTTGGGGCCTTCGTAGTCCTCGCCGTAGGCGCCCTTGGCGGGGCGGCGGCGGCGCATCGGGGGCTCGACCCCGTCCGCGAGGCGGCGGGCGGTGACGAGGAAGCCGGTGTGGCCGATCATGCGGTGATCGGGGCGGACGGCGAGGCCCTCGACGTGCCAGTTGCGGATCATGGATTCCCAGGGCTGCGGCTCGGCGTAGCAGCCGAACTCGCGGATGGACTCCACGGTGCGGGCGAGCTGGGTGGTGGTCGCCACGTAGCAGCAGAGGATGCCGCCGGGGACGAGGGCCTTGGAGACGGCCTCCAGGCACTCCCAGGGGGCGAGCATGTCCAGGATCACGCGGTCGACGTCGGTGTCGGACAGGTTGTCCTGGAGGTCGCCGACGGTCAGCTGCCACGCGGGGTGGGAGCCGCCGAAGTAGCGCTCGACGTTGCCCTTGGCGATCTCGGCGAAGTCCTCGCGGCGCTCGTAGGAGTGCAGCATCCCGCTGTCTCCGATGGCGCGCAGGAGGAAGCTGCTCAGCGATCCCGAGCCCACCCCGGCTTCCACGACGCGTGCGCCGGGGAAGATGTCGGCGAAGGCCAGGATCTGCCCCGCGTCCTTGGGGTAGACCACGGCGGCGCCGCGGGGCATGGACAGGACGTAGTCGGGGAGCAGGGGGCGCAGCGCGAGGTAGGCGACGTTTCCGGTGGTGCGGACAACGCTGCCCTCGGGGGCGCCGATCAGTTCGTCGTGCGGGAAAGAACCCTTGTGGGTGTGGAAGTTCTTTCCCTCTTCGAGCGTGAACGTGTAGTGACGGCCCTTGGGGTCGGTCAGCTGAACCTGGTCCCCGACCTTGAAGGGCCCGCGTCGGCGGGCGGCACCGGTCGGTTCGGACATACGAGCAGGATACCGGGGTTACGAACCGGGTCGTGCCATGGCCCTGACGAAGGCCCGTTCGACGTCCGCGGTGGACAGGACGCCGTAGATCTCGCCGGTCTCCTCGACGACCAGGTACTCGGTGGCGGGGCTGGCGCGGAGGTGGTCGAGGAGGGGCTGTCCGGTGAGTTCGGCCGGGACCCTCATGCCGTCGGCGAGGTCCTGGGAGAGGGTGCTGACGGCGACCCAGGGGCGCCGGTGCTGGGGTACGGCGGCGATGGCGGCCTCGCGGACGATGCCGGTGGGCTCGCCGGCGGCGTCGACGACCACGAGGGCGCGGGCGCCCGCCTCGTTGGCGCGGCGCAGGGCCTCGGAGAGCGGGGTGACGGGCTCCACGGGGATGGCGCGCCGGGTGAGGGAGCGGGCGCCGAGCTCGGGGAGATGTTCGCGCAGCCGGGCCATGCGGAGGCTGTTGCCGGCGCCGGTCCAGATGATCGCGGCGAGGATCGCGGCGAGCAGGGCGTCGGTGACGGTGTCGAAGCCGCTGATGTCCTCGGTGGAGTTGCCGAGGAGTCCGGTGCGGGTCAGCAGGGGCAGGCCGACGAGGACGAGGACGGCGAGGGCGCGGCCGACCCAGGCGGCGGCGACGGTGCCGCTCATGGGCTTGCCGGTGATCTTCCAGATGACGGCGCGGAGCATCCGGCCGCCGTCGAGCGGGAGGCCGGGGAGCAGGTTGAAGACGGCGACGATCAGGTTGGAGATCATCAGGCCGGCGAGGAGGACGCCGGGGACGGTGCCGGGTTCGACGGCGTACAGGGAGAGGTAGAACAGGCCGGCGAGGACGAGGGAGAGGAGGGGGCCGACGAAGGCGAGGACGAACTCGCGGCCGGGGGTCTCGCTCTCCTTCTCGATCTCGGAGACGCCGCCGAAGAACTGGAGCTGGATGCGGCGCACGGGCAGCTTGAAGCGGAGCGCGGCGATCGTGTGGGCCAGCTCGTGGACGAGCACGGAGGCGTAGAAGGCGACCGCGAAGAAGAGGGAGACGAGGTAGCGGGCGGCGCCGAGGTCGGGCAGGACGCGTTCGATCTGGTCGCCGAAGACCCAGGTGATGAGGGCGGCGACCAGGAACCAGCTGGGGGCGACGTAGACGGGCACGCCGAAGGGCCGGCCCATGAGGATTCCTCCGCCGGGTTCCTCGGTCCGCTGCGGCTTGGGCTCGTCCTGGTTCACGGGTTCCTTTCGTCGCGCCGGTGTGACCCGCGTCGGTGCGTCACGGTTCGATCATGCAGTGCGACGGGGTCCCGGGTCGATGGTATGCGTCCGGTTGTCGGTGGCGGGTCGTAGGGTCGGGGTCATGAGTACGAGCGAGCGGGTGCCGGTGGAGCCCGGGGGCGTCTTGTCGATCGGGCCGGATCAGGGAGCGGGGTCCGGTGCCGTGCATCGCAAGGCGGAGGAGGGAGGCATGACGGAGTCATGGCGAGTGACGACAACGCGGCGAGGTGCGGTGCCGGACCCCGCGAGCCCGGCATGATCGGCGAGACGCCCCCCAGGGCACCCATGTCGTTGTCGCCTTCGCGGGCGAGCGATTTCATGCAGTGTCCGCTGCTGTACCGGTTCCGGGTGATCGACCGGCTGCCGGAGAAGCCGAGTGAGGCGGCGACCCGGGGCACGCTGGTGCACGCGGTGCTCGAGCGGCTCTTCGACGATCCGGCGGCGGAGCGGACGGCGCCGCGGGCGAAGGCGATGGTGCCGGGGCAGTGGGAGCGGCTGCTGGCGTCGAAGCCGGAGCTGGGCGAGCTGTTCGCGGAGGATCCGGAGGGGGAGCGGCTCGCGGGCTGGCTGGGCGAGGCGGAGCGGCTGGTCGAGCGGTGGTTCACGCTGGAGGACCCGACGCGGCTGGAGCCGGCCGAGCGCGAGCTGTTCGTGGAGACGGAGCTGGATTCGGGGCTGCGGCTGCGCGGGGTGATCGACCGGATCGACGTGGCCCCCTCGGGCGACGTGCGGATCGTCGACTACAAGACGGGCAAGGCGCCCCGACCGGAGTACCGGGACGGCGCGCTGTTCCAGATGACCTTCTACGCCCTGGTGGTCCGGCGGCTGAAGGGGGTGGTCCCGAGGCGGCTCCAGCTGGTGTACCTGGGCAGCGGGGAGGTGCTGACGTACGACCCGGTGGAGGCGGACCTGCTGCGGGTGGAGCGGAAGCTGCTCGCGCTGTGGGAGGCGATCCGGCTGGCGACGGAGACGGGCGACTGGCGGCCCCGGCCGACGAAGCTGTGCGGCTGGTGCGACCACCGGGCGGTCTGTCCGGAGTTCGGCGGGACTCCCCCGGTCTATCCGCTGGAGATCGTTTCGGTGCGGCCGCCGGAGTCCGGCGGATCGGGGCAGGGCAGAATGGACCCGGCCCCGCCCGCGCCGTAGGGGGGCCGCCCGCACCGCGGGGGCCGGGCCCGTTCCGCGGGGCCGGTCAGTGAACCCCGTGGGTCCAGCCCCGTGAAGGAGCCCCTGTGACGATCCGCGTCCTCCTGGTCGACGATCAGCCGCTGCTGCGCACCGGCTTCCGGATGATTCTGGAGGCGGAGCAGGACATCGCGGTGGTGGGTGAGGCCGGGGACGGTCTCCAGGCGCAGGAGCAGGTGCGCGCCCTCCAGCCGGACGTGGTGCTCATGGACATCCGGATGCCGCGGATGGACGGGGTGGAGGCGACCCGGCAGATCACGGGTCCGGGCCGGGACGGTCCGGCGAAGGTCCTGGTCCTGACCACCTTCGACCTGGACGAGTACGTGGTGGAGGCGCTGCGGGCCGGTGCGAGCGGCTTCCTCCTGAAGGACGCCCCGGCGAACGAGCTGGTGCAGGCGATCCGGGTGGTGGCGGCGGGCGAGGCGATGCTGGCGCCGTCGATCACGCGCCGGCTGCTCGACAAGTACTCGGCCCATCTGCCGACGGGCGAGGAGCAGGTGCCGGACACGCTGAACACCTTGACCGACCGCGAGGTGGAGGTGCTGAAGCTGGTGGCGCGGGGGCTGTCGAATGCGGAGATCGCGGCGGACCTGTTCGTCAGCGAGACGACGGTGAAGACCCATGTGGGGCACGTGCTGACGAAGCTGCGGCTGCGGGACCGGGTGCAGGCGGCGGTGTACGCGTACGAGAGCGGTCTGGTGCGGCCCGGCGGCAATCAGTAGCGGAAGGACCAGGAGCGGAAGAAGGACGACAGAGGGGCCCGGCGCGGGATGCGCCGGGCCCCTCTCGTCGTGGGGGATACGTTTCTCCGCCAGTCGCCGTCAGCCTGCGGTCAGCTCTTGCGGAGCTCCCAGAAGCGGAAGACGGTCGAGGCGTCGAGGGTCCATTCGAGGCCGGTGACGCCCGTGCGGGCGACGGCGTACTGCTTGCCCTGCCAGAGCGGCAGCAGGGGCAGTTCCTCGGCGACGATGTTCTGGAGCTTCACGTACTCGTCGGTGGTGCCGGCGCGGTCGGCCGCGGCGGCCGTCTTCGGGAGGAGGCCGCCGGTGATGGTGGCGTTCTCGTAGTGGTTGCCGAGGACGTTGCCCTCGCCGAAGAAGGGGGCGGTGAAGTTGTCGGCGTCGGGGTAGTCGGGGACCCAGC
Source organism: Streptomyces sp. NPDC093071 (assembly GCF_044754545.1). NCBI lineage: Bacteria > Bacillati > Actinomycetota > Actinomycetes > Kitasatosporales > Streptomycetaceae > Streptomyces > Streptomyces sp. NPDC093071. The sequence continues at coordinate 166,878 of NZ_JBIVPH010000006.1, read as the reverse complement.
CCTTGACGTAGACGCCGTACTTGCCGGCCGCCATGTCCTTCTCGTACTGGTCGAAGGCGACGGACTTGACGTCGGCCTCGAAGAGGCCGCTGGCGTTGAGCTGGCCGGCGATGGCCTTGAGCTCCTGGTCGGTGGCCGGGCCGTAGCGGCTGGGGGTGGACCAGAGGGTGAGCTTCACCTTGTCGTTGACGCCGGCCGCGCGCAGGGCCTTCTTGGCCTTGGCGGCGTCGGGGGCGCCGTAGGTGTCGTAGAAGGCGGTGTTGTGGCCGTTGATGCCGGCCGGGACGATCGAGTAGAGCGGGGTGGCCGTCGACTTGTAGACGTCCTCGACGAGCGCCTCGCGGTCGACGAGGTGGGCGATGGCCTGCCGGACGCCGAGCTTGCCGACGACCGGGTCCTTCATGTTGAAGACGAGGTGCTGGACCTCGGCGCTGCTGCCCTGGACGACGTCGATGCCCCGGTCGTCGGTGGTCTCGGAGGTTTCGAGGGCGGCGATGTCGTCGGCGGAGAGGCCTCGGTAGGCCACGTCGATCTGGTCGTCGGCGAGGGCCTTGGCGAGGGCGGCGCGGTCGCCCCGGTAGAGCTTGAGGGTGACCGCGTCGCTCTTGCGCTTGGCGGTGCCGTGGTAGCCGGAGTTGGCGGAGAAGGTGGCCTCGGTCTCGCTGAGGGAGTCCAGCTTGTACGGGCCGGAGCCGGTGGCCTTGCCGTCGGTGCGCAGCGCGTCGGCGGGGTACTCGCGGTGGTCGACGATGGAGCCGGCGCCGGAGGCGATCTTGCTGGGGAAGGTGGCGTCGGGCACCTTGAGGCGGAAGACGACGGTCTTCTCGTCGGGGGTCTCGATGCTCTGGATGCTGGAGAGCAGGGGGGCCGGGCCGTTCGGGTCGGCGATCTTGATGGCCCGCTCGAAGGAGTACTTGACGTCCTCCGAGGTGAGCTTGTTGCCGTTGGAGAAGGTGAGGCCGTCGCGCAGGGTGCAGGTGTAGACCTTGCTGCCGGCGGAGAAGGCGCACTCCTCGGCGGCCTCGGGCTCGGGTTCGAGGCCGCCCTTGGGGAAGGCGAGGAGGGACTGGAAGACGTTGTTGAACAGCAGCCAGGAGCCGGGGTCGTAGCCGGCCGCCGGGTCGGTGGCGAGGATCTCGTCGGACATGCCGACGCGTATGCCGTCACCGGAACCGCCGGAGCCGCCGCCCTGTTCGGTGCCGCAGCCGCTGAGGAGGGCGGCGGACAGGCCGGCGGCGAGCGGGGCCGTCAGCCACTTGTTGTGTGCCTTCACAGTCGTGCCTCTTGATCTCTTGCCATGACCGGCCGCGCGGGCGCGCGGCCGGGACAACGAAGGGGTCAGGCGGTGCCGCGACCCAGTTCCCAGAGCAGCAGGTCGGAGGAGGTGTTGAGCGCGTACTCGACTCCGCTGAGGTCGTTGCGGGCGGCAACGTACTGCTTGCCCTGCCACAGGGGCAGGACGGGGACGTCCTCGGCGACGATCTTCTGGATCTGCGCGTAGACGGGGGCCGCGGCGGTGCGGTCGGCCTGGCGGCGCGAGCGCGGGATGAGCTGGTCGCGGACGACCTTGTTCACGTACGGGGTGTTGAGGAAGTTGTCGCTGTCCAGGAAGGGCGCGATGTAGTTGTCCGGGTCCGGGTAGTCGGGGAACCAGCCGAGACCGTAGACGGCGTAGTCGCCGCGCTTCTGGGCGGTGCGGAAGGTGGACCACTCGGCGCCCTTGACGGTGACGTCGAAGAGTTCGCTGGCGGTGAGCTGCTTGCCGAGCGCCTCGAACTCCTGGGCGGTCTCGGCGCCGTAGTGGTCGGTGGTGTAGTTCAGGGTGACCTTGACCGGGGTCTTGATGCCGGCCTTCTTGAGGATCTGGGCGGCCCGGTCGGCGTCGGGCTCGCCGTACGCGTCGAAGAAGGGGGTGGCGTGGCCGGTGATGCTGGAGGGGATCAGCGAGTAGAGCGGCTGGGCGGTGGGGCCGTAGACGAGGTTGACCAGGGCGCCCCGGTCGACGACGGCGGCCATCGCCTGGCGCACGGCCTTCTGCTCGACGGAGGGGGCCTTGGTGTTGAAGCCGAGGTAGCGGATCTCCAGGCCGGGGACCTCGACCATCTTGAGGCCCTCCTTGGGCTTCTCGGTGAGGTCCTTGATCTGCTTCTGCGACAGGGAGCGGGCCATCATGTCGATGTCGTCGCTCTCCAGGGCCTTGCCCATGGCGGTCGAGTCGGCGAAGGGGCGCAGTTCGACCTTGTCGTTGCGCGTGGTGATGTCGCCCTTGTAGTGCGGGTTCTTGGTGAAGACGAAGCGGTCGACCTTGTCGCCGTCGCGCTCGACCTTCATGGTGTACGGGCCCGAGCCGTCGACGTCGAAGCCGTCGCGGAGGGCGTCGACGGCGTACTTGTCCTTGCTGAGGATGCCGGCGACCGGGGTGGAGAGCTTGTACGGAAAGGTGGCGTCGGGGGTCTTGAGGTGGAAGACGATCCCGTCGGTGCCCTGGGTCTCGACGGTGTCGATGTTCGCGAGGAGGGCGGCCGTTCCGTTGTCCGACTTGATCTTCAGGACGCGCTCGATGGAGTACTTGACGTCCTCGGCGGTGATGGGGGTGCCGTCGGCGAAGGTGAGGCCGGAGCGGAGCGTGCAGCGGTAGCTCTCGCTGGCCTTGTCGGAGAAGGAGCAGTTCTCGGCCGCCTCGGGGACGGGCTCGCCGCCCTCCCGGGGCACGTGCAGCAGGGTCTGGACGGTCTGCCGCAGGACGTTCCAGGCGCCGGTGTCGTAGGCGTAGGCCGGGTCGAGCGGGGCGGGGGCGTCCTCGGTGGCGATGAACTGGTCCGTGGTGCCGACCACGATGGCCCGGTCGCCCTCGGATCCGCCGCAGGCGGCGAGCAGGGGGGCGAGCAGGCCGGCCACGGCCGGGAGCACCAGGGTCTTGCGGTTCATCGGGGACGATCTCCTCATCCGGCACTGGATTGCAGCGGTCTGTGACACTCCGCCGCCTGCCGCCCGGTCGGGGCGGGAGCGATCGGGCCGGGTGTTGCGATCGGTCCTGTGTTCACGGCGACTTGGGTGTGCGCCGGTGTACGCGGTTATGCGGCGAAGTACTCGCGAAAGATTAGTGGGCCGCGCCCCTATTGCCGGACCACCTCCGGGGGCGGGGGTAATCGCACAGTGATCATGAATGCGGGGGGTTCGATAGTCATGCGTCGGACGATGCGGACGGGCACGAGCGAATCGGGGCACATGGGGACGCCGAAACCGCGCATTCCGGGCCCCGGACGACGACAGGCCACCTGCCGTCCGGCACTCTGGGTGACCAACGTCACGCGGAGCCCTTTTCGGCAAATGGCCTGATCGTTTTCCCGGGGGAAAGCTCAGTGAAAGCTCAGATTCCCGTGATCAATGTGCGGAGAAAGGGCACGTCGACCTCTTCGAGGGAGCGCACGACGACCCGGCCCGGCGAGGGCGCGATCGGGGTGACGGAGGGCACGGCGACGACCCGGCAGCCCGCCGCCTCCGCCGCCGCGACGCCGGTCGCCGTGTCCTCGACGACGGCGCAGAGCGCGGGGTCGGCCCCGACCCCCCGGGCGGCCGCCAGATAGGGCTCGGGGTGCGGCTTGGTCCGTGCGACCTCGTCGCCCGCGACGGTGAGGGAGAAGCGGTCGCGGCCGAGCGAGGCGAGGACCCGGTCGATGATCCGGCGGTGCGAGGCGGAGACCAGGGCGGTGGGGATGGAGTGCCGGGCCAGCTCGGCGAGGAGCCGTTCGGCGCCGGGCATGAGCGGGACGCCCCGCTCGATGCGCTGCTCGAACTTCTCGTTGAGGAGGACGGTCAGCTCGGGGAGGGTGATGTCGGCGCCGGTGGACTCGATGAGGTAGCCGGCGCTGCGGGTCATCGGCCCGCCGACCACCACGTCCCGCCAGGCCTCGTCGAGCCGGTGCCCGAGGTCGGCGAAGACCTCGACCTCCGCGTCCCACCAGAAGCCCTCCGTGTCGACGAGGGTCCCGTCCATGTCAAGGAAGACCGCCTGGAGGGCGGAGCTGCCGTTCGTACGGAACAGGGACGCGGGAACCGTACTGGTCATCCGGCACACCTCCAGGAAGGGACGAGAAGGCCGGTCTTCCTCGCCGTGCGGGAGGAGGACCGGCCTGCTGGACGGACAAGTGTACGTCCCGATCACCGGAAACGCGCCCTTTTACGCGCCGGGCGGCGACGCCGGGTCAGCTCGCGGTCACCGTGCGTTGAAGTACTTCGCCTCCGGGTGGTGGATGACGATGGCGTCGGTGGACTGCTCGGGGTGGAGCTGGAACTCCTCCGAGAGGTGCACGCCGATGCGCTCCGGCCGCAGCAGGTCCGCGATCTTCGCGCGGTCCTCCAGGTCGGGGCAGGCGCCGTAGCCGAGGGAGAAGCGGGCGCCGCGGTACTTCAGCGCGAACATGTCCTCGACGTCGGCCGGGTCCTCGCCGGCGAAGCCCAGCTCGGAGCGGACGCGGGCGTGCCAGTACTCGGCGAGGGCCTCGGCGAGCTGGACGGAGAGGCCGTGGAGCTCCAGGTAGTCGCGGTAGGAGTCGGACTCGAAGAGCTTGGCGGTGGCCTCGCCGATCCTCGATCCGACGGTGACGACCTGGAGGCCGACGACGTCGGTCTCGCCGGACTCCTCCGGGCGGAAGAAGTCCGCGAGGCAGAGGCGGCGGCCCCGGCGCTGGCGCGGGAAGGAGAAGCGGGTGCGCTCGTTGCCGTCCTCGTCGAGGATGATCAGGTCGTCGCCCTTGGAGACGCAGGGGAAGTAGCCGTGTACGACGGCCGCCTCCAGGAGGTTCTCGGTGTGGAGGCGCTCCAGCCAGCCGCGCAGCCGGGGCCGGCCCTCGCTCTCGACCAGTTCCTCGTACGCCGGTCCGTCGCTGGCCCGGTTCTGCTTGAGGCCCCACTGGCCCTTGAAGAGGGCGCCCTCGTCGAGCCAGGACGCGTAGTCCTTGAGCGGGATGCCCTTGACGACGCGGGTGCCCCAGAAGGGCGGGGTCGGGACCGGGTTGTCGACGGCGACGTCGGAGCGGCCGCCGGGCTCCGGCTCGTCGATCCGCAGGGCCTCGGCGTCCCGCTTGGGGACCCGGCGCTGCTTGAGTTCGGGGAGGGAGGCTCCCGGGACTCCGCGCTTGACGGCGATGAGGGCGTCCATGAGGCGCAGGCCCTCGAAGGCGTCGCGGGCGTAGCGGACCTCGCCCTGGTAGATCTCGTGGAGGTCCTGCTCGACGTAGGCCCGGGTGAGGGCGGCGCCGCCGAGGATCACGGGGTACTTGGCGGCCAGCTCGCGCTGGTTGAGCTCCTCCAGGTTCTCCTTCATGATCACGGTGGACTTCACCAGGAGACCGGACATGCCGATGACGTCGGCGTTGTGCTCCTCGGCGGCCTCCAGGATCGCGGAGACGGGCTGCTTGATGCCGATGTTGACGACGTTGTAGCCGTTGTTGGACAGGATGATGTCCACGAGGTTCTTGCCGATGTCGTGGACGTCGCCCCGGACGGTGGCGAGGACGATCGTGCCCTTGCCCTCGGCGTCGGACTTCTCCATGTGCGGCTCCAGGTGGGCCACCGCGGTCTTCATGACCTCGGCGGACTGGAGCACGAACGGCAGCTGCATCTGGCCGGAGCCGAACAGCTCGCCGACCACCTTCATCCCGTCGAGCAGGATGTCGTTGACGATCTCCAGGGCCGGACGGGCCGTCAGGGCCTCGTCGAGGTCGGCCTCCAGGCCGTTCTTCTCGCCGTCGATGATGCGCCGCTTGAGGCGCTCGTCCAGGGGCAGGGCGAGGAGTTCCTCGGTCTTGCCGGCCTTCATCGACTTGGTGGTGGCGCCCTCGAAGAGGGCCATCAGCTTCTGCAGCGGGTCGTAGCCCTCGGCGCGCCGGTCGTAGATCAGGTCGAGGGCGGTGGTGACCTGTTCGTCGTCGAAGCGGGCGATCGGCAGGATCTTGGACGCGTGCACGATCGCCGAGTCCAGGCCGGCCTTCACGCACTCGTCGAGGAAGACCGAGTTGAGCAGGATGCGGGCGGCCGGGTTGAGGCCGAAGGAGATGTTCGACAGGCCCAGGGTGGTCTGGACGTCGGGGTGGCGGCGCTTCAGTTCGCGGATCGCCTCGATGGTGGCGATGCCGTCCTTGCGGGACTCCTCCTGACCGGTGCAGATCGTGAAGGTCAGGGTGTCGATGAGGATGTCCGACTCGTGGATGCCCCAGTTGCCGGTCAGGTCGTCGATGAGGCGCTCGGCGATGGCGACCTTGTGCTCGGCGGTGCGGGCCTGGCCCTCCTCGTCGATGGTCAGCGCGATGAGGGCGGCGCCGTGCTCCTGGGCCAGACGGGTGACCTTGGCGAAGCGGGACTCGGGTCCGTCGCCGTCCTCGTAGTTGACCGAGTTGATGACGGCCCGGCCGCCGAGCTTCTCCAGGCCGGCCCGGATGACCTCCACCTCGGTGGAGTCGAGGACGATCGGGAGGGTGGAGGCGGTGGCGAAGCGGCCGGCCAGCTCCTCCATGTCCGCGACGCCGTCGCGGCCGACGTAGTCCACGCAGAGGTCGAGCATGTGCGCGCCCTCGCGGATCTGGTCGCGGGCCATCTCGACGCAGTCGTCCCAGCGGGCCTCCAGCATGGCCTCGCGGAACTTCTTGGAGCCGTTGGCGTTGGTCCGCTCGCCGATCGCCATGTAGGAGGTGTCCTGGCGGAACGGCACGGTCTGGTAGAGCGAGGCGGCGCCGGGCTCGGGGCGCGGTTCGCGGGCGCCGGGGCTGAGGTCCCGGACCCGCTCGACGACCTGGCGCAGGTGCTCCGGGGTCGTACCGCAGCAGCCGCCGATGAGGGAGAGGCCGTAGTCCCGGACGAAGGTCTCCTGGGCGTCGGCCAGCTCGGCCGGCGACAGGGGGTAGTGGGCGCCGTCGGAGGTCAGGACCGGCAGGCCCGCGTTGGGCATACAGGAGAGCGGGATGCGGGAGTGCCGGGCGAGGTAGCGCAGGTGCTCGCTCATCTCGGCGGGGCCGGTGGCGCAGTTCAGGCCGATCATGTCGATGCCGAGCGGCTCCAGGGCCGTCAGGGCGGCGCCGATCTCGGAGCCGAGGAGCATGGTGCCGGTGGTCTCGACGGTGACGGACACGATCAGCGGCACGTCGGCGCCCAGGGCCTCCAGGGCGCGGCGGGCGCCGATCACGGAGGCCTTGGTCTGGAGGAGGTCCTGGGTGGTCTCCACGAGCAGCGCGTCGGCGCCGCCGGTCAGGAGGCCCTCGGCGTTCTGCTGGTAGGCGTCGCGCAGCAGGGTGTACGGGGCGTGGCCCAGGGTCGGCAGCTTGGTGCCGGGGCCGACGGAGCCGAGGACCCAGCGCTGGCGGCCGGTGGAGGCGGTGAACTCGTCGGCCACCTCGCGGGCGATGCGGGCGCCCGCCTCGGAGAGCTCGTGGACGCGCTCGGGGATGTCGTACTCGCCCAGGGCGGCGTGGTTGGCGCCGAAGGTGTTGGTCTCGACGCAGTCGACGCCGGCGGAGAAGTACTCCCGGTGGACCGAACGGACGATGTCGGGCCGGGTGACGTTCAGGATCTCGTTGCAGCCTTCGAGGTTCTGGAAGTCCTCGAGGGTGGGGTCCTGGGCCTGGAGCATGGTGCCCATGGCTCCGTCGGCGACGACCACCCGGGTCGCGAGTGCCTCGCGGAGGGCGGCGGCGCGGTTCCGGGCGTCTCCGGAGGCGGGGGCGCTCTCTCCGGGGACGGAGGCGGAAGGGGACGGCAGCGGGGCCATGGGCGATCTCCCTGGGATGCGACGGCTGTCGGCTTTGCACGCTCGGTGGAGGGTGCACGGAGCCAGCGTAACCGCGCTCGGGCCGGGGTGGACACGGCGTCCCAGGGGGCGGACGGCATCCTGTGTCCGGGGACTCCCGGTCCTGCCCCTCCTTGACCGACACTGTGGGATGTGACGCAAGGTCGGCATCGACCGATAGTGTTCAGCATTGTCGAACAGCGTGAGAGGGATAGGGGCCGGGCGATGGCTAAGAACATCCAGTCGCTTGAAAGAGCGGCGGCCATGCTGCGACTGCTCGCGGGCGGCGAGCGCCGGCTCGGTCTGTCCGACATCGCGTCCTCGCTCGGGCTCGCCAAGGGGACGGCCCACGGGATCCTGCGCACCCTCCAGGCGGAGGGCTTCGTGGAGCAGGAGGCGACCTCGGGCCGCTATCAGCTGGGCGCGGAGCTGCTGCGGCTCGGCAACAGCTATCTGGACGTGCACGAGCTGCGGGCGCGGGCCCTGGTCTGGACGGACGACCTGGCCCGGTCCAGTGGCGAGAGCGTGCACCTGGGGGTGCTGCACCAGCGGGGCGTGCTGATCGTGCACCACGTCTTCCGGCCGGACGACAGCCGCCAGGTCCTGGAGGTGGGGGCCATGCAGCCGCTGCACTCCACGGCCCTGGGCAAGGTCCTCTCGGCGTACGACCCGGTGGCGCACAGCGAGGTCGTCGAGGTCGAGCGGGAGGCGTTCACGCCCCGGACGACGACGGAGCTCGGGGAGTTCGAGAAGCTGCTCGACACGGTGCGGGCGCGGGGCTGGGCGGCGGACGTGGAGGAGACCTGGGAGGGCGTGGCGTCGGTGGCGGCGCCGATCCACGACCGGCGGCGGATGCCGGTGGGGGCGGTGGCGGTGACGGGCGCGGTGGAGCGGCTGCGTCCGGGCGGCGAGCTGCGTCCGGAGCTGGTGGCGGCGGTGCGGGACTGCGCCCGCGCGGTCTCCCGGGACCTGGGGGCCGGCCGCTTCTGAGCCCTCGGGGACCCCTCCGCACCCCTTTCCGACCCGCCGGTAACGATCGCGTTATCGGCGGGTTTTTCACTTCCCAGACCCTTGACGTGCTGTTAACCCCGGGGCAAAACTTCCGTTCACCGGTCGGCATTGCCGAACACCTAACGGCAATACGCGTTAGAGTGTGGCAGTGCCAAGGGCCGGCAACGCCCTCAACACGAGGGTGCGGACCATCGGAGGGACCCGTGGTTCGCCTTCCCCTGGACGAAGGACAAAGGAGTCGCGGGTGTCCAGCTCCGACATCTTCCTCGGCGAGACCATCGGTACCGCCGTACTCATCCTGCTCGGCGGCGGCGTGTGCGCCGCCGTCACGCTCAAGAGCTCCAAGGCCCGCGGCGCGGGCTGGCTCGCGATCACCTTCGGGTGGGGCTTCGCCGTCATGACGGCCGTCTACATGACGGCTTCCCTCTCCGGCGCCCATCTGAACCCCGCCGTCACGGTCGGCATCGCGATCAAGGACGGGGCCTGGGGCGACGTGCCCGTCTACTTCGCCGGCCAGATACTCGGCGCGATGATCGGCGCGGCGCTGGTCTGGGTGGCCTACTACGGCCAGTTCCGGGCGCACCTCACGGACCCGGAGACCATCGGCGAGAAGCCGATCGAGGGCCCCGGCCCGGTGCTCGGGATCTTCTCCACCGGCCCCGAGATCCGCAACACCTGGCAGAACCTGGCCACCGAGGTCATCGGCACCGTCGTGCTCGTGCTCGCCGTGCTCACCCAGGGCCTCAACGACAGCGGCAAGGGCCTCGGCGTCCTGGGCGCCCTGATCACCGCCTTCGTCGTGGTCTCCATCGGCCTCTCGCTCGGCGGTCCGACCGGCTACGCCATCAACCCGGCCCGCGACCTGGGCCCGCGCATCGTGCACGCCCTGCTGCCGCTGCCGAACAAGGGCGGCTCCGACTGGGGCTACGCCTGGATCCCGGTCGCCGGTCCGCTGATCGGCGGCGCCCTCGCCGCGGGTATCTACACCATCGCGTTCGCCTGAGCCGTCCTTCTTCCAGACTTCCCTTGGAGCACACCGTGACCGACGCCCACACCTCCGGCCCCTTCATCGCCGCCATCGACCAGGGCACCACCTCCTCCCGCTGCATCGTCTTCGACAAGGACGGCCGGATCGTCTCCGTCGACCAGAAGGAGCACGAGCAGATCTTCCCGAAGCCGGGCTGGGTGGAGCACGACGCCGCCGAGATCTGGACCAACGTCCAGGAGGTCGTCGCCGGCGCCCTGGAGAAGGCGGAGATCACCGCCGCCGACGTCAAGGCCATCGGCATCACCAACCAGCGCGAGACCACGCTGCTGTGGGACAAGCACACCGGCGAGCCCGTCCACAACGCCCTCGTCTGGCAGGACACCCGCACCGACGCCCTCTGCCGGGAGCTCGGCCGCAACGTCGGCCAGGACCGCTTCCGCCGCGAGACCGGCCTCCCCCTCGCCTCGTACTTCTCCGGCCCCAAGGTCCGCTGGCTGCTCGACCACGTCGAGGGCCTGCGCGAGCGCGCCGAGCGCGGCGACATCCTCTTCGGGACCATGGACTCCTGGGTCATCTGGAACCTGACCGGCGGCGTCGACGGCGGCGTGCACGTCACCGACGTCACCAACGCCTCCCGCACCATGCTGATGAACCTCCACGAGATGGCGTGGGACGAGCGCATCCTGCAGTCCATGGAGGTCCCGGCCTCCGTCCTGCCGGAGATCCGCTCCTCCGCCGAGGTGTACGGCACGGTCAAGGGCGGCGTCCTCGACGGCGTCCCGGTCGCCTCCGCGCTCGGCGACCAGCAGGCCGCCCTGTTCGGCCAGACGTGTTTCGCCGAGGGCGAGGCCAAGTCCACGTACGGGACCGGCACCTTCATGCTGATGAACACCGGCGAGAAGATCATCAACTCCTACAGCGGCCTGCTGACCACGGTCGGCTACCGGATCGGCGACGAGAAGCCGGTCTACGCCCTGGAGGGCTCGATCGCCGTCACCGGCTCCCTGGTGCAGTGGATGCGCGACCAGATGGGCCTGATCAAGTCCGCCGCCGAGATCGAGACCCTCGCGTCCTCGGTCGAGGACAACGGCGGCGCCTACTTCGTCCCGGCCTTCTCCGGCCTGTTCGCCCCGTACTGGCGCTCCGACGCGCGCGGTGTCATCGCTGGCCTCACCCGGTACGTCACCAAGGCGCACATCGCCCGCGCCGTCCTGGAGGCCACCGCCTGGCAGACCCGCGAGATCACCGACGCCATGACGAAGGACTCCGGTGTCGAGCTGACCGCGCTCAAGGTCGACGGCGGCATGACCTCCAACAACCTGCTGATGCAGACCCTCTCGGACTTCCTGGACGCGCCCGTCGTGCGTCCCATGGTCGCCGAGACCACCTGCCTCGGCGCCGCCTACGCCGCCGGCCTGGCCGTCGGCTTCTGGCCCGACACCGACGCGCTGCGCGCCAACTGGCGGCGGGCCGCCGAATGGACCCCCCGCATGGACGCCGACAAGCGCGACCGCGAGTACAAGAGCTGGCTGAAGGCCGTCGAGCGTTCCATGGGCTGGCTCGAAGACGAATCCGACGAGCAGTAAGAGCGAGCAGTAAGAGGAGTAAGCGACATGACCACCCTGCAGAGCGTCCCCGCCCTGGGGACGCGCCCGGCTGCCGGTTCCCTGCCGAGCCGCGCCGAGACCCGGGAACAGCTCTCCAAGGCGACGTACGACCTCCTGGTGATCGGCGGCGGCATCCTGGGCATCTCCACCGCCTGGCACGCCGCGCAGTCGGGCCTGCGGGTGGCCCTGGTGGACGCCGGCGACTTCGCCGGCGCCACCTCCTCCGCCTCCTCCAAGCTGCTCCACGGCGGACTGCGCTACCTGCAGACCGGCGCGGTGAAGCTGGTGGCGGAGAACCACTTCGAGCGGCGCGCGGTCTCCCGCCAGGTGGCCCCGCACCTCGCCAACCCCCTCACCTTCTACCTGCCCGTCTACAAGGGCGGCCCGCACGGCGCGGCCAAGCTGGGCGCGGGCGTCTTCGCGTACTCCGCCCTCTCGGCCTTCGGCGACGGCGTCGGCCACCTGCTCTCCCCCGCCAAGGCCGCGCAGGACGTGCCGGAGCTGCGGACCGACAACCTCAAGGCCGTGGCCGTCTACGGCGACGACCAGATGAACGACGCCCGGATGGCCCTGATGACGGTCCGCGCCGCGGTCGACGCCGGCGCCACCGTCCTCAACCACGCCGAGGTCACCGGTCTGCGCTTCACCCGCGGCCGGGTCACCGGCGCCGAGCTGAAGGACCGCACCAGCGGCGACGAGTTCGGCGTGAGCGCCCGTCTGGTCCTCAACGCGACCGGCCCGTGGGTCGACCACCTGCGGAGGATGGAGGACCCGAACGCGGCCCCCTCCATCCGCCTCTCCAAGGGCGCCCACCTGGTCCTGAAGCGGACCTCGCCGTGGAAGGCCGCGCTCGCCACCCCGATCGACAAGTACCGCATCACCTTCGCCCTCCCCTGGGAGGACATGCTGCTGCTCGGCACCACCGACGAGGAGTACGAGGGCGACCCCGGCCAGGTCGAGGTCACCGAGAAGGACACCGCCCAGATCCTGGACGAGGCCGCCTTCTCCATCCGTGACCAGCAGCTGTCGCGCGACCTCATCACCTACGCCTTCGCCGGTCTGCGGGTGCTCCCCGGCGGCCCCGGCGACACCTCCAAGGCCAAGCGCGAGACGGTCGTGACCGAGGGCCGCGGCGGGATGCTGTCGGTGGCCGGCGGCAAGTGGACGACCTTCCGGCACATCGGCCGCACGGTCATGAAGAAGCTGGAGCAGCTTCCGGGGCACCCGCTGGGCGAGGACTACGAGCCGGTGTCGGCGCTGCCGAAGCGGCTGCCGCTGCCCGGCATAGCCAACCCGAACGCGGTCGCCCACCGGCTGCTCGTCGACGGCCCGGCGCCCGGTCCGCGCATGGCCGCCGACACCGCCAAGCACCTGGCGACGCACTACGGCTCGCTCTCCTTCGAGATCGCCCGCATGGCGAACGAGAACCCGGAGCTGGCCCGCCGCATCCACCCGGACGCGCCGGAGATCTGGGCGCAGGTCGCCTACGCGCGCGACCACGAGTGGGCCGAGACGGCCGACGACGTGCTGCGCCGCCGCACGACGCTGACCATCCGCGGTCTGGCGACGGACGAGGTCCGCGCCGGGGTCGAGTCGATGCTGGGCGAGTAACTCGCCTTCCAGCGGGGGCGGTTCTCCTTCGGGGGGCCGCCCCTTCGGCGTGCCATATCGCGTCCACACGCCCGCAACACTCCGCGCGCAGAGTTGAAGCATGAAGTTTCAAGTGCTCACGATCGTCCACCACTCCCCGCACCCGCTCACCGGTGAACTGCTCTCCGCCGCGGACCGCTTGGAGCAGGTCGTCGCGCTCGGCGAGACCGCCGAACGGCTGGGCTTCGACGCGTACGCGGTCGGCGAGCGGCACGCGGGCGCGTTCCTCTCCTCGGCCCCGACCGTGCTGCTCGCCGCGCTCGCCGCCCGCACCACCCGGATCCGGCTCCTCACCGGCGTGACCGTGGTCGCGATCCTCGACCCGGTCCGGGTCGCCGAGGACTACGCCACCCTCGACCAGCTCTCCCGGGGCCGGCTCGAACTCGTCGTCGGCAAGGGCGCGGAGGCCGGCCACTTCGACCTCTTCGGCCTGGACGAGGAGCGGCAGTGGGACCTCCAGAAGGAGAAGTACGAGCTGCTCCGCCGGCTCTGGACCGAGGAGGGCGTCGACTGGGAGGGCGAGTTCCGGCCCGCCCTGAAGGGCGTGACCACGGTGCCGCGCCCGTACGCCGGTCCGCCCCGGATCTGGCACGGCTCGGCCACCAGCCTCAACTCCCCCGAGCTCGCGGCCAAGCACGGCGACCCGCTCTTCACCGCCAACGCGATCCAGCCCCGCGAGGCGTACGCGCGGCTCATCGCCCACTACCGCGAGAAGTTCGAGGAGTACGGGCACGACCCGGCCCACGCGCGCGTGGCGGCCGGTTCCGGCGGCCTGCTCATCGCCGACACCCCCGAGCAGGCGGTCACCCGCTACAAGGACCTGTACGAGGCGAGGATCCGGCAGAGCTTCCGGCCGCACCTGGAGGGGAAGGCCGGCTACAACACCCCGTTCCGCACGATCGAGGACGCCATCGCGGACGGCCCGCAGCTGATCGGCTCGCCGCAGCAGATCGTCGACAAGATCCTCGGCTACCACGAGCACTACGGGCACGACCTCCAGTCCGTCACGGTCGACGCCTTCGGGCAGTCGACGGCCGAGCAGGCCGAGACGCTCCAGCGGTTCGCCGAGGAGATCGCGCCGGTGGTCCGGAGGGAGGCGCCCAGCACGCTCTGGGAGGAGTGACCCCGCCGTGTGCGGAGGCGAGTTCCTGGGTAGTCGATCAAGGCCGCACGGGTTTTCGGGGATGTCCGGAGGCTGCGGACGGACCGCCGGAAAGCCGTAAGGTTGGTCCGTACGACAGGAACTTCGTGAAGGAGGCGCTGGGTGATCGAGCTCGAGGGGGTGCCCGAGCTGATCGACCCGGTCATGGTGGCCGCGTTCGAGGGCTGGAACGACGCCGGGGACGCCGCCTCCACCGCGGTCGATCACCTGGACCGGGAGTGGAAGGGCGAGGTGTTCGCGGCGCTCGACGCCGAGGACTACTACGACTTCCAGGTGAACCGGCCCACGGTCTTTCTGGACAACGGCGTGCGGAAGATCACCTGGCCGACGACCAGGCTCTCCGTGGTCCGGGTGGGCGGCGACAAGCCCCGTGACCTGGTGCTCGTGCGCGGGATCGAGCCCTCGATGCGCTGGCGCTCCTTCTGCAACGAGCTGCTCGCCTTCGCGCACGAGCTGGGCGTGGAGATGGTGGTGATCCTGGGCGCGCTGCTCGGCGACACCCCGCACACCCGGCCGGTGCCGGTCAGCGGAGTGACCTCCGATCCGGACCTGGCGCGCACGATGGACCTGGAGGAGACCCGGTACGAGGGCCCGACGGGCATCGTGGGCATCCTCCAGGAGGCGTGCACGCACGCGGGCGTGCCGGCGGTCAGCCTGTGGGCGGCGGTGCCGCACTACGTGTCGCAGCCGCCGAACCCGAAGGCGACGCTGGCGCTGCTCAACCGTCTGGAGGACCTGATCGGGCTGCGCATCCCGCTGGGCGAGCTGCCCGAGGACGCGCGGGCCTGGCAGCTGGGCGTGGACCAGCTGGCCGCCGAGGACAGCGAGGTCGCCGAGTACGTGCAGACCCTGGAGGAGGCGCGGGACACCGCGGAGCTTCCGGAGGCGTCCGGCGAGGCGATCGCCCGCGAGTTCGAGCGGTACCTGCGGCGGCGCGAGCCGGGCGCGGGGCCCGGGCCCGGGGTGGCGACGGAGGGCGGGGACTCCCCGTTCCTGCGGGACCCCGGCAGCGGCCGCACCCGCCCGCCGAAGCCGGAACAGCCGGGACCGGAGTCGGTCCCGGGCGCGGAGCCGGTTCCGGGTCCGGAGGGCGGCGAGGGTTCTTCCGGTGAGAACCCGCCCGGCGAGGCCGCGTCCGAGGAGGCCCCGTCCGAGGAGAATCCATCCGGCGAGAACCCGCCCGGCGCGAGCCCGGAGCGCGGCGAGGACCCGGAGGACGGGAACGGCTCCGCCACGTAACGAGCGGTCAGCAGTACGGGAGGGGCGTCCGGAACCGGGCGCCCCTCCCTCGTGCCGTCACGTCGTGCGGACCTCTCCGAGGCCCTACAGGGCGACGCCCAGGAGCGCGTCGACGGTGCGGGAGACGAGTCCGGGCGCGGAGTCGTCGGTGCCCCCCTCGGCCTCCTGGAGCGCGGCCCAGCGGTCGACCGCGGCGAGCGCGGCCGGCGCGTCGAGGTCGTCGGCGAGGGCCTCGCGGACCTCCTCGACGAGCGCGTCGGCGGACGGCCCGTCGGGGCGGGAGACGGCGGCGCGCCAGCGGCCGAGGCGCTCCACGGCGTCCTGGAGGACCTGGTCGGTCCACTCCCAGTCGGCGCGGTAGTGGTGGGAGAGGAGCGCGAGCCGGACGGCGGCCGGGTCGACGCCGTCGCGGCGCAGCTTCGAGACGAAGACCAGGTTGCCCCGGGACTTGGACATCTTCTCGCCGTCGAGGCCGACCATCCCGGCGTGGACGTACGCCTTGGCCATCGGGAACTCGCCGGTGAGGGCCTGGGCGTGCGAGGCGCCCATCTCGTGGTGCGGGAAGATCAGGTCGGAGCCGCCGCCCTGCACGTCGAAGCCCATGCCGAGGTGGTCGAGGGCGATGGCGACGCACTCGATGTGCCAGCCGGGGCGGCCCGCGCCGAGGCTGCCGCCGTCCCAGCTCGGCTCGCCCTCGCGGGCGGCCATCCAGAGCATCGGGTCGAGCGGGTTCTTCTTGCCGGGGCGCTCGGGGTCGCCGCCGCGCTCGGCGGAGAGGTGGCGCATCAGCTCCGCGTCGTAGTGCGAGACCCCGCCGAAGTGCGGGTCGGCGTCGACGGAGAAGTAGACGTCGCCGTCGAGCTCGTAGGCGGCGCCGGAGTCCCGCAGGCGCTCGACGAGCGGGACGATGCCCGGTATGGCCTCGACCGCGCCGATGTAGTGCTTCGGAGGCAGCATCCGCAGGGCGGTCATGTCCTCGCGGAAGAGGGCGGTCTCGCGCTCGGCGAGGCCGACCCAGTCGACGCCGTCGCGGATCGCGCGCTCCAGGAGGGGATCGTCGACGTCCGTCACGTTCTGGACGTAGTGGACCTGCCGCTTGGTGTCGAGCCACACGCGCTGGACGAGGTCGAACGCGTTGTAGGTCGCCGCGTGACCCATGTGGGTCGCGTCGTACGGGGTGATGCCGCAGACATAGATGCGGGCGACGGGGCCGGGGACGAGGGTGACTCGTCCGCCGGTCGCGGTGTCGTGGATCCGGAGGTCGCGGCCCTTGCCGGGAAGGGCGGGGACCTCAGAAGCGGGCCAGGCATACATGACCCGAGCGTAACCGGACAGGTGTTCCGGATACGAACCGGATCCGGGATCTTGACCGATTAGGCGGTCTTGCGGGGCGAATGCACGCGTGCGTACCCCTGGGGGGTGCCTTTTCCAGGGGCGCGGCTTGGCCGAAACCTTTCGGTCGAACCTCTGGGACGCCGGAGCCGTACGGGACCGGAAGCGGGCCCCGGGACAGCGGTTCTCAGACAGGCGGCCAGGGGATGGCGGGCCACAGGCCCGAGGGCTCCGGGTGGCGTCCGGCCGTCCGCAGGGCCGCCACGCGGGCGCGTACCGCCGTCACCTCGGCGGCGGTGAGCAGTTCGGCCAGTCGGGTGGCGAGCGGCGCCCCGGGCGCCAGGTCCCGGTCGAGGCGGGCGAGGACCTCGACCGCCTCGGCGGGCAGCTCCTCGCCCGCCCATCCCCACAGCAGGGTGCGCAGCTTGTCCTCGACGTGGAAGGTGACCCCGTGGTCGATGCCGTACAGGTGACCGCCGGGGGCCGGCAGCAGGTGGCCGCCCTTGCGGTCGCCGTTGTTGATGACGGCGTCCAGGACGGCGAGCCGCCGCAGCCCGGGGGTGTCGGCGTGGACGAGGAGGGCGGTGCGGCCCTCGCCGACCTCGGCCTCCCCGACGGCCTTCCAGCCCTCCCCCGGCTCCTCGTCTTCGGTGAGGGCCAGGAGCCGCGCCCCGGGGTCGGCCTCGATCCACAGCTGGACCATGCCCTCCCCGTGCGGGCCGTCGCGGAGCACGGTCGGCGGGACGAGGCCCCAGCCGGTGGCCTCGGAGACCTCGTACGCGGCGACCTCGCGCCGGGCGAGGTTGCCGTCGGGGAAGTCCCACAGCGGCCGCTCCCCCGCGACCGGCTTGTAGACGCAGGCCGCCTCCAGGCCCTCGTGGGCGACGGAGCAGTACAGCACGGCGTTGGAGGCCTCGCGGATCCTTCCGCGTACGGTCAGCTCACCGCGGGCGAGCAGTTCCGCGCCCGGCAGGGTCTGGGGGCTGCTGCTCATGCTCCGCGGCGGTATCCGTTCTGGCGGGGGCAGACGTGCCCCTCGGGGTCGAGCGGCAGGCTGCACAGCGGGCACGGCGGGCGGCCGGCGTTGACGACGTCCAGGGCCCGCTTGGCGAAGGCCCGGGCCTGGGCGCCGCTGAGGCGGACCCGGAGCATCGGCGGGCCGTTCTCCTCGTCCTGGAGCAGCCGCTCCTCGGCCTCGGCGAGGTCCTCCTCGGAGTCCGCGTCGAGCTCCACGAGGGCCTGCGCCTCGACGATCATGCGCTGTTCCTCGCCGTCCCAGGCGAGCGCCATGGTGCCGACCCGGAACTCCTCCTCGACGGGCGCGTCGAGGGGGGCGGTGTCCGCGATCTCGGCGGGGGCGACGGCGGGCACGGGCGCGTTGCCGCCGGTGCGCCGCACGACCTCGTCGAGGAGTTCGTCGATGCGCTCGGCGAGGGCGGCGACCTGCATCTTCTCCAGGGCGACGCTGGTGACCCGGCCGCCGGCGGACGCCTGGAGGAAGAACGTACGGCGGCCAGGCAGCCCGACCGTACCGGCCACGAAACGCTCCGGTGGGTCGTAGAGGAACACCTGACGGGACACGTTCCCGGCTCCCTTGAGTCTCGACGGTCGTACTACAACGGCGCGTCCACCCTACTGCGCGAAGGGATCACGGTGCGCCCGCACCACCACCGACCTCGGCCGTCCCGGCGCCTCCGGGGTGCTCGCGGGGGGCGAATCCGGCGAAGTCCCCCGTGTCGCCGAGCCGGAGGAGGAAGGGACGCACGCGCGTGTAGCGGATGACGGTGACCGAGCAGGGGTCGACGTGGACGCGCTGGAAGAGGTCGAGGTGGAGGCCGAGGGCGTCGGCCACGAGCGACTTGACGATGTCGCCGTGCGAGCACATGAGGTAGCAGGCGTCCTCGCCGTGCTCGGCCTCGATCCGCGCGTTCCAGTCCCGTACGGCCTCGACGGCGCGGTTCTGCATGGCGCGCATGGACTCGCCGCCGGGGAAGGCGGCGGCGGAGGCGTGTGCCTGGACGACCTCCATCAGGGGCTCGTCGTTGAGCTCGGCGAGCTTGCGGCCCGACCAGTCGCCGTAGTCGCACTCGTTGATCCGGTCCTCGACGTGCAGCGGGAGGTCCGGGCGGGCGTCGAGGAGGGGGCGCAGGGTCTCCCGGCAGCGCTGGAGGGGGCTGGAGACGGCGGCGGCGAGCGGGACGTCCGCGAGGCGGCCGGGGAGGGCGGCGGCCTGCGCGGCCCCGCGCTCGTCGAGCGCGATCCCGGGCGTGCGCCCGGCGAGGACCCCGGAGGTGTTGGCGGTGGAGCGTCCGTGCCGGACGAGGATCAACGTGGCCATGGCGGCCAGCCTAGGGGGTGTCTTGTCGATCGGGCCGGATCAGGGAGCGGGGTCCGGTGCCGTGCATCGCAAGGCGGAGGAGGGAGTCGACGCGGAGCGTCGGCGAGTGACGACAACGCGGCGAGGTGCGGTGCCGGGCGCCGCGAGCCCGGCCCGATCGACAAGACACCCCCTAGGGGGTGCCCGGCGCGGACCCGGCGGCTCGGGGGACGTCGGTACGCGCGCGTGGGCGATGCGCGGCCGGGGCACGCGCGTGTAGGCGCGGGGATGCCGGTCGAGCAGGGCCTCGGTCGTCGGGTGGGCGAGCACGCGCGCGTGGGCGCGGGGATGCCGGAGGCCCGCGCGGGTCGTACACATGCATGGCCCGGCCGTTCGGGGGGAGAATGCGCCCCGTGATCGTGGACTCTGCCATCTACCGGGACGGGCACCGCATGGACGGCCCCGCCGACCTCTCCGACGCCCTGGAGGAGGCGCGGTCGACGGGTGACGACGCGTTCCTGTGGGTGGGGCTGCACGAGCCCACGGAGGAGGAGTTCGACCACGTCGCCTCGGAGTTCGCGCTGCACCCGCTGGCCGTCGAGGACGCCCTGAAGGCCCACCAGCGGCCCAAGCTGGAGGTCTACGACGACTCGCTCTTCATGGTGCTCAAACCGGTCGTGTACGAGCCGGAGAGCGACCGGGTCTCCTCGGGCGAGCTGATGCTGTTCGTGGGCGACTCGTTCGTGGTCACGGTCCGGCACGGCGAGGGGGCCCCGCTGGCGGAGGTGCGCCGGCGCCTGGAGGCCGACCCGGAGGTCCTGAAGCACGGGCCCACGGCGGTCCTGTACGCGGTGAGCGACGCGATCGTGGACCACTACCTGGAGATCGCGGGCGAGCTCCAGGTGGACCTGGAGGAGCTGGAGGCGGACGTCTTCGCGCCCAGCGGGGACGCGGCCTCCAACACGGCGGCGCGGATCTACACGGCGAAGCGGCAGGTCCTGGAGTTCCGCCGGGCCAGTGGTCCGCTGGCCGGTCCGATGGCCCGGCTCACGACCGGTTCGGTGCCGTTCGTGAACGAGCACTCCCAGCCGTTCTTCCGGGACGTCAACGACCACCTGATGCGCTCCAACGAGCAGGTGGAGGGCCTGGACCGGCTGCTGTCCGACGTGCTCTCGGCCCATCTGGCGCAGATGGGGGTGCGGCAGAACGACGACATGCGGAAGATCTCGGCGTGGGCGGCCATGGCCGCGGTCCCCACCATGGTCGCGGGGATCTACGGCATGAACTTCGAGCACATGCCGGAGCTGCGTTGGGGAATGGGGTACCCGGCGGTGATCCTGGTGATGACGGGCATCGTCGTCGTCCTGTACCGGATGTTCAAGCGGCGCGGCTGGATGTAGGGCCCGTCCCGCCGCGCCGGTCGTCGGCTCAGAAGGCGGGGGCGGGGGTCGCCGGGCCTCCGAGGGCGTCGAGCCGCTCGGGCGTCCTGAGGTCGATCATCTTGTGCCACCCGGCGAGGCGCTCGTACGCGTACATGCCTTGGATGCCGGCGGCGAGGGCCAGGGCCTTGGGCTTCGGCCACTCCAGGATGCGGCCCATGTGGCGCATCACGGCGAGGCTGACGTCGCGGTAGACCTGGATCTCGACGAGGGCGGACTCGCGCAGGGTCCGCTGGATCAGCCGGCCGTGGCCCAGGCGGGCGAGCCGGAGCAGTTCCTCGTGGCAGTAGGCGAGGTGGTTCGCCTCGTCGTTGTCGATCATGTGGATGGCCTTGCCCAGTTCGGGGTGGTCCCCGAAGTACGTGACGAGCATGTCCATCTGGTCGGCGGCCCGCTGCTCGGTGACCCGGCTGTGGGCGAGGTAGACGATGATGTCCCGCTCGGTCAGCGGTTCGTCGCGGCGGAGCTTGTCGTGCGCGAGGCCGATGCCGCGCTGTTCGAGCAGCATCGTGTAGTCGGTGTCGGGGGGCACCGGGACGGGTTCGAGGCCGCGCTTCTTCATCAACGCGTTGAAGATCCGGCCGTGCTTGTCCTCGTCGGCGCCGTGCCGGACGATCTTGGGCGCGAGTTCGCGCATCCCGGGGGCGACGAGGGCCGCAATCCGGGCGTTCTCCCAGCCGCCCTGGGTCTCGCCGCTCGCCGCGATGGAGCAGAAGAGCCGGAAGGACTCGTCGTTGTCGATGATTTCCTGGAACAGGCCCTTGGCCGTGAGCATCGCCGCCACCTCCGTGCGGACGTTCGCACTCCGGTACGTCCGGGGAGCACCCCGTCCGGGGAGAACGAGTCAAGTCCGGTCCGGGACGGCGGGCAACACGGGGGCGGGCGGGACTCGGCCGAAAGAGTGACCCCCGGGGGCGTAACCAGGGGCCCTCCGCAGCCGTTGTGCTGCGTGACGGCCGTGGCGGGGAAGACCCCCGAGCCCCCACCACGGCCGCAGACCTCTCCGGTGGCTCCGTGCGGGACGTCCCGTACGGAGCCACCGGCGCGTCACGCGAGTCCGGCCCGCTCCAGCGCCTCGACGCCCGCCCGCAGGGCGGCCACCCGCTCGTCCAGGGTGAAGCCGGCCGGGGCGACGGTGAGGGTGGTGACCCCGGCCGCCGCGTAGGCCGCCATCCGGTCCGCGATCCGCTCGACGGAGCCGAGCAGGGTGGTCCGGTCGATCAGCGAGTGCGGCACGGCGGCCGCGGCGCCCGTCTTGTCGCCGGCCAGGTACTTGTCCTGGACCTCGGCGGCCTCCTTCTCGTAGCCCATGCGCCGCGCGAGCTGGTTGTAGAAGTTCTGCTTGCGGCTGCCCATGCCGCCGACGTACAGGGCGGTGTACGGGCGGAACACGTCCGCGAGCGCGTCGACGTCGTCGCCGAGGGCGAGCGGCACGGTGGGACAGACGTCGAAGCCGTCCATGGTCAGGCCGGCCTTCTCGCGGCCCGCGCGGATGTGCCGCAGGGCCGTATCCTCCAGGTGGTCGGCGGAGGGGAAGATCAGCAGGGCGCCGTCCGCGATCTCGCCGGTCTGCTCCAGGTTCTTGGGGCCGATCGCCGCGATGTAGAGCGGGATGTGCTCGCGCTGCGGGTGCACGGTGAGCTTGAGGGGCTTGCCGGGGCCGTCCGGGAGCGGGAGGGTCCAGTGCTCGCCCTCGTAGCTCAGGCGCTCGCGGGTCATGGCCTTGCGGACGATCTCGACGTACTCGCGGGTCCGGGCGAGCGGCTTGTCGAACTTCACGCCGTACCAGCCCTCGGAGACCTGGGGTCCGGAGACGCCGAGGCCGAGGCGGAAGCGGCCGCCGCTGAGCGAGTCGAGGGTGGCGGCGGTCATCGCCGTCATGGCGGGCTGCCGGGCCGGGATCTGCATGATCGCGGAGCCGACGTCGATCCGCTCCGTCTTCGCCGCGACCCAGGCGAGGACGGTGGGCGCGTCGGAGCCGTAGGCCTCGGCGGCCCAGCAGACGTCGTACCCGAGGCGGTCCGCCTCCTGCGCGACGGCGAGGTTGTCGCCGTCCATACCGGCGCCCCAGTAGCCGAGGTTGATGCCGAGCCGCATTCCACACACCCCTTACCCATCGGTAACGTCTCTCTGGGCCGGACTCTAGCGCGCGGTCGGCGCCTCCGACAGGACGTGGTTGTCCACAGGCTCTCTCCGCGCGCTGCCCCGGCCAGTAATCTCGCGCCCATGGAGCAGAGGCATCTCGGACGTACGGGCCTGCGCGTGTCGCGCGTCGGACTCGGCACCCTCACCTGGGGCCGGGACACCGACGAGCACGACGCCGCCGAGCAGCTGAAGGCGTTCTGGGACGCCGGCGGGACGCTGGTGGACACCGCCGACGTGTACGGCGGGGGCGAGGCGGAGTACCTGCTCGGCCGCCTCATGGAGCGGCTCGTGCCCCGGCAGGACCTCGTCCTGTCGACCAAGGCGGGCAGCGTCCCCGATCCCGACCGGCGCACGGACGGCTCGCGCGGCCACCTGCTCGCCGCGCTCGACGCCTCCCTCGCCCGGCTCGGCACGGACCACGTGGACCTGTGGCAGCTGCACGCCTTCGACCCGCACACGCCCCTGGAGGAGTCCCTCCAGGCGCTCGACATCGCCGTGCGCAGCGGACGGGCCCGGTACGCGGGCGTGGCGAACTTCTGCGGCTGGCAGCTCGCCAAGGCGGGCACCTGGCAGCTCGGCGGGGACCGGACCCGGCTCGCGGGCGCGCAGCTGGAGTACTCGCTGCTCCAGCGGGGCGTGGAGCGCGAGGTGCTGCCGGCCGCCCTGGACCTCGGGATCGGGCTGCTGCCCTCCTCGCCGCTGGGGCGCGGCGTCCTGACGGGGAAGTACCGGAACGGGACGCCGTCGGACTCGCGGGGCGCGTCGGAGCGGATGGCGCCGTTCGTGGAGCCGTACCTGGACGACGCGGCGAGCCGGATCGTGGACGCGGTGACGACGGCGGCCGACGGCCTCGCGACGACCCCGCTCCACGTGGCGCTCGCCTGGGTCCGCGACCGGCCCGGGGTGACCGCCCCGATCGTCGGCGCGCGCACGGCGCGCCAGCTCGCGGCCGCTCTGTCGGTGGAGACCCTTAGTCTTCCTGACGAGATCTGTCGGGCGCTGGACGACGTGTCGGCGCCCGTGCACCGCTATCCGGATCACGACTGGAGCACCTTGTGACCGAGCCTTCCGGGGAGACCGCGCCCGAGGCCCCCGAGGACGTGGAGCCCACCGCGGACGTGGAGCCCACCGAGGACGTACGGGAGGGGACCGGGGCGGCCGAGGCCGCCGGGGGGACCGGGGAGACCTCCGAGAAGCCGGACGGGGGCGGGGACGCCGACGACGCCGACGCGCCCGGGGAGGCTGACACACCCGGGGAGACCGATGCGCCCGGGGAAGCCGACGTGCCCGGAGAGACCGGCGCGCCCGGGTTGAGCGAGGCGCAGGCCGAGCTGGCCGCGCAGCGGGAGCTGCGGGCGAGGATCGAGGCGCGGAAGGCCGGGAAGGACGGCCCGGTGGTGGCCGGCGCCAAGCTGAGCGGCACCGCGGCGGACCTCCTCGCGGCGGTCCGGGCCGTGGAGGGCGGCGCGGCCAAGGGCAGTGCCTTCTACGAGGCCGCCGAGCCGGTGCCCGGACCCTCCGCCCCCGGACCGGCCCCGGTGGCCGCCCCCCGGCCCCCCACACCGGACCGGACGACGGTCCCGGCCCCCGGCACCACGGCCGCCGTCCGCGAGGTCCTCGCGCGGGGCGGCGCCCCGGAGGCGCTGGCCGGGCAGGTGGCCGCCGCGCTCGGCGAGGGCGCGGCGACGGCGCTGGCCGACGACCCCTGGCAGCTCCTCGCGGTGGCGGGGGTGCGGCCGGAGCAGGCCGACGGCTTCGCGCGGGCGCTGCTCGGCCCCGACTGCGGCCCCGGCGACCCGCGCCGGACGGTCGCCCTCACCGTGTGGATCCTGGAGCGGGCCGCGCTCCGGGGGGACACCGCCCTGGAGGCCGGGGCGGTGCGCGCCGGGCTCGCCGCGCACTCCGTGCCCGACCCCGACGAGGCGATCGGGACGGCGGTCTCCGAGGGCGCGGTCCTCCTCTTCCAGGAGGAGCGGGAGGCCCCGGAGGAGACGGCGGAGGACGCAGAGGAGCCCGGCGGGGGCGGGGAGAACGGCGAGCGCGGAGAGGAGCCGCCCGCGCTGCTCGGCCTCGACCGGTACGCGCTCGCGGAGGAGAGCCTCGCGGAGGGTCTCGCCCGTCTCGTCAGGACGGCCACGGCCGACGCCTGGGAGGGCTCCGAGCTCGCACGCGCCGCCGGGGCCCACGGCCTCGTCCTGCACACCGGCGGCGAGGCCGCCCGCGCCGAGCCGGTGGCGCTCGCCGCGGCGGCCCGCGAGCGGGGCCTGCGCGCCCTGGTCGCGGTCCACTCCGACGAGGGGCGGCGCGCGCTCGGCGCCCCGGGGACGGAGGCCGTGACGGTCGCCGCCCTGCTGTCCGGGGCGGCCGGACCGGGCCGGGACGAGGACGGCGCCTTCGCCCTGGACCTCCTGGTGGTGCTGGACGCGCCGCAGCTGGACGTGGAGACGGCCGCGATCCTCGTGGAGTCGCTGCCGGACGGCTGCCGTCTGGTCCTGAGCGGCGACCCGGAGGTCCTCGGGGCGCCGGGCGCGGGCCGGGTCTTCGCCGACGCGCTCGCGGCCCGGGTGTGCCCCCGGATCGCCTCGCGCGTCCCCGACCCGGGGCCGCTCGGCGAGCTGGTGTCGGGCATCGGCGCCGGCGAGCTGAACCAGGTCGAGGCGCCCGGCAAGGAGATCGTCATCGTCCCGGTGCGGGACGCGGGCGAGGCCGTGCACCGCACCGTCCAGCTGGTGGCCGACTCGGTGCCCCGGGCGTTCGGGGTGCCGCCGGAGCGGACGCAGGTCGTCACGGTCGGCCACGGCGGCTCGGCGGGCACGCGCGCGCTGAACGCGGCCCTCAAGCAGCGGCTCAACCCCGGGCCCGGCCGGTTCGGCGGCTACGACCCCGGGGACCGGGTGGCGTACGCGCCCGTGCCCGGGCGGACGGTCACCGGCACGGTCCTGTCGGCCGACGCCGAGGGCCTGCGGCTGCGGTGCGGGGACGACGAGGTCCTCGTACCGAAGGAGCGGGTGGAGCCGGCGCTGCGGCACGGCTGGGCGCTCACCGCGCACCAGGCGGCCGGGACGCGCTGGCCCGCGGTGGTCGCGGTGCTGCCCGGGGACGCGGCCGGGGGTCTGAGCCGGTCCTGGGTGTACACGGCCTTCGGCCGGGCGGAGCGCCATCTGTCGGTCGTGCACGGGGTGGACCAGGCGCTGCCGCGCGCGGTGGCCGAGGGGGTGGCCCCGGAGCGCACGACACGGCTGCGGCCGCTCCTGGAGGCGCTGCTCGCCGCCTCCGAGGAGTAGGGAGCAGGAAGAACGGCGGGAGGGCCGGGACGCCTCGTACGGCGTCCCGGCCCTCCCGTGTCTCCGTCCCGTGTCTCCGTGCCGGCCCGGGGGGTCAGGCCCGGGTCCTCCCGGACGGGCCGCGGCCGTCACCGTCGTGGCCGTCGTCCCCGTCCGCGTCCGCGTCCTCGTCCTCGTCGAAGACGGCGCTGACGTCGAAGCGGCAGACGATCCGCTCCGGATCGGCGTGCTCGAAGGGGGCGTTGAGCCACTCCCCTGGTTCGGGGAGTTCGTCGGCCGCGACGACCCAGAGCGTGGAGTCGCCCTCCTCCAGGCCGAAGTCCTTGTGCCGGGAGGCGATCTCGTCCGGTTCGTACTCGCCGAAGAGCACGCCGAGCGCGGCGAGGGGCGAGACCCCGGCCTTGGCGGCCGCCCCGGTGACGTCCTCGCCGCCTCTCTGGGCGACGCGGCGGGCCTGGGCGAGCAGGCGCCGGGGCTCCGCCACGGCGTAGTCGCGGCGGATCAGGAGGCTGAGGGCGTGGGGCTCGTCGGGCCCGGTGTACGGCGGCAGGGAGCCGTCCGCACCGGGGATCTCGAAGGGGGTGACCTCGTCGTAGTGGTCGTAGAGGAGTTCGTCGTAGGTCTCGGCCGCCGAGGCCAGGGCGTTGAAGGCCTCGTAGACGGCCGGGTCGTCGTCCCCCGTGCGGCGTTCGACCGCCGCGAGGTGACGGTCCAGTGCGGCTTTGACCGCCTCGGCGGCGGCACGTACCTCGGCAGCGGTGGGCTGCGCAGCATCAGACATGGGACAGACGCTATCCGTACCGGGGCCGTGCCCGCACAATAGATGCGATGCCGGAATACGAATTTGTCGACGTGTACGTGCCGCGCGGTGTCTCCCGCAAGGAGGCGACGCGGCTGCTGACCGATCATGCCGAGTACGGACACTGGGAGTTGGACCGTCTGAGCCTGCACCGGGACGGGAGCCGCAGAGTGCGGCTGAAGCGGCGGATCATCCGCCAGGTCAGGGCGACCTGGTAGCCGGGAGAGCGACGAGAAGGGGCCCCGCGGTGTGCGGGGCCCCTGTGCGTGGCGCGTGTCACACGGCCTCGGGCCGTACGCCGGTCCTGCGGGCGGCGCGGCCCGGAACGGCGCGGTCCCAGGCGGCGCGGTCTCAGGCGGCGCGGCGGGCGCGGCGGTAGATCAGCGAACCGGCGAGCAGCAGTCCGGCGCCGGCACCGGCGGGGGCGATCACGCCGAGCGGTCCGGAGCCGGTCTCGGCGAGCTCCTCGACGGCCCGGGGCGGCGCCACGACGTGCGTGCCGGGGGTGTTCGACCCGCCGTCGGTGCCGGGGGGCTCGGGGGTCTCGGGAGTGCCCGGGGTGCCCGGATTCCCGGGGTTCCCCGGGTTCTCCGGAGTGCCGGGGTTCCCGGGGTGCGTCGGCTCGACGCCGTTGCCGCAGTCGTTGCCCGCGACCGGGTTGAGGAGCCCGACGACCGAGACGCTGTTGCCGCAGGCGTTCACCGGGACGTCGATCGGCACCTGGACGTTGTTGCCGGAGCCCACGCCGGGCGAGCCGCTGGTGTGGCCCCCGGCGGAGGAGCCGCCGCCGGGCTTGCCCGGCTTCCCGGAGTCGGAGACGTTGGCGCACTTGTTGCCCATCGCCGGGTTCAGCAGCCCGACGACGCTGACGGTGTTCCCGCAGGCGTTCACCGGCACGTGCACCGGGACCTGGACGGAATTCCCGGACGCGACGCCCGGGGAATTCGTGGCCGCACCGTTCGCACCGGAGTCGGCGTGCGCATAACCGCCGCCGACCGCGGCGAAGACGCCGCCGGCGGCCGCAACGGTGATGAGGCCCTTGCGCGTGACCTGTCGCATAGCTTGTTCCCTGCCTGCTCGGCTTCGAAGAAGTGCCACCGGGCGAAGGGCCCGGGGCGGAAATGGCCACCGGCCCCGGAGTGCATGGCACGCACTCCGGGGCCGGACCGGCTCACGCCCTCAGGGGGCGGGGCACAGCGTCAGGCGTTGACGCAGGTGTTGCCGAAGGCGGGGTTCAGCAGGCCGATCACGGAGACCGTGTTGCCGCACAGGTTCACGGGAACGTGAACCGGCACCTGGACGACGTTGCCCGAGAGGACACCGGGGGAACCGATGGCCGCACCCTGGGCACCCGCGTCGGCAACGGCCATGCCCGCACCCGCGAGAACGAGACCGCCAGTGGCAGCCGCAGCAGCGACGACCTTCTTGATCATTATTCCTCCTAGTTGGCAATGCGGCCCCAGCCGCGGACCGCACACCTGTAACGAGGGGGAAGGGTGGGGGCTACGAGCCCCCGGGTTCATTCACTCTTTTCGGGCAAAGGCAAACGCGCGGACGAATTCGGCGCACATCGGCGGCGGGCGGTCTCAGCAGGCGTCCAGGAAGCGGTCCAGGACGCGGGCGCCGAACTTGAGGCCGTCGACCGGGACCCGCTCGTCCACGCCGTGGAACATGCCGGCGAAGTCGAGCTCCGGCGGCAGCTGGAGCGGGGCGAAGCCGAAGCAGCGGATGCCGAGGTCGTCGAAGGACTTGGCGTCGGTGCCGCCGGAGAGCATGTACGGCACGGCGCGGGCGATCGGGTCCTCGGCGCGCAGGGCCAGCTGCATGGCGTCCACCAGGGCGCCGTCGAAGCTGGTCTCCAGGGCCTTGTCGCCGTGCACGTCCTCGCGCTTCACCCGGGGGCCGAGGATCCGGTCGAGGTCGGCCAGGAACTCCTGCTCGTACCCGGGCAGGAAGCGGCCGTCGACGTGCGCCGTGGCCTGGCCGGGGATCACGTTCACCTTGTAGCCGGCGCCGAGCATGGTCGGGGCGGCCGAGTTGCGCAGGGTGGCGCCGATCATCTTGGCGATGCCGCCGAGCTTGGCGAGGGTGGCGTCCATGTCCTCGGGGTCGAGCGGGGTGCCCAGGGCGTCCGAGAGCTCGTCCAGGAAGGACCGGACGGTCTTGGTGACCCGCACGGGCCACTGGTGGCGGCCGAGGCGGCCCACGGCCTCGCAGAGCTCGGTGATGGCGTTGTCATTGTTGGTCATCGAACCGTGGCCCGCGGTGCCCTCGACGGTCAGCCGCATCCAGTGCATACCCTTCTGGGCCGTCTCCACCAGGTACAGCCGCAGGTTCTCGTTGACCGTGAAGGAGAAGCCGCCGACCTCGCCGATCGCCTCGGTGACCCCCTCGAAGAGGTCCCGGTGCTCGTCGACCAGGTACCGGGCGCCGTAGGTGCCGCCGGCCTCCTCGTCGGCGAGGAAGGCGAGGACGACGTCGCGCGGGGGCTTGCGGCCGCTGCGCAGCCGGTCCCGCACGACCGCGAGGGTCATCGCGTCCATGTCCTTCATGTCGACGGCGCCCCGGCCCCAGACGCAGCCGTCGGCGATCTCCCCGGAGAAGGGGTGGTGGGTCCAGTCCTCGGCGTTGGCCGGGACGACGTCGGTGTGGCCGTGGATCAGCAGGGCGGGCCGCGACGGGTCCTCGCCCTCGATCCGGGCGACGGTGGAGGCCCGGCCGCGGTGCGACTCGACGACCTTCGGTTCGAGGCCGACCTCGGCGAGCTTCTCCGCGATGTACTCCGCCGCCGCCCGCTCGCCCGGCCCCGAGTGGTCGCCGTAGTTGCTGGTGTCGATGCGGATGAGGTCGCGACAGAGGTCGACTACCTCGTCCTCGCCGCGGACGCTCCCGGCCGTGTTCGACTCGCTCACGCTGCTTCCTCCCACTACGTGCCCCACGTGATTGCTGGTGGTCTCCCCCCATCCTCCCGCGCGGCCCCCTCACGACCCAAGGCCGCCCGCCGACCGTCATGCGCCCGTCACATGCCGGGGGCCGTACCGGGCCGCCGGGGGTGGTGATCGACCACCTCGAATGTTTGCTATGGTTTTCCTCGTCGGAAGGGCCCAGCGGCCAGGAAGACAGACACCTTGTCCGGGTGGCGGAATGGCAGACGCGCTAGCTTGAGGTGCTAGTGCCCTTTATCGGGCGTGGGGGTTCAAGTCCCCCCTCGGACACCACACGGAGTCCCGGTCGAGATCTTCTCGGCCGGGACTTTCGCATGGGCGCGCGGGCGCGTGCGTAAGGACGGCCACGAGGCGGAGCGGTGAGACGCAGGAGCAGGCCCCCGGTGGCGCCGCTGCCCCAGCGGGACGGAATCGATCCCGTGCGGGTGCGGCTGCCGGAGGATCCGGAGGGTGCCTGGGCGACCGTGCGGGACCATCTGGTGGAGCGGTACGGGGCGGCCGTGGGGGTCGGGCGGGTCGAGGAGATGCTGCGGGCGGGGCGGTTCGTCGGGACCGACGGGCCGGTCGCCGGGGACGAGCCGTACGCCGTGGGGCGGTGGCTCTGGTTCCACCGGGACTTCCCGCCGGAGACTCCGGTGCCCTTCGGGGTCGGGGTCGTGTACCGGGACGAGCGGATCGTGGTGGCCGACAAGCCGCACTTCCTGGCGACGATGCCCCGGGGGCGGCACGTCACGGAGACCGCGACGGCGCGGCTGCGCCGGGACCTGGGGCTGCCCCGGCTGCAGGCCGCGCACCGGCTCGACCGGCTGACGGCGGGGCTCGTCCTCTTCGTCGTGCGGGAGGAGGACCGGGGGGCGTACCAGACGCTGTTCCGGGACCGGGCCGTGCGCAAGGAGTACGAGGCGGTGGCGCCGTACGACCCGGCGGTGGGGCTGCCGGTGACGGTGCGGAGCCGGATCGAGAAGGAGCGCGGGGTGATGGCCGCCCGGGAGGTGCCGGGCGAGCCGAACGCCGAGAGCCGGATCGAGCTCCTGGCGCACGCGGGCGGGCTCGGCCGGTACCGGCTGGTGCCGGTGACCGGGCGGACGCACCAGCTGCGGGTGCACATGAACGCGCTCGGGCTGCCGATCCTGCACGATCCGGTCTATCCGGTGGTCCGTGAGGACGGGCCGGAGGACTTCGGGCGGCCGCTGCACCTGCTGGCGCGGACGCTGGAGTTCACCGACCCGTTCTCGGGCCGCGCGGTGCGCTTCGAGAGCCGGCTGCGGCTCAGTGGCCCCGGCTGATCCACTCCTGGAGGTGGGGCGCCTCGGCGCCGACGGAGGTGGTGCCGCCGTGGCCGGTGCGCACCACCGTCTCCGGCGGCAGGGCGAGGAGCTTGTCCCGGATCGAGTCGACGATCGTGGGGAAGTCCGAGAAGGACCGGCCGGTGGCGCCGGGGCCGCCCTGGAAGAGGGTGTCGCCGGTGAAGACCGTGCCGAGCTCCGGCGCGTACAGGCTGACCGCTCCCGGGGCGTGGCCCGGGGTGTGCAGGACCGTGAGGTCGGTGCCGGCGATAGTGAGGACCTGGCCGTCGGCGAGGTCGCCGTCCGGGCTGTGGTCGGGGTGGGTCTGCTTCCACAGCGGCAGGTCGGCGGGGTGGAGCAGGATGCGGGCGCCGGTGGCGGCCGCGAGCGCCGGGGCCGCGTCCACGTGGTCGTTGTGGGCGTGGGTGCAGACGATGGCGCGCAGGATGCGTCCGTCGAGCGCGTCGAGGATGGCCCCGGCGTCGTGGGCGGCGTCGATGACGATCGCCTCGGTGTCGTCTCCGACGATCCAGACGTTGTTGTCGACGTCCCAGGTGCCGCCGTCGAGGCTGAAGGTGCCGGAGGTGACGAGGTGGTCGATCCGGGCGGCCATCACAGCACCACCACCGAGCGCAGGACGTCGCCCTCGTGCATCCGGGCGAAGGCCTTCTCGACCTCGCCGAGGCCGATGGTCTCGGTGACGAAGGCGGCGAGGTCGATACGGCCCTGCCGGTGGAGGTCGACGAGCATCGGGAAGTCCCGGGAGGGCAGGCAGTCGCCGTACCAGGAGGACTTGAGCGCGCCGCCGCGGCCGAAGACGTCCAGGAGGGGCAGTTCGAGCTTCATCTCGGGGGTGGGGACGCCGACGAGGACGACGGTGCCGGCGAGGTCGCGGGCGTAGAAGGCCTGCTGGTACGTCTCCGGGCGGCCGACGGCCTCGATGACGACGTCGGCGCCGAAGCCGCCGGTGAGTTCGCGGATCGCCTCGACGGGGTCGGTGGAGCGGGAGTTGACGGTGTGGGTGGCGCCCATCGTCTTCGCCGTCTCCAGCTTCCGGTCGTCGATGTCGACGGCGATGATCTTCGCGGCTCCGGCGAGGCGGGAGCCGACGACCGCCGCGTCGCCGACGCCTCCGCAGCCGATGACGGCGACGGTGTCGCCGCGCCCGACGTTCCCGGTGTTGATCGCGGCGCCGATGCCGGCCATGACGCCGCAGCCGAGGAGGCCCGCGACCTCGGGGGCGACGGCGGGGTCGACCTTGGTGCACTGGCCGGAGGCGACGAGGGTCTTCTCGGCGAAGGCGCCGATGCCGAGGGCCGGGGAGAGCTCGGTGCCGTCGAGCAGGGTCATCCTCTGCTTCGCGTTGTGGGTGTCGAAGCAGTACCAGGGGCGGCCGCGCAGACAGGCGCGACAGTTTCCGCACACGGCCCGCCAGTTGAGGATCACGAAGTCGCCGGGGGCGACGTCGGTGACGCCCTCGCCGACCGACTCGACGATTCCGGCGGCCTCGTGGCCGAGGAGGAAGGGGAACTCGTCGTTGATGCCGCCCTGCTTGTAGTGGAGGTCGGTGTGGCAGACGCCGCACGCCTGGATCTTCACGACGGCCTCGCCGGGGCCGGGATCGGGGATCACGATCGTCTCGACCCGTACCGGTTCGTTTTTGCCGGGGGCGATGACCCCCTGGACGTGCTGCGGCATCGCGAACTTCCTTCTCTGCGAACGGATCTTGTAAGGCTCCTGCGTACCACTATCTCCTGACAAAAGGCGAGACCCCCGCAGGCCGTGCCTGCGGGGGTCCTGTGACGGTACGTCAGTCGCGCGGGGTCGCGGCGGTGTCGCGGACCCGGCGGCGGACCAGGAACCAGCCGCCGACGAGCGCGGCCGCGATGAGCGGCAGGCAGTTCACGGTGGTGCGGCTGATGCCCTCGTCCATCCACATGAGGACGAGGACGGAGCCGAGGAAGAGGAGGGTGACGATCTGGGTGTACGGGGCCCAGGGCAGCCGGTAGCCGGGACGGGTGAGCAGGCCCTGCCCGGCCCGGCGCCAGAACAGCAGCGAGCAGACCATGATCATGGCCCAGGTGCCGATGATGCCGACCGAGGCGAAGTTGAGGACCAGTTCGAAGGCCTCGCCGGGCATGACGTAGTTGAGGGCGACGCCGAGGACGCCGAAGGCGGCGGTGAGCAGGATGCCGCCGTAGGGGACGCCGCCCTTGTTCATGACGCCGGTGAAGCGGGGCGCGGAGCCGGCGAGCGACATGGAGCGCAGGATGCGGCCGGTGGAGTACAGGCCCGAGTTGAGGCTGGAGAGGGCGGCGGTGAGGACGACGAGGTTCATCACGCCGGCGGCGCCGGGGATGCCCAGCTTGTCGAAGACGGTGACGAAGGGGCTCTGGTCGCCGGAGTAGGCCGTGTACGGCAGGAGGAGGGCGAGCAGGACGACGGAGCCGACGTAGAAGAGGCCCACGCGCCACATGATCGAGTTGATCGCCTTCGGCATGATCTTCTCGGGGTTCTCGGTCTCGCCGGCGGCGACGCCGCACAGCTCGACGGAGGCGTAGGCGAAGACGACGCCCTGGATGAGCAGCAGCATGGGCATCATGCCGTGGGGGAAGACGCCGCCGTTGTCGGTGATGTTGCCGAGGCCCGGGGTGTGGCCGCCGACGTCGTGGGAGGTCACGACGAGGAAGATGCCGACCAGCATGAAGGCGACCAGGGCGGCGACCTTGACGATGGCGAACCAGAACTCCATCTCGCCGAAGTACTTCACGGAGATGAGGTTGGCGGCGAGGACGACCGCGAGGGCGATCAGGGCGAGGATCCACTGCGGGACGTCGCTGAACATCGACCAGAAGTGGGCGTAGGTGGCGGCCGCGGTGATGTCGGCGACGGCGGTGGTCGACCAGTTGAGGAAGTAGAGCCAGCCGGCCGTGTAGGCGCCCTTCTCGCCCATGAACTCGCGCGCGTAGGAGACGAAGGCGCCGGAGGAGGGGCGGTAGAGGACCAGTTCGCCGAGGGCGCGGACCACGAAGAAGGCGAAGACGCCGCAGACGGCGTAGGCGATGAAGAGGGAGGGCCCGGCCTGGGACATGCGGCCGCCGGCGCCCAGGAAGAGCCCGGTGCCGATGGCGCCGCCGATGGCGATCATGTTGATGTGCCGGGACTTGAGGTCCTTGCGGTATCCGGCGTCGCCGGCGTCGACGTGGGGGGTGGCGGCCGTGGGCCCGCCGGATGCCGCCGGTGCGGCGGACAGCGGGTCGGCCGCCGTGACGCGGTCACTCATGGAGTTGTTCGCCTTCGTGAGGGGGGCTGTGCGGTACCCGGTCGCACCCGGTGGGGGGTCTCCCCGGTACGACCAGCGCACATCCTCACGGCACGGGGCGGTGACTGACTGTGGCGCATGTCACTGAACGCCCATATTTGAGCTAGTTCAGAGCTTGCGTCCGGTCGTCAGGGCGCGAGGACGTCCAGCTCCTGGAGGGCGCCGACCGCGATCTGGCGGGTCAGCTCCTCGGCGCGGGCCGCGTCCCGTTCCCGTACGGCCTCGGCGACCTGGACGTGGAGGGTGACGGCGGCCGGGTCCGGGTCCTCGAACATCACGTGGTGGTGGGTGCGGCCGGTGAGGACCTCGGCGACGACGTCTCCGAGGCGGGCGAACATCTCGTTGCCGGAGGCGTTGAGGACGACCCGGTGGAAGGCGATGTCGTGGACGAGGTACTCCTCCAGGCGCCGGCCGCGCGAGGTGGCGACCATGCCGAGGGCCTCCTCGGTGAGTTCGCGGCACTGCTCGGGGGTGGCGTTGAGGGCCGCGAGTCCCGCGGCGACGGGCTCGACGGCGGAGCGGAGCACGGTGAGCGAGCGGAGCTGGCGGGGGCGGTCGGCGCCGGCCAGGCGCCAGCGGATGACCTGGGGGTCGTACACGTTCCAGCGCGCGGTGGGGAGCACGGTCACGCCGACGCGGCGGCGGGACTCGACCAGGTGCATGGACTCCAGGACCCGGACGACCTCGCGGACCACGGTCCGGGAGACGTCGAAACGCCGGGCGAGTTCGTCGGTGCGCAGCACGGTGCCGGGCGGGTACTCCCCCGCGGTGATCGCGAGGCCCAGGGTGGCCAGGACGTGGGAGTGGAGCCCCTGGGCCTGTGTCGTCATGGGGATCAGCCTATGCGGGTACGCGGGGGTGGACACAGCCGGAGCGGGAGCCGGAGCGGGTCCCGGAGCAAGATCCGGATTCAAAAGTACGACTTTTATGTCACAGTCTCTTGAATACGTCGTACCCAATGGGTTTCATGAGCGCGACGGACAACGGAATCGATGTCGAAGAAGACAGCGAGGCACCCCATGAGCACCCCACCCCAGGCCCCTCCCGTCGTCGTCGTGATGGGCGTCGCGGGGACCGGCAAGACCACCATCGGTCCGCTGGTCGCCGAGGCCCTCGGCCTTCCCTACGCCGAGGGCGACGACTTCCACCCGGCGGCGAACGTGGCCAAGATGTCGGCCGGCGTCCCGCTGGACGACGAGGACCGGGGGCCCTGGCTGGACGCCATCGGGGCGTGGGCGCACGGCCGGGCCGGGCTCGGCGGCGTGGTGAGCAGCTCCGCGCTGAAGCGGGCGTACCGGGACCGGCTGCGTGCCGCCGCGCCCGGCGTCGTCTTCCTGCATCTGACCGGCGACCGGGAGCTCATCGAGGGCCGGATGGCCGCGCGCAAGGGGCACTTCATGCCGACGGCGCTGCTCGACTCCCAGTTCGCCACCCTGGAGCCGCTCCAGGACGACGAGGCCGGCGTCGCCGTCGACGTGTCCGGCACCCCCGAGGAGATCACCGCCCGCGCCGTCGCCGCACTGCGCGGCCGGACCGGCTGACCCCCTCCACCCCCTTCTCTTCCCCTCTCCTGCCCGTACGAAGGACACCACCGTGACCAGTCTCAGCGTCGAGATCCTGGCAGCGGACGCCGCCGAACCGATCACCTCGGCAGGCAACGCCCAGCTCGGAATCGCCGTGCTCGCCGGCATCGCCGTCATCGTCCTGCTCATCACCAAGTTCAAGCTGCACGCCTTCCTGGCGCTGACCATCGGGTCCCTCGCGCTCGGCGCCTTCGCGGGCGCGCCGCTCGCGGACACCATCAAGTCCTTCACCGCGGGCCTCGGCAGCACCGTCGCCGGCGTGGGCGTGCTGATCGCCCTCGGCGCCATCCTCGGCAAGCTGCTCGCGGACTCCGGCGGCGCGGACCAGATCGTCGACACGATCCTGGCGAGGGCGAGCGGCCGGGCCATGCCGTGGGCGATGGTGCTCATCGCCTCCGTGATCGGCCTGCCGCTCTTCTTCGAGGTCGGCATCGTGCTGCTGATCCCGGTGGTGCTGCTGGTCGCCAAGCGCGGCAACTACTCCCTGATGCGGATCGGCATCCCGGCCCTCGCCGGCCTCTCCGTGATGCACGGCCTGATCCCGCCGCACCCCGGCCCGCTCGTCGCGATCGACGCCGTCGGCGCCAACCTGGGCGTCACGCTCGCCCTCGGCCTCGTCGTCGCGATCCCGACCGTGATCATCGCCGGTCCGCTCTTCTCCCGGTACGCGGCCCGCTGGGTGGACATCCCGGCTCCCGAGAACATGATCCCCACGCGTCCCTCCGAGGACCTGGAGAAGCGCCCCGGCTTCGGCGTCACCGTCGCGACCGTGCTGCTGCCGGTCGTCCTGATGCTGGTGAAGGCGCTCGTCGACATCGTCGTGGACGACCCGGAGAACGGCGTCCAGAAGGTCACCGACGTCATCGGCTCGCCGCTGATCGCGCTGCTCGCCGCCGTCATAGTCGCGCTCTTCACGCTGGGCCGGGCGGCCGGCTTCACCAAGGAGCGGCTGTCCTCGACCGTCGAGAAGTCCCTCGCCCCGATCGCGGGCGTCCTGATGATCGTCGGCGCGGGCGGCGGCTTCAAGCAGACCCTGATCGACATCGGCGTCGGCCAGATGATCCTGGACTTCTCCAAGAGCTGGTCCATCCCGGCCCTGCTGCTCGCCTGGCTGATCGCGGTCGCGATCCGGCTCGCGACGGGCTCCGCGACGGTGGCGACGATCTCGGCGGCGGGTCTGGTGGCTCCGCTGGCGGAGGGCATGTCGACGGGCGAGACGGCGCTGCTGGTCCTCGCGATCGGCGCCGGTTCGCTCTTCTTCAGCCACGTCAACGACGCCGGGTTCTGGCTGGTGAAGGAGTACTTCGGCATGAACGTCGGCCAGACGATCAAGACCTGGTCGGTAATGGAGACGATCATCTCGGTCGTGGGCATCGTGTTCGTGCTGCTGCTGTCGCTGGTGTTGTAGCGGCGTCGCCGGAAACGAACGGTGGGGGCCGGTCACGGCTGACAGACTGTCGGCCATGACCGGCCCCCACGCGCTCAAGCCCTTCCTGCTCGCCTTTCCCGGCCCCCTGCGGGACCGGCTCGTCGCGGCGGTCCTCTCCGGCGAGAAGACCGCCACGACCGGGCTCCTCCTGGAGTACGAGGCCGAGAACGAGGACCTGCCCGAGGTCGGCGAACGCTCGGCGGTCATCGACTCGGACGGCCGCGAGGTGGCGGTCGTGGAGATCACGGAGGTCCAGGTCCTTCCCCTGCGCGACGCGGACCTCCGCCTGGCCCTCGGCGAGGGCGAGGGCTACCGCTCGGTCGCGGAGTGGCGCGCGGGCCACGAGGACTTCTGGCACGGCGAGGAGATGCGGGAGGCACTGGGGGACCCGGAGTTCGTCGTGGACGAGGAGACGGTGCTGGTGGTGGAGTGGTTCCGGGTGGTGGAGGTGCTCCGGGAGGCCTGACCGCCCTCGCCGCCGTACTCTCGGCCCGCCGCACCTGCCGTCGTGCTCCCTGTCAGCCCGCTGCCCTCGCCGCCGTACTCCTCCTCAGCCCGCTGCCCCCGCCTCCGTACTCCTCCTCAGCCCACCGCCCTCGCCGCCGCACGGCCCGCCGCGCGGCCCGAGAAGATGCAGCCGCCGAGGAAGGTGCCTTCGAGGGAGCGGTAGCCGTGGACGCCGCCGCCGCCGAAGCCGGCCGCCTCGCCCGCCGCGTAGACGCCCTCCAGGGGGGTGCCGCCCTCCGTCAGGACGCGGGAGTCGAGGTCGGTCTCCAGGCCGCCGAGGGACTTGCGGGTGAGGATGTTGAGGCGCACGGCGATCAGCGGGCCCGCGCCGGGGTCCAGGATGCGGTGCGGGGTCGCCGTGCGGATGAGCCGGTCGCCCAGGTACTTGCGGGCGCCCCGGATCGCCGTGACCTGGAGGTCCTTGGTGAAGGGGTTGGCGATCTCGCGGTCGCGGGCGGTGATCTCGCGGCGCAGGGCGGCCTCGTCGATCAGCGGCTCGTCGGTGAGCGCGTTCATGCCCCGGACGAGGGCGGAGAGGTCCTTCTCGACGACGAAGTCGACGCCCTTGTCCATGAAGGCCCGGACGGGGCCGGGCACGTC
Source organism: Streptomyces sp. NPDC093071 (assembly GCF_044754545.1). Lineage (NCBI taxonomy): Bacteria > Bacillati > Actinomycetota > Actinomycetes > Kitasatosporales > Streptomycetaceae > Streptomyces > Streptomyces sp. NPDC093071. The sequence goes on along the minus strand of NZ_JBIVPH010000006.1, from coordinate 128,453 downwards.
CGCCCGGGCCCGGCCGATGACGTCGCGGACCGACTTGCCGGTCAGGTCCGGGTTCTGCTCGGAGCCCGAGAGGGCGAACTCCTTGCCGATGATCTTCTTGTCGAGCACGAACCAGGTGTGGTCGTACCCGGTCCGCGTGATGTGTTCGAGGGTGCCGAGGGTGTCGAAGCCGGGGAAGAGCGGCACGGGCAGCCGCTTGCCGGTGGCGTCGAGCCAGAGGGAGGACGGGCCGGGCAGGATGCGGATGCCGTGGCGGGCCCAGACGGGGTTCCAGTTCTCGATGCCCTCGGTGTAGTGCCACATCCGGTCGCGGTTGATGTGGCGGGCGCCGGCCTTCTCGGCGATGCCGAGCATGAGGCCGTCCACGTGCGCGGGGACGCCGGAGAGCAGCTTGGCGGGCGGGGTGCCGAGGCGGGCGGGCCACTGGGCGCGGACGAGGTCGTGGTTGCCGCCGATGCCGCCGGTGGTGACGATCACGGCCTGGGCGCGCAGTTCGAAGGAGCCGGCGACCCCGCGTCCGCTCGCGGTGCCCCGGGCGGCGGTGGAGGGTTCCAGGATCTCGCCGGTGACGGTGTCGACGGCTCCGGCGGTGCGGCCGAGGCCGGTGACGCGGTGGCGGAAGCGGAGCTGGACGAGGCCCCGGGCGACGCCCTCGCGGACCTTCCGCTCGAAGGGGGCGACGAGGCCGGGGCCCGTACCCCAGGTGATGTGGAAGCGGGGGACGGAGTTGCCGTGCCCGGTGGCGTCGTAGCCGCCGCGCTCGGCCCAGCCGACGACGGGGAAGAACCGCACCCCGCGCGCGTGGAGCCAGGCGCGCTTCTCGCCGGCCGCGAAGTCGACGTACGCCTCGGCCCACTTCCTCGGCCAGTGGTCCTCGGTCCGGTCGAAACCGGCGGTGCCGTACCAGTCCTGGAGGGCGAGGGCGTGGCTGTCCTTGACGCGCATCCGGCGCTGTTCGGGCGAGTCGACCAGGAAGAGGCCGCCGAAGGACCAGTGGGCCTGGCCTCCGAGGGACTGTTCCGGTTCCTGGTCGAGGAGGATCACGGAGCGGCCGGCGTCGACCAGCTCGGCGGTGGCGACGAGTCCGGCGAGACCGGCCCCGATCACGATCACATCAGCGTCATAGGACATGGACCGCATCTTGGATACACCGGTGTATCGAGTCAACCGTTCGGACGCGCGGTTTCGCCGGGCGGGTTTGTTTGGATGGCCGCATGAGTTCCGCTGAAGAGATTCTCGACGTCGTCGACGAGCAGGACCGGGTGATCGGGCGGGCCCCGCGCGGCGAGGTGTACGCGCGGGGGCTGATCCACCGCTGCGTCTTCGTCCGGGTCCGGGACGCCGGGGGCAGGGTCTTCGTGCACCGCAGGACGCCCACGAAGCTGGTCTTCCCCTCCATGTACGACATGTTCGTCGGCGGTGTCGTCGGCGCCGACGAGTCCTACGACGAGGCCGCGCTGCGCGAGGCCGAGGAGGAGCTGGGGGTACGGGGGCTCCCCCGCCCCGAGCCGGTGCTGCGCTTCCTGTACGACTCCGGGGGCGTGGCCGGGAAGTGGTGGTCGGCGGTGTACGAGGTCCGCTGCGACCTGCCGGTGGACCCGCAGGTGGAGGAGGTCGCCTGGCACGCCTTCCTGACGGAGGACGAGCTGGCCGCGCGGCTGGGCGAGTGGGAGTGGGTGCCGGACGGGCTCGCCGCGTATGAGCGGCTGCGGGCGGAGGGTGAGGGGCGGGGCGCTGAGGCGCGGGGCTGAGGGGCGGGGCTGAGGGTCCGGTCCTGCGCGTGCGAGTGGTTGCGGACGGACGCGGTGGGGCGGGGCCGAGGGCTTGGCCCCCGCGCGTGCGGGCGGACGCGGCGGAACGAGCGGGGGCCGAGAGTCCGGTTCCGCGCGTACGAGCAGCTGCGGGCGGACGCGGTGGGGGCGAGGCCGGGGGTCCGGTCCCGCGTGCGCGGGCGGCCGTGAGTGCGGTGGGACGGAGGCCCCGAGGCCCGGTCCCGGAGGGGGTCCGCGCGTCGGGCGGTGTGATGATCAGGCCGTTAGGGTGCACGTGTGAGCGATTTCGTGCAGAGTCTGCGGCTCTGGTTCGCGCCGCAGCGGATCCGGGACGAGGGGGACACCCCCGACTACCGCTTCTCCCTGGCCAACGAACGGACCTTCCTCGCCTGGATCCGGACCGCGCTCGCCCTGGTCGGCGGCGGCTTCGCCGTCGACCAGTTCCTTCCCGACCTGCGCTGGGGGGTGCGGGTCGGGCTCGCGCTCGCGCTGCTCGCCGCCGGGGTGCTGTGCGCCCTGCGCGCGGTGAACCACTGGATCCGCTGCGAGCGCGCGATGCGGCGCGGCGAGGACCTTCCGGCGTCCCGGTTCCCGGCGGTGCTCAGCCTCGTGGTGGCCGTGGTGGCGCTGGCGATGGTGGTGGTCGTGCTCTTCGGCTGGGCCGGGTAGTGGAGGGGGCGCCGGACGGGGTGGTGACCCGGGATCCCGGGCTCCAGCCGGAGCGGACCCGGCTCGCCTGGCGGCGCACCACGCTCTCCTGCACGGTCGTGGCGGTCCTCGCCGTCAAGCTGGCCGTCCAGGACGAGACCACGCTCAGGGGGCTGGCCGGACTCGCCCTCTCCGCCCTCGCGTGGCTCCTGTTCCTGGTGGTGGCCCACCGCCGGATCCGTTCCCTGGGCGCGGCCCGGCCGCGCCCGCTCACCCACCGGGGCGCGCTGCTCGCCGCCCTGTGCACGATCGGTCTCGCCTTCTTCGGGGTGGCGCTGATCTGGTGAGCCCGGCGGGGCCCTCGTAAGGGAAGCCGTAGGGGAAGACGTGGGGGAAGACACGGACGCGGTCGATCTTCCGAACCAGGACGAGAAGGGCGTATCGGACTAGCCTGGAAAGGTCAGCCGCTCCCTCACAGAGGCCATGTGATGACCGTTCTCCACCACGAACACCCCACGCACGCCCACGCCCACGGTCCGGACTGCGGCCACCGGGCGGTGGACCACGGGGACCACGTCGACTACGCGCACGACGGGCACCTGCACCGCGAGCACTCGGGCCACTGGGACGAGTGCGAGCCGGCCGGTCACGTCTCCCACGAGGCCCACGCGCACGAGCACGGGCCCGACTGCGGTCACCCGTCGGTGACGCACGGCGACCACCTCGACTACGTGCACGACGGACACCGGCACGCGGCGCACGACGGACACTGGGACGACCACTGATCCGGTGAACGAACCCGCTCCTCCTTCCCCCGGCCCGGGGCCGACTGGCACTCTTCCCCCCTGTCAGGTCCGGCTCTCACCCGGGGGATTCCCTTGTCTTCCACCGACCCCTACGTGGTCACCCTCGCCCCGAACGTCCACGCCTTCGTCCAGCCCGACGGGGGCTGGTGCCTGAACAACGCCGGTTTCCTCGGCGACGCGGGCGAGTCGCTGCTCGTCGACACCGCCGCCACCGAACGGCGGGCCCTGCTGCTGCGCGAGGCCGTCCTCGCCGCCGGGCTTCCGCTGCCGGGGACCGTCGTCTCCACCCACCACCACGGGGACCACACCTACGGGAACGGGGTGTTCGCCCCCGAGGCGCGGATCGTCGGGCACGAGAACTGCCGGACCGAACAGCTCGCGGCCGGACACCAGCTCCATCTGATCTGGCCGCAGACGGACTTCGGCCGGGTCGACGTCCTGCCGCCGTCCGTCACGTACACCGACCGGCTGACGCTGCACGTCGGCGGGATCGAGGTGCGGGTGCTCCACCCGGGCGCCGCGCACACCACGGGCGACTCGATCGTGCACCTCCCGGAGCAGGGGGTGGTCTTCACGGGCGACCTGGTCTTCCACGGCGGGACGCCGTTCCTGCCGATGGGCTCGCTCGCCGGCTCGCTGCGCGCGCTCGCCCTGCTGCGCTCGCTCGACGCGCCGACGGTGGTGCCGGGGCACGGGCGGGTGACCGACCCCTCCGCGTACGACGCGACGGAGCGGTACCTGCTGTGGGTGCGGGAGCTGGCCGCCGAGGGGTACGCCAAGGGGGAGACGCCCCTGGAGACGGCGCGGCGGGCGGAGCTCGGCGAGTTCGCCGCGTGGCGGGAGAGCGAGCGCCTGGTGGCGAACCTGCACCGGGCCCACGCGGAGCTGGCGGGCCTGCCGGAGGGGCACCCGCTCGACCCGGTGGCGGTCTTCGGCGACATGGCGGCGATGAACGGCGGGGTGCCGGTGGCCTGTCACGCCTGAGCCGTACGGAGGGCGTGCGCCGGGGCACCCCTCGGCGCACGCCCTCCGCGCGTCCGGCGAGCACGCCCAGGGCGCGTCCGGCGGGCGCGTCCGGCAGGCGCGCGGAGGGCACGTCCGGGGAGTGTGGCGGACACCCCTCTGGACGACATACCGACTGGTCGGTCATCATGAGGGCCGACCGCAGCCGACCCGGAGGTACGCCCGATGAGCTCCGCCCCTGACCCGCAGTCGACGACGCGGGAGGCGACCCCACCGGGTCTCGACCCCGAGCGGCTGCGCCGTTTCCTCGACCGCGAGCGGCCCGGTCTGGTGGCCGGACCCCTCGAAGCCCGGCTGATCGAGGGCGGCCGGTCGAACCTGACGTACGCGGTGACCGACGGCACCCCCACCGGCCGCTGGGTCGTCCGCAGGCCCCCGCTCGGCCACGTCCTGGCCACCGCCCACGACATGCGGCGCGAGCACCGGGTGATCAGCGCCCTGGACGCGACGGACGTGCCCGTGCCCGGGACGGTCCTGCTCTGCGAGGACGAGTCGGTGCTCGGCGCGCCCTTCTACGTCATGGAGTTCGTGGAGGGGACCCCGTACCGCTCGGCCCGCGAGCTCGCCCCGCTGGGCCCCGAGCGCACCCGCGCCGCCGTCCTCGGTCTGGTCGACACCCTGGTCGACCTGCACGCCGTGGACCCCGGCGCGGTCGGGCTCGGGGACTTCGGGCGGCCCGAGGGCTTCCTCGACCGGCAGCTGCGGCGCTGGGGCAAGCAGCTCGACGCCTCGCGCGGCCGCGAGCTGGCCGGGATCGACGAACTGCACGCCGCCCTCGGCCGGGAGCTGCCGGCGTCTCCGCCGCCCACCGTGATCCACGGCGACTACCGGCTCGACAACGTCCTCGTCGGCCCCGACGACCGGATCCGGGCCGTCCTGGACTGGGAGATGTCCACGCTCGGCGACCCGCTCACCGACCTCGGCCTCCTCGTCATGTACAGCACCCCGCTGGACCTGCCGGGCTCCCCCATCTCCACGACCGCCTCGGCCGCCGGGCACCCGGGCGCCGCCGAGCTGGCCGAGCGCTACGCGGCCCGCTCGGGCCGCGACACCTCCGCCCTCGCCTGGTACACGGCCTTCGCCTGGTTCAAGCTCGCCGTGATCCTGGAGGGCATCCACTACCGCTACACCCTCGGCCAGACGGTCGGCGCCGGGTTCGACCGCATCGGCGAACTCGTCCCCGTCTTCATCGAGCACGGCCTGACCACCCTTCAGGAGGGCTGACCCCCATGGACTTCGCCTACGACGCGCGCACCGAGGAGCTGCGCGCGAAGCTGCTCGCCTTCATGGACGAGCACGTCTACCCGGCCGAGGCCGTCGCCGAGGAGCAGCGGGCCCTGCTCGCCTCCCCGTGGGACACCCCGGCGGTGGTCGAGGAGCTGAAGGCCGAGGCCGAGCGGCAGGGCCTGTGGAACCTCTTCCTTCCGGACGTGGAGTACGGGGCGGGGCTCACCAACCTCCAGTACGCGCCGCTCGCCGAGATCACCGGCCGCAGCCCCCAGCTGGCCCCGACCGCCCTCAACTGCGCCGCCCCGGACACCGGGAACATGGAGCTGCTCGCCCAGTTCGGCGACGAGGCGCAGAAGAAGCAGTGGCTGGAGCCGCTGCTCGCGGGCGAGATCCGCTCGGCGTTCGCGATGACCGAGCCCGAGGTGGCCTCCTCCGACGCGACCAACATCGAGACCCGGATCCGGCGGGACGGCGACTCGTACGTGATCGACGGGCGCAAGTGGTACATCTCCGGGGCGATGAACCCCGACTGCAAGGTCTTCATCGTCATGGGCAAGACCGACCCCGACGGCACCGACCTCCGCCGCCAGCAGTCGATGGTCCTGGTGCCGCGCGACGCCCCGGGCGTCGAGGTCCGGCGCGCGATGCGGGTGTATGGGTACGAGGACCACTACCACGGCGGCCACGCCGAGGTGGTCTTCGATGGCGTGCGCGTCCCGGCGGCGAACCTGGTGGGCGAGGAGGGCGGCGGCTTCGCCATCGCGCAGGCCCGGCTCGGCCCCGGCCGCATCCACCACTGCATGAGGCTGATCGGCATGGCGGAGCGGGCCGTGGAGCTGATGTGCCGGCGCGCGGCCTCCCGTACCGCCTTCGGCAAGCCGCTCGCCCGGCAGGGCGTCGTGCAGAACTGGATCGCGGACGCCCGGGTGACGATCGAGCAGCTGCGGCTGCTGGTCCTCAAGACGGCGTGGCTCATGGACACCGTCGGCAACCGGGGCGCGCACACCGAGATCCAGGCGATCAAGATCGCGACCCCGCGCGCGGTCGTCGACATCATCGACAAGGCCGTGCAGCTGCACGGCGCGGGCGGGGTGTCGCAGGACTTCCCGCTGGCCGAGCTGTGGGCGGCGGCGCGGACGCTGAAGCTGGCGGACGGGCCGGACGAGGTGCACCAGCGGTCGCTGGCGCACCGGGAGCTGAAGAAGTACCTGTAGCCGTCGCGGCCGACCGCACCCCCAGGGGGTGCGGTCAGGGGCGCAGGGCCCGGAGCAGCAGGTCGGCGAGGTGTCCCGCGACCTGCTGGGGGCTGAGGGGGCCGTCCGGGCGGTACCAGGTGGACAGGTGGTGCACGGACCCGAAGTGGTAGTCGACCACCAGGTCGGCGGGGGTCGCGGAGGAGAACACCCCGGACTTCTGACCCTCCTCGATCAGGGCCCGGAACCGCTCGTGGTAGCGGCGCCGCTCGGCCCGCACCCGCTTGTTCTTCTCCGGGCTCAGGTGGTGCATGGAGCGGAAGAAGATCGAGGCGTCGTCGAGGTTCTCGATGGTGGTGACGACGACGTCGGCGGCGGCGTCGCGCAGCCGCTCCTCCACGGGCGCGTCGGCGTCGGCGAAGGCGTCGAGCCGCTCCTGCTGGAGGCGCAGGACCCGGGAGTAGACCTCCTGGAGGAGGTCCTCCTTGGAGCCGAAGTAGTGGTAGAGGGCGCCCTTGGTGACCCCGGCGGCCTCGACGATCTCCTGGACGGAGGTGCGGTCGTAGCCCTGCTCCGCGAAGAGCCGGGTGGCGGCGGCGAGGAGCCTCTGGGGGACGGGGGTGCCGCTCCCGTCCGTCGTCCTGGCCATGCTCCGCCGCCTTCCTTCGTCCTGCTCCGGTGATCGTTTTCGGTCGCGGGAACGCGTTCCCGCCAGGTAGATCTTCCCATCCGCCGGGGACTACGGCTGACGGGAGCCCGTCTCCCAGGTCCGCTGGACGTGGTTCATGGTGCCGAGCCAGCGCTCGGGATCGGTGGCCCGGTTGCGGTAGTAGCCGGCGACCTCGGGGTGCGGCAGCACGAGGAAGCGGTCGGCCCCGACGGCGTCGATCAGGGCGTCCGCGACGTCCTCGGGCTCGATGGCGGTGGGGGCGAGGACCAGCTCGCCCGCGCTCCCGGCGGCGGTGAGCATGTCCGTGCGGACGCCCTGCGGGCAGATGGCGTGGACGGAGAGGCCGCGGTGCCGGTAGGTGAGGGAGAGCCACTCGGCGAAGGCGTACGCGCCGTGCTTGGAGACGCTGTACGGCGCCGCGCCGATCATGGTGAGGAGTCCGGCGGCGGAGACGGTGGAGACGAAGCGGCCGCTGCCGCGCTCCAGCCACTCCGGGAGCAGGGCCCGGGCCGCGCGGACGTGGGCCATGACGTTGACGTCCCAGGCGGCGGCCCAGACGTCCTCGTCGGCGAAGGCGTCGCCGGGCGAGGAGAGCCCGGCGTTGGCGCACCAGACGTCGACGGCGCCGCCGAGGGCCTTGCGGGCCTCGTCGACGACGGCGGAGGCGTCCCCGGGGACGGCGACGGCCCCGATCTCGGCGGCGACGGCCTCGGCCCGGTCGGCGTCGAGGTCGTTGACGACGACGCGGGCGCCTTCGGCGGCGAAGCGGCGGGCGAGGGCGGCGCCGATGCCGCCGCCCGCGCCGGTGACGACGACGCCGGCGTCCAGGAGGGCGGCCGCGGCCTTCGCCGCCCCCGCGCTCGGAGCCGTATCCGCATTCACGTCCGTACCCGTGCCCGTGTCCGCGCCCATGTCTGGACCCACCTCTCCGCGACTCTCCGGATGCTCCGGCTTCTCCGGCCTTCCCGGGACGACGACCCCGGCAGACTAACCGGTCGGTATGCCGGGTGGGAAGGGTCGGCGGAGGGTGGGCGGCGGAGGGCCCCTCCCGCACGCCTCGTTCCCACGGGCCACCGGGCGCGCTAGCGTGCGTGCCCCTGTCATGCGCCCCGGCCGGGGCCGCGATCGAGGAGGTTCGCGCATGGGTCTGTCGCGACGGAGTCTGCTGGCCGCCGGAGGCGCCCTGGGGGCGGTGGCGGCGACCGCGTCCCCCGCCACCGCCGGGACACCGGGCCGGGAGACGGGAGCTCCGGGGCGGGAGACCGGGGCTCCGGACCGGGAGGACAGGCGGCGCCGGGTGCGGACCGGCTTCGAGCGGCTCGCGGCGGACGGGTACGCGGCGCTCGTCGGGCAGCGGGTCGGCGTCGTCACCAACCCGACCGGCGTGACCCCCGACGCCCGCCACCTCGTGGACGTCATGCACGCCGACGAGCGGGTCGACCTGATCGCCGTCTTCGGCCCCGAGCACGGCTTCCGGGGTACCGCCCAGGCCGGCGGCTCGGAGGGCCGGTACGACGACCCGGCGACCGGGCTGCCCGTCTACGACACGTACCTGAAGAGCGGGCGGCCGCTCGCGGACGTCTTCACCGCCTCCGGGGTGGACACGGTCGTCTTCGACATCCAGGACGCCGGCGCGCGCTTCTACACCTACATCTGGACGCTGTACGACTGCATGGAGGCCGCCGCCCTCGCCGGGAAGCGGTTCGTGGTCCTGGACCGGCCGAACCCGGTGACCGGGCGCGCGGCGCTCGGGCCCGTCCTGGACCGGGCGTTCGCCACCTTCGTCGGGCGCGAGCCGATCGCGCAGGCGCACGGCATGACGGTGGCCGAGCTGGCGCTGCTCTTCAACGGCGAGTTCCTGGCCGCGCCCGTCGCCCTGGAGACCGTGCGGATGACGGGGTGGCGGCGGACGGACTTCTTCGACTCGACGGGGCTGCCCTGGGTGCCGCCGAGCCCGAACATGCCGACGCCGGAGACCGCGCTCGTCTACTCCGGCACCTGTCTCTTCGAGGGCACGAACCTCTCCGAGGGCCGGGGCACCACCCGCCCCTTCGAACTCCTCGGCGCCGAGGGGATCGACCGCCGGTGGGCGGAGGCGGCGAACGCGCTCGGCCTGCCCGGGGTCCGCTTCCGCGAGGCCTACTTCGCGCCGACCTTCTCCAAGTTCCAGGGGAGGACGGTGGGCGGGGTGCAACTGCACGTCCACGACCGGGAGTCCTTCGACCCGGTACGGACCGGGATCGGGCTCCTGGTCACCGCCCGCCGCTCGTGGTCCGGCTTCGCCTGGCGGCCGGACCACTGGATCGACAAGCTGACCGGTTCGACCCGGGTGCGGACCCTGATCGACGCGGGCGCGGACACGGACGAGGTCGTCGGGGCGTGGCAGGCGGACCTGAAGGCCTTCCGGGCGGTGCGGAGGCAGTACCTGCTCTACCGCTGAGGGCCGCCCCGGGAAGGGGGTTGTCCCCCGTGTTCCGAGGGGGTGGGCGGGAGGCGGCGGAAGGGGGCGGGCGGGATGTCCCGGCGGCGTCCCGCCGACCACGCTGGTCCCATGCGTACCGTCACCCTTCCTAAGTCCTCCTTACGGCGCCGCCTCTCCGTCGGCGGGCTGCTGCTCGCCGTCTGTCTCGGCGCCCTCGCCCCGGCCCCGGCGGGCGCGGCTCCCCCGGGCGCCGGCGCTCCGGCATCCGTCACCGACCCGGCGCGCGAACTCGCCCGCTCCGCCCACCCCCTGACCGATCTGCGGCCGCTCGACCGGATGATCGGCTCCGCCACGGTCGTCGGCGTCGGCGAGGCCACCCACAGCTCGGCGGAGTTCTTCACCGCCAAGCACCGGATCTTCCAGCACCTGGTGGAGGAGAAGGGGTTCACCACCTTCGCCCTGGAGGCCAACTGGTCCACGGGGCTCCTGATCGACGCGTGGGTGCGCACCGGCCGGGGCGACATCGAGGCGATCATGCGGGACGAGTTCCAGGAGTCGTACCGCCTCTGGAACACGGAGGAGTACCTCGACCTGTTCCGCTGGATGCGGGAGCACAACCGGCTCCACCCCGAACGCCAGGTGCGCTTCATGGGGAACGACCTCGGGTACGCGGGCCCGAACCTGTTCGACGCCGTCACCGCGTACGTCTCCCGCACCCGTCCGGCGCTCCTGCCCCGCTTCCGGGAGCTGTACCGGGAGTCGCGACCCACGGCCGGGGTCGAGGAGTGGATGAAGGGGTACCTGGACCGGCCGCTCGCCGAGCGGCGCCGGATGGCCGGCGACGTGAACCGGGCCCTCGCCCTCCTGGAGCGGCAGCGGCCGGGCCCGGGCGCCGGGGCGCGGGAGGCGCACGCCTGGGCCGTGCAGCACGCGCGCGCGATCGCCCAGGTCGGCACCGAGTACGCGCACGACTTCGCGACGCCCGAGGGGGTCGCGGCGGCCATGCTCCACCGCGACCGGGTCATGGCGGAGAACACCGTGTGGTGGCAGCGCAGGACCGGGCACCGCATCCTGCTCTCCGCGCACAACGGGCACGTGGGGTACGTGACGCCGGAGCCGGACCAGTACCCGCGCCTCCAGGGCGCCTTCCTGCGGGACCTGCTCGGCCGGGACTACGTGAGCGTGGGCGCCTCCTTCGGGCGGGGGTCCTTCCACGCGCACGACACCGGGGCGCCGGGCGAGCCGCTGCGGGTCTTCACCGTCGGCCCGCTCGGGCCGGACAGCGGCGCCCACACCCTGGACCGGGTCGCGTCCGAGCCGTTCTACCTGGACCTGCGGCGGACGACCCCGACGGCCCGCGACTGGCTGGGGACGCCCCGGCAGACGCGGCACATCGGCACCGCCTATCCCTGGCCCGGCGCCGTCGTGCCCCTCCGGCTCTCCGCCTCGTACGACCTCCTGGTCCACTTCCCCCGGGTCTCGGCGGCGCGGCTGCGCTGATCCCCCGCCGCCGGGTCCGGGAGCCACCGGAGGCGACGGTTCCGATCCGCCCCGAGGGCCCCTCCCGCCCCACTGATGGCTGCCATCCGCATTTCGATGGAACACAGAGGGCCTCCCGTTCGTCCCTCTGATACCGCGGAAGGACCAGCGACGGAGGTGGCGGGAGATGGCCGGTTTCCGGAGTCTCGCGAGACAGGTGCGCGATCCGGGGTGCGACACGGCGCTGCGCAGGTACTCCCTGCGCAAGTGCCTGGAGCGGTTCGCCCCGTACGGGCACCGCGCGACCTGGGACCATCTGTGCCGCAGGCACAGGTTCGGGCCCGAGGACCGGGAGCTCGACCCGGGGCGCCTCGTGGCGGCGCTCGACGAACTGGAGGAGGCGCGGGCCGTGTGGCTCGCGTACGAGGAGAGGTTCGCCGCCCGGCGGCGGCGCGAGAAGCACGAGGGGCTGCGCCGGCCCGGCGCGCTCGACGACTGGCACCGGCGGGTCTGGGGCGGCAACGGCGTGGTCCGGTGCGGGGATCCCGAGGTGCATCCGTCGGACCCGCTGCCCGAGGTGCTGCGGCGGCTGATCACGGCCCTGGAGCGCGGCCCGGGCGAGGCGTGTCCGGTGTGCGCGGGGCCCAGGATCGAGTGGGCGGGGCCCGGCGACCGGTACGAGCCGTGGCACGGCCCGGTGTGCGCCGACTGCGGCGTGGGCGTCCCGCGGACGGTGCTCACCTCGGGCGCCCTGGCCCGGGCCCGCGCCGACCGGGGCCGGCGGCTGGCGTCGGCGGCGTGACCCTCCGGGGCGTGGGGGCCGGGAGGCCCCGGAGCGCCCCGTACACCTGCCCGGGCGGCCCCGCTCCCCGTGCGGCCCCTACGCCTCGTCCCCCTCCGGTGCCGGGCGGCGGACCGGGAGGAGGCGGGAGCCCGCCATCCGCTCGCCGAAGACGTCGTCCGGGTTGGACAGGACGCAGGTCTCCAGGGAGAGGCAGCCGCAGCCGATGCAGTCCGTCAGGTGGTCGCGGAGGCGGCCGAGCTGCTGGATGCGCGCGTCGAGTTCGGTGCGCCAGGCCGCCGAGAGGCGGGCCCAGTCCTCGTTGGTGGGCGTGCGCTCCTCGGGGAGCCGGGCGAGCGCCTCGCGGATGGTGGCCAGGGGGATGCCGACCCGCTGCGCGGCACGGACGAAGGCGACCCGGCGGAGGGTGTCGCGGCCGTAGCGGCGCTGGTTCCCGCTGGTGCGGCGGCTGTTGATGAGTCCCTTGGACTCGTAGAAGTGCAGGGCGGAGACGGCGGCCCCGCTGCGGGCGGAGAGCTGGCCGACGGTGAGCTCGTGGATCTTCTCTGGAATCTGCGGCACTCCGCGACCCTACGGGAACCGACCCGCCGTCCGGCCGGGCGTTGACAGCGGACCGTCCGCACCACAAAGCTGAGCAAGCGCTTGGACAGCGCGACCGGCGCGTGCGGGGGCGTCCGGGGAAGGCGTGACGAGAGGGAGCAGGGACATGGCCGAGCCGAGGATCTTCACCTCCGCCGAGGAGCTGCGCGCGGGAGTCGGCGAGCAGCTGGGGCACAGCGACTGGCTGGAGGTCGACCAGAAGCGGATCGACCTCTTCGCGGAGGCCACCGGCGACCACCAGTGGATCCACGTCGACCCGGAGCGCGCGGCCGCAGGGCCGTTCGGCACGACCATCGCGCACGGCTATCTGACGCTGTCGCTGCTGCCGGTGTTCGTGCCGCAGGTCCTCGCGGTCGAGGGCGTGCGGATGGGCATCAACTACGGCACGGAGAAGGTGCGTTTCCCGGCGCCCGTGCCGGTCGGCTCGCGGCTGCGCGCCACGGCCGTCCTGGCGAAGGTCGAGGAGGTGTCCGGCGGCGTGCAGGTGACGGCGGCGGTGACCGTGGAGCGCGAGGGCTCCGAGAAGCCGGTCTGCGTGGCCGAGTCGGTCTCCCGCTACTACTTCTGAGCGCCGACCATCCTGAGGACGAGGTCGGCGTAGAGCGTGCCGACCTCGTCGGGCGTCCGGCGGCCCTGGGTGGTGAACCAGCGCGAGACGTCGATGCAGAGGGACAGCACGGCGACCGTGGTGCCGGGCACGTCGGGGACGTCGAACTCCCCGGCCGCCACGCCCTCGTTGATGATCCGGCGCACGGCCGCGTCGGACTCGCGGCGCAGCTCCACGATCTCGGCGCGGTGCTCGGGACCGAGGGCGTCGAGCTCGTACTGGACGACGCGGGCGGTCGTGTGCCGCTCGGCGTGCCAGCGGACGAAGGAGCGGACGGCGTCGGCGAGCCGCTCGGCCGCCGTGCCCCCGCCGTCGGCGGCGGCCCGCAGGATCTCCAGGGCCCTGTCGTGACCGATCCGGCTGATCCGGTGGAGCAGCTCTTCCTTGGTCTTGTAGTGGATGTAGAGCGCGGCCGGGCTCATCCCGGCGCGGCCGGCGATGTCCCGGGTGGTGGTGGCGTGGTAGCCGCGCTCGGCGAACGCCTCGACGGCGGCCACCAGCAGCCGCCGTGCCGCCTCGGGCGTGACCTCGCCCCAGGGCACGTCCTCGCCCCCGGGGGTCTCCTCCGCCGCGCTCATCCCACACTCCTCTTCGGTCCCCGTCAGCACGGACACCATACAACGAGGGTGAGCAAGCGCTTAGATCCACCGGAGGCGGCGGACGGGTCCGGCCCCGGGTTCAGAGCTTCTGGAAGGGGTCGTGCTCGGCGAGGAGCTTCTCCAGGCGGGCCTGGTCCACGCGGCTGACGATCTGGCCGGCCTCCTGGCGGTCGCGGACGACCTTGGCCAGGGTGAAGGCCGAGGTCGTGAGGTAGAGGACCGAGACGGCGAGGAAGGCGCGCACCCAGGCGCTGGCGTCGAGCTGATAGACGCCGATGGCCACGGCCGCGATCGCGATCCCGAAGGAGATGACGGCCTGCATGTAGTAGGCGGCGGTGTTCTGCTGCTTGACCGGTGTGTCGCTCATGCCCGACAGCATCGGACGGATGTGGCCCCCGCCACATCCGTCCGCGTACTCATTCCCCGTACTCAGGGCCCCGGGCTCGGGGACTCGGGCCCAGGGAATCGGACCCAGGGGCCCGGGCTCAGGGGCTCAGAAGGCCGAGATGCCGGTGAGCGCCCGGCCGATGATGAGCTTCTGGATCTGGCTGGTGCCCTCGTACAGGGTCATGACGCGGGCGTCGCGGACCAGCTTGCCGACCGGGTACTCGTCGATGTAGCCGTAGCCGCCGAAGACCTGGAGGGCGTTGTTGGCGGCGCGGACGGCGGCCTCGGAGGCGAACAGCTTCGCCCGGGAGGCGGCGGTGGCGAAGTCCAGGCCGCGGTCGATCAGGTCGGCGACCCGCCAGGTGAGCAGCCGGGCGGCCTCCACGTCGACGGAGATGTCGCTGATCAGCTCCTGCACCAGCTGGTACGAGGCGATCGGCTTTCCGAACTGCTCGCGCTCCCCGGCGTACCGCAGGGCCGCGTCGAGGGCGGCCTGCGCGATCCCGACGCAGCCGGCGGCGACCGACATGCGCCCCTTGGCGAGGGCGGACATGGCGACGGCGAAGCCCTTGCCCTCGGGGCCGAGCATCGCGGCGGCCGGGACGCGGACGCCCTCCAGGACCAGTTCGGCGGTGGCCTGGCCGCGCAGGCCGAGCTTGCCGTGGACGGGACGGCGGGTGAGGCCGGGGGCGTCGGCGGGGACGAGGAAGGCGGAGACGCCCCTGTGGCCGGGGGTGTCGTTCGTGCGGGCGAAGAGCAGCACGACGTCGGCCCAGGTGCCGTTGGTGATGAACATCTTGGTGCCGTCGACGACGTAGTCGTCGCCGTCCCGGACGGCCCGGGTGGCCAGGTTCCCGGCGTCGGAGCCGGTGCCGGGCTCGGTGAGGCCGAAGCAGCCGAGCGCCTCGCCGGAGGCGAGCCGGGGCAGCCACGCCCGCTTCTGCTCCTCGCTCCCCCAGGAGGCGATCGTCTTGGCGACCAGGCCCAGGGAGACGGAGACGATGCCGCGCACGGAGGAGTCGCCGCGCCCCAGCTCCTCGGTCACCAGGCAGTACGCGAGGTGGTCGCCGCCCGAACCGCCGTACTCCTCGGGGATCGTCAGGCCGAGGAAGCCGACGGCGCCGAGCTTCTTCACGATCCCCCGGTCCACCTCCTCAGCGCGGTCCCACGCGGTGGCGTGCGGGGTCACCTCCCGGGCGACGAAGTCCTCGGCGAGCCGCCGTACGGCCTCCTGCTCCTCGCTCAGCGCCAGATCCACCGTGCCACCTCACCCGTCCGACCGCGGTCGCTTTAATTACCACTGCTAGTTTTCGAAGCGCAGGCCTACTATGTGCGCCATGGCCCGACCGCGCAAGCCCCTGCTCAGCCGAGACCGCATCGTCGAGACGGCGGGCGCGCTGGTCGACGCGGAGGGCCTCGCCGCGCTCTCCACCCGCAGGCTCGCGGCCGAACTCGGGGTGAGCGGGCCCTCGCTCTACAACCACTTCCGCACCAAGGACGAGATCCTCGACGCGGTCGCGGACGCGGTGAGCGCCAAGATCGACCTGTCGATGTTCGCGGCGGACGACCCCCGTGACTGGCGGACGGCGCTGCACGACTGGGCGGTCTCCTACCGGGCCGCCCTCGCCGACCACCCGCACATCGTCCCGGTCCTCGCCCAGGGGCCCGGCCGCCGCCCGGCCGGGCTGCGGGTCGCGGACGCCGTCTTCGGCGCGATGGTCCGCGCGGGCTGGCCCCCGGCCCAGGCGACGTACATCGGTGCCCTGATGCGGTACTTCGTCACCGGCTCCGCCCTCGGCTCCTTCGCCCGCGGCTTCGTCGACGACGAGACGGCCTACGACCCCGCCGCGTACCCCCACCTCGGGCAGGCCCACCTGCTCGCGGAGCGCCGCCGGCAGGTCGACGAGGGCGCCTTCGAGACGGGCCTGCGGGCGCTCCTCGACGGCCTCGCCGGACAGTACGCGTCCCGGGTGGCCGGCTCCCGTGACGCTTCGGCCGCCGCCGAAGGGTGAGTGCGGCAACCTGGGGGCATGGCAGCCAGTGACCTCGCCGCGTTCGCGGCGCTCTTCGCGGACGAGAGCCGCGCCGCTTTCCTGCTCGCCCTGCTCGACGGGCGGGCCTGGACCGCCGGGGAACTCGCCCGGCACGCCGGGGTGGCGCCGTCCACCGCGAGCGAGCACCTCGGGAAGCTGGTCGGGGGCGGGCTGCTCGCGGAGGAACGGCAGGGCAGGCACCGGTACGTGCGGCTCGCCGGTCCCGGGATCGCGCACCTGGTCGAGGAGCTGGCCGCCCGGTCCGGTCCGGCGGTGCCCGCGCGGCCCCGCTCGCTGCGGGAGGCGAGTGCCGGGGAGGCGATGGCCCGCGGCCGGACCTGCTACGACCACCTCGCCGGGCGGCTCGGCATCGCGATCACCGAGGCGTTGACGGCGCGGGGACTGCTGCGCCAGGACGCCGGGTTCGCGCTCACGGACCGGGGCCTGGCGTGGTTCGGCGAGCAGGGCATCGCCCTCGTACGGAAGGGGCGGCGGCCCGTCGCGCGCGGCTGCCTCGACTGGACCGAGCGCCGGCCGCACCTGGCGGGGGTCGCGGGTGCCGCGCTCTGCCGCCACGCGCTCGACGCCGGATGGTGCGTGCGCATCGGGTCCGGGCGGGCCGTGAAGGTGACCCCGGCGGGCGAGGACGCGCTGCGGGCGTGCCTGGGGATCGCGCCGGGGGCGCTGCGGTGACGGTCCCGGCCGCCGCGCGGGGTTCCGCCGGACCTCAGTCCGCCCACTGCCACTCGACGCCGTACGCGCCCGGCGGGCACTTCATGGGCAGCAGGTGCGCCGTGTGGGAGGCGTCCAGGGGCGCGAGCTGCCGGTTCCGGGGCTCGGCGCCGAGCCGCGCGCGGTAGTAGTGCCAACATGTCGACGGCACCGCCGAGGGGTGGAAGCGGACCTGGAGCAGATAGGTCCGCAGGGGCGTGGTGACGCGGCGTTCGTAGTGGTGGGAGACGCCCGCGGTGGCGGTGGAGCGGAGCGTGTACTCGACGACGGCGGTCTCGTTCCTGGCCAGTCGGCGGCCGAGCGGGATCTCGGCGACCACGCAGTTCGGCTCCGGCTGCGACCGGACGGCCGGGGGCGGCCCGTGGGGGACGGTGAGGTCGACCGAGGCGGCCTCCGCCGAGTCCAGGGTGTGCATGACCGTCAGGTGCCGCGCGTCGTCGCGGACGGCCCTGACCGCGACGGTGACGCGGATCTCGTCGATGAGCCGGCGCTCGTTCACGCGCACCGCCTCGTGGACGACCAGGCGCCGCAGACCGGCGTTGAAGTGCGGAAAGGTGTCGCCGAGGACCTTTTCGAGGTCGGAGCCCTCGCCGTAGACGCCGCGGACGGCGGCCGGGTCGTGCTGCGGGACCCAGCCGCGCGGCCGGCGCCTGAGCAGTGAGCGCAGGGCGCCGCGCGGAAGCCCGAGGAAGGGCTCCAGGGCGTCGACGGCGCGCAGGGACTGGGGCCTCTCGGGCAGGCTGCGGCCGCTCTGCCAGTAGCTGAGGGTGGCGAGGCTGAGGGTGATCCCGCAGGACTCCAGGTGGTCGCGCACGCGGTCCAGCGGCAGGCCCCGCCGCCGCAGGGCCTCTCTGAGCACGGCCGCGAACATCGCGTCCGTGCCGTCGTCGTGGGGGGTGTTCGGCATGGCGTCTTCCAGCGGGCGGGGACGGCGGACGGGACGGCGGACGGGGACCGCGGGCAGGGACGGCGGACGGGGGCGGTGGGTGGGGACGGTGGGCGGGACGCGGGGCTCCGTCGGCGCGCGACCGGGGGGCCGCTCGCCTGATTTCGCGAGCGACCCCCCGGCCGGTCATGTCACGGACCCGTTCAGTTGGTGTTGAGCGTCAGCCCGTAGTAGCGCAGGGCGTCGTCGAGCGGCTGGAAGTGCGAGGTGCCGCGGGAGTTGACCCCGCCGGTGCACTTCTGGCCGATCGGGCCGCCCGAGGTCATGCCCTGGGCCTGGTTCCCGGAGATGTACGCGCCGCCGCTGTCGCCGCCCTCGGTGCAGACGCTGGAGGTGGCCAGGCCGGTGACGACCGTGTCGGGGCCGCCGTTCAGGTCCTTGTAAGTGACGGTGTTGTTGTAGGAGCCGATCGTGCCGCAGGTCCAGCCGGTGGTGGCGCCGGACTTGCAGATCGCCGCGCCGGACGAGGCGCGGCTGCCGCCCTTGACGGCGACCGTGCTGGTGCTGCCCTGGCCCCAGGTGCCGACGCTGGTGACGATCGAGTGACCGGAGTTGACGGTCAGGATGCCCATGTCGACGCTGCGGGTGCCGAGCGCGTAACGGGTCTTGTAGCCCTGGGCGAAGGCCGTCCCGTCGTAGCGCAGGGTGTTGGTGACGCAGTGCCCGGCGGTCACCAGGTACTGCTTGCCGGAGCTGTCGCGGGCGCCGTAGCCGACGGAACAGTAGTTGCTGGTGTTGTTGAACGTCATCTTGCTGCCGGGGTAGATCGCGGCCTGGGCCGCGAACTCCTGCTGGCCCCGCACGATCTCGACGGCGGAGCCGTGCTTCGCGGCCGCGGCGAGGAACGCCCTGGCGGCGGCGCCCCGCTCGTTGTTGACCTTGACGGTCACCTTGTCGGAGGCCAGGTCCACGGACCATCCGACGACTCCGGAGGGGACCTTCTTCGCCGCGAGGGCGTCCAGTTCGGCCTTGATCCCGTCGAGCGCGGCCTGGCCGCGGGCGGGCACCCGGGCGGCGAGGCCGGCCTTCTCGATCCTGGTCGCCTCGGCCCTGCCGCCGGCGTTGACGGTCAGCGTGCCGGAGGCGTCGAAGAAGGCGCCGTCGCCGGCCGTCCCGCTCTTCCTCAGCTCGGCGAGCCTGGCCTGCTGGGCGTCCTGGCGGTCGAGGCGGTCGACCGCGGCCTTCTCGCTCACGCCGAGCGAAGCGGCCAACGCCCGTACCATCTCGGGCTGGTAGCGGGGGGTGGACTCCGTGTCCTGCGCCTGTGCCAGGGTCTGGGTGCCCAGGACCGCCGAGGCCGAGAGCACGATGCCCATCGCGGCCAGGCGGTACTTACGAGAGTTGCGCACGTTGATTCCTTCCGGACGACAGCCAGGAACCCGATGGGGGGTTTATCGCCGGAATGCGCCAACAACGCACCGACGAAAGGCGGTTCCTGTCTGACGGGGAGTCGGGGACTCGCCGCGACCCGAACTATCGCCCAGCGGTCGAATGAATTTCAAGACGCGTGCGGCGGGGAGTTTTCAACAGAAATAACGGCTTCTCTGTTGAACGGGGAAACGGGAACCGGGCGGTCTTTTCCGAGGAATGTGCGTGCGGTCGCAGGGGTGCGGAAGAGGTCGGTTCACTCGCCCCCGTGGCGCGCGGCGCCGTGGGGTGGGGATACGTATAGGTGATTGACCGTTTCCGGATATTCAGGGCTCGGCCGGGTTCGTAGGGTGGTGCGATCGGATCGGCGGTCGAGCGGACACGAAGGGGCGCGGCCGTGAGGGCGCGCGGCCCGCCGGGTGAATCCACCGCGGTCCGCGCCGACAGCGCGGGAAAGCGCAGAACCGAGGAGACGGCGTCATGACCAAGGTCTATTTCCAGGTCAATGTCCCCATAAGGAGCTCCGTGCAGCCCGGGCGGTACGGGCTGCACGTCCTCACCGGGCCGGCCGACAGCTGGTCGGAGGCCCTCCGCATCGCGCGCGAGACCTGCGACACGGCGGCCGCCGCGCAGCGGGCGGGCTTCCCGATCCCCCGTCGGCGTCCGGACGGCTGGGGAGCGCGGGGGCTGCGGCCCGGCTGGGTGTTCGACTGGCCGGCCGCGACCGTGGACGCCTGGGAGCACGACGGGATGTTCCGGACCGGCGGGTCTTCCCCGTTCCGGCGGGACGGGTACGCCTGGTAGGGGGCGCTCCCTAGGGGGTGCTCCCCAGGCGGTGGGTGAGGTCGCGGCGGGAGAGCGCCCCGGTCTTGCGCATGGCGCGGGCGATGTGCTGCTCCACCGTCCGGGGCGAGAGGTGCAGGGTCGTGGCGATCTCCCGGTTGGTCAGACCGGAAACCGCGAGCTGGGCCACCTCCGCCTCCCGGGGCGACAGCTCGTCGGCGTGCGAGGGGCGGCCGGGAGGACGGCCCTTCTTCACCGGCTGACGCGTGCGCAGCAGGGCCCTGGCCCGTGCCGCGTCCCAGACGGCACCCAGTTCGGTGAAGCCCCGGGCACAGGTCTCCAGCTCGGCGACCGCCGAGAGGGGGGAGGAGGGGGTGGACGCCGGGTCGGTCGGGGCGGTGGAGGGACCGGACACAGGGACCGCCGCCACGCCGGAGGGACGGCCGGGCGCCGAGTCCGCCGAGTCCACCGACGCGGTGGTGTCCCCGGTCCTCGCGCCCGGACCGGCACCCGCTGCGGTGTCCGCCGCCGCGCCGGAGGGACGACCGGACGCCGGGGCCGCCGCCGCGCCGGTGCCGCCGGTTTCCGTGGCCGGGTCGGTGTCCGCCGCGAGTACGCAGCGGGCGGCGCCCTCCAGGGCCAGGGCCCGGGCGTAGGGGCGGGGCATCGCCGCGTAGACCGCCGCGGTCTCCCGGTACAGCTCGGCCGCCCGCAGCAGTCCGGCCCGCCGCTCCCGGTCCTGGGCCCGGTCCTGGGCCTCCGCCTCGGCGAGTACGGCCCTGCTCCACACCAGCGCGGCCCGGGCGGCGGGCGCGTCGAGCCGGCCGAGGCCCCGGGAGAAGTCCCGGATCACGGCGCGGGCCCCGGCCCCGTCCCCCGCGCGGGCCAGCGCCTCCACGGCCCACGGCGCGAGTTCCGCGGCCCACGGCCACACCCCCTTCCCGGCGACCGCCGCCCAGGCGGCGCGTGCCTGGGCAGCCGCGGCCTCCACCTCCTGGCGGGCCAGGGCGAGGCGGATCACGGCCCCGGCCGTCGTCGCGGCCAGGGGCACGGGCAGCTCCTCGGTGCCGATCGTGCCCCGCTGGGACAGCCAGGAGGCCGCCTCACCCCAGTCCCCCCGGGCGAGGGCGAGCAGGCCCCGCACGACGTAGGCGTCGGAGGCGATGAACGGCATGTCGGCGGTCGCGGCGACGAACTCCTCGCACCGCTCGGCGAGCCCCGTCCACCGCCCGGTCCACCAGTCGCGGAGCAGCCGCGTGCCCAGCGCGTTGTACTCGATGTAGGGCGCGCCGCTCCGCGCGGACAGCTCGCCCCCGGCCGTCAGCAGGTCCTCCGCCCGCTCGTAGAAGCCGAGCCAGACCGCGAAGTCCGCGGCGTTGCACAGACCGCGCGCCGCCTGCCGGGCGCACGCGGGGTCGGTGTCCTTCGCGGGCAGCTCCTTCACCAGTTCCCACGCCTCCGGCTCGGCGCAGCTCATGGCGAGTCCCGTCCGTCCGGCCAGGACCGCCGTGCGCATGGGCTCGTCCCCGCTGGCGTCCGCCGCGACGGTGGCCTCGGCCAGCCAGCCCCGGTGGACGTCGAGGGTGCTGCCCGGCCAGTAGGGGCTGGAGAGGGCCGTCATGGCGCGCGCGGCCAGGCCGGGCCGGACCTCGCGCAGTTCGGCGGCGGCGGTCTCCAGGACCCGCCACCCCTCGGGGAACCGGCCCATCTGGTTGCACAGCATCAGTCCGAGGTCGAGCCGCAGCTCTCCGCGCACGGCCGGGGGGAGGTCCGCGTCCCGCACGATCTGCGCGAGGACCTCCACGGTCTGGTCCGAGCGCAGTCCGGTCACCGCGCTGCGGGCGAGGAGCGGTGCGAGGCGGGCCCGGCTCCTCGGGGGCAGGCCGGGCGTGGCCAGCGTCCGTTCGAGGAGGGTGACGGCCTCCTGGTGCCGGCCGGACTCCGCGGCGGACCCGGCCGCCTTCTCCACCGCCCTGAGCCATCCGCGGGTCTCGCCGGCCGCCCTGTGATGCTCGGCCACCTCGGCCCAGGGCACGGGCTGCCTGCGGCTCAGTACGCCCGCCGCCCGCTCGTGCAGGTCCTGGCGGACGGGTCCGGGCACGGCGGCCCGTACGGCCCGTGCGGCCAGCGGGACGGCGAAGCCGTAGCGGCCCTCGGCGGGCTCGGCCAGGGCGGCTCCCTCCAGGGCCCGCAGCAGCGCGTCGTTCCCGGCGGCGGCTCCGAGTCCCGACACCGCGATCAGCTCGTCGCGGCCGACGGGTCCGGCGAGGACGGCGGCCGCCCAGACCACCGGCCGGTGCGCCGGGGACAGCGCGTGCGTACGGCTCAGCGCCAGCTCCGCGAGCCGGGCGGGCACGTCGGCCGCCTCCACCTCGGCAGCCGTGCCGGTGAAGGCCGGACGCTGTTCGCCCAGTACGGCGAGGAGGTCGACGACCACCCGGGGGACCCCGCCGGTGAGCTCGCGCAGCCTGCGCACGGCCTCGGCCGTGCAGTCCTCGCCCAGCACCTCCGCGGCGGCCCGGCGGACGCGTTCCTCGTCCCAGGGCGCGAGGCGGTGCCGGAGCACCGTCAGCCGGGAGGGGTACGTCACGGGCGGGGCGCCGAGCGGCAGGCCGGACGCGGGGAGCTCCTCGGGGCGGCAGGTCACGGCGGCGGCCGAGCCCGGCCCCAGGCCTTCGAGGACCCGGCGCAGCCGCCGCAGTTCGTCCCCGTCCGCCCGGTGGACGTCGTCCACCAGCCACAGGGCCGGGCCCCGCCGGTGCTCGTCCTCGTCCGGCGGTCCGCCGTCGGCTCCGCACCGCCACCACACGCGGGCCGCGTCCGCCGTCCCCGGCAGGTCGGCCAGTTCCCGGAGCAGGTGGGTCTTGCCCTCTCCCGCGGCGCCTTCGACGAAGAGCAGCACCGGTTCGGCGCGCTCGTCGGCGAGGGCGCGCGCCAGGGGCCGCAGGGCCGAACCACGCGTCTCGATCACGCCGACCTCCTCGCTCTCCTTCTTCCGGGAGTTCTTCCGGGAGCTCTTCCGGATCACCGTTCCGCGCGGGTCGATTCCCGCACCGTACCAAGACGGCGACGCGGGAACACAGATACGGAACGGTATTTTCCCCGTTCCTCTCCGTGAATTCCCCGGAGGCCGCACGGGTCGAATCGAAGGCGGCGGACGGCACGGATCGCGTGAGGAGACGCGCGCATTCCCGCCTTCTCCCCGGCATTCGGCGGCACGGGTGCCCGGGCGCGCGGAAGAGCTTTCGGCGGGAAGGCGCACCGCGGAGCGCATCCTGCCGACCGCCGAAAAGCAGGGCGCGGTGCCATCCGGCCGGGACTGCCCGAAAGCGGTGCGCACAGCTCGTTCCGCACGCCCTTGCACGTGCCGGCCGACCGAGGCCGGACGGATCCCGTACGGCTGCCGCACGACTCCGCGAGTCCGGTCGGCCGGGCCCCGAAGCTACGACTCCGCTTCGCTCCCGAACATCCGGAGCACCGGTTCCACGGATACGCAATCAACCTTCCGGGGGCGGTACGGGGACACGCCGGCGCCCCTCACCGCCCTGCCGGACCCCTCCCGCCGGAGTCCGTTCGGGCGCGGGAGGCCGTGCGGCGTTCGCCCGCCTCGCCGGGGGACGCCTTCCGCGCGGCGACCGCCCCGCCGAAGGGATTCCGCCCTTCACCGGCTCGCGAACGAATCCTTCCGGTTTCGCCGCGATTCCGACGAAACCGCAGGGCGGTGGACGGCGCTCGAAATAAATAGGTGTCCGTATATGGGGGCTCCGGATGGTCGCCCGGAGCCCCCCGTTCGTAGGTTTCCGCTCACCGGTCGATCACTCGCCACCCACTGGCGATCGGCCGCATCACGAGGGGCCACGGGCGTACCCGGCCCCGCCGCCCTTCGTGCGCACCGCTGCCGACCCCCCACCGAAGAACGGACGGCATCCGGAAAGCAGGAACCGGACCCACGGACGCGCTCGCGCGTCCGTGGGTCCCAACCCCCTGTTTGTCCCCCTCCGTGACGGCGGACCAGCCGCCCGATCGGACCGAAAGGAACCACAGTGCGCGGTTTTACCCCCCTCCGAATATCCCTCGCGGTCGCGACCGCCGCCGCGGTGATGGGCACCGGCGTCGCCTTCGCCGGCGGCTCCTCCGACACCGCCCGCCCCGCCGAGACGACCCGCCCCGCCGCCCCCGGCCGGGCCGCCGCCCCCGCGGCCACCGACGTCACGGGCGCCACCGAGCTCGTCCAGGGCCTCATCGTCGGCTACAAGTCCCGTGCGGAAGAGGCCGGTTCGAACACGGCCGTCGCGAAGGACGCCCGGGCCAAGGCCGACAAGGCCGGCGAGCCGGCCTCCTTCGAGCGCCGCCTCGGCACGGGCGCCGCCCTGGTCGACCTGCCCGAGGCCGACGAGGCCCAGGACGCGCAGAAGGTCGCGGCGGTCTTCCTGGCCGACCCGGACGTCGCCTACGTCGTCCCCGACCGCCGGGTGCACGCCACCGCGGTCGACCCCGCCGAGTACTCCTACCAGTGGGACCTGTACGAGTCCACGGCCGGCATGAACGTTCCCTCGGCCTGGAAGCGGGCCACCGGCAAGGGCGTCACCGTGGCGGTCCTCGACACCGGCATCACCCGGCACACCGAGCTGAACTCCAAGGTGCTCCCCGGGTACGACTTCATCTCGAACACCTGGACCGCCAACGACGGAGGAGGCCGCGACGACGACCCCTCCGACGCCGGTGACTGGCTGAAGAAGGGGGAGTGCGGCAAGGACGAGTACGGCAACCCCGTTCCCTCCGGCGACCGGAACAGCTCCTGGCACGGCACCCACGTCGCCGGCACGATCGCGGCCGCGGCCAACGGGTCCGGTGTGGTCGGCGTGGCCCACGAGGCGAGCATCCTGCCGGTCCGCGTCCTGGGCAGGTGCGGCGGATCGACCTCCGACATCATCGACGCCATCACCTGGGCGTCGGGCGGAACCGTGAGCGGCGTGCCCGCCAACAAGAACCGCGCCGCGGTCATCAACATGAGCCTGGGCGGCGAGTTCGCCTGCGACCAGGCCTACAACGCCGCGCTCAAGGGTGCCGCGGACCGGGGCACCACCGTCGTCGTGTCGGCGGGCAACGACAACGCGGACGCCGCCTCGTACAGCCCGGCCGGCTGCGCCGACGTGGTCACCGTCGCCGCCTCCGACCGGGAGGGCAACCGCGCCGTCTACTCCAACTACGGCAAGGCCGTCGACGTCACCGCCCCCGGCGGCGAGACCGGCGTGCGCGCCGCGGACGGCATCTGGTCCACGCTCAACAAGGGCACCAAGTCCCCGGGCGACGCGAGCTACGCCTCCTACCAGGGGACCAGCATGGCCGCTCCGCACATCGCGGGTCTGGCCGCCCTGCTGAAACAGAAGGACCCCTCCCTCACCCCGGCCCGGATCGAGCAGACCATCAAGGACAACACGCGCGCCCTGCCTGGCACCTGCTCCGGCGGCTGCGGCGCCGGTCTCTCCGACGCGGACAAGACCCTGGCCGCCGTCACCGGCGGCTGACCCCGGCCCCGTACCGACCGACCCTTCCCCCACACCCGTACCGACCGGCTCTTCCCCCGTGCCCGAGCGGCCCCGGCGGCTTCCCCCCCGCCGGGGCCGCCCGGCGTCGCGCCGGCCGCCGTCCCCCACGGGGTCCCGCTCCCGGCGTACCGGGATACCGGGATATTGCGGTGAGAGCCGAACGGTGCTCCGCCTACCGTCGGGACATGCAGAAGCACTCCTCCCGGCTCGCGCTCGCCGCGGCCGGCGTCACCGTCGTCCTGTGGGCCTCCGCCTTCGTCTCCATCCGCAGCGCGGGGGCGGCCTACTCCCCCGGCGCGCTCGCGCTCGGACGGCTCCTCTCCGGGGTCCTGGTCCTCGGCGCCGTCCTCCTGGTCCGGCGGGAGGGGCTGCCGCCCCGGGCGGCCTGGCCGGGGATCGCGGTCTCGGGGCTGCTCTGGTTCGGGGTGTACATGGTGGTGCTCAACTGGGGCGAGCAGGAGGTCGACGCGGGCACGGCCGCGATGGTGGTGAACGTCGGACCGATCCTGATCGCCCTGCTCGGCGCGCGGTTCCTCGGAGAGTCCCTGCCGCCCCGGCTGCTCGCGGGCATGGCGGTGTCGTTCGCGGGCGCGGTGACCGTCGGCCTCTCGATGTCCCGGGACTCCTCCGGCGGCCACGCCTCGGTGCTGGGGGTCGCGCTCTGCCTGCTCGCGGCCGTCGCGTACGCGGGCGGGGTCGTCGCCCAGAAGCCCGCGCTCGCGCACGGCAGCGCGCTCCAGGTGACGACGTTCGGCTGCCTGGTGGGGGCGGTGGCGTGCCTGCCGTTCGCCGGGCAGCTGGCCGGGGAGGTGGGGCGGGCGCCGCTGTCGGCGACCCTCAACATGGTCTACCTCGGGGTGTTCCCGACCGCGCTCGCGTTCACGACCTGGGCCTACGCCCTGGCCCGTACGACCGCCGGGCGGATGGGCGCGACGACGTACGCCGTGCCCGCCCTGGTGGTGCTGCTCGCGTGGGCGTTCCTGGGCGAACTGCCCGGGCCGCTCACCCTCGCCGGGGGCGTGCTGTGCCTCGCGGGGGTGGCCGTGTCCCGGTCCCGGCCGAGGAGTTCCGCCGCCACCGGAACGGCCGAATCCACCTGACGGGTCGCGCCCCCGGTTCCGGCCGCTTCGCGGGCGCCCGTGACCCGGGAGGGGAACGTCCGTCAAGCGACGCCGCGGGCCGAGCCCCCGTCGGCACCCCTCGGCCCCTCCTCCGGAAGGCGCCCCGGAAAGAGCACCCGGAAGAGCACCGGGGAGCGCCCCGTACAGCGACTGGGAAGCGCCCCGTACAGCGCCCCGGAAAGCCCGTCCGTCCCTCCGAAGAGCCCGTCCCGAGGGGCGGGCCGTCAGCCCTCGCCCCCCGAGCGCAGCAACTGGCGGGCGAAGGCCGCCAGTGAGCCGCCGACGCGCTCGACGGACAGGCCGAGTTCGTGCCGCTGGAACCGGAAGAGCTCCGGCGACAGCGGGCTGAGCGCGATGTCGATCAGCGGGTCCGGGTCCTCGACCCCGTGGTCGACGAGGAGCGTCTGGACGTGGACGCGCCAGAAGCCGTACGCGCCCGTCCGGAAGCGCGCCGCGCCCGTCTCCGCCCCCAGGGCCAGCGGCAGGTGCCGTTCGAGGAGATCGAGCATCGCCAGGTAGAACGCCGCCAGCCGCTCCCCCGCCGGTGCGCCGGGACCGAGCGGCGGGGGGCCGTGGATCAACTGCCCCTGGAGCCGGCGCTCGTGCTCGTCGAGCAGGGCCACGGCGACCGAGGGCGGATCGGGAAAGCTGCGGTACAGCGTGGCGCGGCCCACCCCGGCGGCCTTGGCGATCCGGTCCATGGTGACGGTCCGGGGGTCCTGTTCGGCGAAGAGCCGTTCGGCCGCGGCCAGGATCTGGGCGCGGTTCCGCTCGGCGTCCGCGCGTCTGCGCGGAGCGACCGGCCGCTCGTCGGCGGCCTGGAGGTCGCCGAGGAGCCCGTCGACCCGGTACACGGAGCCGGCTCCGCCGCCCCGCTGCTCGTCGTCGCTCATGGGCCCGACCCTACTTCCTTCATTTTCTCCCCAAGGTAAGTGGACACCTTGTCCGCTTACTGCGCCGGGTGGCATCATAAACGGACTCACTGTCCACTTACCGCGCGTCATCCCGCCCCAGGGAGATCCCATGCACACCGCGCTCCTCGCCGCGGCCCTGCTGGTCGGCTGCCTCCTGGCCGTCCAGGCCTCGGTGAACCTCCAGCTCAACTCGGCCGTCGGCACCCCCTACGGCGCCTCGACCATCCAGCTCGGCGTCGCGACCGGCCTGCTGGTCGTCCTCGCGGTGGTGGCCGGCGCACTCGGCGCGCTCGGCAAGCTGCCGGACGTCGAGCCCTGGCAGCTCCTCGGCGGCCTCGCCAGCCCGCTCTACATCACCAGCGGCATCCTGCTCTTCCCCCGGCTCGGCGCCCTAGCCACCGTCGGGCTCTTCGTCACCGGGCAGATGTTCGCCTCGCTCGCGCTCGACCTCTTCGGCCTCCTCGGCCTGGAGCGGAAGGACCTCGGCGTCGGCATCGCCCTGGGCGCCCTGGCGGTCCTCGCGGGCATCGTGGTGATCATCCGGGGCATGAGGGCCGCCGCTCCCGCCGGCGCGCCCGCGATGTCGAGCGCCGGGCGCGTCGGCTGGCCGGCCCTCGGCATCGTGGCCGGCGGCGTGCTGCCGGTCCAGGGCGCGGTCAACGCCCAGCTGCGCGCCCGGCTCCAGGAGCCCCTCACCGTCGCGGTGATCAGCTTCGCCGTGGCGACCTTCACCATCGCCGTCGTCCTGCTCGTGCTCTGCGCGACCCGGCGCACCCCGAAGCCCAAGATCGCCCCGCTGAAGAAGATGCCCTGGTGGGGCTGGCTCGGTGGCGCCTGCGCCGCCGCCTACGTCACCGGCACCTTCCTGCTCATCCCGTCCATCGGCGCGGCGGTGACCATCGCCCTGACCGTGACGGGCCAGCAGCTGACCTCCGCCCTCATCGACCACAAGGGCCTGTTCAAGCTCCCGCAGCGCTCCCTCACCACGCCGCGCACCCTGGGCCTCGCCCTGCTGATCGCCGGCTCCCTGACCATCCAGCTCGCCTGATCCCGGGCCGGAGCGGTTCGGGGCGGCCGGGACCTCGACGATGATCTGCGCGGGCCGCTCGCGCGGCCCGCGCCTCACCCCGGACCCGTGACGGCCCGGAACCCTCAGGGGAAGACGACCAGGGCCCGGCCGCCCTTGCCCGCGAGCATGTTGTCGAAGGCGCCGGGGATGCCGTCCAGGGTGATCCGCTCGGTGACGAGGGAGCCCAGGTCGAACCGTCCGGCCCGGATGTGCCCGGCGAGGACCGGGAGGTCCTCGGCCGGGTTCGAGTTGCCGTAGACGCAGCCGGCCAGGGTGCGGCCCCAGTGGAAGATCTCCAGGGCGTTGAAGGTGACCTGCTGGTCCTTGCCGCCGATGCCGACGACCGTGGTCCGGCCGCCGCGCCGGGTGGACTCCCAGGCGGTGCGGATGGTGACGGCGCGGCCCACGCACTCCACGGCCACGTCGACGCCCTGCCCGCCGGTCAGCTTCCTGATGTCCTTCGCCGTGGTGTCGGAGGCGACGACGTACTCGGTGGCCCCGGCCGCCCGTGCGAGCGCCTCCTTCTCCGGGGAGACGTCGACGGCGACGATCGTCGACGCGCCCGCGATCCGGGCGGCCTGGAGCGTGGCGAGGCCCACGCCGCCGACGCCGAAGACCGCGACGGTCTCCCCCTCGCGGACCCGGGCGGAGTGGTGGACCGCGCCCCAGCCGGTGAGGACGGCGCAGCCGAGCAGGGCGGCGTCGGCGAGCGGCACGCCGGCGGGCACGGGCAGGACGCAGCGGGCGGCGACGACCGTCTCCTCGGCGAAGGCGGCGACGTTGAGCCCGGGGTGGAGTTCGGTGCCGTCCTGGGTGCGGGCGTGGACGTTGGCCGCGCCGGTCAGGGCGTCGGCGCAGAGCCACACCTCCCCGAGCGAGCAGGGGTGGCAGCTGCCGCAGGAGGGCGCCCAGTTGAGGACGACCTCGTCGCCGGGGGCGACGTGCGCGACGCCCTCGCCGACGGAGACGACGGTGCCGGCGCCCTCGTGGCCGAGGACGGCTGGGACCGGCACGCGCATGGTGCCGTTGGAGAGGGAGAGGTCGGAGTGGCACACTCCGGCGGCGGCGAGCCGGACCCGGACCTGGCCGGGGCCGGGCTCCGGGAGCTCGATGTCGGTTATCTCCAGCGGAGCGCCGACGGCGGGCAGGACGGCGGCGCGGATCAGGCTCACGTGCGGTGCTCCTCGGGGCTCGGACTGCGTCGGGGGGGAAGAGGAAGGGGGCTCAGAACTGCAGGGACTTGGTCTGGAGGTACTCGGCGAGGCCGTGCGCGCCGAGCTCCCGGCCGACGCCGGACTGCTTGTAACCGCCGAAGGGGGCCAGCGGGTTGAAGCGGCCGCCGTTGATGTCGACCTGGCCGGTCTCCATGCGGCGGGCGAAGGCGACGGCCTCGTCCCGGTCGCCCCAGACGGCCCCGGCGAGGCCGTAGACGGTGCCGTTGGCGAGGGCGAGGGCCTCCTCCTCGTCCTCGTACTTGAGGAGCGAGACGACCGGGCCGAAGATCTCCTCCTGGGCGATGGTCATGTCCGGGGTGACGTCGGCGAAGACGGTCGGGGAGACGTAGTAGCCGGTCTCGCGGGGGGCTTCGGGGCCGCCGGCGACGAGCCGGGCGCCCTCCTCGACGCCCTTCTCGATGTAGCCGCGGACGCGCTCGCGCTGCTTGGCGTTGACCAGCGGGCCGACGCGCTCGCCGGGGACGTACTTGGCGACGGCCTCGGCCGCGAGCGCCACGGCCTCCTCGTACCGGTCGGCGGGGATCAGCATCCGGGTCCAGGCGCTGCACGTCTGCCCGGAGTTGGACATGACGTTGGCGACGCCGACGGCGACGGCCTTGGGCAGGTCGGCGCTCGGCAGGATGACGTTGGCGGACTTGCCGCCGAGTTCGAGGGCGACCCGCTTGACCGCGCCGCCCGCGAGGGCGCCGATGCGGCGGCCGACGGCGGTGGAGCCGGTGAAGGAGACGAGGTCGACGTCCGGGTGCTCGGCGAGCGCCTGTCCCGCGACCGGGCCGAGGCCGGTGACCAGGTTGAAGACGCCGGCGGGCAGGCCCGCCTCGTGGACGGCCTCGGCGAAGAGCTGCGCGGTGAGCGGGGTGTCCTCGGCGGGCTTGAGGACGGTGGTGCAGCCGGCGGCGAGGGCCGGGGCGACCTTGGCGACGATCTGGTGGAGCGGGTAGTTCCAGGGGGTGATCGCGGCGACGACGCCGACCGGCTCGGCGTAGACGGTGGAGTTGCCGACCTCCTCCTCGAAGGGGTGGGTGGCGGCGAGTTCGGCGTACGTGCCGGCGACGGCGATCGGCAGCCCGGCGTGGACGGCGGCGGCGAACTGCGGCGGAGCTCCGAGCTCGGCGGTGACGGTGGCGGCGATCTCCTCCGCGCGGGCGGCGAGCGCGTCGCGCAGGGCGGCGATGCGGGCGGCGCGCTCGGCGGGCGGGGTGGTGGCCCAGCCGGGCAGCGCGGCGCGGGCGGCGCGTACGGCGGCGTCGACGTCCTCGGCGGTGCCGGCCGGGACGTGGCCGATGACCTGCTCGTCCGCCGGGTTGACCACGGGGATGGTGTCCGTGGAGGAGGCGGGGCGCCACTCCCCGCCGATGTACATCGCGTCGTGCGCCTTCATTCGCTGTCTCCTCACGTTACCGACGGGTTCGTCGCCCACCCAAACTAGCGCCGTTAGTTTTCGGGCGCCAGGGTGGCGGAGGGTGCCCCGGGTCTCAGTACCGGGACCGGTGCGGGGGTTCCGGTACGGAGCCGTGGGGGGGTTCGGTACGGAGTCGCTCGGGGTTTCGGTAGGGAGTCGATCGTGCCGTCCCGGACCGGGCGCCGTCCACGGCGGGACCGGACAGGCGGGGGCGCCGGAAATGGGCCGTTCCGCCTTGCCGCGCGGCGCGTGCCTGCTTCGTGTGGGCCCGCTCGGCGCGTGTTCGTTCGGGACGCGCCCGCCCGTCCGCCGTGCCCGTCCGGACGTGCCGCCGCGTCCGGCGGGGCGCGCGCCGGGTGGCGCGGCCCGCCGGACGCGGCGGGTGGGGGCCGACGGAGCGGCTGGGATCCGTCGGCCGGACGTTCCGGTGCCGCGGTACGGGGAGGGTGCGGCGTCCCGGGACGTCAGATCTTCTGGGCGATGTCGGTGAGGTGGGCGAAGACGACGATGTTCGCCTCGTAACCCGTCTTGCGGTCGAAGGCTCCGCCGCAGGTGAGCAGCCGCAGTTCGGGCCGCCCGGTGGCGCCGTACACCTCCTTGTCGGGGAAGTCGTCCTTGGCGTACGTCTTGACGCGGTCGACCGTGAAGACGGCCACCTTGCCGTCGGCGCGGGCGATCCGGACGGTGTTGCCGGGGTTGAGCACGCCGAGGTTGAGGAAGACCGCGGGCCCGGTGCGGGTGTCGCGGTGACCGACGACGACGGCGGTCCCGCGCTCGCCCGGCGTGGGGCCCTTGGCGTACCAGCCGACGACCCTGGGGTCGTCGACGGGCGGGGCGGCGAGCTGCCCCTTGGCGTCGAGGCCGAGGTCGATGACGGGGGCCTCGATGGTGATGGCCGGGACGGCGACGGTGGTGGGACGCGAGCGGGGAAGCGGCGCGGGCGCCCCGGACGCGCCCTTCGCCCCGGACGCGCTCTTCGGCTGCGGCGCGCTCTTCGGCTGCGGCGCGGCCTTCGGGGAAGGGGTGGCCTTCGGGGAGGCCTTGCCCTCCTGTGGGGGCGCGGCCTTCGGGGAGGGGGCGCGCTCCGGTGGGGGCGTGCTCTCCGGCGGGGCCTGGGGTTTCGCCTTGTGGTCCAGGGCGGCCGGCGCTCCGGCCGCCGCGACCGCCCCTGTCTCCGCCCCCGCCGCGACCGCCGCCCCGGCTCCGTCGGAGGCGGCCGGGGCGGAGGTGAGCGACGGGGCGGCGGGCTCCTCGTCGCCCGCCCACCAGAAGCCTCCGACCACCAGGACCACGAGCACCGTCATGGTCCTGGCGAGCCGGAACAGGCGCCGCCGCCTGCGCATGATGCGGGACCTACGCGGCGCCATCGTTGCGGCGGCGCGAGCGGCGGATCATGACCAGTCCGGCCGTGCCGGCGAGACCGGCGGCGACGGCCGCGCCGACGCCGAAGGCGGAGGAGTCCTCGGAGGCGGCGAGCTCAACGCCGCCGCCGCCCGCGCCCACCGGGCCCTGCGGGGGCCGGCCCTGGCCGTTGCCGGACCAGTTGCTGTTGTTGTCGTTGCCGGACCAGTTGCTGCCGTTGCCGTTGCTGTTGGGCCCGTTGTTGCCGTTGTTCTGGCCGTTGCCCGGCCGTCCGCCCTGCCCGTTGTTGTGGCAGTCGACCGTGAAGACCTTCTGCTTGCCGGTGGGGGTCGCGCCCGGGAAGGTCCAGGTGACCCGGTACTGGCCCTCGGGCAGTGTCAGCGGGTTGGTGTGTCCCATACCGGTGTTGAGGGCGACGCGGCCGCTGAGGGTCGGGACCTCCGGGCGGGGCGGCTGGGGGGTGATCTCCCAGCTGACCTCCTGCAGGATGTCGAAGTTGAAGGCCGCGAGGTAGAACTTGCAGACCCTCGCCTCGTCGTTCAGGTCCCCGTAGGGGGTGCCGACCTTGTGGACCTTGATGTCCCCGTTGTCGCCGGGTGCGGCGAACGCGGCCGGGGCGCCGGCGAGGGCGAGACCACCGAAGGCGGCCGTGGCCCCGAGGGTGGCGGCGAGGGGGCGGAGAGCACGAGCGAACATGCGGGTTCCTCCAGGAAAGGACATGTCGGGTGTTTCAACCGATAATCCGACTATCCGTCATCACATGAATGCGGAGGGTAGCGACATGCGTGTGTCGATCTCCGAGTCGCCCGTCCGGCTCAGAGGCCGCCGGACCCGCCAGGACCTGGCGCTTCGCCGGGCCCGGGATTTCAGACGATTCCGAAGAGGATCGCCGCCGCCAGCACGACCAGTGACGTCAGCGCGGCCCACTTCACCGTGAACCTGGTGTGGTCGCCGAACTCCACCTTCGCCATGCCCACGAGCACGTACACCGCCGGGACCAGCGGGCTCGACATGTGCAGCGCCTGACCCGCGATGGACGCCCGGGCGATCTCCACGGGCGACACCCCGTGGGCCGCGCCCGCCTCCGCGAGGACCGGCAGCACGCCGAAGTAGAAACCGTCGTTCGACATGAAGTAGGTGAGCGGGAGGCTGAGCACACCGGTGACCAGGCCCATGTGCGGCCCCATGCCCTCGGGGATCGCGCCGACGAGCCAGTCCGCCATGTGCTTGACCATGCCCGTACCGGTGAGGACGCCGGTGAAGACGGCGGCGGCGAAGACCATCCCGGAGACGTTGAGGACGTTGTCGGCGTGGGCGGCGATACGGGCCTTCTGCTCGGCCATGTTCGGGTAGTTGACGGTGAGCGCGAGGGCGGCGCCGAGAAGGAACAGCACCGGGATCGGCAGCAGTTCGAGGATCATCGCGGTGAGCAGCGCGACCGTCAGACCGGCGTTGAACCAGTACAGCCGGGGCCGGAGCGTGGCACGGTTCGGGTCGAGCCCCTGGAACCCGTCCCCGCTCCCCTCCTCCGCACCGGGTGCGCCCGAGGATCCGGCCGCGCCCTTGCCGCCACGGCCGCCGTCGCCGCTGCCCCCACCGCTGCCGCCACCGGCCTTGACCAGCACCGCGTCGGCCTCCGGCACCAGGGCCTCGTCGAGCGTGAGGTAGCCGATGCGCTTGCGCTCGCGGCGGCCGAGGACGTACGCGAGGACGAAGACGAAGAGCAGGCCCGTGCCGAGCGCGGGGATCATCGGCACGAAGATGTCGGAGGCGTCCAGCTTCAGGGCGGTCGCGGCACGGGCGGTGGGGCCGCCCCAGGGCAGGGTGTTCATGACGCCGTTGGCCGTGGCGGCGACGCCCGTCATGACGACCAGGCTCATCCCGAGCCGCTTGTAGAGCGGATACATCGCCGAGACGGTGATCATGAAGGTGGTGGAGCCGTCCCCGTCCAGGGACACGATCGCGGCCAGCACCGCCGTACCCACCACGATCCGT
Organism: Streptomyces sp. NPDC093071; assembly: GCF_044754545.1. Classification (NCBI taxonomy): domain Bacteria; kingdom Bacillati; phylum Actinomycetota; class Actinomycetes; order Kitasatosporales; family Streptomycetaceae; genus Streptomyces; species Streptomyces sp. NPDC093071. The sequence goes on along the minus strand of NZ_JBIVPH010000006.1, from coordinate 93,706 downwards.
ACGGGGTCGGCCTTGCAGAAGCGCAGGATGGCGCGGACGATCGGGTCGAAGAGGCCGACGTCGATCATGACCCCGAAGTAGACGATCGCGAACATCAGCATCGCGGCCGTCGGCGCCAGGTTGCCGACGCCTTCGATGACGTAGTCACCGAGCCGGGCGCCCTGCCCGACCGCGACGCAGAAGAGTGCGGGGATCAGCACGAGCGCCGCGATCGGCGACATCTTCTTCGTCATGATCAGGACCAGGAAGGTCGCGATCATGGCGAAGCCGAGGACGGTCAGCATGGAGGACACCTCACGTTCACCCTTGAACTGCCGCCGAGCGGCGGTCCGGATGACGGTAGGTGCCCCCTTCCGCCGTTAACAAGGTGTTGACGCGTGAGCAATACGAGCAAAACCCCAGGTCAATACGGGGATGCGGCTCGGGGTCACGGCAGGGGCGACACCTCGACGGGGAAGCCGTTGAGCACGGCGGTCCCGGAGAGGGGGTCGATCCGCGACCCGTCGAGCAGCTGGTTGACGTTGACACCGGGCCGGGCGGACGCCACGGCGAGCCGGGTGCCCGCCCGGTCGTGGCCCCAGCCGTGCGGAAGGCTCACCACGCCGGGCCGCACCCCTTCGGTGACCTCGACCGGCACCTCCAGCTCACCGCCCTCCCCCTTGACCCGGGCGAGCCCGCCGTCGGCCAGCCGCAGCCGGTCCGCGTCCCGGGGGTGCACCTGGAGGGTGCAGCGGTTCGAGCCGCCGCCGAGCGCGGGGGTGTTGTGCAGCCAGCTGTTGTTCGAGCGCAGGTGCCGTCGCCCGACGAGCCGGAGGGCGTCCGGGTCGGGTACGTCGTCGAGCGCGGCGCGCAGCCGGGGCAGGTCGGCGGCGAGCGGCGCGGGCAGGAGCTCGATCCGCCCGCTGCGGGTCTTGAGGAGCCCGGGCAGCCGGGGCTTGAGCGGGCCGAGGTCGATGCCGTGCGGGTGCGCCTTCAGCTCGTCGAGGGTGAGCCCGTACGGGCCGAGCCGCAGCATCAGGTCGAGCCGCCGCTCGGCCCCGGTGTCCCCGGTGAGCCGGGCGGCGAACTCCTCGGGGTCGGCGCCGTACGCCGGCGAGTGCTCCTGCGTCACGGCCTTGGCGAGGGTGCCGCGGATGGCGAGGTCGTCCACGGCGGAGGGCGGTGAGCCGTGGGCCCCGGAGACGGCGAGGATCAGCCGGGCGTGGATCTCGCACTCGTCCATCCGGTCCGCTTCCAGGGGAACGGCCGCCGGGGTGTGACGGACCTGGTCGCGGACGGCGAACCCGTTGAAGGCGAAGTCGAAGTGGGCGCTCCGGGAGGGCGGGGGCGGGGGCAGCAGGACGTCGGCGTGGCGGGTGGTCTCGTTGAGGTACGGGTCGACGGCGACCATCAGGTCGAGGGAGCCGAGGGCCGCGTCGAGGCGGTCTCCGTCGGGGGCGGACAGGACGGGGTTGGCGGCGATGGTGACGAGGGCCCGGACGCGCCCCTCCCCCGGGGTCTCGATCTCCTCGGCGAGCGCGACCAGCGGCAGCTCCCCCTTGACCTCGGGGTGGCGCGAGACCCGGCTGTGCCGGCGGCCGAGGGCGAAGCCCCTGCCGGGTCCGGCGGGGCGCGGGGCGGGCGCGGTGGCGGAGAGCGGGAAGAGCGCGCCGCCGGGCCGGTCGAGGTTGCCGGTGAGGACGTTGAGGACGTCGACCAGCCAGTTGGCGAGGGTGCCGTAGGCCACGGTGGAGCTGCCCATCCGCCCGTAGACGGCGGCGGTGGGCGCGGCGGCGAGTTCCCGGGCGAGGGCGCGGATGGTGGCGGCGTCCACGTCGCAGGCGGCGGCGACCGCCTCGGGGCTGAACTCCCGTACCGCGGCCCGTACCTCCTCGACGCCCTCGACGTGGGCGGCGAGCGGTCCGAGGTCGGTGAGGTCCTCCGCGAAGAGGGTGTGGACGAGGGCGGCGAGGAGCAGCGCGTCGGCGCCGGGGCGGATCGCGACGTGCCGGTCGGCGAGGCGCGCGGTGCGGGTGCGCCGGGGGTCGACGACGGTGAGGGTGCCGCCGCGCCGGCGGAGCGCCTTGAGCCGGCCGGGGAAGTCGGGGGCGGTGCACAGGCTGCCATTGGAGTCCAGGGGGTTGGCTCCGAGCATCAGCAGGTGGTCGGTGCGGTCCAGGTCCGGCACGGGGACGGCGAGGGGGTCCCCGAAGAGCAGGCCGCTCGACACGTGCTTGGGCATCTGGTCGAGCGTGGACGCCGTGAAGAGGTTCCTGGTGCGCAGCGCGCCGACGAGCAGGGGCGGGTAGAGGGCTCCGGCGATCGTGTGCACATTGGGGTTGCCCAGGACGATACCCACCGCGTCCGGCCCGTACTCCTCGACGATCGGACGGATTCGGGCGGCGATCGTGTCGAACGCCTCGGCCCAGCCGACCTCCCGGAGTTCGCCGTCCTTCCGGACCATGGGGCGGCGGAGCCGGTCCGGGTCGGCGTCGACCTCGGGGAACGCGGCGCCCTTGGGACAGATGAACCCCTGGCTGAACACGTCGTCGCGGTCGCCGCGCGCCCCGGTGACCCGGGTCCCTTCGAGCGTGAGGGTCAGTCCGCAGGTCGCTTCGCAGAGGGGGCAGATGCGCAGGGCGGTGGACATGGCGTCTCCCTGGGGGCGTCGGGAGCCCGAGCATACCGACCGGTAGGGACGGACGGGAGGGGCGTGCGCGAGGTCGCCGGAGCGCTGGCCGGGCGCGTTCGGGACCGGGGTTTCCGGGACCAGGGTTTCCGGCACTGGCGTTTTCGGGACCGGGGCGTTCGGGCCCGCCGGGAGTCGTCGCGCCGCACGGTGCCGGGCCCGGGTGCTGCTCTCCGGGTGCTGCGCCCGGGTACCGCGCTCCGGCGTCGCCATGCTCGCCTCGCCTACCGGGAGGCCGTCGCCGTCGCCGTCGCCGTCGTCGCAGTCGTCGTCGCGGCGCGGGCGGCCCCGGCGCGGGTCAAGCGCAGTTCCGGGTCGAGGAGGCTGTCGGCGCGGAGCAGTTTGACGTCGGAGTGGTAGTCCATCGAGGTCAGCCACGGCATCCGGTCGCCCTGCCGGGGCAGTTGGTCGACCCCGCGCCGGATGTAGCCGGCGCCGAAGTCGAGGAACGGCCGGGTCGGCATCGCCGGATCGGCCGGTTCGGGCCGGCAGACGTCGTGGCCGGAGGCGTCCATGTGGGCGAGGAGCCGGCAGAAGTGCTCGCACAGCAGGCCGACCTTCAGCGTCCAGGAGCTGTTGGTGTAGCCGATCGAGAAGACCAGGTTGGGCACCCCGGAGAGCATCACGCCCTTGTAGGCGACGGTGTCGGAGGGGCGGATCTCCTCGCCGTCGACGGTGATCCGCACGCCGCCGAACGCCTGCACGTTCAGGCCGGTCGCGGTGACGACGACGTCGGCCTCCAGTTCGCGGCCGGACTCCAGCCGTATCCCGTTCTCGGTGAAGGCGGCGATCCGGTCGGTGACGACCGAGGCCTTCCCGGCGCGGAGGGCCTTGAACAGGTCCCCGTCGGGCACGGCGCACAGACGCTGGTCCCAGGGGTCGTACGGCGGGTTGAAGTGCTCGTCGACCGGGTAGCCGTCGGGCAGGTGCCGGGCGTTGACCCGCCGGATGATCCGGCGCGCGATCTTCGGCCACCGCCGACAGAAGGTCCAGAAGAAGCGCTGCCGGGCGATGTTCTTCCGCCGGGTCAGCGCGTAGCCCCGCTCCTGCCCGAGGTACTTCTTCAGGGCGTTGGCGATCACGTCCTTCTTCGACACCGGCATGATGTACGACGGGGTCCGCTGGAGCATCGTCACGTGCGCGGCGGTCTCGGCCAGGGCGGGCAGCAGCGTGACCGCAGTGGCGCCGCTGCCGATCACCACCACCCGCTTTCCGGCGTGGTCGAGGTCCTCGGGCCAGTGCTGCGGGTGCACGATCATGCCGCGGAAGCGCTCCCGGCCCTCGAAGTGCGGGGTGAACCCCTGGTCGTAGCGGTAGTAGCCGCCCGCGCAGAACAGCCAGGAGCACGTCAGCGTCGTCCGCTCGCCGGTGTCGACGCGTTCGACGTGCACCGTCCACCGCGCCCGGTCGCTCGACCAGGAGACAGAGAGCACCTTGTGGTGGTGGCGGATGTGGGCGTCCAGCCCGTTCTCGGCCACGGTCTCGCGCAGGTACGACAGGACCCGGGGCCCGGTGGCGATGGCCTCCTCGTCCCGCCACGGCTTGAACGCGTAGCCGAAGGTGTGCAGGTCCGAGTCGGACCGGATCCCCGGGTAGCGGAACAGGTCCCAGGTCCCGCCGGAGACGGCCCGGGCCTCCAGGATCGCGAAGGTCTTGGACGGCAGCTCGGTCTTCAGCCAGCGACCGGCCCCGATGCCGGAGATCCCGGCGCCGATGACCAGGACGTCGAGGTGTTCGGCGGCGGGCGGGGCCGAGGAGGCGGACATGGACGACAGCTCCAGACGACGAGACGGATGACGAGGACAAGCGGGCGGGCGAGGAGGCGAGCGCCGGTCGCTCTCGAAGGCCTCCAGCGGCGCGAAGGCGACCGGCCCGGGCCGGGAAACGGTGGCCCTACGAGAGGGAGGGCGCCAGGTAGGCGTAGAGGAGGAGCCGGGTTTCGTCGACGAGCGCCGGATCCCCGGCGGGGTCTGTGCGGAAGGCGAGCCGGACGAGGGCGTCGGCGGTCTCGACCCCGACGAGCACCTTCCGGTGCAGCTCCTCGTCGGCGGGGCGGCCCAGATGGGCGGCGAGGAGTCCGCAGATCCGCTCGGCGACGAGCCGGTTGGGATCCTCGATCTCGTCACGCGAGTCCGCCCCGTCGCCAGGGGCGTCACCGACCGCGTCACCGACGGCATCACCGACGGCATCACCGACGACGTCGGCACCGTCCTCGGCGGTACGGCCGGAGGCCTCCCCGGGCGCGGCGGCGGGCACGCCGAAGTCGACGAGGGCGAAGCCCGGGACGGTCCGCTTCATCGCGATGAACTCGTCGAGGACGCCGTCGATGGCCCCGTACGCGTCGAGGAGCGGCGTCGCGGCGAGGCGCTCGGAGATCCGCTCGGCGTACCGGTCGAGGTTGCGGAGGGCGAGGGCCGCGACCATCGCCCGCTTGTTGCCGAAGAAGCGGTAGACGGAGCCGATGGGGACACCGGCGCGGGCGGCGACGGCCCGGGTGCTCAGCCGCTCGTACCCGGTCTCGTCGAGGAGCACGGCGCAGGCGTCGAGGATCCGGGCGAGCCGCTCGGCACTGCGTTGCTGCACGGGGGCGCGGCGGAGCGCCGGAGCGGTCTGGGGGCGGGTCTGGGGCACGGGGTCCATGATGCCGCTCCGGCCGGGAAGGGCGAAGCCGGGGCCTCAGGCGACGAGCAGGCCGATGCCTCCGAGGGTGTACGCGATCATCAGCAGGAACAGGGGGAGTTGGCCGACGACGGCCCGGGCGGGCGGGAAGAGGCGCACGGACCGGTCGTGGGCGGCGACGACGCCGAGGACGTGGCCGGCGACGACGGCGGCGACCTGGAGGGTCGCGAGGCCGCCGGGACTCAGGGGCGGAGCGGGCTCGGGGGCGTTGTCAGTACCCCCTGCCATGATTACGGTACGTGAAAATTCAGTGACTAGGAGTGAGAAGTAGTGGGCAGTGAGATAGCCGAGGGCAATGGGCAGCAGGGAGTGGGCGAAGGAGGTGAGGGGGGTGGTGAGTTCGCGGTCCATGAGACGCAGGGCGCCGGCGCAGAGGCCGTAGCAGGCGGCGGCGAGGGCCACGGAGGCGAGGAGACCGAGCGTGGCGGTGGGGACGGGGCCGAGAGGTGAGGTCTGGAGGGTGGTGATCCAGCGGGGGTTGTCGGAGAGGCCGTCGTAGGCGGTGGAGCCGAGGAGCACGCAGACGGTGGCGACGAGGCCGGGGACTCCGGGGGTGGAGTCGAGGCCGTCGAGCGGGGAGCGCAGGACCAGTCGGCCGTCCGTGCGGCGGCCGAGCGGGGAGAGCCGGGCGAGGAGGGAGGAGTAGACCTCGAAGGGGTCGGCGTGGGCGAACCAGCGGTCGCCGTAACGGGCGGCGCCCAGGAACTGGACGCCGAGGTGGAGGGCGAGGGCGGTCAGGAGGGTGGTGCGGGAGGTGTTGTCGGGGGCGACAAGTTCGAGCCAGGTGAAGAGGAGGAGACCAGCGGCGGCGGGCCGGATGCCGAGGGCGGCGGGCAGCGGACGGGGGTTCCGCGGCGGATGGAGGGCGTGGAGGGCGCGCAGGGGATTGAGCAGGCGCCAGACGGGGCCGAACAGGAGGGAGGCGGGGACGAGTCCGACCCAGAGGAGGACGTAGAGGGCGCCGGGGGCGGGGTTGCGGTCCGGGTCGTCCGGGCCGAGGAGGAGGTGGAGGAGGAAGAAGAGGGCGACGGCGGCGCCGAGGAGCCGGAGCGCGGTGCGGGTGGACGGGGCGTCGGCGGCCCGTTGGAGGGCGGCGGGGAGCGGGCGTCCGGCCAGGTCGCCCCGGAAGCGGGAGGAGGACCAGAGCAGGCCGAGGGCGAGGAAGGAGACGAGGAGTGCGGTGAAGGCGCCGGCGTAGGCGTAGAAGGGGGAGAGGGGGAGGTCGTGCCGGGAGCCCACGCCGTGGGCGAGCGGAAGGGGGAACGCCGTGGCGTGGGCGTGAGCGGGGGCGTGGGCGAGGGCCTGGACGGAGGTGAGGGGGTGGACGGAGGTGAGGGAGTGGGCGGAGGTGAGGGGGTGGACGGAGGTGAGGGAGTGGGCGAGGGCCGTGGTCATCGGACGACGAGTTGGGTCAGCACGAGTCCGGAATCGTGCGTCTCGACCTCGAAGAGGCCGGTGCGGTCCACGGTGAGGGTGAGGGTGGCAGGTGTGCCGGCCGAGAGCGGCAGTTCACGGTCGTAGCCGTGGACGTGGAGGGTGTCGTCGCGGTCGCTGGTGACGCGGAGGGTGAGCCGTTCGCCCTTCTTCAACTCGATGCGGGAGGGAGGGGGTTGGACGGTCTTGCCGGTGATGGTGAGGGCGACGGCCCGATCGGATCCGGCGGGATCGGCAGGGTCGACGGGGTCGGCAGGATAGGTGGGCTCGGCGGGGCGGGAGCTCGGTGGAGCGGAGGGGGTGGAGGGCGTGGAGGAGACGGAGGCCCCGGCCAGGGGGACGGTGGCCTGGACGGGGGCGCCGTCGGCGGCCCAGACGGTGTGGTCGTCCGCGTGGAGCCGGACGGTCAGGGTGCGGGCGCCGGGCGGTACGTACCCCCAGGGGCCGTAGAGGCGGCCGGTCTCGCGGCCGTCGACGAGGAGGCGGGCGTGGCCCCGGCCGGGGACGGCCGCGCCGCCGGTGCTCTCCGGGGTGAAGAGGAACCTTTCCACGGTGAGGTGGACGTTCCAGCCGCCCTCGGAGTCGGGGCGGACCTCGGCCCGGACGGTGGGCGCCTCCGTCCCTGGAAGCTCCCGGAGCCGGTGCCCGGCCTCGTCCCGGGCCGACAGCAGGGTGCCGCTGCCGGCCGTGGCCTCCTGGTGGCTGGTGCCGGGCTTGTGGTGGGTGGTGGCCCGGCCGCCGCAGCCCGCGAGGACCGGCGCGGCGGCCAGGACGAGCACCAGACAGAGACCGCCGAACCGGCGCCGGAGGGGCGGTGCCACGGTTGTGCGCATCACGCGGACCCCTCCCCGTGGTGCGGGCGGACATCAGGGGCCTGCGGGGCCACGGGGCCGGGGGCAGGGGCGGAGGTACGGGTGGGGGTGGAAGCGCTCCCGGGCTCGGGCGGCGCGTCCCCTGGCCCGGCCGGTGTACCTGCGGGCGTCACCGGCGCACCTCCGAGCCCGGCCGGGGCACCCCCGGACGTCACCGGTACACTCCCCGCCCCAGCCGGTTCTCCGTTCGCCCCTCCACCAGGCTCTCCACCCGCCCCTCCGACCGATCCTCCACTCGCCCCTCCGGCCGCCCCTCCGGCCGCCCCTCCACCCGGCTCTCCGGTAGAGGGGCGCGCGCCCGTCGCCACCACCGCCCAGAGGACCCAGACGGCGCCGAGGAGGAGGCGGAGCCAGGCGGGGCTCACGGGGGTGCCGGGGATCATGAGGACCGCCTTGTCGAAGGCATCGAGGAGGGTGAGGGCGCCGAGGGTCAGGGTGGTCCAGGCGAAGGCGGGGCGGGTGGGGCGCAGGGTGAGGCCGAGCAGGGTCCACCAGGCGCCGGTGAGCAGCAGTGCGACGGCCGGGACGGCGGTCGGGGTGAGGGCGAGGGTCGAGCCGGCCACGTCCAGGGCGAGGCCCGCGAGGCCGACGAGGGTGGCCGCGCCCGCGAGGCGGGAGCCTCGGAGCCGCCGCCACCACAGGGCGCCGCCGGTGAGGGCGAGGACGAGGGCGGTGCCGAGGGCGAGTTGGGTCTCGACGCGCTGGAGGCCCCGGGCGCCGTACCAGTCGCAGCCGGCCGGGAGGCGGCGGGCCTGGACGTCGTAGTCGGCGCAGACGAGGAGTTGGGCGAGTTTGACGGGTTCGCCGACGAGGCGGTCGGCGGCGCCGGAGACCTCGCCGCGCCGGGCGCCGCACTCGGGCGGGGCGCCGGGGCTGGTGGCGCCGGCGTCGGCCTGCCAGCAGTTGCCGCCGCCCTGGCCGTCCCACCAGACGTCGGTGCGGTTGGGGCGGGAGGCGCCCGAGCGGTCGACGCCGAGGTGGTTGCCGGCGTAGCGGTTGTGGTGGGAGGTGTCGGTCTGTTTGCCCCAGGCGGATTCGCCGCGGATGAAGGCGGGGACGGCGTTGAGGTAGAAGGCGGTGCGCTGGTGGCCGTAGACCCAGTTGTCCTCGTAGAGGTTCCAGTTGCCGCCGGCGGTGATGATGCCGGTGCCGGGCGGCATGGAGATCTGGGGGCAGACGACGCCCTGTTCGTAGCCTCGCTCGACGGGGGGCTTGGCGCAGGTGCCGTCGGCGACGTACCGGTAGTAGTTCTGGTTGTTGTCGTGGATCAGGTTGCGTTCGAAGCGGGCGTGGTTCTGGGGCAGGCCGGGGTGGCCGGGGAAGGCGGAGTCCATGGAGGCGCCGCCCATGTTGTGGTCGAACTCGTTGTCGTGGACCCAGACCGAGTCCCCGGCGGTGCCGGAGTAGCCGACCATGTTGTGGTGGCTGCGGCAGCCGGTGATCTCGATGGAGTAGCGGGGGACGTCGTAGCCGCGGCCGTCGTTGATGTTCGAGGCCGAGCCGGGGTAGATGCCGGAGTCGCCGTTGCCGTAGGACTCGCAGTTCTTGTAGAGGCCGTGGTCGGAGGCGAAGGTGAGGAAGCCGTACTCGTCGTTCCAGCGGGTGAGGACGTCGTCGATGACGAAGCCGTCGGCGGCGAGGACGTACAGCGAGTTGAAGGTGGTGCGCTGGGCGGTGAAGTTGCGGAAGTAGACGCCGTCGGAGCCGTCGGCCCGGATCGCGTTGAGCTTCTGGTACTTGGCGTCGATGACGACGTCGAGGCGGGAGGCGCCGGTGCCCTCGATCTGGAGGTCCTTCTTGCCGAGGATCGCGACGAGGTTCTGGTTGTGCGGGCACTGCCGCTGCTGCTCGTAGCTGAGGATCTGGTAGCCGAGCGCGGAGTCCGGGGCGTCGAGGGAGGCGCAGGCCCCGGTGGGCGGGGGCTGCGAGGGTTCCTCCTCGTAGCGGCCGGGGAGGATCGCGATGGTGAGGCCGGGTCGGTCGACGGCGTCGACGGCCTGCTGGAGGTGGCGGTGTCCGGAGGCCGCGCAGCGCTCGAAGAGGGCGAGGTTGCGGGTCTTGAGCGCGGCCGGGAAGCCGGAGATCCGGCGTGCGAAGTCGGCCCGGTCGGTCTTGCAGACGAGGAGGTCGGGTTCGCCGGTGCGGAGCTTCGGCACGCTGCCGGAGCCGTCGGGGAAGGTGACGGGCCGCTCCTCGTGGGCCTGGGCCCCGGGGGCGGTGAACAGGGCCGCGGCGAGCGCCGCGAGCACGACCGAGAGCGCGAGGACGAACCTTCGGGTCCGGGACATGCGCGTGAGAGTAGAGCAATGTTCATCTTTTTTGACCCCCTCGCGCACGCATCGGTGCGCGGCGACCCCCGGCCGCCTTCCCCCTCCACCGCCGCCCGGCGCACCGTTGACGGGAGCCGTGCGGAATCCTATGGTCTCCCATAGGATTCTCTTGCGGGCTCAGGACAGGAGCGGGCGATGACCACGGAGCAGGCCAGGAAGACGGCCGAGGCGCTCACCTACAGCACCGGTTTCGGCAACGAGCACAGCTCGGAGGCGATCCCCGGCGCGCTGCCGCACGGCCGCAACTCACCGCAGCGCGCCCCCCTCGGCCTCTACGCCGAGCAGCTCAGCGGCAGCGCCTTCACCGAGCCGCGGTCGCACAACCGCCGCTCCTGGCTCTACCGGATCCACCCGTCGGCCGCGCACCCGCCGTACGCCCGGATCGACAACGGCGCGCTGCGCGGCGCCCCCTTCACCGAGACCGTGCCCGACCCCAACCGGCTGCGCTGGAACCCGCTGCCCGACCCGGCCCCCGACACCGACTGGCTGGCCGGTCTGTGGACGCTCGGCGGCAACGGCGACGCGACCCAGCGCACCGGCATGGCCGTGCACCTCTACCACGCCAACGCCTCCATGGAGCGGGTCTTCGGCGACGCGGACGGCGAGCTGCTGATCGTCCCCGAGCGCGGCGGCCTCCTGCTCCGCACCGAGCTGGGCCTGCTCGCCGCCCGCCCCGGCGAGGTCGCGCTGATCCCGCGCGGGGTCCGCTTCCGCGTCGAGCTGCTCGACGAGACCGCCCGCGGCTACGTCTGCGAGAACTACGGCGCCCCCTTCCAGCTCCCCGACCTCGGTCCGATCGGCGCCAACGGCCTGGCCAACGCCCGGGACTTCCGGGCCCCGGTCGCCGCCTACGAGGACGTCGAGGGCCCGGTCGAGGTGGTCAACAAGTACTGCGGCAACCTCTGGTCCGCGACGTACGGGCACTCCCCGCTCGACGTCGTCGCCTGGCACGGCAACCACACCCCGTACGTCTACGACCTGCACCGCTTCAACGTCATCGGGACGATCTCCTACGACCACCCCGACCCGTCGATCTTCACGGTCCTCACCTCGCCCACCGACACCCCCGGCCTCGCGAACGTGGACTTCGTGGCCTTCGCCCCGCGCTGGCTGGTCGGCGAGGACACCTTCCGGCCGCCGTACTTCCACCGGAACGTGATGAGCGAGTACATGGGCCTGATCGAGGGCGCGTACGACGCGAAGGCCGAAGGCTTCGTGCCCGGCGGCGGCTCGCTGCACAACATGATGTCCGCGCACGGCCCCGACCGGGAGACCTTCGACAAGGCCAGTGCCGCCGAGCTGAAGCCGCAGAAGATCGACGACGGCCTGGCCTTCATGTTCGAGACCCGCTGGCCGGTGACCGCGACCCCGCAGGCCGCGAACGCCGACCATCTGCAGAAGGGGTACGACGACGTGTGGCAGGGTCTGGAGCGCCATTTCCGGCCGTAACGTCTCGGCCGTAAGCCCGTAGTCTCCGTACGGAGGACCCGTGACCGCCTTCGCTCCCGATTCGCTGGTCCTGAACCGCAAGCTGCCGCTCTGGTACCAGGTCTCGCAGTCGCTGCGCGCCTCGATACTGGGCCGCACGCCCGACGCCTCGCTGCGGCTGCCCACCGAGGAGCAGCTCGCCGCGCACTACGGCGTGAGCGTGCTGACCATGCGCCAGGCCCTCAAGGAGCTGGAGGAGGAGGGCCTGATCAGCCGGCACCGGCGGCGCGGCACCTTCATCGAGCCGGGCGCCCGCCGCTCCACCCCGCGCCGGCTGCTCGGCTCGATCGACGCAATCGTGGCCCAGCAGTCGGGCGAGCGGACGACGGTCCTCGGGCACGGCGCCGAGCCGGTGCCCGGGGAGCTCGCGGAGTACTTCCCCGACGTGCCCGAGGTCGTGGCGTACCGGCGGCTGCGCAGCGACGGGGAGAGCGGCGAGCCGACGAACTGGGCGGAGAACGCGGTGCTCCCCGGGCTCGCCGCCGCGATCGACCCGGCGGACCTGGAGCGCTGGCCGATGACGAAGGTGCTGCGAGACGTGGTCGGGGTGCGGATCAGCCGCATCACGGACACGGTCGAGGCCCGCCTCGCCGACCCGGAGACGGCGGGCCTCCTCCAGGTGCCGCTGCTCTCCCCGATCCTCCACTACACGGGCGTGACCTACGACGAGGACGGCCGGGTCGTCGACGTGGCCCGCATCCGCTACCGCGGCGACCGCTTCTCCTTCACGGTCACGGTCGAGGCGCACTGAGGCGCTGGAGCCGCACGGACGGCGGTCATTACCATGCGGGGCGTGACCGATGACGCCCGGCCGCAGGACGCGCCCCTCCTCGACGAGCTGATGCCGTGGTCCGTGGCCCCGCCGCGGTTCGGCCGCTCCTGGATCGTGGCCCCCGACGCGCGGACGCTGCGGACCCGCTGGGACCGGCTCGTGGCCGCCGAGGGGGCCGAGCGCGAGGCACTGTTCCGGCCCAGCCGGGCGCGGACCCAGGCGAGCGCGGTGGCCTCGCTGCCCGGACAGCGCACCGGGACCGTGCGGTTCGCGCGCGAGGCGGGCCCGTGCCCGGCGCCGGTGCGGGTGGCGCATGGGCCGTTCGACGAGCAGTGGCTGCTCCCCGACCACCGGCTGATCGACACCGCCCGGCCGGAGCTGTGGCGGGTCGCCGGGGAGCCGCAGCTGTTCGCCGTCGAGCAGGGGTACGCGCCGGGGGCGGCCGGGCCCGCGCTCCTGGTGACGGCCGCGCTGCCGGCGGGCCGCTCCCCGGCGGGCCGCCCGGGCCGGATCCGGCCGCTGTTCCGGCGCCCCGGCGGCCACGAGCCCAACCTCGCGCCCGGACTCCTGGACTTCCTCGGGCGGCGGTACGGGCAGGAGGCCGGCGCCCTCGACTGGCTGGCGTGGACGGTGGCGGCGGCCCTCCCCTCCCCCGCCGGGTGCCGCGTCCCCCTCCCCGCGGGCCCGGAGGTCTGGACGGCGGGCGTGGCGCTCGGCCGGGACCTCCTCGACGTGCAGCTGCGGGGCGCCCTGAGCGGGACGAAGCCCCGCCTGCCCGGCGGCCGCCGCCCCTACGTGCGGGCCGCGGTCCCCGCCCGTCCGACGACGATGGCGTACGACTCCGAGGACGAGGCGCTGCTCCTCGACGGGGGCCGGATCTCCCCCGTACCGGCGGAGGCCTGGGAGTTCCGGGTCGGCGGGGCGCGGGTCCTGGAGCAGTGGTTCGCGCACCGGACCGCTCCGGCGGAGCCCGGCTCCCTGGAGGCGATCGGTCCGGCCGCCTGGCCGCAGGAGTGGACCTCGGAGCTGCTCGACCTGATCACCGTGCTCGCGCTGCTCGGGGCGCGGGAGCCGGAGCGGGCGGCCCTCGCGGCACGGGCGGCGGAGGAAGCGGCGGACGGCGCGGCGGACGGCACGGCGGCGCTGCGGGCCGCCGGGGTGCTGCCGCCGCCCGCCCGGGCCCGCCGCCCCGCGTCCGTACTGGACCACCGGGAGGAGGGCCCGGAGGGGCAGTTCGTACTGCTGTGACCGCGACGGGGCGGAGGCGGCGGGGCAGCGGGGCGGGGTGACGCGTCTCCTGATGACAGGGGCCGGTCCGGCAGGGTAGGCAGGGCGGTCATGAGCACTCAGCCACTCCCCCTCGAAGGAATCACGGTCGTCGCCGTCGAGCAGGCCGTCGCCGCGCCCTTCGCCACCCGCCAGCTCGCCGACCTCGGCGCCCGCGTCGTCAAGGTCGAGCGCCCCGACGGCGGCGACTTCGCCCGCGGCTACGACACCGCCGCCCGGGGCCTGGCCTCCCACTTCGTGTGGTGCAACCGCGGCAAGGAGTCGGTGGCGATCGACCTCAAGGACCCCCGGGGCCTGGCCCTCGTCCGGCGGCTGACGGCCGGCGCCGACGTCTTCGTGCAGAACCTCGCGCAGGGGGCCGCGGCCCGTCTCGGCCTCGACGCCGCCACCCTGTCCGCCGCGCACCCCCGGCTGATCGCCGTGGACGTCTCCGGGTACGGGGCGGAGGGGCCGTACGCGCACCGGCGGGCGTACGACATGCTCGTCCAGTGCGAGGCGGGCCTCGTGTCGGTGACCGGGACCCCGGAGCAGCCCGTCAAGTCGGGCATCCCGGCAGCCGACATCGCCGCCGGGATGTACGCCTTCTCGGGCGTCCTCGCCGCGCTCGTGCGGCGCGGCACGACCGGCCGGGGCGGGCCGGTGGAGGTCTCCCTCCTCGACGCGCTGGCCGAGTGGATGGGACATCCGCTCCACCACGGGGCGCACGGGGGCGAAGCCCCGGCGCGCACGGGGCTCGCGCACGCGGTGATCGCCCCGTACGACGCCTATCCGACGGCGGACGGGGGCCTGGTGCTGCTCTCCGTGCAGAACGACCGGGAGTGGCGGCGGCTCGCCGGGCAGGTGCTCGGGCGGCCCGGCCTGGCCGACGATCCGGCCTTCGCGACGAACGCGGCGCGGGTGGCGGGGCGCGCGGCGACGGACGCGGCGGTCGCGGCGGCGCTGGCCCCGCTGACGGCGGAGGAGGCGCTCGCCCGGCTCGACGCGGCGGGCATCGCCTGCGCCCGGCTCAACTCGGTGGCGGAGCTGGCGGACCATCCGCAGCTGACGGCCCGTGACCGGTGGCGGGAGGTGGAGTCGCCGGTCGGGCCGCTGCGGACGCTGCTCCCGCCGATCGTCTTCCCGGACGCGCCGGAGCCCCGGATGGACCGGATCCCGGCCCTGGGACAGGACACGGACGAGGTGCTCGCCGGGCTCGGTCTGCGGGAGGCGGAGGTGAAGGAGCTCAGGGACGCGGGCGTGATCGTCTGACGGGTCCGGGCGGGGACGGCCGGTACGGACGGCCGGTAGCAACGGGCAGTACGGATGAGCGGTACGGACACGACGAACGCCGGACGGGCGGGGACACGTCCGGCGGAGTCGTGGTCGGGGCCGTACGGGTGGCCGGGACCGGGGTGGGCTAGCGGCGGGTGCCGAAGAGGGAGCGGCGGAGTCGGCGGAGCGGTGCGAAGAGCGAGACCCGGGCGCTGCGGCTGCGGTGGCCGTGCACCGGCGTCTCGTGCGTACGCGTCGTCAGTTCCCGCATCAGCAGGGTCGCCTCGGCCACCTCGCGCTGGGGCACGGCGGGTCCGCCGAGCACCGCGAGATGACGGTCGAGCCGCGAACTGGTCGCGCTGCTCCCGCAGGTGATGGCAGGCACTCGCGGCCTGCTGCGCATTGCTATCTGTTCCATGTCACTCCCCACCCGTACAAGGGCACCCGACCCGGGCAGGTTAACCCTATCGCCCCGTCATGACACCCGTGTATCCCGGCGAGGGGATTCAACGCACCCGTACGGGGGTTGACGGTCACCCTCCGAATCCATCTGATTCCAGGGCGAGTTGGACAGGGCTCGAACACCTGTCGAACCGTCACGAACCATCCTGCACTCCGGAGTGAACCCCGGAGGCACGGAGGACCGTGTGATCTCCACCACCAAGATCCAACGGCGGGGTCCGGCAGCCCGGGCCGATGCGGGCCGGGAGCCGGGAGGGCGCTCCTCGGCTACCGTGGATCCATGACGGTGATCGCGGGTCGTTACCGGCTTCTGGACGTCCTGGCCGAGGGGGCGACGGGCACCGTCTGGCGCGCCCTGGACGAGACGGACGGCCACGAGGTGGCCCTGAAGGACTCCCGGGTGCCGCCCGGACTCCCGGCGGACGAGGCACCCCTGCTGCACGCGCGGCGGGAGCGCGCGGCGCGGGCCGCCGCGCGGATCTCCCACCCCTCCGTCGCACGGGTCCTCGGCGTGGTCACCGAGGACGGCCGGCCCTGGACGGTGACGGAGCTGGTCCGGGGCCTCACCCTCGCCGAGACCCTGGAGGCGGGCGGGCCGCTGCCCGCGCGCGAGGCCGCGCGCGTCGGCGCCGAGGTCCTGGCCGGGCTGCGGGCGGCCCGGGAGGCCGGCGTCCCCCACCCGGGCGTGCGGGCGGAGCACGTGCTCCTGGGGAACGACGGCCGGGTGGTCGTCACCGGCTTCGGCGGCGCGCCGGAGGACGACGCGGGCCCGGCGGCGGAACTGCGCTCCCTGGGGGCGCTCCTGGAGACGGCCGCGGACGACCGGTCCGGCCCGCTGGGCTCCGTGATCGACGCGCTCCTGGACGGGGACCCGGAGGACGCCGTGACGGCGGACCGGGCCGAGCGGGAGCTGCGCCGGGTGGCGGGCGGCGGCGCACGGACGCCCGCGGGCGGCGCGGGGGCGGACGGGGACGGCGCGCGGAAGGACACGGGCGGCTCGCGGACGCGCGGGAGCGGACCCCGGCCGGACGGCGGTGCGCCGGGCGGCGGGTCGCCGACCGGCACCGGCGCCGGTGCGCCCGTCCCGCCCCGAAGCGCCCGCGGCGACGCCACGGCCTCCGCGCACGGCACTCCGCCCGCCCGGAAGCGCGGGGCGCCCCGCCGGGTCCCCGTCCTGGTGGCCGGGGTCGTCGGGGCGCTGCTCATCGCGGGGGCGCTGGTCTACCACGCGGTGCGGGACGACGGGCCGGGCGCCGGTCCGGGTGCGCCGGGCGGTGTCACGAGCACCGTTCCGGCCGGTCCCGGCGCCACGGGGGCGGACGGCGTACCGGCTACACCGCGTTCCTGAAGGGCGGCAGGTAGCCGCCGGACTGTCCGGCGGCGGTCGGGTGGTACGACTCGCCGATGTTGAGCCAGTTGACGCTGTGCAGCCAGGCCGAGCCGGAGCAGATCTCGTGTCCGGTGAAGGCGGAGACGACGCTGACGAAGGTGTAGCCGTGGTCGGCGGCGCGCTTGGCCACGGCGGCGTTGAGGTGGTCGGAGGCTCCGTTGATGGCCCTGCGCTCGCCCTCGCTCAGGCCGGCGACGCAGGTGCCGTTCAGCTGGTAGAAGCGCGGGTAACCGAGGACGATCACACGGGCGTTGGGCGCCTTGCTCCTGATCGCGTCGTACACGGAGTCGAGCTTGCCGGGCAGGGTGGAGTCGACGTAGGCCTTGGCCTGATTCACGCGATTGACGCAGGTGGACTCGGACTGGAGCACACAGGTCGTCATGACGTCGGCGAAACCGGCGTCATTTCCCCCGATCGTGACGGAGACCAGGTCGGTGGCGGCCGAGAGCGGTCCCAGCTGATTCGCGGTCACATCACCCGTTCGGGCGCCCGAGCAAGCGGTGAAGGCGAACGAGGAGGGGGCGTTCGCGTTCTTCCAGAGGACCGGGTACGCCTTCGTGGAGCGCTTGCAGGAGCCGCTGGCGCCGTCGTAGCTGCCGGCTCCCACGCCGGAGGAGTACGAGTCGCCCAGCGCCACGTAGTCGAGGGCGGCGCTCTCCGCGGCCTGGGCGGCGCCCGCCCCGGTGAGGGCGAGGACGGCGCCGAGGAGGAGCGAGGAGGAGAGGGCGGTGAATCGGGACAGTCTCATGGAACCTCCCTGTAGCAGGATCTCTGCGTTACCAGGTAGTAGCAGCGGATCCGCCGCCCCGGAAGTGTCCATGTCAAAACTGGGGATGAACTTCCTCCGATCCTCCGTCATGGACCATCGAAATCCGGCCAGGAGAGGAAGCGGACGCTCCACTCCCGCTTACGACCCCGGGAAACCACAGGATCGCGACACGTTCGCACATCAATGCACAGGAGTACGCCCTCACCCCACCACCCCCCGACGCATCGTCGGATTGATCGAATCCGACCGGGACGAGCGCGTATCCGACCGCTGAAGCTCCGTCAAACTACGGGAAAGCAGGTCACAGATCCGGGACTTGCCATACAGTCCCATTCATCAATACCGTCGTACATCTCACCCGCACCGGTCCATCATGCAAAGCGGCTCAGGGGAGGGCTCTAGCGTCGCGGTGGCCCCGGTGCGGGGCGCGGTAGGGGGGTGCCGTGCTCGGTGTCCGAACGTGCGCCGAGTCGCGGGTACCGCGCGGCCAGCCATGCCAACTCGCCGGTCCCGCAAGGTGATCGTTTCCGCGCGGAATGGCGAGAACCCCCCTTTCGAACCGGACACACCATCGGACCGCCCAAGGGGTGGGCGGCCCACCGGACGAGAGGGAAAAAAGACCCATGAGCTCGTTCCTGCGCCCGGCCGCCACGGGCCAAGAATTGACCGAGCCGAGTCGAATAGCCGCCCAGTACCGGGCCATCACCTCACATCTGGCGATCACTCCGCCGGTGAGCGTGGTCATTCCCGCGATGAACGAGGCCGAAAATCTTCCGTACGTCTTCAAGACGTTGCCGGACTGGATTCACGAAGTCGTCCTCGTCGACGGAAATTCCACCGACAACACGGTCGACGTCGCCCGTGAACTCTGGCCGGACGTCAAGGTCGTCAAGCAGGTCGGAAAGGGCAAGGGCGACGCGCTGATCAGCGGTTTCGCCGCCTGCACCGGTGACATCATCGTCATGGTCGACGCGGACGGCTCGGCCGACGGCCAGGAGATCGTCTCCTACGTCTCCGCCCTCGTCGGCGGCGCGGACTTCGCCAAGGGATCCCGTTTCGCCAACGGCGGCGGCACGGACGACATGACGACCATCCGCAGACTCGGCAACTGGGCCCTCTGCACGCTCGTCAACCGCAAGTTCGGCGCCCGCTACACCGACCTCTGCTACGGCTACAACGCCTTCTGGCGCCACTGCCTCGACAAGATCACCCTCGACTGCACCGGATTCGAGATCGAGACCCTGATCAACATCCGGGTCGTCAAGGCCGGCCTCAAGGTGCAGGAGGTGCCGAGCCACGAGTACAACCGCATCCACGGCGTCAGCAACCTCAACGCCGTGCGCGACGGCATCCGGGTCCTGAAGGTCATCCTCAAGGAGAAGTCCCTCGCCAAGGCGGCCCGCCGCCGGCCCGCCCCCTTCTCGGTGAACGTCCCCCGGGGAGAGGTGTCTTGAGCGACGGCACGTCCCCGCACGGCTTCTCGGTGGTCGTCTGCGTCTACACGGAGGACCGGTGGGAGGACATCCTCGCCGCCGTCGACTCCGTACGGAAGCAGTCGCTGCCGCCGCTGGAGACGCTCCTCGTGGTCGACCACAACGAGCGTCTGCGCGCACGGCTCGCCGAGGAGTACGCGGACGCAGGGCTCCGGGAGGAGGTGCGGGTGCTCGCCAACGCGGGCCCCCGCGGCCTCTCCGCCGGCCGCAACACCGGAATCGCCGCCGCGCGCGGCGAGTTCGTGGCCTTCCTCGACGACGACGCCGTCGCCGAGCGGGACTGGCTCCACCACTTCGCCGCCGCCTACGACGACCCGCGCGTCATGGCCGTCGGCGGCCGGACCCTGCCCGCCTGGGCGTCCGGCCGCCGCCCGGCCTGGTTCCCCGAGGAGTTCGACTGGGTCGTCGGCTGTACGTACCGGGGCCTGGCCCCGGGCCGCGTCCCCGTGCGGAACGTGCTCGGCGGCAACGCCTCCTTCCGCCGTACGGCCTTCGACGCGGCGGGCGGCTTCGCCACCGGCATCGGCCGGGACGGCGACCGGCGGCCCCTGGGCGGCGAGGAGACCGAGCTGTGCATCCGGCTCTCCAAGGCGCTGCCCGAGGCGGTGCTGCTCATGGACGACCGGGCGGTCATCCACCACAAGGTGCCCGCCGCCCGCGAGCGCTTCGGCTACTTCCGCACCCGGGTGTACGCCGAGGGGCTCTCCAAGGCGCTCGTCGCGCGGAGCGTCGGCGCGCAGAAGGGCCTGGAGTCCGAACGGCGCTACACCACCCGGGTGCTGCCCGCCGGCGTCCTGCGCGGAGTGCGCGACGCGCTGCGCGGCCGCTCCGGCGGCGCGGGCCGCGCCGGGGCCATCGTCACCGGGGTGGCCCTCGCGGCCGGCGGCTACGCCCTCGGACAGCTGCGGGCCCGCCGCTCCGGCACCACCTTCTCCTGGGGCCCGATCGAACGCACCGACGAGCACACCGACGAGCACGCCGCCGGACGCACCTCCGGACGGAGCGGGAACGAAGCCGCCGAGGGGGTGGCCACGTGACGGACACTTCCGGGAACACTCCCGTCCCCGTCCTCATGTACCACGCCGTCGACCGGGACCCCGCCCCCGCCGCCCTCGGCCTCTCCGTCACGCCCGGGGCGTTCGCCGCGCAGATGGAGGCGGTCGCCGAGCGGGGGTTCACCCCGCTGACCACCGCCGGGCTCGCCGCCGCCTGGCGGAACGGGGCGCCGCTGCCCGCGCGGCCGCTGCTCGTCACCTTCGACGACGGCTACGAGGGCGTGCACCGGCACGCCCTGCCGGTGCTCGCGAAGCACTCCTTCGCGAGCACCGTCTTCGTCTCCACCGGCTGGCTGCGCGGCAAGCACGACGGGGGCGGCGCCCTCGACACCATGCTCGACTGGGCGCAGGTGCGCGAACTGGCCGACGCGGGAACGGAGATCGGCGGCCACAGCCACAGCCACCCGCAGCTCGACCAGCTCGACGCGGCACGGCTCCGGTTCGAGACGCTGCGCTGCCGGGAGATCGTCGGCGAGGAGCTCGGCTCCGCGCCGGTCTCCTTCGCCTACCCGTACGGGTACTCCAGCCGGCGGGTCCGCCGGGCGGTCCGGGAGGCCGGGTTCGCCCAGGCGCTCGCCGTCGGGAACGCGCTCGCCCGCCGCCGCCAGGGGCCGTACGCCCTGGAACGGGTGACCGTGCGCCGGTCCACCGGCATCGAGGAGTTCGTCCGGCTGATCGAGGGCCGGGCGATCGCGCGGAACTTCGCGGCCGACCGGGCCATGACGAAGGGGTACGCGCTCGCCCGGCGCGCCCGGGGCGCGCTGCGCGGCCACTGGATCTGACGTACCGCCACTCCGGCGACCGGGGGCGCGCCCCGCCCAAAAGACGGTGCGCCGCGCACCCGGTTGCCGGATCATGGGCGCCATGGCTGACACCCCACCGGTACCGTCCGCACCGCAGCGGTCGCTGCCGATCCGGCTGAACCTCGACGACAGCGACTCGCCGTCGGACGTCGTCGACGCGCTGTTCCTCGGCCGCTTCGCGACCGGCGAGCAGCCCCACTCCCACAGCACCACCCTGGACCGGGTCAAGCCGGAGGCCACGCTGCTCCCGGCGGGCGCGCGCGTGCTGCGGGCCTCGAAGGACGACGACCGCAGCGCCCTGCTCGCCGAGGGCGAGGGCTGGACGCTCCTGGTCTCCCGCTGGAACCGGGGCGCGGACGTCACCGTGACGGCCACGGACGAGGAGCTGGCGCGGCGGATCCTCGGCGAGGCCACGGAGGGGGCGAAGGACGAGCCGGAGCCGCAGCCCGAGAACGTGACGATGGGCTTCTGGTACGTGTCGCCCCGGCGCGGCCCGCACCGCACCACCCGGCAGATCAGCGCCGGGACGTGGGAGGAGGTCCGGCCCAACTACGCGGCGTCGGTGGCCGATTCCATGGACCGGCTGATGAAGGTGACGCCGGACTCCATCGCGGGGCGCCTCCTGCTGCTGCACGGGCCGCCGGGGACCGGCAAGACGTCCGCGCTGCGGACCCTGGCGCGGTCCTGGCGGGACTGGTGCCAGGTGGACTGCGTCCTCGACCCGGAGCGGCTCTTCAACGACGTCGGCTATCTGATGGACATCGCCATCGGGGAGGACGAGGGCACGGCGAAGGGCCGCTGGCGGCTGCTGCTCCTGGAGGACTGCGACGAGCTGATCCGGGGTGAGGCGAAGCACACGGCGGGGCAGGCCCTGTCCCGGCTGCTCAACCTGACGGACGGCCTGCTCGGGCAGGGGCGGAACGTCCTGGTCGGGGTCACCACCAACGAGGACCTGGAGCGGCTGCACCCGGCCGTGGTCCGGCCGGGTCGCTGTCTGGCCCGCATCGAGGTGGGGCCGCTGAGCCGGGCCGAGTCGGTGGCGTGGCTGGGGCGCGAGGAGGACGTGCCGCGCGAGGGCGCGACGCTGGCGGAGCTGTTCGCGCTCCGTCGCGGCACGCCCCCGGCGGACCTTCCCGAGCCCCGCACGGCGGGGGCGGGGCTGTACCTGTAGCGCTCTTCGGGGGGCGCTAGCTGTCGTACGCCGCCCGCAGGGCCTCGCTCATCGCCGCCTCTGCGGCCTCGCGGCTGAGGCCGAGGCGGCGGGTCTCCTCGGCGTACTGGGCGGCGGCGCTGGCGGCCCGGCGGCTCGCCGCGTCCCCGGCGGCGGCGACGAAGGTCCCGTGGCGCCCGCGCGTCTCGATGACCCCGTCCGCCTCAAGGGCCTTGTACGCCTTGGCGACCGTGTTCGCTGCGAGCCCCAGCTGCTCCGCGAGTCCCCGTACCGTCGGCAGTTTGTAGCCGACCGGCAGTCCGCCCGACCGGGCCCGCTCCGAGATCTGGGCACGCAGTTGTTCGTAGGGAGCGGTGGTGGATTCGTGGTCCACGACGATGGTGAGTGTCACCCGCCGATTCTGCCCCCACCCCGCCGGAAAAGGGGAGGCGGCGGTACGCGCTCTGCCCGTAGCGTGCGCCCACATGACTGTGATCGTCCGTGATGTACGGCCCGGGGACGCCGAGGGCTACGCCCGGGTCCGCCGTGCCGCCCTCCCCTTCATGCTCGCGACCGCGGAACAGTTCCTGTTCGACTGGGCGCACGCCCATCCCGGGAGCCACGCGCGCCCGTTCGTCGCCGTGGACGGGGACGGGGACGGCGAGGTCGTGGGAACCGTCCAGCTGCGGATCGCCCACGACTCGCCGGAGCCGGGCGTCGGCTCCCTCAACGTGTACGTGGACCCCGCCCACCAGGGGCGCGGCGCGGGGACGCTGCTGCTGCGCGCCGCCGAGGAGCACCTGGCCGCGCACGGCGCGCGCACCCTCTACAGCTGGGTCCTGGACGCGCCGGAGCACCGGGGCTGGGCGGAGCGGCGGGGGTACTCCCCCAGCCGCTCGGCGCACTTCCTGCGGCTCGACCTGGCGGGGGCCGGGCTGCCGCCGCTCCAGGCGCCGCCGTCCGGGGTCGAGCTGGTGACGGCCGAGGACTTCGCGGCCGATCCCCGGCCGCTGTTCGAGCTGGACGCGGTGACGACCGCGGACGAGCCGGGCGACGTGTCGGTCGCGATGGACGACTACGCGCACTGGCGGGAGACCACCTGGGAGCATCCCCTCCTCGACCGGTCACTGACGACGGTCGCGGTGGTGGACGGGGTGCCGGCCGCGTTCAGCGTGGCGCAGACGGACGGGCTCGGCCGGTACGGCACGGGGATGACGGGCACGGCGCCGGCCTTCCGGGGCCGGGGGCTCGCCAAGCTGGTGAAGAACGCGTCCCTGCACCGGGCCCGGGAGGCGGGCTGCACGGAGGCGTTCACCGGGAACGACGCGGGCAACGGGCCGATGCTGGCGATCAACAGGTGGTTCGGCTACGCGATCGCGGCGACGGAGGTGCGGCATGTCCGGGCGCTCGGTTGAGGTCACCCTGACGAAGGCGGGCCGGACGAAGATCCGCTATCCGGCCGAGGTGCTCGTGGCGGAGCCGGGCCGGCTCTCGGTGCGCGCGCCGTGGGCGGCCGAGGGGGTGCGGGACTTCGGCTTCGTGCGGTTCGAGCCGGGCGACGTCTTCGTGGAGCACTACTGGCGGGACCGCTGGTTCACGGTCAAGGAGGTGCGGTCCGCCGACGGCTCTCTGAAGGGCTGGTACTGCGACGTCACCCGGCCGCCCGTGATCGGCGGCTCCGGGGTGGTGGTCGAGGACCTGGACCTGGACCTGTGGGTGTCGGCGGACGGCAGCGAGGTGCTGCGGCTCGACGAGGACGAGTTCGCAGCGAGCGGTCTCGCCGCCTCCGATCCGGAGGCGGCGGCCCGGGCCGTGGCCGCCCTCGACGAGCTGGAGGCGCTCGGCCGTGACGGTCTGGTCGGCCTGCTGGACGCTCCCTAGGGGGGTCAGCGCAGTGTGACGTCCGCCTTCTCGGTGGCGAGGAAGCGGGGCAGCGGCAGGCCCGTCCCGCTGAGCTGGAGGAGGGTGGCCTCCACGCGGGCGGCGCCGGGGACGTAGGCGGGGTCCTTCACCACGGAGCTGTTGGTCCAGGTGTGGAGGTGCCCGTCGCAGACGGCCCGGGTGCCGCCGATGCCGGTGGAGCGGTCCCCCTGGACGAGGGTGGAGCTCACGAAGACGGGGCCGGCGCCGTCGTCCAGGCACCGGTAGGTGCCGGAGAGGGTGACGGTGGCGTCGTCGGCGACGGTTCCGTACGCGTCGACGAAGAGGCCGTTGGTGAAGTGGCCGTCGCGGGCGGAGGTCCCGGTGGGCCGGTCGGCGGAGTGGTGGCCGTCGGCCCCTCCCGCGTGGGCGAGGGGGGCGACGGCGGCGGTGAGCAGGGCGGCTGCGGCGAGAACGAGCCGGACGCGCATGAGGGGGTCCCTTCGGGGTGGGGGATGGTACTGCCCGCCAGGGATACCCGGATCCGGCCGTCAGATGGCCGAAGTTCATCCCTTCGGTGGGGAGGGGGCCGGGCGCCGGGGGAACGCCCGCCGCAGGAGCGGCCAGGTGAGCAGGACCGCGACGACCGCGTACACGGTGATCGCGAACGGGGTGTTCACGAGTCCGGTCAGGGAGCCGTCGCTGATCTGGAGGGCGCGGCGCAGCTGCTGTTCGGCGGCCGGGCCGAGGATGACGCCGATGACGGCGGGCAGCACCGGCAGGCCGTAGCGCCGCATCCCGAGGCCGATCAGGCCGATGACGAGCAGGACGACCAGGTCGAGCGCCTCGCCGCCCACCGCGTACGCGCCGACGGCGGCGAAGAAGAGGATGCCGGCGTAGAGGTACGGGCGGGGGATGCGCAGCAGCTTGGCCCAGACGGGGGCGAGCGGCAGGTTGAGCGCGAGCAGCAGCACCATGCCGACGAAGAGCGAGGCGATCAGGCCCCACACGAGCTCGGGCTCCCGCTCGAAGAGCAGCGGTCCGGGCTGGATGCCGTACTGCTGGAACGCGGCCAGCATCACGGCGGCGACGGCGGTCGTGGGCAGGCCGAGGGTCAGCATGGAGACGAGCGTGCCGGCGGCGGAGGCGGAGGCCGCCGCCTCGGGTCCGGCGACGCCCTCGACGGCGCCCTTGCCGAACTGCTCCTTGTGCTTCGAGAGCCGCTTCTCGGTGACGTACGAGAGGAAGGTCGGGATCTCGGCGCCGCCGGCCGGGATGGCGCCGAAGGGGAAGCCGATGAACGGGCCGCGCAGCCAGGGCTTCCAGGTGCGCTTCACGTCCTCCCGGCCCAGCCAGGGGCGGCCGACCGGGATGGCCTCGCCCTCGGTGCGGCGCAGGTGGGCGGCGACCCACAGGGCCTCGCCGATGGCGAAGAGGCCGACCGCGACGATGACGACGTCCACGCCGTCGGCGAGCTGGAGCGAGCCGAAGGTGAGGCGCTGCTGTCCGGTCATCGCGTCCAGGCCGACCAGGCCGATGGTGAGGCCGATGAGCAGGGAGGCGAGGCCGCGGACGCGGGAGGAGCCGAGGACGGAGGTCACCGCGATGAAGGCGAGGACCATCAGGGCGAGGTAGTCGGGGGCGCCGATGTCGACGGCGAGCGCGGCGACGGTCGGGGCGAGGACGACGAGCAGGATCGTGCCGATCATGCCGCCGGCGAAGTGGCCGACGGCCGCGGCGGCGAGCGCCTGCGCGCCCCGGCCGGCCTTGGCCATCGGGTTGCCCTCGATGGCGGCGACGACGGCCGCGCTCTCGCCGGGGGTGTTGAGCAGGATGGAGGTGGTGGAGCCGCCGAACATGGCGCCGTAGTAGATGCCGGCGAACATGATGAAGGCACCGGTCGGGTCGAGTCCGTAGGTCACCGGGAGCAGCAGGGCGACGGCCATGGCGGGGCCGATGCCGGGGAGGACGCCGATGGCGGTGCCGAGGAGCACGCCGAGGGCGGCCCAGAGCAGGTTCGCCGGGGTGAGGGCGGTCCCGAAGCCGTCGATGAGGGAGTTCAGGGAATCCACGGGTCAGATCACTCCCATCAGGGGGCCGCCGGGCAGCGGGACGCCGAGCAGCCGGTCGAAGACGGCGTAGGTGAGGAGCGACAGGCCGGCCGCGATCAGCGGGTCGCGGGGGAGGTGGCGGCTGCCGAGGGCGTAGGCGGCGCCCCAGAAGAGGAGGGCGCCGGCGACGGGGAAGCCGACGGGGCCGATGAGGACGGCGAAGCCGAGGAAGACGCCGGCCAGGAGCAGGACGGTGCGCCAGTCGGCGGGTTCGGTCAGGTCGACGTCCTCGCCGCCCTCGGCCTCGCCGCGGCCGCCGCGCAGGACGTCGACGGTGAGCAGGACGGAGACGACGAGGAGGCCGCAGCCGACGACGAGGGGCACGGTGGCGGGGCCGACCGGGCCGCGTCCGGTGACGGTGTCGTCGAGGGTGAGGGCGTCGGTGAGGACGAGGACGCCGAGGAGGAAGAGGAGGGCTCCGACGCCGAGTTCGGAGCGTCCGCGCAGCCAGGGGGGAACGGTCGGCTTCACAGTCCCAGCTCCTTCAGTACGGAGGCGACGCGCCGGTCCTGCTCGGTGAGGAAGTCGCCGAAGCGCTCGCCGGGGAGGAAGGCGTCGTCCCAGCCGTGGGTCTTCATCGACGCGCGCCACTGCGGGGAGCCGTGCAGGGCGGTGACGAGGGCGACGAGCTTGTCGCGCTCGGCGTCGGAGAGGCCGGGCGGGGCGACGATGCCGCGCCAGTTGGTGAACTCGGTGTCGAGTCCGGCCTCGCGGAGGGTGGGGGCGTCGAGGCCGGGGACGCGCTTCGGGCCGGTGACGGCGAGGAGGCGCAGTTCGCCGGCCTCGATCTGGTCGAGGTACTCGCCGACGCCGGAGACGCCGAAGGCGACCTTGTTCCCGAGGATGGAGGCGAGGAGTTCGCCGCCGCCGTCGAAGGGGACGTAGTTGACGTCCTTCGGGGAGATCCCGGCGGCGCGGGCCATCAGCATGGGGGCGAGGTGGTCGGGTCCGCCGGGCGAGGAGCCGCCGCCGACGGGCAGCTTGCCGGGGTCCTTCCTCCAGGCGGCGAGCAGGTCCTCGATCGTCTTGTACGGGGAGTCCTTGGCGACCACGACGATGTCCTGCTCCTCGGTGAGCCGGGCGATCGGGGTGGTGTCGGCGAGGGTGATCGGGGTCTTGTTGGTGTGGACGGCGCCGACGACGCCGAGGCCCATGGACATCGCGAGGCGCCCGTTGCCGCGTTCGCCGACGAGCCGGGTGAGGCCGACGGTGCCGCCCGCGCCGGGCAGGTTGAAGACCTCGACGTCGCCGGTGAGTCCGGCTTCCTCGGCGTTCTTGGCGGCGGTGCGGGCGGTGATGTCGTAGCCGCCGCCGGGGGTGTTGGGGACCATGAGGCGCAGGCCGGGGATCCGCGTGCCGGTGTCGGAGCCGCTGCCCGGGCTGAGCAGCGGCGGACCCACCAGCACGAGCAGCGCCGCTCCGAGGAGGGCGAAGGGGGTGCGCAACCGCACGTGTGCCGCCTCTCAGGTAGGAGGGAAAGGGGGTGTGAGGTGGCCCACATGTTGCCCGCGCGTTAAGAAGCTGTCTCTCTTCCGCAACCAACGGACGTTGTGGTCGTTGTGGTCGGGACCTAGCGTGGGTCGGCGTGACGAGGGTGCTGGTGGTCGACGACGACTTCATGGTCGCCAAGCTGCACTGCCGCTATGTGTCGGCGGTGGCGGGCTTCACGGTGGCCGGGGTCGCGCACAGCGGCGCCGAGGCCCTGCGCGCGGCCGGGCGGCTGCGGCCCGACCTGGTGCTGCTCGACGTGTTCCTGCCCGACATGGACGGCGTCCGGGTGCTGCGGGAGCTGCGGGCGGCGGGGCACGCCACGGACGCGCTCTTCATCACGGCGGCGCGGGACGCGGGGACGATCCGCTCGGCGCTGCGGGCGGGGGCGCTGCACTATCTGATCAAGCCGTTCAGCCAGGCGGCGCTGCACGAACAGCTCCGCCACGTGGCCTCGCTGCGCACCCGCCTCGACGACCTGGACGAGGCCCGGCAGGAGGACGTCGACCAGATCTTCGGCGTCCGCCCGCGCGGCTCCCGCGAACTCCCCAAGGGCCTCGCCGCCCCCACCGCCGACCTGGTCGACGCGGTCCTCCGCGCCCACCCGGAGGGCCTCTCGGCGACGGAGTGCGCCGAGGCGGGCTCCCTGTCCCGCGTCAGCGCCCGGCGCTACCTCGAATACTTCGCGGAAACGGGCCGCGCGGAGGTCACCCTCCGCTACGGCGGCACGGGGCGACCGGAGCGGCGGTACCGGCGGCTGGGCTGACGGGACTCCCCCGAAGGGGCCCGCCGGGACGGTTCCTCAGCCGTCGCTTAGTGGCTCCTTAAAGGGGCCCTAAGGATGGCCTCCGCCCCCTCCTCGCGGGCCTTTTCGCGGTTTCGGGCGGCTAGCTTGCTGGGCAACCCCCCTTGCTCGCCCTCGTGAAGGAGCTGTCCTCCCATGACCTCTCGTCGTTCGGCCGCAGTCGTCACCGCCGGTACCGTGCTGGCCCTGTCCGGGCTTTCGGCCGCGCCCGCGTTCGGGCACGGGTCGATGACGGATCCGGTGAGCCGGGTCTCGGCCTGTTACGCGGAGGGGCCGGAGTCGCCGCGGTCGGCGGCCTGCAAGGCGGCGGTGGCGGCGAGCGGGACGCAGGCGTTCTACGACTGGAACGCGGTGAACATCGCGAACGCCGCCGGGCAGCACCGGCAGCTGATCCCGGACGGCAAGCTGTGCAGCGCGGGCAACGACAAGTACCGCGGGCTCGACCTGGCCCGGGCCGACTGGCCGGCGAGCAGGCTGAGCTCCGGGGCGCACACCTTCCGCTACAAGGGGACCGCGCCGCACAAGGGCTCGTTCGAGCTGTACGTGACGAAGGACGGCTACGACCCGTCGAAGCCGCTGAAGTGGTCGGACCT
Source organism: Streptomyces sp. NPDC093071 (assembly GCF_044754545.1). Lineage (NCBI taxonomy): Bacteria > Bacillati > Actinomycetota > Actinomycetes > Kitasatosporales > Streptomycetaceae > Streptomyces > Streptomyces sp. NPDC093071. The sequence goes on along the minus strand of NZ_JBIVPH010000006.1, from coordinate 64,946 downwards.
GGAGGCGAAGCCGTTCCTGACGGTGACCGACCCGGGGATGCAGAACGGCGACTACGTCTTCCAGGGGACCGTGCCGAAGAAGTCCGGCCGCCACCTGGTCTACTCGATCTGGCAGCGCTCCGACTCCCCCGAGGCCTTCTACACCTGCTCCGACGTGGTGTTCGGGCAGGACGGCGGCGCTCCGGCGCCGAGCGCCTCCGCGCCCACCGACGAGCAGATCCAGGACGGCAAGGACCAGTCCTCGGTCGAGCACGGCGGGCACGGGGACGACGACCCGGCGACCGGCGCCGGGGACACGGGCGCCGGGAACGAGGGTGCCGGGAGCGAGGCTGCCGAGGGGACGAAGGCCCCCGCGACGGCCTCCCAGGACGCCGCCCCGGCCGCCCCCGCCTCCCCGGCCGAGCCCAACGCGCCCGCGCCCGCCGGTACGTCCGGTTCGGGTGTGGAGCTGGCCGAGACGGGGGGCGACTCCAGCACCCCGTACCTCGCGATCGGCGGCGCCGCCGTGCTCGCGGCCGGTGCGGCCGTGCTCTTCGGGACCGCCCGGCGCCGCCGGGCCTGACCGTACGGCCGCCGCCCGGGGCGGTTTCCCGCTCCCGGGCGGCGGCCCGCGCGTCAGGCGTTGTCCGCCGCGCCGGCCGTTCTCGTGTGCCGCACCACGGCCGAGGCCGCCAGGGCGACGACGGCCACGGCGCCCAGCAGGGCCAGGGCCTTCGCCCAGGCGGACGTGGCGCCGAGGCTGCCGCTCAGCAGATCGGCGGTGCGGGCGCTCGCGACCCCGTGGAGCGCGATGACGGCGACGCCGAGGCCCGCCGCGGCCGCCCAGGCCACCAGGGTGTCCCGCGCCGCGAGCCATGCGGCGCCCACCAGGCAGAGCACGGTGACGACCAGGGACAGCGTCGCCGCGTCGCCGCCCGAGCGCAGGCCCGTGAGGTCCGTCGGCAGGTGGACGAGACCGCAGGCGGCCAGGGCGAGCGCCGCCGGCCAGCGCAGGACCGACCGCAGCGCCGGGGAGGTGCTGTGGCTGCCGGGTCCCATGGCCAGCGCGCCGTCCAGGGGCGACCTGGTCGGCCGCGCGGCGCCCCGGGAGCGCTTCGGGACGGCGGGAGCGACGGTGGAAGCGGCGGCGGCCGGAGCGGCGGCGGGCCGCCAGTCGGCGCCCTCGGTGCCGAGGATGCCGACGAGCCGCACCACGTCCTCGATCGGCCGCCCCACCGCCGCGGCGCGCAGCGTGGTCTCGGCCTCGTGGAGGTCGTACCCGGAGGCGTTCAACAGGACGACCAGTTCCCGCACTTCGTCCAGGGGGCGGGTGACGGCGGCCGCACGGAGCGCCACGTCGGCGGGGCTGGAGAGCTCACCGGTCTCCTGGAGCCGGGCCACGAGCGCGGCGACCTCCTCCACCGGGCGCTCGGTCGCCGCCGTGGTCAGGAGCGTGCGGACCGCCTCGTCGCCGGTCTCGTCCTGGTCCGGAGTCTCCTGCTCGGCCGGGGGGTTCCCGGCGTCCGGGATCCGCTCGGCGACCGGAACCTCCTCGGCGAGCGGGTTCTCTCCGGGAGCTGAGGTCTCCCACTCGGCCGTGGCTTCCTCGGCCGTCGACGGCTCCGCCGCATGGTCTGTGGGGGGTCGTATCTCCGCTTCCGCTCCCGCTTCCCTGCCGTCCTCGGTGGGCTGGATCTGGGGCAGTTCGGTGGTCATGTCACAAGCTCCGTTCGTGGACGCCTTCGGGACGCCCACCATGGCTGTCTCACGATGTGCAAGAAACGCACACCTGATGACAATTAGTGCTCATTCCGTGACACTGCGCCATCAGAGGGCGTTCCCATTGGGCCGACGGAGCGAAGACGAGCGCGGCCGGGGCCCCTCCCGAGGGCCCCGGCCGCGTACCGAGCGCTCTTCTAGCCGACCACGGAGAGGCAGGTGGTCGGAGTCGCGCGGGCCGGGTCGAGGGCGTTGGCGACCTCGTGGAAGGTGACCCGGTCCACCGTGCCGATCGCCACGTGCTCGGAGAGGTCGAGCGCGCACTTGTCCTGGATGAGGACGTTGGTGACGTTCGGGCCGCTCAGGAACTGCGAGCGGTACGGCGTGACGACCTCGTCGTACTTGGTCGCGATGACGTGGTAGCGGACCCCCGGCACGGTGTCGCCGCCCTGGTTGAGCTTGGTGACGAAGGGCGAGCCGGCGACCTGGTCGGCGAGGCCCGGGGTGCTGGAGCTGATGAGGTCCTCGACCCCGGGGAAGTACGGAAGGAGCCTGGTGAGGCCGAGCAGGGTGGTGCCGTGGCTGTTCGGGGCGATGCCGACCAGCGCGTTCACCTTGTCGGCGCCGCCGAGGAACTTCAGGTACCAGCGGGGCATCATGCCGCCCTGCGAGTGCCCGACGAGATCGGCCTCGGGGGCGCCGGTGGCGGCGAGGACCCGGTCGACGTAGGTGGCGAGCTGCCCGGCGGAGGCCTCGACGGGACCGAGACCGTGGAAGAAGGGCACGCCGGGGAGCTGCCCGTAGTCGAGCGAGAAGACGCAGTACCCGCGGTTGACCAGGTACGGCGCGAGGCCGAGCCAGTTGTCGACGGAGTTGCCGAAGGTGCCGTGGACGAGGACGACGGGGCGCGGGTGGGCGGCGGAGGGCTTACAGGAGAAGTCGTTCCAGCCACGGCTGGGCGCGGCGGCGACGGTTCCGGCCCGGTCGGGGGCGGCGGAGGCGGCGGTGGGGGCGAGGGTGGCGGCGGCGGTCAGCAGCAGGACGGACAGCGCTCTGACGGCGTGCTTCCAGGGCAGCATCGGGCGATCTCCTTGCGGCTCAAGGGGAAAGGTGGGGTGCTACGCCCTGCGGTCCGGACCACAAGTGGGGATGCGCTTCAGCCAAGCTACGCACGGGTAGCCTCGACTGGGAAGTTACGCGTCGGTAAAAAGTGATGCGCCGTCATGACCATCTGATAATGCGGGAGTTGAAGACACGGCCACGCCGGGACGCGGGAAGGCCCCGGCACGGGAGCGCCGGGGCCTTCTCGTTCTCGCGCCGGGGCCGCCCGCCCCGGCAGGGTCGTCAGAACACGCTCACGCCGTACGCGCTCAGCGCCTCCGTCACGGGCTGGAAGAAGGTCGTCCCGCCCGAGGAGCAGTTGCCGCTGCCGCCCGAGGTGAGGCCGATGGCCCGGGTGCCGGAGTAGAGCGGACCGCCGGAGTCGCCGGGCTCGGCGCAGACGTTCGTGCGGATCAGGCCGGAGACGATGTCGCCGCCGCCGTAGTTCACGGTGGCGTTGAGGCCCGTCACGGTGCCGCTGTGGATGCCGGTGGTGGAGCCCCGGCGGGTGACCGACAGGCCGACCGTGGCGTTTCCGGCGCTCGTGATGTCCACGCTGCCGACGGTGCCGGGCTTGGCGATGGACGCGTTGGTGTAGCGGACCAGGCCGTAGTCGTTGCCCGGGAAGCTGGACCCGGCGGTGGTCCCGAGGACGGTGGTCTTGGCGGAGTTGGCGTACCAGGTGCGGGCGCCGTCGGTGCAGTGCCCGGCGGTCAGGAAGAAGTAGTTGCCCGCGGCGTCCCGGACGTTGAAGCCGAGGGAGCAGCGCCAGCCGGCGTCGGCGTAGATCGGGTCGCCGCCGGAGATCAGCTTGCTGAAGCGGCCCGGGGTCCTTTCGACCTTGATGGCGGCGGCGTTGGCCCCGGCCCGCTCCTTGATCCTCGCGATCTCCGCCTGGCTGACGGTGGAGTCGGCGGTGACGACGAGCCGGCCGGTGGCGGTGTCGACGTGCCAGGCGGTGCCGGCCACGTCGGCGGCGCGGACGGCGTCGCCGGTCGCCGCGAGGGCGGCGGCGCCGTAGGCGCCCGTGGTCCCGGTGGCGTCGGTGGTCCCGGCGTTCGCGGTGGGGACGGCGAGCGCCGCGGCGGCGGCGAGACCGGCGGTGACGGCGAGCAGCCGGATCGTTCTCGTGGGGGTGGTGCGCGTGGTCCTCACTTCTCGTTCCTCCCGAAAGGAATCGGGGGCCCGCCGTGGGGGTCGGGCCCGTGAGGCGCGGCCCGGGGGCCTGCGCTGTGGGGGAGTCTCCGGCCGTACGACTTCACGCCGCAAGGGCGCCTTTCGGCCGTACAGCCGTCAACTACCGCACACCACCACGGGGTTGATGATCAGCCGCGCGATCCCGGTGGGAGCCGCCGCTCCCCCGCCGATCAGCCCGCCGCGAGCCCCCGCTCCCCCGCCGGGACGGCGACGTCGAGCGTGTTGCCCGGCGGCGGGAACGGGCAGAGGAAGTGGTCCGCGAAGGCGCACGGCGGCAGCAGCGCCCGGTTGAAGTCCACCGTCACCGTGCCGTCCGCCGCCGGGGGCGGGGGCTTCAGGAAGCGGAAGCGGTTGCTGCCGCGCCCGCTGGTGGCGTCCGCGAAGACCGCCCACAGCGAGCCGCCCTCCTCGACGGCCACCTGGAGCGTGCGCTCGGCGCCGTCCAGCGCGAAGACCAGCTCGCCGGCGAGGCCGAGGCCCCGCTCCCGGCCGTCGGCGTTCTCGACCCGCACGCTGCGCGTCTCCCCGTACGGGCGGAAGACGCCGGGCACCACCCAGCGCTCGTCGTACGGGGTGGCCTCGATGCCCCGGAAGGCGCGGCGCGTCTCCGCGTCGGGGTCGAAGTCCCGTACGGCCCACTCCCCTTCGCGTCGCAGCACCACGATCCGCCGCTCCCCCGCCGCGACCCGGGACTCCTCGGCCGGCCCCTGGTCGGCGGCGAGCCGGACGGTGCCGGTGAACGGCTTCCCGTCGACCGTGAGGCCGTCCTCGCCGGTCGCCGTCAGGACCACCTCGTCGCCGTCCGCCCGCCACTTCCCCGGAACGGCCGGAATTCGCCCCTCCGGGTGATCGGAGAGCCAGTGGTTGCCCGTGAGGGAGAGCAGGCCGTACGGAGCGGAGACCGAGGCCTCGCGCGCCTCGTGCCACTCCCGCCAGTCCTGCCGTGGATCCGTGCTCATGCTTCTCAGACCTTTCGTACGGGCTCGCGGAGCCCGAGGTGGGACCGCAGCGTCGTGCCGGTGTACTCGGTGCGGAAGACCCCGCGCTCCTGCAGGAGGGGGACGACCCGGTCGACGAAGTCGTCGAGGCCGCCGGGCGTGAGGTGGGGGACGAGGATGAAGCCGTCGGCGGCGTCCGTGGCGACGAACTCCTCCAGGGCCGCCGCGACCGTCTCCGGGGAGCCGACGAAGGACTGGCGGCCGGTGGATTCAATGACGGTCTGCCGGATCGACAGGCCCTTGGCCTCCGAGAGCGCCCGCCACTTCCGGGCCGTGCCGATCGGGTCGGCGACCCGCACCCTGCCCTGGACGAGCGCCGAGTCCGGGTCGGGGTCGACGTCCGGCAGCGGCCCGTCGGGGTCGTGGCCGGACAGGTCGCGGCCCCAGACCTGCTCCAGGGCGAGGATCGCGTTCTGCGGGGAGACCTGCTGCGCGCGGATCTCGGCGGCCCTCTCCCGCGCGTCGGCGTCGGTGTCGCCGAGGACGTACGTCACGCCCGGCATGATCCTCAGGTCGCCGGGCTCCCTGCCGTACCGGGCGAGCCGGCCCTTGACGTCGGCGTAGAACTCCCGGCCCGCTTCCAGGGTGGAGTGGCGGGTGAAGATCACGTCGGCGCCGGAGGCGGCGAACTCCCGGCCCTCGGGCGAGTCCCCGGCCTGGATGACGACCGGGTGCCCCTGCGGGGAGCGCGGGACGGTGAACGCGCCGTCGATCCGGAACTGCGGCCCGCTGTGGGCGAAGGGGCCGGGAGTGCCCTCGGGGGTCCAGGAGTCCCACAGTTCCCGGGCGGTGGCGAGGAACTCGGCGGCCCGGGTGTACCGGTCGGCCCGGTCGAGGTAGCCGCCGCGCCGGAAGTTCTCGCCGGTGAAGGCGTCCGAGGAGGTGACCACGTTCCAGGCGGCCCGGCCCGCGCTGAGGTGGTCGAGCGAGGCGAGCCGCCGGGCCAGCTCGTAGGGCTCGTTGAAGGTGGCGTTGACCGTGGCGGCCAGGCCGAGCCGGTCGGTGACGGCGGCCAGCGCGTTCAGGACGGTGATCGACTCGGGCCGGCCGACGACGTCCAGGTCGTGGATGCGGCCCGCGTGCTCGCGCAGCCGCAGCCCCTCCGCCAGGAAGAAGAAGTCGAAGAGGCCTCGCTCGGCGGTCCTGGCGAGGTGTTCGAAGGAGGAGAAGTCGATCTGTGAGCCGGAGCGCGGATCGGCCCAGACGGTGGTGGAGTTGACGCCGGGGAAGTGCGCGGCGAGGTGGATCCGCTTGCGGGGCCGGGGAGTGCTCATGCGCCCGCTCCCGTGGCGACGCGCGGGCCGGTGGCGTACTGGCTCTCGGGGCGGGCCAGTCCCAGGTGGTCGCGGAGGGTGGTGCCCGCGTAGGACGTACGGAACAGGCCCCGGTCCCCGAGCAGCGGCACGGTCACGGCGGCGAACCGCTCCAGGTCCCGCTCCGGGACGGCCGGCACGAGGTGGAAGCCGTCGACGGCCCCGCCGCCGTGCCAGTCCGCGATCAGTCCGGCGAGCGCCCCGGGCCCGCCCTCGTACGCGTCGAGGTCGACGGTCAGCGAGAGCAGGACGCGCAGCTGCCCGGGGTCCCGGCCGTGGGCGCGGGCGCCCCGGTGCAGTTCGGCGCGCAGTGCGGCGGCCTCCTCGGCGGTGGCGGCCGCGATCAGGGCCACGTCGGCGTGGTGGGCGGCGGTCTCCCGGGCGGCGGGGCGGGTGGCGTCGACGACGGTCACCGGGTTGCCCTGCGGGGGCCGGGGGACGATCGAGGGGCCCTTGACGGAGAAGGTCGCGCCCTGGAAGTTCACGTAGTGCAGCTTGCGGCGGTCGACGAACCGTCCGGTGGCCACGTCCCGTATCTCGGCGTCGTCCTCCCAGCTGTCCCACAGCTTGCGGGAGACCTCGGCGACCTCGCCGGCCTCCTGCCAGAGCTCGGCGGTCGGCGGGGCCGGGCGGCGGCCGAAGAGCCGGGCCTCGGCGCCGGTCGGGGAGACCCCGATCCGCCAGCCCGCCCGGCCCCGGCTCACCCAGTCGAGGGTGGCGACGGCGGCCTGGACGTGGAAGGGCTCGGTGTGGGTGGTGGTCACGGTCGGCACGAGGCCGATCGAGCGGGTCTCCGGGGCGACCCGGGCGAGGACGGCGAGCGCGTCGAGACCGGGCCGGGCGAAGGAGTCGTCGTGGGTGAGGAAGTCGAGCCCGGCGGCCTCGGCGAGGCGGGCGAGCGCGACCGTGCGCGCGGCGGTGTCCGGGCCCGGATCGGCCCGGCCGGAGCCCGGGGCGAGCTCGGCGGCGAGGTGGAGCGGTCGGGTACTGGTCATGCGGTCTCTCTCGGAAGGGTTCCGCGGGGCGGGGCCGGGCGGACCGGCCCCGTCGCGGTTCTTTCTGGGCGGGTCAGTTCTTGGTGCGGGGCAGGCCGGGCGGGTTGATCTCCGACTTGGGGACGGACTCGCCGTCGAGGCCCCAGCGCTTGAGGACCTGGGCGTAGGTGCCGTTCTGGATGACGTGGTCGAGCGCGGCGGCGTAGGCGGCGACGAGGCCGCTGTCCTTCTTCGTGGTGGCCGCGATCTTGCCCTGGAGCCCGGCGCCCGCCCCGGAGAACTTGCCGACGACCTCCGTCTGCCCCGAGGAGAGCACGTGGTAGGCGGCGACCGGGTTCGGGCCGAGGTAGGCGTCGATCCGGCCGGACTGGAGCGCCAGGTAGTAGTCGGAGGTGTTCTGGTAGTACTTGATGTCGACCGGCTTGCGCCCGGCCTTCTCGTTCTGCGCGGACCAGTCGACGAGGATCTTCTCCTGGTTGGTGCCGGAGCCGACCGCGATCGCCTTCCCGGCCACGTCCTCGGGCCCCTTCACCGTCCAGCCGGAGCCCTTCTTGGCCTCGAAGGCCAGGTCGTCCAGGCGGTAGGTGGCGAAGTCGTACTTGTCCTTGCGCTCCTCGGTGACGGTGACGTTGGAGAAGACGCCGTCGTACTTGCCGCTGTCCAGGCCGACGAAGAGGTTCTCCCACGAGACCGCGTTGAACTCGGGCTTCAGGCCGAGCGCGTCGGCGACCAGGGTGGCGATGTCGATCTCGACGCCGATCAGCGTCTTGTCGTCGGTGGCGCGGAAGGCGAGCGGCGGATTGCTGGACGCGGAGACGCCCAGGACGAGCGTGCCTCTCTCCCGTACGGCCGCCGGGAGCTTGGCGGCGATGGCGTCGACCTTGGCGGTGTGGACGCGGTTCTGCTCCGGGGTCAGGTTGATGCCGCCGCCCTTCTTCGCCTCGGGCTTGGTCTCGTTGAGAGCGGCGTCGCCCGAGCCGCAGGCGGTGAGGACGCCGAGGGCGGTGAGCGAGGCGAGGGCGGTGAGGAGGGTGCGGCGGGACTTCATGACGGTGCTCCTGTCGTGAGGCGGTGAAGGGGGAAGGGAGGGTCAGAGGACCTTGGAGAGGAAGGCGCGGGTGCGCTCGTGGCGCGGGTTCTCCAGCACCTCGGCCGGCGGGCCCTGCTCGACGATCCGGCCCTCGTCCATGAAGACCACGGTGTCGGCGACCTCGCGGGCGAAGCCGATCTCGTGGGTGACGACGATCATGGTGGTGCCGGTGGCGGCCAGGTCCTTGATGACGTCGAGGACCTCGCCGACCAGCTCGGGGTCGAGCGCGGAGGTCGGCTCGTCGAAGAGGAGCAGGCCCGGTTCGAGGGCGAGCGCGCGGGCGATGGCGACCCGCTGCTGCTGTCCGCCGGAGAGCTGCTTGGGGTAGGCCTCCGCCTTGTCGTCGAGTCCGACGCGTTCGAGCAGCTTCCGGGCCGCGGCCTCGGCCTCCTTGCGGGGGCGCTTGAGGGCCGAGACGGGGGCCTCGACGATGTTCTCCAGGACGGTCAGGTGCGGGAAGAGGTGGAAGTTCTGGAAGACGAAGCCGATCCGGGTGCGCTGCTTGAGGATCTCGCGCTCGCGCAGCTCGTAGAGCTTGTTCCCGGAGCGCCGGTAGCCGACGAGGACGCCGTCCACGCTGACCGTGCCGCCGTCGACCTTCTCCAGGTGGTTGATGGTCCGCAGCAGGGTGGACTTGCCGGAGCCGGAGGGGCCGAGGACGACGGTGACCTCGCCGGCCCGCACGTCGAGGTCGATGCCGCGCAGCACGTGCAGGGGGCCGAAGTTCTTGTGGACGGCCCGGATCTCGACCTTGGCGGTGGTGTCGGCGGGGGCCGGCTCGGCGGTGGTGGCGGAGCTCATCGGGTGCTCCCCTTCGCGTAGTGGCGTTCGACGTAGTGCTGGACGACGGAGAGCGCGGTGGTGAGCAGGATGTACCAGGCGGTGGCGACCATCAGGAGCGGGACGACCCGCCCGTTGCGGCCGTAGACGACCTGGACCTGGTAGAAGAGTTCGCCGATCGCCATGACCGAGACGATCGAGGTGCCCTTGAAGAGCGAGATGACCTCGTTGGCGGCGTTGGGCAGGATGGAGCGCATCGCCTGCGGCAGGACGATCCGGCGCACCTGCCGGAGCTTGGGGATGCCGAGGGAGGCCGCGGCCTGCAACTGGCCCTCGTCCACGGCGAGTACGCCCCCTCGGACGATCTCGGCCGCGTAGGCCGCCTGGTGCAGGGCGAGTCCGAGGACGGCGGCGCTCATCTCGCCGACCAGGCCCATCGTGTCGAAGGAGAAGAAGCTCGGCCCGAAGGGGATGCCGACGCTCAGCTCCTTGTAGAGGTAGGCGAGGTTGAACCAGAAGAGGAGCTGGACGATGAGCGGGATGGAGCGGAAGGCCCAGATGTAGCCGAAGGCGACCGAGCGCAGGAAGGGGCTGGCCGACAGGCGCATGAAGGCGACCACGATGCCGATCGCGAAGCCGAGGGCGGTGCCGTAGAAGGTGAGCTGGAGGGTGACCCAGACGGCCTTGAGGATCGTCTCGGTGGTGAAGAACGCGGCGAAGACGTCCCACTCCCAGCCGGGGTTGGTGACGAGCCCGTGGGCGAACTGCACGAGCAGGACGGCGGTGGCGGCGACGGCCACCCAGCGCCAGGGGTGGCGGACGGGGACGACCACGAGGTCGGCGGCCGGCGGCGCGGCGGGGGCGGCCGGTTCCTTCGTGAGCGGGTCGACCGGTGGGTCGCTGGTGAGAGCCATGGCGGTTCCTCGGGAGAAGGGCAGGGCGGGGTACGGGGGGAGCGCCGGTCAGGCGCTCAGCGGGGCCGGGAGGCGACACTCCAGGTCCCGCAGGAAGGCGAGCGCGGCCCGTGCGGTGACGTCGTTCTGCCCGAAGGCGACCCCGCCGGTGCGGGGCCGGGTGAAGGCTCCGCCGGCGCGGGCGGTGGTGTGCGGGCCGAGCGCGAAGCGGCGCGGGTGCGGGCGTCCGTCGCGCTCCAGGATCCGGCCGTCGACGGGGTCGACGACGAGGAGGCCGCTGGCGGTGGCGCGGGCCCCCTCCTCGTGCAGGGCGCGCAGCAGCGGGCTGCCGGTCAGCTCCAGGGTGGGGTCGGGCAGCCGGGCCTCGACCAGGGCGCGGGCCCCGGTCCACTCCCCCGGTACGGCGTCGGAGGAGGCCCGGAAGAGGCCGCGTTCCTCGTCGGTCTCGACGGTGACGCGGGGTCCGAGGAAGCGGACGACGCCGGCCCGGGAGAGCGCGAGGAGCTGGCGGAGGCGGGGTCCGGGCGGCCCGGAGGCGAGGTAGCTGAAGAAGCCGTGCCACCAGCCGCCGGGGTCCAGGCGCGAGCCGAGCCGCACGAGCTGTCCGTAGGCGGAGAGCAGTCCGGCGAAGACGGCGGCGTCGGCGCTGTGGGCGGGGTCGTGGCGGCGGTCGAGGTCGGCGGTGATGTAGCCGCGCAGGCCCTCCTGGAGCGCTTCGGCGGAGGCGAAGCGGGCTCCTTCCAGGGGGTGGTCGAGGGCGTCGAGGTCGAGCCGGTCGGCCGGGTCGGGGACGGCGGCGGCGACCAGCGCGGCGAGTTCGGCGCCGCGCGGCTCGGCCGCCTCGTAGGCCTTCTCGAAGTCGCTCCAGGGCAGCGCGGTCCGCTCGGGGTGGGTGGAGAAGAGCCGGTGGTAGTGGGCCCAGCCGAGTTCCTTGTCGACGAGCGGCCACACGTCGCGCCGGAAGTCGATCGGGCCGCCCCGGGCGAGCAGGGCGTCGGTCTGCTCGGTGCCGAAGAAGCGGGGCAGCGGGGGCCGTTCGCCGTCGAGGGCGTAGCCGATCTTCGAGTGGTACGGGACGCCCCGGCGCGATCCGACGTGCAGGACGGGCTCCCGGCCGGAGGGCACGTAGACGAGGTCGTCGCCCTCGCCCTCGTACCGGCCGCCGCGGCCCTCGGTGAGCAGCACCATCAGGTCGACGAAGGCGAGGCCGAAGCCGCGGACGATGACGGGCTCGCCAGCGGGGAGCGCGCTCAGGTCGCTGTCGGCGGTGAAGTCGGGCGGCAGGTGGACCAGGCCGTGGCGGGCGGCGAAGTCGGCGAGCGCCCGCTGTTCCCGGTCGGGTTCGGCGTCGAGGTGGCCGACGGTGAGGACGACCAGGTCGGCGGGGAGGGGCACGGGGGCGCCCTCCAGCCAGACCCGCTGGCGTCCCTCGCGGGGGCCGCCGATCCGCAGCGCGCCGGTGCGGTGCTCGTGGACGGTGACGGAGGGGGGCAGCGCGGCGCGGGCCCGCTCGTACACCCAGCGCAGGTAGGCGCCCTGGAGGGGGCGGGTGGGGAAGGTGCGGCCGTCGATGCCGGCCCATTCGGCGAGGGTGGGGCCCGGCCGGACGGGTCCTTCGAGGTCCACGGTCTCGTCGGTGAACATCGTGACGTCCTCGGCCTGGGAGTTCATCCAGAGCAGCGGGGACTGTTCGGTGCGCCATATCCGGCCGGGGCCGGGCGGGTGCGGGTCGACGAGGTGGACGTCGAGGGGCCGGTCGCCGTACAGCTCGGGCAGGTTGGCGGCGAGCCGTTCGAGGAAGCCGGTCCCCCGCGGCCCGGCGCCCACGACGACGACGGAGGGACGGGTGCTCATCGGCCACCGGCCGTTCCGCGGGCGTAGTGCCGCTCGACGTAGTACTGGCCGATGCCGAGCACCGAGGTGACGGCGACGTACCAGAGGGTGGCGACGAGGAGCAGCGGGATGATCTCGTACGTGCGGTGGTAGACGAGCTGGGTGGAGTAGAGCAGGTCCTGGACGGCGATCACGGAGACGATCGAGGTGCCCTTGAGGGTGCCGATCAGCATGTTCCCGGCGGGCGGGACGATGGCGCGCATGGCCTGCGGGAGGACGATCCGGGAGAGCCTGCGCCACCGGCCGAGGCCGAGGGACTCGGCGGCCTCGATCTGGCCCCGGTCGACGGAGAGGATGCCGCCGCGGACGACCTCGGCGGCGTAGGCGGCCTCGTGCAGGGTGAGGCCGATGACGGCGACGGCGAGGGGGCCGAGGAGGTTGACGGTGTTCACGCCGAGGATCTGCGGATAGAGCATCCCGATGTTGAACCAGAAGAGCAGCTGGACCAGGATCGGGGTGGATCTGAAGAACCAGATGTAGCCCCAACTGACCGCACGCAGAACGGGGTTGGCGGAGAGCCTGAAGACGGCGAGCAGGGTGCCGAGGGCGAAGCCGAGGACCATGACCAGGGCGGTCAGCCACAGGGTGAGGCCGAGGCCGCGCAGGATGGACGCGGAGGTGAAGTACTGGGCGACGACGTCCCACTGGAAGGCCTCGTTGCGGACGACCGAGACGAGGCCGAGCGCGAGCAGCACGAGCACGGCGCCGGCGGCGGTCCACTGCCCGGTGCGGCGGGCGGGGACGATCCGGAGGGCTGGTTCGGCCGGCGGCGGGGCCGCGGCCTCCTTGGCGAGGGTGGCGAGGGGTGTCGACATGCGAAGGCTCCGTGGCTGCCAGGGGGCGGATCGAACACGGGAGTGCACGCGGGAACCGATGACGGTGTTCACGGGAAACGCGAAAGGTGTTCACGGGAACACGCCGTGGCGGTCGCGGGGAACGCGGATGGGCGTTCCGCTCGGGAACGCGCGGGCGTTCACACGGGGTGCGCCTTCGTACGCACGGCGGGCGGCGAGCGCGGGACCGGGCCCCTCAGCCCGGTGTCCGCCCTGTGAGGCTACGGCCGTCGAGCGGAGCCTTGTCAAGTCCGTCCGGAATATGAGCCGTTCGTCTCACCATGGTTAACGGGGAAACGGATGCCTGTTCCACTGGGCCCATGCATTCGCAGCAGCTGGTCACGCGCTCCCACATCGACTTCGGTCGCGTGTGGTCCTCTTCCTGTTGAGCCGACCCCCTGCGTCTTCCTCCGCTCCCCACCCGCCCGCGGTGTCCTTCCCGACGCCGCCGGCGTCGCCTTCACCCGCGCGGCACTGAGCTCCCCTCCCCTCGCTCCTGACCCTTCCCCGTTCTCTTCGCCCGAAAGAGACGCATGCCTCTCACGCCCAGTCGTGAGTCCGCGCTGTCCGTGCGCCGGACCACGACCGACGACCCGTTGGCGCGCCCGCTCCTCGACGAGCTGGCGTACGAGTACACGACCCGGTACGGCTCCGCGCACGATCTGAGCCGGTATCCGGCGGAGGAGTTCGCCCCTCCCCACGGCGCCTTCCTGCTCCTCCTGGAGCAGGGCCTGCCCGTGGCGGGCGGCGCCTACCGCCGCTACGACGAGCACACCGCCGAGCTGAAGCGGATCTGGACCCACTCGGCGCACCGCAGGCGCGGGCTCGCCCGCCGCGTCCTGACCGTGCTCGAACGGGAGGCCGCCGCCCGCGGCTACTCCCGGATCTACCTGACGACCGGGCCGCGCCAGCCGGAGGCCAGGGGCCTCTACCTGGCGAGCGGCTACCGGCCGCTCTTCGACGTGTCCGCCGATCCCGAGACGATCGGCCCGCTGCCGTTCGAGAAATTCCTGGAGAACCCGAAGCCATGACCACGCGCACGAGTTCCGGACCCGCCCGCACCACCCTGGCCTTCGCCCTGATCACCGTCGCCGCGCTCGGTCTCACCGCCTGCGCGGGCGGCGATCCCGCGACCGCGCCGGCCGGGGCCTCGGGCGCCCCGGGCGCGGGGAAGGGCGCGCTGCCCACCGAGGACGTGGTGGCGGGGGTGCGGAAGAACGAGGCCGCGGCGAAGCTGCTGCCCGCCGACGTGCGGCAGCGGGGCGGCTTCACGGTCGCCTCCTCCGTGGCCACCCCGCCCAGCTCGGCCTATCTGCCGGACGGCCGGACCGTGGTGGGGGTGGACGCCGACTTCTCCGCGGCGGTGGCGAAGGCGCTGGGCCTGGAGCTGAAGCGCGAGGCCGTGGGCTTCGAGGCGATCCTGCCGGCCCTCGGCAGCGGCAAGTACGACGTGGGCACCGGGAACTTCGGCGTGACCGAGGAGCGGCGCAAGACGATCGACTTCGTCACGTACGTCAACGACGGGCAGGGCTTCGCGGCCCGGGCCGACAGCCCGCTGAAGGACATCACCGACCTCACGCAGCTGTGCGGCCTGAAGGTGGCGGTGGACGCCGGCACCACCTTCGAGCGGACCCTGGAGAAGAACAAGGGGCGGTGCGCGGAGGCGGGGAAGAAGCCGTACGAGGTCAACGTCTACAGCGAGGTCGGGGCCGTCTGGATGGCGATCCAGCAGGGGCGCAGCGACGTCGTGATGAGCACGATCAACGGCTTGCGGTACGCGGTGACGCAGCAGAAGAACATGAAGTTCCTCAACGAGTACCGGCGGCTCGACGTCGGCTTCGCCTTCAAGAAGGGCACCCCGCTCGCGCCCGCCTTCCAGGCCGCGGTGAACGGCCTGAAGGCCGACGGGACGTACGACCGGATCCTGAGGAAGTGGGGGGTGACGGGCTCGGGCATCGAGCGCTCGGAGATCTCCCCGCCGGAGATCCCCGCGCCGAAGAAGTAGCGGTACGGGGGCGGCCCGCGGGGTCCCGCGGGGAAGGCTTCCCGGCGGGGCGCCCCGCCGGGATTCCCCGACGGCCCGTCAGCAGTCGCAGCCGCAGTTGCAGTCGCAGCAGCCGCCGTCCCCCTCGCCGCAGGAGCAGCAGTTGCCGCAGCAGTCACAACAGTCGCAGCAGTTCCCGGGGTCGCACTGGCCGCAGAGGCCCTCGCGGCGCTCCCGGCTCCAGGGGTCCTCGTAGGTCCCGCAGCACAGCTGGCAGGTGCAGGCGAGGCCGACCCAGAGGGCGCATCCGGCGATCAGCCCGCGCCGTCCGGGCGGCCCGGGCGGGAACGGCCCGCCGGGTCCCCCGGGACCGCCGGGTCCGGGGGCGTGGGGCCCGCCCGGCCCGCCCGGTCCGCCGGGTCCGGGCGCGAACGGGTTGCCGGGGCCCGGCCCCTGGGGGGCGTACGGGTTCCCCGGCACCGGCCCCCGTCCGGCGCCGTGCGCCCCGTGCGAGCAGGTCGTCGTGGCGAAGGCGCGGTCCACCGAGGTGCGCAGCTCGTGGGCGAGCAGGACGTGGACCAGCTTGCCGTCGGCGAACCGGGCGTCCTTGAGGGCGAGCCGGATGCCGTGCAGGGCGTCGTCGGCGAGCCGGCGGGCCTCCTCGCGGGAGGTGCCGGTCGCGGTGAGCGGGTTCCAGGCGCCGCTCGCCGCGTCGGCGTCCTGGTCCTCGACGGCGTCGAGGAGGTGGGCGAGCCGGCCGAAGAGGCGGCCGGCCTCGGCGAGCGGTTCGGCGTTCTCCGGGCGGCCCGCGAGGACGGCGGTGTGCGCGAAGGCGGCGGCGGTGGCGGTCTCGGTCGGTTCGGTGACGAGGAGCAGGGGCGTGCCGGGTCCGGCGAGTGCCTCGATGCCGGTCTGGCGGTCGACGGCGTCGACGAGGACGGCGGTGTCGAAGCCGAGGGCGCGGCCGGTCCTGGCCCCGGCCCGGTCCCAGGAGCGGGCGACCCGGCGGGCGGCGGCGGCGACGGGCCGGCGGGCCAACAGGCCGTCCCGGTCGGCGACGTGGTCCCGCACCTTCGCCGAGGCGAGGACGAGCGAGACGGCGGCGGCGAGCCTGGCCCCCTCGCCGCGGGCCACGGGCGCGGTCCTCATGCCGCGCAGCGGGCAGGGCCCGGCGGTGCGGCGGCCGCTCGCCAGGGTGCCGGTCTGAGCCTCCGTCAGGACCGAGACGATGAGCCCGTCGTAGTTGGTGACGACCCGGGCGAACTGGCCGTGGTCGGCGCGGAGCGCCAGGCAGAGGCCGCAGAGGTGGGCCGTCCACGCGGTCTTGAGGCCGTCGGTGAGCCGGTGCGTGCAGGGTCTGACGATTCCGAACAAGGACTCCCCCGTGAGTCGTGGGCCACGGGCCGCCCGGAAGCCGCCCGGAAACCGTGCGCAAGGTCGTACGGAGGGCCGTACGAAGGACCGTCGAGCGGCCTCGCGGCATCGTAGCGAGCGGGTCCGTTCACCCGTACGCGCCCATCGTCACTCTTCCGGCACGACTTTCATATTTTCATCTGCATGGCCCCTCCTCAGGGCCCGTATACCGCAAGTTTCCTGACGAATCGCCAGGAAACGGCCCTCACGTTCTGCACCAGTACCGTCACGAATCCCCTGCACGGCGCTTATCCGCTTGGCGCGCGATCCGCATCATGGACGACGATGGGGACATGCGGAACCACAAGTGACCGCGTTGAAAGGAGGCGTCGATGGGATCGGTGCGCAAGGCAAGTGCGTGGCTGGGACTCGTCGAGGACAACGACGAGCGTTACTACGACGACGAGTACGCCGACGGTGCCGAGAGCGGCGACGCCTGGGTGACGGACCCCCGGGTCCGGGTGGCCACGGACACCGCCGAGGAGCGGGGGCGCCGGATCGCCACCGTCTCCCCGGACGGCTTCCGGGACGCCCGGGGCATCGGGGAGCTCTTCCGGTCCGGCGTCCCGGTCATCGTGAACCTGACGGCGATGGAGCCGGACGACGCCAAGCGCGTCGTCGACTTCGCCGCGGGCCTCGCCTTCGGCCTGCGCGGTTCGATCGAGCGCGTGGCGACGCGGGTCTTCCTGCTGACCCCCGCCGACACCCAGATCGTCAGCGACTCCGGCCGGCGCCCGCAGGACGGTTTCTTCAACCAGAGCTGAGCGGGTCCGCCGGTCCGGCCGGGCACCTCCCGACGGATCGGGTCAGTGCGCCGGACGTCCTCCCGAGCCGGCGGGCTCGATCGCTTCCCGGGTCGCGGGCACCCGCGGCTCGGACGCCCCGGGCGATCCCGCCTTCCCGGTGTGCTCCGCGCCCCGGACCGGACCGTCCGGGACCTTCCGCGCGCCCTCGGCCTCCGCCGCCTCCGGGTCGTCCGGACCCTCGGGGTCGACCGGACACTCCATGACCCGCGGCAGCCGCAGGGCCATCAGCGCGCCGGCGAGCAGCAGCGCGGCGCTCACGAAGAGCGTGACGTGCAGACCGTTCACGAAGGACTGCCGGGCGGCCTGGTGCAGGGCGCCGCCGGCCGCGCCGCCGAGCTGGTCGGCCACCTTGTAGGCCTCGCCGAGCGAGTTCGCCGCGGCCCGGCCCGCCTCCTCCGGCACCCCGGGGACCCCGCGCAGACCGGGGGCGTACGCCGCGTTCATCACGCTGCCGAGCAGCGCGATGCCCATCCCCGCGCCGAGCTGGTACGAGGTCTCGCCGATCGCCGCCGCGCCGCCCGCGCTCCGCGGCGGCGCCTCGCTGAGCATCGACTCGTACGCCGAGAAGAGCGTGGTCTGGAGGCCGAAGCCGAGCAGCACGAAGCCCGTCGTGAGCAGCAGCGGCCGGTCGTGCTCCCCCATGAGGACGAGCAGCAGCACGGCCCCGGCCGTGAGCACGAAGCCCCAGCCAACCATCCGGCGCGGCCCGATCCGGCGCAGGGTGTACGAGCCGGTGGCGCCGGCCGCCATGGCGGCGAAGGTCAGCGGGAGGAGCCGGAGGCCGGTCTCCAGGGGGCTGAGGCCGAGGACCAGCTGGAGGTACTGGACGGCGATGAGCTCCAGGCCGACCAGGGCCAGCATGGCCAGGACGATGCAGCCGACCGAGGTGGTGAAGGCGGGGCGGGCGAAGAGGCCCGTGTCGATCAGCGGGTGCGGGCGCCGCTTCTGCCGCCGCACGAAGAGGACGAGGAGCGCCGCGCCGAGCAGCAGCGGCCCGGCGGTGGGCAGGGCGAGCAGCGGGTCGCCGGCCCCGGCGCGCTTGACGCCGAGGACGCAGCCGAGCACCCCGGCCGCGGCCATGAGGGCGCCGAGGACGTCCCAGGGGCCGTCGGCGGCGCCCCGGGACTCGGGCAGCAGGCGGCGGCCGAGCGGCAGGATCAGCGCCATCAGCGGGATGTTGATCAGGAAGACGGAGCCCCACCAGTAGTGCTCGACGAGGAAGCCGCCGAGGACCGGTCCGGTGGCGGCGCCGATCGCGGCGACCGCCGTCCAGATCCCGATGGCGGTGGCGCGCTCCCGCCGGTCGGGGAAGACCGCCCGGAGGATGGAGAGCGTGGCGGGCATGATCATCGCGCCGCCGACGCCGAGCAGCGCGCGGGCCGCGATGAGGACGGAGGGCTCGGTGGCGAGGGCGGCGACCGCGGAGGCGACGCCGAACAGCGCGTAACCGAGCAGCAGGACCCTGCGCCGTCCGACCCGGTCCCCGAGGGTGCCGAAGAGGATCAGGAGCGAGGCGCAGACCAGGGGGTAGGCGTCGACGATCCAGAGCAGCTCGGTGGCGCCAGGGCGCAGGTCCTCGGTGAGCGAGGGGACGGCGACGTGGAGGATGGTCGCGTCCAGGGCGACCAGGAGGAGGCTGACGCAGAGGACGACGAGGACGACCCAGCGGTTGGCGCCGCCGCCGGCGGCGGCACGGGGTCGTGCTGGGGCCGTGTTCGTCCGCGACATGTACGTACCTCCCGGTGAAACTCTCGCGCTCGGTGGGCCCCCGACCAGGGGCTGCCTCCCCGGAGCGGCCCGGCATCGACGGGCGAGTGAGCCGCCAGCGTACGCGAGTTCAAGCGTCGAGCGCGTGGTGCACCTCTCACCCCGTCGGGAGCCCGGGTGTGGCGTACGCCACTCGGGACGGTCCGCGGATCGCACGGAATTCCACGGGGGCATCCGTTCGGAACAATTCCCGGGCATTCAAACATTCTTCCGGAATGCCTCTTCGCGAATGGGTCCGCAGGTCATCCGATTTCCGGACGGACGCCGGTAATGAGCCGACTCCCGAGACCCGTTCCACATCACATCGTCATCACGAAGGGAGCGGTTTGACGGGGTCGGCTTCTCACTCCCTGTAACGTCGATTGGGTGCGTACCGACATCTTTGCCCGGCTGGACCGGGAGCCGGAACCGCCGAAGATAGAGGTCCCGGGGATGACCCGCACGCGTCTCGCCCTCTTCGGCGGGACGTCGGCGTTCTATCTCGCCATCGTCGTGGCCGTCCTGCTGTCGACCTGGCTGGTGACCCTCGACTGGAAGATCATGCTGTTCCGGCCCTACCAGCAGTGGCCGGAGCTGCACGCCTTCCTCGACTACTACGTCGTCCTCGGTCAGCGCGGCCCCACGGCCGTCATGGTGGCCGCCTGGCTGGGCTGGCGCTCCTGGCGCCAGCACACCCTGCGCCCCCTGCTGTGTCTCGGCGCCGCTCTTCTGCTGCTCAACGTCTCGGTCGGCTCGGTCAAGCTCGGGCTCGGCCGGCTCGGACCCCACTACGCGACGCAGGTCGGCTCCGCCGAGCTCTTCGCGGGCGGTGACATATTCCCCTCCGGTCACACCGCCAACGCGGTCGTGACCTGGGGAATCCTGGCCTATCTGGCGACCACCCCGCGGGCCCGGCGCTACCTCTCGGCGCTCTCCGCCGTGGTCGCGCTCGGCGTCGGCCTCACCACCGTCTACCTGGGCACGCACTGGCTGAGCGACGTGCTGCTCGGCTGGGCGGCCGGCCTGCTCGTCCTGCTCGCGCTGCCCTGGTGCGAGCCGGTCCTGGCCGTGGCGGAGTCGTGGATCCTCGCCGCGCGCGACCGGGTGCGGGAGCGGCTGCGGGACCGGCGGCGGCTCGTGCCCTCGCTTCCGGTGGCGTCCGGCGGGCCCCGGCCGGGGTTCTTCCCGACGCGCCCGCCCGGCCCCGAGGAGCCGGTCCGGGAGCCGGTCCGGGAGCCCGTGGGGGTGGCCGGCGGCCGGCGCACCCCGGCGACCGGGGGCTGAGCCCTCGCCCCTCCGTCCGTACGAGAAGAAGGGCCCCGGCCGGTCGGCCGGGGCCCTTCCGCGCGTGCCGGGCCGGGCGTCAGCCCAGCCAGCAGCGGGTGACGGTGCCGTCCTGGACCTCGAAGTTGATGCGCCCGGAGAGGTACTCCATGGTGATGATCGAGCCGGGCGGCAGGGTGCGGACGACGCTCCAGCCCCGGGTCCTTGCGAGCTGCTCGGCGCCTTCCGCGCCGAGGCCCACATAGGACTCGGGAGCGTCGCGGGGCGGTTCGGGAGTGCGCGATGTGGGTGCCATGAGCCTCACGTTAGTCCCTTGCCGGTCACGCTTGTGTCACAAGTTCTCGACATGAGTTTGCTGTGCTCCGTGTCACCCGGAAGGGCGGTTACCCGCCACTTCTCCACGGTTTCTCCGGCGATTTCCGGGGAACGTCCGGCCCTTCTCGTACGGGGAGGGGAAGGCCCGGCGGAAGGTGGGCCATTCCCTCTCGCCGGGCGGAGTTCCCGAATTGTTCCGGCGGTGCCCGCGCGGGGCGCTCACGGTTTCCTTACAGAATGCTTACGCCGTCCGGACACCCGGGCGCACGCGTCAGGAGTCCGTCCGGTCGAGAGTGCGGGACAGCCGGTCCCTGAGGTCCCGGACCCGGTCGGTGAGCTCCGGCGGCTCGACCACCTCGAAGTCGAAGCCCAGCATCGCCACGTGGATCAGCAGGACGTCGAGGCCGTGCGCCCCCGTCCGCAGCAGGCAGGACGCGTCGCCCTCGGCCTCCAGGACGCCGTCCATCGGGCCGACGGCCGGGGCGGCCACGGCGAGCGGCACGAGCAGCCGGACGGTCGCCTCCGTCGCGTAGGCGCCGCTGGACACGCCCTTCGCCACGTAGGCGGCCAGGTCCTCGGCGGGCGGTTCGCGGGGCGGGAAGCGGGGGCCGTGCGGCGGAGTGGGCTCGATCCGGTCGACCCGGAACGTGCGCCAGTCGGCCCGGTCCAGGTCCCAGGCGACCAGGTACCAGCGCCGCTCGGTGCAGACCAGGCGGTGCGGCTCCACGCTCCTGCGGGTGGCCGAGCCGCCGTGGTCCCGGTAGGCGAAGCGGAGCCGCTCGCCGTCCCGGCAGGCGTGGGCGATGTCGGTGAGGACCTCCGGGTCGACCCGCTCGCCCGGCGGGCGCAGCAGGGGCACCGTGAAGGCGTTCAGCGCCCCGACCCGCCGCCGCAGCCGGCCCGGCAGGACCTGCTCCAGCTTGGCCAGGGCGCGTACGGAGCTCTCGCCGATCCCCTCGACGCCCTGCCCGGCGGCGGCGCGCAGACCGACCGCGACCGCCACGGCCTCCTCGTCGTCGAGGAGCAGCGGCGGCAGCTCGGCCCCGGCCCCGAGCTGGTAGCCGCCGCCGGTGCCCGGGCTGGCGTGCACGGGATACCCGAGCTCCCGCAGCCGGTCGACGTCCCGCCGCACGGTGCGCGGGGTGACGCCGAGCCGGTCGGCGAGATCGGCACCGGACCATTCGCGGTGGGCCTGGAGCAGCGAGAGCAGACGCAGCAGCCGTGCGGAGGTCTCCAACATGCGCCGAGTCTGCCACCCGTCGCGGACAGCCACGGTCCGCAATCCGAACCGCCCGCTTCCGGCCGGGCCGCCGGGAGGGCTCTCTGGGCGGCCTGGGCCTTTCCGGGGGGCGGAGGCGGGCTTCAACGCGCGCCGGGTTATCCCGACCGGGCCGGAAACGCTCCTCGACGCACGCTGAACTCTCCCGGCCCTTCCGGCCGGGCCGGGCCGGAGACCGTCCTCGACGCACGCCGGGCCTCCGGGCCGGGCCGGGTCGTCTCCGCCTCGGTAGAGAGGGTCCTTACACGCGCCCGGCTCTCCCGGCCGCGCCGGAGACGGCCCCCGGCGCGCGCCGGACCCCCCGGCCGGGCCGGGGCCAGGCCCCGCAGGTCAGCGGAAGCGGCGGAGCAGGCGGCCCGCTCTCGCCTTCTCGGTGTAGACGGCGTCGACGGCGCGGCCCACGAGGCGGTGGAGGGCCGTTCGGGTCGGGGAGTGGGTGCGGCGGCCCGCGCCCCGGGTGAAGAGTTCCGTCCAGAGCTGTTCGTGCCGGGCGGCGATGCGGGCGGGGTCGAAGCGCTCGGAGGCGGTGAGGGCCGCCCGGGCCGTCTTCGCCCGCAGCTCGTCGTCCTCGATCAGCTCCCGCAGCGCCCCCGCGAACGCCGCCACGTCGTCGACCGGCACGAGCCGCCCGTCGACCCCGTCCTCGATGATCTCGCGCGGCCCGTTCGGGCAGTCGGTGGAGACCACCGGGAGGCCGCAGCGCATCGCCTCCACGATCGTCATCCCGAAGGACTCCCGCTGGGAGGTCACGGCGGCGATCGAGCCCTTGACCCACTCCGGCTCCAGCGGGGTGACCGACCCCATGAGGAAGGCCTGCTCACCGAGGCCCCGCTCCTCGATCCGCCGGGCGAGCGGCGCCCTGAGGTCCTGGACGGCATCCCCGGAGCCGTAGATCCGCAGCTTCCAGTCGGGATGGTCCCCGGCCACCCGCGCGAAGGCGTCGATCAGCACGTCGTACCGCTTGACCCGGGTCAGCCGGCCCGCCGCGACGACCGTCTTCGCCGCCGGGTCGGCCGGCGGCACCGAGGGCGCGGGCACGCTGTTGGGCACGCCCTCGATCCGTACGCCGGACAACCCCAGCCTCCGGTAGTCGCGGGCGTCGGCCTCGGTGACCGTGGTGACGGCGTCGAGGAGCGCGTACTCGTGGCGGATGTCCCGGCGCAGCCGGCGGCTGTGGCCCTCCAGGGTCAGGTGCTCCTGGCCGATCAGGACCGGCCCGCGCCGGGCCTGCCGGGCGAGGTGGACGTTGAGCCCGGGGCGGGTGGCGACGAGGACGTCGGTCTCCACCCCGCGCAGGTGCTCCCCGATCCGGGCGTCGGTGAGCGCGCTGTACTGCTTCCAGCGGCCGTCGCCGCGCGGGAAGACCCGGGCGGGGCGGTGGAAGTCGGGGTGCTCCCCGTCGTACCTGGGGCTCTCCTTCCGCAGGTCGACCAGATGACGCAGGGTCACCCCGCCGGGCAGGCCGAGCAGCGGACGGTCGCGGTGGCGGAACACCGACACGATCTCGACCTCGTGACGCTCCGCCAGTTCCTCGGCGAGCGTGAAGGTCGTGCGGATCGTGCCGCCGTAGTGGTAGCCGTTGTGGAGCAGAAAGGAGATACGCATCGCGCTGCCGGTTCCCCCCGGTCAGTTGATCGGTCGCCCGACTGTACTTGCCGGGGAGGCGGCGGCGCTCACGGGCGGCCGGGCGGTGGACGCCGGAGGTTCCCGGCGCCCGGCCGAACGGGCCCGTCAGAGCGGGCTCGTCAGAGCGGGGCGATGCGCAGCATGGTGCCGACGGCGACCCGGTTCGGATCGGCCCCGATCAGGCTCCGGTTCGCCGTGTACAGCGCCTGCCAGCCGCCCTTGATCCCGAAGCGGCGGGCGATCGAGCTGAGGGTGTCGCCGGGCTGCACGGTGTGGACGCGACCGCTCAGCCCGTACCGCTTGGAGCAGACGGGCCAGGCGCCCCACCCCTGGGTGCGCAGCACCTCCTCCGCGACCTTGATCTGCTGCGCGCGGGTCGCCAGGTCGGCGCGCGGGGCGTACGCGAGGCCGCCGTGCTCGACCCAGGTCGGCTGCCAGAACTGGAGCCCGCCGTAGAACCCGTTGCCGGTGTTGACGTGCCAGCGCCCGCTGCTCTCGCACTCGGCGACGCAGCCCCACGGCCACTGGTCCTTGGCGCAGGCGTACGCGGGCACGGAGGCGGCGGCCGTACGGGTCGTGGTGGCGGCCTGCGCCCGTGTCTGCGTCTGTGTCTGGGCCCGCGTCTGCGTCTGGGCCTGGGCGGGGGTCGGCGCCAGGGTGAGGAGCGCGGCCGCCGCGAGGGAACCGGCCGTCCAAAATCTGATCTTCGACATCGACGCAGGCTAGGCAGCCTCCCGGCACCCCCGGCCCGTGCCGCGCGGGACTCCACCGACACCCCACCCGGTCGGCGGCACCCGCCCGCCCCGGGCCCCGGCGGCAACTTGCCCCGCATCCGCGCGTGACCCCGGCCGAGCCTGACCCGTTGAACTCGGCATGAGACGACCGGGAACGGCCCGGCGTCCGCCCGTACCGAGTCCAGGGAGCCCCCCGTGCCGCGCATGCTCGACGTCAGCGAGGACGTACGCGCCGAGATCGGCGACGAAGAAGCCGACCGGCTGCTCGACGGCGACAACGCCCCGGGCAGCTACGACTGCACCTCCTGCCGCACGCCGGGGGACTCCGAGCAGGAGCGCACCAGCACGGTGCTGTTCGTCGGCGAGGAGACGGCGATCCTCGCGTTCGCCCACGCCAGCTGCATCCCGTCGCAGGTCGTCCGGGTCGCGGAGGAGCAGCTCCAGGGCGCCGTCGCCTCCATCACGGCCTCGGACGCCGCCGACGCGCTCTCCGCCTCCCACCCCGAGCAGGCCGTCCTCGGGGTCACCAGCGGACTCGTCCTGATCCAGGGCGAGCTGCACCCGGCCCTGGTGGTGGAGCCGACCGCCCCGGTGGCCCGCCCGGGCTCGGACGGCCTCGTCGACGAGTTCCTGCCGCTCCTGGCCGAGCAGGGCTTCCAGCAGGTCGTGGACCTCGACACGCGGCCGGTGACGCTGCCGGGCTGGTCGGTCCTGGTCGCCATGGGCCAGCTGCACTCGGTGCTCCAGCCGGGTCCCGGCGGCGCCGGGCAGGCCGCCTGGTGGCAGGCGCACCAGCCGCTCCAGGTCACCGAGGGCTGGCGCGCGGCGGCCAACAAGTCGCACACGGTCCTGGTCTTCGCCGCCCCCGTGGGCTCGATCGGCCAGCAGCCGCGCGAGGACCTGCTGCGCGACGCCCTGGAGAAGGCCGCCGCGAACGGGCGCCTGGTGGCCGCCGCGATGCCGCTGGCCGGCACGTGAGCGAGGGCCCGCGGCCGGGCTCGGGGTGGGTGCGGGTCGCCGGAGTGCCGGCGGAGCGGGGGACGCCGGGACCGGTGGCCCGCACCGTGCCGCGCCCCCGGCGGGCGTCCCATTCGGAGAGCCGCCCGCATC
This sequence comes from Streptomyces sp. NPDC093071, assembly GCF_044754545.1. Lineage (NCBI taxonomy): Bacteria > Bacillati > Actinomycetota > Actinomycetes > Kitasatosporales > Streptomycetaceae > Streptomyces > Streptomyces sp. NPDC093071. The sequence continues at coordinate 39,837 of NZ_JBIVPH010000006.1, read as the reverse complement.
CGACGGGCGGCGGGGTCGTTGGCACCTACGTGCACCCATACGACCCTTTCCTCCAGCCGCATCCGAGTCAGATCCCCTCCATGCGCCCCGCGTCGGACGTCGCGGCGGGCCCTTCGCCCACGCCGATCTACGACGCCCTGTACTCGGAGTACCGCAGGTCGTTCCGCACCTTGCCGGGCGATCGCAGCGGCGAGGAGGGACTGGCCTTCCGGGCCTTCGGCACGACGCTGGGCGCGGGCGGGTCGGGACAGGGGCGGCGGCACGCGGCGCCCCCCGCGCCGTGGTCGGCCCAGGCGCCGTCGCCGCCTCCCCCGCAGACCCCCCGGCCGGCGCTGCCGCCGGGACCCCGCAGGGGGCTGTAGGACCGAACGGCCGAGGGGCCGGTACCCGTAGCGGGTACCGGCCCCTCGGCCGTGTCGCGGCGCCGTCGGCGCGCGGTGCTACTTCTTGCGGCCGCGCTTCTCGCGCACCCGCACCGAGATGTGGATCGGGGTGCCCTCGAAGCCGAACTCCTCGCGGAGGCGGCGCTCGATGAAGCGGCGGTAGCCGGCCTCCAGGAAGCCCGAGGCGAAGAGGACGAACCGGGGCGGCTTGGTGCCCGCCTGCGTGCCGAAGAGGATGCGGGGCTGCTTGCCGCCGCGGATCGGGTGCGGGTGGGCGGCGACGATCTCGCCGAGGAAGGCGTTCAGCCGGCCGGTGGGGACGCGGGTCTCCCAGCCGGCGAGGGCGGTCTCGATGGCCGGGACCAGCTTCTCCATGTGGCGGCCGGTCTTGGCGGAGACGTTGACCCGGGGCGCCCAGGAGACCTGCTGCATCTCGGTCTCGATCTCGCGCTCCAGGTAGTAGCGGCGCTCCTCGTCCAGCTCGTCCCACTTGTTGTAGGCGATGACGATGGCGCGGCCCGACTCGACCGCCATCGTGATGATGCGCTGGTCCTGGACCGAGATGTTGTCGGTGGTGTCGATGAGGATGACGGCCACCTCCGCCTTCTCGACGGCGGCCGCGGTCCGCAGGGAGGCGTAGTAGTCCGCGCCCTCCTGGAGGTGGACCTTCTTGCGGATGCCGGCGGTGTCGACGAACTTCCACGTCACGCCGCCGAGCTCGATCAGCTCGTCGACCGGGTCGCGGGTGGTGCCGGCCAGCTCGTTGACGACGACCCGGTCCTCGCCCGCCACCTTGTTGAGCAGGGAGGACTTGCCGACGTTCGGGCGGCCGATGAGGGCGATGCGGCGCGGGCCGCCGACGGCGTTGCCGAAGCGCTGCGCGGGGGCCTCGGGCAGCTTCTTCAGGACCTCGTCCAGGAGGTCGCCGGTGCCGCGGCCGTGCAGCGAGGAGACGGGGAACGGCTCGCCGAGGCCCAGGGACCACAGCATGGCCGCGTCGGCCTCGCCGGACTGGCCGTCGACCTTGTTTGCGGCGAGGACGACCGGCTTCCCGGCGCGGCGGAGCAGCTTGACGACGGCCTCGTCGGTGTCGGTGGCGCCGACGGTGGCGTCCACGACGAAGAGGCAGGCGTCGGCGGCCTCGATGGCGAATTCGGCCTGGGCGGCGACGGAGGCGTCGATGCCGAGGACGTCCTGCTCCCAGCCGCCGGTGTCGACGACCTTGAAGCGGCGGCCGGCCCATTCGGCCTCGTAGGTGACGCGGTCGCGGGTGACGCCCGGCTTGTCCTCGACGACGGCCTCGCGGCGGCCGATGATGCGGTTCACCAGGGTGGACTTGCCGACGTTCGGGCGGCCGACGACGGCGAGGACGGGGAGCGGGCCGTGCCCGGCCTCCTCGATCGCGCCCTCGATCTCCTCCGCGTCGAAGCCCTCTTCCGCGGCGAGCTCCATGAACTCCGCGTACTCGGCGTCGCCAAGTGCCCCGTGGTCGTGCTGGTCGTTCATGAAGTCCGTTCCTCGATCATTCGTGGTCGGTGGTTCCCGGTCGACGGGTTCCACTACTGAGAGTCTCGCTCAGCGCCCGGTGAGGCGCCTGGCGTTTTCCAGGTGGGCGGTGAGCCGGCCCTGGATCCGTACGGTGGCCTCGTCCAGCGCCTTGCGGGTGCGCCGGCCGCTGCCGTCGCCCGCCTCGAAGGCGTCGCCGAAGACGACGTCGACGCGGCCGCGCAGCGGGGGCAGGGCCTTGACCAGCCGTCCCCGGCGGTCGGTGCTGCCCAGGACGGCGACCGGGACGATCGGCGCGCCGGCGCGGACCGCGAAGTACGCGAGGCCCGCGCGCAGCGAGGCGAAGTCGCCCTCGCCCCGGGTGCCCTCGGGGAAGATCCCGAGGACGCCGCCCTGCTCCAGGACGCCCAGGGCATGGGCTATGGCGGTGCGGTCGGTGCTGTCCCGGTCCACCTTGAGCTGCCCGATGCCCTCCAGGAAGCCGCCGAGCGGGCCGACGAACGCCTCCTTCTTGATGAGGAAGTGCACGGGGCGCGGGGCGGTGCCCATGAGCATGGGGCCGTCGATGTTGTGCGCGTGGTTGACGGCGAGGATGACGGGGCCGGAGGCCGGCACCCGCCAGGCGCCGAGGACGCGCGGCTTCCACAGCCCGTACATCAGCCCGATGCCGATGCCCCGGCCGACGGCGGCGCCCTTCGCGGAGGGCACGGTCACCTGACGGCCGCCCGCTTCTCGTCCACCAGGGTGACGACGCACTCGATCACCTGGTCGAGCGTGAGGTCGGTGGTGTCGACCTCGACGGCGTCGTCGGCCTTGGCGAGCGGGGAGGTCTTGCGGCTGGAGTCGGCCGCGTCCCGCTTGACCAGGGCTTCCCGGGTGGCCTGTACGTCGGCGCCCTTGAGCTCGCCGGAGCGGCGGGCGGCGCGGGCCTCGGGCGAGGCGGTGAGGAAGATCTTGAGGTCGGCGTCGGGCAGGACGGTGGTGCCGATGTCCCGGCCCTCGACGACGATGCCGTGGGCGGCGCCCCGGGCGATGGTCCGCTGGAGCTCGGTGATGAGCGCGCGGACCTCGGGGACGGCGCTGACGGCGCTGACCTTGGAGGTGACCTCTTCGGTGCGGATGGGGCCGGAGGCGTCGGCGCCGTCCACGGTGATGGTGGGCCGGGACGGGTCGGTGCCGGAGACGATCACCGGCTTGTCGGCGACGGCGGCGACGGCCCCGGCGTCGGAGACGTCCACGCCGTTGCTGATCATCCACCAGGTGATCGCCCGGTACTGGGCGCCGGTGTCGAGGTAGCTCAGCCCCAGCTTGGCGGCGACCGCCTTCGAGGTGCTCGACTTGCCCGTGCCGGACGGCCCGTCGATGGCGACGATCACGGATTCCACGGTGGGAACACCTTCCTGGGGTGGGGTGGCAGGACCCGGCGGAGTCGCGACGGGCTCCCCCAAGGTTACCGAGTCCCACGCACCCGTTCGGCCCAGCCCGTGCGCGGCCGCGCGGGGGCGGGCCGCGTCAGCCCGTACGGAGGGCCCAGCCGCGTTCCTGGAGGGCCGCGCCGAGGGCCGGGGCCGCCGAGGGCTCCACCATGAGCTGGACCAGGCCGGCCTGCTGGCCGGTGGCGTGCTCGATGCGGACGTCCTCGATGTTGACGCCCGCGCGGCCCGCGTCGGCGAAGATCCGGGCCAGCTCGCCGGGCCGGTCGCTGATGAGGACGGCGACGGTCTCGTAGGCGGCGGGGGCGGCGCCGTGCTTGCCGGGGACGCGGGAGCGGCCGGCGTTGCCGCGCCGCAGGACGTCCTCGACGCCGGTGGCGCCGTCCTTGCGCTCGTCCTCGTCGGCGGACTGGAGGGAGCGCAGGGCGCGGACGGTCTCGTCGAGGTCGGCGGCGACGCCGGAGAGGACGTCGGCGACGGGCCCGGGGTTGGCGGAGAGGATCTCGACCCACATGCGGGGGTCGGAGGCGGCGATCCGGGTGACGTCGCGGATGCCCTGCCCGCAGAGGCGCACGGCCGACTCGTCGGCCTCCTCCAGGCGGGCGGCGACCATGGAGGACACCAGCTGCGGGGTGTGGGAGACCAGGGCGACGGCCCGGTCGTGGGCGTCGGCGTCCATGACGACGGGGACGGCCCGGCAGAGGGCGACCAGCTCCAGGGCGAGGTTGAGGACCTCGGTGTCGGTGTCCCGGGTGGGGGTGAGGACCCAGGGGCGGCCCTCGAAGAGGTCGGCGGTGGCGGCGAGCGGGCCCGAGCGCTCCTTGCCGGACATCGGGTGGGTGCCGATGTACGCGGTGAGGTCGAGGCCGAGGGCCTCCAGCTCGCGCTTCGGGCCGCCCTTGACGCTGGCGACGTCCAGGTAGCCGCGGGCGAGGCCGGCCGCCATGGCCGCGGCGAGGGTGGGGGCGACGTGCGCGGGGGGTACGGCGACGACGGCGAGGTCCACGGGTCCTTCGGGCGCCTCGTCGGTGCCGGCGCCGAGCGCGGCGGCGGTGCGGGCGCGGGCCGGGTCGTGGTCGCGCAGGTGGACGGTGACGCCCCGGCCGGCGAGGGCGAGGGCGGCGGAGGTGCCGATCAGCCCGGTTCCGATGACGAGCGCTGTTCTCACTGGGCGATGTCCTTGCGCAGGGCGGCCGCGGCGCCGAGGTAGACGTGCGCGATCCGGGACTTGGGCAGCTCGGTGTCGACGTGGGCAAGGAGCCGGACGACCCGGGGCATGGCGCCCTCGACGTCGAGTTCCTGGGCGCAGATCAGGGGGACGTCGACGATCCCGATGTGCCGGGCCGCGGCGGCGGGGAAGTCGCTGTGCAGATCGGGCGTGGCCGTGAACCAGATGCTGATGAGGTCCTCGGTGGTGAGGTCGTTGCGTTCGAGGACGGCGGCGAGCAGCTCCTCGACCCGCTCGCGCATGTGCCCGGCCTCGTCCCGGTCCAGCTGGACGGCGCCTCGGACCGCTCGTACCGCCACGTCGTGCTCCTTCGCCTGCGTCAGTGCTGCCGTTCAGCCTAGTCAGCGGCGGGGGGCCGGGAGCACGGTGCCCGCCCTCCGAGACGGGGGGGGCGGGCACGTGAAGAGGATCAGAGCCTCTGCTGCCGGATGATGTCCTCCAGGGAGTCCCCCTGGGGCAGCGATCCGTCGGGGGTGAGCTTGTCGACGGCCTGCGGCAGCGACCGGGCGATCCGGTCGGCGGCCTCCTCGGTGCTGACGCCGGCGTCGTCGGCGACCTTCCGGAGGGTGTCGTCGGGGAGTGCCTGGGCGATCTGGGCGCCGCTGACGGACTTGTTCTCGCCGGTGCCGATCCAGGACTGGGCCTGGTCGAGGAGGCCGGACCTGGTGAGCAGGTCGAGGAGGCCGCCGAGCGGGCTCCCGGCCGCGCCCGCCGCCGCGCCGCCCGCGCCCGCTGCGCCCGCCGCGCCGCTCTGGGCGCCCTGGCCCGTCTGACCTCCGGCGAGGGCGCCGATCAGGGAGCCGAGGATGCCTCCGGCGCCGCCGCTGCCGCCCTGGCCGCTCCCTCCCAGGAGACCGCCGAGGAGACTGCCGAGGTCGTTTCCCGCCATGGTTCCGCCTTCCTTTCGCTTTTCGACCGTTTCCGTCCGGTACGGACCAGGGTCAATGTCACGCGAACCGGGGCGCTCCGCCACCCGGAGTACGGACGCAGGCGTGTCGCGGGACCCGGCGCCGGTGCCGTGGCCAAGCTGGCGCCATGACGTCCTGGAGCACGAGCCGCCGCACCGTCCTGTTCGCCGCCGCGGCCCTGACGACGACCGGCTGCGGCTCGGACGGCGGTGACGGCGGGGAGGAGGGCGACGCGGTCACGGACACCCCCGGGACACCGGAGGGGACGGACTCCGCCGAGCCCCCGGAGGGCGACGGCGAGGCGCTGGCCAGGACCTCCGACATCCCGGTCGGCGGCGGCACGGTCTTCCGGGACGAGAAGGTGGTGGTGACGCAGCCGACGGCCGGCGAGTTCAAGGCGTTCTCGGCGGTCTGCACCCACCAGGGCTGTCTGGTGAACAAGGTCGCGGACGGCACCATCGACTGCCCCTGCCACGCCTCGAAGTTCCGCGTCACGGACGGCTCGGTGGTGACGGGCCCGGCCACCCGCCCGCTCCCGGCCGAGCGGATCACCGTCTCGGGCGAAACGATCAGCCTCGCGTAATCTGCCCGGCATGACTCCGGACGAGCTGGTGCGCGAGCACACGATCTACTCCTGTGTGATGGGCTCGCGCGCCTTCGGTCTGGCGACCGAGGGCAGCGACACGGACGTGCGGGGCGTCTACCTCGCCCCGACGCCGCTCTTCTGGCGCTTCGACAAGCCCCCGGCGCACGTGGAGGGCCCGCGCGAGGAGCAGTTCAGCTGGGAGCTGGAACGCTTCTGCGAGCTGGCCCTGCGCAACAACCCGAACGTCCTGGAGTGCCTCCACTCCCCCGTGGTCGAGTACGCCGACGACCTCGGCCGGGAGCTGGTCTCCCTGCGCGGCGCCTTTCTCTCCCGGCGGGCGCATCAAACGTTCGTGCGATACGCGGGCGGGCAGCGCCGCAAGCTGGACGCGGACGTCCGCCAGTACGGGCAGCCGCGCTGGAAGCACGCCATGCACCTGCTGCGGCTCCTGGGGAGCTGCCGGGACCTGCTGCGCACGGGCGAGCTGAGCGTCGGCGTCGGCGAGGACCGCGACCGGCTGCTCGCGGTCAAGCGCGGCGAGCTGTCCTGGCCGGAGGTCGAGTCCTGGATGAACCGCCTCCAGGAGGAGGCCGACCGGGCCCACGACGCCTCCCCGCTGCCCCTCGAACCGGACCACGCGCGCGTGGAGGACTTCCTGGCCCGCGCCCGCCGCGCGTCAGCCCTGCGGGAGCTGTAGCCGGGCCCGTACGACGAGGTCGTGCAGGGCGTCGTGGGCGCGGGCCTGCTCGGGGAGCCGGGAGGCCGCGCGGGCCTCGTCCAGGACCGCGTGCAGGGCCTCCGTCTCGGCCCGTACGGCCTCGGGGTCCACCTCGGCCCGCCCGTGCTCGGCCGCCGCCTTGGCGGCGACGAGGCCGGGGATCCGGGCGGGGGCCTCGGGGACCTCCTCCACCAGGGTCGGCAGATGGGCCTGCACCTCGCCCGCCCGCATCAGGTGGATGCCGGTGAGCAGGGCCCGGTAGGTGTAGAGCAGGGGCTTGAGCTCGCCGCTCTTCTCGTACAGCCGCCACTGCGTCCCGGCGAAGCCCCGGTAGTGGTGCGCGTGGTGGTGGGTGAGCACCCCGGGGACGAGCGCGACCAGTTCGGCGTGGACGTCGGAGGTGTGCGCCACCAGCGGGGAGGTGAGCTGCTCCAGGACGTAGCCGTTGCGGCGCAGCATCAGGCGGGCGAACTTCCGCAGGTCGTGGGTGACGAGGTCCATCTCGACCCCGTCGTGGTCCCACATCCGGCTCCGGGTCTCCTCCGGTTCGCGCAGCCCGACCAGCGCCTCGGCCGGCAGCAGGTGCGCGCCGCGCAGGTCCACGTCCGAGTCGCGGGACGGGAACCCGTACAGGTGCGCGCCGGAGACGGTGGCGAAGAGGAGCGGGTCGGGCTGCTCCGCCACGACGGCGGACAGGTCCGTGCCCCGGGAGGGGTCGAGCTGCGAGGGATCGAGGGCGAGCGTCATGGCTCAAGCGTCCCAGAGGACGCCGAGGGCGACGAGGTCGCTCCGGTACTCGACGCGGTCCGCCCACTCCGCCGGCCAGGCGTCCGCGCCGAGGTGGGCCCCGGCGAAGGCGCCCGCGAGGGCGGCGATCGAGTCGGAGTCGCCCCGGGTGCAGGCGGCTCGGCGCAGGGCGGTGAGGGGCTCGCCGGGGAAGAGCAGGAAGCAGAGCAGCCCGGTCGCCAGGGCCTCCTCCGCGATCCAGCCGTCGCCGGTGTACGTGCAGGGGTCGAGCTCCGGGTCGGCCGTGCGCTGGACGGCGTCCAGGCGCTCCAGGACCGCCAGGCACTCGTCCCAGCCGCGCTCGGTGAAGTGCCGGGCGGAGGGGTCCTGGGAGCGGGTCCACAGGTCCCCGAGCCACTCCTCGTGGTAACGGGAGCGGTTCTCGTACGCGTACGAGCGGAGCTGTCCGACGAGTCCGGCCGGGTCCACGCCCCCCGCGAGCAGGTGCACGGCGCGGGCGGTCAGGTCGGAGGCGGCGAGCGCGGTGGGGTGGCCGTGGGTCAGCGCCGACTGGAGCTGCGCGGCGCCCGCCCGCTGCTCGTCGCTCAGACCGGGAACGAGGCCGATGGGGGTGACCCGCATGTTGGCGCCGCAGCCCTTGGAGTGGATCTGGCTGGCGTTCTGCCAGGGCACGTCGGTCGTCAGCAGTTGGCAGGCGACCATGCAGGTGCGGCCGGGGGCGCGGTTGTTCTCCGGCGACCGGTACCAGTCGACGAACTCCTCGCGCACCGGCCGGGCGAGGCGCCTCGGGGCGAGGACGCCCCGGTCCATGGCCGTGCGGATGCCCCGGGCGAAGGCGAGGGCCATCTGGGTGTCGTCGGTGACGTACGCCTTCCCGTTCCTGATGGGGAGTTCCATCTCCCGCCAGGGCCCGCACTTGGCGAGGATCGAGGGCACGTCGTTGAACTCGGTGGGGAAGCCCAGCGCGTCGCCGAGCGCGAGTCCGATCAGGGATCCGGTCGCGGCCCGCTTGACGGCGGTGCGTGCGTGGTTCACGAGGAGCGTCCTTCCGGTCGCAGGAGGGGCGGGTGGAGGGCCGTGGCCCCGCCCGCCCGGTAGAGGGCGGCCGGTTTCCCCCGTCCGCCGGTGAGGCGCGGCGGCCCTTCCACGGCCCGGACGAAGCCGGGCGTGGCGAGGACCTTGCGCCGGAAGTTGGGGCGGTCGAGCTCGACGCCCCAGACCGTCTCGTAGACCTGCCGCAGCTCGCCGAGGGTGAACTCGGGCGGGCAGAAGGCGGTGGCGAGGCAGGTGTACTCGAGTTTGGCGCCGACCCGTTCGTGGGCGTCGGCGAGGATCCGGTCGTGGTCGAAGGCGAGCGGCCCGTGCGTCCCGTACGGGATCCACCGCGCCTGGGCCGCGTCCCCGCCGCCGCGCGGTTCGGGCGGGTCGGGGACGAGCGCGGTGAAGGCGACGGAGACGACCCGCATCCTCGGGTCGCGGTCCGGCTCGGTGTAGGTGCGGAGCTGTTCGAGGTGGAGTCCGGCGACGGTGGCGCCGGAGAGGCCGGTCTCCTCGGCGAGTTCGCGGCGGGCGGCGGTCTCGGCGGACTCGCGGGGCAGCACGAAGCCGCCGGGCAGCGCCCAGGACCCGGCGTACGGCTCCCGGGCGCGCTCGACGAGCAGGACGTGGAGGCGTTCCTCGCGGATCGTGAGGACGGCGAGGTCGACGGTGACGGCGAACGGCTCGAAGGCGTGCGGGTCGTAGCCCTCGGGGGCCCGGTGGGCGGTCATCGGCGCTCCGGCAGGGGGTCGGTGAGGCCCGGGCCCTCGGCGAGCAGCGCGTCCACGGCGGCGACGGCGGTGGCGAGCCGTTCCTCGTGGGGTCCGGTGAGCACGACCGTGCGGCGGCCGGAGTGGGCGAGCTGGGTGAGGAAGCGGGCGGTCATCCAGGGCCGCAGGTGCTCCCCGTCGCGCAGTCCGTCGTCCTCGAAGTCGACGCCCCGGTGGTCGGTGAGCAGCCAGAGGTGCTGGCGGCCCCGGGCGGCGATCTCGCCGGTGTCGGCGCTGGTGGTGGCCATGTACCGCTCGTGCCAGATGGTGGTGGCGAAGGCGTCGGTGTCGCAGATCAGGACGGGCGAGCCGTCCCGGGCGGCCTCCTCCTCCAGCTCGGCCTGGCGCTGGGCGATGACGGGGAAGTCGGAGGAGCGGAAGGCGACGTCGGACCAGGTGGCTCCGGGGCGCTCGGCCCGCAGTTCGGCGAGCTTGAGCTCGCTGTACTCGCGCCCGTACTCCGGTACGTACCGGGTGCGGGCCCAGACGCCGCCGCGCCGCCGGTAGTGGCCGGCGAGTGCGAGGGCCAGGGTGGTGGTGCCGGTGGACTCGGCGCCGAGGACGACGACCCGGCGGGTGAGCGCGGCCCGCACGGGGGCCTCCAGGTGGTCCCAGCAGCCGGCGGGGTCCGCGCGGACGGCGGTGCCGGAGACGGGGAAGCGGACGCGGTCGGGGTCGACGAGGACGGAGTCCGCGCCGAAGCGGCGGCCGAGCTCCTCGCCGTACGGCTCCGAGGTGAAGACGGCGTCGACGCGCTCGGGCACGGCGGCCCGGAAGACCCGCATGTGGGCCTCCCACACGTCGGGGTCGCGGAGGTCGACGGGGTGGTCGTCGACGGCGCCGACGACCAGGGCCTCGGGGTGGACCTCGCGCATCCAGGCGACGCGCTCCTCCAGGGGCACGGACTCGACGGAGGCGGCGCAGACGAGCACGGTGAGGCGGTCGCAGCGGGCGAGGGCGGTGCGGACGAGGTGGTGGTGGCCGGCGTGCGGCGGATAGAACTTGCCGAGGACGAGGCCGTGGCCGTAGCGCTTCCGCTCCCGGGTGCCGGGGTCGTCGTGCGTCACGCCGCCGCCTCCACCGGTCGCCGGGTCCCCGCGAGGTCCCGGGTCCAGCCGCGCAGGCCGAGGACGCAGAGCGTCATGAAGCCGACGTACAGCAGGGAGGTCAGGTACAGGCCCTTGTGCGCGTACAGCGGCACGTAGACGACGTCGGCGGCGATCCAGAGCCACCAGGACTCCAGGCGCTTGCGGCACTGGCCGTAGGTCGCCATGAGGGAGAGCGCGGTCGTCAGGGCGTCCCAGAAGGGGACGGTCGAGTCGGTGGCGCGGTCGAGCAGCAGGGTGAGGGCGAGGGTCCCCACCGCCCCCGCCGCGATCAGCCACGTCCACTCGGTGCGCGTGGTGCGGCGCACCGGGAGGACGTCGGAGCCCGGGCCACCCCCGTGGGTCCAGGTCCACCAGCCGTACGCGGCGAGGGCGATGAAGACGATCTGGAGGCCGGCGTCGGCGTAGAGCCCGGCCTGGGTGAAGAGCAGGACGAAGAAGAGGTTGTTGGCGATGCCGACGGGCCAGTTGGCGAGGTGCTGGCGGGCGACGAGCCAGACGCAGAGCGCTCCGCTGCCGAATCCCAGGACCTCGGTCCAGCTGACCGGGGTGCCCAGGAGGGTGAAGAGCGGCTGTTGCAGGGGTTCGAGGATGTTCGCGAGGCTCACGCCCGCCTCCTTAAGAGTCATGTTGACTATAAAGGGTGGCGGACTTCGGCCACAAGGGCGGGGTGCGGACGCACGGGGGCCCGTGACCGCCGGAACGGTCACGGGCCCCTGCGTACGGACGCCCCGGCGGTGCTACATGCCGACTTCCTTCATCAACATGCCGACCTCCGTGTTGGTCAGGCGGCGCAGCCAGCCCGACTTCTGGTCGCCCAGCGCGATCGGGCCGAAGGCGGTGCGGACCAGCTTCTCGACCGGGAAGCCGGCCTCGGCCAGCATCCGGCGCACGATGTGCTTGCGGCCCTCGTGCAGGGTGACCTCGACCAGGTAGTTCTTGCCGGTCTGCTCGACCACGCGGAAGTGGTCGGCGCGGGCGTAGCCGTCCTCCAGCTGGATGCCGTCCTTGAGGCGGCGGCCGACCTCGCGGGGCAGCGGGCCGGTGATGGCGGCCAGGTACGTCTTCTTCACGCCGTACTTCGGGTGCGTGAGGCGGTGGGCCAGCTCGCCGTGGTTGGTGAGCAGGATGATGCCCTCGGTCTCCGTGTCGAGCCGGCCGACGTGGAAGAGCCGGGTCTCGCGGTTGGTGACGTAGTCGCCGAGGCACTGGCGGCCGTCCGGGTCCTCCATGGTGGAGACGACGCCGGCGGGCTTGTTCAGGGCGAAGAAGAGGTACGACTGGGTGGCGACGGTCAGTCCGTCCACCTTGATCTCGTCCCGCTCCGGGTCGACGCGCATCCCCTGCTCGACGACGATCTCGCCGTTGACCTCGACCCTGGCCTGCTCGATGAGCTCCTCGCAGGCGCGGCGCGAGCCCATGCCGGCGCGGGCGAGGACCTTCTGCAGCCGCTCGCCCTCCTGCTCGGCGCCGGGGAAGGTCTTGGGGGTCTTGACGACGGGCCGGTTCTCGTACCGCTCCCGGTTGCGCTGCTCGATCTTGGCGTCGAGCTCGCGCGAGCGGGCCGGGGTCTGCCGCTGCCCGTGCGGGCCGCGACGGGGCGGGGTGCCGCCCTGCGGGGCCTTGGGGCCGCCCTTGGCGCCGCCGCGGGCCGCGGAGCCGCGCCCCTTCTTCGGGGCGTCGGCGGGCGGGCTCACGTCGTAGGAACGCTCCTCGGGACGGGGCCTGCGGGGGTTGCTCGGACGCTTCTGGTCGTCGCGGCCGCCACCGCCCTGGTAGCCGCCGGAGCCGCTGCCGCCGCCCCGGTAACCACCGCCGCCGCTGCCGGAGCCGCCGCCCCGGTAGCCGCCACCGCCGGAGCCGCTGCCGCCCCGGCCGCCACCGCTGCTGCCGCCGCGGCCGCCGCTGTTGCCACCACGGCTCCCGCCGTTGTTTCCGCTGCTGTTCCTGCCGCTGCTGCTTCGCATCAAAGTTCCGTCTTGTCGTCTACGTCTGCGTCGGGTTCGAACGACGGAACGCCTTCGAGGGAGTCCGGCTCGACCGCCTCCGCCTCGGGGAGGAAGGGCGCGAGCTCGGGGAGTTCGTCCAGGCCGCGCAGGCCCATCCGCTCCAGAAAGTAGTTCGTCGTCCTGTACAGGATCGCACCTGTTTCGGGTTCCGCGCCCGCCTCCTCCACCAGACCCCGCTGGAGGAGGGTCCGCATCACGCCGTCGCAGTTGACCCCGCGGACCGCGGAGACGCGGGAACGGCTGACCGGCTGGCGGTACGCGACGACCGCGAGGGTCTCCAGGGCCGCCTGGGTGAGCCGGGCCTGCCGGCCCTCCAGGACGAAGGCCTCGACGGCCGGGGCGTAGGCGGGGCGGGTGTAGTAGCGCCAGCCCCCGGCGACGTGGCGCAGCTCGAAGCCGCGGCCCTGGGCGGTGTACTCCCCGGCCAGCTCGCGCAGGGCCTCGGCGATCTCCCCGGGAGTGCGGCCGAGGACCTCGGCGAGGTGGGCCTCGGTGGCGGGCTCGTCGACCACCATGAGGACGGCTTCGAGCGAGGGCTTGAGGTCGGCGTCGACGTCGGTATCGGTGTCGGGGGCGCTCACGCGCGGGCCTCCGTTTCCTGTTCCTGTCCGGGTTCCTGGTCGAACTCGTCGGTGACCCGGGTCTCCCCGTCCCCGCCGGTCCAGGAGACCGTGAGGTCGCCCAGGGCGGTCTCCTGGTCGAGGGCGACGGCCCGCTCCCGGTAGAGCTCCAGGAGGGCGAGGAAGCGGGCGACGACGGTGAGGGTGTCGTCGGCGTCCTCGATCAGCTCCCGGAAGGCCGCCGTGCCGCGCTCGCGCAGCAGGGCGGCGACCACGGCGGCCTGCTCCCGGACGCTGACGAGGGGGGCGTGGATGTGCTCGACGTACACCTGCGGCTCGGCCTTGGGCTGCATGGCCTTGACGGCCAGCCTGGCGAGGCCCTCCGCGCCGACGGAGAGGACGACCTCGGGGAGCAGCGCGGCGTGGTGCGGTTCGAGTCCGACGGTACGGGGGTGGCGGCGGCCCTCGTCCTCCCACCGCTCCTCCAGGATCGCGGCGATCCGCTTGTACGCGCGGTACTGGAGGAGCCGGGCGAAGAGCAGGTCGCGGGCCTCCAGGAGGGCGAGGTCGGCCTCGTCCTCCACCTCGGCGGCGGGCAGCAGCCGGGCGGTCTTGAGGTCGAGCAGGGTGGCGGCGACGACCAGGAACTCGGTGGTCTGGTCGAGGTCCCCGTCCGGCCCGAGGGCGCGCAGGTGCGCCATGAACTCGTCGGTGACCTCGGAGAGCGCGACCTCGGTGACGTCGAGCTTGTGCTTGGTGATCAGCTGGAGCAGCAGATCGAAGGGCCCCTCGAAGTTGGCGAGCCGCACGGTGAACCGCCCCCCGGCCGCCTCGACGCGATCAGGGTCTCCCCCGGCGTCGCCCCCGACCGGTCCGGGCCCGCCGGCCGGGGGCGCCGCGTCAGCGACGTCCGTCCCGGCGGCGTACAGGTCACCAAGAGCCTCGGCCTCCACGGGCCCGGCCTCCCCGGCAGCGGCCGGGCGGCGGCCCTCACGGGCACCCTCCTCCGCGAGCGCGGCGGCCCCGGGGAGCCCCCGGTCGGCCACGGAAGGCCGTACATCTGCCTCGGGGGCCTCGGTGGCAGGCCCTGACAGTTCCCGATCGGCCACGGGAGCCCGTACAACCGTCGCGGGGCCCTCGGCGGCGGGTCCGGAGAGTTCCCGGTCGGCCACGACGGGAGGCCGTACAGCCGCCTCGGGGGCCCCGGCGGCGGGCCCGGGCACTTCCCGGTCGGCCGCAGGCGGCCGTGCGGTCGTCTCGGGCCCCTCGGCGGCCCGGTCGGTCGTCGTGGAGGCCCCGGTCGCCCCCGTCTCCGCCCCCCGCAGGGACCCGCCTCGGCCCAGAGGGCGGCGGTGCGGTGGGCGGGACGTTTCGTCAGGGGCGTGGTGCATGGGGGTCCAGGGGGAGCGGAGGGCGCGGCAGCCCGCAGGCTACCGTCAGCGGCCGCGCAGACGGCGGACGAGGATGCTCGCGTCGCCGCGGGACTCCAGGTCCGCCAGGACGACCGCGACGGCCTCCCGGACGATCCGGCCCCGGTCGACGGCGAGGCCGTGCTCGCCGCGCAGCACGAGCCGGGCGTGCTCCAGGTCCATCAGCTCCTCGGCGGAGACGTAGACCGTGATCTTCTCGTCGTGGCGCTCGCGGCCGCTGGGCCGTCGGCTCGCGGCACGGCCTCCGCCGCCGCGCCGCCGGGGTGCGGCGGCCTGGGCGGGGGCGGCGGCCGGAGCCGCCTTCTCGGCCTCGGCGGACGCCCGGGCGCGGGGTTCCGCCGCCTCGGAGTCCGCCGCCGTGTGCTCCGGGGAGCCCTCGGCCGCCGCCGGGTCGCTCTCACCCGCCGGTGCCGGAACGGCCCGGCGGGGTGAGGACGCCTGGAGCGCCGTGCCCCCGGTCGTACGGAAGAGTTCGTCGGCGCCGGGCAGACTCACTCGGCGTGACACCGGGCGAGCACCTCCCTGGCGAGCTGGCGGTAGGCGGCGGCGCCCACGGAGTTGGAGGCGTACGTGGTGATGGGCTCGCCGGCGACCGTGGTCTCCGGGAAGCGCACGGTCCGCCCGATGACCGTGTGGTACACGTGGTCGTCGAAGGCCTCGACGACGCGCGCGAGCACCTCGCGGCTGTGCACGGTCCGGGAGTCGTACATCGTGGCGAGGATGCCGTCGAGCTCCAGCTCGGGGTTGAGCCGCTCCTGGACCTTCTCGATGGTCTCGGTCAGCAGGGCGACGCCGCGCAGCGCGAAGAACTCGCACTCCAGCGGCACGATGACCTTGTGAGCGGCCGTCAGGGCGTTCACGGTCAGCAGGCCGAGCGAGGGCTGACAGTCGATCACGATGTAGTCGTAGTCGTTCAGCAGCGGCTTCAGGGCGCGCTGGAGCGTCGACTCGCGCGCGACCTCGCTGACGAGCTGGACTTCGGCGGCCGAGAGGTCGATGTTGCTCGGCAGCAGGTCCATGTTGGGCACGGCGGTCTTGAGGAGGACCTCGTCGGCCGACATGCCCCGCTCCATGAGCAGGTTGTAGACGGTGAGGTCGAGCTCCATCGGGTTCACGCCGAGGCCGACCGACAGGGCTCCCTGCGGGTCGAAGTCGACGAGCAGGACCCGCCGCCCGTACTCGGCGAGCGCGGCGCCCAGGTTGATGGTCGACGTGGTCTTGCCGACGCCGCCCTTCTGGTTGCACATCGCGATGATCTTCGCGGGTCCGTGGTCGGTCAGCGGGCCCGGGATCGGGAAGTACGGCAGGGGCCGCCCGGTCGGGCCGATCCGCTCGCGGCGCTGGCGCGCGGCGTCGGGCGCGAGGGTGGCCGCGTACTCCGGATCGGGCTCGTACTCGGCGTCGGGGTCGTAGAAGTGCCCCTCGGGCACCTCGTCGTAGGCGGCGAAGTGGGTGGACTCTCGGCCCATCTCGTTGCCGGCCGTGGCGTTCACGTGTAGGCCGTCCATCGTCTTCATCGTGTGGGCTGTCGTCATGGGCTGGTGCGTCGCGAAGGTCCGCACCGCGACGGAGCCGATCGGGGCGCCCGGCGCACCACTCCCGGGAGTAAATGTCGACTCATTCACAAGTCGTCTTACCTCCTTGGGTGTGACCAGGAACATTTATCGATAGGTCAGCGTGGCACCATGCCGACGGTTGGCGACTCTATGGCGTGTCACCGGTCCGCAGCAACACAATCCGCCGGACCCGACCCGATGTGTCGGCAACCGAACACCCCTCTGTCAAGGGTGCGCGGCCACGCATCCGCGCGTTTCGGGGGTGCGCGAAACGGTTAAAGAGTTACGTTCGCCGCGAGTTGCCCGAACGTTTCGGCGTGCTCGGAGACACAGCCGGCCGGACCTTGTCGAACAAGGTCCGGCCGGGTGCGTGGTATTGACGGCCCGCGTTGACGGCGGTGCCGCGGGGGTCAGCCCAGGAGGCTGTTCAGCTCGACGTGCGGAAGGCCGTGCGCCTCGGCGACCTCCTTGTAAACCACCTTGCCGTCATGGGTGTTGAGGCCCAGGGCGAGGGCGGCGTCGCGGCGCAGGGCCTCGGCCCAGCCGTTGTTCGCCAGCGACACGATGTAGGGCAGCGTGGCGTTGGTGAGGGCGTAGGTCGAGGTGTTCGGGACCGCGCCGGGCATGTTGGCGACGCAGTAGAAGACCGAGTCGTGGACGCGGAAGGTCGGCTCGGCGTGGGTGGTCGGGTGCGAGTCCTCGAAGCAGCCGCCCTGGTCGATCGCGATGTCGACAAGGACACTTCCGGGCTTCATCTTGGCGACGAGCTCGTTGGTGACCAGCTTCGGGGCCTTGGCGCCCGGGATGAGGACGGCGCCGATGACGAGGTCGGCCTCGACGACGGCCTTCTCCAGCTCGTAGGCGTTGGAGACGATCGTCTGCACCTTGGTGCCGAAGATCTTGTCGGCCTCGCGGAGCTTGTTGATGTCCTTGTCGAGCAGGGTCACGTGGAAGCCCATGCCGACGGCGATCTGGGTGGCGTTCCAGCCGGAGACGCCGCCGCCGATGACGACGGCACGGCCGGCGTGGGTGCCGGGGACGCCGCCGGGGAGGACGCCGCGGCCGCCGGCCGAGCGCATCAGGTGGTAGGCGCCGACCTGCGGGGCCAGGCGGCCCGCGACCTCGGACATCGGGGCGAGCAGCGGGAGCGCGCGGCCGGCGGTCTCGACGGTCTCGTACGCGATGGCGGTGGTGCCGGAGGCGAGCAGCGCGTCGGTGCACTCGCGGGAGGCGGCGAGGTGCAGGTAGGTGAAGAGGGTCTGGTCCTTGCGGAGGCGGTGGTACTCCTCCGCGATCGGCTCCTTGACCTTGAGCAGCAGGTCGGCGGTGGCCCAGACCTCGTCGGCGGTGGGGAGGATCTCGGCGCCGGCGGCGACGTACTCCGCGTCCGTGATCGAGGAGCCGACGCCGGCGTTCTGCTCGACGAAGACCTGGTGGCCGTGGCGGACGAGCTCGTGGACACCCGCGGGGGTGATGGCCACGCGGAACTCGTTGTTCTTGACCTCGCGGGGGATGCCGACCTTCATCGTCGATCACGGTCCTTGAATCAGGGAGGGATAACTGGCGCACTGCGATACATACCCGGATGCATCACGGCACACCGGGGCAGACCACGTTCGAACGCGGCAGAACCAGTCTAATGAAGGAGTTCCCGCTGTCTAGCCTTTCAAAGTACTAATCTTCGACGGAGCCACTGCGGATTTCGTAGGCGGATGGTTCCGTTTCCAGCAGTCTCTCCGCTCCGGCCCGGTGCAGCCGGGCCGCCGCCGGGTCGCCGAGCCGGTCGAGGGTGTCGGCGAGCCGGAGCCGGAGCGCCGCCTGGAGCCGGACGTCCTGGGCCCGGCGGGCCCACTCCACGGCCTCCTCGCAGGTCCGCAGGGACTCCTCGGGCCGCCCCGCGTACTCCTGGACCCGGGCCGCCTCGCTCAACGCCCGCGCGTAGCCCGGGAGATCGGAGAGCCTGCGGTAGCCGGCGGCGGCGGCCCGCCAGTTCCGCAGGGCCTCCCCGTACCGCCCGGCGTAGGTCTGCACGGCGCCGAGCCGGGCGTACAGCCGGGCCTGGTCGGCGCGCTCGTCCCGGGCGAGGCGCTGGGCGAGCGCCCGTCCGTACCAGTCGCCGGCCCGCTGCCAGTCCCCCAGCTCCTGATAGGAGCCACCTACGGATTCCATCGCCCGACCGGTCGCGTACGGGTCATTTGCTGCGCGTCCGGCCTCCAAAGCCGACCGATATCGCAGCAGAGCCTCCTTCGTCCGGCCGGTGCGGGCGTCGAGGTCGGCCAGGTTCAGCAGGGCGGCGGCCCGCTCGCGGTGCAGTCCGCGCCGCTCGGCCACGTCCAGGACGAGCCGGTGCAGTCCGTACAGCTCGGGGGCGGCCGCCTCGGCGCCCCGGTGCGCGGCGAGCGCCCGCACCAGGGAGGCGATCAGCCGGCGGGCCAGGGTGTCGATCTCCCCGTCGGCGACGGCGAGGCGGGCGGAGGCGAGCAGGACGGGCTGCCGGGAGTCCAGCCAGGCGGCCCCGGCGGCGGCGTTCGGGAAGCGCAGGGCCCGCGGCAGCCCGGCCAGCTTCCTGCGGGCGGGCGAGCCCTCGGGCTCGGTGACCGCGCGGCAGGACTGGAGGAGCCGTACGGTCCGCTCCAGCATCCGGGCCCGGGCGAGCTGCACCTCGGCGGGCCGGTCGTGCTCCTCCAGGCGGGCCCGGAGGAGGGGGACGAGGTGGGCGCGCACCTCGTACTGCCCGTCCTCGCCGGCCGAGACGAGTCCCAGGGCGGCGAAGTCGGCGAGCGTGGTGGCGGCCGCCGAGACCGAGCAGCCGGCCAGGGCGGAGGCGGTGTGGGCGTCGGCCCGGCCGAGCGGGGCGAGCGCGAGGAACCGCAGTATCCGGGCGGCGGTGGCGGGCAGCCCCTCGTGGGCGAGCAGGAAGGCCCGGGTGAGGGGGTCGCCGCTCAGGCCGCGCAGCCGCTTGGCGAGGTCCGCGACGGAGATCTCGGGGTGGGTGGAGAGCCGGCCGGCGGCGAGGACGACCGCGGCGGGCAGCCCCCCGCACTCCTCGACGAGGGCCTCGGCGGCCTGCGGGTCGACGGTGACGCGGACGGAGCCGGTGAAGGAGGTGAGCAGCTCGATGGCCGACTTGGGGTCGAGTCCGCCGAGGGTGCAGGGCCGTACGTCGGGGATGCCGGTGAGCGGCCCCCCGGCGACCCCGATGACCAGGGTGCCGGGCTCGTCGGGGATCAGCGGGTCCGCCTGCTCGGCGTCCACGGCGTCGTCGAGGATCAGGACGGCCCGGCGCCCGGCGAAGGCGCCGCGGACCAGTTCGGTCAGCTCGTCCTCGGCGGCGCCGGGGGGTTCGGCGACCCCGAGGGCGCCCAGGAGCTCCTGGGCGGCCCGGCCGGTGGGGACGGGCTCGCCGCCGGGCTCGGTGAGCCGGGCCCGGAAGATCCCGTCGGGGTACCGGTCGGCGACCGCGGCGGCCAGCTCCTCGGCGAGGGACGTGCGCCCGGAGCCGGGTCTGCCCGCGACGAGCAGGACCCGGGCGCGGGGTGCCTTGCGGCCGGTGAGGGTGTCGAGCCCGGTCCGTTCGATGTCGGCGCGCAGGGCCTTCAACTCGCGCTGGCGGCCGAAGAACCGCCCGCTGCCGGTTGCCGCCACCGCCTGATCCGTCACGGGCCACGCTCCCGTCCACCTGCGCACGAGCCGATCCCGCCGGAGGGGCTCCGCGCGGGCGTTTCCGAGCGTAGTTCAGGGCACGGCACGTACCCGGCGGAGCAGGGCGGACACATCCCCCGATCGGATCAGCGGATGGTCACACCGGACACCGCGTCCGACCCTGCGGTGCACCTCGGGGATACGCTTCAGGGGCGCGCCGCCCCGGCCGAACCGGCGGGGCCCACCCCGCCGGCCCCCGGACCGGGACGGCCCCCGGGCCGGAGCCGGGGCCAGGCCGGGGCCAGGCCAGAGCCGGGGCCGGGGGCAGGACCAGAGACGGGCCGGGACCGGGACCGAACCCGGGACGTACGGGGACCGGTCCAGGGCCGGGCCGGGCCGGAGCCGGGGCCGGGACGGACCCAGGACCGGGCCGAAGCCGGGGCCAGACCGGAGCCGGAGCCGGAGCCGGGGGCAGGACCAGAGACGGACCGGGACCGGGACCGAACCGGGGACGGGACCAGGGACGTGCCAGGACCGGTCCAGGGCCGGGGACGGGGGCGGAACCAGGGCCGGAGCCGGGGCCGGACCGGGACCAGAGACGGGCCGGGACCGGGGACGGCCAGAGCCGGGACCGGAGACGGGCCGAAGCCGGGACCGGAGACCACGGCATCCGCCCCCACCCCACCCCACCCTCGCCCGGCCAGGGCCTACGCCTCGAACGGGCGGGCCGGCCAAGGCGCGTCCGCCGGGCGGAGGGAGTCCAGGCCGTCGCCGGCGCGGGCGGCGGCGAGCGAGAGGACGCCGACGACCAGGCAGTTGTTGTGGAGGTCGCCCGCGAGGACCCCGCGCACGAGCTCCGCGAGCGGCACCCGCGCCGTCTCCATGTCGGCCTCCTCCTCGGAGACCTCGAAGCGCTCCCCCTCCGCCTCCGCGAGGTCGCGCGCGAGGAAGATCCGTACGGCCTCGTCGCAGCCGCCCGGCGAGGTGTAGACGTCGGACAGGACCCGCCAGTCACCGGCCTTGACGTGCGCCTCCTCGTACAGCTCGCGCTGGGCGGCGTGCAGCGGGTTCTCGCCGGGCACGTCGAGCAGTCCGGCCGGGATCTCCCAGAGCTTCTGCCGCACCGGGTGCCGGTACTGCTTGATCAGCAGGACCCGGTCCTCCTCGTCCAGGGCCAGGACGGCCACCGAGCCGGGGTGGACCTGGTAGTCGCGGCGCGCGACCTCGCCGTCCGGCATGACCACGTCGTCCGTGCGGACACTCGTCTTGTTTCCCCGGAAGGGGGTCGCCGTCGCGGCGATCCGCCACTCCTGCGGGGTGTCCTGCAGCTCCATCGGTCGTCCTCCCGTAGACACACGAAAACCGGGGTGCGGACCCCCACGGGCCCGCACCCCGGCAACGTTAACGCCTGCGTCCTACTTGCCCGTCTTGCGCTCCACCGCGGCCTTCACCAGGCCCGCGAAGAGCGGGTGCGGGCGGGTCGGGCGGGAGCGGAGCTCCGGGTGCGCCTGGGTGGCGACCAGGTAGGGGTGGATCTCGCGCGGGTACTCGACGTACTCGACGAGCTTGTTGTCCGGGGAGGTGCCGGAGAAGACCAGACCGGCCTTCTTCTCCAGCTCCGCGCGGTACGCGTTGTTCACCTCGTAGCGGTGGCGGTGGCGCTCCTCGACGTACGGCTCGTCGCCGTAGACCTCGCGGACGATCGAGCCCTCGGCGAGCTTCGCCGGGTACAGGCCCAGGCGCATCGTTCCGCCCAGGTCGCCCGCGCCCTCGACGTACGCGAGCTGCTCCTCCATCGTGGAGACGACGGGGTGGGCGGTGGCCGGGTCGAACTCGGTGGAGTTGGCCTCGGGGATGTCCGCCAGGTTCCGGGCGGCCTCGATGACGATGCACTGCAGGCCCAGGCAGATGCCGAGCAGCGGCACCTTGTGCTCGCGGGCGTACTGGATCGCGCCGACCTTGCCGCTCACGCCGCGGTCGCCGAAGCCGCCGGGGACGAGGATCGCGTCGACGTCGCCGAGCTGCTTCTCGGCGCCGGCCGGGGTCTTGCAGTCGTCGGAGGTGACCCACTTGACCTTGACCCGGGCCTTGTTGGCGAAGCCGCCGGCCCGCATGGCCTCGGTGACCGACAGGTAGGCGTCGGGCAGGTCGATGTACTTGCCGACGAGCGCGACGGTGACCTCGTGCTCCGGGTTGTGGACGCGGTCCAGGAGGTCCTCCCAGACGGTCCAGTCCACGTCGCGGAAGGGCAGGTCGAGCTTGCGGACGACGTAGGCGTCCAGGCCCTCGGTGTGCAGCACCTTCGGGATGTCGTAGATCGACTTGGCGTCGATGGCGGCGACCACGGCGGCCTCGTCCACGTCGCACATCAGCGAGATCTTGCGCTTGATGGCGGTGGGGACGTCGCGGTCGGCGCGCAGCACGATCGCGTCGGGCTGGATGCCGATGTTGCGCAGGGCGGCGACCGAGTGCTGGGTCGGCTTGGTCTTCAGCTCGCCGGAGGGGCCGATGTAGGGCAGCAGCGAGATGTGCACGACGAAGACGTTGTCGCGGCCGACCTCGTGGCGGACCTGGCGGACGGTCTCCAGGAACGGCAGGGACTCGATGTCGCCGACGGTGCCGCCGACCTCGGTGATGACCACGTCGACGTCGTCGGTCGCCATGCGGCGGATCCGGGACTTGATCTCGTTGGTGATGTGCGGGATGACCTGCACGGTGTCGCCCAGGTACTCGCCGCGCCGCTCCTTGGCGATGACCTGCGAGTAGACCTGGCCGGTGGTGACGTTGGCCGAGCCGTCGAGGTCGACGTCGAGGAAGCGCTCGTAGTGGCCGATGTCCAGGTCGGTCTCGGCGCCGTCGTTGGTGACGAACACCTCACCGTGCTGGAACGGGTTCATGGTGCCGGGGTCGACGTTCAGGTACGGGTCGAGCTTCTGCATCGTGACCCGCAGGCCCCGCGCCTTGAGGAGCGCACCCAGGCTGGAGGCGGTCAGGCCCTTGCCGAGGGAGGAGGCGACACCCCCGGTGACGAAGATGTGCTTGGTCGTCGTGGTGTTGGGCGGCATCGCCAAGAGGGGGCTCCCGTGGTCGCGTTCTGGAGGTGCGTACCGGCGTCCCCTCCGGAAGAATCGGGGGGTGCCGTCGCTGCGGTTGCGGGGTCCTCGGCTGTCGCCGTTTCCCACCGGTCCACGGGGTACCAGGGTATCAGCGACCCGGCGAGACCGCTTCCGGCCACACGCGGAAGCCGGGCGCGCACGGACGGCTACGCGAACGGGGACGTGGCCGGTGGGACGGCCGGTGACGTGGCCGGGGCCCGGTCGGCTCCGGACGGGGAAAGGGGGTGTTCACCCAATTGGAGCAACGACGTTACTGGTGTGATCAACGGGTGGCGCGGGGCGCGACGTATCCTGCTCGGACATGGCCCGCCGAGCCGGCCGGCCGACGACGCCACCGCCTGTCCCCCCGGGGCCGAACGCCCGGGGACCCATCCCGGACCGAGGCTTGTCGCAGACCTCCCGATCACTGACACACTCGGACCCCGGCCGGCACACGCGGCCGGGCTTCTGGAGCAAGCGCCCCGAGGGGCGGACATGGCCGTTCGACTGGAGTGAAGCACGTGGCCGGGCGCATCGAGGATTACGCACTCATCGGAGACATGCAGACCGCTGCCCTGGTCTGCCGGGACGGCAGCGTGGACTGGCTCTGCCTGCCCCGCTTCGACTCGCACGCGATCTTCGCGGGACTCCTCGGCACCGAGGAACACGGATTCTGGCGGGTGGCGCCCGCGGGTCCCGAGGACGCCGAGCCGGCCCCCGCCGACCGGCGCCGCTACCGGGGCGACTCGCTCATCCTGGAGTCCGAGTGGGACACCCCGCGCGGCACGGTCCGGGTGACCGACTTCATGCCCCCGCGCGACGGCGCGCCGCAGCTGGTCCGGATCGTCGAGGGCGTCTCCGGCCGGGTCCCGGTGCGGTCCGCGCTGCGGATGCGGTTCAGCTACGGCCGGATCGTGCCCTGGGTGCACAAGGTCGGCGACCGCACGGTCGCGGTCGCCGGGCCCGACTCGGTGTGGCTGGACACGGAGGCCGAGACCCACGGCGAGGACCTCACCACGTACTCGGAGTTCACCGTCGGCCCCGGGGAGCGGGTCGCCCTCACGATCTCCTGGCAGCC
Organism: Streptomyces sp. NPDC093071; assembly: GCF_044754545.1. Classification (NCBI taxonomy): domain Bacteria; kingdom Bacillati; phylum Actinomycetota; class Actinomycetes; order Kitasatosporales; family Streptomycetaceae; genus Streptomyces; species Streptomyces sp. NPDC093071. The sequence goes on along the minus strand of NZ_JBIVPH010000006.1, from coordinate 16,044 downwards.
CTCCCACAAGGAGCAGCCGGCACTGCCGGACCCCGAGGGGGCCCTGGAGGCGACCGCCGACTTCTGGCGCGAGTGGGTCGACCACTGCACGTACCACGGGCCCTACCGGGAGGCCGTGGTCCGCTCCCTGATCACCCTGAAGGCGCTGACGTACGCGCCGACCGGCGGGATCGTCGCCGCCCCGACGACCTCGCTGCCCGAGGAGATCGGCGGCGTGCGGAACTGGGACTATCGCTACACCTGGCTGCGGGACGCGGCGATCACCCTCTCCTCGATGCTGCGCACCGGCTACCGCGAGGAGGCCCGCGCCTGGCGGGACTGGCTGCTGCGCGCCGTCGCGGGCGACCCGGAGAACCTCCAGATCATGTACGGCATCGCGGGCGAGCGCGAGCTGGGCGAGGCGGAGCTCGACTGGCTGCCGGGGTACGAGAACTCCGGCCCGGTCCGCGTCGGCAACGGCGCCGCCAACCAGCTCCAGCTCGACGTGTACGGCGAGGTCACCGAGGCCCTGCACCTGGCGCACATGACGGGCCTGTCCCGCAACGACTACGCCTCACTGCTCCAGCTGAAGCTGATCGAGTACCTGGAGAAGAACTGGGACCAGCCCGACGAGGGCATCTGGGAGGTCCGCGGCCCGCGCCGACACTTCGTGCACTCCAAGGTGATGGCCTGGGTGGCCGTGGACCGCACGATCAAGCTCATCGAGTCCGGGGACGCCGACGGCCCCCTGGAGCGCTGGCGCGAGCTGCGCGACGAGATCCACCGGGACGTCTGCGAGAAGGGGTACGACAAGGAGCGGAACACCTTCACGCAGTCGTACGGCTCCAAGGAGCTGGACGCCTCGCTGCTGCTGATCCCGCAGATGGGTTTCCTGCCGCCGGACGACAAGCGGGTCATCGGCACGATCGAGGCGATCCAGCGGGAGCTGTCCACGGAGGACGGCTTCGTCCTGCGCTACCCCACGGCGGGCGAGGAGGCGGGCGTCGACGGCCTGGAGGGCGACGAGGGCGCGTTCCTGGCGTGTTCCTTCTGGCTGGCCGACGACCTGGCGATGATCGGCCGGGTCGACGAGGCCCGCACCCTCTTCGAGAAGCTGCTCGCGCTCCGCAACGACCTGGGCCTCCTCGCCGAGGAGTGGGACCCGAGGCTCCAGCGCCAGGTGGGCAACTTCCCGCAGGCCTTCAGCCACGTCCCGCTGATCGACACGGCCCTGCGCCTGACGGCGAGCGGCGCCTACGGCGGCTGAGGGGGCGCGCGGCGGCCGGTGGCGCGGCCGGGGCGCACGGGCCGGGGGCCGGACCTACGATGAAAGGGTCCTGTCCCCCGCAAGGAAGGGGGGCATCCCATGGCTCCCCGAACGCTCGTCCCCGACAGCGCCCTGGCTGGTCTCCGCGAGGACCTGGCCGGTGAGGTCTTCGTGCCGGACGACCCCGGCTACGACGCGGCGAGGACCGTCTTCAACGGCATGATCGACCGGCGTCCGGCCGTCGTCGCCCAGTGCGCGACCCCCGAGGACGTCTCCAACGCGGTGCTCTTCGGCCGGGAGGCGGGCCTGCCGGTCGCGGTGCGCGGCGGCGGCCACTCCGTCGCCGGCACGGCGCTCAACGACGGCGGTCTGGTGGTGGACCTGCGCCGGATGCACGCGGTGGTCGCGGACCCCGAGCACATGACGGTACGGGTCGAGGGCGGGGCGACCATGTCGCACCTGGACCGCGCCTGCCAGCCGTTCCACGTGGCGGTGACCGGCGGACGGGCCTCCACGACCGGGGTCGGCGGCTTCGCGCTCGGCGGCGGTTCGGGCTGGCTGGAGCGGAAGTGGGGGCTCGCCTGCGACAACCTGCTCTCGGCGGAGCTGGTCACGGCCGAGGGCCGGCACGTGCGCGCGGACGCCGGGGAGAACCCGGACCTCTTCTGGGCGCTGCACGGCGGCGGCGGGAACTTCGGAGTGGTGACCTCGCTGACGCTGCGGGTGCACGAGCTGCCGGAGTTCTGCTTCGCGCTGCTGCTGTTCACCCCGGACGCGGGACCCGAGGCGGTCCGCGCGTACCGGGACGCGTTCGACGCGCCGGCGCCCGACGCGGCGGGCGGCGCGGTGCTCTGCCTGACGGCCCCGCCGGAGGACTTCGCACCGCCGGAGCTGGTGGGGACGCCGGTCTACGCGGTGCTCACGACGTACGCCGGGACGGAGGCGGAGCTGCGGGAGACGGTGGCGCCGCTGCTCGCGCTCGGCCCGGCGGCGACGGTGATCGCGGAGATCCCGTACGCCGACTTCCAGTGCATGTTGGACGACCCGCCGGGGCAGCGGAACTACTGGTCGGCCGAGTACCTGGACGGCTTTCCGGACGAGGCCGTGGACCGCTTCTGCGCGCGGGCGGCGGACCTGCCGGTGCCGACCGGGACCCAGCACCTGGTGTTCCCGATGGGCGGGCGGGTGGCGGACGGGCCTTCCGATTACCCGCTGCCGTGGCGCACGGCCCCGTGGGGCGTCCACCCCTTCGGGGTGTGGGAGGACCCGGCCGACGACGAGCGGGTGATCCGCTGGGTGCGGGACGTCCGGGCGGACATGCGGCCGTGGGCGGTCGGCGCCGTCTACCTGAACTTCATCGGCGCCGAGGGCACGGACCGGGTGGCGGCGGGCTTCGGCGAGGAGAACGTCCGGCGGCTGGCCGGGGTGAAGGCGGCGTACGACCCCGAGAACGTGTTCCGCTTCAACCACAACATCGCTCCGGCGGCCTGAGACCCGCCCTCCTCGGCGTGACGCAGGCCACACTCGACACATGATCGCGCAAATGGCCTCCGGGGGCGACGAGTTGTCGGGCCGGTGTACGAAGTGTCCGGTGCCGTGACCGTGGGGTGATGTCGTCGGAACACGGACGCGGGTAGCGTCCGGGCCCATGGACAACCAGGGCGGAATCACCGTGCAGCGGGCCCTCGAACTCCCCGGCCTGCGCGGCGGGCTCCCGGAGGTCGTCGCCGGAGCGGACCGGCTGCACCGGACGGTGCGCTGGGTGCACGCGGGCGAGGTGCCGAACATCGCGTCGCTGCTCAAGGGCGGCGAACTGCTGCTCACCACGGGCCTCGGGCTCGGGACCCGGCCGGCCGAGCAGCGGGCCTTCGTGCGGCGGCTCGCCGACCGGGGCATCGCGGCGCTCGTGGTGGAGCTGGGACCGCGCTTCGCCCGCCTCCCGGCGACGATCGTGGAGGCCGCGCGGACGGCGGGCCTGCCGCTGGTGCAGCTGCACCGCGAGGTGCCGTTCGTGACGGTGACGGAGGAGATCCACACCGAGATCGTCAACGGCCACTACGCCCTCCAGCGGCGGGCCGAGGAGGTCCACCGGCAGTGCACGGAGGCCCTGCTCGGCGGCGGCGGGGTCCCGCAGGTGCTGCGGATCCTCTCCGACTTCGCCGCCAACCCGGTCTTCCTGGAGACCCCCGACGGACAGCTCCTGTACGCGGCGGGCACCGAGTCCGCGCCCGCCGACCCGCTCCAGGTGTGGGACGGGCTGCGCGGCGGCCGCGCGGCCCGCGAGTCGGGTCCGCCCACCGGCACGGTCCTGGTCGACGTGCCCGGCGGCGGCCCCGGTACGGGCTCGGTGCGGGCCCGTCTGGTGCTCCTGGCGGTCTCCGGCGCCCTCTCCCCCGTCCACCGGATGGCGGCCGAGCGGGCGGCCGGGCTCCTCGCGGTCGTCCTCATGCAGGCGCGGCAGGAGGAGGAGCTGGCCGCGCGCGGCCGGGGCGACTTCCTGACGGACCTGGCGGAGGGCAGGATCACCGCCGAGGACGCCCCGGCGCAGGCCAGGGTGCTCGGTTTCAAACCGGGCGACGGCCCGCTCCTGCCGGTGGTGATGCGCCTGGCCCCGGAGCTGTCCCCCTCGGGGAACTGGGCGCTGTTCGCCCGGGCGGTCCTGGAGGAGCTCTCCTCCGTCGGCGTCCCCGTCCTGCTCGGCGTCCGCCCGGTCGAGGGCCGGGTCCCGCTGCTGCTCGCCCTGCGGTCGGAGACCGAGCGGACGGCGGTCGCGGACCGGGTCGCGGCGGCCCTGCGGGCGGGCGTGGAGCGGGCCGGCCTGGAGCGCGCGGGCACCCACCCGCCGGTGATCGTGGTGGGCGTCGCGGGCGGCTGGGCGGCGGCCTCGGCGGGGCTGCGGCACGCGGCGGAGACGGCGACGGCGGCGCAGGGCCTGTCGGACCTGCCCTGGTACGACGCGCGGCGCCTCGACATCGACCTGCTCCTGTGGCGGCTGCACTTCCACGGGGACACGGTGCTGGCGGCCTTCGTGGACCGGGCGATCGGCCCCCTCCAGGAGCACGACCGCACCTCCCGGCCGCCGCTGCTCCCCACCCTGGAGACGTATCTGGCCCACGCGGGCCGCAAGGCGGAGACGGCCCGCGAGCTGCACCTCAACCGCCAGACCCTCTACAACCGGCTTGCCCGCATCGCGGAGCTCCTGGGCACGGACCTGGACGACCCGCAGACGGTCTTGGCCCTCTCCCTGGCGCTCAGGGCCCGCCGCCACACGCCGTGAGCCCCGCTCAGCGCCCGACCAGCTCGTCGTACACGCTGAGCACATGGGCGACCGTGTCGTCCTCGGTCGGCCAGGTGCCCGCCTGGACCCGGCCCGCGGCGGCCAGGTCCATCCGCCGGTCGGCGTCCTCCAGGAGGCCCCGCACCGCCGCCGCGAGGGCCGCGGAGTCCCCGTACGGCACCAGTTCGGCGGCGTCGCCGACGAGTTCCGGCACTCCGCCGACCGCCGTCGCGACGAGCGGCACGCCGAGCCGGAGCGCCTCCTGGGCGAGCGGGGAGCGGGCCTCCCAGCGGGACGGGAGGACGGCGACGTCCGCCGCCGCGAGCAGTTCGGCGACGTCCTCGCGGCTCCCAATCAGCCGGACCGGCAGGTCCTCGTCGGTGATCCGCCGCTGGAGGAAGGCGCGCTCGCGCCCCTCGCCCGCGATCACGAGGAGCGGCTGCGGGTCGAGGTCCCGCCACCGCCGGGCCGCGTCGAGCAGGGTCCGGTACCCCCGGCCGCGTTCGAGCGCGCCGACGGCCATCAGCAACGGGCGGTCGACGGCGCCGAGTTCGGCGCGCGCCTTGCCGTCGTGGAGGCAGACCGGTCCGCGGGCGGCGGGCACGGTGACGGGGGCGAGCCGGGCGTCGCGGGCGCCGCGCCGCCTGGCCCGGTCGACCAGCTCGGAGGAGGTGGCGAGGACGACGCTGGCGGCCCGTACGGTCCGCCGTTCGAGGAGCCGGAGCACCCCGCCCCGCGCGCCCTCCGCGTGGCTCCGGGTGTGCCAGGTCGTCACGAGCGGGGCGGGCGCCGCGCCGGACAGCGCGAGCGCGGCCCGCACGGAGGCCTGGAGGCCGTGCGCGTGGACGACGTCCGCGCCGATGCAGGTGTTGCGCAGCGCGGTGACGGCGGCGGGGTCGCCGAGCCGCGGCAGGGGCACGAAGCGCGCGCCGGCGCCGAGGTAGTCGTAGGCGCGGTCGAGTTCGGGAGGGGCGCACACGGTCACCCGCACGCCCCTCGCCACCAGTCCCGAGGCGAGTGATCGGACGTGAGCGCTGCTGCCCGCGCTGCCGCCGCCCAGCACTTGGACCGTACGGAGCTGTGTCACGCGCCCAAGGATGCCAGTCCGGGCCTTCGACCGTACGCACGTTCCGGCACCGAAATGGAGTCGTTCCCTTGCGCGGAGGGCACCGGGTGCGGTGACCCGCTCCACGGGTTCACCCACACGGGTGAGCGCACGAACGATCCGCGCGCTCCCCCTGAGGGGCGGGCGGCCGGGGTCACGCCGCGAACCCCTGCGAACGGGGAGGAAGGCCCCGGAAGTTCAGGACGCCCGCCTGCTCTCGCAGCCCGTATGCCCGTACGCCCGTTCAACCCCTCCGGCCCGGTCGTCGCGCTCAGCCGTCCCCCCGCGCCGTCGCGAGGAGTTCCTCCGCGTGGGCGCGGGCCGTCTCCGAGTCCTCCTGGCCGGCGAGCATCCGGGACAGTTCGCGGACCCGTTCCTCGCCCTCCAGGACGGTGACGCCGGAGCGGGTCACGGAGCCGTCGTTGGTCTTCTCGACGAGGAGTTGGCGGTCGGCGAAGGCGGCGACCTGCGGGAGGTGGGTGACGACGACGACCTGCGCGGTCCTGGCGAGCTTGGCGAGGCGGCGGCCGATCTCCACGGCCGCCTTGCCGCCGACGCCCGCGTCGACCTCGTCGAAGAGGTACGTGGGCACCGGGTCGACCCCGGCGAAGACGACCTCGACGGCCAGCATCACCCGGGACAGCTCGCCGCCGGACGCGCCCTTGGCGATCGGCCGCGGCGGGGCGCCGGGGTGCGGGGCGAGCAGCAGCTCGACCTCGTCGGCCCCGGACGGGCCGTACGCGACCCGCCGGCCGCCGACCTCGACGCCCTCGGGGTCCTCGGTCTGGGCGAGGGAGAAGGACACGCGCGCGTGCGGCATGGCGAGCGAGGCGAGTTCGGCGGTGACGGCGGCGGCGAACCGGTCCGCCGCCTCCGTGCGCGCGTCGGTGAGCCGCTGCGCGAGCGCCGACAGCTCGTCGCGCAGCCGGTCCCGCTCGGCGGTCAGCTCCTCGACCCGGTCGTCGTCGTTGTCCAGCTCCCCGAGCCTGCCCGCGCTCCGCTCCGCCCAGGCCAGGACCGCGCCGACGCCGTCCCCGTCCCCGTACTTCCGGATCAGCTGGGTGAGGGCCGCGCGCCGCTCCTCGACGGCGGCGAGCCGCAGCGGGTCGGCGTCCAGGTCGTCGGCGTACCCGGCCAGCTCGGTGGCCACGTCGGCGAGCAGGATGGAGATCTCCCCCATCCGGTCCGCGAGCGCGGCGAGCGCCGGGTCGTGCGACCGTACGGCCTCCAGGGCCCGGCCCGCGCCCGCGACGAGCGTGGTCGCGTCGACGGACTCGGGGTCCTCGGGCGAGCCCGCGAGCGCGGAGTGCGCGAGTGCGGCGGCCGAGGCGAGGGCCTCGGCGTGCCCGAGCCGTTCGGCCTCGGCGGCGAGTTCGGCGTCCTCGCCGGGCAGCGGGGCGACGGCCTCGACCTCGTCGAGCCCGAAGCGCAGCAGATCGGCCTCCTGGGCGCGCTCCCTGGCCCGGGTGGTGATCTCGTCCAGCTCCGTGGTGACGGCCCGCAGCCGCCGGTACGCCTCGCCGTAGGCGACGAGCGGCACCGAGACGGCCTCGCCCGCGTACCGGTCGAGCGCGCCGCGCTGCCGGGCGGGCTTGAGCAGGCCCTGCTGGTCGGTCTGGCCGTGGACGGCGACGAGTTCGTCGGCGAGTTCGGCGAGCAGCCCCACGGGCACGGAGCGCCCGCCGAGGTGGGCCCGGGAGCGCCCCTCGGCCGAGACGGTACGGCTGACGAGCAGGACCCCCTCGTCCAGCTCGGCCCCGGCCTCCTCCGCGCGCACGGCGGCGGGCGCGCCCGGGGGCACGCTGATCCGCCCCTCGACGACGGCCGACGCCGCGCCGATCCGCACGAGCGCCGGGTCGGCCCGTCCGCCGAGCAGCAGCCCCAGACTGGTCACGACCATGGTCTTGCCCGCACCGGTCTCACCGGTCACCGCGGTGAAGCCGGGCGACAACTCGACCACAGCGTCGTCGATGACCCCGAGCGACCGTATCCGCATCTCCTCCAGCACGCCCCAGACCATACGAGGTTTCCCTGGTCCGATGCGACATCGCCCCGGCCGTAACCCTCCGGCGCGCCGCTCGTTCCCGCACCGGAGGCGGCGGGGAGGGGCCGGTCAGCGCGGGGCGCCCCGCCAGCCCGACACGGGAAGCGCGAACTTGGCGACGAGCCGGTCCGTGAAGGAGGCGTGGTGCAGCCGGGCGAGCCGGACCGGGACGGCGCCCCGCCGGACCTCGACCCGCGCGCCCGCCGGGAGCTCCACCGTCCGCCGCCCGTCGCACCACAGCACCCCGTGCGGGGTGTGCGGCTCGACCTCGACCGCGAGCACCGACTCGGGGGTGGTCACCAGCGGCTTGGCGAAGAGCGCGTGGGCCCCGATCGGGACCATGAGGAGCGCCTCGACCTCGGGCCAGACGACCGGCCCGCCCGCCGAGAAGGCGTACGCGGTGGAGCCCGTCGGTGTCGCGCAGATCACCCCGTCGCAGCCGAAGCCGGTCACCGGGCGCCCGTCGATCGCGAGCACGACCTCCAGCATCCGCTCCGGGGACACCTTCTGCACGGCCGCCTCGTTGAGCGCCCAGTCCCGGTGGAGGACGTCGCCGTTCTGGTAGACGGTGACGTCGAGTGTCATCCGCTCCTCGACCTCGTACGCCCGGGTGACGACCCGGTCGACGACCTTGTCGAGGTCGTCGCGCTCGGCCTCCGCGAGGAAGCCGACCCGCCCCAGGTTGACGCCGAGCATCGGCACCCCGGAGGCGCGGGAGAACTCGGCGCCGCGCAGCAGGGTGCCGTCGCCGCCGAGGACGACGAGGAGTTCGCAGTCGTCGATCGCCTCGGAGCAGGCCTCCGGGACCTTCTCCACGGAGGACGGCAGCGGCAGGTCCGCCGCCTCGGCCTCCAGGACGCGGACGCCGAGCCCGGCGCGCAGCAGCCCCAGGACGACCAGTTCGGCGCTGCGCACGGCGGCCGGCCGGCCGGTGTGCGCGAGCAGGAAGACGGTACGGGGTGCGGTCTCTGGTGGTGCTTCCGTTGAGCTCAACGAGGTCCCTCCGCCACGGCGCGGTCGACGTCCGCCGGATCCAGCGCGGGCGCCCCTGCCCGCAGCCACAGAAAGTACTCGACGTTGCCGGAGGGGCCGGGCAGCGGGCTGGCGGTGACGCCGAGGACGCCGAGCCCGAGCTCGGCGGCCCGCCGGGCCACGTTCTTCACGGCGTCGGCGCGGAGTTCGGCGGAGCGGACGACTCCGCCCGTGCCGAGCCGCTCCTTGCCCACCTCGAACTGCGGTTTCACCATGAGGACCAGGTCGGCGCCGGGCGCCGTGCAGGACGCCAGGGCGGGCAGGACGAGGCCGAGCGGGATGAAGGACAGGTCCCCGACGACGAGGTCGACGGGAACGCCGTCGAGCACGTCCAACGTCAACTCGCGTACGTTCGTGCGGTCCTTCACGGTGACCCGCTCGTCGCTCTGCAGCGACCAGGCGAGCTGCCCGTAGCCGACGTCGACGGCGACGACGTGGGCCGCGCCCGCCCGCAGCAGGACGTCCGTGAAGCCGCCGGTGGAGGCTCCGGCGTCGAGGGCGCGCCGCCCCTCGACCACCAGCCCCTCCGGCACGAAGGCCGCGAAGGCCCCGGCGAGCTTGTGGCCGCCGCGCGAGACGTAGTCGGGGTCGGAGTCGTCCTGGACGACGACGATGGCCGCGGCGGTCTCGACCTGGGTGGCGGGCTTGGTGGCGACGGTCTTGCCGACGGTCACCCGGCCCGCGGCGATCAGCTGGCTGGCGTGCTCCCGCGAGCGGGCGAGCTTGCGCCGGACCAGCTCGGCGTCGAGACGGCGGCGTGCCACTCCTGCCACGTTCTGTTCAGCTCCTGTTGTCGTGCGGACGGGGTGCGGGGTGCGCGTCGAGCGAGGTCAGCTCGTCGCGCAGGCCACGGTGTACATCCTCGTACACCTCCGGGTGTCCGTCCGCCGGGAGGGCGTCGACCTCGGCGAGACGCGCGAGGCGGGCGTCTACGGCGGGGTGGCCGGTGCGCTCCCGGGCGACCCCGAGCGGCGCGGCCGCGGCGGGCTCGCCGGCCGCGTCGCCGGGCATCTCTCCGGGCGCCTCTCCGGCCGCTCCGTCGGTCTGGTCGTCCACCACCGGTTCCGGCGTCGCGTCGCTCATGCCCCGACGCTACCGCGAAGCCCTGGGGTACCGTCGACGGCGATGGCGACGATCACGGAGTGCCGCGGCGCACTGGACAGACTTTCCGACGGCCTCGCGCGGGCGGACGGCGACGTGCGGGGCGCGGCCGCGCTCGACCGCACCCTGAGCTGCCACGTCACCGACCTGGACACGACCTTCACGGGCCGTCTCGCGGACGGCCGGATCCGGGTGGACTCCACGGTGGAGGGGCCGCCGCCGGCCAAGGCGCAGATCCGGCTCGCGATGACCGGGGACGACCTGGTGGCGATGGTGGACGGCCGACTGAACTTCGCGAAGGCCTGGGCCTCGGGCCGGGTCAGGCTGGAGGCCGGCTTCCGCGACCTCCTGCGGCTCCGCTCGCTCCTGTAGCTCCGCTCGCTTCCGCAGCGCGGGTCACTTCCGCAGCGCGGGCCGCGCCCCGGTGGCGGCGCGCGCCCTCCGCCCGGCGGGCACGACCAGCGGCGTCCCCGTCTCCGGGTCCTCGATGACCTGGCAGCGGAGCCCGAAGACCCGCTCGACCAGCTCGGCGGTCACGACCTCGGACGGCGGCCCCTCGGCGACCACCTCGCCGGCGCGGACGGCGATCAGGTGGGTCGCGTACCGGGCCGCGTGGTTGAGGTCGTGCAGGACGGCGACGAGGGTGCGCCCCTGCGTCTCGTGCAGCTCGGCGCACAGGTCGAGGACGTCGATCTGGTGCTGGATGTCGAGGTACGTCGTCGGCTCGTCGAGCAGGAGCAGCGGGGTCTGCTGGGCGAGCGCCATGGCGATCCAGACGCGCTGGCGCTGACCGCCGGAGAGCTCGTCCACGTACCGGTCGGCCAGCTCGGCGACGCCGGTCGCCTCCATCGACTCCCGGGTGATCCGCTCGTCCTCCGAGGACCACTGCCGCAGCAGGCCCTGGTGCGGGTAGCGACCGCGCGCGACGAGGTCGGAGACGGTGATGCCGTCGGGGGCCAGGGAGGTCTGGGGCAGCAGCCCGAGGGTCTTGGCGACCTTCTTGGCGGGCATGGTCTGGATCGACTGCCCGTCGAGCAGGACGCGCCCCTCGGCGGGCTTCAGCATCCGGGAGAGGGCGCGCAGCAGGGTGGACTTGCCGCAGGCGTTCGGCCCGACGATGACGGTGAAGGAGTTGTCGGGTATCTCGACGGACAGATCGCGGGCGATGACCCGCTGCTCGTACGCCAGGGTGACCGCTTCCGCGCTCAGGCGCTGCTTCTGCCGACCGTCCATACCCACGACTCCCGTTGTCCTCGTCCGCGACCGTGGCGGACGATGACGACCACGACCCAAGCGGAGTTAGGTTAGCCTACCCAACTTCCGAAACGGCTTGCCGCCCGAGCCTTCGGCGGACCCCACTGACCTGGCGCCCCGGGCCCCGGCCGACCCCACTGACCTGGAGCCCCGGGCCCCGGCCGCCCCCACCGACCGAGCCGCACCGCCGGGGCCGAGCGGACCGGGCCGGGCCGGGACAGCCGCCACCCGACGGCCGACCCCGCACCCACACCCGGGCCCCCGCCCCTACAACCCCAACCGCGCGACCGCCTTCTCCCCGTCCAGGACGCCCGCCCCGGCCTCCGCCGCCGACCACGCGGCCCCGCAGAGGGCCCGTACGCCGTCCATGGGGTCGGCCTCGCCGGAGGCGGGTCCCTCGACCGGTACGACCGCCAGCGCGCCCCCGTCGGCCGAGGCCCGCCACGCCCCGCACACGAACCCGCCGTCCCTGTCGGGGACCACCTCCGGCTGCCCGACGAGCAGCCCCCGCAGGTCCGCCGCCACGTACGTCGGCCGGTGCTCGGGCACGGCCGCGAGCAGCTGCGCCACGTCCGTCACCCCGGTGAGGACGAGCAGCGAGTCCACCCCGCCGTTGAACGCGCCCTCGATGTCCGTGTCGAGCCGGTCCCCGACGACGAGCGGCCGCTCCGCCCCGGTCCGCAGCACCGTCTCCCGGTGCATCGGCGGCAGCGGCTTTCCGGCGACCTTCGGCTCGAACCGGCCGCCGGTGGCGATCCGCACGACCTCCACGGCCGCCCCGTTCCCGGGCCCGATCCCGCGCGCCCCGGGGATCGTCAGGTCCGTGTTCGAGGCGTACCACGGCACGCCCCGCCCCACCGCGTAGGCCGCCTCGGCGAACCGCTTCCACGGCAGGTCCGGTCCCCCGTACCCCTGCACGACCGCCGCCGGGTCGTCGTCCGCCGACTCCACCGGCACCAGACCCCGCTCGCGCAGCGCCACCGCGAGCCCCTCGCCGCCGATGAGCAGCACCCGGGACCCGGCCGGCACCTCGTCCGCGATCAGCCGGGCGACGGCCTGCGCCGAGGTGACCACGTCCCCGGCCTCCGCCGGCACCCCCAGCTCCGTGAGGTGCTCCGCGACGGCCTCCGGCGTCCGCAGCGCGTTGTTGGTGACGTACGCGAGGCGCATCCCGCCGCCCCGGGCCGCCCCGAGGGACTCGACGGCGTACGGGACGGCGAGCCCGCCCGCGTACACGACCCCGTCCAGGTCGAGCAGCGCCGTGTCGTACGCCCCGCTCAGCGGCTCCGCGCTGGCCCCCGGCCGCGTCCTGCCGCCGCCCCGCCGTCCCTGGCCGTCGTGCACCGTCACCGTTCTCTCCTCGCCTCACCAGGTGTGATCCCCCCGCTACCCCGATCATCGCTCATGGCCCGGCCCACATACGATGTCGAGATGAACACCACAGGTCACGCGGCCGCCGACGTCCGCGACGACACCGCGGGGCTGCGCCTGGCGCCCTTCCGCGGGCTCCGGTACGTCCCCGAGCGGGTCGGCAGTCTCGCCGCCGTGACGTCCCCTCCCTACGACGTCGTCGTACGACCCGACGGACTGCACCACCTGGAGTCGGCGGACCCGCACAACATCGTCCGGCTGATCCTCCCGCAGGCCGTGACCGCCGGCACCCGCCACCGCAAGGCCGCCGTCACCCTCGACCGCTGGCTCGCGGACGGCGTCCTCGCCCCCGACCCGGCGCCCGCGCTCTACGTGTACGAGCAGCGGGGCGACGGGATCCTCCAGCGCGGGATCATCGGCGCCCTGGAGCTCTCCGCGCCCGAGGCCGGGATCGTCCTCCCCCACGAGGACGTGATGCCGCACGTGGTCGAGGACCGGGCCGCCCTGATGCGGACGACCGCCGCCAACCTCGAACCTCTGCTCCTCACCTACGTCGGGGAGGACGGCGGGGGCGCGGACGCGGTGATCGATCGGTGCGCGGCGCGCGAGCCGCTCCTCGCCACCACCACCGAGGACGGCTTCTCCCACCGCCTGTGGGCGGTGACCGACCCGGCCGAGCAGGCCGCCGTCGCCGCGGACCTCGGCCGCCACCAGGCCCTCATCGCGGACGGCCACCACCGCTGGGCGACGTACCTGCGCCTGCGCGAGGAGCACGTCTCGCCGGGCGCCTGGAACTACGGCCTGGTCCTCCTGGTCGACACCGCCCGCTACCCCCTGCGGGTCCGTGCCATCCACCGCCTCCTCAACCGCCTGCCGGTCGCCGACGCGCTCGCGGCCGTCGAGGGCGCCTTCCGGGTGCGCCGCGTCGGCGGGGCCCTCCCGGAGGCCCTGGAGGCCCTCGCGACGGCCACCGCCGACGGCAACGCCTTCCTCCTCGCGGGCGACGGCGCCTTCCACCTCCTGGACCGCCCGGACCCGGCCCTCCTGGCCCGCACGATCCGCACGGACCGCCCCGGGGCCTGGCGCACGCTGGACGCGACCGTCCTGCACTCCACGCTCCTGGAGCACGTCTGGCACGTCCCGGACGCCCCCGAGGACATCGCCTATATCCACGACACCGAGGCCGCCGTGGCCCAGGCGGAACGCCGTGGCGGCACGGCGGTCCTCATGCACCCGGTACGGGAGGAGGTCGTCCGCGACCTGGCCCGCCAGGGCGTCACGATGCCCCGCAAGTCGACCTCCTTCGGCCCGAAGCCGGCGACGGGCCTGGTCCTGAGGAGCCTCGCACTGGACTGAGGCCCCCGGCCCCGGAAACGGACCGGAAACGCAGAAGGGCGGCACCCCGAGGGGTGCCGCCCTTCTCCTTGCTACCGGCCTACCGGCCTATCGACCGACCTCAGCCCTTGTTGCCGTCACGGTCGTCGCCGTCGATCTCGTCGTCGACGACAACGCCGTCCGACTCCTCGACGTCATCGGCGTCATCCGAGTCGTCGAACGCGTCGACGAACTCGACGCCGTCCAGCTCGGCGAGCCGGTCGGAGGCGTCCGTGGCGCCGTCCTTGTCGGCCTCCAGGGCCTTGCCGAACCACTCCCGGGCCTCCTGCTCACGGCCGGCGGCGAGGAGCGCGTCGGCGTACGCGTACCGCAGGCGCGCGGTCCACGGGTGAACGGCGCTGGAGGCGAGCTCGGGGCTCTGCAGCGTCACGATGGCCGCGTCGAGCTGGCCCAGGTCCCGGCGGGCGCCGGCGGCCACGAGCCGCATCTCGACCTGCCCGGCCTTGTCCAGCTTCTGCACCTCGGGCTCACCGGCCATCGCGAGCGCCCGCTCGGGCCGGCCGAGGCCGCGCTCGCAGTCGGCCATGACGGGCCACAGCTCGACCCCGCCGCTCATCCGCCGCGCGGCCCGGAACTCGGCCAGCGCCTCGGAGTACTTCTGCGTGGCGTACGCGGCGAACCCGGCGGCCTCGCGGACGGCGGCGACGCGGGAGGCGAGCCGGAGGGCGACCCTGGAGTACCCGTAGGCCTTTTCCGGGTCCTCGTCGATGAGCTGGGCGACCATGACGAGGTTGCGCGAGACGTCCTCGGCGAGCCCCTTGGGCAGGCTCATCAGCTCCTGGCGCACGTCCGGGTCGATCTCCTCACCGGTGACCTCCGGCGGGATCGGCAGCCGCTTGATGGGCGCGCGGTCACCACGGTCCCGGTCCCGGCCGCCCCGGTCGTCACGACGCCCGTAGCCCCCACGGCTGTCGCCACCCCGGTCGTCCCGCCCACGGAACCCACCGCCACCCCGGCTGTCGTCCCGGCGGAACCCACCACCACGGTTGTCGCCCCCACGGTCGTCCCGCCGGAAGCCACCACCGCCCCGGTTGTCATCACGCCGGTCGTCCCGCCGGAACGAAGGCCGCTCGTCCCGCCGCTCGTCGCGACGGAAGGAGGGCCGGTCATCGCGACGGTCGTCACGGCGGAAACCGCCACCGCGATTCTCGTCACGGCGGTCGTCACGCTGGTACGAGGGACGGTCATCACGACGGAACGAAGGCCGGTCGTCACGACGGTCGTCACGCCGGAAACCGCCGCCACCACCACGGTTGTCACCACCGCGATTGTCGTCCCGCCGGTCGTCCCGCCGGAACGAAGGCCGGTCGTCACGACGGTCATCGCGCCGGAACCCGCCGCCACCACGGTTGTCGCCGCCCCGGTTGTCGTCCCGCCGGTCATCGCGGCGGAACGAGGGCCGGTCGTCACGACGGTCGTCACGGCGGAACCCACCACCACGGTTGTCGTCACGACGGTCGTCACGCTGGTACGAAGGCCGGTCGTCCCGCCGGAACGGGGGACGCTCGTCACGGCGATCGTCACGGCGGAACCCACCACCGCGATTGTCGCCGCCCCGATCGTCGCGACGGAAACCACCGCCACCACGGTTGTCGTCACGGCGGTCGTCACGCTGGTACGAGGGACGGTCATCGCGACGGAACGAAGGCCGGTCGTCACGACGGTCGTCACGCCGGAACCCACCACCACGGTTGTCACCACCGCGGTTGTCGTCCCGCCGGTCATCGCGACGGAAGGGGGGCCGGTCGTCACGACGGTCATCGCGCCGGAACCCGCCACCGCGGTTGTCACCACCACGGTCGTCGCGACGGAAACCGCCGCCGCCACCACGGTTGTCGTCACGGCGGTCGTCGCGGCGGAAACCGCCCCCGCGATTGTCGCCGCCACGGTCGTCCCGGCGCGGTCCACGGAAACCGCCCCGGTCGCCACCACCACCGTCCCTGCGACGCGGCTCGCGCTCCGGACGGTCGTCGGGAGAGTTGGTGGGCATGGTCGTGACTCCTGTCTTCGGGTACTGCAGTCATTCTCGCGCAGCCGGCACTCCGCCGCGCAGTGGAGAAAAATCAAGGAAAAACAAAAGGACCCCTGGTCCCAGCATGAACGCTGGGACCAGGGGTCCTGAAGAATTGTTCGGCGGTGTCCTACTCTCCCACAGGGTCCCCCCTGCAGTACCATCGGCGCTGAAAGGCTTAGCTTCCGGGTTCGGAATGTAACCGGGC